>NZ_FOYV01000001.1:1447267-2894534 GCF_900115175.1 Marinobacter gudaonensis
TCCTGGTGCTGCTGTTCCGCACCCACTGGCTGATCGGGCCACTGACCCGTGTGTTGCTTACCGCCTGTCGACTGCACCTGATCAGCGAACAGAGGCACCGTCGCTGGCAGTTCAAGGCGCGCCGGGAGATGCTGCGTCTGTCCCGGAGTTTTGGTGATTACCTGCGGGGTGCGCCCCGGTATGTCTGGCTGTCGGTGCTGTTCACGGCGGTGTTCCTGCTCAGTCTGTTCAGCTTTCCGGCGCTGCTGATGCATAGCCTGGACTACAGCGTGGACTACGTGATGTCGGTGGGGCTGCTGGTGGTCACCACGTTTGTCATGTATTTCTCACCCACGCCCGGGGCCTCGGGCATTTCCGAAGGTGTCTTCGGCAGCTTCTTCCGGGATATCCTGTCTGCCAACCATCTGATCCTGGTGATCGTGTGCTGGCGGTTACTGACCATCTATCTGGGCATGATCATCGGGCTGGTGGTGCTGCAGAGGGAGCTCGTTGCCAACCGGAGGAAAGCCGGATGATGTTCCGCAATCCACTCAAGCTTCTGTTCTACCTGTGTGTACTGGCGGTGGTTCTGCTGGTGGGCTACAAGGTTTACCTGAACCTGTTCACAGAGAACTTCGAGGGGGTCCACACCGAACAGGTGGAGCGGATTCACCGGCAGGTTCAGGCTGGAGAGCCGTTCAGCTTTGCGGTGGTGGGTAACATCAACAACTCGGTTGGAGTGTTCGAGGACCGGATTATTCCGCAGCTCAACCAGTCCGGCATCGATTTCATGGTCTCCGCCGGCAACGCCGTCAGTGGCGGCGGTGAGGACAAGTACCGGGCCCTCTATGGCACCCTGAGCCACCTGGACATTCCCTATCTGCTCACCTTCGGCGCCCATGAGTACGAGGATTTCGGCAGCTTCCGGTTCTATGACCACTTCGGCCCGCACTTTTTCAGTATTGAGGCGGGCAGCAGCCGTCTGATTTTCCTGGACAGCACCGGCAAGACTCCCTGGCGCTGGCAGATCCGCTGGCTCAACGACCTGCTGGCCCAGGATACGTCCAATGCCCGGATCCTTTTCATTGGCCATCCGCCGCTGCAGCCCGATGAGAACGCACCGTTTGATCGCCAGGCCGACTACCTGGCGCCGCCCGAGTTTCGGGATGCGCTTTTGAAGGCGATCAGTGACCACGATGTGGACCGCGTGTTTTCCTCCAACCTGTCGTTGTTCTCAGAGAAAACCGCGGCCGGCACCACCTTCATTACCACCGGCGGGGCCGGCGGCCTGGTGATGAATAACGACACCAGCTTCTACCACTACGTGCGGGTGAGTGTGAGTGCCGAGGGGGAGGTAAGCCACAGCCTGCAGCGCCTGGAAATCGGGCAGCACCCGATACTGAAGCGGCTGGAGAGCCTCTGGTTCTTTATCTACTCGCTGTTCTACACCGGCTATCTCAATTTCCTGCTGATTGTTGCGCTGTTCGCCGCCCTGGCCATCAAACTCTACGGCGCTATTTTCATCGCCAAGGATTATTACCCGGATTACGACCTGGACCCCTCGCCCTGGCTGGAGAAGCCCCTTCGCATTGCCATGTTCACCAACAATTATCTGCCCTTCATTGGTGGCGTGCCCATTTCCATTGAACGGTTGCGGCGCGGCCTGGAACAACTGGGCGACAAGCTGCTGGTGGTGGCCCCGCGATACAAGGGCCAGCCGGAGGCCGAATCCCACGTGCTTCGGGTACCATCACTGCTGGCCATGGGCGAGAAGCGGGAATTTCGGCTGGCCAATATATTTCTGGCCCGTATCCGCAAGCGGGTTCGGGCCTTCAAACCGGACATCATTCACCTCCACCATCCCTTCTGGCTGGGCTCCCTGGGGCTGTTCGTGGCCCGCACCCTGCGGGTTCCCGCGATCTACACCTACCACACCCGGCTGGAGCACTACGCCCATTTCGTGCCCCTGCCAGGCATGCTGTTCCGCAATCTGATTTCGCACGCGCTGATCAAGCGCTTTGCCAATAAGTGCGATGGTGTGATTGTGCCCACCTACTCCACCGAGGAGTACCTGCGCATGATCGGGGTGAAAACACCCACGTTTGTGCAGCCCACGGGCATTGAATACCAGAAGTTCCAGGATGTCCGGCACGAGGACGTCGAGGCGTTGCGCAAGCGGTTGAAGCTTCACGATGAGAAGGTGTTTATCAGCGTCTCCCGTCTGTCCAACGAGAAGAACATCGACTTCATGATCGAGGCGGTTGATGCCCTGCGTCGGGAAACGAGCGTGCCCTTCCGCTTCCTGATGATCGGCGACGGGCACCAGCGGGATCGGCTGCAGCAGAAAATCGAGGACCTGGGACTGCAGGAACACTTTACCCTGGTAGGCGCCGTGCCGCCGGATGAAATGGCCAACTGGTATCGGCTGGGAGACGCCTTCCTGTTCGCCTCCATATCCGAAACCCAGGGCATGGTGATCCTGGAGGCCATGGCCGCGGGCTTGCCAGTGGTGGCCGTGCGCTCCAGCGGTATCGAGGACGTGGTCCGCCACGGCCACAACGGTTTCAAGACACCGGAAAAGCAGGACCAGTGGCGTGCCGAGGTGAAAAAACTGCTGGAAGACGAAGCGCTGCGTGGCAGGCTCTCCGGCCAGGCCCTGGAGTTTGCGCGGGATTACTCCGTGGAACAGTTCGCCCGGGACGTGCGCGCCATCTACGCCACCACCCTGGCGATGTTTGCCAAGAAACGCAAAGGTTCCGGTCGCCTGGGCAAGCAGGAAAAGTGACGGTTTTCGGGGCCGGCCTGATCGGGCTAGACTCAATACACGTATTACAGAGACGTTTTAACCACTGTCTCGATACGACTCGACTCGTTACAACTGGAGAGTAACCGTGAGCGGCATCCCCGTTGGAATCAGCACCTGCCTGCTGGGCAAGGAAGTCCGCCATGATGGCGGCCATAAGCATTCCCGCTACTGCACCCAGGTGCTGTCGAAACATTTCGACTTCCGTTCCATCTGCCCCGAGCTGGAAGCGGGCCTGGGCGTGCCCCGCCCGGCGATTCACCTGCGCGAATACAGCGACGGCCTTCGCCTGATTGAAACCAAAGGCACCGCCGACCATACCGGCGCCATGCAGGACTTTATCGACCGCATCCTGCCGTCGCTAGCCGATCTTCGGGGCTACATCCTGATGGCCAAGTCCCCCAGCTGCGGCATGGAGCGCATCAAGGTGCACAACGAGGACGGCCAGGTAACCCGGCGCGACGGCCGCGGCATGTTTGCCGAAGCCCTGCTGCAGGCCTACCCGCTGATGCCGGTGGAGGAAGAAGGCCGCCTGAACGATGACATGCTCCGTGAAAACTTCATCGAGCGGGTGTTCGCCTACGACGACTGGATGCAGAATGTGGCCGGCGAGAAGCTGTCGGCCAAGGCGCTGATCGAATTCCACACCCGCCACAAGTTCCAGCTACTGGCCCACTCCGAACGGATCTACCGCCAGCTTGGCCCGATGCTGGGGGACCTCAAATCCGAGCCACTCGAAACCATCGCCGACCGTTACATTCACCAGTTCATGGAAGCCATGAGCCAGAAGGTGAGTCGGGGCTCGCACATGAACGCCATGCAGCACCTGATGGGCTACCTGCGGGATTCCCTGGGCGATGAAGAGCGCAAGGTGCTGCTGGAGCAGATGGAGGCCTACCGCCGGGGCGAGGTGCCGCTGGTGGTGCCCATGACCCTGCTGCGTATGGCCCAACGCCGGGAACCGGTGGATTACCTGCACAGCCAGCAGTATCTGACGCCTTACCCTGACGAGCTTGGGCTGCGGAACAACGTCTAGATCAGAAACCGTAGAGCAGCGACAGCGAGGTTTCGGTGTCGGTATCCTCGGAACCGGCCGGCGGGTCGGACAGATGCTTGACCCGGAACGCGGCCTTCATGGACAGGTTACCCACCACGTTGGCCTGCAGCGAGGTCTCCGACTCGGTGATGGTGTTGTTCTCGTCCAGACCGATTTCCGTGCTTAGCCTCTGGCGAAACAGGGCATTTTCAGACAAGGCATAATCAAATTGCCCGGCCAGACGGGCGATGGCCTCTTTCTCGGCGTCCTCGCCCCGGGCGTTCACCATCTCCAGTTTGTTGTAGCGATAACCGGCACCGGCCGAGAGATCAAGGAAGGAACGCTCTCCGGAATTCCAGACCCGCTGACCGTAACCGGTTGTCAGTGAGGATTCGAAGTCGTAGCCGGAAAAACGATCGTCCTCGTAGGCGCCCCGGAGAAACCAGTACTGGTTCTCAGAGAACTTGTAGTTGGTTTCCAGCGTCGCCAGGTACTTTTCGGCGGTGGTCTCGTCTTCGGTTTCCGAGTAATTGGCGCGGAACTCGCCGGTGTTGCGCCAGGTTTCGACTTCATGGATCAGGCCCAATCGACCCTTGATGTTGGTCTCCTCGGTATTGCCGGAGGTGATCAGCACGCCCAGCTCGGTCTCACCTTTCCAGTTATCGGCGTCCTGCCCGAAGGCAAGGGGCGTGAACACAACGGCGGTGACGGCTACGGCCTTTCGTAAATCCATGAAGTCTCCCTGTTGGTTGTCCGGTCAGGCGCCCTCTGTGTTCCTGGCCTGTTCTCCGGCCATGCTTTGACGGGCCTGACGTTCTCTTTCGGCCTTTTTCCGGGCCTTGCGCTCGGCAATGATGCGCGCCGCTTCGCCGCCCACATGGGCTTCGCCACGCCCCTCCGCCAGACGCATCTGGCGCTCACGCTCGGCAAAGCGGGCTTTCTGTTCCTCGGTCAGTGAGTCAACGCACTGGTGGCAGCTCACACCCTGCTCGTATTCCGGACGCTGCTTGTCCTGCTCGGTGATGGGCCGCCGGCACGCGTGACACTGATCGTACTCGCCACGCTCAAGCTTGTGGTTCACCGTGACCCGGTCATCGAATACGAAGCACTCTCCGTGCCACAGGCTTTCTTCCTCCGGCACCTCTTCCAGGTACTTCAGGATGCCGCCTTTCAGGTGATACACCTCTTCGAAGCCCTGCTCTTTCAGATAGGCCGTGGATTTCTCGCAGCGGATGCCGCCGGTACAGAACATGGCCACCTTCTTGTGTTTGGCAGGATCCAGGTTCTGCTTCACGTATTCCGGGAACTCCCGGAAGGTATCGGTGGCCGGATTGACGGCATTCCTGAAGGTACCGATCTCTACTTCGTACTGGTTGCGGGTATCCACCAGCACCACGTCCGGATCGGAAATCAGGTCGTTCCACGCCTTTGGTTCCACATACGTGCCGACGATGCGCTTCGGATCGATGCCCTCCACACCCATGGTGACAATCTCTTTCTTGAGCTTCACTTTGGTGCGCTTGAACGGCTGGATGTCCACAAATGACTCTTTGTAGTCGATGCCATCGAACCGCTCGTCGCTGGCGATCCAGGCCTTCACGGCATCGATGCCCTCGCGGCTTCCGGCGATGGTGCCGTTGATGCCTTCACGCGCCAGCAGCAGGGTGCCGTGCACGTCTTTTTCAAGCATCAGGTTCAATAAGGGCTGACGGAGGGATTTGTAATCATTCAGGACTGCGAACTTGTACAGGGCGCAGACAACGACGTTGTTGCTCATGTTTGTCTCCTGCGGGCCGGACCGTAAATCCGGAGCATGGGTTCTGGGTTGTTTTCAGAGGCCGGAGCCTGAGAGGGCGCAAATTTTAACCAACTCAGGCTCACGATCAAGTGTCACTGTTGCTGCTCGCCTGCCAGTTCACGCTCAACTAAGGCGGAGAGCTGGCCCCAGCCGGGCCGTGTCAGACGGATGTTGTCCACCAGCACCGTCGGGGTGCTGGTCACCCGAAGCTGCATGGCCACCTGGCGGCTCTGTTCGACCGCCTCGCGGTGCAGTTCCGTGGTCATGCACCGGCGGAAGCGGCGTTCTTCCAGGCCAAGATCCGTGGCGTAGCGGGTGAAGGTGGCCACCGGATCGTTGGAGCCACTCCATTCCGTCTGGGAATCGTAGAGGCGATCGTGCATGGCCCAGTAGGCATCCTGATCACCGGCACAGCGGGCGGCCTGGGCCGCGGGCATGGCGTTCTCGTGCTGCTGGAGGGGCAGATCGAAATAGACAAAACGCACCTTGCCGGTGTCCACGTACTCCTGCTTCAGCTGCTTACTGGCCGAGGAGAAACGGCCACAGGCCGGGCACTGGTAATCAGCAAACTCCCGGACCACCACGGGGGCGTCCTCAGGACCCACGGAAATACCGAACTGGTCCAGTTCCGACGGGAAAGGTTCGGCGTTGGGAGCCGCTACCGGCAGCTCATCGGAGGTAGGCTCTGGAGAGGAGGTCATGAAGGATAATCCGAACACCACAGCAGCCAATATCAGGACGGCCACGCCGATCATCAGGGGCTTGTTGGATTTGCCCTTGCGGGGAGCCGGGGCTCCGGTTTCCTTGCGTCGTTTTGCTTCACCCATGAAGGGCTCCTTTTTGCTCTGTTTGTTCTTCCGGCGTGACGGAGTAATTAGCACGCGACCGTTTTCAGCGCCGGCGGGGCACGCTAAGATCCTTTATATCCTACAAAAGTTCCAAGAAAAATTAAGGAAACCTCATGCCATTGCCCGCACTGCTGAAAGATACCCTCTCCCTTCCCCTGGTGGCCGCCCCCATGTTTCTGATCTCCGGCCCCGCGCTTGCCCTGGCCTGCTGCAAGCAGGGCATTGTGGGCAGCTTTCCAGCCTTGAACCAGCGCACCAGCGAAGGCTTTGAGGACTGGCTGGTCCAGATGAACGAGGAACTGGCAGCGTTCCGGAGCACGCACCCGGATGTAAAGACGGCACCTTATGCCGTGAACCTGATCGTGCACCGAACCAATCCCCGCTGGCAGGCGGATCTGGAGCTGTGTGTAAAGCACCAGGTGCCCATTGTGATCACCTCCCTGGGCGCCGCCAGCCAGGTGGTGGAAGCGGTGCACAGTTACGGCGGCCTGGTGTTCCACGATGTGACCAACCAGAAACACGCGCGCAAGGCGGCTGAGGCCGGTGTGGACGGAATCATTGCGGTGGCTGCCGGTGCCGGAGGCCACGCCGGCACCATCAATCCGGTGGTGCTGGTGCATGAGATTCGCGAGGTGTTTGACGGCACCATCTTGTTGGCCGGGGGGCTTTCTCACGGAGAGGATTTGCTGGCCGCCCAGGCCCTCGGTGCGGATCTGGGTTACCTGGGCACGCGGTTCATCAACACCACCGAATCCCAAGCCGACGACGCCTACCGGAACATGATCATTGAGGCGGTATCGGCCGACATCATCCACACCCCGGCCGTGTCTGGCGTGCCTGCCAGCTTCATGCGCCAGAGTCTGGAAGCCGCCGGCTACGCCATGGACCGCCTGAACCAGGCGGGCGAGGTCAACTACGGCGAAAAGCTCAAGCCCATGGACGACGAGGCCAAAGCCTGGAAAACCGTGTGGTCGGCAGGCCAGGGTGTGAGCCAGATCCATGACGTGTTACCGGTCGCGGATCTGGTCCGCCGCCTGAGCGAAGAATACGGGCAAGCCCGGGCCAGGCTGCTCTCAACAACCTCCTGAGGCTTTCCTCAAACGTGGAACTGGGAAGCTTTCTCCTGCAACGAGGCCAGCGTGCGGGCAATCTGGCCACTGGCTTTGTCGGAGCGTTCGATGGCTTGAACCGTCTCCTGCGAGGAGCTGGCAATGTCGGCGACGCTGGTACTGACATCGCTGGCCTGCCGGCCCTCCTCCTCGGCAACCGAGGCCGTGGCCAGGGCACGCTCCTGAAGACTGCCAAGCAGCTGGTTGATACGCTCGAAGTGCTCGTCTGCCCGGCGGAACTCCGATGACGACTCCGCCACCTGGCCAGACACATCGCCTATGGCGGTCACCGCTTGCTGACTGCCTTTCTGCAGGCGCTCGATGATGGTCTGTATCTCCGTGGTGGATTCCTGGGTCCGGCTGGCCAGGGTGCGTACTTCATCGGCCACTACCGCAAAGCCCCGACCGGACTCCCCGGCCCTGGCCGCCTCGATGGCGGCGTTCAGCGCCAACAGATTGGTCTGCTCGGCAATGGCGCCGATCACCGACAGCACCGAGCCGATTTCCTTGCTCTGGGCATCCAGCTGGTTGACCGCCTCGACGGCCTGCTCGACATTGCGCACCACCTGGTCCAGCCTGTGCCGGACATCCCGGGAAATACCAGCGGTGGCCTCACTCTCGGAGCTGACGTTACTTACCGAACCGGCGATTTCCTGAATGTTGCCGGCCACCTCGGCAATGCTCCGTGACATGGTGTCCATGGTGCCCGACACCTCGGCCACGGCCTGCTCCTGACGATTAACGGCAGCCACCGCCTGCCGGCTGATGTCGCCCTGGCTCTGGGCCTGGCCGGCTGCCGACTCGGCGGAGGCGCGCACTTCGGCCACCAGCTCCTGGATCCGGGCAATAAACCGATTCACGCCTTCGGCCATGTCGGTCAGCTCGTCCCGGCCTTTCATCGCCACACGTCGGGTGAGATCGGCCTCGCCATCGGCGATACCCCAGATCGCGGAACTCAGCCGGAACACCCTGGGCAGCAGGCCGCCGCCCAGCACCAGGGCCACCAGGACGATCAGCGCCACCGCCGAGCCGATGGCCAACAGCGAAAGATTGGCCGAGAGGCTGGAGGCCTCCGAATTCAGTGCTTCCACGGTGCCTTCCATGCGCGAACGGGTGTTGGCATCCATGGCCGCCAGTTGCTGCTGAAGTCTCTGGTTCACCTGCTCGGTTTCGGCCTCCAGGGTATCCCGCAGAGCATTGATACTGCCGGCAATGGTGGCACTGAATTCTTCTTCCAGGGCGGCCATATCCCGGTTTATACCTTCCAGTGACAGTCCCAACTTCAATTCGCCGATGGCCGAACCCTGGGGCGCAATATCCGCCGAAATGATAACGACGTTGGGGTCACGGCTTGCCGCATCCAGGACCCGATTTGCCGCACCACGGCCTTCCCCCTGCTCCATAAGAGTGCGCACCCGGTCATCGGAACGGTCCACATAGCGGGTCAGGCGCTCGCCGTACTGGTCGTAGTAAATGGCGAACAACACCGACTCCCGGGCATCCGCCAGCTCCACCAGATCGGTCAGCCGGGGAATATCGCGATCCCAGATCAGGGGTGCTGCAACCGCAGCGAGAACGTCCGCCAACCCCTGGGCCTCGGCCATGACGGCACTGCGCACATTACCGGCCACCCGCTCCTGTTGCTCCATCTGCTGGCGGGTGAGTTCCTCTGCCAATTCCTCGGTGGTCTTCTGCCGCATGGTCTCCAGGCGGGTGCGTACGTCCTCGCGTGTGTCACCGAAGGATGCGCTCACCTGCTCGCTGCTGGCCTGAAGGGCGGTACCGGCAGTCGCTACCAGACGCTCGACCTGGCTGGAGATCAGCCACTGGCTGACCAGTACCTGCACCAGGCCTGCGACCACCAGAACAATGAAAACCGGTCGGAGAAGGCGGCTTGAAACCAGCCGCCGAAGGAACTCAAAGGACATACGGACCCCGCTTTTGTGCAAACTCTGTGCGTCCTGCACAACGCAGCGGCCTCCTTGCCTGTTGAATATCCGAATGTATAGCAAAACCCGGGCCCAAAAAGGACGCTTTTGTGTACGGGTTTTGTTGTCAGTCGTAAACCTTGCACGCCATTCTGGTTCGGCCACAATCAATGGATGAACTTTCTGGCGCAGGCAGCGTAAACCGTTCAACAGTTATTCAGAACAGGTACCGAATATGCTCGGCTTCTTGAAAGGCGATCCGAAGAAAAAACTGCAGAAGGCGTATGAGGACAAACTCGCAAAGGCCCTGGATGCCCAGCGCAACGGCGATCTGCGTACCCATGGCACGCTGATGGAGGAGGCGGAGAAGATCTACGCCGAGATTCAGGCGCTGGACGAGAAGAAATCCTGATGCGCTATTGGGGGAGTGATTACTCCCCCATCAATTGACGGATACGGTGATTGAGACGTGCCACCTCCCTGCGCATGTCCTCGACTTCGTCCAGCAGCTCCAACGACATGGCAAGGCCCGGCAGGTTCATTTTCAGATCCCGCTGCAGCCGCTGGGCTTTGCGAAGTCTTGCGAGCGAGGCAACATCGAACTGCCATTGCCGGGCTTCGGCGACATCCTCGATCGGCGAGATGATGCCGTAATCCACCAGCTTGATAACAAACTCTGCATGGCACTCGCCACGTTCGCAGATTTCATGCAGGGTGAAGCGGGTCCCATTCGGGTCAACCACTTCCACCGTTACCATACGATCCTGCTTGCTCATCCCTTACCCCCGCTTACACGTGAAGCTTGCTGCGTGGATTGAACTGCTTCTCCGCCTCGGCCAGTTGCTGGTACAGCTTTTCGGCCTCCGGGCTGTGCTTCTCCGGCATGGTCACCTGCAGAACCACAATCTGGTCGCCCGGGTGCTTGCCGGGGAAGCCCTTACCCTTGAGCCGCAGCTTGCGGCCGCTGGTGGAACCCTTGGGCACTTTCACGTTCACCTTCGAGCCCACGGTGGGGACGGTGACGGTGGCACCGAGAGCCGCCTCCCAAGGTGCGATGGGCACGGTCACCACCACATCCCGGCCTTCGACGCTGAACTGGGGATGCGGCGCAAACTCCACCTCGATGAACAGGTCACCGGGTTCACCGCCGCCGATACCCGGCGAGCCCTGGCCTTTCAGGCGGATATGCTGGCCTTCCCGCATGCCGGCAGGAATCTTCACCTTGAGGGTTTTCTGGCGCGGCATCACCCGGCCGTGGCTGTCGGCCTCGTGCACGGTAAACGACACCTGCTTCTCACAACCGTGAAAGGCTTCTTCCAGGAACAGCGCCAGCCGGGCGTGCACATCTTCGCCCCGCATGCGCATGTTCTGGCGGAAGCCACCGCCACCAAAGCCGCCCCCGAAATCACCGGAGAAGCCACCACGGCGACCGCCACCGAAGATTTCCTCAAAGAAGTCACTGAACTGGCGGGCGTCGGCCTCGGTGTAGCCACCACCGCCGAAGCCTGAGGCGCTCTGCCACCCGGGCGGCGGCTCGAAGGAACCGTCGGCACGGGCCCCGTATTTGCGCAGCTGATCGTACTCTGCCCGCTTTTCCGGGTCCTTGAGCACTTCGTAGGCCTCTCCCAGGTCCTTGAACTTGGTGTCGGCGTCTTCTTCCTTGCTGACATCCGGATGGTATTTCCGGGCCAGCTTGCGATAGGCCTTTTTGATTTCCTCGGCGGAGGCCGACTCACTCACACCGAGGACGGCGTAATAGTCCTTGAAGTCCATGGCGCTCCTTATTGATCGTCATAACCTCTGGTTACAGTCTGTTCTGATATCTGTTTGCCTCTGATACCTATAGTTGACGCTTGCCGAAAAAATACAAGAGATCGGTGAATGATCAGTGCATCAGAGTTGCGTCAGATCAAACATCAGACAGCCGTGGTAGTCCGTATGGCAACCCGCTCGCGTAACCGTCACACTGTCAGGCTTTTCGTTTTATCTTTTCGGGGAGTACCCGGTTTGAGCAGTGAACCTGTGACAAGACTTCGGATCTTTCTGATCGAGTTTGCCCTCGCCCTGGGCGGCTTCGCGATCGGTACCGGCGAGTTCGCCATCATGGGGCTGATGCCCAATGTGTCCACGGATCTTGGGGTCACCGAACCCCAGGTGGGCCACCTGATCAGCGCCTACGCGCTTGGGGTGGTTGTGGGCGCACCGCTGCTCGCCGTGATTGGCGCCCGCTTTTTCAGGAAACAGCTGTTGATCTGGCTGATGGCCTTTTACGCGGTGGGCAACCTGGCCAGCGCGCTGGCCGATGACTACACCGGTGTCATGATCGCGCGTTTTGTGGCGGGCCTTCCCCACGGGGCGTATTTCGGGGTCGCCTGCCTCGTGGCAGCGTCACTTGTGCCGGTGCACCAGCGTGCCAAGGCTGTGAGCCGGGTGATGATGGGTCTGACCCTGGCGCTGCTGTTCGGCAATCCGCTGGCTGCGTGGATGGGTCAGTCGCTGGACTGGCGCTACGTGTATTTCTTCGTGGGGCTGATTTCCGTGGCCACCCTGAGCCTGGTGATCTTCGTGCTGCCGCTGGACCGGCAGGAAAAGCGCCAAAGTCCGTTCAGTGAGCTCCGGGCCTTCAATCGCGCGAGCATCTGGTTTGCCCTGGCCATTGGTGCCATCGGTTTTTCCGGCATGTTTGCGGTGTTCAGCTACCTGGCGCCGACTCTGCTGGAAGTAACCCGGGTTGATGAGTACTGGATTCCGATTGCCCTGGCCGTGTTCGGCCTGGGCGGTTTTACCGGCAATCTCTTGGGCGGCTGGCTGTTCGATCGGCTGGGATTCCGGGCGGTTGGTGTGATCCTGCTGCTAAGCGCCTGCATTCTGCTGGCGTTTCCGTCCACTACTGGCACGCTGCCGGTGCTTCTGGCCGCCTGCTTCCTGGTGGCCATGATGGGTGCTCTTGGGCCGGCCCTGCAGACGCACCTGATGGATGTGGCCCATGGCGCCCAGAACCTGGCGGCGGCCTCGCATCACGCCGCATTCAATGTCGCCAACGCACTCGGGCCCTGGCTCGCGGGCATGGCCATCACTGCGGGCTTTGGCTGGTCTTCGACGGGCTATGTCGGCGCCACGACGGCAACCATCGGGCTGCTCATCTTCCTGGCGGCCTGGCGCCACAAACAAAAAGGCCCCCGCAATGCGGAGGCCGATTCGGTTCCGGTCTCTTAAGCTTACTTGACCTTGGGGTCCAGTTCGCCGGACGCGTAACGCTCGAACATGCGCTCAAGGTTGATCGGCTTGATCTTGCTGGCGTTGCCAGCAGTGCCGAAGGCCTCGTAGCGGGCAACACACACGTCGGTCATGGCCTTCATGGTTTCCTTGAGGAATTTGCGCGGATCAAACTCGGCCGGGTTCTCGGCAAGGAAACGACGAACGGCGCCGGTGCTGGCCAGGCGCAGGTCGGTGTCGATGTTGACCTTGCGCACGCCGTGCTTGATGCCTTCCACGATTTCTTCCACCGGTACGCCGTAGGTTTCCGGGATTTCACCACCGTATTCGTTGATGATCTTGAGCCACTCCTGGGGTACGGAGCTCGAGCCGTGCATCACCAGGTGGGTGTCCGGGATGCGGGCGTGGATGGCCTTGATCTGGTCGATGGCCAGGATGTCGCCGGTGGGCGGACGGGTGAACTTGTAGGCCCCGTGGCTGGTGCCGATAGCGATGGCCAGGGCGTCCACGTGGGTTTTCTTGACGAAGTCGGCCGCTTCTTCCGGGTCGGTCAGCATCTGGCTGTGGTCGAGGGTGCCCTCGGCGCCGATACCGTCTTCTTCACCGGCCTGGCCGGTTTCCAGGGAACCCAGGCAGCCCAGCTCGCCTTCCACGGACACGCCGCAGGCGTGGGCCATTTCGACGGTGCGGCGGGTCACGTCGACGTTGTATTCGTAGTCGGTGGGGGTTTTGCCATCCTCACCGAGGGAGCCGTCCATCATCACGGAGCTGAAGCCCAGCTGGATGGAGCGCTGGCACACGGAGGGGCTGGTGCCGTGGTCCTGGTGCATGACCACCGGGATGTGCGGGAACTCTTCGATGGCCGCCAGGATCAGAT
This sequence comes from Marinobacter gudaonensis, assembly GCF_900115175.1. Lineage (NCBI taxonomy): Bacteria > Pseudomonadati > Pseudomonadota > Gammaproteobacteria > Pseudomonadales > Marinobacteraceae > Marinobacter > Marinobacter gudaonensis. Next base: position 1,460,862 of record NZ_FOYV01000001.1, read on the forward strand.
GACGCAGGAAGGGCGCGCCGGCGTATTTGCGGGCACCGGCGGAGGCCTGGACAATTACCGGGGAGTCGGTTTTGTCGGCGGCTTCCATGATGGCGCGCATCTGTTCCAGGTTGTTCACGTTAAAGGCGGGCACACCGTAACCATGCTCGGCGGCGTGGTCCAGAAGTTGCCGCATCGAAATCAGGGCCATGGGTTGTCTCCTTCGTTGGGCTTTGGGTCGTTGGATTCTGTTCGTTATCTGCTTGGGAGTCTGCTGCGGCAGGTGGGGGATCCATTCCCGGGACACGCTGTGAATACATCCGTGTACGCTTGACTGCAGCATCCTTGCTGCAGACAGTCCCGGGAATGGATCCCCCACCTGCCTTGCGATTCTGGCCTGGGGCTTATCGCCCGGCTTGGTCCGAATCGCTTTTGTTATTACTCTCCGCGTTCTTCCAGTACGGCTACCGCAGGCAGGGTCTTGCCTTCCACGAATTCCAGGAAGGCGCCGCCGCCGGTGGAGATGTAGGAGATTTTGTCAGCAACGTTGTACTTGTCAACGGCCGCCACCGTGTCGCCGCCGCCGGCCAGGGAGAAGGCGTCGCTTTCGGCGATGGCTTGGGCCAGGGCCTTGGTGCCGTTGCCGAACTGGTCGAATTCGAAGACACCCACCGGGCCGTTCCAGAGTATGGTTTTGGCGTTCTTCAGCAACTGGGCGAATTCGCCAGCCGTTTCCGGGCCCACGTCGAGGATCATGTCGTCGGCGGTTACGTCGGAGATGTTCTTGACGGTGGCGGTGGCGGTTTCGGCGAATTCGCTGGCGACCACCACGTCCACCGGCAGCGGGATTTCCACGCGGCTGGCAATGTTTTTGGCAGTGTCGACCAGGTCGTGTTCGCACAGGGATTTGCCCACCGGGTGGCCCGCAGCGGCCAGGAAGGTGTTGGCGATGCCGCCGCCGACGATAATCTGGTCGCAGACTTTTTCCAGGGCGTTCAGCACATCCAGTTTGGTGGAAACCTTGGAACCGCCGACGATGGCTACAACGGGCTTGGCCGGGTTGTCCAGGGCCTTGCCCAGGGCTTCGAGTTCTGCTGCCAGCAGCGGGCCGGCGCAGGCTTCGGGGGCGTATTTGGCCACGCCGTGGGTGGAGGCCTGGGCGCGGTGGGCGGTGCCGAAGGCGTCCATCACGTAGACGTCACACAGGGCCGCGTACTTCCTGGACAGGGTTTCGTCGTCTTTCTTCTCGCCCTTGTTGAAGCGGACGTTCTCGAACAGCACCACTTCGCCGTCGGCCACGTCAACGCCGTCGAGGTAATCCTTGATCAGCCGCACTTCCTGGCCGAGCACTTTGGTCAGGTGGTCGGCGACCGGCTTCATGGAGGACGCTTCGTCGTACACGCCTTCTTCCGGGCGGCCCAGGTGAGACATCAGCATCACTTTGGCGCCGGCGTCTTTGGCAGCCTTGATGGTGGGCAGGGAGGCGCGGATGCGGGCGTCGCTGGAGACTTTGCCGTCCTTGACCGGTACGTTCAGGTCTTCACGGATCAGCACTCGCTTGCCGGCGAGGTTGAGGTCGGTCATTTTCTTGATGGCCATGTTGTTCGTCCCTTCAACAAAATTTCAGATTAAGAATGTTTGGTTAACCAGCTTTTGCTGACATCGAGCATCCGGTTCGCGAACCCCCACTCATTATCGAACCAGCACAGCACTTTCACCATGGTGCCCCCCGTAACCCGGGTCTGGCCGCCGTCCACCACGCCGGAGTGGGCGTCGTGGTTGAAATCGGAACTGGCCAGCAGTTCGTCGGTGTAGCCGAGAATGCTCTTCAACGGGCCGTTGGCGGCCTCTTTTAACAGGTTGTTTACCGCTGCCACGTCGGTGTTCTTGCGCACGTTCACCACCATGTCGATGGCGGAGACGTTCATGGTCGGCACACGCATGGCCACCGAACTGAACTTGCCTTCCATCTCCGGCAGCAGGCGTTCGATGCCTTTGGCCAGGCCGGTGTCCACCGGCACGATGTTGTGCAGGGCGCTGCGGGTGCGGCGCAGGTCCTGGTGGTGGTAGGCGTCGATCACCGGCTGGTCGTTCATGGCGGCGTGGATGGTGGTTGTGGTGCCCTGCTCCACGCCGAGGGCATCATTCAATACCTTGATCACCGGCACCAGGCAGTTGGTGGTGCAGGAGGCAGCCGCCACGATCACGTCGTCTTTCGTGAGATCCTGGTGGTTGATGCCGTACACCACGGTGCGGTCGACATCGGATTCCGCCGGCTGGGAGAACAGCAGGCGTTTGGCACCAGCGTCGATGTGCTTCTGGGCGGTTGCCCGGTCCGAGAAGGCGCCAGAGCATTCCAGCACCAGATCCACACCCAGCAGCCCCCAGGGCAGTTCCGCCGGGTCGGCGTGGCGAAGTACCCGGATGGCGTCGCCGTTGACCATCAGGTCCTGGTCCGAGACCGAGATTTCCCCCTGGAACCGACCGTGGGTAGAGTCGTAGCGGGTCAGGTGGGCGATGGTGTCGATGTCCGACAGCTCATTGATCGCGACCACCTGCAGGCGGTCGCGAAAGCCGTTTTCATAGAGCGCACGCAACACGCACTGGCCGATGCGGCCGTACCCGTTGATGGCGATACGAAAAGGCGCAGAGTCTGTCATCAGGCGTCCAGCAATTCAGCGGCCACTTCCAGCACGTTGTCGACGGTGAAGCCGAACTCCTGGAACAGCTCACCGGCGGGTGCGGACTCGCCAAAGGTGGTCATGCCGATGATGCGACCGTCCAGGCCCACGTACTTGTACCAGTAGTCGGCAATGCCGGCTTCGATGGCCACGCGGTTGGTCACGTCCAGCGGCAGCACCTGCTGCTTGTACTCGGCGCTCTGGGCGTCGAACACGTCGGTGGACGGCATGGACACCACGCGCACTTTCCGACCCTGCTCGCGCAGCTTGGCGGCGGCGTCCTGGGCCAGACCCACTTCCGAGCCGGTAGCGATGAGGATCAGCTCCGGGGTGCCTTCGCTGTCGGAGAGGATGTAGGCGCCCTTGGCCACGTCGGCGAGTTGCTGGGCGTCACGATCCTGGGCCGGCAGGCCCTGACGGGAGAAGACCATAGCCGTGGGGCCGTCCTTGCGCTCCAGGGCGGCTTTCCACGCCACTGCGGACTCAACGGTGTCGGCCGGGCGCCAGGTGCTCATGTTCGGGGTGGTACGCAGGCTCGCCAGCTGTTCGATGGGCTGGTGGGTGGGGCCGTCTTCACCGAGGCCGATGGAATCGTGGGTGAATACGAAGATGGAGCGCTGTTTCATGAGCGCCGCCATGCGCACCGCGTTACGGCAGTATTCCATGAAGATCAGGAAAGTGGCGCCATAGGGTATAAACCCACCGTGCAGGGCGATACCGTTCATGATCGCGGCCATGCCGAACTCGCGCACGCCGTAATAGATGTAGTTGCCGCTGGCGTCCTCTTTGGTCAGCCCCTTGGAGCCGCCCCAGATGGTCAGGTTGGAACCGGCCAGGTCGGCAGAGCCACCCATCAGTTCCGGCAGCAGCGGGCCATAAGCGTTCAGGGTGTTCTGGGACGCTTTCCGGGAAGCCACGGTTTCGGCCTTGTCCTGGCACTCCTGAATGTACGCCTGTGCCTTCTCGGCGAAATCGGCGGGCAGGTCGCCGGCCATGCGGCGCTTGAACTCGGCCGCCAGCTCCGGCTCGGCCTTCTCGTAGGCAGCAAACTTCTGCTCCCACTCGGACTGGGCGGCAGCGCCTTTCTCACGGGCGTTCCAGGCACTGGCGATGTCTGCCGGAATCTCGAACGGGCCATGCTGCCAGCCCAGCTGCTCGCGGGTCAGCTCGATCTCGTCGTCGCCCAGGGGCGCGCCATGGCAGCTTTCCTTGCCCTGCTTGTTCGGAGAACCGAAACCGATGATGGTCTTGCAGCAGATCAGGGTGGGCTGCTCGGTGTTGGCCCGGCCGGCTTCAATCGCGGCGCGAATGGCGTCGGGATCGTGGCCATCGACCGCCGGGATCACCTGCCAGCCGTAGGCTTCGAAACGCTGGGGGGTATTGTCGGTGAACCAGCCGTCCACTTCCCCGTCGATGGAAATGCCGTTGTCATCGTAGAAGAAGATCAGCTTGCCCAGGCCCAGGGTGCCGGCCAGGGACGCCACTTCGTGGGAGATGCCTTCCATCAGGCAGCCGTCGCCCAGGAACGCGTAGGTGTAGTGATCGACAATTTCATGGCCCGGGCGGTTGAACTGCGCCGCCAGGGATTTCTCGGCAATGGCGAAACCCACGGCGTTGGCAATGCCCTGCCCCAGGGGACCGGTGGTGGTCTCGACACCCGGGGTGTAGCCGTACTCGGGGTGGCCCGGGGTCTTGGAGTGCAGCTGCCGGAAGTTCTTGATGTCCTCGATGGAAACGTCGTAACCGCTCAGGTGCAGCAGCGAGTACTGCAGCATGGAGCCGTGACCGTTGGACAGCACGAAGCGGTCCCGGTTGGCCCACTGAGGGTTGGCCGGGTTGTGGTTCAGATAATCGTTCCACAGTACCTCGGCGATATCCGCCATACCCATGGGCGCACCCGGGTGGCCGGACTTGGCTTTCTGAACCGCATCCATGCTCAGCGCGCGAATGGCGTTGGCGAGATCTTTACGAGACGGCATTGACGTTTCTCCAGTGTTTTCGGGGAAAAATAGGGCTGTTCAAAAAAGAGGCGCGTATTTTCGCCGATTACTGTGTGCCGGGGCAAATCGGCATTCGCCTGTTTCACGATTGTTTGCCTGCGGATTGCCGAAACGATCCGGACGGGACAAAATTTAACTCTATATCAAAATTTTTTGATATTGCTATTGATTGACCACCGGAAGCCCCCTAAACTTTGTCGCCATGACATCCATGAACGCGCATGCCGACACCCTGTCCTCCGTGGACGCCCTGGCCCCGATCTTCAAAGCGAGCGGCGATCCGCTGCGCCTGGAGATCCTGCGCGTTCTGCGCCGGGATACCTTCGGCGTACTCGAACTCAGCCAACTGTTCGACATGCGCCAGTCCGGCATGAGCCACCACCTGAAGGTGATGAACAAGGCCGGCTTATTGGAGCCGCAGCGGGAAGGCAACGCTATCTTTTACCGTCGCCCGCTGCACCTGGACAGCGACAAGCCCACGGACCAGACCATCCGGCAGATTTTCGAAGCGGTCGACCGGGTGCCGCTGCCCACGCACCTGCAGGAGAAGATCGAGGCCATCCGCAACCAGCGGGCCGATCAGTCCCAGGCGTTCTTCGCCAGGCATGCGGAGCAGTTCCGGGAACAGCAGGAGCTGATTGCCGCATTCGAGCTGTACGCCGACCCGGTGGCGGAGCTGATCCGCAAGCGGTCACGCAAGCACCAGTGGCAGACCGCCCTGGAAATCGGGCCCGGCGAAGGCGGCTTCCTGCCAGTGCTGGCCGAGCTGTGCGGCCACGTGGTTGCGCTGGACAACAGCCGGGACATGCTGGCCAAGGCCACCCGGACCTGCATTGACGAGCGGCTGAACAACATCGACCTGATTGAAGGGGTCACCGACACCCTGCTGGCCCGGGGCGATGCCTTTGATCTGGTGGTGGCCAACATGGTGCTGCACCACGTGCCCAGCCCGGCGGATATCTTTCTGGACGCGGCGGCGCTGATGAACAACGGCGGTTGCCTGGTGATCAGCGATCTGTGCAGCCATGACCAGGACTGGGCCAAGGCCAACTGCGGTGATCTGTGGCTGGGTTTCGAGCCGGAAGAACTCACCGCCTGGGCGGACGACGCCGGGCTGGTGGCCGGCGAGCAGCTGTTTATCGGGCTGCGTAACGGTTTCCAGATCCAGGTGCGGGAGTTCTGGAAACACAGTGGCCAGGTCTGACGACCGGGATCGCAATATCAACAAATTTTGATATACAGATACGTATTTTTACGTATGCTCACATTCACGAACAAACCGGTAAGCGGAACGCACTTTAAAAAGAGCGGCTACCGGACTGAATTTGAAACGCCCAAACTGAATTTGAAACGCTCAAAGAGGAGCTTGATCTATGTCTGACTACAGCATCTTCACTTCCGAATCGGTCTCTGAAGGCCACCCGGACAAACTGGCGGACCAGATCTCCGATGCCGTCCTCGACGCCATCCTGGTCGACGACCCCCATGCCCGGGTTGCCTGCGAAACCATGGTAAAGACCGGCGTTGCCATCGTTGGCGGTGAAATCACCACCAGCGCCTGGGTCGATCTGGAAGATCTGGTGCGCGGCGTGATCAAGGACATCGGCTACACCTCCTCTACCGTTGGCTACGACGGCGACACCTGCGGCGTGATCAACATCATCGGCAAGCAGTCTGTCGACATTGCCCAGGGCGTGGATCGCCAGAAGCCGGAAGACCAGGGCGCGGGCGACCAGGGCCTGATGTTCGGCTACGCCAGCAACGAAACCGACGTGCTGATGCCAGCCCCGATCACCTTCTCGCACCGCCTGGTGCAGCGCCAGGCTGAAGCCCGCAAGAGCGGCCTGCTGCCGTGGCTGCGCCCGGACGCCAAGAGCCAGGTCACCTGCCGCTACGAGAACGGCCGGGTTTCCGGCATTGATGCGGTCGTGCTGTCCACCCAGCACGACGAAGACGTGACCCAGGACGACCTGAAAGAAGCGGTGATGGAGCTGATCGTCAAGCACGCTCTGCCCGCGGAACTGCTGCACAAGGACACCCAGTTCCACATCAACCCGACCGGCAAGTTCGTGATCGGCGGCCCGGTGGGCGACTGTGGCCTGACCGGCCGCAAGATCATCGTAGACACCTACGGCGGCATGGCCCGCCACGGCGGCGGTGCTTTCTCCGGCAAGGATCCGTCCAAGGTGGACCGTTCCGCCGCCTACGCCGGCCGCTACGTGGCCAAGAACATTGTCGCTGCCGGCCTGGCCGACAAGTGCGAGATCCAGGTGTCCTACGCCATCGGTGTGGCCCAGCCCACGTCGATCTCTCTGAACACCTTCGGCACCGGCAAGATCAGCGACGACAAGATCATCCAGCTGGTGCGCGAACACTTTGACCTGCGTCCGTACGCGATCACCAACATGCTCGACCTGCTGCACCCGATGTACCGGGCCACGGCAGCCTACGGTCACTTTGGACGTGAGCCCTACGAAATGACCGTTGGTGGCCGGACGTTTACCGCATTCCCGTGGGAAAAAACCGACCGGGCGGCGGCTCTCAAGGATGCCGCTGGTATCTGAACCTATTTCGGGCGTATGTCATCAGACATGCGCCCAGACCAAACTGACTGACAGGAGAACACCATGAGCACTCCGGCAGAAAAACTGAAAAGCTTCGACGATTACAAAGTCCGTGATATTTCCCTGGCCGGCTGGGGCCGGAAGGAAATCAACATCGCCGAGGGCGAAATGCCCGCGCTGATGAAGCTCCGGGAGAAATACAAGGCAGAGCAGCCGCTGAAAGGCGCGAACATCATGGGCTGCATCCACATGACCATCCAGACCGCCGTGCTGATCGAGACCCTGGTGGAACTGGGCGCCAACGTGCGCTGGTCGTCCTGCAACATCTTCTCCACCCAGGACCAGGCCGCAGCCGCCATCGCCGCCCAGGGCATCCCCGTGTTTGCCTGGAAAGGCGAGACCGACGACGAGTACGACTGGTGCCTCGAGCGCACCGTGGGTGCCGATGTGGAAGGCTGGGAGCCGAACATGATTCTGGACGACGGCGGCGACCTGACCGCCCTGCTCCACGAGAAGTACCCGGAAATCCTGGCCAAGTGCCACGGGGTGACCGAAGAGACCACCACCGGCGTGCACCGCCTGCAGGAAATGCTGCGCGAGGGCACTCTGAAGGTACCGGCCATCAACGTGAATGACGCCGTGACCAAATCCAAGAACGACAACAAGTACGGTTGTCGTCACAGCCTGAACGACGCCATCAAGCGCGCCACCGACCACCTGATGTCCGGCAAGAAGGCCCTTGTGATCGGCTATGGCGACGTGGGCAAGGGGTCCGCTGCGTCCCTGCGTCAGGAAGGCATGATCGTAAAGGTTACCGAGGCCGATCCGATCTGTGCCATGCAGGCGTGCATGGACGGTTTCGAAGTGGTGTCTCCGTACATTGACGGCGTGAACACCGGTACCGAAGCCGGCATCAACCGCGACCTGCTGCAGAACACCGATCTGCTGGTGACCACCACCGGCAACATGAACGTGTGTGACGCGCACATGCTCAAGGCGCTCAAGAGCGGTGCCGTGGTATGCAACATCGGCCACTTCGACAACGAGATCGATACCGCCTACATGCGCAAGAACTGGGAATGGGACGAGGTGAAGCCTCAGGTGCACATTGTCTACCGCGACAAGACCACCAACGACCACCTGATCCTGCTGTCCGAAGGCCGCCTGGTGAACCTGGGCAATGCCACGGGTCACCCGTCCCGCATCATGGACGGCTCTTTCGCCAACCAGGTGCTGGCCCAGATGTACCTGTTCGAGCGCAAGTTCGCCGACCTGCCGGAAGACGCCCGGGAGAAGGGCGTATACGTCCAGGTTCTGCCCAAGCAGCTCGACGAGGAAGTGGCCCGCGCCATGGTGGAAGGCTTTGGTGGCGTGATCACCAAGATGACCCCGGAGCAGGCCAAATACATCGGTGTACCGGTCGAAGGCCCGTACAAGCCGGAAAGCTACAAGTACTGATCGGGTAACAAGATGCAATCCCAGACACAGTTTAAGCGCCGCTTCAGCTTCGAGTTTTTCCCGCCCAAAACCGACCAGGGCAAGGAAAAACTGCAGAACGTGCGCAGCCAGCTTGCCGAGGTGAACCCGGACTTTTTCTCGGTCACCTTCGGCGCCGGCGGTTCCACCCGGGACCGCACCATTGAAACCGTGCTGAACCTGCACAAGCAGGGCATTTCCACGGCCCCGCACCTGTCGTGCGTGGGCGGCACCCGCCAGGAAATCGGCGAGCTGCTGGACCTGTACCGGGAGCATGGCATCAACCGGATCGTCGCCCTCCGGGGCGACATGCCCTCCGGCATGGGGGCGGCCGGCGAACTGCGTTATGCCAATGAGCTGGTGGAATTCATCCGGGAGCACAGCGGAGACACCTTCAATCTGGAAGTGGCCGCCTACCCGGAATTCCACCCCCAGGCCCGCAACGCCGAGGAAGACCTGAAGAACTTTGCCCGCAAGGTACAGGCCGGCGCCAACAGCGCCATTACCCAGTACTTTTTCAACGCGGACAGCTACTTCTACTTCATCGACCGGCTGGAGAAAATGGGCGTGACCATTCCTGTGGTGCCGGGCATCATGCCCATCGTCAATTTCTCAAGCCTGGTGCGCTTCTCGGACATGTGCGGCGCGGAAATCCCACGCTGGATTCGCAAGCAGCTTGAAGCCTACGGCGACGACGCCGATTCCATCCGCAAGTTCGGAGAGGAAGTGGTCACCAATATGTGCGAAAAACTGCTCAAGGCCGGTGCCCCGGGTCTGCATTTCTACACCCTGAACCAGGCCGAGCCCAGTCTTAGCATCTGGAAGAACCTTGGTATCAGCGACCGGGAAAAGATCGCTTTCTGATGCAGTTTGCTGGTGTCGGATTACGGCCCGCTGGGCCTAATCCGACCTACCTTTCCCGCAAATTTAAGCCACTCACCGTAGGTTGGATTAGGTCCAAAGGCCCGTAATCCAACAGGCCCCCGCCGCCTTCACCTCCCCGCCAAGCATTTGATTTCCTGTGCTCATCTGCGTAATAGTCTAAAGTGTATGTGATGCAGTTCCATCAACGCTCCCCGTCCATCGCAGTCAACAGCAGTGGTGGATTCGGCTTGCCTTACCGGGCAAACGGAGCCTCATAAGAAAGAAAAGGAGAATGTATGAGCACGAAATGGCTGAAGACCCTAAGCGCCAGCCTGGCACTCACCGTTGCCGCAGGAACCGTTAGCGCAGAGACCCTGCGAGTCGTCACAGACCCGAGTTTCGTTCCGTTCGAGATGATGGACCAGGAAACCGGTGAAATGATCGGCTTCGACATGGAGATCATCCGGGAAGTCGCCGACCGTGCCGGTTTCGAAATTGATCTCAACACCATGGATTTCAACGGCATCATTCCCGCCCTGCAGACGGGCAACGTGGATATTGCCATTGCCGGTATCACCATCACTGACGAGCGTGAAGAGATTGTTGATTTCTCTGACCCGTACTACGACTCCGGCCTGCGGATCCTGGTGCGAGAGGGCAACGAAGACGTCAGCGAGTTCGACGATCTGGAAGGCAAGAAAATCGGCACCAAGATCGGTAGTACCAGCTACGACTACCTGATCAAGAACCTCGATGCCGACGACGGCGTTACCCCGTATCCGGGCAGCTCCGACATGTACATGGCGCTGATGTCACGTGCAGTGGATGCGGTATTCTACGATGCCCCCAACGTCGGTTACTTTGCCCGCACCAAGGGCGAAGGCAAGGTAAAGACCGTGGGCCCGCTGTATGAAGGCCAGCAGTATGGCATTGCCCTCAAGAGCGGCAGCGAATGGCTGGACGATGTGAACGCCGCCCTGGCCGCCATGAAGGAAGACGGTACCTACAAAACCATCTACGAGAAGTGGTTCGGCCCGATGCCGGACGACATGTAACGGCTGATGGACCTATTCGGTCCGATTCCTGTGCCGGGGCCCGAGCGCCCCGGCAGTTCCTGACTCCAAACACTCTTCGGAGACTCTCACCGTGGAATTCCAGTTTCAGTTCGACTGGCAGGCAGCCATCGATTCCATTCCGTTTCTGCTCAAGGGTATTCCCTATACCCTGCTGATATCCTTTGGCGGCCTGCTGATCGGGTTTGTACTCGGCATCATCTTCGGGCTGCTCAGTATCAACAAGAAATGGTTCCTGCGCTGGCCGGCCACCGCCTATATCGAAATTTTCCGGGGCACCCCCATCCTGGTTCAGGTGCTGTTTATTTTCTACGGCCTGCCGGATCTGATCGGAGGACCGATTGATCCACTCACCGCCGGCATCGCGGCCATCGCGCTGAACTCCGGCGCCTACATTTCCGAGGTGGTTCGCGGTGGCGTGCAGTCCATCGACAAGGGCCAGACCGAGGCCGGCCTTTCCCTGGGCCTGTCCCGCACCCAGACCTTCTGGTCGGTGGTATGGCCCCAGGCGTTCCGCCGGATGATTCCGCCGCTGGGCAACCAGGCCATCGTCAGTATCAAGGACACCTCCCTGTTCTCGGTCATTGGTGTCGGCGAGCTGGTGCGCCAGGGCCAGATCTACATCGCCAACACCTTCACCGCGTTTGAGGTGTATTTCGTGGTCGCGATCCTCTACCTGGCCATTACCCTGTCGCTGTCCCTGATACTCCGCATCGTCGAGCGGCGCGGCCTGGCCTCTGTCTGAAGGAACCGAAACCATGACTCAGATTGTAAAAATGAAGGGCATGAACAAGTACTTCGGCAAGCTGCATGTCCTGAAAGATATTGACCTGACCGTCGAAAAGGGCGAAGTGGTGGTCATCATCGGTGCCAGTGGCTCCGGCAAATCCACCCTGATCCGCTGCGTTAACGGCCTGGAGGAGTTCGAATCCGGGCACCTGGAAGTGGATGGCCACCCGCTGGCGCCAAAAAGCGGCAATCCGAAAGCCCTGGCGGAAATCCGCAAGGAAGTCGGCATGGTGTTCCAGCAGTTCAACCTGTTCCCTCACCTCACGGTGAAGAAGAACATCATGCTGGCGCCCCAGAAGGTGAAGAGCACCTCGCAAACCGTGGCCAATGCTACCGCCGAGCGCCTGCTGAACCGGGTGGGCATTGGCAATCAGGCCGACAAGTACCCCAGCCAGTTGTCCGGCGGACAGCAACAGCGGGTAGCGATTGCTCGCGCACTGGCCATGGAACCCCGGCTGATGCTGTTTGACGAACCCACCTCGGCACTCGATCCGGAAATGATCGGGGAGGTGCTGGACGTTATGCGGGAACTGGCCAAGGAAGGTATGACCATGATGGTCGTCACCCACGAAATGGGCTTCGCCCGGGAAGTGGCCGACCGGGTGATCTATATCCACGAGGGCCAGATCGTGGAACAGGGCAAGCCCGGCGACGTGTTCGACAACCCGCAGAATGAGCGCACCCAGGCGTTCCTGTCACGGGTGCTCGCTCACTAGCGGCGATTGACGTGACTCAGAGCATCTGGCGGGTGGCCTCGTATTCACGCTCAATCTTGGCGTGAGAGTCATCCGCCAGAAACCGGGCAATCTTCTTGCCCAGCAGAGGCACATCGCAACGCACATTCAGAGTCACCCGATTGGTACAGGTCTCGCCCTGTTCCCGCAGCTGCATCATGCCCTGGATCTTCGCGGGCACGCCCTCGATGCGCACCCGGAACTCGCAGTGCCATTCGCCATCACTCTTGCGAAACCAGTGCTCTTCCTGCCGAACCGGGTTCCACTCACGGTGGAAACTGGCTAACACGCCTGGAACCGCCAGGGAGCTGGTCACTTCCCGCTCAATTACCAGCTTGCCTGAGGATTCATCCCGGGCCCGCTCGGCAACGCGCACGTTGCGGGCGCCCAGTCGCGCATTCTTTTCCTGGATGTGCGATTCATCGAAAAATGCGCCAAGCACCCGGTCCAGCCGGGCGTTGTAGGGGTGTTCAAACTCCAGTTCCATCAGCGACTCCTCGTTGTTTTCAGGGAATTCTGCGATGGCCCGCGCCCGGCAACATTGGCCGCCCGGTCGCACCCGGTTGGCACGGTGGCCAGCAGGTGCTGTTAACTGTAATATCCGCACAGGTTAACCGCCGATTTTCCAGAACCGACCGTCTGACGGAGATTAAACATGCGCAATGCCGACCTGGTGGCCCGTGGCCTCAAATCCGTGTGGCACCCCTGCACCCAGATGAAAGACCACGAGAAGACCCTGCCCCTGGTGCCGATCAAACGGGGCGAGGGCGTCTGGCTGGAGGATTTCGAGGGCAACCGGTTTATCGACGCGGTCAGTTCGTGGTGGGTGAATCTCTTTGGCCACGCCAACCCGCGAATCAACGCCGCCATCCAGAAGCAGATCGGGGAACTGGAACACGTCATTCTGGCGGGCTTCACCCACGAACCGGTGGTTAACCTGTCAGAGCGCCTCATAGAGGTAACGCCAGACGGCCTCAACAAATGCTTCTATGCCGATAACGGCTCCTCGGCCATCGAGGCGGCCCTGAAAATGAGCTTCCATTACTGGAAGAACCAGGGCAAGCCCGGCAAGAAGAACTTCGTGAACCTGAGCAACAGCTACCACGGTGAAACCCTGGGCGCTCTCGCCCTGGGGGACGTCGCCCTGTACAAGGACACCTATCAGCCGCTACTGATGGAGGTGCTCACCGCGCCCTCCCCGGACGCCTTCAACAAGGAACCCGGCGAGACCGACGAGGCCTACGCCCTGCGACAGTTCGAGGCGATGGACAAGCTGCTGGCCGAGAAGCACGACGAGATCTGCGCCGTGGTGGTGGAGCCCCTGATCCAGTGCGCCGGTGGCATGCGCATGCACCACCCGATCTACCACACCAAACTGCGTGAGGCCTGTGACCGCTACGGCGTGCATCTGATCGCCGACGAAATCGCGGTCGGTTTCGGCCGCACCGGCACCCTGTTCGCCTGTGAGCAGTCCGGCATTACCCCGGACTTCATGTGCCTGTCCAAGGGCCTGACCGCCGGCTACCTGCCGCTGTCTGTCGTGCTGACCACCGACCGGGTGTACGAGGCTTTCTACGACGACTACGAAACCCTCAAGGCCTTCCTGCACAGCCACAGTTACACCGGCAATCCGATCGGCTGCGCGGTGGCCCTGGCCACCCTGGACATCTTCCGGGATGACAACGTGATCGAGAGCAACCGGCAGCTCTCCGCCTGCATGGCCGACTCCGTGGCCCACCTGGCCGACCACCCGCACGTGGGTGACATTCGCCAGCACGGCATGACCCTGGCGGTGGAAATGGTGAAAGACAAGGCATCGAAAACCCTGTTCCCCTGGCAGGAACGCCGTGGCATCCGGGTATACCAGCATGCATTGACCCGCCAGGCCTTGCTTCGCCCCCTGGGTAATGTGGTTTACTTCATGCCGCCGTATGTGATCACCGAGGAGCAGATCCGCCATCTCGCCCAGGTGGCCACGGAAGGCATCGAGATCGCGGTCCGGGATTGAGGGCCGCCGGGACATCTGCCATAACCGCTTCGGAAATCCGGCCCATGCGCATACCCCGAATCTACACTGAGACCGCCCTCTCCGAGGGCGCCACCGCCGACCTGGACGACAACGCCGCACAGCATGTCGGCCGGGTGCTGCGCATGCAGCCGGGGCAGGAGCTGCGGCTATTCAATGGCGACGGCAACGACTACCCCGCCACCATCACCGCCGCCAGCAAAAAGAACGTGGCAGTGCAAGTGGGCACCCCCGAGGCCAATGCCACGGAATCCCATCTGGAAATTGTCCTGGGCCAGACCCTCTCCAAGGGCGACCGCATGGATTACGCCGTGCAGAAAGCCGTCGAAATGGGCGTGACACGCATCGTGCCGCTGACCACCGAGCGTTGCGATGTGAAGCTCAAGGGCGACCGCGAAGACAAACGCCTGCGCCACTGGCAATCGGTGGCCGTCAGTGCCGCTGAACAGTGCGGCCGGGCCCGGGTGCCGGACATCCTGCCGGTCATGAGCGTCTCCGAATGGCTGGAACATACCCGTGACTGCGACGTGCGCCTGGTGCTCCACCATCGAACGGAACACGCCCTGAAAGCCATCATCCCACCCCAGCGTCTGGCCCTGATGATCGGCCCCGAAGGCGGATTATCCCCGGACGAAATCACCCAGGCGGAACAGGAGGGCTTTCTTCCCGTCGCCCTCGGCCCCCGCGTCCTGAGAACCGAGACTGCTCCCGTTGCCGCCATGGCCCTGTGCCAGTACCTCTGGGGCGACATCGGCGGTTGACCCGCAACGACCGTACCGCCGTCTCACGCCGGCACCCAAGTCATTGACATAACGGGGGCCCCACAACATCATCCTGTTCAATCAAAACGTGGCAGCAAGCGATTTCAACCGCTCCCTGAAGAAAGCCGACACTGAAGTTTGATCGAGCGGTCGGGGCAGCACTTCGGAAACCGTGCGGAGCCATGGATGGCGGAGCCGAGCGTACACGGACGTATTTACAGCGTGTTTCCGAAGTGCTGCCCCGGCCGCTCAGACACCAGAACATAAAAGAAGCGCGAGTATCAGGATGACAAGCCTGCTAAGTACCCAAGAATTCTGGCAATACCTCAGCATCCCGCTGATTGCCGCCCTGATCGGCTGGACCACCAACTGGCTTGCCATCAAGATGACCTTCTACCCGCTGGAATTCATCGGCAAGCCGCCCCTGCTGGGCTGGCAGGGCATCATCCCCTCCAAGGCCCGGAAAATGGCCGCCATCAGCGTTGATGCCACCATCTCCAAGATCGGTACCGTGCGCGAAATCTTCCAGCAGATCGACCCGAAAGTACTGGCGGCGCACATCGTGCACAACGTCGATCCTCGCATCGAGGAATATGTGGACGAAATGATGCTTAGGGAATACCCCACCTTCTGGGAAAACCTGCCCTCATCTGCCCGCAACATGGTCTACGACCGGGTCCGCAAGTCGACGCCGCAACTGGTGGACAACCTCGTTGAGGACATTTCTGACAACATAGAAGACCTGCTCGACATCAAGGGCATGGTCATCGAACGCCTGGCCAGTGACAAGCAGTTGCTGAACCGGATTTTCATCGAATGCGGTGAAGTGGAGTTCCGATTCATCATCAACTCGGGCCTGTATTTCGGCTTCCTGTTCGGCCTGATCCAGATGGCCGTATGGTATGTGTATCCGAGCTGGTGGGTGCTGCCATTTTTCGGCCTGCTGGTGGGCTGGGCCACCAACTGGATCGCACTGAACGTGATCTTCCGTCCCCTGCACCCGAAAAAGGTCGGTCCGTTCAAGCTCCAGGGCCTGTTCCTCAAGCGCCAGCCAGCAGTGGCCGAATCCTTCTGCCACATTGTGACCCACGAGATCCTCACCGTTGGCAACATCATCAATGCCATTCTCGGGGGCCCCAGGGGCGACCGGGCCCGCAACATGGTGAAGAAGCACATCAAGCCCCTGGTGGACGAGACCGCTGGCATGGGCAAGGCCCTGACTCAGATGGCTTTCGGCCCCACGGGCTTCGCCACATTGAAGAACCAGGTGGGGGAAAAGGCCATCGAGATTTCCCAGACCTCCTTCAACAACCCGATCTTTGAAAGGGATCGGGCCCAGGCGGTGGAATCGATCATGGTAGAACGCATGATTGCGCTCTCTTCTGAAGAGTTCCAGGATCTGCTCCGCCCCTGCTTCCAGGAAGACGAGATCAAACTGATCCTGGTCGGCGCCTTCCTCGGTTTTGCCGCCGGTGTCTGCCAACTGGTCTTCGTCTTCGGGGAGTCCTTCCTCTAATTTTTGACACCGGATTGCCGGGCGGAGCCTGTGCAAGAATGCGTCGTACCTCTATACTCATGAAAACGGAGGTTCACAACTTCGAGCAGGCTTGACCCGGAGGCAACGGATGCCAGGTTTTCTCTCCTGGATTTCAGGATTATTTTCATCACCCCAGCCCGCGCCACCCACACCGGAAGTGCGACTGTTCAACCCCTCTCCACTGAACCCGGAAATCGATGCCCCGGACCGGGCGGCCGACATAACCCGACAACTGGAAGACCACCTTTTCTGCTGGCTGCTGGACTGCGAACCCGCAACTTTTCAGACCGAGCCTGAAGGGCTCGAAGAGGTTCTGTCGGAACTCGGGCGCCGTTTGCACAGCCAGACAATGGAAGAACTGCCGAGACAACCCATGAGCCTGCCCATGCTGATGCGGGCGCTGTCGGATGACTCCACCGATCGCCACCAGCTCACCGACATCATTCTCAAAGACCCATCCCTGACCGACCAGCTTCTGCAAATCGCCAACAGCCCCTATTTCAGGCCAGGCGACCATGTCATCGAGTCTGTGGATCAGGCGGTCTTTATATTGGGCGTGGACGGCATCCGCAACGTCATATCGGCCGCCGTCATGCGCCCGATGATGGCCGCCAGGAACAGCCGGGAAGCGCTTTTTGGCCAACGCTCCTGGCGCTGGGGACTGACCTGTGCTCGGGCGGCGGAGCTGATTGCCAAAATCCAGCATGAAGACACCAGCGCCCACTTCATGGTGGGTCTGCTGCCCTCTCTGGCTTACATTACCGTCCGGCGGGAGCTGCAACGTATCTGCCGCACCAATGCTGGAAATAGAGAACCGGAGCCGGCGCTGATTCGCCACGCCCTGGCGCGATACCAGTGGGCCACCTGTCAGACCATCGCCAATGAGTGGAATCTGCCGCCTAAGTACCACGCCTACCTGCTGGCGGCGGAGCGTCCTGTTCCCCTGTCTCGGCACACCCCACTGACCGACGGCATGGTGATCGGAACCCGTGAGGTACTCAGGCATGCCCACCAGCGGAACCTCGCCGAAGAGGATCTACCCACCGTACTGCGCCTGACACATGAACAGATCAGTAACGTGCGGCGGGCGCTGCAGGTCATGCTGCGGGAGGGCGGCCGGTCAAACGTCCGAAGTTGAGGCGGCTTCTGTTCGAGCCTCGGCATTCTCCTGCCGTTCGGCGCGGTGGCCGCGGAGAAGATCAGCGAAGCTGCGGCTCTCGTCACCGCGTCGGATGCTGACCAGCTCCTCGGGAATCACCCGGGGCAGCCGGTCCACAACCCGGTCCTCATCGTTACGCACTACCCGCAAGACCTCACCCACAGTAATCAGATCCAGCGAGCGTCCCGGGGCAAGTCGATCCCCGTTGCGCCCTGCCAGAATCAGCAGGCCTGAGCGGATCAGCTTGTCGCTGAGGGCCCGGGTCACTTCTCCAGGCACATTGAGAGACTGCTCCAGAGCTTCCTGCTGCGGTGGCGGCCCGCCCTCACTGAACGGCTTGGCAACCAGCCACATCATGGCCAGGGCCACACGCTCCTGCAGCTCCGGCGCCAGTTGCACCTGCTGCCGCTTGGCCACGGAGCCCGGATTCTGCAGGTAAAACGCCAGACTGGCGCCGAGCAGAAGGATCATCCAGTTGAGATAGATCCAGATCAGCAGAATGATGCCGATGGCGAAACTCGAGTAGATGGCCGCGTACTTGGCCGAGCCGGCCACAAAGGAGGCGAACAACATTCCGGCCGCCTGCCAGGACACGCCGGCCACCAAACCACCAATGAAGGCGTAGCGCAACTTTACCCGGGTGTTGGGCATGAACACATACACGAAGGTGAACGCTCCCACCACCAGGAAGAACGGGGTGAAGCGGCTGACCACCAGGATCAGCGAGCCAAAGGGCTCGATTTCCATGAGTGTCTGAACGATGGTCGAGGAAAAGATGGTCGCGCTGACGCCGATGGCCGAGACCATCAAAAGCGGCCCCACCATGATCACGCTCAGATAGTTGCTGAACCGCTGCGCCATGGAACGCATGTCCGGCACCCGCCAGATCATGTTGAACGACCGTTCGATTTTCTGGACCAGGGCAATCACGGTGTACACCAGCAGGGCCAGCCCCACCGACCCCAGCACGCCCACCTTCATGTTGTCCACAAACCCGAGAATCCGCTCCGCCAGCTCCACGCCCTGGGGCCCCAGCGGCTGCAGAAACTGGTAGAGGAAGGGCTCCATCCGCTGGTGCACTCCCAGGGCCTTGAGCACCGAAAAGCTCAGGGCCAGCAGCGGCACAATACTGAGCAAGGTGGTGTAGACCAGGCTCATCGCATGGAGGGTCAACTGCCCGCTGATGACGTCTCGCGCCATGGCATAGGCCGTGCGCCCGACCTTGTAGAGCCAGGTCCACGGCCAGTGCTGGGGCGGGTTGGAGTTGGACAGAATCCAGTTTTCAGCCGCCTGGAGCCTGTCCTTAAATTGGAATGCAGCCACGCATCGTCCTGCCAGTCAGTGTTTTCCTAAGCTTATCAGGCAACTGACAGTAAACAACCCGGACCGGTGTTATTTGGTGCTGCCGGACACCGATGCCAGGTTTTTCGCCGTGATAACGACGATCCGTTGCCGCGCCTCGCGGCTGGCCCAGGCCGAGTGCGGCGTAATGATCAGGTTGGGAATGTCGTCCGCGAGCAGCGGATTGCCGCTGCGGGGCGGCTCCTCGGTGAGCACGTCGAATCCGGCTCCGCCGATCTCGCCCGCGCGCAGGGCGTCCGCCAGTGCCTGCTCGTTCACCAGACCACCCCGGCTGGTGTTAATCAGCAGCGCATCCCGCTTCATCATCTTGAGCTCCCGCGCGCCGATCAGATCCCGGGTTTCATCCGTCAGTAGGCAATGCAGCGAGAGCACGTCTGCCTGAGGGAGCAGTTCGTCCAGCGGAACCCGGGCATAACCATCCACCTCGCCCGGGCCCTGCCCCGGTCGGGCGCCAAGCAGAACCTTCATGCCGAACGCCGCTGCTCGCTCTGCCACGCCCTGGCCCAGGTCGCCGTAACCAACGATCCCGAGGGTCCGGCCCTCCAGCTCCATGATCGGATGATCCATCAGGCAGAACATATCGCTCTGGCCCCAGCGGCCAGCACGGACATCCCGGTCATAATCCAGCAGGCGAGTAGCGAGGGCCAGCATCAGCGCCATGGTGTGCTGGGCTACTGTGGAGCGGCCGTAATTGGTCACGTTCATCACCCGGATGCCGTGCTCCTTCGCCGCGGTCTGGTCGATGTTGTTCAGCCCCGTGGCCACCACCGCGATGGTTTTCAGCTCCGGGCACGCTTCGAAATGATCGCGACCGAGCACCACCTTGTTCACCAGAACTGTATCAAACCCGCGGATCCGCTCCAGAACCTCGTCCGGGGTCGTGCGTTGGTACTTTGTAAGTTCGCCGGTCACCGATTCGATCGGTGACAGGTCCACGTCATCGCCAAGGGTATTGGCATCCAGGAACACCGCTTTCATACTTTTCTCCTGAGTCCGATTAGCGACAGATTAAGGTAGACTGAAACAAACGTCCAAAACTCCGCATTTCCGGGCAACAACCCGGTATGAACGGGGTGAATCAAGGGTGAAGACTATGGAACATGAATTCTGGCATGAACGCTGGGCCAAAAAAGAAATCGGCTTCCATGAGGGCACGGTCAACCAGTACCTCCATGACCACTGGCCAGAGCTCTCCGGAAAAGGCACCGATGCCGTTTTCGTCCCCCTCTGCGGCAAGGCCCACGATATGTGGTGGCTGCACGACCGGGGGCACCCGGTTATTGGTGTGGAACTGAGCGACATTGCCTGCAAGGACTTCTTTGAAGAGGCCGGTGAGAAAGCCAGGGTCCACCCGGGCGAGCCGTTCACCACGTTCCGGCACGACGACCTTCAGCTCTGGTGCGGTGACTTCTTCCAGCTGGTGCCCGACGACCTCAAGCATATCCGCCTGGTCTACGACCGCGCCGCCCTCATCGCGCTACCGCCAGGCATGCGCAAGGGCTATGTAGACCATCTGACCGCCATCATTCCGGACGGCACAAGGATCCTGCTGATCACCCTGGACTACGATACCGAGATCAAGGGCCCGCCGTTCAACGTGAGCGATGAGGAAGTGCACCAGCTCTACCAGGACGACTACCAAATCGAGCACATCCTGACCAACACCCTGGCCAAGGATCATCCGTTCACCAAGCGAAAAGGCCTGGAGAACGCTTCGGAGAGTGTGTTTCGTCTCACCAAACTCTAGCGCCCACGCCCCCGCTCTGGTCGCCCGGCCGCAATGTGCCGGGCTACAAAAACCCCACAGCCCTCTAACATAATTTAATGAACCTTAACCACACGCCCACTGTCCAACTTCCGAACGGTGAACTAAGCTCAAGTTAAGCAAGCCGGCCACGAGTCATTCGCGCACAGGCTTGCAAGTATCCATTCCTTCCACCCATAACTAGACCAACCGCCCGGACGGGCGGCACCGACTGCAACGGGGATATTGCGTGAACTGAAAGCTGAAGATACAGCGAGCGAGGGCAATCTATGAGCATACTGCAGCACTTCAAAGACCGGTATGAGAGTACCCAGGAGGAAGAATACAGCCTGGAGGAATACCTGGAGATCTGCAAAAAGGACCCAACGGCCTACGCCACGGCCGCCGAGAGAATGTTAATTGCCATCGGCGAGCCCGAACTCGTCGATACCTCCAAAGATCCGAGGCTTTCACGGATATTTTCCAACAAGGTGATCAAGCGCTACCCCGAATTCTCGGAGTTCTACGGCATGGAAGACGCCGTGGAAAACATCGTCTCCTTCTTCCGCCACGCCGCCCAGGGCCTGGAGGAAAAGAAACAGATCCTGTACCTGCTCGGCCCGGTGGGCGGTGGTAAATCCTCCCTGGCCGAGAAGCTCAAATCCCTCATGCAGAAGGTACCCTTCTACGCCATCAAGGGCTCACCGGTGAACGAATCGCCCCTGGGCCTGTTCGATCCGGCCGAAGACGCGCATATTCTGGAAGAGGAATACGGCATACCGGCCCGCTACCTGAAGAACATCATGTCGCCCTGGGCGGTGAAACGCCTGCACGAATTTGGCGGCGACATCAGCCAGTTCCGCGTGGTGAAGAAGTACCCGTCGGTGCTGGACCAGGTGGGTGTGTCCAAGACCGAACCCGGCGACGATAACAACCAGGACATCTCGGCACTGGTGGGCAAGGTCAACATTCGCATGCTGGAGGACTTCTCGCAGGACGACCCGGACGCCTACAGCTTCAGTGGCGGCCTGTGCAAGGCCAACCAGGGGCTGATGGAATTCGTGGAAATGTTCAAGGCGCCGATCAAGGTACTGCATCCGCTACTGACGGCCACCCAGGAAGGTAACTACAACACCACCGAAGGCATGGGCTCGGTGCCCTTTGATGGCGTGATCCTGGCCCACTCCAACGAATCCGAGTGGCAGACCTTCCGCAACAACAAGCACAACGAAGCCTTCCTGGACCGGGTGTACATCGTCAAGGTGCCCTACTGCGTGCGGGTCACCGAGGAAATCCAGATCTATCGGAAGCTGCTGAGCAACAGCTCCCTCGATGGTGCCCCCTGCGCGCCGGATACCCTCGACATGCTGGCCCAGTTCTCGGTGCTCTCACGCATCAAGGAGCCGGAGAACTCCAGCATCTTTTCCAAGATGCGGGTGTACGACGGCCAGAACATCAAGGACACCGATCCCAAGGCCAAGTCGATCCAGGAGTACCGCGATGCCGCCGGGGTGATGGAGGGTATGGACGGCCTCTCGACCCGTTTTGCGTTCAAGATCCTCTCCAAGGTCTTCAACTTCGACACCACCGAGGTGGCGGCCAACCCGGTACACCTGCTGTACGTACTGGAGAAACAGATCGAACAGGAGCAGTTCCCGCCGGAAACCCACGAGAAGTACCTGCGGTTCATCAAGGAATTCCTGGCACCGCACTACGTGCAGTTTATCGGCAAGGAAATCCAGACCGCCTACCTGGAGAGCTACAGCGAATACGGTCAGAACCTGTTCGACCGCTACGTGACCTATGCCGACTTCTGGATACAGGACCAGGAGTACCGGGATCCGGAGACCGGCGAGATCCTCGACCGCTCCTCCATTAACGACGAGTTGGAGAAAATCGAGAAGCCGGCCGGCATCTCCAACCCGAAGGACTTCCGCAACGAGGTGGTCAACTTCGTGCTGCGTGCCCGGGCGAACAATCAGGGCCGCAACCCGTCCTGGCTCAGCTATGAAAAGCTGCGCAGCGTGATCGAGAAGAAGATGTTCTCGAACACCGAGGACCTGTTGCCGGTAATTTCCTTCAACCCGAAAGCGAGTCAGGAAGATCAGAAGAAGCACAAGCAGTTCGTCGAGCGTATGGTCGATCGAGGCTACACGGAGAAGCAGGTTCGGCTGTTGGCCGAATGGTACCTGCGCGTTCGCAAGTCTCACTGAGTCAGTGACCATTCACTGAGCTGGAGTAACGCCATGGGAATGACCCACATAGTCGACCGGCGACTGAACGGTAAGAACAAGAGCGCGGTGAACCGGGAACGGTTCCTGCGCCGCTATCGCCACCACATCAAGAAAGCGGTGGCGGATGCGGTGCAGAAGCGCTCGATCACCGACATTGAACGGGGCGAGAGTGTCAGCATTCCGTCCCGGGACATAGACGAGCCCATCTTCCACCACGGCCAGGGCGGCAAACGGGAGGTGGTGCACCCCGGCAACCAGGAGTTTGTGGCCGGCGACACCATCCCCAAGCCCCAGGGCGGCGGCGGTCAGGGTTCCGGCCAGGGCAAGGCCAGCCCCGATGGCGAGGGCATGGACGAGTTCGCCTTCCAGATCACCCAGGAGGAATTCCTCGACTTCCTGTTTGATGATCTGGAGCTGCCCAATCTGGCCCGCAAGAAACTCAAGGACACCGAAGCCTTCAAATATGTGCGGGCAGGTTTCACCAGCCAGGGCGTTCCGGCCAAGCTTGATGTGGTGCGATCACTGCGCGGCGCCCACGCCCGTCGCCTGGGCCTCGGTGGTGCCCGCAAGAAGAAGATCAGGGATCTGGAAAAGCAGCTGGAAGCCCTGAAAGCCGCGCCCGATGATCTGGACCCGGCGTTCAGCCACGACGACCAGATCAAGGTGCTGGAGGACGAAATCGCGCGCCTGAAGGCCAACGTCCGGCGGATCCCGTTTATTGACGAGATCGATCTGCGCTACCGGCAGCATGTGAAGCAGCCAAAACCGGCCACCAGTGCGGTGATGTTCTGCCTGATGGACGTGTCCGGGTCCATGACCCAGATGCACAAGGACATCGCCAAGCGCTTCTTCATCCTGCTGTATCTGTTCCTGAAGAAGAACTACAAGAAGATCGAGGTGGTGTTCATTCGCCACCACACCAGCGCCAAGGAGGTGGACGAAGAAGAGTTCTTCTATTCCCGGGAAACCGGCGGCACCATCGTGTCCAGTGCCCTCAAGCTGATGCACAAGATCATCGAGTCCCGCTACTCCCCGGCCGAATGGAACATCTACGCGGCCCAGGCGTCTGACGGTGACAACTGGAACGACGACTCCCCGGTGTGCGGCAAGATCCTCTCGGAGAACCTGCTGCCGCTGGTGCAGTACTTCGCCTACGTGGAGATCACGCCCCAGGACCACCAGATGCTCTGGTACGAGTACGAGAAAATTCACGAGCAATACCCCCAGAGTTTTGCCCTGCAGCAGATTGCAGACCCGGGCGAAATCTATCCGGTATTCCGCCAGCTGTTCGAGAGGAAAGCCGCATGACTGGAATCATGGACCGCCCGAATGCGCCGGAAAACGACCAGCCTCGAGCCAAAGAGCCGATTTCCACCAGCTCGGAGTGGACCTTCGAGCTGATCCGGCAATACGACGAGGAAATCGCCAAGTGCGCTGCCGAGTTCGGGCTGGACACCTACCCCAACCAGGTGGAGGTGATCAGCGCCGAGCAGATGATGGACGCCTACAGCTCGGTGGGCATGCCCGTGGGCTACCATCACTGGTCGTTCGGCAAGCAGTTCCTGAGCACTTCCAAGGGCTACCAGCGCGGCCAGATGGGGCTGGCCTACGAAATCGTGATCAACTCCAACCCCTGCATTGCCTACCTGATGGAGGAGAACACCCTGCCCATGCAGGCACTGGTGATTGCCCACGCCTCCTATGGCCACAACTCGTTCTTCAAGGGCAACTACCTGTTCCGCACCTGGACCGATGCCAGCGCCATCATCGATTACCTTGTGTTCGCCCGCCACTACGTGGCCGAGTGCGAGGAGCGTTATGGTGTGGACGCGGTGGAGGAGATCCTGGATTCCTGCCACGCGCTGATGAACTACGGCGTGGATCGCTACAAACGCCCGGCGCCGATTTCCGCTTCGGAGGAAGCGCGGCGCCAGAAGGAGCGTGAGGAATACCAGCAGCGACGCATCAACGACCTGTGGCGAACAATTCCGAAACTCGACGAAGATGAGAATTCAGAAAGACGTCGCAAGCGCTATCCGGAAGAGCCTCAGGAGAACATTCTCTACTTCATCGAGAAGAATGCACCCTTGCTGGAAACCTGGCAGCGGGAGATCATCCGCATCGTGCGCAAGCTTGGCCAATACTTCTACCCCCAGCGCCAGACCCAGGTGATGAACGAGGGCTGGGCCACCTTCTGGCACTACACCCTGCTGCACCGCATGTACGACAAGGGCCTGGTGAACGACGGCTTCATGCTGGAATTCCTGCAGAGTCATTCCGCCGTGGTGTATCAGCCGCCCTTCAACAGCCCCTGGTATTCCGGCATCAACCCCTACACCCTGGGCTTCTCGATCTTCACGGACCTGCGACGGATCTGCGAGAACCCCACCAAGGAAGACCGCCACTGGTTCCCGGACATCGCCGGCAGCGACTGGGTGGAGACGCTCCACTTCGCGATGAAGAACTTCAAGGATGAGAGCTTCATCCAGCAGTTCCTCTCGCCCAAGGTAATGCGCGATCTGAAACTGTTCGCGATCCAGAACGACGACCAGGAAGATGTCTACCGGGTGACCGCCATCCACGACGAGCCCGGTTACCGGGAACTGCGGGAGAAACTCGCCCGGCAGTACAACCTCAGCTACCGGGAACCCAACATCCAGGTCTGGAACGTGGACGTGCGCGGCGACCGCTCGCTGACATTGCGCCACATTCCCGTGGACCGGGTACCGTTGGGCGACGAAACCGACGAAGTGCTCAAGCACGTCCACCGGCTCTGGGGCTTCGATGTGCATCTGGAAAGCGTGGACGACGGCGCTGTAGTGGAAGCGCATCACTGCCCGCCCAGGGAGCCTGAGGAGGACTGACCTGGACCCGGACGATACTCCGTGCCCGGTGCTCGCCGGGCCACTGCTTCGCCATGCAGCTCCGGAGTCGGTCTGTTTCTGGCTGGTCACCCGCCAGAGGCAGGACTTCCGTATTCATGTGACCGCCGGCAACCACATCCTTCTGGACAGAGCTGTCAGCGACTCGGAGATCACCCGGCTCCGGGTTGGCACCCATGCCTGGCTGAACCTGCTGGCGATCAGCCCTGAAACACCCCTGCCGTGGGACACCCCACTGCAATACGATCTGGGACTGATCGGGGCCGAAGGAGCCGCGCCGCTCTGGATTCGGGACTGGGCAACCCATCTTTGCCCCGATGGCCAGGACCGCCCCGGCGTCACCCTGAAATCCCGCCTGGACCGGATTCTTCACGGCTCCTGCCGCCGCCCTCATCATCCTGCCGCCGACGGCCTGGTGCGGGTTGACGAAGAACTGCAACAGGCACGGCAGCTCGAGGAAGTACCCTCGCTGCTCCTGATGACCGGCGACCAGATCTACGCCGATGACGTGGCCGGGCCCATGCTGCAAGCTATCCAGTGCGTGATTCACCGGCTGGGCCTTTACCAGGAACACCTGGAGGGCGCCTCCCTGAGCCACAGCCGTGAGCTGGGTTCGGTGGCCAACGCCTATTATCATCGGGACGCCTTGCTGCCGAAATCGGAATTCAACGAGGATCTGACCGAGCGCTTCTTCGGCGGCGTGCGCAAACCGGTGTTCACCACCGCCAACGCAGGCAACCACCTGATCTCCTTCGCCGAGGTGATGGCCATGTACCTGCTGGTGTGGTCGCCGGTGCCCTGGCAACTGGTCACCGACGCCGAGCCCGTGGACCGGCCCGACGAACTGGAGCGCTACCGCAGGGAACAGCGCGCCATTGACGATTTCCGAAATACCCTGCCCCGGGCGGCCCGGGCCCTGGCCAATGTGCCGGTGTACATGATCTTCGACGACCACGATGTCACCGACGACTGGAACCTCTCGGCGCTGTGGGAAACCACGGCCTACGAGCACCCGTTTTCCCGCCGGATCATCGGAAATGCCCTGCTCGGTTACCTGCTTTGCCAGGGCTGGGGCAACCGACCTGAGTGTTTTGAAGAACTGATCGGGCAGTGCCAGACGCTGTTTCCGGAGACAAACCACCAGGACGATCTGGACAGCGGCTGCCAGAACGAGCTGATCGACCGGCTGTTCCACTTCGGTCAATGGCACTACAGCCTGCCAACCTCGCCCAGACTCGTGGTGCTGGACACCCGCACCCACCGCTGGCGCAGCGAAAGGCGCCGGAGCCATCCATCAGGCCTGATGGACTGGGAATCGCTGACCGACTTTCAGCAGGAGGTGATGGGCGAAGAGGCTGTGGTTGTGGTGTCACCCGCGCCGATGTTCGGGGTGAAGCTGATCGAGCTGATCCAGCGGGTGTTCACCTTCTTCGGCAAACCGCTGCTGGTGGATGCGGAGAACTGGATGGCCCACCGGGGTGCCGCCAGCGTGCTGCTGAACATCTTCCGGCATCCCCGAACGCCCCGGCACTTCGTGATCCTGTCCGGAGATGTGCACTATTCCTTTGCCTATGATATTCGCCTGAGACACAAGAGCCGCGGGCCGAGAATCTGGCAGATCACCAGCAGCGGTATCAAGAACGAATTCCCCAATACCCTACTGGAATGGCTCGATCGGCTGAACCGCTGGCTGTTTGCGCCCTGGTCGCCTCTGAACTGGTTCACCAAACGCCGCCGGATGTGGATTTCTCCCCGACTGCCAGAAGGCCGGGACGCCGGCGAGCGGCTCTGGAACCACGCCGGCATCGGCGACCTGCGGCTGGATGAAACCGGCGCACCCACCGCCATCCACCAACTCAATGCCGAAGGTGACGGGACGATTTTCCGGCAACGGGAACCGGATTGATCGGGGTTCACCCAGGCATCAGAACACCCATTCCAACCCCGCATAGACGGTTCTGCCCGGCCCGGGCTCAAAGTAGCCCCGCTCTGCCACCGGCCGGTTGGCGTTGGCGTTAATGCGCACGTTGCTGAAATAGTCCTCATCCAGCAGGTTGCGGATGCCGGCGTACAGGTTGAGGGTCTGATCGGCCACTCGCAGGGAGTCGCCGGCGCGGACGCCAACCAGCCAGTAATCCGGAACCCGGGTCTGGTTGCTGTTCTCGGCGTAGAATTCGCCCACGTACTGCCACTCAAGGGCAGCAAACCGGCCACCGACGTCCCGCCACTCCAGCTCATTGACCCACAGGGTTCCGGGCAGGCCCGGGATCTCGTTGCCGTTGGCATTGTTGCCCTGCTCGTCGGTGAACTCCTTCAGTTCGTAGTCCGCCAGGGTCAGGGCACTGGTGATCCGCCAGGCGTATGAGATATCCCAGCCCAGCCCCAGCTCCAGGCCATCGCGACGGGTTTCGCCGGCGTTTTCGTAGAAGGTCTGGTCACCCACGTTGTAAGGCAGGATCTCGTCTTCAACCCGAATCGAGAACAGCGCCAGCTCGTAGCTCACGCCCTCTCCCAGCAGCCCCCGCATCCCAATCTCACGATTGAGCGCCTGCTGGGGCTCCACCGCCGGATTGAAACCACCACCGGCGGGGTTGGCGAACTCGGTGAACGTGGGCGATTCGAACGCCGTACCCACCGTTGCGTACACCTGCTGCCTGGCGGCCCACTGGTAGCTGATGCCGGCCACGCCGCTCCACTCCCGGAAAGTACGGCTACCGGAATCGTCTCCATCCACCCGTCGTTCATCATCAATGGCCAGTCTGAGGTGGTCAAAGCGTGCGCCCAGGGACAGATTCAGGGCGTCGGTGAGCGCCAGGTCGCCCTGCCCGAACACCGCCGTATTGGTAGCACTCTGGTTTTCCGCCTGGGTTTGCCCGGTGATGTCACCGTCGATCGAAACCGAGTAACGGCGACGGTCATCTGACTGGTGGTGTAGGTCCAGCCCGGTGACCCAGGTCAGTGGCAGGCCGCCGGGGAAGGAGTTTTGCTGGTATTGCGAACTGACGCCATAGAAATGGCGGTCGTAAGCAACCCGGCTGGCGCCCGGGAAGGGCAGTTGCTGGGCAAAATCCCGATGGGTGTAAAAGGTATCCACCGTCACTCGGCCGGGCAAGGCGACGGCGTCTTCAAAGCGCACACCGAGGGTCTGCTGGTTAACAGTCTGGCTGCTGTCCAGGCCTTTGGCCAGAGCGGTCGCCTGGGTCGGATCGGCCTCCGCCTGGGCCAGGGTGAGGCCGCCCGGGTCTTCGGATTTTGGATTGTGCAACAGATTGACGGTGGTGATCACTCGTCTGCCGGGGGCCAGTTCATGGCCAACACGGGTATTGAAGATGCCTTTCTCGGCCTCGCTCTGCTCCCGGTGTCCGTCCACGGTCAGCCAGGAAAGAGTAGCGATTCCGCTGGTATCGCCACTAACACCATTGGTCTGAACGGCGGCTTTTCGGTACTCGTCACTGGCGCCATCCAGGCGCAGGCGCCCGCCTTCGGGAAGCTCGTCGCCCAGCGCCGTGGTGATGTCAATCACACCGCCGGCAGCATTGCCGTACTGCACCGATGCCGGACCACGGATGACCTCGATCCGCTGGGCGGAATCCAGGTCTATGGCGTCAATCTGGGACTGGCCGTCCGGGAGGGTGTAAGGAATGCCGTCCACCTGGATGCGAATACCGCGAATGCCGAACGGGGCCCGGGCCCCAAAGCCCCGGGTGGACAAACGCAGGTTCTGGGCGAAATTGTAGCGGTTCTGGAAGAACAGGCCTGGGACCGTGCTCAGTGACTCATCCAGTTGCAGGCGCTGCTGGCCCTCCTGGATGTCCGGAGCATCGACTACCGAAACGGCTGCCGGGGTTTCGTAAAGGTCTCGAACCAGGCGCGAGGCCGTCACTTCGAGTACCAGTTGTTCATCGCTGTCCGTCTTCGCCTGCCCCAGGGCGGAAACGCTGGCGAGGCAACCAAACGCCAATACCAGAACCCGGGGAAGAATAATCTGCTCGTTGTTCATGTGGTCTCCTCGCACTCATGACCGGGTTTGCTCGCCCATTAACGGTACGCAGTGACCGGAAAATGGTGTCACTTCATTGCAGCGGGAGACTGCCAGACTTTAAATAATCATTTGTTTTGTTTCTTATACAACTTTGGTACCGATACCAGATACGCTCAAACCGGCAGCCACTGCGCCAGCAGATCCACCAGCCAGGGCACGAACAGCGCCGTGGCAAAGGCGGAGAGCGCCATGGCCAGGCCCGAAAACGCGCCCATCTGGGAACTCACCTGGAAGGCTCTCGCGGTTCCGATACCGTGCGCCGCCACACCCATGGCGATGCCTTTGGCGGTATCGTCCCGCACGCGGACCCAGTCGAACAGCTTGGTGCCCAAAACCGCGCCAGTGATGCCGGTCAGCACCACCAGCACCGCGGTCAATGAAGGCAGACCGCCGATTTTTTCCGAAATGCCCATGGCCACTGGCGCCGTGGCCGACTTCGGCGCCAGGGACATCTGGATTTCCATGGAGCCACCCAGCAATCGTGCCAGGCCAATGGAGCTCCCGGCGGCGATCACCACGCCACAGACCAGCGAGATAGTGACCGGTAACCACAACTGCCGAAGTCTTGAAAACTGCTGGTAAAGGGGCACGGCCAGGGCCACGGTTGCCGGACCCAGCAGAAAGTGAACAAACTGTCCGCCCTCGAAATAATCACTGTAGGGCGTGCCGGTTGCCAGTAGCAGCACGATGAGCATGGCCACGGAGGTAACCACTGGATTGGCCAGCGGATTGGAGTTGGTTCTCAGGTACAACCGGTAGGCCAGCCCATAGGCAACCAGGGTGATGGTCAACCCCAGCAGCGGTGAGGTGGAGAGATAGACCCAGATATCCTTCAGACCCGGCTCACTCATTGCTGCCCTCCTCTGTCGGCGCTTCCTTCACAAACCAGCGACTGGTCAGTTGCATGATCAACGCCGTGGCGACCATGGTAATAACGGTACTCAGGAGCAGGGCCAGCGTTATCGGCAGCCACTCATCGGCAATCCGGCCGAAGTGCGCCATCATGCCCACCCCCGCCGGCACGAACAGCAGCGACAGATGACTGAGCAACGCCGATGATGCCTGATCCACCGACGCCGGGGCTTGGCCGCAGATCATCAAAGTAATGAACAGCATCACCATGCCCAGTACCGGCCCGGGTATGGGTAAGCCCACCAGCCGCACGGTGACCTCGCCGACCAGCTGGTACACCAGAAGCAGGGTAATGCCATTAAGAAACTGCATGACTGGAGACTCCGATCAGTTCGAGACGTGAACCGTGGGCGCAGGGATCACGCGCCGACCATACATAGCCAGTACAAACCCGATGGGGAACATCAGTACACCATACACCGCCGCCGGTATCGACATGGCGCTGGATTCCAGCAGCGTCAAGGTAACCATAAGCGCAATGGTGCCATTCTTCACGCCCAGCTCCACCGCCACCGCCAGGGACTCACGTTGGGTGAGCCCGGCGGCCCTTCCGGCCAGCAATCCCAGGAAGATGCCCGCGAGGTTCAGCAGAATGGTCGCAGGCCCCGCCTGCTTGAGCAGGTCCCAGATCTGGTCGCGCACACCGTAGACCAGCGCCACGATAAGAACGGCCAGCACCACCCCGCCGAACAGGCTGACAACGCTCTCGGCTTTCCGCGCGACTTCCGGATTACGGGTACGAACGGCCATGCCGATCGCCACAGGCACCAGCACGATGCCAACCAGCATGCCCACGGTTTTCCAGACCGGCAGCACAATGTCTTCTTCGGTGCCCATGTAATGTTGCAGGGCCAGATTGGTGAACAGGGGCAAGGTGAGGATGGTGATCAGACTGGCGGAAACGGTCAGCACGATGGACAGGGCGATATTGCCCCGGGCCAGCAGGACAAACAGGTTGGAGGTGGTGCCACCGGGACAGGCGGCGATGATCACCAGGCCAACGGCGATGGCCGGCGGTACCGACAGCACCGTGGCCAGCATGAAAGCCACCAGCGGCATGACCAGTATCTGGGCGACGGTGCCCACGATCATGCCTTTCCGGTAGACCGCAACCTGGCGGAAATCCCGGACGGTCAGGGTCATGCCAATGCCGATCATGATGATAAACAGGGCAACCGGCAGGCCTGCCGAGATAAGCGGACTGGATTCCACAGTGCCTCCGAAGGTTTTTGTTTTTAGTAGGAACCAATCGATGCAAAGTAGCACACGGCGACCATTTGCGGGAGCCTGCAAACGGCAACAGCGTGTAACCGGAGCCTTTGGCAATGCCTTGGCAAAAGGTTGGCAAAAAAAGGAACTTTCTGGCCGCGGCCATCGTGTCTGGGGGGCGTTACACGTATACTTGCAACACACACGTATTTACCCGGACACACGTGGCGAAACACAAGGGGAGAGACACAAGGAATGAAACGCCTCGCAACACTGGATGCCTCCTGGCTGGCCGTGGAATCTGAAGACACCCCCATGCATGTGGGCAATCTGCAGATTTTCTCACTGCCGGAGGGCGCCCCTGACACCTTCCTGAGGGACATGGTAGCCCGCATGAAGGAAACCGGCGATGTGGCGCCGCCCTGGTGCTACAAACTCGCCTGGTCCGGCCTGCTGGGCCGGCTGGTGGCACCGGCCTGGAAGGTTGATAAGGACATCGATCTGGACTACCACGTGCGTCACTCTGCGTTGCCGCGCCCGGGCGGTGAGCGGGAGCTGGGTGTGCTGGTATCGCGCCTGCACTCCAATCCGCTGGATTTTGCCCGCCCCCTCTGGGAGTGCCATGTCATAGAGGGTCTGGAAAACAACCGGTTCGCGCTCTACACCAAGATGCATCACTCAATGATTGATGGCATCAGCGGGGTGCGACTGATGCAGCGGGTGCTCACTACCGACCCGGACAAGCGGGACATGCCACCGCCCTGGTCCGTGCGCCCCGAGCGCCGGCGCGGCAGCAAGACCGATTCCGAAGCCAGTGTGCCAGCCGCCATTTCCCAGGCCATGGACGCCCTCAAGCTGCAAGCGGATATGGCGCCAAGGCTCTGGCAGGCCGGCAACCGGCTCATTCATTCCGTGCGTCACCCGGACGATGGCCTGACAGCACCGTTCACCGGCCCGGTTTCCAAGATCAATCACAGGGTCACCGGCCAGCGCCGTTTTGCCACCCAGCACTACCAGCTGGAGCGCATCAAGGAGTTGGCCAACGTCTCTGGCGGTTCACTAAATGATATCGTGCTGTATCTCTGCGGTACCGCCCTGCGTCGTTTCCTGGTGGAACAGGACGAGTTGCCGGACACCCCGCTGACTGCGGGCATTCCGGTGAACATCCGACCCGCAGACGACCAGGGCACCGGCACACAGATCAGTTTCATGATCGCGTCCCTCGCGACCGATGAACCGGATCCGCTGATCCGGCTTCAGAACATCAAGACGTCGACCCGTCGCGCCAAGGAACATCTGCAGAAGCTGCCCAAGAGTGCCCTGACCCAGTACACCATGCTGCTGATGTCGCCCTATATCCTGCAGCTGATGTCCGGGCTTGGCGGGCGCATGCGGCCGGTCTTCAACGTGACTATCTCGAATGTGCCCGGGCCGCAGCGGACTCTCTACTATGAAGGTGCCAAGCTCGAAGCCATGTACCCAGTGTCCTTGATCGCCCACGGTGGCGCTCTGAACATCACCTGCCTGAGCTACGACGGCTCCCTGAACTTCGGTTACACCGGCTGTAGGGACACCCTGCCAAGCATGCAGAAGCTGGCGGTGTACACCGGCGAGGCCCTGGACGAGCTGGAAAGCCTGATCCTGCCGCCGCCGGCCAAAGCCAGGGCAGCCGCTAAACCCGCCAGCACCAAACCGGCGACAACACCGAAAAAGCGGACAGCACGCAGCCGGAAAACGCCGGCGGCCGGCAGCTGAGGTCTTTTGGTAGAGCCAGCGGCGCCTCAGCCGTTGCTCTTCCAGTGGGCCGCGCCCACGAAGATCAGTTGAAGGAAGCGGGTGGTCCGCTTCCGGATCTGGTCAATCTGGTAATCGTCATCCGGTGACACCCCGAGCAGATCCGTCAGGCTGAACGCCACGCTCCGAACCACCAGATCGCAGGTTACGTCCAGGTCCTGATCACTCAGGTGGTCCACCAGCCGCAAACGGCGCAGGTCGTTGGCCAGCTCGCTGGCAAAAAACCGCATCTCGCTGCGTATCCCCTCCTGCACGGCCCGGCTCTCGCCAGCCAGCCCCTGGGCCATGAACATGAAAAAGCTGCGGTTGGCGCGGGCATGACTGATAAAGATGGCCACGGACTCGTCAATCAGCTTGTCCGCCTGCAGCACATTGCCCCGTGCCTCCCGCATCATCCGTCGCAGCACCAGCCCCAGTTCATCCACCAGCTGCAGGCCCAGATCGTCCATATTGCGGAAATGCCGATAGAAGGATGTGGGTACCACGCCAGCCTGCCGGGTGACCTCACGTATGCCCAGACTGGCAAAATGCCGGCCCTTACCCACCAGGGTCAGGGCCGCGTTCATCAGTTTTTCGCGGGTCTCCCCGGGTTTTCTACGCTGCTTGTCCGCCATGTCTTCTGCGCTCTGACCGCCACCCATTGGTAGGCTACAAGTGTACACATCCACACCGTAAAAGGCAGCGGATGCTTGTCATTTTACGCCAAGCTCTCTATATCCATTGCCTCTCTGAATATCGCTGTGTACATTCGTACACATTAGTGAACAGTCGTACACACGATATTGAAAAGCCTCAGGGAGGCCCACGCATGTTAGCGAAACAACCACAGTCCAAAGCCCTGCACTGGCTTGGCAGGCAGCTGTTCAACACCAACAAACCGGAAACCTTCCTGGACCCGCTGGTGGAACAGATCAATCCCATGTGGATACAAGAGTACACACCGGCAAGGGTGGAACAGGTCATCCAGGACACTTCGGACACCAAAACCCTGGTCTTGAAGCCCGCGGGGCGCTGGCCCGGCTTCGAGGCCGGCCAGCATGTGAACATCTGTGTTGAAATCGACGGTGTTCGCCGCCAGCGAACCTTCAGCCTGTCCAGTTCGCCAATCCTCTGGCAGGAAACCGGCAGGATCAACCTGACCATCAAACGCCTGCCCGGAGGCCTTGTTACCAACTGGATACACGATCATCTGGAAACCGGTGCCGTGATTGGCCTGGGCGACGCCTTCGGCGATTTCCGGATTCCCGAGCCGGTGCAGCCGGTGCTGTTCATTGCCGGCGGCAGTGGCATCACGCCAATACTCAGCCAGTTGGAAACCATGGCAGCCCAGGACTACCGGGCTCCGGTCACCCTGCTCTATTTCGTGCGCACCGGGCAGGACATCATCGCTCGTGAGAAGCTTGAAGCCCTGACTCGCCGCTACAGCGCACTGACTCTTGAGATCATCCCGACCCATGAGGGCGCGACACCCCGCTTCCTGAACGACCGGGATCTGGACAGCGTGCCCGGACTGACGGCCCGTCAGGTGTACCTGTGCGGCCCCAAGGGATTGATGGATCTGGCCGGTGATCTTCTGGCCGCCCGGGGTATTGGCGAGAACGACATTCACAGCACCTTTTTTTCCGCACCCGCGGCGGATCTGGGGGACGCCCCCCTGGGTGGCGAGGTTCAATTCGCGAACAGCGACCTTGCGGCCAGCTCGGAAGGCGACGCCTCGCTGCTGGATATTGCCGAAGCCTCAGGCCTGAATCCACGACACGGCTGCCGGATGGGTATCTGCCACCAGTGCAGCTGTCGAAAAACCAGCGGTACCGTGATCAACCGGCTGACCGGAAAAGCCTCGGGCCCCGGCGAGGAAACCATCCAGCTTTGTATCTCCATTCCCCGGGGTCCGGTATCCCTGGACCTTTGAGAACCCAATTCTGATTGCGGAGCCTTGAGCCCTCAAAAGAGCCATCAACGTCCGCGAGGAGTAAGACCATGAAGAAATTGAACGAGACGCAACTTGCAGAACTCGAACAGGACCTCAACGCCATCCGCGACGAGGTTATCGCAGACCTTGGCGAGCGGGATGCCCGGTATATCCGGCGCATGGTCCGCCTGCACCGGACGCTGGAAGCCGGTGGTCGGATCATGATGCCCTTTGGCTTCATTCCGCCGGTGTTCGTGGCCGCCACCGCCAGCCTGGGCGTGGCCAAGATTATTGAGAACATGGAGATTGGCCACAACGTCATGCACGGCCAGTACGACTGGATGAACGACCCCGCTCTGCACTCACAGAGCTATGAGTGGGACACCGTGTGTACGAGTGATTCCTGGCGGCGCACCCACAATTACGAGCACCACACCTACACAAATATCATCGGCAAGGACCGGGACTACGGCTACGCGGTGCTGCGCCTGACCGACGACGAGCCGTGGAAGCCCTGGCACGCGCTGCAGTTCATCAACTACATCCTGCTGAGCGTGTTCTTCCAGTGGGGCGTGGGGCTGCACGAACTCGAGACCGAGAAACTGCGGCGGAGGGAGATCAGCTGGCGCGAGAAGCTGCCGTTCCTGAAGGACTTTGCGCGCAAGGGCGGGCGCCAGGCGTTCAAGGACTACCTGTTCTTTCCGCTGCTGACCTTTCCCGTGGCGCCCATTGTGCTGGCGGGTAATATCAGCGCCAACCTGATCCGCAACCTATGGTCGTCAACGGTGATTTTCTGTGGTCACTTCACGCAGGATGCAGAAACCTTTACCGAGGAAGAATGCGAGGGTGAGAGTAAGGGCCACTGGTACCTTCGCCAGTTAACCGGATCCTCCAACTTCACCGGCGGCCGGTGGTTGCACGTGCTGAGCGGACACCTGAGCTACCAGATTGAGCACCATGTGTTCCCGGACCTGCCGGCGCATCGGTACCCGGAAATCTCCCACAAGGTGCAGGCGGTATGCCGCAAGCACGGCATTCACTACAACAGCGGAAGTTTTGCCCGCCAGTACGGCACGGTGCTCAAGCGCATTGCCCGCTTCTCCCTGCCGCTGGGGCAGGCAAATCGTGCCGCTACCGCGTAGACGGCTCCGTTCCGCCAGCGCGCAGATGCCCGGGCGGGCGCACCGTTACCCGGTTGCGCCCGGCCTGCTTCGAGGCATAAAGGGCGGCGTCGGCTGCCGCGATCAGGTCGCCGGGCTCAACGGAGGTGCCGCCCGGTGCAGTGGCGGCACCCAGACTCACAGTCACCGGCACCAACTGACCTTCCCAGCGGAAATTCAGATCCCGCTCCACCGCCACACGCACCTTGTTTGCAAGGGCCTCGGCGCCGGCCACATCGGTGTAAGGCAGAATAATGGCGAACTCTTCACCGCCGTAGCGGGCAACCAGATCGGTTCCCCGTCGCACCACGGTGGTCAGCACATCGGCCAGCTTTCGCAGACAGGCGTCCCCCGCCTGGTGGCCGAGGTTGTCGTTGAGCGCCTTGAAGTGGTCAACGTCGATCATGACCAGGGCCAAGGGCCCGTTGCGACGGCAGCGGGCGGCTTCCTCCGACAACCGGACATCAAAGAAGCGGCGATTGAACACCCCCGTCAGCCCATCGGTTGAACTGAGCGCCTCGAGCTGTCGGTTGGCGGCTTCCAGTTCCGCGGTTCGCTCGGCCACCCTCGACTCCAGCTTTTCGGTCATTTCCTGCTGTATTCTCTGGTTTTCCAGGGTCATGTGTCGCAACCGGTCGGCCAGGGCTATGGAAAGCAGAATGACTTCAAACGCCGACCCAATCTGAATACCGAACTCGGTGACAAAATTTGCCGGCACCAAGGCAAAGGTCTTGAGTGTGTACAGCAACATCCCCGACAGCAGCGCTGTCCAGGCCAGCATGAAATAGCGGGCCGGCCGGAACCGCCGATAGAGGCAGAGGCCACCGGCGAGGATCACAAAGCCCACCGCTACCGCGGCCATGAAGGTGTTGATCCGGATAACGGTTCCGTATGCGGGCCAGAGCAGCGCCGCGGCGCCCGTCACCAGGAAAAATGCCATCAGGCCCAGGAAGATTTTCTCGAGCCGTGGGGCGTTGTCGCGGAGTGCCAGGAATGAACGGGAAAAACCCAGTACGCAGAACATGCCGGTGGCAATCAGGAAGGCAACTGCCCGGTTGTTCCACCAGGGCGAATCCGGCCACAGATGCTCAAACGCCAACCCGTTCAAACTGAGCTGCAACAGGCCGTAGGACAGGATATAGGAAACGTACCACAGGTAGTTGGTGTCCCGGATGGACACGAAAATCAGGAAGTTGAAGATCACCATGCACGCCAGCAAGCCGTAATACAGGCCGAGCAGAAACCGCTCCTGGTGATCCGCGGCGCTGAATTCATCGGAATGCCAGAGCAACATGCGCATCTGCACGGCCCCGGTGGTCTTCACCCGGAAAAACAGATCCACCTGCTCGCCCGTGGCCAGATCCAGGTAAAAGTTGATGTTGTGGTGATTCCGCGGTCTCAGGCGGAAAGGAACCGAGTCCCCGGCAATCTGCCGGTTGATGGTGCCATCTGGCCGCAACACGAACAGTTCCATCTCATCGATAATGGGGTAAAGCCCCTCCAGTACCCAGCGATTGTTCGGGCTTGAGGGGTTGACCACACGGGTATGAAACCAGTAAGTGGAATCGGTGAAGCCAAAGTTGTAGGCCTGATCGGGCATACCGGTGGAGCCCAGACGATGCCACTGGCGAATAACGCGGTCTATGGATAGATCAGACGAGGCGTCTTCGTAATAGGTCAGATAACGGGAAATGTCGACTCGCCCGCTATCACGATCGAGTACAACGGGGTGGTTGTCCGGAATTTCGATGGCAAAAGCTCCGGACGAGCAAAGTGCCAGCAACACAAGAAACGCAATATGCAACTAACTGGCCCTGATCCGTTTTTATTATCAAACTGCTGAACAAAAGTGTATCGCAGTGGTTACGGAACGGGCACTGATTGTTGGATTCGATTGGTAAGTTTGTGTATCCGCGCCTCAGGCAATCTGCAGCAACCGCAGCAACTGTGGCCGGTGCTGATCCTGGATCACATCGGCCAGGGTGTATTTGTCGAGTACCTCGAGGAAGGCCTTGAGCGCCTCACCAAACATTGATTTGAGCCCACACACCGGCGTGATCTTGCAGGCGTTCTTGGAAGAGAAGCATTCAACAATACTCAGATCCTGCTCGGTTTCGCGAACCAGGATACCGATGTTGATGTCCGAGGGCGCCATGTGCAGACGCATACCGCCCTTCTTGCCACGGATCGTCTCGATGTACCCCTTCTTGTTGAGCTGATGCACCACCTTCATGAGGTGATTCTTGGAGATGTCGTAGCTGTCCGCGATTTCCTGGATGGTTGCCAGACGATCACCCTGCACTGCCAGGTAGATGAGCACTCGAAGTGAATAGTCGGTGTATCGGGTGATGTGCATTCAGGACTCCAGTTTATCGAACAGTCAGTCAGTAATTCGGTCGTGTTAACAGGTAACAGGCGGTGCCACACAGGCACAGGCCGGAAATCGCCAGCACCGTGGCCGAGGCGCCAAGCATGAACAGCATTGTCCAGCTCAACGCCATCATGCTGCAGGCCAGCACTTTGGCTCTGGCCGGCACCGCCCGACGGGTGCGCCACTGGGCTATGGCAGGCCCGAACCTGGGGTGGTTATCCAGCCATTCCGCAAACGCCGGCGAGCCTTTGCTCGCGCAATACGCGGCCAGCAGAACAAACGGCGTTGTCGGCAGTAGCGGCAGAGCCACTCCGGCCACAGCCAGCCCAACGAATATATACGCAAGAATCCTGAATCCGGTTTTGCCGAAAAAATCGCCCATCACGGGGGCTCCGCCAAAGTTCATAACTGCATCCAGTTTACCGGGATTCAATGAACAGGTCTGCCCAGCCGGCTCAGAAAAACCAGCCTCGCGACATAGGCAATCTTGACACCCACGGCAAAGAGTAGCGTGCCGATGTGCGCCATGATCTGGATGGGCATCGCCAACGAATCCGCCAGTGGATAGGCCATCAGGATGGTTACCAGCAACCCGGCCACCGATAATCCCAGCGTCCGGTTCGCAGTGAACAGCCATTTTTCAAGGTCAGCCATCA
This sequence comes from Marinobacter gudaonensis, assembly GCF_900115175.1. NCBI lineage: Bacteria > Pseudomonadati > Pseudomonadota > Gammaproteobacteria > Pseudomonadales > Marinobacteraceae > Marinobacter > Marinobacter gudaonensis. The sequence continues at coordinate 1,500,783 of NZ_FOYV01000001.1, forward strand.
TTCTCACCATAAAATATTTCAAATACATTTTTAATCTAGAGACCCGCCTACAAAAAAGCAACCGCCAAGGGCGAAAAGACTTGCCACGAACTCGCGTCTTTTACCTATACCATCAGTCGTACCACCAGCCATACCACCAATTAGATTTGACACTTCAGATACATCTAATCAAAATCTCCATTAACATTTATTTGTAATGAATGTTTAAGAGGAGAAACTGCCCATGCTACCGAAGGATGCCCTGGACGACCTGCGCCAGGCCGACACCGAAGTGGTGATCGAACACATTCTTACCCGCTACCACGACCTTCACCGTGAACAGCTTCCGGAGTTGATCCGGCTTGCCCAGCGTGTCGAGCGTGTTCACAACCACCATCCGGACTGCCCTGCAGGCCTGAGCGCTCACCTTGAGCAAATGCAGGCTGAACTGGAAGCCCACATGCAGAAAGAGGAACAGATCCTGTTCCCGATGATTGCACGCAACATGAACGGCATGGCCGCCGCGCCCATTTCCGTGATGCGTCGTGAACACGACGACCACGGCCTGGCCCTCGCCGGCGTCCACCGCCTTACCAACCACCTCGCCCTGCCGGACGGGGCATGTAACACCTGGCAGACCCTCTACCGGGGCCTGGCCACCCTGGAGAACGATCTCGTGAACCACATCCATCTTGAAAACAACGTGCTGTTCAACCGCGTCGGCGGGCAAGCGGAGGGCGCTCATCATGGCTGACTATCGCAAACTCTGGTGGATACTGATCTCGGTTCTGGCCATCACCTTCGGACTGCTGGGCTATTTTGGCACCGAAGTGTATCGGGAAGCGCCCCCGATTCCGGATCGGGTCGAAACCGCCGACGGCACTTTGCTGATGACCGAAGACAGCATCCTGGACGGCCAGACCGCCTGGCAATCGGTAGGTGGCATGCAGTTGGGCTCCATCTGGGGCCACGGCGCCTACCAGGCGCCCGACTGGACCGCCGACTGGCTGCACCGGGAACTGGTGAACTGGCTTGAGATCGCGGCGCAGGAGGAATACGGCGCGCCTTACGCGTCCCTGAACGGACAGCAACAGAACGCCCTGCAGTACCAGTTGAAGGAAGCCTACCGCACCAACACTTACGACAGTGCGCGAGACACCGTCGTGCTATCGGAGCGTCGTGCGGAAGCCATGGCGCAGACCGCGGCCTACTACCACAGCCTTTTCGGTGGCGACCCGGCGTTGCAGTCCACGCGCGAGAATTACGCCATGAAGGAGAATACCCTGCCGGACCCGGAGCGCCGGCAGCGGATGACCGAGTTCTTCTTCTGGACCGCCTGGGCCGCAGCTACCGAGCGCCCGGACAGCGATGTCACCTACACCAACAACTGGCCCCACGAACCGCTGATCGATAACAAGCCGACTGCGGAGAACATTATCTGGTCGATCGTCAGCGTGGTTCTGCTCATCGCCGGTATCGGCGGACTGGTCTGGGCCTGGGCATTCCTGCGCAAGCATGACGAAGACGAGCCGGAAGCACCGATCAAGGATCCCCTCACCAACGTCGCCCTCACACCGTCCCAGAGAGCCCTCGGCAAATACCTCTTACTGGTGGTGGGCCTGTTCACCTTCCAGGTTATGCTCGGTGGCTTTACCGCCCACTATACAGTGGAAGGCCAGAGCTTCTACGGCATCAACGTATCCGAGTGGTTCCCTTACTCACTGGTTCGCACCTGGCACATTCAGTCGGCGCTGTTCTGGATTGCCACGGGCTTCCTGGCAGCCGGTCTGTTCCTGGCTCCCATTATTAACGGGGGCAAGGACCCGAAATTCCAGAAGCTGGGTGTTGATATCCTCTTCTGGGCGCTGGTTGCCGTGGTGGTTGGCTCGTTCGTCGGCAACTATCTGGCCATCGCGCAGATCATGCCTGCGAATCTCAACTTCTGGCTGGGCCATCAGGGCTACGAGTTCGTGGACCTCGGCCGGATCTGGCAGATTGGCAAATTCCTCGGCATCGCCTTCTGGCTGGTACTGATGCTCAGGGGCATAGTTCCAGCCCTGCGCACACCCGGCGGGGACAAGAACCTGCTGGCGTTGCTGACTGCAAGCGTCGTGGCCATTGGTCTGTTCTACGGCGCCGGCTTCTTCTACGGCGAGCGCACCCATCTGTCAGTGATGGAGTACTGGCGCTGGTGGATTGTGCACCTGTGGGTGGAAGGCTTCTTCGAAGTGTTCGCCACCACTGCCCTGGCATTCATCTTCTGCAGCATGGGCCTGGTATCCCGTACGGTGGCCACCTCGGCCAGCCTGGCCTCCGCCAGCCTGTTCATGCTCGGCGGCGTGCCCGGCACCTTCCACCACCTGTACTTCAGCGGCACCACTACGCCGGTGATGGCCGTTGGTGCGACCTTCAGCGCACTCGAGGTGGTTCCCCTGATTGTGCTCGGCTATGAGGCCTGGGAGAACTGGCGCCTGAAGAGCCGTGCGCCCTGGATGGAAAACGTGCGCTGGCCTCTGCTGTTCTTCGTCGGTGTTGCCTTCTGGAACATGCTGGGCGCCGGAGTGCTCGGCTTCATGATCAACCCGCCCATTGCGCTGTACTACGTGCAGGGTCTGAACACCACACCGACCCACGCCCATGCAGCGCTGTTCGGGGTGTACGGCTTCCTGGCCCTGGGCTTCACCCTGCTGGTGCTGCGCTACATCCGGCCGGGCCTGGTGTTCGATGAGCGACTGATGAAAGTCGGCTTCTGGTGGCTGAACGGTGGCCTGGTGCTGATGCTGTTTACCAGCCTGCTGCCGGTAGGGCTGATCCAGTTCGCGGCGAGCGCCAGTGAAGGTCTCTGGTACGCCCGCAGCGAGGCCTTCATGCAGTCTGACATCCTACAGTTCCTGCGCTGGATCCGGACCATTGGCGATGTTGTCTTCATTGTAGGCGCACTCGCGGTAGCCTGGCAGGTGGTGAAGGCGTTGCTCTTCCCCACCCTGGCACCGGCGCTCGACAAGCCAGAGGATCCTGCCACCGTAACTGAATCCGCCTGAGCAACGCGATTCACCCTCTGATTGCGAACGGGCCATGGACGGCCCGGCATTCCCTCCCCACGCCCGAGCACGGGAGTTACCTACCCCGGGGTATCGGAATCCTTGATCCAATCTGCAATACTAGGCCTATAATTGGTTTAAAAAATAAGCAGTACTACAGGATCATCCCGATGCCCCGAACCAAGCTGACAGACCGTTTTGGCCGCACCGTCAACTATGTACGTCTGTCCGTAACCGACCGCTGTGATTTCCGCTGCGTCTACTGCATGGCTGAAGACATGACCTTCCTGCCCCGTCAGCAGGTGCTGACCCTGGAAGAAATCGCTCGTGTGGCCCGCAATTTTGTCGACCTGGGCACCGAGAAGATCCGTTTGACCGGTGGCGAACCCCTGGTGCGCAAGGATATCCTCGAACTGGTCAAGGAAATCGGCACCTACGGTCTGCGCGATTTCGCCATGACCACCAACGGCAGTCAGTTGACCACCATGGCCGAGCCTCTGCGCAAGGCGGGCATGCATCGGCTGAACATCAGCCTGGATTCCCTGGACGCCGACAAATTCCACGATATTACCCGTACCGGCAGGCTGTCCCAGGTGCTGGACGGTATTGATGCCGCCCGGGAGGCGGGCTTCCGCGGGATCAAGATCAATACCGTGGTAATGAAAGGCCGCAACGATGAAGAGGTGCCAGAGCTGGTCGAGTTCGCCCGGAAAAAGCAGGTAGACATCACGTTTATCGAAGAAATGCCCCTGGGCGAGATTTCCGAACACGATCGGGGTCTGGCGCTGTGCACCAGCGAGGAGGTGCGTGACATCATCCGCAAGCACCACGATCTGGTTCCCGCAACCGAGGATTCAGGCGGTCCCGCCCGTTACTACCGGATGGAAGACAGCAAGACACGGGTCGGTTTCATTTCACCCCATTCCCACAACTTCTGTTCCACCTGCAACCGGGTGCGTGTAACCGTTGAGGGTCGACTGCTGCTGTGCCTTGGCAATGAGCATTCGGTGGATCTGCGGCGGGTGCTTCGGGGCCATCCTGAGTCTGACGGCAAGTTGCGGGAAACCATCATCAATGCCATGGATCTGAAGCCGGAGCGGCATCATTTCTCCAGCAATGGGGATGTGCAGATTCTTCGGTTTATGAATATGACCGGCGGTTAAGCGTTTTTTAAGTTTCCCACCTAACCTGCGTGACTTGGAGGGGGAGCCAATGAGGGCAGTCCTTCCAAAACACGCTCCTTGCGGCACCTCCCTGTGACGCTTGGGCTCCGCCATCCATGGCTCCGCACAGTTTTGGAAGGACTGCCCTCACCGGCTCCTCGGACTATCGCGTTATAGTCTGTCGCCCGACATGGCCATGCCCGAATTAAGATCTTCCAGGGTGACCTCCCCAAAAGCCAATACCTTGCCACCAAGTTCCTCTGCAAACTTTTCTGCATCAACCTGACGGGCAAAGGACGCCAGGGTCGGCCCCATGGCGCCGTTACGAGTGGAGCCCACGACATAGAAGGCTTCCCTGGCATCAATCAGGGCCGTGTCGTTCGGGTTCTGCCAGTCGGTCTGGGCCATGTCGTGGACGTAGAGGGTGTGTTCCCGGTTGACGTTCTCCGGCTGCAGCACCCAGGCGAACATATCGCGGGTGGAGCAGAATTTTCGAACCTGCTGGTCTTTTTCGGTAATGGCCTGGCCCTTGGGGCCGGGGAAGCCTTCAATGAGCATGCCGCACACGTGGCATTCGTCGCCGTTTTCGAAGTGCACCGGGTCGGGCGTTGCGGCGGCCTGCTCCTCTGCGCCTGAGCAGGCGGTGAGTGTGAGGGCTGCAAGGCTGGCGAGGAGCCAGTTGAATCGGGTTCGCTGCATCGGTGGTTACTCCGTTCAGATACGGCGGTTTCGGAAAAGCGCGAGAGCGCCAGCCAGTGGCACAACAAACCAGAGCACCAGACCAACCCATAAGCCGGCAGCGCCGACGGGAAGGTCGGTCCCAAGGCTGAGCACGCCGGTCATCTGGCCGCTGTCGCCGAAGGCGACGATGTTGAGCAGGCGGTAGATATCGGTGGGGTTGAGCATCAGCAGCCAGGGCAGCAGTTCGGCGCTGAACTGGCCTTCGCTGGCCACGAGAGTGCCCAGCAGGAGCAGGTCGAAGATCAGTACGAAGAAGAACCAGATGGCCAGCGCCAGCCCGGCCGCGACCGGTTTTTCGCCAACGCGAACGCTGATCAGGTAGGCCAGCGCAATGAACCCCCAGCCCAGCAACACGGTGGAGGCTATGAACCTCAGCATGGCTGCCATGAGGCTAGTGATGGTCACTTCATCCACCAGCAGGGCGATGGCCACGCCGGCCACACCAAATCCGATCAGCGTGGCAAGGGCCAGGGTCAGGCCATGGCCCAGGAATTTGCCCAGGAGCAACTCGCTTCGACTCAGGGGATAGGTCAGCAACAACAGCAGGGTGCCGCCCTCTTCCTCGCCGACAATGGCATCGTAGGCCAGCAGCAATGCGATCAGCGGGATCAGGAAGATGCCCAGGCTCGCGAGACTGGCAATGGTGGCGGGTGTGGAGGCATAGCCCACCTGCCCGGAAGCGGCGGCCCCGAACCAGGCAATCCCCAGGGCCAGGGTGGCGAAAACCAGAGCAATGGCCACCAGCCAGCGGTTGCGCAGGCTGTCGCTGAGCTCCTTGCGGGCAATGGTCCAGATACTGTTCATGACTTGCCTCCGCGATGGGCCAGGCCGCCGCTGCCGATGAAGTGCACGTAGATATCCTCAAGACTGGGTTGGTGAATACTCACATCGGCCAGCTCGCCGGAGGCGAAGAGCGCCTGCAGCAGCGGCATTTTTTCCCGGGGCTGCACATCCACCCGCAGGCGACCGCTATCCGCCTTTACCAACAGGCCATTGAAGCGACCGGCCCGGTCGATGGCCCGCTCCAGCGCAGAGACATCATGGGCAGGCTCCAGAGAGAGGGTCACCGGCATATTGGCCTGCCGCCTGAGGGCCGTCAGATCCCCCGCCGCCTGCAGGGCGCCGCCGGTCAGGATGGCCGCCCGATCGATGTAAGGCTCAACACCTGGCAGAACATGGGAACAGAGCACGATGCCGGTTCCCTCGTTCCGAAGGGTCCGCAGCAACCGGTACAGATCCGCCGTGGCCACCGGATCCAACCCCACGGTGGGCTCGTCCAGCATCAACAACCGGGGCTTTCCCAGCAGTGCCTGGGCCAGGCCCAGACGCTGACGCATGCCCTTGGAGTAGGTCTTGGTGCGGGCGTCCATGGCATCACTCAGACCCACCTGCTCCAGCAGATCCGGCACCTGACGCAGGTCGGCGCCCTTGAGACGCGTAAAGTGACGGAGAATTTCGCGCCCGGTGAGCTGCGGATAGAACATGACGTTCTCAGGCAGGTAACCAATGTGCTGGGTAACCTCCGGGTCGCCGGCCTGCCCCCCCAGCACCGACACCGTTCCCTGCTCGGGCGACATCAGACCAAGGATCAGCTTGATCGACGTGGTCTTACCCGCGCCGTTGTGGCCAAACAGCCCGAGAATCTCTCCGGGCTCAAGTCTCAGATCAATGCCCGTGAGCACAGGGCTCTTGTCGTACCGGTAACTGACATTGTCCAGTTGAAAGCAGCTCATCGGATCTCCGTTTGAAGCACTGCGGGCAGCCGCATCAGGGGGTGGGAATCGACGACTCCGGCGGACTTGACCACCGGAAAGGCATCCTGCACCCAGCGCAGTGTGTCCACTGCCGGGCTGAACATCAGTACCCGGGCTTCTGGGTATTTCCATAACAGCCGGTCGACGTTGTCGTTGGGCTCGTAGGGCACATCACCAATCCCGTCCTGGTTCCGGTCCCAACCCAGGTAATCACTCCAGAAATTGCCCCGATCTCCTTTCGACCAGTCCTGGGTCCGGGTGGCCACATACTTCACCTGGCGCTGATTGTTCACAAAAGCATTGCCGAACACCTCGTTGTCCTCCGAACCGGCGGTCAGGTGAATACCAATGTCGCTGTCGGCAAACACATTGCCCTCGAACGTGTTGTACAGGGAGTTATAGATAAACACCGCCTTGCCCTCGGCTCCGTCAATGGCCACGCCTGCCGAGCGACCCTGGGACACCCCGGTCACCACATTGCCCCGCACCTCGGACTGGGTAATGAAGTTCATCAGAATGCCGTAATTGGCATCGTTCACTGACCGGTTGTTGAGCACCCGCAAACGCTTGCTCTGCATCAGCGCATAGCCGGTGCGGGTACGACGGGTCACATTTCCCTCTAGCAGATTATTCATCGAGTACATGTAATGAATGCCATAACGCAGATCCGACATCTCGTTATCGCGGATGATGTTGTTATTGGCAGTCTCGATGTAGATCGCGTCCCGGGTCTCACGAATGTCGTTACCCTCAATCAGCGCCCCGGTAGTATTGAACAGGTGAATCCCGTTGCCCCGATCCTGGGACCGTATCGACGCATCCCCACGAATGCGGTTATCACGCACCGTCACATCGGGCGTCGCATCAAGCCAGATCCCGAACGCGGGCCCCTGTAGCCGGTTGTTCTCCACCACGGCGCCCTTGGCCTCACGACCCACAAAAATCCCGGCATCCAGTTCGTTCAGGTCGCCGCCCCAGTTGCGCACCTCGCACCCGGACAACGTCACCCTCTCGGCCTGAATTTCCACGGCATTCCCCTGCCCGCCACCGTCAATCACAGTCCCGGCCTGGCAGGACACAGATACGTCAGCCACCCGGATAACCAGTGGAGAAAGCTGCTCAGCGGGCAGTTCAAACGATGCTCCCGGCTCCAGAGCATCCAGTGTGGCCTGCAGTTCCGCTTGCGCGGTCAGCGAAAACAGAGCGACTGTCAGGGCCACTCCATAACGCAGTTTTCGATACATCAACGTTTCTCAAAAAAGGAAATTAGAGGACTGCACCATGCTTCGAGCAAATCGATGGAAGAGGGCTTGCCAGGGCCCAAGCACCGGGCCCCGGCAACAACCTCAATGGATCAGGCTTTCTCAACAATCATGCGCCCACGCATCTCCATATGCAGCGCATGACAGAACCAGTTGCAGTAGTACCAGTGCACCCCGGGACGATCCGCCTTGAAGGTCACCGAAGCCGTCTGCTGCGGACTGATCTCCATGCTCACACCGTGGTTCACCATACAGAAACCGTGGGTCACGTCCTCGATGGTGTCCAGGTTAGTCACATACACCGTCACCTCATCGCCCTGCTTCACCTTGAACTCGGTCATCCCGTACTGCGGCGCGATCGACGTCATATAAACGCGCACCTTGTTGCCGTCACGGATCACCTTGTTATCGGCCTCCAGGGTAACGCCATCCTTCTCGGCCTGGGCCCGTGCGGTGGCAAAGAACGGATCATCACGGGTGTAGATCTTCTTCGTCTTGATCTGGTCCCGACGCACCAGGATGCAGTCGTGGGGTTCAGCAAACGTTGGACCGTCGTGCACCAACTTCATCTCCTCGCCGGAGATATCGATCAACTGGTCGTTCTCCGCATGCAGCGGACCCACCGGCAGGAACCGGTCCTTCGAGAACTTCGACAGAACCACCAGCCACTTGCCGTCCGCGTCCCGTGACTCGGTCAACGAAGCATGGTTATGGCCCGGCTGGTAGTGCACGTCCAGCTTCTGGCGGATGTAATCCACCTTCTCGCCGTTATAGTTGCGAATGGCATCGGCGATGTTCCACTTCGCCACCTGGCTGTCGATAAACAGCGTGGTGTAGGCGTTGCCACGGCCATCGAAGGTGGTGTGCAGCGGCCCGAGGCCCAGCTCCGGCTCGGCCACCACGGCATCCCGCGGCTCAATCTTGTTGTCGAACACATCGTCCAGCTTGTCGATGGCGATGATGGACACGGTCGGTGACAGCTTGCCGTTGGCAATAAAGTACTTGCCGTCGGGCGAGGTGTTCAGGCCGTGGGGGTTCTTCGGCACCGGAATGTAGCGGGTGAACTCGGAGCCTTCGCGGCCGTCAAGGACCGGCACCTTGGAGTCGCCGAGGGTCTTGTAGTTGCCGTTCTTGACCGCCTGCTCGATGCGCGCAATGTTGAATACCACCGCCCAGTCGCGATCGTTGCGCATGGTGCCAGCCAGATCCAACGCCTTCTCGGAGTTGTAGCAGGTGGCACAGGCGTACTTGCCGGTGTAGTCGGCATCGGTGTTGTCGAGGTTGCCATCCACAATGACCTGGAACGCCACCTCCATGGTCTCCGCGTCCACCGCGTTGAACATGGTAAAGCTGTTCTCAAGGCTGGTGTCGCTGCCATCATTGGGATGCGGAATCACGTACTCGGCGTTGCAGAAGACGTACTTGGTTTTCGGCACCTTCTGCAGCCGCAGGCCGTGAATGGCCTGAACGTTGGGGATGGTGGTGATCTTGTCACACTTCATGATGTCCAGACGGATCCGGGCCACGCGGGTGTTGGCCTTGTCGTTGATGAACAGGTACTTGCCATCGTAACGACCGTCGGTCATGGAGATGTGCGGGTGGTGGCTGTCGCCGTTGGAGAAACGGCTGCTGTCTCCCAGGACCTCCTTGCTCTCGTTGGTGAGTCCCCAGCCGGTCGCGGAGTCCACGTTGAACACCGGAATCCGCATCAGTTCGCGCATGGAGGGCACGCCCAGCACACGCACCTCGCCGGAATGGCCACCACTCCAGAAGCCGTAGTATTCATCCAGTTCGCCGGGGTGAATCAACCAGTTATTGCGGGCTTCCTCGGCAGCAGCCGCGAAGGCTTCCCGCGACATCACGGCTGAACCCAAACCGGTGGCACCGGCAACGCCGGCCAGCGCGGCAGCGCCCATGAAGCGGCGACGACTCTGGCCACTTTCCGGAAGCGCCGGTGAGCCCTTGATCAGATCATCTTTCTTTCTCATAACATCCAACTCCATCTGTTGGTAATGGCGGTTTTACTTCTCATGCTTTCTTCTTGCGGGACTGCTCACGTCACCTGCACCACCGGAATCTCCTCCGGATGGCCGGGTGCGTTATGGCCACGGCGCTTGCCGCGTCGCTTGACGATCAGCGGCGGGCACTTGTGGTCATCGAAATAGGTCATCTGGCAATCCAGGCAGTAATGGCACTCCATGTAGTTGATGTGCCCGTCCGGGTGAATGGCCTGGACTTCACACTCGTGATCACACAGCCGGCAAGGGTTGCCACACTCCTTGCGCCGCTTGAGCCAGTCGAACACCCGCAGCTTGCTGGGCAGCGCCAGCGCTGCGCCCAGTGGGCACATGTACCGGCAGAACACCTTGCGGGTAAAAAGGTTGACCACCAGCAGCAGCACCGCGTAGGTGACAAAGGGCCAGCTGCGGTCAAACTTCAGGGTGATGGCGGTCTTGAATGGCTCCACCTCGGCCAGGCGCTCGGCGGTGGCCATGGAATCCAGCGACACCCCGAACAGCACCAGCAGGATGATGTACTTGATGGCCCACAGCCGCTCGTGCACGGGGAACGGGACGGTGTACTGGGGCACTTTCAGCTTGCGGGCAATTTCATTCAGCAGTTCCTGCAGTGCGCCGAACGGACACAGCCAGCCGCAGTACACCGCCCGCCCCCACAACAGGATGATGCCGGCGACAACGGCCCAGAGAATGAAAATCACCGGGTCGATCAGGAAGGTCTTCCAGCTGAAACCACTGATCAGGCTGTTAACGAAGGTCAGCACGTTGACGATGGACAACTGCCCCATGGCATACCAGCCGATGAAAAACAGGGTGTAGGTCAGGAAGGCGTGACGGATCCAGCGCATGATCTTCGGCTTCTTCACCAGCCAGTCCTGGAAGAAAAGGATGAAGAGCAGTACACCGATACCAATGCCCAGCACCACAATCTGGAATTCGCGCTGGTACCACACCTGCACCCACATGGGCTGGTCCGCCAGCATGTCCTCTTCGGTCATGACTGGCTCCGGGCGTGTGTAGTACTGCTCCGGCAGTTGATAAGTCAGCGGGAACACCTGGAATTCGCTGTCCAGCGGGCCGGTCTGGCGCTTGACCGTAAGCTCCAGGGTCCACTCGGTGCCCGGATCAAAGCTGTACTGCTGGCGAATAATGAAAATTGCCATCTCGCTGAACTCCGGCATCCCCTCGGCGTACACGTCGCTGAGCCGGTAGAAATCCAGGTCGCGGAAGTTGAAGGTATCGCCAAACTGGCGGATCTGGACCCGGTCGAAAATGCCGCCACGGACGTATCCGGAGCCCTTGAAGGAGTAGTCACCGTTGGCCATCACCGCGATGGCGTGTTCGCCCTCTTTGAGCTCGCCGGTCAGCCACTGGAACTGGCTCTCCCCGAGCAGGTTGCGGCCGATGGTGGGCACGTCAAGGTAGGCGGTGTAGAGATCGATCAGGGGTTCTTCGCGCTGCTCGGGTGCTGCCATATCCACACCCTCGGCGGCCGTTCCCTTGAAGGCGTCGTCCACCTGGCCGCGGGTCAGTTTCAGGCGACGCACCGATCCCTCACCCAGCAGGGTCTGCCAGCTCTTCTGCTGAAATTCGCCGGTCTGGATATTGGCCATGGGCGGGCGGGCGTTACTCAGGCTTTCAACCAACCCCAGCTCGGCGGCCACGCGGTGGGCGGACTTCATGATCACTTCGTTGACCACCATTACGGTAACCGTAGCCCCGGACAGGCCATCCACAGCCACCTTGTGTTCGGTGGAAGTGCCACCTACCGTCACCCGCTGATCTGCCTTCAGCCCCACGTACTGGTCGGTAAACTGGTGCAGCTTGGCTTCGGGGATGCCCACCAGCAGTATCGGTTCGTGATGCTCGATCACATGACTGGTTACGATTTCTCCGCTGGTATCCAGAATCACCAGAATGTTCAGAGGCTTGCCCGAATAGGCCGGTGTCTGCACAAAGTCGAGACTTTGGTAGGCGTAGCCGACCAACTCATCGCCGGCATAGAGTTCCTGGATGGCGCGATTGCCTTCCCGCGGACTCACATTGGTCACGGATGGCATGGCCTTCTGCACCACCTGCCGGGCTGCAACCGGCTGGTATTCGCCGACGGGCGCGGCGACCAGGCCGCCGGCCATGAGCGACAGGATCAACAGAACTACCAATCGGGAAAATACGGTCACTGGGGGCTCCAAAACGCATGAACGCACACTGCCAAGACTAGACAAACCAGAGGGAAATCAAATACCTCTTTATGCATACCCGGGGCTGGCTGTGGTGATAGATGGCGGTCAGCCCAGGCTGACCGCGTTGCCCTGGGTATCGAGCGGGAGGTAGTTGCCAATGTGACCAAGGCGGATGGACTCCACCATCATGGTCAGCGGCTGCTGCGCTTCATCCGTGGAAGGCGCCATGCCGCCCCGTCCGGACATGGCGGCGATGAACACAACGTCCCAGGACTGGCCAGTTGCTCGGGATTCTTCCACCAGTGCCCCGAAATCCGGGGCCTCTTCCGGAGTCTTGTCGACGCAGATGACCGGCGTGAGGGCGCCGCCCTCGCCGCGCTCGAACGCGGCCTTTTCCTCAGCAGAAGCTTCGTCTGGAAGCTCGGCCCGGCAGAAGACGTAGAGCAGGCGCTGGGCTTCCTGCTGGCTGCGCGAGGCCTGAATAAGGTCTTTATAACTGCTGATCATGGTTGAGTATCCTTGACGATGTCGGGCCGTGGCCAATCAGGCCTTACGGGCAATGAGTTGACGGGAGCGATTGCGGACTTCCTCACACACCTCTTCCACGGCGTCGGCACCGTAGCTTTGCCCGTAATGTTTCTTGAATCCGTAGTCGTAGAGCCGGACATGGTCGTCCGGCTCTACGCCGATGTTCTCGAGACACGCCCGGGCACAGTGCAGCGGGCAGCCATCAATCACGGTGATGGGCCGGCCCGAGCGGGCGGTCTTGACCAGCGACGCTACCTTGCCGCCAACACCCGAGATGCAGGACATCTCGAATTCGCCAGCATGGTCGAGCGCCACCGCCGCGTTGTTAGCCAGCTGTGCCACATCGGAGCAGCCGGAGCATGAGTAGATCAGTGGTCGTTGCTTTCTGGCTGTCACTGGTCCTCCTTCCCGAAAAGCCTGGAGGCTTGCTGTGGTTTATTACTGGCTGATGTCGATCAGTCGCTGTGGGTCGGAAATAAACAGCCGGCTGCGGTTCACCCGTACCAGGCCGTTGGCCTTGAGATCCGCCAGGATCCGGGAGAAGGTTTCCGGCTGCATGGCCAGGCGGGATGCCACCAGGCACTTGGGCAATGGCAGCTCTACTTCCCCGCCTTCCTCGGCACCGTTCGGCAGCAGGTCGATCAGGTAGCGAATGAGCCGATCCCGGGCGTTCTGCACGGTCATGATTTCCAGATCATGGAATCGGGAAACCGCTCGCTTGGCGTAGTGCCTCAGGGCAGCCTGGGCGTATGCGGGGTTGCTCTCGAGCAGTTCCTGGTAGGCCTTCACCGGAATCATCAGCACTTCGCTGGACTTCAGGGCTTCCGCGTAGCAAGCGTACCGGGGCGGATCGGCGTAGATCATGACTTCCGCAAAGCAGTCGCCGGGAGCGATGCTGTCGAGGGTTCGGTCGATGCCGGATGCATCCAGCCGGTACAGGCGCAGGCGGCCGGAAATCACAAAGAAGAAATGGTGCGCCGGCATGTCCTGGCGGTACAGGAGCTGGTGATGCCCCAACCGGATGCGTCGGGATTGCTGCACCAGGTGCTGCACGTCTTTGCCAGACAGGGTCCGGAACAGCGGATGGCTGCGCAGGGCCTGCAGGCCGTCTTCGTCGTCGAAGGGTTTGTTGACGGCAACCAGGACCGGTTTGGCGTAGCGGGTTTCGGCGGTTTGGGTGAGTGCCATGGCGTATCCTCTCTGCACATTCATGCATTCGAAATCATGTTTTAAATAGTAGAGGGATACCGGGCGGAAAGCGCTCCCCCCATGGGGGTAGTTCGGGGGTTATTCGGGAGTAATTGATCTAACTCAATGTGTTTTGTTGCCAACTAATCTGAGTTCCACAGGCGTCCAGTGAACTTTGATCCTGGTGCACTGACAATGGAGCACAGGTTGGCGGCCGGTATGGCTTCCCAAAACTCGCTCCTTGCGGCACTTCCCTGTGACGCTTGACTGCAGCCATCCATGGCTGCAGACAGTTTTGGGAAGCCATACCGGCCACCAACCTCCAGACTTCAGCGCCGAAGTCTCGATTACTGCATCAGAGGCGAGTCCGGAAGCTCCAGATCTACGCCTTCCACGCCCGTTTCCGCGGCGAGGATCTGCAAGTACTGCCGGAACGCCCGGCGGGTCACGCTTTCGCTCAGGTACTGTCGGATCTGGGGTTTGACGTGCTCGTACGGGAGTTGCTCGCCATCGATGCGCTGGTCTACGCGGACGATGTGCCAGCCGTAGCGGGTTTCGATGAGTTCCGGGTTGAGGCCTTCCTGCAACGCGAGAACCGGGCGTTCGAATTCGTCTACGGTCTGGCCTTTGCTGATCTGGCCGAGGCTGCCGCCCTGATGGCGGGATTCGCAGACGGAGTACTGTTTGGCCAGTTCGGCGAACCGGGAACGGCCTTCCATCAGCGCGGTGAGCAGCTGGTGGCCGGCCTCTTCCTGGCGGATGCGTTCCTGGACATCGTCCGGGGCTGCGGCCAGCAGGATGTGGCTGACGGCCATAAGCGTGGGGCTGCAAAAGCGGGCCGGGTTAGCGTTGTAGAAGCGCTCGCAGTCTTCCTCGGTGGGGTCGGGAACGTTGAGCTCCAGCTCCAGCACACGGGCGATGCAGTCTTCTTCGTCCGCTACGTCCTGCAGGCCGAGGCGCTCTGCCTGTTGCAGGAGCAACTCGCGGATCACAAGGCTTCGGGCGGCTTCGTGCCAGGCTTCGGCGACTTCTTCGGCCGGGTGATGCTGCATTTCCCGGGCGATGTCGTCTTCGCTGATGAGGGTGTCGCCCACATAGACCGGCGGGAACTGGTTTCTGGGTTTTTCGGCGTCGCCAACGGGGATGAGTTGCATGATGGTTACCTTTTGATCTGGTTGTCGGTTTACGGCTTCGCCTAATCCGACCTACGTTTCTGCTTTCGGGCACGGGTAGGTCGGATTAGCGTGGGCCCGCCACGCGTAATCCGACACTCCCGGTAATCCACCCGTTACGCCCGCTTACGGACCACCTGGTACTTCCGCCCGAAATACTCCACCGGCACGCTCAGCATGTGCACCAGTCGGGTGAACGGGAACAGTACGAAGATGGTCAGGCCCAGGAAGATGTGGGTCTTGTAGATCCAGTGCACGTCGGCGATGTAGCCAGCCACGCCGCCCTGCAGGGTGACAATGCCCTGGGCCCAGGCGGAGAACTTGAGCATGGTGCTGCCGTCCAGGTGACCCATGGTGGGCAGGATGGTCAAAAGGCCGAGCGCCAGCTGGACTACCAGGATCACAATGATCATGTTGTCAGCAAAGGTGCTACTGGCCTTGATGCGAGGGTCGGTCAGCCTGCGCCAGGCGAGCATGCCGCCACCGATAATGGCCATGACCCCGGCAATGCCGCCCACCACGATGGCCATGACCTGCTTGGTGCCCGGGGTCATGAACGGCTCGTAGAGCGCGTGCGGTGTCAGCAGGCCCACCAGGTGGCCGAAGAAGATCACCAGTACGCCGACATGGAACAGCACGCTGGCCATCACCATATTCTTCTTGCGCAGCATCTGGCTGGAATGGGCCTTCCAGGTGAACTGGCCCTGGTCATAGCGGGCCCAGGTGCCGATCACCAGCACGGCGATGGCAATATACGGGTAAACCCCGAAAAGTAGTGTGTTCAGATAGGACATCATTTCCGTTTCCTCCTGCGCCCTCAGGCGCGTCCTGCCTGACGGGGCGTTGCGTCCGTCATCAGCTGATCGCTCAGGTGAATGGTCTGGGTCTGCTCAAGCTCCCGGCGACGCTGACCAACCACGCTGCCGGTGCTGCAGGAACTGCCCTGATCATCAACAAACTTCACCATTTCCTCTTCCCAGACCTTGTCCAGGGCTTCCGGGGTGTCATCACGCTCTTCCGCTGCCACAATCTGCGCCAGCTCCTGACGGTTGGCCTTGCGGCCAGACAGCACCAGCAGGGAGTCCATCACCACGTGGTAGAAGCTCTCCCGCTGGTACAGGCGCTCGCCCAGCAGGCCCAGGATGTGGTGGATATCCTCCAGCCAGTTCCGGACCTCCTCCCAGGGGCGGGTGGAGAGGTATTCCAGGAACAGCGGCAGGTAGTCCGGCAGTTCCCTTGCGTCGATTTCCAGCCCGTTGCTGCGGTATTCCTCCATCAGGTCCACCATGGCCTGGCCACGATCACGGGATTCGCCATGTACGTGTTCGAACAGCAACAGGGAGGTGGCCCTGCCCTTGTCGAAGGTGCCCACGTAGGCTTCCTGCAGATCCAGCAGATCGCCGTTGCAGAGCCTGTCGAGACAGCGCAGCAGTTGCTCCTTGTTCTGCCGGGGCAGCCGGCTATCCTCAAGGACAGCCGCGGTGAGCGCGTCTTTGGAGGCCTGGAGTTCTTCGTTCGGGTACTCAAGCACCCGTGCCAATACTTTCAGCAGTTGCATGTCGGCCTCCTTATTCCTGCAGCTGTTTCGGATCGACCTGCTTCACGGTCGCCAGCTTCTGAACCATGCTGGTAGTCTGCTTGCGACCACCGAACATGTTGAATTTGCTGTCGCCGTTGCAGCCATCGCCAAAGCTGAAGCCACAGCCGTTGCGCTCGCCGTGGGCGGTGGCGTCCGGGAAGGCTTCCTTCGCCAGCTCGCGGTGGCTGGTGGGGATCACAAAGCGGTCCTCGTAATTGGCGATCGCCAGGTAGCGGTACATTTCGTCCGCCTGGGCCTTGCTCAGGCCGGCTTCCTCCAGGGCACGCAGATCCTCTTTGCCTTCCACGGTCTCGGCACGCTTGTACAGGCGCATGGCCATGATCCGCTTGAGGGCCCGCACGATGGGCTTCTCGTCACCGGCGGTGAGCAGGTTGGCCAGGTACTTCACCGGGATCCGCAGGCTCTCGATCTTCGGCAGTACACCGTCGAACTCGATCTTGCCGGCCTCGGCGGCAGACTGGATCGGGCTCAGGGGTGGCACGTACCACACCATCGGCAGGGTCCGGTATTCCGGGTGCAGCGGCAGGGCCAGTTTCCAGTCCACCGCCATCTTGTAGACCGGGCTCTGCTGGGCGGCTTCGATCACGTTCATCGGGATGCCGTCTTTCTTCGCCTGCTCGATCACTTTCGGGTCGAACGGGTCCAGGAAGATCTCCAGCTGCTTCTCATAGAGCTCATGCTCGCCCGGGGCGCTGGCCACTTCTTCGATGCGGTCGGCGTCGTACAGCAGCACGCCCAGGTAGCGGATCCGGCCCACGCAGGTCTCGGAACACACGGTGGGCATACCGGCTTCGATCCGCGGGTAGCAGAAGATGCACTTCTCGGATTTGCCGGTTTTCCAGTTGAAGTAGATCTTCTTGTACGGGCAGCCGGAGACACACATCCGCCAGCCACGACACTTGTCCTGGTCGATCAGTACAATGCCGTCTTCCTCACGCTTGTAGATAGCACCGCTCGGGCAGCTGGCCACACACGCCGGGTTAAGGCAGTGCTCGCACAGGCGCGGCAGGTACATCATGAAGGTGTTCTCGAACTGGCCGTAGATATCCGCCTGCACCTGGTCAAAGTTCTTGTCTTTGCGGCGCTTGGCGAACTCGGTACCGAGAATCTCCTCCCAGTTCGGGCCCCATTCGATCTTCTGCATGCGCTGGCCGGAGATCAGCGAGCGCGGCCGGGCTACCGGCTGGTGCTTGCTGTCGCCCGCGGTGTGCAGATGCTGGTAGTCGAAATCAAACGGCTCGTAGTAGTCGTCGATCTGGGGCAGATCGGGGTTGGCGAAAATGTTCGCCAGCACCCGGAAACGGCCACCGATCTTCGGGCGGATCTTGCCGGAGCTGTCGCGCATCCAGCCGCCCTTCCACTTGTCCTGGTTTTCCCACTCTTTCGGGTAGCCGATACCGGGCTTGGTCTCGACGTTGTTGAACCAGGCGTATTCCATGCCTTCGCGGCTGGTCCAGACGTTCTTGCAGGTGACTGAACAGGTGTGGCAACCAATGCACTTGTCCAGGTTCAGCACCATGCCGACTTGGGAACGGATTTTCATTTTACAGCCTCCTGAACAGTGTCATTGCCTTCGCCGTCGAGCCAGTCGACGTTGTGCATCTTGCGCACCACCACGAACTCATCGCGGTTGGAGCCGACGGTGCCGTAGTAGTTGAACCCGTAGGAATACTGGGCGTAGCCGCCGATCATGTGGGTCGGTTTCGGGCACACCCGGGTGACCGAGTTGTGGATACCACCCCGGGTGCCGGTGATCTCGGAGCCCGGAATGTTCACGATCCGCTCTTGGGCGTGGTACATCATCACCATGCCGGGCATGACCCGCTGGCTCACCACCGCCCGGGCCGCAATGGCGCCGTTGGCGTTGAACAGCTCGATCCAGTCGTTGTCCTCGATGCTCAGTTCTTTGGCATCGTCCTCGCTCAGCCACACGATGGGGCCACCGCGGGAGAGGGTCAGCATCAGCAGGTTGTCGCTGTAGGTGCTGTGGATACCCCACTTCTGGTGCGGCGTGATCCAGTTCAGCGCTTTCTCCGGGTTGCCGTTGCTGCGCTGGTTGATCATGTAGCTCACCGTCTTGGTGTTGATCGGCGGGCGATACACCAGCAGGCTTTCACCGAAGGCGCGCATCCACTCGTGATCCTGGTAGAACTGCTGACGGCCGGTCAGGGTGCGCCAGGGGATCAGCTCATGGACGTTGGTGTAACCGGCGTTATAGGACACGTGCTCGTCTTCCAGGCCAGACCAGGTGGGACTGGAGATGATCTTGCGCGGCTGCGCCACGATGTCCCGGAAGCGGATCTTTTCCTCTTCCTTGTTGGTGGCCAGATGGGTGTGATCCAGGCCGGTAAACTCGGACAGCGCCGCCCAGGCTTTCACCGCCACCTGGCCGTTGGTTTCCGGGGCGAGGGTCAGGATAACCTCGGCGGCATCAATAGCGCTCTCGATCTTCGGACGGCCTGCATTGGCACCCTCAAGGTGTGTGTAGTTCAGGTCCTTCAGGAACTTCACTTCCTTCTCGGTGTTCCAGTTGATGCCCTTGCCACCATTGCCCAGCTTGTCCATCAGCGGACCGAGGGAGGTAAAGCGGGCGTAGGTGTTCGGGTAGTCCCGCTCAACGGTGATGAAGTTGGGCGCGGTCTTGCCCGGAATCAGGTCGCACTCGCCTTTCTTCCAGTCCTTCACATCGAACGGCTGGCCCAGTTCGGCCGGCGCATCGTGCAGCAGCGGCAGAGTGACCACGTCTTTCTCGACACCCAGGTGGCCTTCCGCGGCCTTGGAGAAGGACTTGGCGATACCCTTGTAGATCTCCCAGTCACTGCGTGCTTCCCAGGCCGGATCGGTGGCCGCGGTCAGAGGGTGGATGAACGGGTGCATGTCGGAGGTATTCAGGTCGTTCTTCTCGTACCAGGTAGCGGTCGGCAGAACGATGTCGGAATACAGGCAGGTGGTGGACATGCGGAAGTCCAGGGTCACCAGCAGGTCGAGCTTGCCTTCCGGCGCCTCATCGTGCCATTTCACTTCCTGGGGCTTGGCACCACCTTCATGGCCCAGATCCTTGCCCTGCAGACCACTCTTGGTGCCGAGCAGGTACTTGAGCATGTACTCGTGGCCCTTACCGGAGGAGCCCAGCAGGTTGGAACGCCAGATGAACATGTTACGCGGGCAGTTCTCCGGCGCTTCCGGGTCTTCGCTGGCGAAGGCCAGGGAGCCGTCCTTCAGGGACTGGGCCACGTAATCGGCCACTTCCATGCCGGCCTTCTCGGCTTCCGCAGCAATAGTCAGCGGGTTACGGTTAAGCTGGGGCGCAGACGGCAGCCAGCCCATGCGCTCTGCGCGCACGTTGTAGTCGATCAGGCTGCCACCGAATTTGGACTTGTCCGCCAGCGGCGACAGGATCTCGTCGACACCAAGCTTCTCGTAGCGCCACTGGCCTGAGTGGGCGTAGAAGAAAGAGGTGGAGTTCATGTGCCGGGGCGGACGCTGCCAGTCCAGGCCAAAGGCCAGCGGCTGCCAGCCGGTCTGCGGGCGCAGTTTTTCCTGACCCACATAGTGGGCCCAGCCGCCACCGCTCTGACCGATACAGCCACACATGATCAGCATGTTGATCAGGCCGCGGTAGTTCATGTCCATGTGGTACCAGTGGTTCATACCGGCACCCACGATGACCATGGAACGACCCTTGGTCTTGTCAGCGTTATCCGCGAACTCCCGGGCAATGCGGATCACTTTCTCGGCGGGCACGCCGGTGATCTTTTCCTGCCAGGCCGGAGTGTAGGGCTTCACTTCGTCATAGGAGGTGGCACCGTCGTCCTCGCCCAGGCCACGGCTGATGCCGTAGTTGGCGACCATCAGGTCGTAGACGGTTACCACGCGACCCTCGGAGCCATCCGCCAGCTTGACCTTGCGGGTGCCGAGCTTGTGCTTAAGGACATCCTTGATTTCCACGTGCTGGAAGTGGTCATGCTCGATACCACCGAAGTAGGGGAAGGCAACGTCGACGACGTCGTCGTGCTTCTCGACCAGGGACAGCTGGAGACTGACGTCGTTACCACTGGCGGTCTGCTTGAGGTTCCACTTGCCCTTCTCGCCCCAGCGATAACCGATGGAGCCATTGGGCGCGGTCAGCTCGCCGGACGCCTCATCAATGGCGATGGTCTTCCACTCGGGGTTGTTCTCCTCACCGAGTCCATCCATCAGGTCGCTGGCACGCAGGAAGCGGCCCGGCACAAAGCTGCCGTCCTCTTTCTCTTCCAGCATGACCAGGTAGGGCATATCGGTGTAGCGGCGTACGTAGTCGGTAAAGTACTCGCTGGGCTTGTCGACGTGGAACTCTTTCAGGATTACGTGGCCCATGGCCATGCCCAGTGCCGCGTCGGTGCCCTGCTTCGGGTTCAGCCACTCGTCGGACAGCTTGGAGACTTCCGCGTAGTCCGGGGTGATGGCGACGGTCTTGGTGCCCTTGTAACGGACTTCGGTAAAGAAGTGGGCGTCCGGAGTACGGGTCTGGGGTACGTTGGAGCCCCAGGCAATGATGTAGCCGGAGTTGTACCAGTCGGCAGACTCGGGCACGTCGGTTTGCTCACCCCAGGTTTGCGGGGAGGCCGGCGGCAGGTCGCAGTACCAGTCGTAGAAACTCATGCACACACCACCGATCATCGACAGATATCGGCTGCCGGCGGCGTAGGAGACCATGGACATGGCGGGAATCGGAGAGAAGCCGATGATCCGGTCCGGGCCGTACTTGCGGGCGGTGTAGACGTTGGAGGCGGCGATCAGCTCGTTAACCTCGTCCCAGCTGGAGCGAACGAAGCCACCCATGCCGCGACGGGGCTTGTACTCGGCAGTTTTCTTGGGATCCTCGACAATCGAGGCCCAGGCGTCGACCGGATCCTGGTGTTCCACCTTCGCCGCACGCCAGAGTTTCATCAGGTGCTTGCGCATCAGCGGGTACTTCAGGCGGTTGGCGCTGTACATGTACCAGGAATAGCTGGCACCACGGGGGCAGCCGCGAGGCTCGTGGTTGGGCAGATCGGCACGGGTGCGGGGGTAGTCGGTCTGCTGGGTTTCCCAGGTCACCAGGCCGTTCTTGACGTAGATTTTCCAGCTGCAGGAGCCGGTGCAGTTCACCCCGTGCGTGGAGCGCACGATCTTGTCGTGCTGCCAGCGCTGGCGATAGCTGTTTTCCCAGTCGCGGCTCACTTCGTGGGTTTCGCCGTGGCCGTTGGCGAACGGCTCGCGCTTCTTCCTGAAGTAGTTCAGTTTGTCGATCAAATGACTCATGGTCTCTCTCTCCATCAACCCATCAACCCATCAACCTGTTTGACGGATCGTTGCTTCGAATTGAGACCATTGTGTGTGAGCAAAACCGTAAAATCTGCGTGGTTACTACCTCATAACCCACCTCTACCACCCTGGTGGTAGAAGACCTATACACCCGGGTGGAGTAGGCTCTGGCGTTCATGCCGCCGGCTTTCCCGCGCGAACAGGAACAGGCAACTGACCAGCAGGAGGAAAAGGATCATGAAAACGGCACTGCGGATACCCAGCCAGTAGTTCACGCCGCTGAAGATCACGGGAAGCACAAACGCCACGGAGAAGGCGCTCACCAGCAGCAGACCGGCAACGAACGCTGCCACCGGGCGGTTCTCGATGATTACCAGCCGTTGCAGGCTGCCCATGGTGCAACCCAGTGCCAGCCCGAGGAGCACCACAAACAGGCCCTCCAGCGGCAGAGGCAAGGCGAATTCCACCTGGATTGTCTGGTCCACCCCCTGGATGAACAGGGTCATGGGCGGGTAGGAAAGCACGAACAGCGAGACCAGACAGACCAGCAGCGCGCGGCTGACCACCCGGGCACTGCCGAACCGGTCTGCGAGATACCCCCCGGCCATCTGGGCCAGGGCACCGGGAACAACAAACCACTGGGCCAGCCGGGCCCCGGCATCCACCGACAGCCCGAACTGTGCCGAGAGATAGTCGGGCAACCACAGAGCCAGGGCGAAGAAGCTGCCAGCCACCACGCCAAAATAGGCGCACAGTTGCCCGGCACGTTTTCGTCGCATGCGCTGCAACAGTACCCGCACCGAGGTTTCGGCGAGCGGGTCCGCCTCGGCATCTTCCGGCTCCGTGAGCAGTACCAGCAGGGCAATGATCAGCACCAGCACGATCAGATAGGCGAGCGGCACCCCGTGCCAGGAGAAGGCTTCGTGAAACAGGGGCACCAGGTAGTAATTGAAGCCGGCGCCGGTCACACCGGCACCGAACACGCCGAGCACCAGGCCGAGCCGCCGCGATTCACAATGACTGGTCACGAACTGGAGCCCGGCGCTGTAGAACCCCCCGGCCAGCCCCAACCCACCGGCGGCCAGCAGGTACCCGGGAAAAGTGTCGGTGGTAAGCAGGATCAGCATGCAGGCGGCAAGCCCGCCGAGGCAAACCAGCATCACCCGGCGGGCGCCGAATTTCTGGGCCGCCAGCCCGGACGGAATGGCGAGTGCTGCGCTTACCGCCATGGGCATGGCCAACAGCAAACCGAACTGGAGGTCGCTGAGCCCCAGTTCCAGGCGCAAATGCACGCCAGCCACAGCAAACAGCGTCCAGCATCCGGCGGCAACCACAAAGCCGGCCATCGCCAGTGGCAGCACCACGGCCAGTGATGCCAGACGTTCATCCACGCGCTCCCGTTCGGATATCATGACCCCTGCTCATTCAAAAGCTTCTTTTCAGTTTCATCTTTTGATCCGGAAGGGGTCAAAGTTTATGATGGGTTACCAACCATCGGGGTAATTGACTATCCTCAAGGAGGTATCAGGGAGGTCGCCGGCGGGGCATAATCAATCCGCCGCCTACAGGCATTGACGCGTACGAGATCGAATGACACCCAGAAGCCCGCTTGTTCACCGAATTGCCATTGTCGTTGGCGCCGTAGTGCTGACCGCACTTGTCAGCATGGCGACCACGCTTGCGGTGTCGAAAAGTATTGAAGGTAACGCCACCGCCATCAACCTGGCGGGCGCCTTGCGGATGGGCGCTTTCCAGCTGCTGTCCAGAACCGCAACGCCGTCGGCGGAACAGCCCGGGCAGGATGCCATTTCCACCATGCTGGACCGCTATCAGGAGCGGCTCACAGCGCCGGCCATCCAGGCGGCGGTTCCGCAGGGGAAGGATCATCCCCTGGCGGTCCAGTACCAGAGCATTCTGGACGCATGGAGCACCAGCCTTCGACCAGCCTTGGAAGGGCACGACCAGGGCGCCCCCATACGCGGTGAGATGCTGGCCGCTACCCGCACCTACGTGGAAGATGTCGACCGGCTGGTAAGCATGCTTGAGCAACGCACCGAAGCCCGAATCGATCTCCTGCACCTGATTCAGATCATCAGCCTGGTGTTCTCCATACTGATCATCGTGGCTCTGTTTATTGACCTGAGAAACCGGATTCTCCGGCCATTGCGCAAGCTGGTGGGCATCGCCACCGCCGTAGGCGAGCAGGATTTCACCCACAAGGCCAACCTGGCCGGCTCCGACGAACTGGCCCAGCTGGGCCAGGCGTTCGACCAGATGACCAGCGAACTGGCCCTGACCTACTACGAGCTGGAAGAGCGGGCCCGGGTGAAAACCGAAGAACTGGAAAAAAGCCACGCGGCCCTTCAGCTCCTGCATTCCGCAAGCCGAGAGCTGTTTGCCAACCACGACCTGTGCCACGGCGCCATTCCCATGCTGCAGGAACTGGAGCAGCTACTGGGGATTGGCCCCATCCGTCTCTACCTCCATGACCGGGAGTCGGCAGAGCCGATCGAGGCCATTACCACCGCCACCCGCGAACGCCCCTTCTATTGCCGGGATCACCATTGCAATGCCTGCCTGGTAACGCCGGAGGTGTATGACGAACTCCCGGTGGAGGATAACGACGGTCGTCGCCTGCTGCTGCCGATACGCACGCCCGGCCAGCTGCTGGGCACGCTGGAAGTCTGGTACCCGGCCGAGACCGGCCTGTCCGAAACCAATCGCCGGCTGCTGGAGACCCTCAGCGACCAGCTGGCCACGGCGATATTCCTGGAACGGCAGATCACCGAGGAGCAGCAGCAGACCCTGGCCGAGGAGCGTACCGTGATCGCCCGGGAGCTGCACGATTCCCTGGCCCAGTCGCTGTCCTACCTCAAGATGCAGGTGGCCCGACTGCGACGCCTGAATATCGACGGCGAGCAACAGGCCACCCATGAAGCCATACTGGACGAACTCAGCACCGGACTGAACAGCGCCTACCGTCAGCTTAGGGAACTGCTGGCCACCTTCCGGCTGAAACTCGACACGCCGGACCTGTACAGTGCCCTGCAGAAAACCATCGCCGAGTTTTCCGAGCGCCTGGGCAAACCGGTGGAGATAAACTACAACCTGCCGCCCCAGACCCTCTCCCCCAATGAGGAAATCCACACCCTGCAGATCATCCGGGAAGGGCTGGCCAATGCGGTGAAACACGCCGATGCCAGCGATATCTGCGTGGATGTGCTGTTCGAATCGCCCCAGGTGCGCGTCAGCATCCGGGATAATGGCAAGGGCCTGCCCGGCGGCGATCAACCCCTGAACCACTACGGCCTGATCATCATGCAGGATCGCGCCCGAACCCTGGGCGGCCAGGTGAAGGTGCGCAACCGGGAAGTGGGCGGTGTTGAAGTGGTGCTGTCGTTCGTGCCCAAAACCCGAAACCTGATTCCGCTGGAAGCCTCCAGCGCCTGACAACAAGAGAGAGCCCGATGTCTGATTCCCCCGCCACCATACTGCTGATTGACGACCACCCGCTGCTGCGCCAGGGCATCAAACAGCTCATCGACATGGAAGAGGATATGGTGGTTGCCGGCGAAGCCAGCAATGCCGCCGATGGCATTCGACTGGCCACGGAACTGGAGCCGGACCTGATCCTGATGGATCTGAACATGCCGGAGATGGATGGTATCGAGGCATTGCGGAAGCTCCGCGAACAGAACATCAGCTCCCGGATTGTGATGTTCACGGTGTCAGACCAGGAAGACGACGTGGTTGCCGCCCTTCGCGCCGGCGCCGACGGTTACCTGCTCAAAGACATGGAACCCGAAGACATGATCACCCAGCTGCACCAGGCAGCCGTTGGCAAGATGGTGATCAGCGACCGGCTGACCACGCTGTTGGCCCAGGCCCTGCGTTCCAACAAGCCCCAGCAGACCTCACGCCCGGATTACGACAGCCTGACCCCACGGGAAAAGGACATCCTGCGACTGATCGCCGAAGGCCTGTCGAACAAGATGATTGGCCGCAAGCTGGACATCAGCGACGGTACCGTCAAGGTGCACGTAAAACACCTGCTCAAGAAGCTGAACCTTCGGTCCCGGGTGGAGGTAGCCGTGTGGGCCGTGGAAGAAGGTCTTCACAAAGGCTGAGTTTTATCAAATCGCCAAAGCGGGCTTTGCTTTACCCTGTGCAGGTTTTTAAACGCACGGAGTAAAGCATGGCCTTATCCCTGCCACTTGTTGGCTCCATTGAATCCCCTCTGACAAGCCAGACACTTTCCGTTATCCGCGAGTACCTGCCCTCTCCCGCGCCATTGCTCGCGGCTATCGATCAACGAATCCCGATGCCGGTCAAACAGCTTGTGGCAGAGGCGCCGCTTAATCGCATGTTCGCGCAGGCGATCAGCGACGGTGAATTCGATGAGTTCGCAGGGCGGCGCATCCGGCTGGAAGTAAACGGTGGACAACCGGGCATCACCATTGGCTTCTGGGCCGGTCGCCTGCGTGTGGTTGATGGCCCCGGCGAGGCCACCATCCGAGGCTCACTGGCCGCCTTTAAAACCCTGGCAGAGCGACAACAGGACCCCGACCAGCTGTTCTTCCAGCGCCGCCTGATCATCGAGGGCGATACCGAGCTTGGATTGGCATTGAAGAACCTGCTGGACAGTCTGGAGTGGAGCACAAGAATTACTTTCTGAAAAGTGGGCCGTCACCGATACCTTTAATACCCGGGGATGACAGTGGCTCTAGTGTCCCGCGTGGGCCAGTTCTACACTCACGCAATGTGCGATAAGGTTTCTGTTGAAGATATCAGATCTACCAACGGATTCACGAACGTTCACAAAGACGAAGCAAAACCCAAAATCGAGGCATTACAATGGATAAACAAAACAACGAACTCCCCAGAACTTTCGTTGCCTTCAGCGACCGCTTTCCAGAGCTTCAGGAGGCACACAAGCAGCTCGGCAAAGCCCTTGCTGAAGCCGGCCCCCTGGATGAAAAATCGCGTGCTCTGGTAAAACTCGGCGTTTGCGTAGGTGCAGGTCGCGAATCTGCGTTGAAATCCCACGTTCATCGCAGCCTGGAATTAGGTCTCACGCGTGAGGAAATTGAGCACGCACTGGTGCTGGGTATGAATGCGATTGGTTTTCCGGCAACAGTCGCCGCCTGGCAATGGGCGCAGGAAGCTCTCAGCCAGGGCTAGGTTTCGGCGAATGCCGAGACCGGAGGAGAAATACCAGTAGAACCAGATAGGCCAGACTCCAGCAGGCAGCGGCTACCAGGTAAGGTCCCATACCCATCGGAACGCTGCCTGCTACAAGCCTTGCGAGAGCGGAAAGGCTGATCATGGCAATCGCCAGGTAAAGAACAAACGGCATACGTAATGCCTTGTGGCTGCGCTGTGCTTGCGTCCGGGCCATGACCGTAAGGGTAAGCGTGCCCAGCGCCCCAATGGTAAGCCCATGCAATGCCGTGCCCAGGGGAAGCAGCTCCACCAACAAGGCAGCTGCAATCGACAGCCACCCGACCACCAGCCAGAGGTATCCGGTCATTAACGCAATCAGGTCGGGCCGATCCAGGCAGTACCTGGCTGGCCAACGCAGAAGACGCACCAGGGTTGCGACCGCTGCCAGCACCAGCAGTATGCCAACCAGGGGTCTCAACGCTTCCCATGGCAACAGGTTGAGCACCACCGCGCCCCCCATCAAAGCCAGGACGGCACCCTCCAGCCAGGGCTGTACCCGGGCCTCAAGTTCCCGGCCCTGCTTGTTCAGATGACCAGCCACCCCCGGTGCCAGCATGCGCCCCGCCATAAAAAACATAAGAGTGCTCAAAAGGAGTATGGCTTCCAACAGCAGCCCATAAAGAGGACCGGATTTGCCTGCCATATACAGCATCTGGAACAGGGAGCCGGCGATACAGAGGCCGAGAATCAGCGGCGCTACCGCCTTGTTCCGCCATTTCTTGGCGGAACGGGAAAAACGGGGCACCACCCGCCAGGCCAGAGCCACCAGAAAACCAATGTTTGCAATACCCGCAAACAGGCTCCCCGGCCAGCCCAGAAACGCCAGTCGGCCAACCAGCCAGAGAGCCAGCATCAGACGGATCCAGCGCCTGGGCTGCGGGCCCAGCAAATAGCCGGCAACAACCGCCATGGCGAACCCGAACAGCATTTCGTGGGCATGCCCTAATGGGCCTGCCAGGCCTGGCAAGGCAAGCACCAGACCGAAACGGGCAAGAACAGACCAGGGCAAAGCGATGGCGGAAAAGGCTGCCGCCACCGGGAAAAAGTAAAGGTAGGCGAAAGGCCGTTGGCCGGGCACAAACAAGGCGAAACTGCTTATCCCCTATTCCCCACCGTGAGCATCAGTGGTCTGTGAAGAGGAACGCTTACGCTTACCCCTTTCCTGTTCGCGCTTGAGGCGGTTGGCCCGGCTCTCATGACCGACAAGATCCAGCCATCTCAGGTGCTGTGCCCAGAGCTCATCTTTAATATGCGCAGGCTTGTTACAGGTCATTACGGCCTCCCGATGTTTCGAGAAAGTGAAAATACCACTTGGCAAGAATAAAGATTTATTTAAAATAAATCTTATAGGAATCGAGGGGGCTCTGCAATGAACTGCCAACAGCCACCC
Source organism: Marinobacter gudaonensis (assembly GCF_900115175.1). Lineage (NCBI taxonomy): Bacteria > Pseudomonadati > Pseudomonadota > Gammaproteobacteria > Pseudomonadales > Marinobacteraceae > Marinobacter > Marinobacter gudaonensis. Next base: position 1,529,311 of record NZ_FOYV01000001.1, read on the forward strand.
ATAGAAGATCTGGATCCGGATGTATTGCTCGAGCTCATTCTGAGGGGAGGCTTTACCTGACGGTAAGCTACCAATCTGATCATTCCGGCTTCCGCTGCCGGAACGCCGCCAGAACCGGCAAGGAGCTGAGGACTCAGATCTGGTTCTTCAGAAGATAATCCCGGAGCGCCACGGCGTTATTGTGCTCGGTGTCTTTGGCGGCAAACACCAGCGTCACGCGCTTGTGCTCATCCAGGATCCTGGCGAGTGTGGCAAGATCCTCTGCGGCCTCATCGCATTTGAGCTCTTTCAGGTAGCGGTCACAGAACTCCGGCCATTTCTGCGGATCATGTCCGAACCATTTACGCAGCTCGGTGGAAGGCGCCAGCCCCTTCAGCCAGTGGTCGATGTTGGCGACGTCTTTTGACACGCCCCGGGGCCAGATGCGGTCTACCAGTACCCGAGGCCCATCGGAGCGGGCGGGCGCCTCGTAAGCGCGTTTAAGTCGGATGTCCATGGTCCTGTAACCTCCTTGCCGTGGTCCCGGATTCTCACGAACCGGGTGGGAAATTCACAAGCAGATTGACTACATTGAACGATTCAAGGGCAATCCACGCCACAAAGCCCCCGTAGACCAGCAGCAGACTCCAGGACTCGGTTCGGCTCACAATCATGTGCGTGCGCATCATCAGGAAAAGAATCAGCGTGGCCAGGGTCAGCACCGCCATCATGGGCGCGGCCACGGAATAGTTGATCACTGCGGTGCCGGCGATCAACACGCCAATCGGAATACAGCAGAGCAGGTCGAAGATGTTACTGCCAAGGACGTTGGCCGTACTGGTGATGCCCTTTCCCTTCCGTGAGGCCCGCACCGAAACAAACGCGTCCGGGATCGACGTACCGGCAGCAACCACCGTGATGCCCCAGAGAAAACTGGGAGTGCCAAGGATGTCACCAAAATTGACCGCCGCGCGAACCAGTCCTTCAACACCGGCGAGAATCAGCAACAGTCCCACAGCCAGTTTGCCCCACTCCTTTGCAGGCTGAATGTGGGAGACATCCTCGTCGGACTGATAGTCCATGGTGTCCTGGTACTGGACAAACACGTACACCACATAAAGCACCAGGGGCAGGAACGCCAGCCCCCGGGTAAGCTCCCCCTGTAACTGGCCTCCGGTTGACTCAACGGGGTTGTAGATAACGGCGAAGGAAAACGTTAGCAGCAGGGTGGCCACCGCAATCATGTAGAACTGGGCTTCCTTGTAGACAAGGTCCCGGTTGGTCGCCAGCTGCTCTCGGGCGACCAGGCCACTCAGGGCGGGAATCACCATGATGTTGAACAGCGCGGAACCAACGATGGCGGCAACGCCCAGCTCGAATTCGCCGTGAACGAGGGTGGAGACGACCACCGTCGCCAGCTCCGGAAAGCTTGAGCCGATGGCAACTACAATGGCGCCCTGTACAATCTCCGGCAGACGATAGTACTGGGCCAGGCGTTCACTGGCGGCCTCGAGCAGACCGCTCCCCTTCCAGACGACAGCGGTCCCAACCACGGCAACCGCTGCCCAGATCAGCAATTCAAGGATAAGCTCCCCTTCTGTGGTGAAACATTGCTACCGGAAGTGTTGCGGGCACCCTGCTCTTTTTCAACCTCAGCGCCGCCAAACCTCTCAGCTACTCCACCACCTCTGCCATCCCCGGCTGTCCATACCAGTATCCGTTACAGGGCGGCGCTTCGACCAGTTGCAGCGGATCGGTCGCGGGCGTATTGCCTCGGCGCACCTGATCAAAGCGATGAACCACCTCTTCCATGCCCTGATGCTCCGGACTCAGGCGCACCGTGGAGACGCCCATGTCCTCCATCAGCGGCAGTTGCCGCATCAGGTCGTAGCGTGCGCCAGACAGCGTGGAAATGCCGTTGATCCGGAACAGTTCCTGCGATTCCCGGGAGCGCAGCTCCAGGCCGTCCGGGTGCTCGATGCAGCGGAACTGGCAGTTGTCCTTCGGCAGGTTGTAGTGCCTTGCCGTAAAGCAGCGGGACGACCAGGCCAGGGGCAGGAAGCCCCAGGCAAACACTTCCGCCGGCAGGGCCAGGCCCTCACGCTCAAGGCCCTGAAGCAGATGACCAAGGGTTTCCCGGCCAAGCTCCACCGGCAGGCTCCAGCCCTGCAGGCCCTGCCTGGCCAGTACCTTCAGGGTGGCGACGTTGTAGATGTTCATGGACGGACCGGTGACAAACGGCAACCGGTTGCGGATGGCCACCTGCACGGCGCTCTGGTCGTTGGCTTCCACCATGAAGTCGCCCTGCTCGCAGAACCGGCGGAGCCGGCGCAGGTCGGCATCGGATTCAATCAGGGTGAGCGTGGAGAGCACCACGTTCTTGCCGCAGGCCTTGAGATCCCGGGCCAGGTCCAGCCAGTCATCGGGTTTGAGTTCCCGACGGCGGGAGCAGACCACCTCGCCCAGGTACACGATATCCACCGGCCATTCGGCGGCACGGGCGTAGAACTCGAAAACCGTCTGTCGGGACCAGAACCACAGGATCGGCCCCAGGGACAGGTTCAGCATCAGACAATACCCCCTATTTCCATTTTCGGTGGTAGGCACCGAGGGTGGTCAGTCCGCCCTCGGACAGGCCAGCCAGGGATTTCTGCCACTGGGGCTCCACCGTAAAGTGGTCGGCCCCCTCGGCCAGGTTGTCCAGGGCATGGCGCCAGGTCCGTGCCACTTCGGCAATGTAGGCGGGGCTGCGTTGCCGGCCTTCAATCTTCACGGCGCGAATACCCAGGGCCGCCAGCTCCGGCAAAAGGTCCAGGGTGTTCAGGCTGACCGGCTCCTCGATGGCGTGATAAACGCTGCCCTCCACTTCAAAGCGGCCTTTGCAGAGAGTCGGGTAGCCCGCCGACTCACCCGGGCCGTAGCGGTCAATAAGAACGTCGTTCAGACGGGACTCAAGTCCCTGAGGGGTTTCCTGCCAGCGCACCGCCTTGGCCGGTGAGCAGGCGCCCCGGGTATTGGGGGACTCGTCGGTGAGATAGGACGACAGATAACAGCGACCCTCCGCCATGATGCAAAGACTGCCGAAGCCAAAGACCTCAAGCTCCACGGGGCTGCGCGCGGCAACACCGCGAACCTGGTCCAGCGACAGAACCCGCGGCAGAACCGCCCGGCGAATATCGAAGTTGTCCTTGTAGAAGGAAAGCGCCTCATGGCTCGTGGCCGAGCCCTGCACCGACAGGTGACGGGGAATATGGGGGTAGCGGTTAGCAGCGTAGTCGAGCAGGCCCATATCCGCCAGGATGATGGCGTCCACCCCGAGCCCGGCGGCGCGGTCCACCGCACTCTTCCATTGCTCCCAGCCGTCGGGCTGGGGGTAGGTGTTGATCGCGCAGAACACCCTGACGCCGCGCAGCCGGGCGTACTCGATACCTTCAGCCGCGCGCTGTTCATTGAAGTTCAGGCCGGCAAACTGGCGGGCGTTGGTGCTGTCCCTGAAACCGAAATACACCGCGTTGGCACCATTATCCACGGCGGTTTTCAGTGCCGGCAGGCTGCCGGCCGGGCACACAAGTTCCATGATTGTCTCCGCTGCTGGGTCTGGAGGCACCCTACGCAGACCCTCGGCGAAGCGCCTTGATGATTGTCAGCACAGCTCCGGGACGGCACCGCCTACCCCGATGGAGATACCCTCCCGGCTATTTTTATTTCTCCGTTTTATTTCTTAATATCAATAAGATAACAAATTCTTACTCAGTCTCACCGAGAGACGCCTACCCCATCAACTACCCCCTCACGACGATGGTCCGGGGGCGGGTTGAGTCGGGATAATTGCCCCAATTTCCAATCCGAGAAAGGCAACACGATGAAACTGATCAACAACCTCTCCATGCGGGGCAAACTGATGACCCTGGTGGTGCCGGCATTGCTGGTAATCCTGTATTTTGCCCTGGACAGCATCGCATTGAATTACAGCGAGCGTGAGAACATGCAGTATCTGCGCGCCGCCGTGGAACTGGCCGAAATCGGTGACCCGCTCACCGAATCGCTGCAGAAAGAGCGGGGCCGCTCTGCTGTCCTGCTGGCCGCAAGGCCGGGCAGCGAAGGCGCGCTGCAGGCAGAGCGCGATCTCGCCAGCCAGCGCCAGGAAACCGAAAGCCGGATCAGCGCCTATCGCCAGAGCATCCAGGCACTCACGGCCAGATCCGAATTCGATGCCACGGTTGCTGACAGCATTCAGTCCGTCGACCGGAGCCTGGCCAGCCTCGCCCAGATCCGACGCTCCATCGACGGTCGGGCAATCGCTGCGACCGAGGCGGCTTCTTATTTCACCACTACGATCACATCGCTGACTGACCGCATTGGCCTGATCGTTCGCCGCACCAGCGATGCCGAGCTGACCCGGCAGATCAACGCCTACCGGGCCATGGCAGAACTTGCGGAAAGGGCGGGCCGTGAGCGCGCAGCTGGCGCCGCGCTGATCCGCAGTGGCGAGTTCGATCTGCCCACGCTCCAGCGAATTGCCGACCTGGCCGGGCAGCAGCAGGCCTACCTGGACAACGCCCTGGCGATGCTGGCCTCGGACGACAGCCACAGGATCACACTGGCGGCCCTACCGGGCTCCGCCGAAAGCCGTGCCCTTGATGAGCAGCGAGCCACCTTGTTCAGCAGCCCCTCCGGCATGTACGCCCTGGATGCCTCCGACTGGTTCGCTACCGCTACCGACCGCATCCGTGCTCTCAATACTCTGCGCCAGGACCTGCTGACCGAAATCGAGCAACTGGCCGACATCGCTGTGGCCGACGCCCGCCGGGATCTGATCACCGCCTCGGTGGTCGCGGGCGGTGCGGTCCTGGGCGTCCTCGCCCTCGTTCTGATCATCATCCGGGCCATCAATCTCCAGGTCGGTCGTCTACTTGAAGGTGTGCGCTTCGCCATGGACAACAAGGATCTGACCCGCAATATCCACGTCGCCAGCCGCGACGAGGTGGGCACCATAGGCAAGGCCATCAACGAGCTGTTCGGGCGTTTCGGCAATGCCTTGCTGCAGATCGACAAGTCCAGTGTCCAGCTGGCCGCTGCGACCGAACAGACCAGTTCCACCGCCGGACAAAACTCCAGCCAGGTGAAGAACCAGCAGCAACAGATTGAGCAGGTGGCCGCGGCCACCGAGGAAATGTCCGCCACCTCCGAGGAAATTTCCCGCAACACCCAGCAGGTGGCTGACGCTGCTCGTAGCGCCATGGACAAGAGCCGGAGTGGTGAGCAGGTTCTGCACGGCAGCGTACAGAGCATCCGGTCACTGGCGCGTTCCGTTCAGAAGGTGAACGAGGTGATCGAAGAGCTGGAAAGCCGGAGCACCACCATCAGCGATGTGGTGGATGTGATCCGCAAGGTGGCCGACCAGACCAACCTGCTGGCCCTGAACGCGGCCATTGAAGCCGCTCGGGCGGGCGAGCATGGTCGCGGCTTTGCCGTGGTGGCAGACGAAGTGCGCACCCTGGCCCAGCAAACCCACCAGTCCACCACCCAGATTGAGGACATCATCAACGGGTTCAAGGACATTACCGAGAGCGCCAGTCGCTCCATCCTGGAGAGCCACAAGCTGGCGAACGCCACCAGCGAGCAGGCCTCCGAGCTGGAACAGACCTTCGCGGACATCCTCACCGATGTGAACAGCATTTCCGACATGGCCAGCCAGATTGCGACCGCCTCGGAAGAGCAGGTGGCGGTAACCCGGGAACTGGCCGGCAGCATGGAGTCGGTGAGCGAAGCGGCGATCCTGACCCTGACCGGTTCCCAGGAAATCACTCAGGTGACCGGTGAGCAGGCCCGGCTGGCCCGGGTGCTTCAGGATCTGGCCAACGAGTTCAAGGTGCCGGCCTACAGCTGATACCCACCGCTGGCAAAAAAAGGGCTGTCCGGAAACGGACAGCCCTTTTTTCGTTCTCCCAACCCGATTCCGGAAGCTTCAGATAATGCGGGAGAACCGCTGGCTGGCACCTTCCTTACGATACAGGTCGAAGATCTGGCAGATGGCCCGGATCAGCAACCGGCCGGCGGGCTGGACCTGGAGTGCCCGGCCATCATCGGCGATCAATTCATCCTGAAGCATGGGCTTGAGGCGCCCGAGCTCATCGGCAAAATAGCGGTCCAGATCTTCCTGCCACACCGCCGAGAACTGCTGGCGATCCAGCCGGAACTGGCAGATCAGCTGGCCGATCACCCAGCGGCGGATGCGGTCATCGCGCGTGAGGTTCACACCCTTGGTGATGGCCAGTTGGCCGGCATCAATGGCCGTTTCCCAGGAGGGCAGGTCGTGGTTGTTCTGGAAGTAGGCGTCGTCGGTCTGGCCAATGGCGGATACGCCCAGGGACACGAGATCACATTCCGAGTGGGTGGTATAACCCTGAAAGTTCCGATGCAGTCGACCTTCCCGCTGGGCCACGGCCAGGCTGTCGTCGGGCTTGGCGAAGTGGTCCATGCCGATGTACTCGTAGCCGGCCTCCAGCAGCCGGTTGATGGTGTTGTGCAGGATAGTGAGCTTCTGCTGCGGGCTGGGCAGGGTGTCGGCCTGGATGCGGGTTTGCGGGTAGAAGCGGTCCGGCAAGTGGGCGTAGCTGAACACGGAGAGTCGGTCCGGTAACATTTCAATCACCGCTTCCAGGGTTTCCGCGAAGCTTTCCGGGGTCTGGTACGGCAGGCCGTAGATGAGGTCGAGGTTGATCGACCGGAAACCAATACGGCGTGCCTCGTTGAGTACACTCTCGGTCATGGCCCGGGGCTGGATGCGGTTCACCGCTTTCTGTACCTGCGGGTTGACGTCCTGCACGCCCAGGCTGATGCGGTTAAAGCCCAGTTCCCAGAGGGTTGGCAGGGTGTCCTGGTCCACCTCGCGCGGATCAATCTCCACGCTGTAATCCCGCTCTGCCCCGCTTTGCAGGTTGAACAGCTCACCGTAACCTTCCATCAGGTGCTGCATGACATCCCTGGGCAGGAAGGTAGGCGTGCCACCGCCCCAGTGCAGCTGGGTGACGGGACGGTCGGCACCAAACAGTTTGGACTGAATGGCCGCTTCTTTCAGAACCCGCTCCACGTAAGGCATGGCCTTGTAACGCTTTTTGGTGATCACCTTGTTGCAGGCGCAGTAATAGCACAGGTGCGCGCAGAACGGCAGGTGGGTATAAAGCGACAGGGGCCGGCCGCTGGCCTTGCTGCGGGCGGCGGCCTTGACCATCTCTTCCACCGGGTAGTTCTGGTTGAATTCGACGGCCGTGGGATAGGACGTATACCGGGGGCCACTGAGGTCGTAGCGGCGGATCAGGGCGTCGTCCCACTGGAATTCAGGCAGTGTTGCTGTTCGGGGCTGAGGTGCGGCGGTGGCGGTCATGATCAGTGCTCTGGCGTGTATCTGCGGTTTTCGGGGATTGGTCCGCATTGTGCGGCAAAGGGTGCGGTGCCGTTTTGATGCGGGTCAGCTGAGTGATGGTTTCAGTTTACCAGCGGGGTTTATGAACCACCCTTGGGCTGTTGGCGTACTTGGTTTACCCCTTTGTGGGCATAGCCCGGTGGTTGGAGGGGAAGGCCTGCCAAAATACGCTGTGAATACGTCCATGTACGCTCGGCTCCGCCATCCATGGCTCCGCACGATTTTGGCAGGCCTTCCCCTCCAACCACCTAACTTAGGTGCAAGCCCGCAGCCTACTGACTGGAGAGTTCCTCACCATGGCAAACCTGATTCTGATTCTCGGAGACCAGTTAACGAGAGACATCAGCGCCCTCGAGAACGCCGACAAGGATCGGGATCTGGTGGTCATGGCCGAAGTTCACGACGAGGCCAGCTACACCAACCACCACAAGAAAAAGATCGTGCTGCTGTTTAGTGCCATGCGTCACTTTGCCCGGCAACTGGAGGGCGATGGCTGGCAGGTGCATTACCAGGCCTATCATCCGGAAAACGAACACCAGAGCCTCGAGGCGCTGGTGGGCGAGCAGGTTAAGCGAACTAACGCGGAGAAAGTCATCACCACCGAATGCGGTGAATGGCGGCTGCATGAGCAGATCTGTGGTTGGCATGAGCGGCTTGGGGTGCCGGTGGAGATTCGGCCGGACTCGCGGTTTATTGCCAGCAAGCAGGAGTTTGCCGACTGGGCCGAGGGGCGCAAGCAGTTGCGGATGGAGTTCTTCTACCGGGAGATGCGGCGCAAGACTGGGCTGCTGATGACCGGCGAGGGTGAGCCGGAGGGCGGGCAGTGGAATTTTGATGCCGACAACCGGAAGAAGTGGACCGGCAAGCCGCCGGCGCCGGCGCCGTTTCGGGTGGAGCCGGACGCCATCACCCGCGAGGTTATTGCCCTGGTGGACGAGCATTTCGCCGATCATTTCGGCACCACCGAGGACTTTCACTTTGCGGTAACGCCCGGGGATGCCGAGGCGGCGCTCGAGCATTTCATCGATTTCGCCCTGCCCTGTTTCGGCGATTACCAGGACGCGATTTCGGATTCCGAAGACTGGCTGTTCCACTCGATTCTCTCGCCCTACATCAACTGCGGCCTGCTGGATCCGCTCGCAGTGTGCGAGGCGGCGGCCCGGGCGTGGTATTCGGGGCGCGCGCCAATCAACGCGGTGGAGGGGTTTATCCGGCAAATTCTGGGGTGGCGGGAGTTTGTGCGGGGCATTTACTGGATGAACATGCCGCATTATGCGCAGGAAAACCGGCTCGGCAACAATCGCGCCCTGCCCTGGTTCTACTGGACCGGTGAGACGAAGATGCGCTGCATGCACAAGGCCATCGATGCCACCCGCCGCAACGCCTACGCGCACCACATCCAGCGGCTGATGGTGACCGGCAACTTTGCCCTGCTGGCCGGCATCAAACCCGAGGAGATCTGCGACTGGTACCTGGCGGTCTATGCCGATGCCTATGACTGGGTGGAGCTGCCCAACGTACTGGGCATGGTGATGCACGCCGACGGCGGCTACCTGGGCTCAAAACCCTACGCCGCCAGCGGCAAGTACATCCAGCGCATGTCCGACCACTGCGCCAACTGCCATTACAAGGTGAACAAGGCCACCGAGGCAGACGCCTGTCCGTTCAATGCCCTGTACTGGCATTTCATTGACCGACACCGGGACGATTTCGCGAACAACCCCCGCATTGGGATGATGTACCGTAACTGGGACAAGCAGAAGCCGGACAAGCGGGAGGCGCTGCTCCAGCGCGCCGAGCACCTGCTGGCGAACCTGGAGCAGCTCTGACGCCCTGCTGTGACGTCAGTGGGGCGCAATCCGCTTCTCGGTTTCCGGATCGAAGAACACCACCTTTTTCATATCGAACATCAGTTCGGCGGTTTCACCCCAGGTCACCGGGTGCTCCGGATCAATCCGGCAGTGAACGTTGGTGTCGTTGAGCTGGATCAGCGCGATGACGTCCGGGCCGGTGGGTTCGGTGACCTCGATGGTGAACTCGCCCTTGGTCACCAGGCTCTGATCGTTCTTCTGATCCTGGGGCTGGGTGATGTGTTCCGGGCGAATGCCCAGAATCACCTTGCGTCCCACGCGGTCGGCCAGGTAATTCGGCACCGGCAGCCTTAGCGTGTTGCCATTGTTGCCGCGCACTTCCGCGTACAATCCCTGATCACCCTGTTCCACGGTCACGGGCACGAAGCTCATGGCCGGCGACCCCATGAATCCGGCCACAAACAGGTTGGCCGGGGTGTTGTAGACCTCTTTCGGCGTGCCCAGCTGCTGCAGCTCGCCGTCCTTGAGTACGGCAATGCGGTCGGCCAGGGTCATGGCCTCGATCTGGTCGTGGGTCACGTACACGATGGTGGTTTTCAGGCGCTGGTGCAGCTTCTTGATCTCCGTGCGCATTTCCACCCGAAGCTTGGCGTCGAGGTTCGACAGCGGCTCATCGAACAGATAGATGCGCGGCCGGCGAGCCAGGGCCCGGCCCATGGCCACCCGCTGCTGCTGACCGCCGGACAGGTTCGCCGGCTTTTTGTTGAGCAGCTGGGAGATCTGCAGCAGATCCGCCACCCGTTCCACTTCCTGGTCGATTTCGTGCTTTGGCAAGCCCCGGATCTTCAGGCCGAAGGCAATGTTCTCGCGCACACTCATGGTGGGGTACAGGGCGTAGGACTGGAACACCATGGCGATATCGCGGTCCTTCGGCTCCATGGTGGAGATGTCCTTGCCCTCCAGCACAATGGAACCGTCGCTAATGGTTTCCAGGCCGGCAATGGTGTTCATCAGGGTGGACTTGCCACAGCCGGATGGGCCCACCAGGATCAGGAATTCCCCGGAGGCGATGTCGATGTCGATGCCCTTGAGGGTCTCCTCGGCGACACCCGGGTAGGTTTTGCGGATGCTCCGCAGTTCCAGTTGAGACATTGTTGTTATCCTCTCTGATCAACCTTTCACGGAGCCGGCGGTAAGGCCCCGGATAAAATATTTACCGGCGACGATGTAGACCACCAGCGTGGGCAGGGCGGCAATCATGGCCGCCGCCATGTCGACGTTGTATTCCTTCACACCGGTGCTGGTATTCACCAGGTTGTTCAGGGCCACGGTGATGGGCTGGCTGTCGCCGCTGGCGAACACCACGCCAAACAGGAAGTCGTTCCAGATCTGGGTGAATTGCCAGATCAGCGACACCATGAAAATGGGAGTGGACATGGGCAGCAGGATGCGAAAGAAAATGGTGAAGAAACCGGCGCCATCCAGCCGGGCCGCCTTGATCAACGCATCGGGAATGGCCACGTAGTAGTTCCTGAAGAACAGCGTGGTAAAGGCCACCCCGTAGATCACGTGCACCAGCACCAGACCGGTGGTGGTGTTCGCGAGCCCGAGCTTGCCCAGGGTGGCTGCCATGGGCAGCAACACCACTTGAAAGGGCACGAAGCAGCCGAACAGCAGCATCCCAAAGAACAGGTCAGAGCCCTTGAACTTCCACTTCGACAGCACGTAACCGTTGAAGGCGCCCAGCAGCGTGGAAATCAACACGGCCGGCACCGTCATCTTGAAGGAGTTCCAGAAATAGCCGCGGATACCTTCACACTGAACGCCGGTGCAGGCCTCGGACCAGGCCTTGGTCCAGCCGATGGTGGTCCAGTCCGTGGGCAGCGCCATCAGGTTGCCGGTGCGGATGTCCATGGGGGTCTTGAAGCTGGTCACCAGCATGATGAACAGCGGAATCAGGTACACCAGTGCCGCCAGCAGCAGAACGCCGTAGATGGCGACGCGACTGGGACGAAAGCCGGTACGAACCACCTCAGTCATGACGTTTCTCCCTCAGTTCCGAGTACAGGTAAGGCACGATCAGAGCCAGAATGGCACCCAGCATCAGCATGGCGCTGGCCGAACCCAGGCCCATCTGGCCCCGGGTAAAGGTGTGGGCGTACATGAACACCGCGGGCAGATCGGTGGAGTAACCCGGGCCACCGGCGGTCATGGCCATCACCAGGTCAAAGCTCTTGATGGCGATGTGGGCGAGCACCATCACCGCGCTGAAAAATACCGGCCGCAGGGAGGGCAGGATGATTTTCCAGTAGATCAGCGGCAGGCTGGCGCCATCCACCCGGGCCGCCCGGATAATGGAGGAATCCACGCCGCGAAGTCCGGCCAGAAACAGCGCCATGACAAAGCCGGAAGCCTGCCACACGGCGGCCATCACGATGGTGTAGATGGCCATGTCGGAGTTCACCAGCCAGTCGAAGCTGAACGAGGTCCAGCCCCAGTCGTGCATGAGCTTTTCCAGGCCGAGGCTCGGATTGAGAATCCACTTCCAGACGGTGCCGGTGACAATCATCGACAGGGCCATGGGGTACAGGTAGATGGTGCGGATGGCGCCTTCCTGACGGATTTTCTGGTCCAGGAAGATGGCCAGCAGCACGCCAATGACCAGGCAACTGAGAATGAACAGGCCGCCAAAGATGCCCAGGTTCACGGAGGCGGTCAGCCAGCGATCGTTGGCCATGAGCTTGGCGTATTGCTCAAAGCCGACAAAGTCATACACCGGCAGAAAGCTGGAGCTGGTGAACGACAGCACGCCGGTCCAGAGCATGTAGCCGTAGATGCCGACACCGATCAGTACAAACGTGGGCGCCACCACCAGCTTTGGCAGCCAGCGTTGCAGGGCGTCGAGAAAGCGGGACGGCGCCCGGGCCACCCGGACCGGGTGGCGTTGAGTGTGTTCCATGATGAGTCTCCCGAGGGGATCGGGGCCGCCCGATCTGGGCGGCCCCACCGGATCAGAGTGCCGCCTGGATGGCGGCTGCCAGCTGGTCGGTGGCCCTGGCCGGATCCTTGTTATCGGAGTTCACGAAGTTGGTCACCACATCGAAGATCTGGCCCTGCACGTAGCTGGTGGTCGCCAGCCCGTGAGCAAAACTGGGCACCAGCCCGCCGGTGTCGGCGCTGCTCTTGAAGGTGTCCATGGAGGCCTGGGCACAGGTGTCGAAGCCCGACATATCCATATCGGTACGCACCGGAATGGAGCCCTTGGCCTTGTTGAACACCGTCTGGAACTCGGGCTCCAGGATGGTGCGGGCCAGGTCCTTCTGGGCCTCGGTGTTGGCTTCGTCGCTCAGGCTGAACATGGCGAACGAATCCACGTTGAACGTGAACTCGCCAGTGGTGCCTGGCGCCGGGGCGCAGATGTAGTCCTCACCCGGAGTCAGTCCCGCGGCGGTGAACTCGCCCTTGGCCCAGTCGCCCATGATCTGCATCGCCGCCTCACCCCGGATCACCATGCCAGTGGCGGTATTCCAGTCGCGCCCGGCGGCGTTGTCGTCCACATAGCTCATCACTTTGGCAAATTCGGAGAACACCGCCTCCATCTTCGCGCTGTTGATCACCTCCATGTCGTGTTCCACGAAGGCACGGGCAAAGTCCTCGGGGCCCATAACCGCCAGGGCCACCGCTTCGAATACCGTGGCGTCCTGCCAGGGCTGGCCACCGTGGGCCAGGGGGATGACGCCTGCGGCCTCCAGTTTCTCGGCGGCAGCGTGGAACTCATCCAGGGTGGTTGGCACCTTCACGCCGGCTTTCTCCAGCACATCCGGGTTGGCCCAGAGCCAGTTCACCCGGTGCACGTTCACCGGCACCGCCACGTAGTTGCCTTCGTACTTCATGACATCGGCAATCACCGGCGGAATCAGCTGGTTCCATTTATTGGCTTCGGCGACGTCATCGAGGCTGGTGAGAAAGCCCAGCTTGGCCCATTCCTTTATGTCCAGACCTTTGATCTGGGCCGCCGCCGGCGGGTTGCCGGACACCGCCCGGGTCTTGAGCACGGTCATGGCCGCTTCACCGCCACCACCGGCCACCGCAAAGTCCTTCCAGGTGTGGCCCTGTTCTTCCATCATTTCCTTCAATGCGGCAGCGGCGCGGGCTTCACCGCCAGCCGTCCACCAGTGCAGGACTTCCACTTCACCGGCCTGGATGGCCTGGGCCGGCAGCAGGGCCGCCGTTACGGCGGCGGCAGCGAGGGTTTTCTTGAACAGTTTCATGGTCATTCCTTCCTGTTTTGTTGTCGTGATCAGGTTCAGAACCAGACTTCCATCTGGGTACCAAAGGTCCATTGACCGCTTTCAAAATCGCTATCGGCGCCGAGGGCATCGCCGGAGGCATAGCCTTCCAGCTCGTCATCCCAGGTGGAATAGCTGACGAATACACGGATCTCCGGGCGGTTCCAGAACCCGCCGACCTGGGGCTTGAAGGTGGGCGCCACGGTAAAGCGGCTGTAGTCGCCCTCCACGTCACTGCGCCCCCGGTAACCCAGCGTGGTGAGATCCATGGTCTGCCAGGACGCCTCGTACTGCATCTCGAAGTTCGTGGTCAGCTCCTGGGCAAGGCGGGCATTGACGGTCAGCCACTGGTAATCGTCGCCCTTGATGTAACGGTCATCACTGGTCTCGGCCAGAAGCGCCGGCGCCAACCGCCAGTTTTCGCTCAGATAGGTAGTGCCATAGACAGCCACCCGGGTGCTCACCGCATCTTCGTGAAGGTCGCCATCGGCGCCGATGTTCTTGGTCTCGGCCCCCAGGCCCTGGCCATGCAGCACCGCCACTTTGAAGTTTCCGTCCGACAGCCCAAAAAAGCTGTCGCCGTGGTAGGCCAGCATGGTGTGGACACCGGTCTCGGCGGCCTGCTGAACACCACCCACAACGCGCTCGTCGTTCTCCTGCGCCTTCATTCCGCTGAGGGTCCACTGCACCTTGCCGAAATAGTTGTCGGCGGTGACGATCAGGTTATCCGTGTCGGAGGTGATGTCCTGATTCTGGATGTCGGAGGGAAACTCCAGAAAGCTTCGACCGTACAGGGAAAAATTGGAGTGTACGTTATCAGCGAACCTGACGTCATAGATGCCAGCGCCGAGGCCCCCGAGGAAAATGATATCGCTGTCCAGCCAGTGAATATCAAAGTTCAGGTCCCGGTCAAAGCGCTTGCCGGCCCAGATCGAAGCCTCCTCGAAAATACCGGTAAAGCTGGCCAGATTGCTGAACTCCACATAGGCCTGGCGCACGTTCAGGGCGCCATCTCCTGCAGTCCAGTCGTTCGAAGAGGTGGTGGAATCGGCAATCATCAACTGGTAGAGGGATTGGGTACCATTCTCGGCCACCTGGCGATAGTTGAGGATGGCCTCAAGGTAGGTGTCTGGCTCATTGCCGAGACGCCCCACCGCGCCGCCGACGGAACCGGCCGGGGTCAGGTAGGGACCACCGGGAACACTCTGCAGGTCGCCGCCGAGCAACAGGCCCGAACGGGCATAGGTGCTGAAGGAAAAGCCCTCTTCGCCGGTGGCCTGGGGCTCCACTTCCGCCAGCTTCGCCTCGAGGGCCGCCAGGCGTTCTTCCACGCTCTGGCTGTCCTGGGCCTGAGCCTGCCCGGCCGCCAGTCCCAGCGAAATCAGGCTGATGGCAACAGACAGAAGAGGTATTTTCCGGGTTAGAGGTGCTTTCCGGGTAGTTTTTACAGATTGGGTGCCATACGCAGTGTTGGACATTTTCAGACTCCTTGTTTTTGTTGTATTGGCAACATCGGAGTCTATGGCAGGAAGGGACAGCACTACGTATCAAAGGGAAATGCCCATGTAACAACCTTGTTACATGGGCGATCAGTGGCGTGGCAGGGTCAGGGTAACGTGCAGGCCGCCGGTGGACCGATTGCTGATTTCCAGCTCACCGCCGTGGCTCTGGGCAATGTTGCGTGCGATCCCCAGGCCGAGGCCAAACCCCTGGTGCTGGTTCTTGTCCAGCCGGTAGTACGGCTCGAAGATACGGGCCAGCTGGTCTTCGGAGACACCGGGGCCTTCGTCCTCCACATGGATCCGGAGCTCGCCGGCCGCGTCCTCAATTCGCACAAGGGCTCTATTCCCGTACTTGACGGCATTGTCCACGAGGTTGCCAAAACACCGTTTCAACGCCAGCGGCTTGCCCCGATAAGCCCGGCAATGACCCTGCACGGTCACCTGCCCCGGGCCGTCGCCCTGGTAGGCCTCGGCCATGTCCCGCAGCATCCGCTCTACATCCACCGGCTCAGCATTCTCGTGGATGTCGCTGTCCTTGATGGACTGGAGCGCGTTCTTCGCCAAAAGCTCCAGTTCCCGCAAATCAGCCTCCAGGCGTTCGCGCATGGCGTCGTCCTCGATCAGATCGACCCGCAATCGCAGCCGGGTAATCGGCGTTTTCAGATCGTGGGAGATGGCTCGGAACAACTGGTTGCGATCGCTGATGTAGCTCTGCAGGCGCCGACGCATGGTGTTGAAGCTTCGGGTCACCGCCACGATTTCCGCGCTCCCCTTCTCCACCAGCGGCGGCTGATTGTCCTCCAGGGGCAGATCCCGGGCGGCCCGGGCCAGCCTGCGCAGCGGGCGTGTCTGCTGCCGGATAAGCCAGGCCAGCACTGGAAAGAGAATGGCGATCATCACCACCAGGAACAGGATCTGCTGGCCGGGTATGCCCTCATCCTCCAGGGACACATACGGGGCCGGCAGCGCGGCCGCCAGGTAGAGCCATTCGTCTTCTGTCACCTCAACCTGGGTGACCAGAACGGGAGGGTTCAGCGGCTCCAGGGTGAGCGCGTAGTGGGCCCAGGACTGAGGCAGGGCATCCAGCGGCATCTCGCTGTTGAGAATGCGCAGGTTGGCCGGGTCCACGAAATCCACATGCAGATTGATCCGGTTACCGAGCCGCCGGCGCAGGACCGATTCCACCTCTTCCGTAACCAGCCGCTTCCGTTCGGTATCCGGCAGGGGCGTCATGTTGATGCGCCGGTCGTTGAGTGAAACGAAGAAGCGGGTGCCGCCCATATCGCGGAGCTGGTCCAGGACAATATGCCGGTACTCCAGGGGCAGCGAATTGAAGAACTGAGCGGTGGCCGCGGCGGACTGGGCCAGGTTGCGGGTTGTTGCGACCAGCCCCTGTACCTGCTGGGCCCGGAAGGTGGCAATCCAGGCGACACTGGAAATGATCTGGGCACTGGCCATGGCCAGCAGGGTCAGCAACAGGACCCGCCCCAGCAATGATGAGGGAAACCAGCGCCGACCGGATCCCGCGGACTCTCCCCGATTAGTCAGAGACATGGCTCACCGTTGCCGCCAGCAGATAGCCGGCGCCCCGCACGGTCTTGATCAGCCGTGGGTTGCGGCCCTGGTCGCCGAGCCGCTGCCGGAGCCGGCTGACGGCCACATCCACCACCCGATCCAGTGGCATGGACTCGCGGCCGCGGGTCACATCGGAGATGGTGTCGCGATCCAGTACTTCGTTGGGGTGGTTGAGAAACAGCTGCAACAGCGCGAAATCGGCCCCCGAGAGCGCCGTGCTCTCCTGGTTCTCATCAATCAGCTCGTGGGCCAGGGTGTCCAGCCGCCAGCGATCGAATACCACGTAGCGCGGGTTGTCCGATCGGGAAAAACTGGCCCTGCGCAGCAGCGCCTTGACGCGGGCCTGCAACTCCCGGGCACTGAAGGGCTTGGCCAGATAATCGTCGGCCCCCAGCTCCAGACCAACCACCCGGTCGGTTTCGTCCGAGCTGGCCGTCAACATGATGATCGGTACGCGACTGTGCTCACGGATCTGCCGGCACAGGGTGAAGCCGTCGTCACCGGGCAGCATGACATCCAGTACAATCAGATCCACATGCGCCGCGTCGAGTTGCCGCCACATCTGTTCGCCATCACCGGCGGTCCTGACATCATAGCCAACCCGGGAAAGGTGTTCCCCGAGCAGCTCAAGGATGGCGGCATCGTCGTCCACCACGAGGATCGATGCTTTCCTGTCATTCACAGCATGGCCCTTTTTGTTTTTGATGGCCCAAAGAATATGTCCAAAAGTTGTGAGGAAAAAGCCCCGATTTGGTGCTAGCCTCAAATCAGGATTGTCGACAACATGGACGCGGTCCCCTCTATGACACTTAGACTGGCATTGGGCCTTACCACAGCGCTGGTCTATTCCGTGTGCCAGGCCCAGGCACCGACACTGAAGCTGCTGACTTTCGAAAGCCCACCCTACCAGATGGTGGGGCCGGGCGCTGATGACTCCAGTCTGGTGGTTGGCGAAACCGCCAATACCGTGGCCTGTGCCGCCAACCGTGCGGGCTGGGCGACGCGCATCCGGATTGCCCCACAGAATCGGGCCATCCACTCACTTGAGCGCAAAATGATTGATGGCTACTTTGCCATTGATCCGTCATCAGAACTCGACACCATAGCAAAACGCAGCGACCCGGTGGCACTGGAGAAATGGTATTTCTTCACCCGGGACAACCGGCCGTTCAGCCGGGAACTTCGCATTGGGGTGGTCTCCGGCAGCAACGAGGAAGCCTGGCTGGAAGCCAATGGCTACCGGATTTTCCTGAGCGTGTCATCGCCGGCCCAGCTGCTCGCCCTGCTCAAGCGCGCCCGGATCGATACCGCGCTGATGGATGAGCGGGTCATGAACCGCCTGCGCCAGACCAACGACTTCAATGACCCGCAACTGAACACACACTTTGTTCGCTATGCGCCCCTGTACCTGTACCTGAGCGAGACCTTCACCTCGGATAATCCGGAGTTTCTGGGTGCGTTCAACCGCACGCTCACCAAATGCATGGCTGGCCAACTCGCACTGTCCGATGAGGAAGAGCGGCGGATTATCAAACTCTCGGAACGCCTGTTCGCGGAACTGAACAGTATCCTGGATATTCGTCAGATCATTGAGGCGGGGCCCCGGCAGGAAAGCTTTACCGACGTGATGACCATCGACAGCCAGTGGCAGGCCCTGTCACCGTTCCAGACACCGGATCTGGCCGAGGAGATTCTGGCACTGCCAGGCTCCCGGGCCCTGCACGCCTGGCAGCAATCTCACCCGGGGCTGATCACCGAGGTCATGGTGGTGAACGACATGGGCACCCTGGCCGCCATCAGCCAGCTGACCTCCGATTACTGGCAAGGCGATGAGCCAAAATTCCAGAAAGTCATGGGAGGGTCCGGAGCGAGCGCCACCCCCGGACAATCCCTGTTCATCTCACCCATTCGTTACGACACCTCGGCAGCACGGTTTCAGGTTACTGTCAGCACGGCGGTTCCGTCCGACATTGGCGAGACCGCCGAGGGGGTTATTGTCATTGGCCTGGGTATCGAAGACGCCCTGAGCGAATACGAGCGCCAGTAACAGGGTCTCTGGCAACATCACGCTTTGGCAATGTCAGTCTTTGGAGCTGTCAATGGACAGCAGGGACTCGATCTCGGACGCCTCCAGGGTTTCCTCTTCCAGGAGCCTTTCCGCCATACGTTCCAGCCGATCCCGGTTTTCCTCCAGTCGCTTGGCCACATCCCCTTCGATACCAGTGATGAGTTTCCTGACTTCGTCGTCGATCTTCTCGGCCGTGGCCTCACTGAACTCCCGCTCCCGGGAAATCTCATGGCCCAGGAACACCTCTTCCTGACTGGAGCTGACCGATACCGGCCCGATGGCCTCGCTCATGCCCCATCGGGACACCATGCGCCGGGCCAGTTTGGTTGCCTGTTCGATATCGTTCTCCGCACCGCTGCTCACTTCACCGAAAATCAGACGCTCGGACACCCGGCCGCCGAGCATCACGGCGATCCGGTCCCGGGCATAGCTGGCGGTCATGTTCAGACGCTCTTCGTCCGGGGCCTGTTCGGTCAGACCCAGCGCCCGCCCCCGGGGAATGATCGTCACCTTCTCCAGGGGATCGGCCTTGGGAAACAGCAGTGCCGTCAGGGCGTGACCGGACTCATGGAAAGCGATGACTTTCTTTTCATCGTCGCTCAGAGTCTGCTCACGCTCGGCGCCCATCAGAATTTTGTCGCGGGCAAGATTGAAGTGGGCCATGGCCACCAGCTTGCTGCCGTCCCGGCCGGCGAACAGTGCTGCCTCGTTGGCGAGATTCTCCAGATCAGCCCCGGAGAATCCGACGGTACGGCGCGATACCGCGGCCAGGTCGACATCGTCATCCAGTGGCATGGCCTTGGTGTGAATTTCCAGTATCTGTTCCCGGGCCTTGCGATGGGGGCTGTCCAGGGTAACTTTGCGATCAAAGCGCCCCGGGCGCATCAGCGCCGCATCCAATACATCCGGACGGTTGGTGGCCGCTATGACCACGACCGCTTCGTGGGGCGAGAAACCGTCCATTTCAGACAGAATCTGGTTCAAGGTCTGTTCTCTCTCGTCATGTCCGCCGCCCACGCCGGCGCCCCGGGAGCGGCCGATGGCGTCCAGTTCATCAATAAAGATGATCGCGGGTGCTTCCTTGCGGGCTTCCTCAAACATGTTCCTGACACGGGACGCCCCAACCCCGACAAACATTTCAATAAATTCGGAACCCGAGATGGAAAAGAACGGCACTTCTGCCTCGCCGGCAACCGCACGAGCCATCAGCGTTTTGCCCGTACCGGGCGGCCCCACCATCAGCACGCCCCGGGGCAGCTTGGCGCCCAGCCGCTGATAGTAAGAAGGGTTCTTGAGGTAATCGACGATTTCCGTCAGATCCCTCTTGGCGCTGTCGGAGCCGGCAATGTCGTCAAATCGCTTGCGCGGCTCGTCCTTGCGGAATCGCTTGGCTTTGGACTTGCCCATGTTGAACAAGCCGCCCTGCTGCCCGCCCATCTGGCGCGCCATGCGTTGCCAGAAATAGACGAACACAGCGAGGATAATCAGCCATGGAAGAAAATTGACCAGCATGCGAGAGAGCAGGTCCGGCCCGGACTCTTTTGCCGTGATCGGCACGCCGTTCTGCTCCAGCAACTCCACGATGCGGGTCTCACCGACCTCCGGAACCTGGGTCTGGAATACCGTTTGGCCAGTACCATCGCCGCTGCCTTCAGCGCTCTTGAGGGTACCCCGCACCTGATGCCCTTCAATGGTTACTTCCGAGACCTGTCCGGACGTAACCCGTTCCTTGAACTCGGTGTAGGTCAGCTGCTCGAAGTTTGACTGGCTGAACATCTGCACCGCATAGAACACCAGAAACGCGACCAGCAGGAAATTGACGAATCGAAGCCACTGGGGCGGCTCGTTCTGCTGCCCCTGTTCCGACAGAGGATCCTTCGGTTCCTGCCGGGAGGTCTCCTGCTCCTTCCGATCATCCTGAGGATTGGATCTCTGGGCCTGGCCAGCCATGGCATCTCCTTGGTTGTTGGGTTCATTCAATGCCAGCCGTCATCGGGCTGAAAACGTTGTCCGTGGGCCTGCGCGAGTTTCTGCAAAGATTCGCGAATGTTTTCGAAACCCCGTTTATGGGCATAATGCAGGGGCCCACCGCGGAAGGGCGCGAACCCGGTACCGAAAATCATTGCACCATCCAGGGTTGTTTCATCTTCAATCACACCTTCACGCAGACACGCCATGCAAGCGTTCAGCATGGGCAGGATCAGCCGGTCCAGGGTATCGTCTGGGGTACCGCCTGAGACATCGTCCTTGTCCGCTTTGCCTTTCTTCCACTGGTAAAGCCCCTCCCCGGTTTTCTTTCCGAGGTTTCCGTCGTCCACCTTCTGGCGGAGCCAGTCCGGTGCCGGAGGCATAGCGGTATCCAATCTCTCTCGCAGCATGTCAGCGACACTCAGGCAGATATCGAGCCCCACCTGATCCGCCAGCTCAATCGGCCCAACCGGCATGCCGAATTCCTCGGCCAGCGCATCAATGCTCTCGGCGGCCACTCCCTCATCCAGCAACACCATGGCTTCGACCAGGTACGGCGTCAGCGCCCGGTTTACCAGAAACCCGGGCGCCGTAGCCACCGGGGCCGGTAAACGGTCGATCTGCCCCACGAACCGACGGCCGCGATCAAGCACCGATTCGGCGGCCTTGTCATGACTGACCACTTCCACCAGGGGCATCAACGCCACCGGATTGAAGAAATGCAGACCGATCAGGCGACTCGGATCGCTGACCTTTTCCCGCAGGGTTTCCAGGGGAATGCTGGAGGTGTTGGTCGCGAGGATGGCGCCCTGTTTGAGTTTCGGCTCAACCTCTTCGTAGACTTTCTGCTTGAGCTCAATTTTCTCGGGCACCGCTTCGATCACGAGGTCCGCCCGAGCGACGCCGTTGTTGGCGAAATCTGGTGTGAGCCGATCCAGTATGTCCCGGGTCTCGGCGTCGGACCGATGCTTCTTCTCACACAGATCGGCGAGTTTTTTCACCGCCTGAGCCAGCTTTTCGGCCTCCATGTCGAAGAGAGTGACATTCAGTCCACGCACCGCGCACCATCCCGCGATATCAGCACCCATCTCACCGGCACCGACCACATGAACGTGGCGTACTGCCTCGGCCTCACTGCGGGCGAGGCCTTTCAGCGACTCGCGCAGATGGAAGACCCGCACCAGATTGCGGGAGGTCTCGGACATCATGAGTCTGGCGAACGAGGCGATTTCAGCTTCTCGCATCTCCGGTCCGGGCGCCCCGCCAAAGTCCTCCCAGAGTTCAATCAGCGCTTCCGGTGCGGGGTAATGGTCTGGCCGCGCCTTTTTGGCGCTTTGCGAGCGCATCTGGCGGGCCTCGAGCTGACGCGCCGGTTTGCTGGAGAGCACCCGGCCACGCAGGCCCTGATTGCCCGACTCGATATCGCCGGCGATCGCAGCCTCCACCGCAGCGTGCACATGACGCTCCTCGACAAGTTCGTCTACCAGACCCAGCTTTTTGGCTTTGCTGTGGGAAGCCGTCTTGCCGGTCAGCATCATGGTCATTGCTTCGATGGGGTCAACAAGCCGGGTCAGGCGATCCGTTCCCCCGAGCCCCGGGTGTAACCCGAGCTGGATTTCCGGAAACCCCAGTTTGGCGCCTGGAACGGCCAGCCTGAGGTCACAGGCAAGCGCCAGCTCCAGGCCGCCACCAAGGCAGGAACCATGAATAACGGCAACCGTCGGGCATGACAAAGCTTCGAACCGGTCAACCACACGATGGGCATCGGTGAGCTTGTCGACCACTTCGGTTTCCGACGACAACTCGGCAAACTCGGTAATATCGGCGCCCATACAGAAACCGCCGGGCTTGAACGAACGCAGCACCACGCCCTTTGGCGTGTGTGATTCAAGTTCGCTAACAATGTCGGCCAGCTCGTTCAATACCGCCTCGGAAAGCACGTTGGCGCTGGCGTCTCTCTTGTCGAGGATCAGCCAGGCAACATCACTGCGGTCGCGTTCCAGATGCCAATGCTGCCACTCGCGTTCGGATGCCTTGCCCTCATATTCCTCAAAAGGGCCCAGGGCCATGTCACGTGAGCTCAGTGTCTCAAGGATTTGACCTTTCATGTGCGTCCTCCTGACATTCTGCAAATCGGAGTTCTGTGTCCGAGCTTCAAACGGCCTCGATGAGCATGGCACCAGACTGACCGCCACCGATACACTCAGTGGCGATGCCCCGCTTCAGCCCTTTGCGCTTGAGGGCGTTCATCATATGCAGCACGATCCGGTTGCCGCTGGTGCCCACTGGATGCCCGATGGCAACCGCGCCGCCATCAATGTTCAAGCGCTCCGTTTCGAGGGTACCCATTGCCTCGTCCAGGCCGAGGGCTACCCGACAGAACTCCCGATCTTCCCAGGCCCGCAGGCACGCCAGCACCTGCGCGGCGAACGCCTCGTTAATTTCCCACAGGTCTATGTCGTTCAGTCCCGCTTTGTGACGCTTGAGCAGAGCCGTTGAACTCAGCACCGGGCCGAGGCCCATGATTTCAGGTTCGAGCGCCGACCAGTGACTGTCGACCAACACCGCGCTGGGCTTCAGATCGTACTTTTTAACCGCTTCTTCGGACGCCAGAATCACCCAGGAGGCGCCGTCGGTGACCTGTGAGCTGTTACCGGGCGTGACCTGGCCGTAGGGCGGTTCGAAGGCAGCCCGGAGCTTCGCCAACGCTTCGACGGAGGTATCGGCACGCACTCCATCGTCGCGGTCGAACAGTTCTCCGTCCGGCGAAATTGCGGGCATTACTTCGCCTTCCAGCCACCCTTCCTCTTGGGCTTTGGCCAGCCTCTGATGGCTGGAAACCGCGTACTCGTCCGCCTGGGTACGGCTGATCCTGAATTGCTTGGCCAGAATTTCTGCCGTCTGTCCCATGCTCAGGCCAGCTATCGGATCGGTCAGCCCCTTGGCCAGACTGATTTCAGGCTTGAACTGTCCAGGGCTGAAGCCAGCCAGTTGCCTGACGTAATCCTGAGGGGAAGACGCGGCGTTCAGGCCAGCCAGCCACTCTACGGCCTCAGATTTCATCACCATGGGTGCGTGGCTGAGCGCTTCGGTTCCGCCGGCAAGAATCAGGTCGCTGTCGCCATCCCGGATGTATTTGTAGGCCGTATCGATAGACTGCATGCCCGAACCGCAGTTGATCTGCACGGTAAACGCGGGCATCGCCTCGCCCATACCCAGCCTTAACGCCGCTACTCGGGCGGGATTCATCTCGGAACTGACCACATTGACACACCCGAGGATGACCTGATCGAAGGCATCTGCAGGCATGGGCTGTCGAAGCAGAAGCGGCCGACCACACTGAACGGCCAGATCAACGGGTGAGAACGGGCCAGGGCGTCCCCTGGCCTTCAGGAACGGCGTTCGCGCACCGTCAACCAGATACACCTTCCGGTCCTTCGTGCGGGGCGCCGCCTCGCGGCGTGTGCGAGTTTTCTTTGCCTGCTGTGCCATCCAGATCCCTCCTCTGGCTGAGCTGGCCTGCCGGCCAGGGCGGCTCTAATTTCAACTCACACCTATAACCTTGGACCCTGCAGAGCAGGATTCAAGGTTCATGTCGGAACCGCACCTTGAAAAAGGGCTTCTCGCAACTAGGGTTTTAGTTACACTTTTAGACGAGGAGATCTGCTATGAGTCGCGCTCAAGACCTCTTTCCAACCCGGCTGGAGCGCAAACTGGGCATGTTCGAGCGCCTGGATCCAGTGGTGCACACACCTGAGGAACGCCTGTCGGATGGCCCGCTCACGGCCGACCAGGTCCGCGAATTCGATGATCGCGGGTTTTTGTTCTTCGAATCGTTCTTCGACAAATCAGAAATGGAGAAATTCATTCAGGAGCTCCAGGAATACGAAGAAGACGAAGACCTGAAGCTGTCTGAGGGGACGATTCTGGAGCCAGGAAAAGAGGAAATACGATCCATCTTCGGCATCCACGAGATATCAAAGCGCTTTGACCGGCTCACCCGGGACCCGCACCTGCTGAAGATCGTGCGACAGTTGCTGGACAGCGAGGTGTACATCCACCAGTCCCGCATCAACTACAAGCCGGGGTTCAAGGGCAAGGGCTTTAACTGGCACTCGGATTTTGAGACCTGGCATAGCGAGGACGGCATGCCACGCATGCGCTGCCTGAGCTGCTCGATCGTGATGACCGATAACAACGAGTTCAACGGGCCCCTGATGCTGATCCCGGGCTCGCACAAGTACTTCATTCCCTGTGTTGGTCGCACGCCCGAGGACAACTATAAGGAATCCCTGAAGATTCAGGATCTCGGCGTTCCGGACGGTGCCAGCCTCACGCACCTGATGAATGAGAACGCCATAGAAGCGCCGAAGGGACCGGCTGGCTCGCTTATCATCTTCGAGTGCAACACGCTCCATGGTTCCAACGCCAATATGTCCTGCTGGCCCCGGAGCAACCTGTTCTTTGTCTACAACAGCGTGCATAACACGCTGACCGAGCCCTTCTGCGGGAACAAGCCAAGGCCCCAGTTCCTCGCCAACCGCACGAACTGGGACCCGCTCAAGCCGGTGAACGATTGACACCGGCCAGCGCCTTTCCCGATCCGGTGCTCAAGGCGGCCCCACCTCGCAGGCCAGCACCAGCGCCCAGAACTCCGAAAAATCGTTCACCACGACATCCGGCTTGTCCGGATGCTTGTGGGTGCCGGGAAAGATCTTGTTGAGCCACGGCAGGTCCCACTGGGCGCCATTGAAGAACACTGCCGTCATGCCCGCCCGTTTGGCGGCAATCACGTCGGTGGTGCTGTCGCCCACATACCAGACAGAAGGGTCCGGCGGATAGTCCAGCTTTTGCACCGCCAGCAGCAGTTGGTCCGGGTGGGGCTTGCGAAGCGGCGTGTCGTCGCCACAGACATCCACATCGAAGAGCTCGGTCCAGCCGGTGTCTTCCACCGCCGCCAGTTCGTGGTCGAAGAACTCACGATCACGATTGGTGATCACGCCAACCTGAATGCGGAGCCGGCGCAAGCCTTCCAGCACCTCCCGCACCTTGGGCTCGAACGCCTTCACGGTGCCGTAGTGTTTTCGGTAGTGGTGATTGAAAGCCTTGTGGGCGATCTGCTTGGCCTCCTGATCCTCACCGAAAAGCACTTCGAAAATGTCCGTGCGGGAGATCTTCCGGTCGGCCTTCACCTTCGGATGGAGCTTCGCAAACTCCCGGACGTAGGCCACCAGCTTGACGTCTTCCGGGGTTTTGCTGTCTTCCGGGGCCACCATCCGGTCCATGAGCCTGAGCTTGTGAAAATCCGGCAGCATGTCGTCCACCGCGTGGTACATGGCATCCAGAGTGTCCACCAGAGTGGCGTGCCAGTCGAACAGGATCACCGCCGGGCGAATCAGCTTCACCACTGCCGGGTGCCAGTCGGGCTCAATCCGGGGATGTGGCCGCTCGGGCGGCGGGAAGGGCCGTGGCCGGACCTCTGCCGGCGCTCGCTCGAAGGCCTCTGGCTGCCCGCGTTCCAGCAACGCCAGCAGGTCCATCAGGTCCTCGAAGCTGTCGAGAATCGCCGCCGGCGCATCCCGGTGTGAGAACCAGCTGTCAATACGGCCAGACTCCCAGCAGGCACCGTTGTAAAACACCCCGGACACCCCGGCCTTGTTGGCCGTGAGCATGTCGATATAGCTGTCGCCCACGTACCAGGCTCGCTCATCCGCGGGCAGCCCAAGTTTCTCCAGCGCCTTGAGGATCACCTCCGGGTCCGGTTTGTATTCGGTCACATCGTCGGCGCAGACGGTGGCGTCGAACAGGTGCTGCCAGCGGCCTTCGTCCACCGTGCGCAGCTCCTTGTCGAGGAACTCCCGGTTGCGGTTGGTGGAGACTGCCAGGCGAATGCCCAGGGCCTTCAACGCACTCAGGTACTCGTAAGCCCCGGGCTGGAAAGGCTTTACCTGTCCAAAGTAGCGGCGGTAGGCCTGGTTGTAGGCCTTGTGGGCAATCAGCTTGGCGTCTTTGTCGTCGCCGAAAATGGCGTTGAAGATATCCGTTCGGGATACTCGCCGCTCCGCCAGTATGCGCGGATGCAGGCGCCGGAAGATGCGGATATAGCGCACCAGGCGGGCGTCATCGGCCGTCCGGCACTGGTCCTCGGGCAACAGCCGGTCCACCAGGCCCAGTTCCTCCAACTGCGGTAACATGTCTTCCATGGCGCTGAACATGGCGTCATGGGTGTCGACCAGCGTGCCGTGCCAATCGAAGATCAGAACACTGGGTGCCGGCAGGTGATCGCTGAATCGGGCCATGGACAATCCTTCGGGGTTTCAGGAACGTACAAGTCAATAACTTCCTAAACTGTCAGTAAAAACCATTTTATCCGGATGCACAAAAAACCCCATCTTCCCGAGAAAGTCTGCGCGGTCTGCAATCGCCCGTTCGCCTGGCGCAAAAAATGGGCAAAGGACTGGGACAACGTGCGCTACTGCAGCGAACGCTGCCGGCGGGCCAGGAGCAAAGCCGAATGACCACGGTGGTCTGGTTCAAACGGGACCTGCGCACCCACGATCACGCCCCGCTCGTGGCAGCGGCCGCTCTGGGCGAGCCGGTGATACCGCTGTATGTGATCGAAGACGACTACTGGCAGTTGCCGGACACCAGCGGCCGCCAGTGGCAGTTTATCCGGGACTCCCTCACCGATCTGGACCGGCAGCTCCGCGCCGCCGGGAGCCAATTATGGGTGGTTCGAGGGTCGGTGATTGGAGCCCTTAAACAGCTGCGTGCGAGTCATGGTATAGGGCGCATCTTCTGCCACCAGGAAACCGGCGGTCAGTGGACCTTTGATCGGGACAAATCCGTCATCCAGTGGTGCGCGGAGAATGGCGTCGAGTTTCAGGAGTGGCGCCAGTTTGGTGTGGTTCGGCGACTCGCCGACAGGGACCTGTGGGACAACGCCTGGACGGACCTGATGCGGGGCAGCACGCTGGCCGCCCCCGAACGAATCCTGGCGCCCGAGGGCGCCTCGACCGTGGACTGGCAACTGGCGCCCCAGACGCTGGGCCTTGCCGATGATTGTCCGGATCGGCAGGCCGGCGGCAGTGCCCGTGGAGAAAAGCTGCTCTCGTCGTTTCTGGACCGCCGTTGCGTGGGCTACCAGTACAACATTTCCAGCCCCAATACCGCCTTCCGCGCCTGCTCGCGCCTGAGCCCCCACATAGCCTACGGCACCGTCAGCCTTCGGGAAATCTATCAGCAGGCGAAAGCCGCCGGGCAACACCGCAACACCCTGCCCCGCAAGAAAAAAAGCCTCACCAGCTTCCGCTCCCGGCTGCACTGGCACTGCCACTTCATCCAGAAACTGGAAGACGAGCCGGAACTGGAATTTCGCGCCATGCACCGGGAAATGGAAGCACTAAAAACCGGGCCCAACAATTCCGAACGCCTGCAGCGCTGGCAGGAAGGCCAGACAGGCTGGCCGCTGGTGGATGCCAGCATGCGCGCGCTCAACCACACTGGCTGGATCAATTTCCGGATGCGGGCCATGTTGATGGCGGTGGCCAGTTACCAGCTATGGCTGCACTGGCGTGATCCCGCTCTGCATCTGGCCCGGCTGTTCACCGATTTCGAGCCCGGCATCCACTACTCCCAGACCCAGATGCAATCGGGCCTGACCGGCATCAATGCGTTGCGCATCTACAACCCGGTGCTGCAAAGCCAGAAGCTGGACCCGGACGGTGAGTTCATCCGCCGCTGGATTCCGGAACTGGCCGGCGTGCCCAGAGAGATGATCCACGCCCCCTGGCTGATGACGCAACCCCAGAAAGCCCGCTACGGCGGCAATACCTACATTGCCCCGGTATGCGATCACGAGCAGGCGGCCCGGGTGGCACGCAAGGCGGTAGGGGATTTTCGAAAACGGTCGGTCAGCCGGGCCGAAACCGACCGTGTCCTGAAACGTCATGGCAGTCGGAAGGGGCCGGTACAGAAGCGCCCCGGCCTTCCTTCCGGGCCCCGAAAAGAAGACGGGCAGAGCGACCAGCTGTCACTCTTTGACTAACCTTCCTGCCCAGGGGAAGGCCCGCACAGCCGACTCAGTTGCGGTACATCTGGCGCTGGTGTTCGAGCATCTGCTCCATCATCAGTTGCATCTGGTTCATCCGGTTTTCCATCCGGTTCAGACGCTGTTCGCTGTCCATACCCGGCCCGCTCGATTGTTTGCCCTGAGCGTTGCCGGGCTGTTTCTTGCCCTGGCCCTGGTTATTCATCATGCCCTGCTGATTGCCCATGCCACCCTGGCCCATGCCACGATCTTCCATCATGCCCTGGCCCATCATGCCCTGCCCCATCATTCCGGGACCCATCATGCCGCCGCGCATCATCTCCATCTGCTCGTGCATGGCTTCCATGTGTTGCTCCCGCAGACGCTCACGCTCGGCGTTGGAGTCGGCGTTGCGCATCTGCTGCATCATCTCCTGCATACGCGACATGTTGTCGTGCATCTGTTGCATTTGTTGCTGGTTCATCATGCCATCGTGGGGCATCGGGTCGCCGTTGCCGTGGGAAAAGGCGAGAACGGGCAAGGCAGTAATAACAGAGTAAATGGCAAATCGACTGATTCGGTTCATGGCTCCCTCCTTCTGGGTAGCGGCTTCATGCATCCTTTTCAGTAAAGCCCATGAATCTGAATCCGGACTGAAAAAACGGTGGTGAATAGCGCCTAAT
This sequence comes from Marinobacter gudaonensis, assembly GCF_900115175.1. NCBI lineage: Bacteria > Pseudomonadati > Pseudomonadota > Gammaproteobacteria > Pseudomonadales > Marinobacteraceae > Marinobacter > Marinobacter gudaonensis. The sequence continues at coordinate 1,558,641 of NZ_FOYV01000001.1, forward strand.
GGCAGCAAGTTTGATCTGGGTCAGTTCCGGCCCGGCGGCGCTCAGAGAAGAACAATGCCAAACCGCTTTACCGCCAGCGCCAGGACGCCAAAACACGCCATGGTCAACAAAGCGCTGATGCCAAGGGAGGGCCAGAATCCGAACCTCGACATCAGGAAGGGAAACACCAGAAACATCGGCAGAGTCGGCAATACGTACCAGAAGGTGTACCAGGCATGGTTACTGATTTTTTCGTCTGGCTGTTGTTCCACGTATAGCCAGATCATCGCCAGTACCGTCACCATGGGCAGCGCGGCGATCAAAGCGCCCAGTTTGTCACTGCGTTTGGCAACTTCGGATACAAGTACCACCAGTGCGGCGGTGATGGCGTACTTGGTAATCAGCCAGGTCATGCATTGTCCTCTGTTGAATCACGCCGTTTGGTTCCATCGATCTACCCTGCGCCCCTAACCTTCCAGGCGGGTCACCCGCAACCGAAGGGCATTCACGATGACGCTGACCGAGGACAGCGACATGGCTGCTGCCGCAAAAATCGGCGACAGCAGGATCCCGAACACTGGATACAGCACCCCCGCCGCAATCGGAACTCCGGCCGAGTTATACACAAAGGCGAAAAACAGATTCTGACGGATGTTGCGCATGGTCGCCAGAGACAACCGACGCGCCTCGACAATGCCCATCAGGTCGCCTCTCAGCAGCGTGATTCCGGCACTCTCGATGGCCACATCGGTGCCCGTGCCCATGGCTACACCTACATCGGCGGTTGCCAGAGCAGGAGCATCGTTCACGCCATCGCCGGCCATCACCACAATGCGGCCTTCATCCTTCAGGCGTTGCACAATCTTGCCTTTGTCCTCCGGCAGCACCTCGGCTTCAACCTCGTCGATGTGCAGCTTGCGGGCAACCGCTTCGGCCGAGGTGCGGTTATCGCCGGTGAGCATCACCACCCGGATGCCGTCTTTCTGCAAGGCCGAAATGGCGGCCTCGGTGGTTTCCTTTACGGGGTCGGCAATGGCCAGCAAGCCGGCCACCTTCCCCTCCACGGCCGCGAAAATGACCGTTGCGCCATCGCTGCGGAGCTGTTCGGCCCGTTCATCGAACGCGCGAGTGTCAACACCCTCGGCCTCCATCAGCAGCCGGTTGCCAAGAAGCACTCGCCTGCCGTCGATACGGCCGGTCACGCCCTTGCCATTGGGTGAATCAAAGTCCTCCGCATCCGGCAGGGTAAGGTCCATACCCTTCGCCTTTTCAAGGATGGCGTGCGCCAGTGGATGTTCACTGCCCTTTTCCAGACCACCGGCGTAACGCATCAGATCGTTGTCGCTGAAGCCCTCGGCGCTCACCAGCTGAGTGACCCGGGGTTTACCTTCGGTCAGGGTGCCGGTTTTATCCACCACCACGGTGTCCACCTTTTCCATGCGCTCCAGGGCTTCAGCATCACGAATCAGCACGCCACTCTGGGCGCCGCGGCCGACGCCGACCATGATGGACATGGGGGTTGCCAGACCCAGTGCACATGGGCAGGCAATGATCAGAACACTCACGGCGGCGATCAGGCCGAAGGCCATGGGCGGCGTGGGCCCAAGAACAGACCAGGCGATAAAGGCGATGATCGCAATCACGATGACTGCTGGCACAAAGTAACCCGCGACCTTATCCGCCAAACCCTGGATGGGTGCACGGCTGCGTTGTGCGCTGACCACCATCTGCACGATCTGGGACAGCATGGTATCGCGGCCCACCTTGTCGGCCCGCATAATGAAACTGCCCTGCTGATTGATGCTGCCGCCAATCACCAGATCTCCGGCTTTCTTGCTGACCGCCAGCGGTTCGCCGGTGACCATGGATTCATCAATGTTTGAACTGCCTTCAAGCACCTCACCGTCGAGGGGCACCTTGTCGCCCGGCCGTACCCGCAGACGATCGCCCACCTTGACCTGGTCCAGCGACACATCCGACTCACTGCCGTCATCGCCCAGTTTCCTGGCCGTGGCCGGAGCCAGATCCAGCAGCGCCTTGATGGCGCCGGAGGTTTTCTCCCGCGCCCGCAATTCAAGAACCTGCCCAAGCAGCACCAGCACCACGATAACCGCCGCCGCCTCGAAATAGACCGCCACCGAACCGTCGTCCTGGCGAAACGCGCCCGGGAATATCTGGGGGGCCAGGGTTGCCACCAGGCTATAGATGAGAGCGACCCCCGTACCAATGGCAATGAGCGTGAACATGTTCAGGTTACGGCTGACCACCGATTTCCAGCCACGCACAAAAAAGGGCCAGCCACACCAAAGGACGACGGGCGTTGCCAGCACCAACTGGATCCAGTTGGACATTTGCGGGGCCACTAGATGATCAAGCCCGGTGAGGTGCCCTCCCATTTCCAGAACCAGCACCGGAAAGGCGAGGAGAAGGCCAATCCAGAATCGGCGGGTCATGTCCCTGAGTTCTTCCGAGGGGCCGTCGTCCAGGCTGACCTGCTCAGGCTCCAGGGCCATCCCGCAAATCGGGCAGTCGCCCGGGCCCTGTTGCCGGATTTCCGGGTGCATGGGGCAGGTGTACATGGTGCCCGGCGCAACCGGCTCTTCCTCACGGTTGTTGTCCCCAAGATAGCGGTCCGGATCCTGCTCGAACTTCGACTGACAGCCCGCCGAGCAGAAATACCAGGTTCGACCGGCGTGCTGGCTGCGATGCTCCGCGCTGTGCGGGTCCACCGACATGCCGCACACCGGGTCCTTCACGGTGTGTTCATCACCGCCTGTCTGGCCGTGGTCGTGGTTATGGTGACTGTGGTCGTGATCGTTGTGGTGATGAGCGTGCCGATGCTCAGCCATCCTGGCGCTCCTTCCTGTCTGCGGGCCATTCGGAAAAGGCTATGAAATACAGTAGACCAAGATTGATCAGGGGAACCAGGATCAGCAGCCCCAGCCAGCCCGGGTAACCCGTGCGCTGGCAGATGCGCCAGGCCGGAACAACCACCGCAATGGCAATCACCAGCATCCACAGCCAGTGTCCTGCCCACAAAGTATTTCCATGCATATTGGCCTCCACTTTCCAGCTACTTCCGTTTCATGGGGGGCATCTTTGAGCAGCAATGGGGTTCATGCCGCGCATTCGCCCGTACGTTGTCATCAGTGAAGCGGTACCAGGCCAGCTTTCGGCGGGCCCACCAACCGTTTTTCATCCGACCACCCCGGGCCGTAACCAGGGCCAGTAACTCGTCGATCGACCAGTGACTTCCATCATAGGCGATACCCAGCCGGCTGGCCGGTCTGCGCTCTGCCATATCCACGCACGGATGATGATTGAGATCCTGTACCAGGTCTTCCCATTGATATTCGGACAGGCCCTCGACAGATAGTACTCGTCGCACCAGGAAGGCTTCCTGGATACCTGGCTTGCGTGCTTTGGCCATCGGGTTTCACCTCGCATCTTGGTGACTTCGGAACCATTTCAGCACCGCTTTCTGAATTGCCGCTGAAAATGCGCGCCAGAATTAGGTTGATTTGAGGTGAATCAATTTTGAAAGAAAAAGCCCGGGCGCGAACGCCCGGGCTATGGGAAGTGGCTTTTAGAATGCGATCCGGGCGCCAATCACCGCGAACCAGTCTTCCGTGCTGCCGCCCTCTGCTTCCGCAAAATCGGCGGTGTCGCCGTATTTGCGCTCATGCACCACACCGATGTAGGGAGACACGGCACGGTCGATCAGGTCGTAGCTCAGCCGAAGCCCTGCTTCCGTGGAGCTCAGGCCTTTACCCAGCCCGATTTCCCGATCCTCGCTGAAGGCCACGGTGGCATCCAGGGCGGCGGACAGGATCCAGTGGTTGGTGAGCAGCAGTTCGTACTCGGCGTCCAGCTCCGCCGAAGCGTCACCTTCATCACTGACGTACAGGTTTGCGTCCACCTCGAACCACTGGGGGGCCAGGCCGGTTACACCCAGCACGGCATAGGTACGGTCCGGCCCTTCAGGTGTATCGAACCGCACGCCCGCCTTGGCATCGAAAAAGTCAGAGATGGGCGTTTGCAACACCAGCTGGTTTTCCAGGCCCTCGTAGGCCTGCTCCTCGATGGCGTATTCGCCTTTGCTGAGCCAGCGGAATTTCAGCTCGTCGGTGCCGTAAAAGACATCGGACTTCCAGACACCCAGCTCCTCATCCGAATCGCTGTAGCGGTACTCCAGTTCTTCGAACTGAACACCCCAGGTGGCGAGGGGCTGCTTGCGCGCCGTGGTGTCTTCGATCATGTCCTGGGCTGCCACTGCGGTTGGCAACAGCAGGGAGCCGACCAGCCCGAGCGTCAGGAATCGACAATACCTCATGCCTCTCCCCCTTCTTCCTCGACCGGATCGGTGTTGGCCTGCTGGGTGTCAGGGCCGCCCTCGACAATCACTTTCCGGAACATGCCGGCAGCCGCATGGTAGGAAAGGTGGCAATGGAATGCCCACTGGCCGGGTTCGTCCACCTCGGTTTCCATGTACACCGTGGTACCGGGCTGCACACTGATCGTGTGTTTGACCGGATTGAACTGACCTGCGCCAACATCCAGGATGGACCACATGCCATGCAGGTGCATGGGGTGAGTCATCATGGTTTCGTTGACAAACTTGAAGCGCACCCGCTCGCCATACTGGAGGCGAATCGGATCGGCATCCTCGTACTTCACACCGTTGATACTCCAGGTGTAGCGCTCCATGTTGCCGGTCAGGCGCAGCTCAATCTCCCGGGTCGGCTCACGGTCCTCATAAAGCGGGCTCTGGGCACGCAGATCGGCGTATGAAAGGAACTTGCCACCGTTGGCTGCGACTGGCACCAGGCCACTGCCCTTGGCATAGAAGGGATCGCTGGGCGCCTTCTGTCCCATGGCACCATGATCCATTCCCGCCATGCCGGAATGATCCATGCCTTCCATATTCGAGTGATCCATTCCCTTCATATTCGAATGATCCATCCCCTTCATGTTGGAATGATCCATGCCGGCCATGTTCGAGTGATCCATGCCTTCCATTCCGGAGTGGTCCATACCGGCCATATCGCCGTGATCCATACCGTGCATACCGCCGTGGTCCATGCCGTGCATGCCGCCCATGTCTGCCATGGTCAGCCGAGATGGTTCGCGCAGTGGCGGAACGACCCCGGCCATACCTTCCTCAGGCGCCAGCGTTGCCCGGGCAAAACCCGAACGGCCCATGGATTCTGCAAAGATGGTGTAGGCCTGTGCGTCTTTCGGACGCACGATCACGTCGTAGGTTTCCGCCACGCCGATGCGGAACTCGTCCACGGTAACCGGCTGCACGTTGTTGCCATCGGCCTGCACCACGGTCATGTCGAGGCCGGGAATGCGGATGTCGAAATAGGTCATGGCGGAGGAGTTGATGAAGCGCAGGCGAATGCGCTCACCCGGCTCGAACAGGCCGGTCCAGTTCTGCTCCGGTCCTTTGCCGTTGATCAGCCCGGTGAAGCCCTGCAGGTCTTCCACATCCGCTTTCATCATGCGCATATCGCCCCAGGCCAGGCGGTCCTTCAGGGTGTTCAGGAATCCCTGCTCGGAGGCGTCGGAGAAAAACTCGCCAACGGTCTGCTGCTGGCGGTTGTAGTAGTCCGGCATCATCTTCAGATTGCGCATGATGCGGTCGCCGGAGTGCGGGTGCTTGTCGGTCAGCTGAATGACGTATTCGCGGTTGTACCGGAAAGGCTCGCGACCCTCAGGCTCAATCACAATGGCGCCGTAGGCCCCGTCCGGCTCCTGAAAACCAGAATGGCTGTGGAACCAGTAGGTACCAGCCTGCTGGATTGGAAACCGGTAGGTAAAGGTTTCGCCCGGCTTGATGCCGGGAAAGCTGATGCCCGGAACGCCATCCTGCTTGTACGGCAGAATCAGGCCGTGCCAGTGAATAGATGTCATTTCGTCGAGGTTGTTGGTGACGTTGATGGTCACCTCCTCGCCTTCCTTGAACCTCAGCACGGGGCCGGGCGAGGCCCCGTTGTATCCGATGCCTTCCTTGACGAAGTCTCCCGTGTCGATGGTGACCCGATCGACTGTCAGGTTGTACTCACCGGTCAGGCCAAGGGCCGGCAACAGCATGGCCGCAAGGCCCGCCAGAAGTTTTTTCTTCATGATTGACTACTCTTGATTACGCCTTTGTCTGGAAACTCGCTCTTCTGATACGCAAACGGCAGCGCGAATCCACTGCCCTACTTTTCAGCCACGGCCTCGTTGAATTTCACTTCGCCGTACATACCCGCCTGGTAATGCCCCGGCACGTTGCAGGCAAACTCAATATTGGCCTTTTCAGAAAATTTCCAGACGATTTCCTTGCTCTGACCCGGTTCCAGAAGAACGCTGTTGGGGTCGTCGTGCTTCATGGAGTGACCATCCATCTCCATATTCATCATGTCGTGATTGAGCTTGCCGCCCTGGATCACGCCGTGCTCGACCATCATCTTCATTTCGTCCTGATGGGCCTCGTGCATCGCAGGGGTACCGAGGTTGAACTCATGAACCAGGTTACCTTTGTTTTCCACCACGAAGCGCACCGTCTCTCCGGGCTGGACCTCAATGGCCTCCGGCTCGTAGTAATTGTCGTGCATCTCGACAGAGATGGTGCGGCTGGCCTCGGAGGCATTGCCCGGCTCACCAATGGCGGCACCATGACCGTGACCGCCGCTGTGGGCACCGGCCGCAAACACGTTCGCCGAGAGAGTCATGGCCGCTGCCGCTGCTACAAATGCTGATCGCTTCATCCTGTATCCTCCTGTGGGATAATGGCTTGAAAAACAATGACGGCATGCTCAGAAACTTGAGCAATATCCAGAATCGACGGTTACGATTACCCACCAACCTGAATCCTTTCTGAAAATGACGAATTTTTTAAGGTTCAGGATGATTTCAGGTACCAGCGTCACAATGGCGCCCGCGTGACGTCAATCAGGAAGGATGCCCCTATGCGCTTATTGCTTGTCGAAGACGACCGATTGCTGGCAGACGGGCTGGCTGGCCAGCTGGAGAAAGCCGGCTTCAGCGTGGATTCAACCCGAACAGTGAAGCAGGCCCTGGCACTCGCCGAACAGGAGGAATATCGCGCCGTTGTCCTGGACCTCGGACTGCCGGACGGCAACGGACTGGATCTGCTCCGGAAGTGGCGGGCCAACGGTATCGACTTCCCGGTGCTCATTCTCACGGCCCGAGGTGACTGGCAAGACAAGGTAAACGGCCTGAAAGCCGGTGCCGACGATTACCTCGCCAAACCCTTCCAGTCGGAGGAACTGATTGCCCGCCTCAACGCCATTGTCCGCCGGAGCGAAGGTCGGGTTCAGGCCGTGGTCAGGGCCGGCGGCCTGGAACTGGATGAAAACCGCCAGAGCCTGAAACTGGCGGACGGAGCCGAACACAGCCTGACCGGCACCGAGTTCCGTCTGTTGCGGTGCCTGATGAGCCGTCCCGGCCAGGTTTTCTCCAAGGAACAGCTCATGGAGCAACTGTACAACCTGAACGAAACACCCAGCGACAACGTTATCGAAGCCTACATCCGCAGACTCCGTAAACTCGTTGGCAGTGACACCATTTCAACGCGGCGCGGCCAGGGTTATCTGTTCAATGACGTGGTTTAGCAAACCGGCATCCATCAAAGGCACGTTGCTGGCCCTGCTCCTGCCAGCGGGCATTACCCTCATGGCCGTTGCCTGGCTGGTCCATGGCCTGCTGCTCGACCGAATGTCGCGGGCCTTCGTGGAAACCCGATTGAAAGACGAGGTCGCCTTCCTCGAACATCAGATCCGTGATTCCGGCGGCCAGCTGGACACACTTCAGACAGGCGACTACTTCCAGGAAGTGTTTCACCACGCCTTCGCGATCCATTCGCCCTCCCGCACCCTGATGTCGCCGGAAAGCTGGGCGCCGCTGCTGATGCCCCTGATCGCATCCGGCTCTGACGGGTCCGTGCGTGTCAGCGGTCCTGGCGGAGACAACCTGCCCTCCGACATCCTGGCCTATCGCGACTCTTTTACCGTAGACGGCACCCCGATTGTGGTTGTCGTGTCCGAAGACCTGGACGCCTTGCAGCGCAGCCAGTCGGAGCTCCATCTCTGGACCGCGATTGTCTCCCTGCTCCTGATACTGCTGCTGGTCGGCGTGCTCTGGCTGGGCATCACTCTGTCCATGCGCCCCGTGGTATCGCTCAAAGCCACCCTGAAACGGCTGCAGGACGGCGAGGTTTCGCGCATTGCTGTCCAGGCACCGGAGGAATTCCACCCGCTGGTGGTTCAGCTCAACCAGTTGTTGGATTCACTGGACCAGCGCCTGGAGCGTTCAAGGGATGCCCTGGCCAACCTCTCCCATAGCGTCAAAACGCCCATTGCCGCCGTTCGCCAGATACTGGAAGACGAAGACCGGCCGCTGACCCACGACCTGAGGCAACAGATGGCGGCCCGGCTCAGCGACATCGACCGGCAGCTTGAGGCAGAAATGCGCCGGAGCCGGTTCGCCGGACCGCAGGTCGGCAAAAGCGCCTATCCGCTTAAACAGGCCCGGGATCTGCTGTGGATGCTGGGTAGGCTGTACCCGGCCAAATCCTTTGAAATGTCCACCCTGCTCACCGAAGAACGGCGATGGCCGATCGAGGAGCACGACCTGAACGAAGTAATTGGCAACCTCCTGGACAACGCCGGAAAATGGTCCAACGCTGTTGTTGAACTGGGCCTGGAAGAAGACGCTGAGGGACTGACCATCACAGTGGAGGACGATGGCCCGGGCGCGCCCGCCGATCTGCTTCCCAGCCTTGGCACCCGGGGGGTGCGTCTGGACGAACAGACACCGGGACATGGACTCGGCCTGGCCATCGCCCGGGAGATCACCGAGCGATATGGTGGTACGCTGGAGTTCAGCCCCGGCACCATCGGCGGCCTCAAGGCCAGGGTTCATTTTCCCGGAAATTCTGGGGGGAGCAGGCAGTGAAGATCGGCGAACTTGCAAAAGCGACGGCCATTCCCGTCGAAACCATCCGCTATTACGAAAAGATTGGTTTGCTGCCGGAACCCAACCGGGACACCAGCGGTTATCGCGCCTACCGCCAGCCCCATCTCGACCGGCTGCTGTTTATCAAACGCTGCCGCAACCTGGATATGGCCCAGGAAGAGATCCGGGAACTGATTCGCCTCGCCGAGCAGCCGGAGGCCGACTGCAGCGGAGTGGATGCCCTTCTGGCCCGCCATCTTGTACACGTTCGCGAGCGGCTCGAGGAGCTGGCACGTCTGGAAGAGACCCTCGTGCGGCTCCAGGAAGCCTGCTCGGATGCCAGGACGGTCAGGGAATGCGGAATTCTTGATGGTCTCAACACCGAGCTTGAAACGCCCCGCAGCGACGATCATCACAACCACGTGCCTGGCACCCACGGGCCAGGCCAGAGCTGAACCTTTGCCAACAACCTCTTTAACGGTTTGACCCTGTAGTTACTACAGGGTTTTTAATAGGGCCATCCAATATCAAGGAGGTGTCTATGGCGTGCAGCTGCTCCGCCCCCGAGCCCAAATCTCCCGACCCGAGGTTTCGCCGGGCGCTCTGGGTCGCCCTGTGGGTCAACCTGGCCATGTTCCTGGTGGAAGGGATTGCCAGCCTGTCCTCGGGCTCGGTGTCACTGATGGCCGACGCCATCGATTTTTTCGGCGACAGTGCCAACTACATCCTGTCCCTGGCCGTGCTCTCCATGGGCATGCTGTGGCGCGGCCGCGCAGCCATGGTGAAGGGCCTGACCATGGCCGCATTCGGTGTGGTGGTCTGGGCCCGAGCCGTTTATGTACTCGAATCCGGCACCACGCCCGAGCCAATGACCATGGGCCTGGTTGGCCTCTTGGCGCTGCTGGCGAACGTGGGCGTGGCCGTCATGCTGTTCCGTTTCCGGGACGGGGATTCAGACATGCGCTCGGTGTGGTTGTGCAGCCGCAATGATGCCATCGGCAACCTGGCGGTGATGGCCGCAGCACTTGGCGTGTTCGGCACCGGCACCGCCTGGCCGGACCTGGCCGTTGCCGCGGTGATGGGCACTCTGGCCATTACTGCGGGCGTTAGCGTGGTGCGCCATGCCCGCACCGACATCGCCGAAGCACGTAGCGCTGCCGTTGAAGCGACCGGGCGGGCAGAGCCAGCGGCTTCACGTTCCCGTTAGAAAGCCACCGAGATCATCACCGGAATAAACGCCAGAGCGAACAGCGTGGTGAGCAAAACCGTACCCGCTGCCTGCCTTGGTGAGGTATCCAGCAGGGTGGCAATGACCACGGTATTGGCGGCAATGGGCGTGATGGCAATCAGGAACATGGCCTTGTGCACCGCGGGCTCGTAGATGCCCAGCAGGTTGGCATCGACCCACCAGAACAGGATGGCCACCAGCGGCCAGACCACAAACTTGCCGAAAAAGGCCAGAGCGGTGAAGCGGACGTTGCCCGCCAGCCCACGGAAACTGGTGATGCTCATGCCGATGATCATCATGCCGAGTACGCTGTAGGCGCCCCGGAGATTCTCGAAGAGCGGCACAAAGATATCCGGAATGCCGATTTCGGCGAGATTCAGGGCTACCGCCGCCAGGAACGCATACACCGACGGCAGCTTCAGTACCCGCCAGAGCGCGTCCTTGATGCTGTAGCGGCCCCTGGCCGCGAGATAAAACCCCACGGAATTCTCGAACAATGTGGTGCCCAGCATGCACACGATGTACAGGCCCAGGCCCTCTTCACCGAACAGCAACAGCGCGACCGGCACACCAAAGTAGCCGGTATTGCCGGAGCCGACACAGAGAGGAATGATGTTGGCGCTGCCGTCGTGCAGAACCCGCCTGGCCAGCTTCAGCTGGACATAGCCCAGAAGCGACGAGAGACCGAATACCAGGAATGGCAGGGCGATGACTTCTGGCGACAGCGGCGCCGCCATAACACCGGAGAACACCACCGAGGGTGTCACGATGTAGAGCATGATGCCGGCGATGTGGCGGCCACTGGCCTGCAGATAGCGGCCGGCCACCCACCCGAGGGCCACCGTGATGTAGAGGGGAATCAGCTTGAAGAAAAGTGCGAGTGCGGCGGCCATATCGACGGAGTGGAAAACCCTTAATGATTTAAGTCATTTCAAAAGATGCGTGATTAATACCATAATCACGCGGATACTCATAACAGGGGTCACGGCATGAACAGCATCCTCCGGCCAGACGTCTCCTCCGCGCCCTGCATGCTCGGAGAGAAGCGCCAGGACATCATAGCGCAGGATGCGGCCCCGCAATCGACGGCTCTGCTGAACGGCTTGAGCCGGATTTTCGGCATTCGCCTGTCCGGCCATGAGAATGAGCCCGACGCCCGATTCCTGGCGGACCTGACCCGCCTGTTCCATCAGCGTCGAGTGGAGCCCGAGGTTACCCTGGAGAAACACGACACCCCCTGGGCCAGCGTGTATCTGATCCAGTACGGCATCATGCGCCTGTACCGGGAATCACCGGGCGGCAAGGTATCCATACACCACTTCTTTTCCGAAGGGGATATGGTCTGGCCCGTGTTTGGCCGTACCCGCACCGTGCGCAATACCCTGTGCCTGACCAGCACAACACCGGTTACCGTCTGGGTGGCCGATTTTTCCGCCTTTCGCTCCGCGATCCAGTCCCACGGCGAGGGACTGTGGCCGAGCTTTGCCCTGGTGCTCACCGAGGAGTTGGCGGAACTCACCAGCATGCGGGAATTCCGCAAACAGACTATGCCCGCACGCGACCGATACCGCCTGTTGCTGGAGGAATATCCGGAGCTGGTGAAACGGGTGCCGGACAACCAGCTTGCCTCCTGGCTGGGTGTGGTGCCGGCCACCTTCTCACGCCTGAAAACGGCCACAAAAAAGGGCAGCAAGTAAGCAACCTGCTGCCCGAAACGCTCAACGCTTAATCAAAATCTACCTGAGTTGACACTCAGCCGTGCAGTTTCACCGCCAGTTCCGTAACGTGCCTGCCCTGGTAACGGGCAATCGTCAGTTCCTTCTCGCTGGGCTGACGTGAACCATCGCCACCAGCGATGGTAGAGGCGCCGTAGGGCGTACCGCCATTTACCTCGGAAATATCGAAGAATTCCGGAATGCCGTAGCCCAGCGGTACCAGCACCATGCCGTGATGGGCCAGGGTGGTCCAAAAGGAGCTGATCGTGTGCTCCTGGCCACCGCCCGTACCGGTGGAGGTGAATACGCTGGCCACCTTGCCGTGCAGCTTACCTTCGGCCCACAACCCACCGGTCTGGTCCAGGAAGGTGCGCATCTGGCCAGCCATGTTGCCGAATCGAGTCGGGGTGCCAAAGATAATGGCATCGTAGTCTGCCAATTCCTTCGGATCTGCCACGGGCGCTTGCTGATCGGCCTTGCCGCCGGCATTCAGGAAAGCCTGGTCGGCCATGGTTTCGGGCACACGCTTGATGGTTACCTCGGCACCGGCAACTGCCTTGGCACCCTCGGCAACGGTGTTGGCCATGGTTTCGATATGGCCGTACATGGAGTAATAGAGCACAAGTACTTTTGCCATGGGATAAACCTCCTTTGTCTGATTGATGTTACGCATGCTAACCGGCACCGGACCGCCGTGAAATCGGAAGTTTTCAGACAGGTCATTCAGTTTTTCTGAATGGGATCACAGGATGTTCATGCAGAGCGGTTGCGTACACGTGTACGCTCAAGTATGTTAGCGGCATGTCCAATACGCAGACCAACCCAATGACCTCACCACAGGCCCAGGCGCAAACCGTTCACCACCGGATTGAGGAGTGGTTGAACAGCGCCACCCACGGGCTCGGCGCTGTACTGAGCGTCATCGGCACGGTGGCGCTGATCGTTGGCGCCAGCGAGGTTGGCGATGTCTGGAAGATCGTCAGCTTCAGTATTTTCGGGGCTTCCCTCGTATTGCTGTATCTGGCCTCGGCCCTATACCACGGCGCCCGCCGGCCGGAACTCAAGCGCGTATTCAAGACACTGGATCACTGCGCCATTTTTCTGCTGATCGCAGGTACCTACACGCCGTTTCTGCTCGTGAACATGCGCGGAACCGTGGGTTGGACGCTGTTCGCCGTCATCTGGTCCCTGGCGATAACCGGCGTGGTGCTGAAGGTGATTTTCAAGAATCGTTTCAAGCTCGCCCGGGTCGGCATCTACATCGCCATGGGCTGGCTGATCACCTTTGCTTCCTCGGATCTGGTCGCAAGCCTGAGCGAAACAGCCCTTAACCTCACCATCGCCGGCGGCATCGTGTACACCGCCGGCGTTGCGTTCTACCTGGCCGATCGCATTCCCTACATGCACGCGGTCTGGCACCTGTTCGTGATCGGCGGCAGCGCCTGTCACTTCAGCGCCATCTATTACGGGGTCCTGCCCTACGCCGCCTGACCGGGCAGCCTCGCTCAAAACGCCCAGACCGTCGCCATCAACAACCCCCAGGCCAGCAGTGCAGCCGCCATGATGGTGTAGGTGGCAGACATGACCTCAATGTCGTTGTCCCTGCGCTCGCAGATGGATCGCAACCCCTGGTACACCAGCGCGCAGGACAGAAACAGCCCGGCGAGAACCGCCACCACGCTTACTGCCAGGTATGGCACCAGCAGGGCCAGGGACGACAGCCACAGCGGCAGCGGAGCGATTGCCGCCAGCAGGTAACTGTCCTGGTAGCTGACCTCCAGCTTGTGGCTGTCCATGACCGCGTGAATCAGCCAACCCATCACAAAAAAGGTGAGCAACTCGGCCAGGAACAGGATGGTGGTAATAAAGCGCCACTGCTTGTCTCCGAAGCCGTCAATGAAGGCATCACCATAATGGGTTCCGGCGTAGTACAGCAGCACCGGCGGCAGAAACGACAGGGGCACAACTACCACCCATGCCAGGAAGGGGATGGACAGGTTCAGGCGCCGAAGCTCAGACCAGGCGCCGTCACCGGAAAACGGTAAACGGGCCAACTGGTTCATATTCATATATCCACCTCGTATCATCCGACATCCACGGTCCACTGACACAGTGGGACCGATGTTATTGTCAGTGATAGCCCTCGACCCCGGAGTGGTCAAGAAACCGGGATGACCTTGAGCAAGCGGGCCGGCGAACCCCGGAAATGATTGGCTACCTCCACTGCGCCAACGCCCCTCCAGAGTACCCACTTCGGATTATCTCGAACGCATCCATTTGATTTTAAACAGCTTTATGAGGACCAAACCAACGTCTGCCGGGGACTGGAAACTGCGACCTGCACGCCGGGATTCTGTCCTTGAGGAATATCAAGCATGCCCCCCGCTACTGCTTTGCACAATGGCGCAAAGCCCCACTCCCCTCACCCGGGATCCGGGGCCAGGCAAACTGAGGAGCACACGTCATGGCCAACAGTACCGCGAGCGCCGCACCCGTCGGCGAGAAAACAAGGACCAACGCCGACATCGAACACTGGGATGTCGAGAACGAAGACTTCTGGCAACGGGAGGGTAAGCGCATTGCCTCCCGCAACCTGTGGATCTCCATACCCAGCCTGCTGATGGGCTTTGCCATCTGGCTGATGTGGGGGATGATCACCACCCAGATGAAAAACTTGGGCTTCCCGTTCAGCATCGAGCAGTTGTTCACGCTCTCGGCCATCGCCGGCCTGTCCGGTGCCACCCTGCGGATCCCGGCATCCTTCATGATCAAGATTGCCGGCGGGCGCAACACCGTTTTCCTGACCACCGCGCTGTTGATGATACCCGCGGCCGGCACCGGCATTGCCCTGATGAACCCGGATACGCCGTTTATCGTGTTCCAGGCCCTGGCCCTGCTGTCCGGCATTGGCGGCGGCAACTTTGCCTGCTCCATGAGTAACATCAGTGCTTTCTATCCGAAGAGCAAACAGGGTTATGGCCTGGGCATGAACGCCGGGCTCGGCAACTTCGGCGTAACCACCATGCAGATCCTGATCCCGCTGGTGATGACAGTGGGTATCTTCGGCGCCCTGGCCGGGGATCCGATGCAACTTCAAAGCCCCAGCGGCACCCTGATCGGCCGCATCGAAGCCGGAACCGACACCTGGATCCAGAACGCCGGCTTCATCTGGCTGGTGTTCCTGATCCCCCTGGCCTTTGCCGGCTGGTTCGGCATGAACAACCTGAAAGTGGTGACCCCCAATCCAGGCAATCCGGCTTCTGCGTTCGCCAAGATCCTGGGGCTCTACGGAGTTGGCCTGCTGACTTCCCTGGCCGGCGTGTGGGCACTCAGCGTAATGAACATGTGGCTGGCACTGCCGCTTACCATCATCCTCACCCTGGTGCTGCTGCGCCTCATTCCGGGTGATATCAAACCGAACATCCAGAAGCAGTTTGCCATTTTCAGCAACAAGCACACCTGGTCCATGACCGTGCTGTACATCCTGACCTTCGGCTCGTTCATTGGCTTCTCCGCGGCCCTGCCCCTGTCCATCAGTGTCATCTTCGGCAACATGATGGAAGTGGCCGCCGACGGTACCGTTACCCGGGTTGTGAATCCCGACGCGCCAAGTGCCCTGACCTGGGCCTGGATGGGTCCGTTCGTGGGCGCACTGATCCGCCCGGTGGGCGGCTGGATCTCCGACAAGCTCGGCGGCTCTATCGTGACCCAGATTATCTCACTGGTGATGGTCGGCGCTTCCGTGGCCACCGGCTACGTAATGATGCTGGCCTACAACTCAACAGACCCGAACAGCTACTTTGCTCTGTTCCTGATCCTGTTCATCGTGATGTTTGCCGCCAGCGGCATTGGCAACGGCTCCACCTTCCGCAGCATCGGCGTGATCTTTGACCAGCAACAGAAAGGCCCGGTACTGGGCTGGACCTCCGCTGTGGCCGCCTACGGCGCCTTCATTGCGCCCAGGGTGATGGGCCAGGAAATCCAGGCCGGCACACCGGAAGTGGCCATGTATGGATTTGCGGTGTTCTATGCGGTGTGTTTGCTGGTGAACTGGTGGTTCTATCTGCGCAGGAACGCGTACATCAAGAACCCCTGATCCTGGATAGTCGACCGCAAACCTCAACAAGGCCTCCTCCGGGAGGCCTTTTTACATCTCTGACCGGCTTTTATTCCCGAGTCCGCCCCCAAGACGGGCCAGCGGCTCCAGCCGCCATATCCTCTCTGCACGACTGCCCAGATACCAGAAGCTCACCGCCAGAATGCCAAAGAAGATAGCCTTGTGGGTTTCATCCCAGAAATATTCGAAGAAGCGGGTGTAGAGGTTGATGAACAGGAAGGTAAGACCGAACCCGCGGGTCATGCCATCGTCGTACCGCAATCCGTGATAGATGGCGGCAATGGCCGCCAGCCCGAACAGCACCGACCAGTGCAACAGCTCCAGATGGCCAGCGCGTTCCCAGCTTTCGACATCTCCATAGTTGCCGAAAATCGACATGATCCACAGAGCGATAAACAGATACAGCAGACCGATGGCCCTGGTCGGCGCCAGGAACGACCGACGCTCCTGCCACCGGGTAAACAGCCAGCTGCCTGCCAGCAACAGGGCAAGACCGAAGAACACAAAACGCAGTGGCATGTTCATGCCCAGGTAGTAGGCGCCCCAGCCCGAGAGATAGCCCGTTTCGGCGCCGAACCAGCTGCCCAGTGACAGCAGGGAGAATACCCACACCAGGGTGGAGGGGAACCAGAGACCCAGCAGCCCATAAAGTACTGCCGCCAGGAGCAACAGCAGTGAGAAGTGATCCGAGCCGGTACTGACGGCCTCGCCGAGGAAGGCAACGGCGAAGGCGGTGGCAACCACGCCAAAAAAGAACATGGCCTCGTTGGTGAGGGTCCGTTCAGGCCGCCGTCGCTTTCGACTCAGGCCGGCCCAGTAGCACAGGGCAGCAATGATCATGAACAGGAGGCATTTGACCCAGGCCGAGGCCGAGAAGATCCGCTCAAAAAGCCTGACCAGCCACTCGTCGGCCAGAACGGCCGAAATCGACAGCAGCGTGCAGGCGATCGCCACCCACAGCGCGTACCGGGCCAGACGCCGCCAGTCCAGGACCTGAACCTCCAGAGAGCCTCTCAGGCTATCGGCCTGGTCGGACGTTAAAAGCCCCTGCGCCTGCCACTCATCAAGCGCGCGACTGATCACCCGGCGTTCCTTTCTCGACACACTTATCCGCGCCATCCCTGATCCCTCTTCCTGACATTATTCCAGAGAGGGATAGTGCCATGGCGACCAGCGTTTGTCCTGCCTGTAAAAAAGCCCGCGCGGATCGCTCCGGGCGGGCACTCTTGCGGTCAGGGATCAGGCAGTAGCAGCGGCCTGCCGACGACGCTCCTCTTCCTCGATCTGCAAATCCACCGAAGACACATGGTATTCCTCGGAGAAACCGCTCTCGGGCTCTTTCAGCCAAAGCATGCACAGCAACCAGCTGACGAAGGCACCGCCGGCGATGATGTAGAAGAACTGGTTGGGGGTAACGAAGGTAAAGATGGTCAGGTACACCACCGCACCCACGTTGCCGTAGGCGCCGGCCATGCCGGAAATCTGGCCGGTAAGGCGCCGCTTGATGGAGGGGATAATACCGAAAGTGGCGCCCTCGGCTCCCTGCACAAAGAAGGAGGTGAACACGGTAATGGCCACCGCGATGATCAACGGCCAGTTAGAGTTAAGCAGCCCCATCAGCCCGAAGCCCACGGCAATGCCGAACATGTAGCTGAGCATCACGAACCGGCGGTTCCCCAGGCGGTCGGACACCAGCCCGCCCATGGGCCTTGCCACCAGGTTCACGAAGGCAAAGGACGCGGCAATGAGGCCGGCAGCGGTAGCACTCAGGCTCCAGGTTTCCTCGAAGAACATGGGCAGCATGGACACCACCGCCAGCTCGGCGCCGAAGTTGGCAAAATAGGTGCTGTTGAGCGCCGCTACGCTGTTGAAAGGGTACTTGTCATCTTCCGGCACGCCTTTCTTGAGGATGGGCACATTCACCCGCAGGATCTGGATGATCTGGTAGGTCACGACGGCCACGATCACCGCGTAGCAGAGCGCGGCTCCGGTGGGGCTCAGGTAACCCATGTTCTCGATACGCCAGACCAGAATGCCCAGCACACCGACCAGCGGAATGGTCCACAGGATCAGTTTGATCATGTCGCCCCAGCTGCTCACTTCCAGCGCCACTGCCTTGCGCGGCTTTCGGTGCACGGTACCGACAGGGCCGTCGGTAATGGCAAACCAGTAGTACACGCCGTAGGCCGCCATCACGATGGCGCTCTGGGCAATGGCCCAACGCCAGCCGTCTTCACCGCCGTACATGTGCAGGGCGATGGTGGGCAGGGTAATAGCCGCTGCGGCGGAGCCGAAGTTGCCCCAGCCGGCGTAGAAGCCCTCGGCAAAACCGATGTCCTTGGGTTTGAACCACATGGCGGTCATGTGGATGCCAACCACGAAGCTGGCACCAATGGAGCTGAGCACCAGACGGCTGACCAGCAGTTGGGTCATGGTATTACCGAAGGCGAACACCAGGGCCGGAATGGACATCAGCACCATCAGCACGGAGAACACCCGACGCGGGCCGAAACGGTCCAGCGCCATGCCCACGATGATACGCGCGGGGATGGTCAGCGCCACGTTGCAGATGGCAAACAGGCGCAGGTCATCGGCGGTCAGCCAGTCGACGCTCTTGAGCATGCTCGAAGCAAGCGGCGCCATGTTGAACCACACGTAGAAGGTAATGAAGAATGCAATCCAGGTCAGGTGCAACGCCCTGATCTCCGGATTACGGACGTGGAAAACGTCAGCGACTTTCATGTCAGCCTCCCTGGGCTATCAGATAGAAATACAGTTGATGCCCGGGCTCAGCGGCTGGGCAGAATCAGGAGCGGACACTGGATCCGGCGGGCGAGGAAGGAGCTCACGCTGCCGAAGGTCATGTAATCCAGTTCGTCCACAAAATGGGTCAGTGAGCGGGCAATAAAGCCGCCGTCCGGCTCGTGGCTGTGGCGGGCAATCACCAGCATGTCCGGGTGGATCTTCTTCTCGGCGGCGAACAGCAGCATCTTGCGGGCATCACCCTCCAGCAGCATGGTCTCGGCGGAGATGTCCTCCTGCTGACAAACTTCCAGGGCCTCGGCGAGAAACTGTTTGAGCTCGCTCACTTCCTGCTGGAACAGGTCTTCGTTACCGGCGGTGATGTCCCTGGGGTTTTCAGCCACGGCCACCAGGGTGATCACCGGCGTGAGATCACGGAACATGGTGAGGGTCTGGGCCAGGGCCAGCCTGGCATTGCGCGAACCGTCGTAGGCAATCATGATTTTCATGGGTGGGTTCTCCAGGGGCGCTCCCAGCGCCCGTTCGATTGATATCCGTCAGCATTAGCCCACACTCCGGTGCCACCCATAATTGACGTAAATCAACCCTGGTGACGCCTACCCCACCAGAGAAATCAACCATCTATCCCCTCCCCATCAAACCCGGCCAGGCACCTACCACCCTTGCCCCCTGCAGGAGGTACCTCCAATGCCCCGCACCGCCGGGCGTCGGATTTGGTAGCGTAAAGAGGTGGTGTCACACAGCGCCCAACCGATTTCCGGAAGGAGGGGAAACATGGCCACCAGCCCGTCGAAAACCGAGCAACACCGAGCCCTCGGTCTGTCCACGTTTGCCTTCACTCTCTGCTTTGCGGTGTGGACAATTTTCTCGATCATCGGCATCCGCATCAGTGAAGACCTGGGATTATCCGACACCCAGCTGGGACTGCTGATGGCCACGCCCATACTCACCGGCTCCATCAGCCGACTGTTTCTGGGCATCTGGACCGATCGCTACGGCGGGCGCTGGGTGTTCGGCATTCTGATGCTCACTACCGCGGCCTGCGTTTACCTGCTGACCTTCGCCACCACCTACCTCATGTTGCTGGTGGGCGCCCTCGGCGTTGGGCTGGCCGGCGGCGCTTTCATCGTGGGTGTGGCCTACACCGCAGCGTGGTTCGAGCCCAAGCAACAGGGCACGGCGCTGGGTATCTTCGGCGCGGGCAACGTCGGAGCGGCGGTCACCAACTTCGGGGCGCCGTTCCTGCTGGTGGCGTTTGGCTGGGAAAGCACGGCACAGATCTATGCCACTGTGCTGGCTGTCATGGGGGTGGCGTTCATCCTGCTGGCGAAGGAAGATCCGCTGGCGGCGGAGCGTGCCGGTGCCCGATCCAAATCCTTCATGGAACAGATGGAACCGTTGCGGGAGCTGAGGGTCTGGCGGTTTGCGCTGTACTATTTCTTCGTGTTCGGGGCCTTTGTGGCCCTGGCACTGTGGCTGCCGCACTTCCTGATCGGCGTGTATGGCCTGGATATCAAGACGGCCGGCATCATCGCCGCCCTTTACACCATTCCCGCCTCCCTGTTCCGGATCCTCGGCGGCTGGCTGTCAGACCGTTTCGGTGCCCGTCGGGTGATGTACTGGACCTTCGGAGCCTCGGTGGTGTGCACCTTCCTGCTCAGCTATCCGCCCACCGACTACGTCGTGCAGGGCATTGATGGCGACATCCGCTTCACCCTGGCCATGAATCTGCCGATGTTCGTGGCCCTGATCTTCATCCTTGGCTTTTTCATGTCCCTCGGCAAGGCCGCGGTGTACAAGCACATCCCGGTGTACTACCCCAAACACGTGGGTGCTGTAGGTGGGGTGGTTGGCATGATTGGCGGTCTCGGCGGCTTTATCCTGCCGCTGACCTTCGGTGCGCTGAACGACCTGACCGGCATCTGGCAGAGCTGCTTCATGCTGATGTTCGCGATTGTCGCGGCTGCCCTCGCCTGGATGCATTACGCCATCCGGTCTGCCGAGCGTGAGGAATGGGCTGCCAACGAGGAGCGTACCGATCTGCCGGAGTTGTCCTCGCCCCACCTGTTCTATCCGCTGAACCGGAAAAAGGGCACCGCTCCCCTGTCACCTCCGCCGAAGCCGGAGTAGGACTTCAAGCCACCTTTGATTGCGCCTCATTGCCCCGCTCGCCGGGGCTTTTTTCGTATAATCCCCGGGCAACGTTGCGCGAAATGACCAACCCGGGGGAATCGATATGGCGAAATGGCTTGTGAAATCCGAACCGGATGAGTGCGGCATCGACGATTTTGCCGCCGACCCACAATCGGTCATTCCATGGGATGGCGTGCGCAATTACCAGGCCCGGAACTTCCTGCGCCAGATGGCCGAAGGCGATGAGGTGTTCCTGTACCATTCGAGCTGCCGGCACATTGGCGTTGCCGGTATCGTCACGGTCGTGGGCGCCCCCTATCCTGACACTGCCCAGTTTGATCCCCACTCACCCTACTTTGATCCAAAAAGCAGCCCCGAGGATCCCCGGTGGACGGCAGTGGATATGCGGTATGTCGGGACGCTGCCCTCACTGGTCTCGCTGGCGACACTCAAATCAGCGCCGGAGCTGGCCGATCTGCCCCTGGTCAACAAGGGCAGCCGCCTCTCGGTCATGCCG
The DNA here is from genome assembly GCF_900115175.1 of Marinobacter gudaonensis. Classification (NCBI taxonomy): domain Bacteria; kingdom Pseudomonadati; phylum Pseudomonadota; class Gammaproteobacteria; order Pseudomonadales; family Marinobacteraceae; genus Marinobacter; species Marinobacter gudaonensis. The sequence continues at coordinate 1,580,057 of NZ_FOYV01000001.1, forward strand.
GTGAGAGAGCCGGAATGGCAGGCAATCCTTCGCCTGGCCGAATGACCGACACGGCCATGGGTTGTTTACTCGTCGTGAGGAATGGGGTCGGGGCTGCGATCCCACCCCACCAGTGCCAGCGTAGCAACTACCCCGATCAGCAGGCCCATCCAGGGCTCGAAGAACGCCAGGGAAGCACCAATTAACACCACGGTACCTCTCGAGGCGTTATCGCGCGGAATGGACATGGCAATGTAGGCGCAGGCAAAGCCTGTCAGAACCAGCGTCAGTGACAGGGCCACCCCCAGCAGAGGTTTTAGGCCGGTCAGCAACGGCAGCAGGAAGAAGATAAATGGCAAGCCCATGAGGTAGTAGGAAGCCAGCCCACTGTGCAGACTGTTCATCGCCCTGGGCCCCTGCTTCCAGCGCTGGACAACAATCACGTGAACGCCCGTCCAAACGGCTCCCTGAGTCGGGAAGAACGGCGCAACCACACCCATGATGGCGTTGCGGATCGACAGGGAGAAATGGGTACGGTTGAGGTTGATATCCACGTGCTCGTCCTTGCGCACCTTCAGTCCATCCCTGAGTACTTCGTTGCCGGTTACCAGATCGCCAAACAGAATGATGTAGGCGATCAACGCCAGGGGAATGCTCTGAAGGAGCATCTCCTGCGACGGCCAGCCAATTACCAGCGGCGAGACCTTGGCAAAGGCATCACCCAGCGGTGGCACCAGGAAACCCCATTGGATGTCAAAATCGACCTCTCCGACCAGGGGCCCGACAATCGCGGCCGCCAGGAAACCCGGCAACAGGCCGAGCGAGCCCAGCAGGAAGAAGAACCGGCTGCGTTCCTTGAGCTTCTGCATTGGAATCGAGAACGTGAAGATCAGACAGATGGCGCAGGCAAGACCGGTGGCAATGGGCTGCTCCAGCAGAAAGCGTTCGGCATCGTCCACGAACACCCGCTTGAGCGCGGCAATGGAAGCCCCCAGGATAATGCCCGCCTTCAGCGTATCCGGCAGCCAGATGACGAACCGGCGACCCAGGCCGGTGATGCCGAGGAACAGTACGAGCGCAGCGAATACCAGGCTCAGCGCGGTCATCGCCTGGAAGCGGCTGGCAGGATCTTCATAGCCCCCTATGACGAAGGCCAGAATCAGCGGCAGGGCTGGTGTAATCCAGCCGCCGGCGTAGGGCTCTCCGAAGACAATGACGGCTGAGGAAATAAGCGCGGCGTGGATCATGGACAAGGCCACGGCTTCCTCGAAACTGAGCCCGAAGAACGCCGTCATCACCGGAATCAGGGCAAGGCCGGTCGCTGCTGAAACGAACAGCCCCTGCAAGAACTCCGACCAGCACAGCCGCGTGTGATAGAAGGGCAGGCGGAAGGTGAACGGTCCCCAGCGCCAGCCGGCCAGCTCAGGTCTGTTTTCCATGGAATGTCACTCACTGTCAGTCTTGTTGTTGTTCGTGAACTGATTATGGGAAGGGTTTCGCCATGGCGCGAATGAATAAGGCTGATCAACCTCAATAAACAGGACTTATGGACAGTATCGCGCGCAACCTCAGACGCAGAGCCACATCCAGGCTATCCAATTGCCGCGCCGGGCTTTAGAATTCCAGCCTCCCCCGCATTATCTGGAGCTGTTACCTGCCATGTCGCCCCAACTGAACTCTGTGTCCGGTTTCGAGAAACTGCGCCTGATCGAATCCAGCAAACTGTTCCAGGGCGTGGTGATTGCCATCATCATCCTCTCGGCGCTGACCATCGGCGCCAAAACCTACGATGTGCCGCCGCTGATCGAACAGTCCCTGCTGGTACTGGACAATGCCATCACCCTGTTTTTCCTCGTGGAGATCCTGTTCCGGTTTGGCGTATGCACGGACAAAAAACGCTTCCTGCTGGATGGCTGGAACCTGTTCGATACCCTGGTGGTGATCGGCAGCCTGATTCCCCTGGATAATTCCGAAGCCGTGCTTCTGGGCCGCCTGCTGCGGGTGTTCCGGGTTCTGCGTCTGGTGTCGGTGGTGCCTGAACTGCGCTTCCTGATCAACTCCCTGCTCAAGGCCATTCCGCGCATGGGCTACATTGCGCTGCTGATGTTCATCATCTTCTACATCTACGCCGCAATGGGCTCCATGTTTTTTGCCAGCGTGGACGAAGAGCTCTGGGGTGACGTTGCCATTGCCATGCTCACCCTGTTCCGGGTGGCGACCTTCGAGGACTGGACCGACGTGATGTACGCCACCATGGAGCAGTACCCGCTGAGCTGGCTGTTCTACATCACCTTTATCTTCCTGACGGCGTTCGTCTTCCTGAACATGATGATCGGCGCCATTCTGGAGGTGATGAGCGAGGAACAGAACGCCAAACAGGCCCAGAAGGCCCATGATGAGCGGGACGAGATTGCCCGCCAATTGCAGGCCGTTCAGAACCAGCTGGCAGCGCTAACGGAACAGATGGGTGGCGGGCGCCGGGACTGACACCCCCACGATTACCAGAACACCGGTTTGTATATCGCCAGATGGAAAATGCCGGTTACCAGCCCCAGCGCAACCACCGCCGCCGTCACCCGGGTGGGGATACCCAGGGAGGGCTTGAGCGCAAAGATTCCGGCAATGATGTAACCGATCAGCAGGAAGATCTTCGCCGTCAGCCAGCCGTGAACCAGCGGCACCCAGGGCGTGACGAACAGCAGGCCAATGGCCGCCGTCAGCAGGATGGTATCGTTGGCGTGGGGGATCCAGCGCAGCGGCGTGGTCCGCCAACCGGGCCTGCCTACAGCATCGAGCAGTAAGCGCAGCGCAAACAGCACCACGGTAAGGTAGGCAGTAGTCATGTGCAGGTGCTTGAGTATCAGATAGGCACTCATTGTCATTCCTTTGTGAATCAAAACGATGGGCCCATTGTACGCACACATACCCCGAACCGGGTATGGTCAATCACGGCCACCGCATATAAGATTTCTATTAAATGCATCTATATGCGGAGACCGCCATGCAGGCCATTCCTTCCGTCCATAAATCCGAAGCTGCCAGCATTGGCCAGCTATTCAGCTACCCGTTCCGGATTTTCTTCCTGTCGATGACGCTTCTGGCGTTGCTGGCCATCCCGGCGTGGGTCATGCAGATCACCGGTGTGATCCAGCTGCCTCTGGCCATGCCCGGACTGCTCTGGCATCAGCATGAGATGCTGTTCGGCTTCCTGTCCGCCGCCATTGCAGGCTTTCTGCTGACCGCCGTCTGTGTCTGGACCCAGACCAACCGGCTCCATGGTCTCGGTCTGCTGTTGCTCTGGGCCGTCTGGCTGGCAGGACGTGTGCTGCTGGCCACCGGAGCCGCCCTGCCAGACTGGCTGGTGCAGGGCGTCAACCTGGCCTTCCTGCCCCTGGTGATGCTGGACGCCGGCTGGCGCATCTGGAAAACCCGCCAGAAACGCCAACTGCTTATCCTGGTGGTGCTGGGATTGCTTTGGGTGATGCAGATCGGGTTTGTCACTCGGATGGACATGACCTTCAGTTATGGCGCCCTGATCATGGCCATGGCGCTGATCAGCATCATTGGTGGCCGGATTACCCCGGCCTTCACAAGCGGCTGGCTGCGTCAGCGGGGGCTGGATGCCTCTGCAGTGACAACGACACCGGCCCTGGACCTGGCATCCGTCTTCACGCTGATTGCGCTGATGGCCGCCCTGGTCACGGGCTGGCAGACCGGTACCGGCGTTCTGGCGATTATTTCGGCAAGCCTGATGCTGGTGCGTCTCGCGGGCTGGAAGGGCTGGCTGGTCCGGCAAGAACCTCTGCTCTGGATACTGCACCTGTCCATACTCTGGGTGCCCGTCGCTCTGATTCTGCTGGCAGGTTCGCTGCTGGCAGACTGGCCCTCCAGCGCCTGGACTCACGCCGCCGGCACCGGCGCCGTAGCCTGCCTTATCCTCGGTGTCATTGCCCGGGTGGCTCTTGGTCATACCGGACGACCGCTGGTTCTGCCGAGGGGCATGGTGCTGGCGTTCTGCGCTATCCATCTGGCCGCCCTGCTGCGGGTGCTGACGGCTTTCGGTGCGATTCCGTGGCATCCGGGGATCGGCAGCAGCACCCTGCTGTGGCTGGTGGCCTTCGGTCTGTTCCTGTACCGGTACACCGGCATTCTTGCCAGCCCCCGCCCGGATGGTCGCGAGGGCTGAACCCCACAATCACTGGCGGCTCAGGCCGCCAGTTGTTCTTCCAGCAAACCCTGAAAGACCTCCCGCGCCTGGCGGAACCGGCCCGCCGGAAAATGAATGCGGATGCCTTCGAGTGCTGCCAGTAGCATTTCCAGGTGGGCATCCCAACCGGCGCAGGCAATCGGCACCAGCTCGTCCTGGGGCAGGAGCAGAGTCAGTGACAGGCGAGTGCCATCGTCTTGCGAAGCAAGCTCCCAGATCAGCGGCCGCTCCGGCGCATCACCGGAACTCCAGGAATAGGCAAGCCTGCGGTTGGGCCGGCATTCGGTGATCCGGCAGTCTATGGGCATGCCGCTGTTGCCGAAGTCCAGCTGCACCCGCCCCCCGTTACGGGCCTCCAGGGTGCCCGGTGCCAGCCAGTCAGCCAGGCATACAGAATCGGTCAGCATTCGCCAGACCGCCTCCGGCGGATGGCCGATCTCCCGCTCAAGCTGCACCCTCACCCGCCCGGCTTCGCACCGGAGCTGACCACTGATGGTTTCTTCGTCCACGGACATGACTCCTCCTTACCAGACAGGCGCTGCGAGGTCATCGCACACGCATGCCCATCAGTGTAGGGAGCGCCATTTCACCCCGCCTTGATGACCATCAACGCCAGCGGGAATGGCCACGGGAGGAACTATCCGCCAGCAAACATCCACTAATGGTCAATAGCCCCTCGTCAAATTCGAGCTAAAGTATGAAGAAATCATTTTGTAATAGAGACACTGGCACTATGACTGCAGATCGTTTTGACAAAGAAGACCTGATCAAGTGCGGCCACGGCAAGCTGTTCCCCGGCTCCATGCGCCTGCCCATCGATGAGATGCTGATGTTCGACCGCATCACTCACATTGCCGATAACGACGGTCTGTTCGGCAAGGGCAGCCTGGTGGCTGAACTCGATATCAACCCGGACCTGTGGTTCTTCAAGGTGCACTTTGTGGACGACCCGGTGATGCCGGGCTGTCTGGGCCTGGACGCCATGTGGCAGCTGGTGGGCTTTTTCCTGGCGTGGGGCGGTGGTGAAGGCAAGGGCCGCGCCCTGGGTGCCGGCGAGGTGAAATTCACCGGTCAGGTATTGCCAACAGCCAAGAAGGTCACCTACCACCTGGACCTGAAGCGCGTGATCCGGCGCAAGCTGACCATGGCCATCGCCGATGGCCGTATGGAAGTGGACGGCCGGGAGATCTACACCGCCAAAGACCTCCGGGTTGGCATGTTTACCTCTACTGATGACTTTTAGGAGTTAGCAGAATGCGTCGCGTTGTAATTACCGGTATGGGCATTGTTTCCAGCCTTGGTACCAACCAGAAGGAAGTGGCCCAGTCACTCAAGGAATCCCGCTCCGGCATCGGCTTCAGCGAGGAAGCCCGGGACAACGGTCTGCGCAGCCACGTGTGCGGCCAGATCAACCTGAATCTGCCGGAACTGATCGACCGCAAGCTGTGGCGCTTCATGTGTCCGGCCTCGGGGTACACCTACCTGGCCATGCTCGAAGCCATCGAGCAGGCGGGCCTGACTGAGAAACACATCAAGGCGGACACCACCGGGATCATCTTCGGTCAGGGCGGCGCCTCCACGGTTGAGTTGCTGGATTCCATCGACACCCACCGGGACCGCGGCATCCGTCGCGTCGGGCCGTACCGGGTGCCCCGCACCATGGGCAGCGCCATCAACGCGTCCATTGCCACCGGCTTCGGCATCCGCGGCGTCAACTACGGCATTACCTCGGCCTGTGCCACCAGCGCTCATTCCATCGGCCATGCTGCCGATCTGATCGCCCTGGGACGCCAGGATGTGATGTTCGCCGGCGGCGGCGAGGACATCCATTGGACTCTGAGCCTACTGTTCGACGCCATGGGGGCCCTGTCGACCAAGTACAACGACACGCCCGAACTGGCCTCGCGCACATACGATGCCAACCGAGACGGGTTTGTGATTTCCGGCGGTGGCGGCGTTCTTGCTCTTGAGGCCCTGGAGCACGCCGAGGCCCGTGGCGCCAACATCCTGGCCGAACTGGTGGGCTTCGGCGCCACCTCCGACGGCGCCGACATGGTCGCGCCGAGCGGCGAAGGCGCCGTTCGCTGCATGAAGCAGGCGATGAAAAACGTCGATGGCGAGATAAGCTACGTCAACACCCACGGCACCAGCACGCCGGCCGGGGATGTGACCGAGCTGAAGGCCCTGAAGGAAACCTTTGGCGACAGGATTCCGCCCCTCAGCTCCACCAAGCCCCTGTGTGGCCATGCCCTGGGTGCGGCCGGCGTGCATGAGGCCATCTACAGCCTGATCATGCAGCGGGAGGGCTTCATTGCACCGTCCGCCAACATCCAGACCCTGGATGAAGGTGCCGAAGGCTACCCGATTGTGCGGGAGCGCATGGACAACCAGACGCTGGATCTGGTGATGAGCAACAGCTTCGGATTTGGTGGCACCAACGCCACACTTATCTTCAAGAAGGTGTGACTTTTCGACAAAGCGCCGCTCGGCTCAGGACAGCCTGACCGACCGATACTCAGCCGGGGATGTCCCCATCCAGCGCTTGAACGCCCGGCTGAAGGCGCTTAACTCGGAAAAGCCAAGCTGCTCGGCAATTTCCACCAGCGGCTTGGTTTTATCCTGCATGTAAGTCAGCGCCTGCCGACGACGGACATCCTCCAGCAGCCGGGCAAAGGTCAGCCCTTCCCGCCGGAGCTTCTTGTGCAGGGTGTAGCGGCTCATGTGCAGCTGCGATGCCACCACCTCAACACCCACCTTGCCACGGGCCAGTTGCACACTGATCAGGGAACTGACTCTGGCACTCAGTGATGCCCGTGCCACCTCTGGCTTCAGAGGCCTTGCTGCCATCTGCGATTCCTCCTTTCGAATTCAATGGCCGATCGGGCCAGACCTGTGAGCGTACACATGTTAGCCGAAAACAATCAATACGACCTTTGAGCAGGATCAAGGGAATCGGTTTCGGATTACGGCAGACTTGCCAAACGTTTCCACCCGCAAACCCAAGACCTTCAGTCTGCCCCGGAGCCCCATGAACCCACCGGAACTGCTCGCCCCAGCCGGCACCCCCGAACACCTTGAAACCGCCTTCGCCTACGGTGCCGATGCCGTGTACGCCGGCCAGCCCCGGTATTCACTGAGAGTAAGAAACAACAGTTTCAAAGACGTTGCAGCCCTTGGAGCCGGCATCGCCAGGGCCCATCAGTTGGGCAAGCAGTTTTACCTTGTGTCCAACATCGCCCCGCACAACGACAAGGTGAAAAGCTACCTCAGGGATCTCGCGCCGATCCTGGAACACCGGCCCGACGCCTTGATCATGTCCGACCCCGGCCTGATTATGCTGGTGCGCGAGCGCTGGCCGGACCAGCCCATTCACCTGTCGGTGCAGGCCAACGCGGTGAACTGGGCCACGGTGGAATTCTGGCGCCGGCAGGGCATCCGGCGCGTGATCCTCTCCCGGGAGCTGGCCCTCGAAGAAATCCGCGACATCCGTGACCGGGTGCCGGCCATGGAGCTGGAAGTGTTCGTCCATGGCGCCCTGTGCATGGCCTATTCCGGCCGCTGCCTGCTGTCCGGCTACATGAACCACCGAGACGCCAACCAGGGCGCCTGCACCAACGCCTGCCGCTGGAACTACCAGCCGGTGGCACACCAGCACGACCAGACCGGAGACCTTATTGCCTCTACCGGCGGCGTTGAATCTCGGGAAAGCACACCGAAAGAAATCCTGCTTCAGGAACCCAACCGCCCCGGCGGCTTCATCCCCGCCTATGAAGACGAACACGGCACCTACATCATGAACTCGAAAGACCTGCGAGCGGTGCAGCATGTCGCCGAATTGGCAAAAATGGGCGTGCACTCCCTGAAAATCGAAGGTCGCACGAAAAGCACCTACTACGTGGCCCGCACCACCCAGGCCTACCGCCGCGCCATCGACGAAGCCGCGCAGGGCAAACCCTTCGACATGGGCCTGATGGACGAACTGGAGGCTTTATCCAACCGCGGCTACACCGAAGGCTTCCTGCGTCGCCACCCGCCGAAGGAGTACCAGAGCTACGAACAGGGCACCTCATTGATGGGCACCCAGCAGGTGGTAGGCACCATCGTGGACGCCAACGACCGCTGGCTGACCATCGACGTCAAAAACCGGTTCGCACCCGGCGATTCCCTGGAACTGATCACCCCGGCCGGCAACCTCCGGTTCTCGGCCAGTGTCATGGAAAACCGAAACGGCCAGGCCATGGCGTATGCGCCGGGCAGCGGGCATGTTGTTCGTATACCCAGGCCGGGGGGATTACCCTCATCTCTCGACTTCAGTTACCTGACCCGAATTCTTCCGACCGGCGGCTAGCAATTAGTCTGAGGTGGGATGTCCGGGTCGCCTCCCCAGACTGTGTGTTGCCAGGGATGGCAACACCAAGCCCCCATGGATGGGTTCACGGCGTGTCTGGGGAGGCGACCCGGACATCCCGCCCTGCACCGAACCTGCAGTCTCCCTCGTATAAGCTGACGGACCAATTGCCTGGCCCCTTAGTGCCCCGTGGGCCGATTAAGGTATAATCAGCCCACGCGCAAATTAATACCTGACTAAAATACTCTGGTATTGTATAATCGCTCGCCAGAAGCAGACGTATCGGGCGAGATTTTTTGCCTCAGACCCGCAACATCCGTCATCCAAAAAGCGATTGCAGGGCGTACTCACCGGACGAGCGACCACTGCAACACCCGAACAGCTGATATCCGACCGGCGCCCGCCCCACACACGGTGAGGTAGCCGGCGAAACCAAGGGCCGAAGGCCCGTGATGAGAGAATACGGAGCGACGATCATGGCGACCACCGATAAAGAGGTGAACGAGCTGATCAAACGGGAATACGAGCACGGATTCGTGACCAACATCGAATCCGACACGTTCGAGCCCGGCCTGAACGAAGACGTTATCGCCCGCCTGTCCGGCATCAAGAAAGAACCGGAATGGATGCTGGAGTGGCGCCTGAAAGCCTACCGTCGCTGGCTCGAGATGGAAGAGCCGGACTGGGCCCATGTGGGCTACCCGAAAATCGACTACAACTCGATTTCCTATTATTCCGCGCCCAAGCGCAAGGAAGACATGCCCCAGAGCCTGGACGAAGTGGATCCTGAGCTGCTGAAAACCTACGAGAAGCTGGGCATTCCCCTGCACGAGCGTGAAAAGCTCGCGGGTGTGGCCGTTGACGCCGTATTCGACTCCGTATCGGTAGCCACCACCTTCAAGGAGCCGCTGGCCAAGGCCGGCGTGATTTTCTGCTCCATTTCCGAGGCCATCCGCGATTACCCGGAACTGGTGCAGAAATACCTGGGCTCCGTGGTTCCCCACGGCGACAACTTCTTCGCCGGCCTGAACTCCGCGGTGTTCTCGGACGGCACCTTTGTGTACGTGCCAAAGGGCGTGCGCTGCCCCATGGAACTGTCCACCTACTTCCGCATCAACGCCGCTAACACCGGCCAGTTTGAACGTACCCTGATCATTGCCGACGAGGGCAGCTACGTGAGCTACCTTGAGGGCTGCACCGCCCCCATGCGCGACGAAAACCAGCTGCACGCAGCGGTGGTTGAGCTGGTGGCCCTGGACGACGCCCAGATCAAGTACTCCACGGTACAGAACTGGTATCCGGGCGACGAAGAAGGCAAAGGCGGCATCTTCAACTTCGTGACCAAGCGCGGCGCCGCCATCGGCAAGAACTCCAAGATCTCCTGGACGCAGGTTGAGACCGGTTCTGCGGTCACCTGGAAGTACCCCAGCTGCGTGCTGCGGGGCGAGAACAGCGTGGGTGAGTTTTACTCGGTAGCACTGACCAACAACTACCAGCAGGCCGACACCGGCACCAAGATGATCCACCTGGGCAAGAACACCTCCAGTACGATCATCTCCAAGGGTATTTCCGCCGGCAAGAGCTCCAACGCTTATCGCGGCCTGGTGAAATTCGGCCCGGGGGCGGAAGGTGCACGTAACTTTACCCAGTGCGATTCGCTGCTGATCGGCGATCGCTGCGGCGCGCACACCTTCCCGTACATCGAGAGCAAGAACAAGTCGGCCATCGTTGAGCACGAGGCAACCACCTCCAAGGTCAGCGACGAGCAGATGTTCCTGTGCCGCCAGCGCGGTATCGACCCGGAACAGGCGGTCTCCATGATCGTGAACGGCTTCTGCAAGGAAGTGTTCAAGGAGCTGCCCATGGAATTCGCAGTCGAGGCCGGCAAGCTGCTTGAGGTCAGCCTCGAAGGGTCCGTTGGTTAAGGGCTCCGCTGGTTAAACAGGACGGCAAACGCAAAAGCATAGCGGAAGCCGTCGGGCAGGCCCTTCCGGGATCGTCGAAATCAGGGATGATTTCGTCGAGCGTACAGGGATGTATTCACAGCGTATCCCGGAAGGGCCTGCCCGGCGGCTGACTCACCCGATCAAGCGGTCAGCAAGACAAGGGTGAACATCAGAATTCAACGGTTAAACGAGAGAGAAGCGACAAATGCTGAGCATCAAGAACCTGCACGCCTCCGTTGAGGGCAAAGAAATCCTCAAGGGCATCAACCTGGAAATCAAGGCCGGGGAAGTTCACGCCATCATGGGCCCCAACGGCTCCGGCAAGAGCACTCTGTCCCAGGTGCTGGCAGGCAACGAGGCATTTGAAGTAACCGAGGGCGAAATTACCCTCAATGGCGAAAACCTGCTGGAACTGGAAACCGAAGAGCGCGCCCGCGAAGGCATCTTCCTGGCGTTCCAGTACCCGGTGGAGATTCCCGGCGTCAGCAACCTGCAGTTCCTGCGCACCGCTGTAAACGCCATGCGTCACCACCATGGTGAAGAGGAAATGAACGCAGCCGAATTCATGAAGCTGGCCCGCGAGGTGTCCAAGCAGGTGGATCTGGACCCGTCGTTCCTCAAGCGCGGCGTGAACGAAGGTTTCTCCGGTGGTGAGAAGAAACGCAACGAGATCCTGCAGGCCCTGCTGCTCCAGCCGAAGCTGGCAATTCTCGACGAAACCGACTCCGGCCTCGACATCGACGCCCTGAAAGTCGTGTCTGACGGCGTGAATGCCCTGCGTTCCGAAGACCGCGCCATCCTCATGGTGACCCACTACCAGCGCCTGCTGAACCACATTGTGCCGGATCACGTGCACGTGCTGGCTGGCGGCAAGATCATCAAGTCCGGCGGCCGTGAACTGGCCCTGGAACTGGAAGAGCGCGGTTACGGCTGGCTTGGCATCAAGGATGAGGAACCGGCCGAGAGCGCGGGCAACTAAGGAGGTCGCGGAATGAAACCAGCACCAACGCTTTCGACGGCTTTCCTTCACCCCACCGGTCAGTCCCTGCCGGAGCCCTTCCAGGCCCTGCGCAAGCAGCGCGGCACGGCCCTGGTGGACATGCCCCTGCCGACCCGGAAAACCGAGAACTGGAAGTACTCCAGCAAGTACCTGAAGCTGACCGACGAGATGGCCCTGTCGCTGCCGGCGGAAGGCAAGACCGGCAGCAGCCTGGCCGTGCCCGGCTACAAGGTGGTGTTCCTGAACGGCGTACTGATCCCCGAGGCCAGCGAGTATCCGGATCTGGACGGCATCCGCATCCAGAGTTTCGACGACATGGATAACGACGAGGCTGCGGCCCTCGCCGACCGGCTCGACAGCACCCTCGACAACAAGGCTGTGCAGATGGCGCGGCTGAACTCGGCCCGCTTTGAAGATGGCCTGCTGGTGCGTCTGAAGCCCGGCGCGGTGCTCGACCAGCCGCTGTTCATTGTTCACGAAGTGAGCGCCGATGCCAGCGGCTCGGCCTACCCCAGAATCTACGTAGACGCCGGGGCCAACAGCCAGATCACGCTTGTTGAGGAATACATCTCCAGCGGTTCTGAGCCAGTGATGGTCAATACAGTAACCGAATTCGCCCTGTCGGAGGGCGCCAACGTCACCAGCGTGCGCCTCAATATGGAAGGCGACAGCGTGCAGCATATCGGTGCCACCGGTGTGCGCCAGCAGCGCAGTTCCCGCTTCGAAAGCCACTGTGTCGGCTTTGGCGGCCCGTTGCGCCGACACGACCTGCAGGTGCGCCTGGAAGGCGAAGGCGCCGAGTGCAAGCTCAACGGCGTGGTGGTTACTCAGGGCAAGCAGCACTACGACAATCACACCACCATCGAGCATGTGGCGGCCCACTGCAACAGCGAGGAAACCTACCGCAATATCGCGGCAGACCAGTCCCACGCCATCTTCAACGGCCGCATTCATATCCATCAGGACGCCCAGAAGTCCAACGCGGATATGAACAACAAGAATCTGTTGCTGTCCAACGGGGCAGAGATAGACACCAAGCCGGAACTGGAAATTTACGCCGACGACGTCAAGTGCGCCCACGGCGCTACCATTGGTCAGCTCGACGAGATTTCCCTGTTCTACCTGGTTTCCCGGGGCATCGGCCGGCGCGAAGCGAACGTTCTGCTGACCATGGCCTTTATCAACGAGCTGGTGGAACAGATTCCGGTAGAAGCGGTGCGGGAAACGGCCCAGGGCCGCCTGAACCACTTCTTTGAAGAGACATTCCAGGAGGCATAACCGGTCATGACCGATCTCTCCGTGGCACAGACCGCCAACCGCCCCACCTTCGACGTGGAGGCCATACGCCGGGACTTCCCGATCCTGTCCCAACAGGTGAATGGCAAGCCCCTGGTGTATCTGGACAACGGCGCCTCCGCGCAGAAGCCGGAAGCGGTGCTCAACGCCATGGATCGTTATTACCGGGAAATGCACTCCAACGTACACCGGGGCGCTCACACCCTGGGTGACCGGGCAACCGCCGCCTTTGAAGGGGCAAGGGAGACCGTGCGTGCCTTCCTGAATGCGGAAAGCACCCGGGAGATCATCTGGACCCGGGGCACCACCGAGGCCATCAACCTGGTGGCCAACGGCCTGGCAGCACGCCTCAAGCCCGGCGACGAGATCCTGGTCAGCCACATGGAGCACCACGCCAACATCGTGCCCTGGCAGATGGTGGCCGAACGCACCGGCGCGAAAGTGGTACCTGTCCAGGTAACGCCGAACGGCGAGCTGGATCTGGATTCGTTCACCAGCCTGCTCAATAAGAAGACCCGCGTGCTGGCGCTTACCCACGTGTCCAACGTGCTGGGCACCGTGAACCCGGTAGCGGCACTGGTTGAGCAGGCCAAGGCCCACGGCATCATCACCCTGCTGGATGGCGCCCAGGCGGTGCCCCACTTCCAGCCGGATGTGCAGGCGCTGGGCTGCGATTTCTACGTATTCTCCTCCCACAAGCTGTTCGGCCCCACCGGCATCGGTGTGCTCTATGGCAAGGCCCAGCTTCTGGAAGAAATACCGCCCTACCAGGGCGGCGGCGAGATGATCGAGCGGGTGTCGTTCGAGCGCACCACCTGGAACACTCTGCCCTATAAGTTTGAGGCGGGTACCCCGCCGATTGCCGAGGCCGTGGGCCTGGCCGCAGCCATTGATTACCTGAACGGCCTGGACCGCACAGCCATGGAAGCAGCGGAGGCCGCGCTGCTGGCCCGTGCCAACCAGCTGGTAGAAACCGTGCCCGGCATGGAAATCATCGGTACGGCAAAACAGAAAGTGCCGGTGATGTCCTTTAAAATTGCCGGTTTGCACCCCAGTGATATAGGCACGCTGCTAGACCAGCAGGGTATTGCGATCCGCACCGGCCACCACTGTGCCATGCCGCTGATGGATTTCTATGGAGTTCCCGGTACTGCCCGGGCCTCCTTTGCGTTCTACAATACACTGGACGAGGTGGAAACATTTTTTACCGCCCTGCAGAAAGTCCAGCGCCTGTTTGCCTGATGGAGGTGGAATCATGACAGCTGAAGTCTTCACCCCGAGTGTTGCCGTTACCATGACCCCGAGCGCGGTCAAGCACGTGCGCAAGCAGCTTGACAAGAAGCCCGACGCACGCGGTATCCGGCTGGCCATCAAGAAAAGTGGCTGCTCTGGCTTCAAGTACGAAACCCAGTGGGTGGAGGAAGCTGCCACCGACGACAGGGTGTTTCATATCGACGGAGTGGATGTGTTCGTGAAGGAAGAACATCTGCCACTGGTGAACGGCATCGAGATTGATTTCGTGACGGAAGGCGTGAACTCCATGTTCCAGTTCCGCAACCCGAACGCCACCGCCGAGTGCGGTTGCGGCGAAAGCTTCACCGTCGCTTAACCCCTCACTGAACGTGTAGGTCGGATTAGCAAAGCGTAATCCGACACCAAAGACTGAAAAAGCGAGGCCCGAACCGGCATGCAAGAACGCGAAGTGGTCCTGACAAAACGCGAGGTGGAAGCCCGCCTTGTCCCCTCGGGAACCGAAATCATGATTCCGTCGGACACCTTTGTGACCATCACGCAGTCGCTCGGTGGCACCTTCACCGTCGCGGTGAATGGTAACCTCGCCCGGGTGGAAGGCCACAACGCCGATGCACTCGGTAAAAAGCCCCTCGAAAGCAGCTTCGAAACACCGGAAGACGGCACCGTCAATGAAAACCAGGTCTGGGAAGCCATGCGCAACTGCTACGATCCGGAAATTCCGGTAAACGTGGTGGATCTGGGTCTGATTTACGACTGCAAGATTGAAAATGGCACCGAGGACGGCAACCACGTCTACGTTTTGATGACGCTGACTGCCGCTGGCTGCGGTATGGGCCCGGTGATTACCGAGGATGTGAAAACCAAGCTCGAGCACGTACCCAACGTGGACAAGGTCACCGTTGAACTGACCTTTGATCCGCCCTGGAACAACGACATGCTCACAGACGAAGCCAAGCTCGAACTGGGGATGCTGTAAATGACCGCCAGCGAACAGGACTTTCTGAACAACCCCCTGGGTAAAGACACCACCCTGGACGATGTGCTGGATGGTTTCGAACTGCTGGACGACTGGGAAGAGCGCTACGCGTTCATCATCGACCTGGGCAAGCAGCTGCCGGCGTTTCCGGAGGAGGCCCGGGTGGAAGAAAACTACGTGCACGGCTGCCAGAGCCAGGTCTGGCTGATCCATCACTACGATGACAGCACCGGTCGGCTGTACCTGCTGATCGATTCAGACGCCATGATTGTGCGCGGCCTGGCCGCCATCATTCTGGTGGCACTGAACGGGAAGACCCCGCGCGACCTTCTGGCCACCGATATCGACGAGCTGTTCGAACAGCTAGACCTGTTCCGCCACATCTCCCCGACTCGCGGCAACGGCCTGCGCGCTATGGTCGGCAAGATCCGCGACATCGCCGCCGCCGAAGCCGCCAGCGCCTGAGGCGCACTGCCCTTAACGATTCTTACGGGGCTGCCACCGTCGTGGCCAGCCCCGCCTTCCTCACCAGAGAATGGCGATGTCGTCCCTCTGGATGTTCACCATCACTCCCGGCTGTGGCATGGTGCCCCGGCTTTCCCTTGGCTGGACCCGATCAATGGTGACCGAAACCCCGGCATCGTGGAGCTCAGGGGTAGCCTCTGGCGCCTCCAGGTACCTCTTGCTCCGGTAGAGTTTCAGCTCGTCCCCGGGCCGAAGTCCCGCTGTTGAGCCAGACTCCAGGGTTACCCCGTGGCCGTCGACTCTCGCCACCCGTGTAATGAACGGCTGGCAGGCCAGAGCCTCGGACACCGCGCCCGCCATCTCGCCGATCAGCGCCTGCACAGACTGGCCGTAGGCCGTTTTCTGAAAGCCGGCGGAGCCGAAACCTGTCGAGCTTCCGGGGCCGGCATTCCACTCTGCGGCAGTTTCAAACCGCTGCTGGTGCACCGGCGCGCCACTGAAACCGTCAAACACCACCAGATCCACCGCAAACCTCCGGCTCTGATCAACGGTGCCCAATCCACGCTGCAGCCCATCGAGTACAGATGTGCCCCAGGCTGAGGGATCAGCAACCCCCAGATCACGGATGACACCGGTTACCACAAACTGGGCGTCCAGTTCCCGCGCCAGCTGGGACATGTTGCTCAACCGATTGTCACCCGCCTGCACGGTGGGCGCATTCAGCAGGTCACCGAACAGCCGTGAGGTGGTGGCGGCAAAAACCTGAAAGCCGCCCCGCTCCACCAGTCGCCGCTGGAGCTGTTGCGGCAAGATTTCGCCGGCGTCGTCCAGGCGGCCCACCCGGGCCTGGTCCGGGTACAGCAGGGGAAAACCGGTGATGGCCACCCGTTTTTTCAATCTCCCGGCGTCGCCGGCCGCACACTGGCCAACACCCGCACTGACATCCCCCTGAACCGTCACCCGTAACAGGTTGCCATTGCGGTATTCATCAATAATGCGCACATTGCGCGCGTTCACCGCCGAGGCCAACTGGGTGCGCGATTCCGTGAGCACGCCGTTTTCCATGGTATCCCGGGTGCTTACCCTGGCCTCATACTGCAACGAGAGATCGCGCATCGCCGCTTTGCGGGCTTCTGCCCGAGCGGCTTCCAGATCGCCGTTATGGATGTTGGCATGGCCCACGCCTTCCAGCACCACGGCCCGTGCACCGGCGGCAAACGTCAACGCCAGCAGCATCAGCAGGGTTGCAACGGAACGGGTCGAACATCTCATCATGGCCGGTTACTCGAGGTAGTACAGTGAGTCAACGCCCCTGCTCTGAACGTCACCAATACTGTCGTTGTCCTGGGGCATGGGAATCGGGCAAAGGTCTTGCACCTGGTCGTCGGCAACCTTGGCAACACAGGCCCGGAACCTGGGCTCGAGCTTCAGCTCCATGACCGTCTCGAAAACGCCATCGCTGTGTTCGTTCACCGCCACCAGCTTGGCGCCCCGAATATAGCTGTCCACGTACGTCCGGAACATGTCGTTGCGCAGCACGAAGTCATTCACCGTGGAGCTGCCATAAACCACCGTGCCGTATACTCGCTCCACCAGATTGCGGTAGGCGTCCAGCTGTGAGGCGCGACGCGCCAGCAAGCGTTTGCGGCTGTCGGTTCGGTCGGAGGCGGCGTCGGCATAGGTACCCAGACCGCTGACACGCACGGTGATAGGCTCCAGATCGGTATCCCGCAGGGACTGGTCACCGTCGCCGCGGAAGCCGCCGGTGGGGGCGCAGGCGGCAAGGCCGAAGGCCAGCATAGGGATGAATATCCAGCGAAGGATCATTACAGTTCTCCAAAGTACGTCCTGACAGGTTTGCCATGCCCCATGAAAAAAGTGCGCCAGTTTTCCCAGGCTACTGATATTTCGAGCAAAGGCACGGGCAGCTCCGGGTAATCGGCGGTGAAGCGGCAAAATTCTGCCTCCGTTTACAGTTCTGGAACAAACGGTTACCCCAAGCGTCGTGTCCACCACCGGCTTCTGCATTACCCTCTGAGGATCGCATATCTGATTTGCCTTTTAACAACGAAGTTACTGCCAACGAGATCCACTATGACCGAATACCGTATGACCCGACTTGCCCTGGCCGTCGGGCTGTCACTGGCCACCGCCACCACCCTCGCCAGCCCCCAATCATTCAAGTCTGCCCGCTCCTTCGCCATGGCTGGAACCGGCGTGGCCGTCGCAACCCCCGCCGATGCCCTGGTGGCCAACCCGGCCATGCTGGCCGCTGACCATCACAGCTGGAATGACGACTTCGGTCTGCAGCTGATTTCAGTGAACGCACGGCTGGCCGACGAAGAAGACACCATCGACCAGGTCGACCGCATCCAAAACACGATCAATAATCTGGAACAGGCGGTAGACAATCTGAACCAGACCGGGGCCCAGAACCAGGCCGGTATCCTGCGGGACCAGCTCCAGGCCTTTGATCGCGACACTATGCGCGCCAACATAGGCCTGGGCCTCGGATTGGCGGTACCTTCGCAGGGACTGTCCGTGGGTGTCTTTACCAATGGCAACCTGACCGCCACGGTGCGCGGCGAGTATGCCGCCAGCGATGACGCGCTGCTGGCCGGTCTCGAAAGCGGCTCTGTGCCGGCAACCTCTGGCGTCACCGACGGCCTGGAATCCCGGGGCAAGATCCTCGCCTCCGCCGTCGCGGAACTTGGGGTGACCTTCGCCCGAGCCATCGAGCTGAACAACGGGCAACGGCTGCAGCTGGGGCTGTCTCCTAAGTACGTGAATCTGCAGACCTTCCAGTACACCGAGACCGTCTCCGGCTTTGAAGACGAGGACTTCGACGGCGAGCAGTACCAGACCGACAAGAGCGGCTTCAACCTCGACCTCGGTGCCGCCTACGCCTTCGGCTCGGAGCAGCAATGGAACGCCGGTGCGTCCGTGCGAAACCTGATTCCCATGGAACTCGACTCCGCCGCCAGCCGCCCGCTGCTGGGCGAGGAAGTTCGCACCCTGGAGCTGGACCCCATGGTGACTGTGGGCCTGGCGCACCGGGGCGATTATCACGTGATCACCGCCGAGCTGGACCTGACCAAGAAGAAGGCCTTCGGCTACGAGGACGATACCCAGTGGCTGGCTGTGGGCGCCGAGTTTGATGCCTTCCGATACGCCCAGCTTCGCATCGGTGCCCGGCAGAACCTGGCGAGCAACGAGGATAACGACGGCATTGAAGAGAAGACCCAGTTCACCGCCGGCCTGGGGCTGAACATCCTGGGTGCCCGCGTCGATCTGGCGGGTCTGGTCAGCGATGCCGATGTGGGCGCGGCCATTGAAGTGGGTGCGGCCTTCTGACCGGCGTCCGCCTCGGATTTGCGAACGGTACCCGCTCACCGGATAATCCGGCACACATTCCCTGAAAAGAATCAGACATGTGATGCAAGCCTATCTGGTGGGTGGTGCGGTTCGCGACGAACTGCTCGGTCTTGAGGTTAAAGACCGCGACTGGGTGGTGGTAGGCGCCACCCCGGAAGACATGCTGGCCAAGGGGTTCAAGCAGGTGGGCGCCGATTTTCCGGTGTTCCTGCACCCGGCAACCCGGGAAGAATATGCCCTGGCCAGGACCGAGCGCAAACAAGGCCGCGGTTACCACGGTTTTACGGTATACAGCGCGCCGGATGTCACCCTCGAGCAGGACCTACAGCGCCGCGACCTCACCATCAACGCCATGGCGAAAACCGAGGATGGCGAGCTGGTGGATCCCTTCCAGGGCCAGGCCGATATCCGCAATCGCACCCTTCGCCACGTATCGGAAGCCTTTGCCGAAGACCCCCTGAGAATCCTGCGCACCGCCCGATTCGCGGCGCGTTTCCAGCCCCTGGGGTTTACCGTCTGCGACCAGACCCAGGCACTCATGCAACACATGGTGCGCGACGGCGAAGTCGAACACCTGGTGCCAGAACGAGTCTGGCAGGAACTGCAGCGAGCCCTCCACGAACGGTCACCGGAGACGTTTTTCTCCGTGTTGCGCAGCAGCGGGGCGCTGGCGGTACTGATTCCGGAACTCGACCCTCAGGCATCGTTCGAGGCGGCCATGGCGGCTCTTCGCTGCATTCAGGGCAAGCCCGACACCACCACTGAAGAGCGTTTCGCTGCCATCCTGTCGCCGCTTTCAGAAGCACAGACACTCGACAGGGCCCGCGCCCTCAAGGCCCCCAGGGACAGCCAGAATCTGGCTCGCCTGGGCACCGCACTGAAAACGGAGCTTACCGCAGTTGACCCGACGGCGCCGGACAGCGCTGTTCTGCTGGATCTTCTGGACAGAGCCGACCTGTGGCGCCGATCCGAACGCTTCGAACAGCTGCTGCGGGTGCTCGATTGCGCGCTGCCCGACGCAGCCCGGGCTGTTGATCTGCTGCGCCGGGCGTCCCGGGCCGCCATTGGGGTTGATCCGGCAGAACTGCTGGCGCAAGGTTACAAGGGTAAAGCCCTGGGCGAGGCCATCCACAAGGAGCGGCAACGGCGAATCGACCAGGCGATTGGCAGCAACCACCTTTAGGGAGTCCCGATGTCTGATCACAACCCCGTAGCCCTGGTGACCGGTGCGGCCCACCGTCTTGGCGCCCACACCGCCCGGACTCTCCACCGCAGAGGCTGGAACCTTGTGGTTCATTACCGCAGCCGGGAAGACCAGGCCGAGGCTCTGGTGTACGACCTGAACCGTCAGCGTACGGATTCCGCCTGCGCCCTGCAGGGCGACCTCGCCAGTGACAACGATCTCGGCAGGCTGGCCGGAGAAGCCATTGCCCGCTGGGGACGGCTCGATGCGCTGGTGAACAACGCCTCCGTGTTCTACCCCACGCCCACCGCCCGGGCCACCGGGGACGACTGGGACACCATCATGAACGCCAATCTGCGAGCGCCTTTCTTTCTGTTGCAGGCCTGCCTTCCCGCCCTGAAGGCATCCCGGGGCTCGGTGGTGAACATGATCGACATCTACAGCGAAAAACCCATCGCCGACCACCCACTCTACTGCGCCAGCAAGGCCGGTCTTGCCGCCCTGACCCGCTCCTGGGCGAAAGACCTCGCACCCGAGGTGCGGGTGAACGGCGTGTCGCCCGGCGCCATTCTCTGGCCAGAAGGCGAGGCTGCCATGGACGAATCGGCGCAGCAGGCCATTCTGGACAAGACCCCACTGTCCCGAACCGGTGACCCGGACGACATCGCCGGAACCATTGCATTCCTGATCTGCGACGCGCCCTTCATTACCGGGCAGATACTGGCGGTGGACGGAGGTCGAAGCCTGAACATGTAGCCTGCCGGCTTTGGCCGAAAGCGGCTTTCCGGATACAATGCCGGCAGCTTTCAATCCTGCGTGTCCCGGGCTGTGTCCCGGGCGTCCCTACGATCCGGAGAATCCCCATGAGAGATGTCGTTATTGTTGCCGCCCGTCGTACCGCCATCGGAACCTTTGGCGGAGGTCTCTCCAGCCTGCGCGCCGACCAGCTCGGCACCGCTGTCATCAAGGCGATCCTGGAGCAAACCGGCGTGCCAGGAGACCAGGTGAACGAAGTGGTACTGGGTCAGGTACTGACCGCGGGCTGCGGCCAGAACCCGGCTCGCCAGTCGGCCATCAACGCCGGCATCCCGGCTTCCGTGCCCGCCATGACCATCAACAAGGTCTGTGGCTCTGGCCTTAAAGCGGTGCACATGGCGGTGCAGGCGATTCGCTGTGGCGACGCCGAACTGATGATTGCCGGTGGCCAGGAGAGCATGAGCCAGGCACCTCACGTTCTGCCCAACAGCCGAAACGGACAGCGTATGGGCGACTGGAACCTGGTCGACACCATGATCAAGGACGGTCTCTGGGACGCCTTCAACGACTACCACATGGGCATTACCGCCGAGAACATCGTCGAGAAATACGGCATCAGCCGACAGGAGCAGGACGAATTCGCCGCCGCCTCCCAGCAGAAAGCTGCAGCTGCCCGTGCCGCCGGTTATTTCGACGACCAGATCGTGCCGGTCACTATTCCCCAGCGCAAAGGCGACCCCATTGTGGTTGACCGCGACGAAGGCCCCCGTGACGGCGTTACCGCCGAAGGCCTGGCCAACCTGCGCGCCGCCTTCAAGAAGGACGGCACGGTAACCGCAGGCAACGCTTCCTCGCTGAACGACGGCGCCGCTGCCGTTATGGTGTGCAGCGCCGAGAAAGCCAGGGAATTGGGGCTGACGCCGCTCGCCACCATCAAGGCCCATGCCAACGCCGGCGTCGACCCCAGCATCATGGGCACCGGCCCGATTCCCGCCAGCCAGCGCTGCCTGCAGCGGGCCGGCTGGAGCGTTGACGAGCTCGATCTGGTAGAGGCCAACGAGGCCTTCGCCGCTCAGGCCATCTCGGTGAACCGTGACATGGGCTGGGACACCAGCAAGGTCAACGTGAACGGCGGCGCTATTGCCCTGGGCCACCCGATCGGCGCCTCCGGCTGCCGGATCCTCGTCTCTCTGCTGCATGAGATGGTTCGCCGCGATGCCCACAAGGGCCTGGCGACCCTGTGTATTGGCGGTGGCATGGGCGTGGCCCTGGCGGTGGAGCGCTGAGCTGCATGCTCCATGTGGTGCTTTACGAGCCGGAGATACCGCCGAATACCGGCAACATCATCCGGCTGTGCGCCAATACCGGCTGCCAGCTGCATCTGATCGAACCGCTGGGTTTTAATCTGGAGGACAAGCAGATGCGGCGGGCCGGCCTGGATTACAGCGAATACGCCTCGGTCAAAGTCCACCGGAACTACCAGGACTTCCTCGCCAGCGAGAAGCCAGAACGCCTGTTCGGGCTGACCACCAAAGGCCACACCCATTACCATCAGGTGAGTTTTCAGGATGGCGACTACCTGATGTTCGGCCCGGAAACCCGGGGCCTGCCGGCCGAGGTCCGCGAAGCACTGCCGCCGGAGCGACGACTGCGGGTACCCATGCGCCCGGAGAGCCGGAGCCTCAACCTTTCCAACACTGCCGCGCTGGTGGTGTACGAGGCCTGGCGGCAACTGGGCTTCCAGGGCGCGCTCTAGACCCGAAACCGTGCAGACACAAAAAAACCGGCCAGGGCCGGTTTTTTGTTTTCCAGAGAGCCGCGATCAGTGCGCCTGCTGCTCTTCCTTCGACTCGCCGGCGGCTTCTTCCTGCTTGCGCTTGAGCGCCTGGGCGTAAATCGCATCGAAGTTCACCGGCGCCAGCATCAGGGCCGGGAAGCTGCCCTTGTTGACCACGCCGTCGATGGCTTCGCGGGCATAGGGGAACAGAATGGTCGGGCAGTAGGCGCCGAGCATCTGGCCCAGCTGCTGACCTTCGATACCCTGAACCAGGAACACCCCGCCCTGCTGGATCTCAACGATGTAGGCGACTTTCTCTCCCACCTTCGCGGTGACGGTCAGGGAAAGTACAACCTCGTACTGGTTGTCACTGACCTTGTTGTGGGAGGTGTTCAGGTCCAGGTTCACCTGCGGCTTCCACTGCTCCTGGAAGACCAGCGGAGAGTTGGGTGATTCGAAAGACAGGTCCTTCACATAGATGCGCTGAAGGGCAAACTGCGGTTGGTTCTGGTTGTCACCGCCTGCGGCGGCTTGCTGGTTCTCAGCCATGTTCAATCCTTTCGTTCTCAATCGTGGGGCACGGGGCCCCTTTATTGTGGGGTGTCATCTGGTCTGCTGCCGAAGCATTCTACGTCGGCGCCCGGCCGGCTAATGTGAAACAGTGCGGCAGATTGGGTTTCAGATCAAGGCCGGCTCTATTTCTTGACCAGCGGCAGATTGCTGGCTTTCCAGTCAGCGATCCCCCCATTAAGCCGCGACACGTTGCTGAAGCCTTCGGCATTCAGCTGCTTTACCGCCATGGCCGAATGCTGGCCCATCTTGTCGGCCACAATGATCTGTTTGTCCTTGAATTTGCTCAGCTCGTTGACCCGGCTTTTCAGGCTGTTCAGCGGAATGTTGATGGAACCGGTAATACGGCCCTCACCAAACTCCTTGCGGTCCCGGATGTCCACCACCACGGCTTCGTCTTTGTTGATAAGGTTGACCGCGCCCTGGGCCGAAATCTTGGCACCACCGCGGCGGGACTCCAGAATAAGGATCGCCACCAGAAATGCCACAAACAGCGACACCAGAATGTAGTGGTTAACGACAAATTCAAACAACCGGTCCATGCACTTACCCTGATAGTGAGTTTGGCCGGATTATACACAGCCTGGTTGCCGGACAGAAGGTGACGAAACTGGTCAGTAAATGCGAAAATAGTTAAACTGCATTTTCGTTTTAGTAAATTTACTAACATTTTTACTTTCGGACTGAATGATGACTGCAATGCGCAAGCCGACCGCACTGATTATTCTGGACGGCTGGGGCCACCGCGACCCGGCCGAGGACAACGCCATCAGCAATGCCAACACCCCTTTCTGGGACAAGCTCTGGCAAAACCAGCCCAAGACCCTGATCAACACCTCGGGCATGTTTGTAGGCCTGCCACAGGGGCAGATGGGGAACTCTGAAGTCGGCCACATGAACCTTGGCGCAGGCCGCGTGGTATACCAGAGCCTGACCCGCATTGACAAAGACCTCGAAGACGGCACCTTCCAGGAAAACCCGGTACTGTGTGCCGCCATCGACAAGGCCGTACAGAGCGGCCGCGCGGTACATCTGATGGGCCTTATGTCCCCCGGTGGCGTGCACAGTCACGAAGACCACATCCTGGCCGCCGCAGAGCTGGCCGCTTCCCGAGGCGCGAAGGAAGTTTACATACATGCGTTTCTCGATGGCCGCCATATGCCGCCCCGCAGCGCCAAGGCGTCCCTGGAAAAAGCCGCCGCCAAACTGAAAAGCCTCGGTGTTGGCCGGGTGGCTTCCCTGGTTGGCCGCTACTACGCCATGGATCGCGACAACCGTTGGGACCGCATCGAGTCGGCCTACAACCTAATGACCCAGGGCAGCGCAGAGTTTGTTGCCCAGGACCCGGTCTCCGGCCTGGAGCAGGCCTACGAGCGCGGTGAGAACGACGAGTTCGTCTCCCCCACCCGGATCCAGGCGCCCGGTGAGCCCGAAGCCACCATCAATGACGGCGACAGCGTGCTGTTCATGAACTTCCGGGCCGACCGCGCCCGGGAAATGACCCGCACCTTCGTGGACAAGGATTTCGACGGCTTCCAGCGTCAGAAATACCCGGAATTGGCCGACTTTGTGATGCTGACCGAGTACGCGGCCGACATCAAAACCTCCTGCGCCTATCCGCCGGAACAGCTGACCAACGGGCTCGGCGAGTACATGGCCAAGCAGGGCAAGACCCAGCTGCGCATTGCCGAAACCGAGAAGTACGCCCACGTGACGTTCTTCTTTAATGGCGGCCTGGAAACGCCGTTCGACGGCGAGGACCGAATCCTGGTGCCCTCTCCCAAGGTGGCCACCTACGACCTCCAGCCGGAGATGAGCGCCCCCGAGGTGACCGACAAGCTGGTTGAAGCCATCAAGAGCGGCAAGTACGACCTGGTGGTCTGCAACTACGCCAACGGCGACATGGTTGGTCACACTGGCAAACTGGACGCGGCCATCAAGGCTGCGGAATGCCTGGACGAGTGCGTGAAGCGCGTGGTCGAAGCTCTCGACGAAGTGGGCGGCGAAGCCCTGATCACCGCCGATCACGGCAACTGTGAGCAGATGACCGACCCCAACTCCGGACAGGTCCACACCGCGCACACCATCGGCCCGGTACCGCTGGTCTACACCGGTCATCGCCAGGTGAGCCTCCGGGACGATGGCAGCCTGAGCGATGTCGCGCCCACTCTCCTCGCCCTGATGGGACTGGCACAACCGAAGGAAATGACCGGGCACAGCCTGGTTGAGCTCGGTTGATCAGACAACGGACATTGGCCGTGCGATATGCCGGACTGCTGGCGCTCGCCCTTGGTCTGGGCGCAGCGCCGGCGCTCGCGCAGCAGGACGTTACACCAGCCCAGATCGAGGAACTCAAGGAACAGATTGAGGATATCGATGAGTGGCTGGCCGACGCCGAAGAAGACCGCTCTGCCCTGGAGCGGCAACTGGCCGAAACCGAAAAAACCATCAGCCGCCTGACCCGCGAACGTCGCTCCCTGCGCCAGCAGGCCGAACAACAGAAGCAGCGGCTGGAGCAGCTACAGGATGAGGAACGGGAGCTTGCCCGCACCCTGGATCGACAGCGGGAGAGCCTCAAGAGCCAGATACGTGCTGCCTGGATGGAGGGCGATGCGCCGGCGGTCAAGGTACTGCTCAATGAGATCGATCCGGACCGCATTGCCCGCACCCTCACCTACTACGAGTACCTGAGCAAACACACGGTGACCCGCCTTGAAGCCTTCCGCGCAAGCCTGGAAGAGCTCCGCACCACTCAGGCCGCTGTTGAAGCCATCCGGGTTGAGCTGGCCAACACCGAAAAAGGTCTGGCCCAACGCCAGCAGGCGCTGGCGCAGTCGCGACAGGAACGGCAACAGACCCTCGCCTCTCTCAACGCCGACATTCAGAACCGCCGCAGCGAACGCCAGGAGCTGGAATCAGACCGCAAGCGCCTGGAAAAGCTGCTGGAAGAAGTCCAGCAAGCCATCAATAACATTCCGTCCCCAAACGAATCCAAGCCCTTTGCCTCGCTTCGCAACCGGCTGCCCTGGCCGGTAGAGGGCAAGGTCCTGAGCGGCTTTGGTGATCGCTACGCGGACGGCAAACTGCGCCGCACCGGTCTGCTGATCAAGACCGGGGAAGAAGCGGAGATCCGGGCCATTCACCACGGCCGGGTGGTTTTCGCCAACTGGCTGCGGGGCTTTGGCCTGATCACCATCATTGATCACGGCGATGGCTACATGACACTCTATGGCCACAGCAGCAGCCTCTTCACCAGCCCCGGCGACTGGGTTACAGCCGGGGAGTCCATCGCCATAGCCGGACAGACCGGTGGCACCGATACGCCGGCCCTGTATTTTGAAGTTCGACACAACGGCAAGCCTGACAATCCCGGCCGCTGGCTGGCAAACTGACGTCTCCGCCAAGGGCTGACAAACGGCCCGGGTGGCGCCATACTGTCCGGAGCCGGGGAACGGGTCCAACTATCGGAATCAAAACAGGATATGGGAATGAAACGGGTCAGAAGTACACTCCATGCCACGCCTTTACGCACACTTGTGATCGCTACCTGTTTTGCCACCGCCTCCGGGCTTGCCCTGGCGCAGGACCCGGCACCGGAAACCGAACAGTTGCTGGAGGGCATCCAGAACGGTGAACGTGTCCAGATCAGCCTGCCCGACCCGGAAAAACAGCTTCCCCTGGAGGATCTTCGCAAGTTCACCGAGGTTTTCAGCCGCATCAAAGGCGCCTATGTTGAGGAAGTGAGCGACCGGGAGCTGTTGGAAAGCGCCATCAAGGGCATGCTCTCGGACCTGGACCCGCATTCCACCTACCTGGCGCCAAAGGACTACGAAGAGCTCGAGGAGAGCACCTCGGGGGAATTCGGGGGCCTGGGCATCGAAGTGGGCATGGAAAATGGTTTTGTGAAAGTCATCGCCCCCATCGACGACACCCCTGCACAGAAAGCCGGGGTACAGGCCGGCGACCTGATCATCAAGCTGGACGAAAAGCCGGTAAAAGGGATGAGCCTGGAGGAAGCCGTCAAACTGATGCGCGGCAAACCGGGCACTATCGTGACCCTGACCATTATGCGTGAGGGAGAAAACGCGCCGATCGAGATTGACGTGGAGCGCGACGTGATCAAGGTAACCAGCGTGAAATCCCGCATGCTGGAAAACGGCTATGGCTATGTCCGGATCACCCAGTTCCAGGCCGACACCGGCACCCAGTTCAAGGATGCTCTGGTGGACCTCGAGGAAGAACTGGGCCGGGACCTCGATGGACTGATCATCGACCTGAGAAACAATCCCGGCGGCGTGCTCCAGGCAGCGGTGGAATCGGCCGACGCGCTGCTGGATGAAGGCCTGATTGTTTACACCGAGGGCCGTATCCAGAGCTCCCGCCTGCGCTTCAGCGCCCGGGAAGGCGACGTGATGGAAGGCACCCCCATTGTGGTACTGATCAACGGCGGTTCGGCCTCCGCTTCCGAGATTCTGGCAGGCGCGCTGCAGGACCATGAAAGAGCCGTGGTGATGGGCACCCAGTCATTCGGCAAGGGCAGCGTTCAAACCGTGATTCCGCTGGATGAAACCCATGCCATCAAGATGACCACCGCCCGTTACTACACCCCGGACGGTCGCTCCATCCAGGCCACGGGCATCAAGCCCGACATCGTTGTGCGCCCGGCGGAGCTGAAGGAACTGGACAGCAAGCCCTTCTTTACCGAGGCCGATCTGAGCGGGCATCTGGAAGGACAGAACGAGAAAGCACAGGAGCAGGAGAAAACTGACCCGTCCGCAGAAGCCGATTCGGTATCTCTGGCAGAGCGCGACTACCAGCTTCGCTCGGCCCTGAACCTGCTCAAAGGGATTCATATCCTGAACCCTAAGACCAGGGGCATGACGAAAGGAAACAGTCAGTGAAAGCAGCCGTCACACTGCTGGCGCTGGCGCTCCTGGCCAGCGCCAGCCTGGCTTCCGCGGAACCCGGCAACCGGACGCTGCCACCCACCATCGCGATCATCATCGACGACATGGGCCATGACCTGGCCGAGGGTGAGCGTCTGGCCATGATGGACCAGCCCCTGACCCTGGCGTTCCTGCCCTACCGCCGCCATACCGATACCCTGGCGCGCCTCGCCCATCGCGAGAACAAGGAAATCATGCTCCATGCGCCCATGGCCAACACTCGCAATTTCGGGCTCGGCCCAGGTGGCCTGACGCCGGACATGGACGAACAAAGCATGGCAACAACTCTTCGCCGCGCCCTGCAGTCAATTCCCCATGTTCGCGGGGTCAACAACCACATGGGCAGCCTGCTGACCCAGCAACTGCAGCCCATGGACTGGATCATGAAGGAGCTGTTCCGGTACCCGGTCTATTTTGTCGACAGCCGCACCATCGCTTCCACGGTTGCCGGCGATGTGGCCGAAGCCTACCGGATTCCGACCCTGGCACGGGATGTCTTCCTCGATCACGAGCAGACCGAAGAGTTCATTGATCGCCAGTTCAAGCTGCTGATCAAGCGCGCCCGCGAAAACGGAAGTGCCATTGGCATTGGCCATCCTCACAAGGTCACCGTGGATTATCTGGAAAAGCACCTGCCAGAACTGGACCGCCAGGGCATCGCCATTGCTACGGTCAGCGGGCTGTGGGCCATGCGCAATGGCAATCGCGAGATGTTTGCAGAGGGCGAAAAGCAGGCCATCCGACCTGCCCTTGCGCAGAAGAAGTAGGATCAGTCCCGGACTTCGATGCCCTGGGCCTTCATGAAGGCCTTGGCTTCCGGGATGGTGTGCTGGCCGAAATGGAAAATGGAGGCCGCCAGCACCGCGTCGGCCCCACCCTGGGTAACACCGTCGGCCAGGTGTTGCAGTTCGCCCACGCCCCCCGAAGCAATCACCGGCACGATCACCGCGTCGCTCACGGCCCTGGTCAGGCCAAGATCAAAGCCGATCTTGGTGCCGTCCCGGTCCATGCTGGTAAGCAGCAACTCGCCGGCGCCCATGTCTACCATCTTGCGGGCCCACTCGACGGCATCCAGGCCGGTTGGCTTGCGGCCACCGTGAGTGAAGATCTCCCAGCGGGGCGCTTCATCCTCGGCACTGACCCGCTTGGCATCAATGGCCACCACAATGCACTGGCTACCAAAACGCTCCGCCGCCTCCCGCACAAACTCCGGATTGAACACAGCCGCGGTGTTGATGGACACCTTGTCGGCACCGGCGTTCAGCAGTTTGCGAATGTCGTCCACGGTGCGCACGCCGCCACCCACGGTCAACGGGATAAACACTTCCGCCGCCATCCGTTCGACGGTCTCGTAGGTGGTGTCGCGACTTTCGTGGCTGGCGGTGATATCCAGGAAGGTGATTTCATCGGCGCCCTGCTCGTTGTAGCGGCGCGCCACTTCCACCGGATCGCCGGCATCGCGGATATCCACGAAATTCACGCCTTTGACCACTCGGCCCTTGTCGACATCGAGGCAAGGAATGATGCGTTTCGCCAGTGCCATGGTTTGCTTACCCCTTCAGGCTGTCACAGAAGGCCTGGGCTTCGGCCACATCGAGCGTGCCCTCGTAGATGGCCCGACCGGTGATGGCGCCGAGAATGCCTTTGTCCGCCACGGTGGCCAGGCGTTTGAGGTCGTCCATGTTGGTCACCCCACCGGAGGCAATCACCGGGATGCCGCCTTCTTCGGCCAGTGCCGCAGTGGCTTCCACGTTCACGCCCTGCATCATGCCGTCGCGGCTGATGTCGGTGTAGACGATGGACTCAACGCCGTCATTGGCAAAGCGTTTGGCCAGATCGATGGCCATCACTTCAGAGACTTCCGCCCAGCCGTCGGTGGCAACGCGCCCGTCTTTGGCGTCGAGACCAACGATGATGTGGCCCGGGAATTTCTTGCACATCTCGGTCACGAACTCGGGCTCCTTCACGGCTTTGGTGCCGATGATGACCCACTGTACGCCAGCCTTGAGGTAGGCTTCGATGGTGTCTGCCGAGCGGATACCGCCGCCAATCTGGATGGGCAGGTCCGGGTATTTGCGGGCGATGGCCTGGACAATTTCGCCGTTCACCGGCTCACCGGCGAAGGCGCCGTTCAGATCAACCAGGTGCAAACGACGGGCGCCGGCTTCCACCCAGCGGGTGGCCATGTCGACCGGGTCGTCGCCAAAGACCGTGGAGTCGTCCATACGGCCCTGGCGCAGGCGCACGCATTTGCCGTCTTTCAGGTCGATCGCGGGAATTATTAGCATTTTCCAGTCCATTCTGTGAAATTTTTCAGAAGCTGCAAACCTGCCCGGGCACTTTTCTCCGGGTGGAATTGCACGGCAAAGATATTGTCCCTGGCAACTGCTGCAGCCAGGTCGACGCCGTAGTGGGTTCGGCCTGCCATGTCGGCATTGCCCTCGGCCTCGGCGTAATAGCTGTGCACGAAGTAGAAGCGGTCGCCGTCCGGGATGTTGTGCCACAGGGGGTGATCAACCGACTGGTACACCTGGTTCCAGCCCATGTGCGGCACTTTCAGTCGTTCGCCGTTCTCGGTCAGGTGGTCGCCGAAGTAGCGTACTTGCGAGGGAAACAGGCCGATGCAGTCAACGCCCCGGTTTTCCTCGCTGCGGGACATCAGGGCCTGCATGCCAACACAGATACCCAGGAACGGCCGGTCCTTGGAGACTTCGCGAACCAGCTCGACAACACCCAGGCGCTGCATTTCGGCCATGCAATCGCGGATGGCGCCCACCCCGGGGAGGATAACGCGGTCGGCTTCGCGGATTTTCCGGGCGTTGTCGGTGACCAGTACGGTGGTGTCCGGAGCAACGTGCTCCACCGCCTTTTTGGCAGAGTGAAGGTTGCCCATGCCGTAGTCGATGATGGCAACGGTTTTCATGGTTGTTGCGGTGTCCTTGATTGACCGGCCAGGAATGGCCGGCACCAGAAAGTCTTTCCGGAGCGAGCCGGGTTACAGGGAACCCTTGGTGGACGGGGTGATGCCCGCCATGCGCTCATCCATTTCAATCGCCATGCGCAACGCACGGCCGAAGGCCTTGAACACGGTTTCAATCTGGTGATGGGTGTTCTTGCCCTTCAGGTTATCGATGTGCAGGGTCACCATGGAGTGGTTCACAAAGCCGTGGAAGAACTCCTCGAACAGATCCACATCGAAGCCGCCAACGGCGCCACGGGTGTAGGGTACGTCCATCATCAGGCCAGGACGGCCGGAGAGGTCGATCACCACGCGGGAAAGCGCTTCGTCCAGCGGCACGTAGGCGTGACCGTAGCGGCGGATGCCCTTCTTGTCGCCAACGGCCTGCTTGAAGGCCTGACCCAGGGTAATGCCAATGTCTTCCACGGTGTGGTGGTCGTCGATATGCAGGTCTCCCTTGGCCACGATGTTCAGGTCAACCAGCCCGTGGCGGGCGATCTGGTCCATCATGTGCTCCAGGAATGGCACGCCGGTGTCGAAACTGGACTTGCCGGTACCGTCGAGATCAATCTCCACGGTGATCTGGGTTTCAAGGGTATTTCGTTCTACCCGAGCCTTGCGTTCGGCCATGGGGACTCCGTAACAATCCATAAAAAAGGGCGTCAGTGCGCCGGAAGTATTTTTACCGGGCGATTATACCTTTTCTGTTGGCCGGAGTCCCGCAAACGGTTCAATTGCGCCGATAGTCCGGCCCGCTTAAAACGCCTTCTTGAGGTTGTTCATGTAGGTGTCCACGAGGCTGTTGAACTCGTGCTTGATCACCGGGCTGATCGCCAGCTTGAGCAGGCTCGGCAGAGGGACGGTGAGCTCGGCACTGGTCTGGAATTTCACCGCGGTGGCCTTGTCGCCCTTGGCCTTCAGGGTCCAGGAACCACGCACCACGCCGTTGCCCTCGCCTTTTACCGGCTCCCAGGTGATCTTGCCGGCGTCTTTGTCTGCGTGGTACTTGCAGGCGTACACAGACTGGATTGCGTGCTTGTCCACGCCCACCTTCTCCATTTCCCAGCGGTAAGCGTTGTCGCCCAGATCAGTGAGTTTATGAACTTTCGGAAAATGGCTGGCAGAGCGTGGCACATCCGCCAGCAACTCGAAGACCTCATCGTAGCTTCCCGGAATTTCCAGTTCCCGGTTCAGCTCAATCGAAACGGTAATTGCCACGGTCTACTCCTTTTTATGTTTGTTGGTGCTCTTGCTGCTACAACTGTAGCCGGAAATTAAAGACGTGTATTTTGGCCCAACACTACCGCATTGTCATACTCCTGCGCTGTTAATTTGTTAACCCTGCGTTATCCTTTGGGTTATTACCAACAGAGTTCTCCCTGGACATCTGCAAGCTCCCAACATGAGGAAGGAAGCCCGAATCATGAAAGCCGTCCGTTATGTGCTGATTGCCATCGTTGCGCTGATCGTTCTTGCCGTGGCTGCGGTTGCCATTGCCATGGCCGTTATCAACCCGAACGACTACAAGCCACAGATTGAAAAGGCCGTAGAAGATGCGACCAATCTGGACCTTGTTCTGGAAGGCGATATTGGCTGGTCTTTCATCCCCCTTGGCCTGGAACTTAATGCAGTTGAGGCCAATCTGGATGGCGAACGTTTCGTCGCCCTCGAACAGCTGGTCGCCCAGGTGGACTTCTGGTCACTCATTGCCATGTCGCCCAGGGTGAACACCTTCGTGCTCAACGGCCTCGACGCGCGACTGGTCGTTAATGAGCAGGGCGAGGGTAACTGGACCCGCATCATGCCGGAGAAGACTGAGGAAGCCACCTCCGAACAGACCGCAGGCACTCAGGATGAACAGGCACAGGACGATCAGCAGGCCGGCGGTGAGCCCCTTAATTTCAACGTCGAGAATGTCCAGATCGGCAATGCCCAGGTGCGTTACACGGACCAGAGCACAGGGCAGTCCGTCACTCTCGAAAACTTCACCGTTAACGCCAGCAGCATTACCCTGGGTTCCGAATTTCCATTGGAAATCGGCTTTCGGGTAGCAACCACAAAGCCGACCTTTGAGGTGGACGGCAGCATCAGTGCCCGCCTGGCCGCCAACGAGGCGCTGAACCAGTTTGCGGTCTCCGGACTGAAGGCGGTATTCGACATGACCGGCGAGCCGTTTGGCGGTAAAAGCGTTACCGCCGAGCTCGGCGGCTCGGCCAGCGCGAACCTGGAAAACGAGACCGCCAGCCTGAACGGTTTCTCCGCCTCCCTGGCCAACCTTACCCTGAACACCGATCTGGATGTTAAAGGGTTTGGAGACTCCCCCGCCCTGAACGGCAGGGTTGCAATCGCCGAGTTCTCCCTGAAGAAGCTGCTGGACAATCTCGGCCAGCCGGCGGTGGAGACCCGTGATCCGGACGTACTCACGGCCATCGCCTTTTCAACAGGCATTGGCGGCCCCGCCGGCAAGGTGGAGCTGAGCGACCTGAACATCCGACTGGACGACACCACCTTCAAGGGTTCCGGCAGCTACAGCCTCGCCAACAGCGGCATCGTGTTCAACCTGCAGGGCGACAAACTCAACGCCGACCGTTACCTGCCCCCGGAGGCTGAAGCAGAAGCCGCCAGCGGTGGCAACGAAACCGCATCCTCCGGTACCACGCAGGCTACCGGCAGCAATCCCGAGAGCGACCTGCTGCCCCTCGAGACCCTGCGCAGCCTGTTGCTGGATGTCGATTTCGGTCTTGGCCAGTTGATCGTCAGCAACCTGACCATCAACGAGATCAAGGCCAGCACAACCGCCAAAGATGGACTGCTCAAGGTGGATGAATTCAGCGGCAAGCTGTACGAAGGCAGCTTCGGCGCAAATGTTACCCTGGACGCCCGCAGCGACAACCCGAAGTGGGCAGTGAAATCGGACGTGAACAACGTGCAGACCCTGCCCCTGCTCACCGATCTGGCTGAGCTTGAGATGCTCAGCGGTGGCGCCAACCTGAAAGTGAATGCCACCACCACGGGCAACCGGATCTCGGCCCTGCGCAGCAACGCCGACGGTCAGATCACGTTCAACCTGGCCAAGGGTGAGTTCCGTCAGATGAACCTGACCCGTATGGCCTGCCAGGGTATTGCGCTGGCCAATCAGGACCAGTTGACCACGTCCGACTGGGGTACCACCACGCCGTTCAACGACATGAGTGGCACCCTGGAGATCAATGGCAACACCCTCAACAACACCAACCTGGTTGCCGCCCTCGCCGGCATGCGACTGGAGGGTAACGGCACTGTGGATATGGCCCAGTCCATGCTCGATTACGAGCTGGGGCTGCGCGTGGTTGGTGAAATCCACCGGGACAACGCCTGCCGGGTAACCGAGTATGTGAAGAACGCGGTGATCCCCGTGGAATGCCGCGGCAACTTCTCCGAAAACCCGGGTGGACTCTGCTCGTTTGATGGCTCCCGCTTCCGGGATACCCTGAAAACCATTGCCGAAAACGCCGCCAGAGCCAAGGTTACGGAAGAAGTAGACAAGGCCAAGGCCAAGGCAGAAGAGAAGGTGCAGGAAAAGATTCAGGAGAAGGTGGGCGACAAGCTCAAGGGGCTGTTCAACTGATGGCGGACAGCTTTGCCGACCGGCTGCTGCACTGGTACGACCGCCACGGCAGGCACGACCTGCCCTGGCACCATAATCGGAACGCCTATCGGGTCTGGGTGTCGGAGATCATGCTCCAGCAGACCCAGGTAGCCACGGTCATTCCCTATTTCGAAGCCTTCATGGCGCGCTTTCCGAACGTGCAGGCGCTTGCCAGGGCGCCGGTGGACGACGTGCTCAGCCACTGGTCCGGCCTTGGCTATTACGCCCGGGCCCGCAACTTGCAAAAAGCCGCGCAATCGGTGGTTGAAGAGTTTGGCGGCGAGTTTCCACAAAGCCAGGAACAGCTGGAGTCCCTGACCGGCATCGGCCGCTCCACCGCCGCAGCAATTCTGGCCCAGGCCTACGGCATTCGCGCGGCTATACTGGACGGTAACGTGAAACGGGTGCTGGCACGCTACCACGCCATCCCCGGATGGCCAGGCCAGACCCGGGTGCTGAACCAGCTCTGGGAGCGGGCGGAGGAACACACCCCCGTACAGAGGGTGCGTGACTACACCCAGGCCATCATGGATCTGGGGGCCATGGTCTGCACCCGCAGCCGACCGGCCTGCGAGAGCTGCCCTCTTCAGCAAGACTGCACCGCTTACGCGGCCGGTGAAACCGCGCTCTATCCGGGCTCCAAACCGAAAAAGGCGAAGCCCGAAAAAAGCACCTGGATGATTATCCTCGAGGATCACGACGGCAGAATCCTGCTTGAGCGGCGCCCGCCCAGCGGCATCTGGGGCGGGCTGTGGAGCCTTCCGGAGCTGGACCCGGCCTTCGGGGCGGATGAACTGCAGGAAGCCTGCGAACGGCATCTGGGGCTGGATTGCAGCGAGCCGGAGCTGATCAGCGGTTTCCGGCACACCTTCTCTCACTACCATCTGCACATCCAACCGGCCCGGCTGACGGTTGCTGGAGGCAAGAACGCGGTGGCCGACCGGGATAACCGGAAATGGCTGCACCGGCACGAAGCCCTCGGCCTCGGTCTGCCGGCGCCCATCCGCACGCTACTGACCGAGCCCGAGCAGGCGGCCCTGCTCTGAGCCAAGGCCGCCCACCTACCAGCTCTCCGATCTGTTATCATCTGCGCCAAAACATTTGCCTACAGGAGCCACCATGAGCCGTACCGTGTTCTGCCGCAAATACCAGAAAGAAATGGAAGGCCTGGACTTCCCGCCCATGCCCGGCGCCAAGGGCCAGGACATTTTCGAGAACATCTCGAAACAGGCCTGGGAGGAATGGCAGGCCCAGCAGACCATGCTGATCAACGAGAAACACCTGAGCCTGATGGACCCGAACACCCGCAAATACCTGCAGGCCCAGATGGAACATTTCTTCAACAACGAGCCCTTCGACAAGGCCGAAGGCTATGTTCCCCCGGAGCAGTAAAACCGCGCTGATCAAAGCCTGAGCAACCCTGAAAAGATTGCGAAATTTTTCCGGTGCAGCCTTGACTCAATACATCGAAACCGGTTTAATAGCGCCCCGTTGCACAGCAGACGCGCAACATGCCCGGATAGCTCAGTTGGTAGAGCAGGGGATTGAAAATCCCCGTGTCGGTGGTTCGATTCCGCCTCCGGGCACCATCAAGATTCCAGACGAAGCCCGCCTTGTGCGGGCTTTGTTTTTTCTGGAGCGTTCTCATTCTCTTCAGGCCGACAGCCCCTGCGCCAGTCTGTTCCTCGGGTCCAGGCGCTCTTCCATCAGCCGGCGCGCACGTAACGCCTGTCTGAGTGCCGAGTAATTCGTGGGACTCGGATTATCCTCGTACCGCTGTTGGGCCATCCTTGCCTCATCACACTTGTCGAGCCACTTATCAATAATCTCTTCTGTCTTCATCGGACATCTCCCCTGCTTGAATTGACACATTCAGCATAAGTCGCACGGAAACAGACATCTTGATGACTTAAGGCATGAAAAATGGCAGAAAATGTCTGCGCTGATGAACGGAAGAGCGCCCGCTTATCCCAGGTTTTGAGAGACAACGCGCACGGTGGCGAGATAAGGCCGGGTGATGAACTTGTACCTATTGTGGCATTCTGTGGCACCGTAGATTCTTTCTTCGCCGAGACGGCAACTGACTTGAGGAGTGTCTGACATGCTGATGGCCATCGGGGCGATCATTGCGGGTCTGGTTCTACTGGTGTGGAGCGCGGACAAGTTCGTGGAAGGGGCGGCGACAACGGCCAATCATTTCGGCATGCCACCCTTGCTGATTGGCATGGTGGTGGTCGGTTTTGGCACCTCCGCGCCGGAGATGGCAGTGTCTGCGCTCGCGGCTTCCCAGGGCAATCCCGGGCTGGCCCTGGGTAACGCCTATGGCTCGAATATTACCAACATCGCCCTGATTCTCGGCATTACTGCCCTCATGGCCCCGGTGGCGGTGCACTCGCAGGTTATGCGCAAGGAGCTCCCCATCCTCATGCTGGTGACGGCCTTTGCCGGCTGGCAGCTCTGGGATGGGGACCTGAACCGCATGGACGCCATTGGCCTGATGGTGGTCTTCGCCGGTCTGCTTGGCTGGAGCGTCTATCAGGGCATGCGTCAGCCCCAGGATGCCCTGGCTGAGGACATGGCCGGGGAAATCCATGCCATGCCCCTGAAAAAAGCGCTGCTGTGGCTCGGGCTCGGCCTGTTACTACTGATCGCCAGTTCCCGGATACTGGTCTGGGGTGCGGTCGATCTGGCCACGGCGTTCGGCATCAGCGATCTGGTGATCGGGCTGACGATTGTGGCCGTGGGCACGTCCCTGCCTGAGCTGGCATCATCGATCATTGCCGCCCGTAAAGGCGAGCACGATCTGGCGCTGGGCAATATTCTCGGCTCCAACCTGTTCAATACCCTGGCGGTCGTGGGTATTGCCGGAATGATCGCGCCCATGACGGTGGCGCCGGAAGTCCTCACCCGGGACCTGCCGGTCATGGCCGCGCTGACCCTGGCGCTGTTTGTGATGGGCTACGGCTTCCGCGGCCCGGGCCGGATCAACCGGTTTGAGGGCGGCGCCCTGCTGCTTGCCTTCGTGGCCTACACGGTGTATCTCTTGGCATTTTCAGGAGCGTAAATCATGTCCCTTGCCGCCTGGCTCACGTTTCTGGTTGCTGCGGTGCTGATCAGTGTTTCCCCCGGCGCCGGGGCTATCAATACCATGAGCAACGGTATGCGTTATGGCGTACGCCGCTCTCTGCCCGCGATCATGGGCCTGCAGCTGGGCTTTGGTCTCCAGATCCTGCTGGTGGGCGCCGGGCTAGGCGCGATCATTGCCTCCTCCAACCTTGCCCTGTCGATTATCAAGTGGCTGGGCGTTGCCTATCTGGTCTGGCTTGGCATCTCCAAGTGGCGGGAACCGGTGATGGAGTCCATGGACGACGACCGTCAGCCAGAGAGTGGCCACAAGCGATTCTGGAACGCGGTATTCGTGAATCTGACCAACCCCAAGGCCACCGTGTTCCTGGTCGCCCTGTTCCCCCAGTTCCTGGTGGCTGATGCACCGCACGGGCCACAGCTGCTGACCATGGGCATTACCCTGATCCTGGTGGACTGCCTGGTAATGCTGGGGTATGCCCTGCTGGCCAGCCAGCTTTTCCGTTTCATGACCACGGCAAGACGCCAGCGACAGATGAACCGGGTTTTTGGTGGTCTGTTCGTGACTGCCGCGGTGGCCCTGGCCAGCTTCAAGCGGGCCTGATCCAGGTTCCTGCCAACACCCTCAGCGCAGGATGCATTCCCGGCTGAGTTTCTGGCTCAGGGTGCGGCGCTGCTGTCTGAGAGTATTGCCCCGGTCGTTGCTGTAGCCGGCCCGGAGCTTTGACTGAATCCTCTCCAGCTTGCGCCGGTAGCCGGCGCAGGTCTTCTCGAGTTTCGCCTGGGCCCGTTCCCGGGCGCCCGTGTCCGGGGCCTCCGGCCGACCCGAGGCCAGCAGATCGTCCACTTCCCTGCGAATATTGGAGATGCGCTCGCCCTGCTCCAGGTTCTCCGACATGGGTACGGTCGTGGGCGGCTTTACGCGGATCTGTCGGTGGGGAATCTCACCGGGCGGGTAATCGGAAAAATGCGCGACACCCCGGCTGTCTATCCAGGTGTAAACGTCGGCTGAGGCCAGCTGCGCGAGAAAAAAAGACAAAACAATACCCGCCATCATCCTTGGCATACGGTTCCACTCCCTGTGGTTGCGTTATCGGGTTGGGCAGTATAACGAAAAAAGGGTCAGATGACGGACTCATCTGACCCTTTATCAAACCACTATCAAACCGCGGGTTCGAGCCTTACCGATCCAGCAGCTCGATCCAGTGCTGCACCGGCACTGGAGATTTGGTCTCCAGGTGCATCTGGCAGCCGATATTGGCGGTCACGATGCGGTCCGGGTTGTCGATGGTCAGAGCCTTGAGCTTGTTGCTCAGCAGTTTCTGGCTCATCTCCGGCTGGGTGACCGAGTAGGTACCGGCTGAGCCGCAGCAGAGGTGCTTGTCCTTTGTGGCCGCGAGGTTCACGCCCGCGCGGGTCAGCACCTGCTCCACCACGCCATTCTGCTTCATGGCGTGTTGCAGAGTGCAGGGACAGTGGAACGCGACCTTGCCCGGATCCTGGCGCACCTTGAGCGACTCCAGGTCCTGCTGGAGCAGGAAGGCGCCCAGATCGATGCACAGCTCGCTGACCTTCTGCGCTTTGGCGGCGTATACTGGATCGTCCTTGAGCAGGTGCCCGTAATCCTGAACCATGGCGCCACACCCGGAGGCTGTCATGATGATGGCCTCGGCGCCGGATTCGATCGCCGGCCACCAGGCATCAATGTTCTGGCGCATCCGCTCCAGGCCTTTTTCATGCTCAGACAGATGGTAGTTCACCGCGCCACAGCAACCCGCCTCAGGCGCCTCAACCATGGTAATGCCAAGCCGATCCAGAACACGGGCAGCGGCGGCATTGGTATTGGGCGTGGCCGAGGGCTGCACACAGCCGGCCAGGGCCAGAACCACCCGGCTGTGGCTGGCGGCAGGCCAGGGACTGGCCTGTTTTCTGGGCGGCACCTTGGTGCGCAGTTTCTCCGGCAGCACCGGGCGGAAAATCTGGCCGAGGCGCAGCAGAAAGCCAAACAACTGACGGTTGGGCACAACCCGGGCCAGCCCCCAGCGCAGCCACTTGTCCTTCGGCTTGCGCGGCAGTTCTTTCTCGATCAGGCCACGGCTGATATCCACCAGCCGGCCGTACTGCACGCCGGACGGGCAGGTGGTCTCACAGCTGCGGCAGGTAAGACACCGATCGAGATGTTCCCGGGTTTTCTCGGTCACTTCGGCGCCTTCCAGGAACATCTTCATCAGGTAAATCCGGCCCCTGGGGCCGTCCCGCTCGTCGTTCAGTTCCTGATAGGTGGGGCAGGTGGCGGTACAGAAACCACAATGCACACAGGCGCGCAGTATCGACTCGGCCTCCTGCCCTTCCTTGGTATTGGCAAATTGTTGAACCAGATTCGTTTGCATAATTACAACCAGCTGTATAGACGTCCGGGATTGAAAATATTGTCCGGATCAAACGCGTTCTTGATACGACGCTGAATCCCTTTCAGGGCCTCCGGCTGGTGGTGCATCACCTCGCCCGAGCGGTCTCCGCCACGGAACAGGCTCACCTGGCCGCCCGCTGCCCGCGCCGCGGGTTCCAGGTCCTTCAGCTCGCCGGCACCCCGGAACCAGCGTTGTGAGCCGGCCCAGTCGATAAACCAGTGGCCCTCCAGGTTTGGCGTCCGGGCGGTTGAGCCCACGGAGAAACGCCAGAGGGGCACGTCGTTACCGGCGAAAAAGTCGTGCTGCAGGTCCTGAACCTGACGCCAGAACTGGTCGCCATTCTCCAGCACTTCGCCGGACCATTTTTCGGCAGTGGCCTCCACCGCTGACTTGGCACCGGAAAGCCGCAGATACACCTTGCCATCCACCCAACAGGCTGCAGTGATCGGCTTGGGCTCGGCGGCCCGGCTGTTCATGTAGTGAACCACCTCGTCCATGGCCATCTCCTGAACCAGGGTCACGGAAGCCGCAGGCTTGGGCATCACTTTCATACTGATTTCGGTGATGACGCCAAGGGTGCCGAGGGCACCGGCCTGAAGCCGGGAAACGTCGTAACCGGCCACGTTCTTCATCACCTGACCACCGAACCGCAGGTGTTCGCCCTTGCCGTTCAGCAGGCGAATGCCCAATACCTGGTCGCGCACCGAGCCTGCCCAGGGTCGTCCCGGGCCGGAAAGGTTACAGGCCAGGGTGCCACCGATGGTGGAGCCCGCACCGAAATGCGGCGGTTCAAAATGCAGGCACTGGCCTTCTTCCGCCAGGGTTGCCTCAATGTCGCTCAGTGGTGTTCCGGCGCGCACCGTCAGCACCAACTCCACCGGGTGGTAATCAACGATACCGGTATGCTCGCCCACGCTGAGGGTTCCGGCGTCTGGATCGGCTTCCCGGCCCATGAAGGCCTTGGTACCACCGCCAACGATGTTCAGTTTGTGCCCGCTGTCCCGGGCCTGGAGCACCTGCTCCTTGAGTTGTTGGGAAATATCAGCCATGGGCGGCTTCCGTATGCTCGTGCGTGTGTTGTTTGTGCTCAAGGGAACGGTATTCCTGACAGAACCGCAGGGCAGGTACGCCCTTGCCGGGGTTCAGGATACCGGCGGGATCAAACGCCGCTTTCACGTCGTGGAACTGCTGCAGCTCCTCGTCG
Source organism: Marinobacter gudaonensis (assembly GCF_900115175.1). Classification (NCBI taxonomy): domain Bacteria; kingdom Pseudomonadati; phylum Pseudomonadota; class Gammaproteobacteria; order Pseudomonadales; family Marinobacteraceae; genus Marinobacter; species Marinobacter gudaonensis. The sequence goes on from NZ_FOYV01000001.1 coordinate 1,621,421, forward strand.
TTGAACTGCACGGCCATCTGGCGGATTTTCTCCACGCCCACACCGTGTTCGCCGGTGATGCAGCCACCCACCTGCACACACAACTCAAGAATCCGGGAGCCAAACGCCTCGGTGCGCTCGAATTCGCCGGGCACGTTGGCATCGAACAGGATCAGCGGGTGCAGGTTGCCGTCGCCGGCATGGAACACGTTGGCCACGCGCAGACCAAACTCGTCCGACATCTTTTCCATTTCGGTGAGCACATGGGCAATCTCACGGCGGGGAATGGTGCCGTCCATGCAGTAATAATCGGGAGAGATCCGGCCCACCGCCGGGAAGGCGGACTTGCGGCCTTTCCAGAGCAGGGCGCGCTCTTCCTCGCTGCGGGACGTGCGTACCGAGGTGGCGCCAAGCTTGCGGAACACTTCCTCCGCCTGGGCGATGTGCTCATCCACCTCTTCTTCGGTGCCATCCACCTCGCACAACAGCAGGGCCTTGGCATCGCGGGGGTAACCGGCCTGGGCGAAATCATCCGCCGCCACAATGGCGTGGCCGTCCATCATTTCCAGACCACCCGGAATGATGCCATGGGCGATAATCCCGCCAACGGCATCGCCGCCTTTCTGGACATCATCAAAACCGGCCATGACCACACGGGCCACCTCCGGTTTGGGCAGCAGTTTCACCTTCACTTCCGTGACCACGCCCAGCAGGCCTTCAGAGCCGGTCATCAATGCCAGAAGATCCATGCCACAGCTGTCCAGGCCATCGCTACCCACGGTCACCACGTCACCCTCGGCCGTCACCATTTCCACGCTGAGGATGTTGTGAACGGTCAGGCCGTATTTCAGGCAGTGCACGCCGCCGGAGTTCTCGGCCACGTTGCCACCGATGGTGCAGGCGATCTGGGACGACGGATCTGGCCCGTAGTACAGACCGTACTGGGCCGCCTCCTCGCTGATGGCAAGGTTGCGAACACCCGGCTGCAGCCGCGCCGTGCGGGCCAGCGGGTCGATTTCAACAATGCGATTGAACTTGGCCAGCGACAGTACCACGCCCTCCTTGTTGGGCATGGCGCCGGCGCTGAGACCGGTTCCCGCGCCTCGGGCCACCACCGGAATCCCGTGCTCATTGCAGATGCGCATGACCCGCTGCACCTGCTCGACGGTCTCTGGCAGCACCACCAGCAAGGGCATCTCGCAGTACATCGACATGCCATCGCATTCGTAGGGCTTCATGGTTTCGTCATCGGTGATGACAAAGGCCGGGTCGATAAACGCCCGGAACTGCTCGGCCAGCTCGCCTTTGCTGACTTTCGGCTTGGTATTCATGACACTCACTAACCTTTGAGCTCAGGGCCCAGGCTGAAGTTCAGGCCCGGAGACCGGGCACCGGGCCTGAATGACGCTGGATTTGGATGACTTCAGTGTGACAGCCATTAACCGCGTTTGGTTTCAAAGTGGTCCAGTCCGGCCTGCGCGCAGTCCATGTCCTGCTGCGGCGTGCCGGAGCTGATACCGATACCACCTACGACCTCTCCGTCGACAATCACCGGCAGACCACCGCCCACAGAGCTGATGCGCCCGCCCACCTCGGTATGGATACCGAACGCCAGGCTGCCAGGCACATTCACCTTGTTGTAGTCGTGGGTGGCCTTCTTCGCGGCCGCCGCCGTGAACGCCTTGTCCTGCGCGATGGTCACACTGGTGATCTTGCCACCGTCCATGCGCTCGAAGGCGATCAGGTTGCCGGATTCATCCACCACGGCGATGCACATGGGCACACCGATATCGCGGGCCTTTTCGGCGGCGCCTTCAATAAGGATGCGGGCATCCGCCAGGTCCAACCGATTGATTGTCAACATTGCGTTTCCTCCTGAAAATTAACCGTAAGCGAGATTGGGCAGCCACGTGGTGATGGCCGGGAACAGGATGCAGAGGAATACCCCGAGAGCCTGAATCGCGAGGAATACCAGGGACGACTTGAAGATCGTACCCATGGTGATATCCGGTGGGCACACGCCGCGGATGTAGAACAGCGCGTAACCGAAAGGCGGACTCAGGAACGACATCTGCATGTTCACCAGATAGAGCACCCCGAACCAGAGCACCACATCGTCGCCTTCCACGCCGGGCAGGCCGAACAGACCCGGGAATTCCAGCGCCTCAACGATAGGAATGAAGATGGGTACTGCCAATAGCAGGATACCGACCCAGTCGAGGAACATGCCGAGCACCACCAGCAGAATCATCAGCAGGAGCAGAATGCCGTAAGCACTCAGGCCAGTACCGAGGATGGATTCGGTAATGAAGTCCTGACCACCCTGAAGGATGTAGAAGCCCACGAATACCGACGCACCGAACATGATCCAAAGCACCATGGCTGACGCCTTGGCGGTGGTGATGGACGCATCCCGGAGGGTGGCGATGGAAAACACCTTGTGTTTCATGGCGACCAGGATGGCGCCGAAGGAGCCAATGCCTGCCGCCTCAACCGGCGTTGCAACACCACCAAACAGAAGACCGAGCACCAGGAATACCAGTACCAGCGGTGCAATCAGATCCTTCAGCAGCAGGAGCTTGTCCCTGAGTCCGATACGCTCTTCCTTGGGAATGGGCGGTCCCAGATCCGGATTGATCTTGGCGCGCATCCAAACATAGAACACGTACAGGCTCGACAGCAGAATGCCCGGAATGACCGACCCGAGGTAAAGCTCACCCACCGACTGCTGGGCCACAACCGCGTACAGGATCGCCAGGATCGAGGGCGGTATCAGGATACCCAGGGTACCGCCGGCCATAATCGAGCCGAGGGCAATCTTGTGGTCGTAATTCCGTTTGAGCATCGCCGGCAGAGCAATGATACCCATGGTGACAACCGCGGCACCGATAACACCGACCATGGCCGCCAGCAGCGTGGAGGCAACAATGGTTGCGATGGCCAGGCCACCACCAACACCACCCATCCACTTGTAGACCACGTTGAACATTTCCTCGATCAGCCCTGCCCGTTCGAGCATGGCGGCCATGAAAATGAACAACGGAATCGCTGCCAGATCCGAGTTGGTCATCATCGGGAAGATCCGGCTCGGGATGATGTTCAGCATCAGCGAATCACCCACGAGATAGATGAACATGACCCCGAGGCCACCGGTTACGAACGCCAGCGGCAGACCCATCATCAAAGCGATGAGCAGGGACCCGAACATCAGGTAGGTCAGCGGTCCGATTTTCACGTCGGACAGAATACCCGCCAGCTTGAACAGGAATTTTTCGTCGCTGAACGGGTCGTAGAACAGAATGTTGATGAACTCAACACACATTACAAAGGCCAGGGCGATCGTGGCGATGATCATCAGCCAGGTGCCGAGCTTGCCCTTGAGGTTAGAGGAGTTTTGACTGGTCACGGTAGTACTCATGCGTGTTGCTCCCGGCCGAGCCTGACAAACAGGGCAATGTCCTTGATCAGCTTGGACAGGCCCGCCAGGGTAATCAGAACGGCGCCCAGCAGCATCATGGCCTTAACCGGCCAGTACTGGATGCCCCAGGTTTCCACGGTGCGCTCATCCATGGAGTAGGAGTTCTCGAAGAACGTCCAGGAGGTGATGATCAGGGCCACCGAGAAGATGAAAAAGAACATGGATGTGAAGATGTCCATACCCACCCGGCCACGGACCGGCAGCAGGTTGTAGACCACATCCACCCGCACGTGGGCACCGTGCAGGAAGGCGAAGGCGCCCGCCAGGAGGTACTGCATGCCGAACAGCAGGAAGCTGGCCTCATGCACCCAGATGGTGGGCATGTTGAAGATGTAACGCATGACCACTTCAAAGAAGTAGAACACCACGGCATTCACCGTCCAGAAGGAAATGAACACCCCGGATTTTTCGCTGATCCAGTCGACGACACGGGTAAACCAGTTCTCGTAGTCGGACTCGATCTTTTTGGACATCTCAGCTTCAATCTGCTGAAGCTTTTCGTTGGCCTCGGCGTTCTTGTCGACAGCCTGAACGCCACGCCCGCTGGACCACCGGTCCCACGCCATCATAATAAGCGGCATGATGGCCAGCCAGCCCCAGTAGAACCAGTGCGGCATCACGAAGCCGAAATTGCTCAGATCAGACATAGTGTCTTCACCTCAGTCACAGCGCGGGGAAGGGAGAAAGCGCCTTGCCCAAGGCGCTCCCTGCCCTTCCCCGCTGTTGAGTTGTTGTTGGATGAATTGTGTTATTTGACGCCAGCGGCCTTGAGGTCTTCCTCGTCCACGTAGCCCACGGTTTCGTTCATCATGTACTCGAGCTGCATGTCGAAGATGGCTTTCGCGTCTTCGTCCTTGTTAGCCCAGTTGTACCAGATGGGAATCGCAGCCCGACGGAACTCCTCCAGGTCGGACTGGCTCAGGCGGGTAACCTGGTCGCCATCGGCCCTGAACTTCTCCATGGCTTCAATGTTGCGCTTCTGGATGGTCAGGTAGTGCTTCTGGGAGTAGTTGCGCACTTCGTCCTCAACCAGCTGCTGCAGTTTCGGATCCAGAGCTTTCCAGGCCCGCAGGTTCACGGTCAGGTCCATCAGGTCAACAGGCTGGTAGATGGACATTACACCGGGAGGTCCGAAGATGATGTAGTCGGTCACCTGGGAGAAGCCGAGCTCGTAGTTCACAGCCGGTCCGACGTAGTCGGCAGCGTCAATGGTGCCCTTTTCCAGCGCCGGGAAGATGTCGGAGCCGGGCAGGCTCACGGTGGACACACCAAACTGCTGGAACACTTCCGCAACCATGCCACCCGGAACACGGATCTTCATACCTTTGAGATCATCAAGGCTGTTTACCGGCTTCTTGGAGTGGATGATATTGGCGTCGTGCTGGATCGGACCAACGTAGAACAGGCCGTACTTTTCGTAGATTTCCCGGGTCTTTTCCAGCATGCCCAGGGAGTAGAACATGGTATCCCACTGGTGGGGCTGGTCAGGACCGGCGGGGTAGGAAGACAGGAACACGGAGGCCGGGATCTTGCCGGACCAGTACAGGGTGAACGGGTTCATACCCTGCAGTACGCCGTTACGCACGGCATCAAACAGGGCGTTGTTGTCCGCTGCCACCGCCTTGGCCGGATATGGCTTGAAGATCAGTTCACCGTTGGATTTCTCCTTGATGCTGTTGCACCACTCCTCGAACAGGTCGTAGCCGACGGTGCCGGCGTCCCACACGGACTGGATTTTCCAGGTGGTTGCTGCCTGGGCCTGACCCGCGCCCATCAGCATCGCACCGGCAAAAGCCGCGCCTACCGCTGCAGTCTTCAGGAAATTCCTGCGAGGTGGGGTCTCGCCGGTGTCACAGTTATTCCGGATATTATTCTTCGAATTCATCGAAACGTCTCCGTTGGCTTTGTTGTTATGAGCTACATAGCAACGCCGACCGAAGCCGGCATTAGACAGATATTCGTAGCCAATCCGGTTTTAGTCCAGTTCGGGAGCCACTGGTCTGACCAGTTTTTCAAGTATTAAAAATGGACGAAATCCGCCGAATCGGCCATATTTAACGGGCTCGGACGCAAATCTGTATGCAATCGGATCACCAAGAAAGCACAAGACCAACTGGTCAGACCACAAAGCACAGACAGGCATCCAAATGGCGATTTCCCAGGAAATTTCATATCGGCTTGAACGCCTCATCCTCGATGGCGGGCTGGCTCCCGAGCAAAAAATCCCTTCTGAACGCCAGTTGGCGACCCGACTGGGCGTGTCCCGGGCCGTAATCCGCGAAGCCCTGCACGAACTCCAGGGGCGCGGGGTCATAGAGACCCGGCATGGCAAGGGCTCATTTGTGGCGAGTATCGTTCCCGGCTCCAGCGAACTGGGCGAACAAAGTCCTTTAATGCATCTTTTTGAAGGCCATCCGCGCACCCTGTTCGATCTGCTGGAAGTTCGCGAACAGCTGGAGGGCCAGGCAGCCTACCTGGCGGCCCAACGGGCAACGCGCATGGACCGGCACCGCATCACCAAGGCCTTCCAGGCCCTGGAGGAGACGGACCCACTGAGCAACGCCAAACCGGACCACGGCTTTCACCTGGCCATTGTCGAGGCGTCCCACAACCCGGTACTGGTACATGTTCTGAACAGCCTGAAGAATATGATGCTGCTGACGGTCCAGGCATCCGTGGCCAACCTGAACCCGCGGGAGGAGATGCGTAAGAAAATCGTTCGCCAGCACCGACAGCTTTATGAGGCAGTGATCTCTGCCAAGCCCGCCGCTGCCCAGAAAGTGGCCATGGCCCACGTGCGGTTTGTCAGCGAAGCCATGAGGGACATGGAAAAGCAGGGCAGCACGCTGATCCGGCTGCCACTGGCCGACGAATCCTCCGCCCGGCTGGCCCGTGCCGGCAGTTGAGAATGGCAAAACGCTTGCATTGATCACCTGTTGCACCACAATGACAGCCAGCGAACGGGTGTGGCGGAAGGCGAGCCCGGTGTACGGGGTATTGATTTCCGCCGCCACAGTCCGTAAAACATGCGCCTTTGAATGACAGCCTCAGGAGCCACCCATGGCGGACCAAGCGCCGTTGATCTGCAGGGATATTCACAAAACCTTTGATCAGCTTGAAGTACTCAAAGGTATTTCGCTGGAAACCCGCAAAGGCGACGTCGTCTCCCTGATCGGCAGCTCGGGTTCCGGAAAGAGCACGTTCCTGCGCTGCATCAACCTCCTGGAAACGCCCACCTCCGGCGACATTATCGTGCACGGTGACCCAATACAGTTCACCACCAACCGCAGGGGCCAGCGAATTCCAGCCGACAACAAGCAGGTGGAGCTGATCCGCGCCAAGCTGTCCATGGTGTTCCAGAGCTTTAACCTCTGGTCGCATATGACGGTCCTGGAAAACATCATCGAAGCCCCGGTTCATGTCCTCAAGGTTCCCAAAAAAGAGGCCATTGAGCGTGCAGAGGCCTACCTGAACAAAGTGGGCATATACGAGCGCAAGGACTACTACCCGGCGCAGATGTCCGGGGGCCAGCAGCAACGGGCCGCCATTGCCCGCGCCCTGGCCATGGAGCCAGAGGTGATGCTGTTTGATGAACCCACCTCGGCGCTTGACCCCGAGCTGGTAGGCGAGGTGCTGAAAGTCATGCAGGGGCTGGCCGAGGAAGGCCGAACCATGATCGTGGTCACCCACGAGATGGCGTTTGCCAGGGATGTGTCAACTCAGGTCCTGTTTTTGCATCAGGGCGTGATCGAGGAACAGGGTACACCCCAGAAAGTGTTCGAAAATCCGGATTCGGAACGGATGAAGCAGTTCCTGGCTCCAAACTTCTGACACTCGGTGCTATCTTGAACCGGTGAAGAAATAAAAAGGATGGAACCAAAAGTTTCCGTCAAAAATAAAGCCCAAAAGGCAAACCACTGGAGAAGTGACACATGAAAAAACTGATTATTGCAGCAAGCTGTGCCCTCGCCCTGGTGACAGGCGCGACCCAGGCCCAGGAACGCGACCTGCGCATCGCCTTCGACGTGCCTTACGAGCCGTTTGAATACAAGGATGAAAATGGCGAGCTGACCGGCTTCGAGGTGGAACTGGCCGAAGCCATGTGTGAGGAAATGAACGCCAACTGCGAATTTGTTATCCAGGCGTGGGACGGCATGATCCCTGGCTTGCTGGCGCGCAAGTTCGATCTGATCATGTCCTCCATGTCGATCACCCCGGAGCGCGCCGAGCGGGTTCTGTTCTCCGAGCCGTACTACAACACTCCTGGCGGCTGGTTCGCCCGCGAGGGTTTCAGCACCGACGTCACCGACATGGACGCCATGAAGGGTAAGACCGTCGGTGTTCAGCGCGGCACCACCATGGATACCTACGTTACCGAGAATATGGGCGGTATCGTCACCATCAAGCGTTACACCACCGCTGACGACATGGTGCTGGACCTTGAAGGCCAGCGTCTGGATGTGGTCTTCGTGGACTACCCGGTTGGCGAGCAGACCATCCTTACCAAGGAAGGCTTCAAGGAAGTGGGCGAGCCAGTCAAGCTGGGTGAAGGCGTTGGCGTTGCCATGCGCAAGCGCGACACCGAGCTGGCAGAGGAAGTGAACGCTGCCCTTGCCACGTTGAAGGAAGACGGCACCTACGACGCCATCATGAAGAAGTACTTCAACTACGACATCAAGATGTAAATCTGAGTCAGGGCGGCCCAGCGGGCCGCCCTCTCTGACCGGACGTTTTCATGCTCGATCTCAAAGGCTATGGCCCGGCCCTGATGGACGGCGCGATAGTCACCATTGAACTGGCTTTTCTCTCGCTTGCCCTGTCGGTCACCCTCGGGCTCGTTGGCGCTTCTGCCAAGCTGTCCCAGAGCCGGGTCGCGAAGGGGATTGCAACCACTTACACCACCCTGATCCGGGGCGTTCCGGATCTGGTCATGATGCTGCTGTTCTATTACGGCGGCCAGGTGGCTGTGAACATGCTCTCGGATTATCTCTGGGCCACCTACGACATCGACTTCTTTTTCCAGTTCGATCCGTTCATCTCCGGCGTGGTTACCATCGGCCTGATTTTCGGCGCCTACATGACGGAAACCTTCCGGGGCGCCTTCCTGGCGGTGGAATCCGGACAGATCGAGGCGGCGCGGGCCTATGGCTTTACCCGCCTGCATACGTTCCGCCGCATTATGCTGCCCCAGATGCTGCGCCACGCCCTGCCGGGGCTGGGTAACAACTGGCAGGTTCTGCTGAAAACCACCGCTCTGGTTTCCATCATCGGTCTGACAGACATGGTGCGTGTAGCCGAGGAAGCGGCCAAGGCCGAGCGCATGCCGTTCCACTTTTTTATCCCGGTGGCGTTTGTCTACCTGGCCCTCACGGCCGGGTCTGAGCTGTTCATCAAGTGGCTCGACAAACGGGCCAACGTCGGCGTGGTTCATGGAGGATAGGGTATGCCGGAATTCATCCCTGATTTTATTGTGCAGTGGCTGAACCAGAACGAAATTTTCACAGCCATGACCATCATGGAATACTGGAAGGGACTGGTGAATACGGTTCAACTGGTTTTCCTGTCGCTGGTGATCGGGCTGTTGTTTGCCGTTCCGCTGGCGATCCTGCGCACGGTGAAGAATCCGTTGGTTTCGGGTCCGGTGTGGCTTTACACCTATCTGTTCCGCGGCACGCCGCTGCTGATCCAGCTGTACATCATCTACTACGGCATTGCGCAGATTCCCGGTATCCAGGAGACTTTCTGGTGGGAGATTTTCCGGGAGCCGTTCTACCCTGCCCTGCTGGCCTTTGCCCTGAATACCTGCGCCTACACCACGGAGATTATCCGGGGCGCCATTGTGTCGACGCCCCACGGTGAAATTGAAGCGGCCAAGGCCTATGGCATGAACTGGGCGATGCGCATGCGGCGCATCATCCTGCCCAGTGCCGCACGGCGGGCGGTGCAGGCCTATTCCAATGAGGTGATTTTCATGCTGCACGCCAGCGCCATTGCCAGCGTGGTGACCATTGTGGATCTCACCGGGGCGGCCCGGAACATCTATTCGCGGTTCTATGCGCCGTTCGATGCGTTTATCTTCGTGGCGCTTTGCTACATGGCGCTCACCTTTATTCTGGTGTTCGCATTCCGCAAACTGGAAAACCACCTGTTGCGGCATCAGCGGCCGGTTACCAGCTGAGCCTGTCACGAATTTTTCCCTTGTGCCCAGGCAGGCAGGGTATTGCCTCCCGGGAAACGCTACGAGCACCCGCACGCGGGTCCAGTCAGCAATCACAGATTGCTGCCGTTCGGCTGTCGCATGAAGCTTTGCTTCATAAGCGCTCGGCCTCACCCATGTGCGCTTGACTGAAGCCATCCATGGCTTCAGACATTCCCGGGAGGCAATACCCTGCCCGCCCCCAGACCTGGTTCGGGGATTCTATGTCTGTAAAACAGGACCTTTTCGGAACGCACTCTGACTGGCTCTCACACACCCTCAACAACGCCGTAGCCGGACTTCCGGAAACCAAAACCTATCTCCCCGATGGCACCCGCATCATCCGCAAGGCCGTTGGTGTTCTGGACATCACACCGCCCTCTGACCGAGCGAACCCGAATTCCGAGGCGCTCATCGTCTCCGCCGGTGTTCATGGCAATGAAACTGCACCTATTGAGGTGATGAACGGGCTGGTTTCCGAGCTGATGGACGGTGCCTGGGAGCTGGCCTGCCCGGTCCTGCTGATCCTGGGCAATCCGCAGGCGATGGTGGCCGGAGAGCGCTTTCTGGAGGTGAACCTGAACCGGCTGTTCGATGGCGCCCACCGGCGCACCGAGTATGCCGGTCTTGAAGAAGCGGCCCGTGCGGAGTGTCTTGAGGAGATTTGCCGACAGTTTGCCGGGGCCAATCGGCAGGCGTTGTACCACTACGATCTGCACACGGCGATTCGTCCGTCCCACCGGGAGCGGTTTGCGCTGTATCCGTTTGTTGAGGGGCGTAATGTGCCAGCGGACCAGTGCGATTTCCTGCTGGAGGCGGAGGTGGAAACGCTGCTACTGCAACATAAGGCCGGTACGACGTTTTCGTCGTTCTCGTCTTCGCAGCTGAACGCCGAGAGTTTTACCGTGGAGCTGGGTAAGGTGCGGCCATTCGGCCAGAACGATCTGCAGCGTTTTTCAGGCATCCGGGATGCGCTTCGCCGGCGGTTCCGGGGACAGGCGGCGCCCTCGCCTCAGCCGCCATTCGATCAGTTGACGGTATTCGAAGTGGTTCACGAAATTCTGAACACCGGCAGGAACTTCCGGTTCCACGTGCCCGACGATGTGGCCAATTTCACCGAATACCCGCCCGGCACGGTGATCTGGGAGGATGACGATACCGAGTACCGGGTCGGTCGTTCACCGGAGGCCATCGTGTTTCCCAATCCGCAGGTGCCCGTCGGCCACAGGGTTGGTTTGATGATCCGTCCCCAAACGGGGTCAGATGAAAACCTCATCTGACCCCAATTTCAGCAGTTCAGGCCGGGGCGTTCTCCGGCTCAGGGACGCTGACTTTAATGAGGCGGGTGCAGACCGCCGGAATCACCAGCAGGGTCAGCACGGTGGACGCCAGCAGGCCCGAGATGATGGCCCAGGCCATGGGCGGCCAGAGGGTGGAGCTGGAGAAGGCCAGCGGCAGCAACCCGGCCACGGTGGTGGCGGTGGTCAGCAGGATTGGCCGGGTGCGCTGTTCGACCGCAGCACGCACCGCCTCCAGGATGTCCTTGCCCTTTTCCAGTTCCCGGTCCATGACGTCCAGCAGTACGATGGCGTTGTTCACCACAATACCCACCAGGGCAATCACGCCCAGCAGCGACTGGAAGCCGAACGGCGATCCCGACAACACCAGGCCCGGGAAGATGCCCACCGTCGCCAGCGGCACCGTCAGCAGGATAATGCCCACCCGCCGGAACGAGTTGAACTGCAGCAGCAGGAAGAACAGCAGCAACAGCATGCCAATGGGTGCGGCCGTCAGCAGCGCCGAGTTGGCGTCGCCAGAGCCTTCGGCGTCACCACCCATGGCCAGGCGGGTGCCCGGCGGCAGGGGGTTTTCCTCAAGCCCCGCGTACAGGCCATCCAGAGCCTGGCTGAAGCTGTAGCCGGTTTCCAGGTTGGCGGTCACCGTATTCATCCGCACACCATCACGCAGGTAACGGGCCGCGGGCTCCCAGCTGGTATCCACAGTCGCCACCGCCGAGAGCGGTACGGCATCGCCGCGGACGTTGTAGATGTTGACCGATAACAGCCGGGAAAGTGACAGCGAAGTGCCCTCCCGGGAACGCAGTACCAGCGGGATGGGGTCGTCCTCCTGCCGGTAGCGCTCGGCCACCACCCCAAAGCTCTGGCCGTAGAGGCTCTGGGCAACGTCTGCCCGGGTCAGGCCGTATCGGGCGGCGGTGGCATCGTCCACGTTGATGGCAATGCTGGGCACCCCGATGTCCAGATCGTGGCGCACGTCGACGGTACCCTCAACGTCCCGCAGAATGCGGTAAATCTGTTCCACCGCGGCAACGCGGGTGTCGTCGCTGGCGTGGTATACACGAATTTCCACCGGTGCTGCCCTGGGCGGCCCCTGGCCGAGTATGCCAACGGTCACGTCCAGCTCTGGCATGTCCTCCTTCACATGGGCCCGGATCCAGCGAATCATGCCGGTAGTGTCCTCCAGAGTCGGAGTGGTAACTACCAGCCGCGCCCTGTTCGGAGCCTGGGGCGCGCGCTGGAGGTTGTAATAGAACGACGGCCCGGTGAAGCCAACGAACCGGTGCACCTCGAGGACATCCGGCTGCGAACGGATCATTTTCTCCAGCCGTTCCGCCGCTTCGGCGGTACGCGCCTGGTCAGTACCCTCCGGCAGATACACTTCCACGATGACCCGGGGGCGGTCGGCGTTAGGGAAAAACTGCTGGGCCATGAAAGGAGTCATGGCCAGGCTGACGACCACCAGTAGGGCACCGGCAGCAATCAGGCGGCCGGGGTAATCCGACACCAGCCGCCCGAGAAACCGGGCCAGCCCGAGTAGCCGGTCCTTGCCGGCCTTTCGGCGCGGCTTCAGGAATCGAGCCGCGAGCAACGGAACGGCAGAGATTGCCAGCAGGTAACTGACCGAGAGAGTCAGCATGATCATCACCGGCACGCCCCGGGTGAAATCAGCCGCGCCGCCCTTGGCCAGCAACAGGGGCGCGAAGGCCGCCAGCGTGGTGCCGGTGGAGGCGCCAAGCGGTCCGGCCAGCTCGCCCACGGCACTGCGCAGGGCATCCAGTCGGCGCTCGCCGTTATCCAGATGGCCCTGGATGTTCTCGACAATCACGATGGCGTTGTCGATCAGGATGCCCAGGGAGATGACCATGCCGATCACGGCAATCTGGTGCAGCACGCCGCCGCCGAGGTCGTACAGCCCCACGCTGATCAGCGCCACCATGGGCAGGATCGACGCCACCAGCAGGCCCATGCGAATGCCCATTCCAGTGAACACCACGGCCACGATGATCACCACCGACAACACCAGGCTCCAGGCCAGGTTGTCCAGGCGCTCCTCGACCTTGTCCGGCTGGAAGAACATTTCCCGGATCTCATAGGGGGCAAAGTCTGGGCGGATCTGCGCCATGCGCTCCCGCACCCTCTGCCCGAACCGGATAGCATCGGTGTTGCCCTCTTCCATGATGATCGACACCAACACCACCCGCTCACCGTTGTACCAGGTTTCCGGCTGGCGCGGTTCCGCCGGGCCTCGCCAGACGTCAGCGGCGGCAGCCAGGGGCACCTGGGAGCCATCGGGCAGCTCGATGGGCGTGGCGCGGATGGCGTCAATGTCGGCAAACTCGCTGTTCGGCAGCACAGACAGGCGGCGGCCATCCACCACCACAAAGCCTCCGGGAATGGTCTGGTTGCGGCGGGCCAGGGTGTCCAGCACCCTGGCCGGAGATATGCCCAGCCGGTACAGCGCGGCATCGTCCAGGGCCAGGGTGATCTGCTCATCGGCGTCGCCCTCCAGCTCAATGCGGGAGATGCCGGGCAAATCCGAGAGGTTCTGTTTCAGGCGCTCAGCCACGTCGGACAGTTCGGTTACCGACGGTGAACCACCCACGGCCAGGACAATCGCCGGGATATCGATCAGGCGGTCATCAAGCGCCATCTGCCCGACGTCGTCGGGAAAGTCCTGTCGGGCCCTCTCCATGGCTTGGCGCACGCGGTCCCAGGCCGGATCGGTATCGTAGATGTCGTCGTTCAGGCGCAGCCGCACCAGCGCCACGCCGGTCCGGGCCGTGGACTGGGTGAAATCCACTTCTTCCACCTGCCGGAGTTCGTCCACCAGTGGACGCAGCACCAGTCTTTCCACCGCATCGGCGCTGGCACCGGCGTAATTGACGCTGATCAGCCCGGCCCGGTAAGGAAAGGACGGGTCCTCCTGGCGTGGCATGGTGCTGTACGCGGCCACCCCGAGGATGCAGAGCATGGTCACCACCATGCCCAGCAGGCGCTGGCAGTTGAGCAGCCGGCGGGTCATCAGCGCACCTCCAGGGCATCACCGTCCGCGAGGCGCGTCATACCGGCATAAACCACCTGATCCCCCGGGTTCAGCTCGCCGGAGCGAATCACCACCCGCTCGCCAACCACGCGATCCACCTCAACGGAAACCCGCCGAGCCTGATTATCACGCACCCGGTAGACACTGACGCCATCGGCATGACGCACCACCGACAACAGCGGTACCGTGAGCCCTGAAGGTCGCACCGGGGTAATGCCCACTTCCACGGGTTCGCCGGGCTCCAGGGTATTAACCGGCAGGCTCACCAGAACCGGGTGCAGTTCCCCGCGAACCGCGCCGGCCTGGGCAATCTCCACCACGGAGCCGGTCTGGGGCGGCTGGCTGCGATCCTGTACCGACCACACGGGCAAGGTCTGTTCCAGCTTGACGTGGTCCAGCAGATAGGCCGGCACCCGCACCTCCACTTCCCGCCCCTCAGGCGAGGACAGTCGCATCACCGGCTGGCCGGCCGCCACGAATTCGTCACGCTCTACCAGCAGGGCCTCCACCCGGCCGGAAAACGGCGCGCGCAGGGTGCTCTCCTCGAGTAATCGGGTTGCCTCGGCCAGCGCCGCCTGGGCGGTGGCGACACTCGCCTCCAGCGCATCGCGACGGGCCGCCAGTTGCTCCAGGCCCTGCTCCGAAACCACGCCGCGCTCGTGCAGACGGCTGGAACGCTCCCACTCGCGCTCGGCCTGTCGGTACTGGGTCCGGAGCTCTTCAAGGCGGGCCAGGGCCGAGTCCCGGGCAGGTTCCAGGGCCGGGTTGTAGACCTGGGCCAGCACCTCACCGACCCGAACCTTCTGCCCCAGCTCAACCGCACGCTCTCTGAGGGTGCCGCTCACCTGGAAGGTCAGGGTCGCCCTCTGGGTGGCGCGCACAATCCCGGAGAACCGCAGGGGCAGATCCCGGTTTTCGCCACCGGTAACCTCGGCCACACGCACGGAGACCGCAGACTGTTGGGACTCGGTCGAGACATCGCTGGCCTTGCAGCCGGCGAGCAGGAAAGGGAAAACCGCCAGGGCAAGGACAACGGCTTTCAGTCCGGGGCCTGGGCCATGGCTGGCGGGGCGCTGCGAGAGTGGCGTTGAGAGTGGCGTTGAGAGTGGCGTCGAGAGAGGCGTCATGATTCGTCCTTCCATCCGTGTTCGGGAATTTGGCCGGCGCCTGTCCATAGCAAACCCGGCGACCTTTATCGACATAATGTCATTCTTTGACATTTTGTCAATAATCGGGTTTGATTCAACTTCAGGTATCATGACCAGGCCGACGCCACCTAACCGGATGATGGAATGAGTGAACCGCTGAAAACCCGCCGGGAGCGGGAGAAGCAGGCTCGATACGACACGATTCTCGATGCCGCCGAGCTGGTCTTTTCGGAGAAGGGCTACGAGCGCACGTCCATGGACGACATCGCCCGCACGGCCAGCCTCAGCCGGGCGCTGCTCTACGTGTACTTCAAAGACAAGGCTGCCATTCAGCGGGGCATCATGCTACGGGCCGGGCACAGCCTGTTCCGGCGTTTCGAGGAAGCGCGCCAGACCGCTGATACCGGCCTGGCCCAGATTCGCGCCATGGGCGAGTCGTACTATCGTTTCTACCTGGAGCAGCCGGATTATTTCTCGGCGCTTACCAAGGCCTCCACGGCCATGGCCGAAGCCGATGAAAACCAGGCCGAAGAGATGCTCTGCTCCAAATCCGATCTGATGGCACTGATGGTGGGGGCAATAGAGCTGGGGCTGGAAGACGGCACCATGAACCGGGAGCGCATCAAGGATCCGGTTCAGACCGCGCTTTACCTGCGGGGCGCCCTGCACGGCGTGATCCTGCTGTGCCAGGCAGAAATGGGCGAAGGCAACCCGCAGTTTCCCGGCGACCAACTGATCCGCCACACCATGGATATGCTGACGTCGTCGATTTCCGCCTGACGCTTACAACTGGAAATCGTAGATCGAACCCAGCCCCATGATGCCGGTCAGTTCGTCGAGGGCCTTGCGCACCTCGTCCAGCAGCATGGGGTCGGCCAGGTCCTCCTGGCTGAGCTGGTCCCGGTAATGGGCCTCGACCCAGAGGGTCAGGCGATCGTACAGTTCGTCGGTGAGAATCACGCCCC
The DNA here is from genome assembly GCF_900115175.1 of Marinobacter gudaonensis. Taxonomy (NCBI): domain Bacteria; kingdom Pseudomonadati; phylum Pseudomonadota; class Gammaproteobacteria; order Pseudomonadales; family Marinobacteraceae; genus Marinobacter; species Marinobacter gudaonensis. Next base: position 1,637,531 of record NZ_FOYV01000001.1, read on the forward strand.
GATTGATGGCACCCAGTTCATCGTCATTGAGCACCACCCGGAGCCGCAGACAAGCCGGTCCGCCGCCGTTGCGCATGGACTGCTTGACGTCGAACACCTCCACCGAGGTGATGGGGCCACCTGATTTCACCAGCTCATCCAGGTACCGACTGACCGACGCCACTTCCCGACACTCGCCGGGTACCGCCAGCAGCATGCCATCGGGTGTATTCAGCAGCTGGCTGTTGAACAGGTACGACGCCACCGCGTCCTCAATCGGAACCTCAGCGCTGGTTACCCGGATGGCTTCCAGCTCGGCGCCGGTCAGCCGCTCACGGATATCCGCCAGCACCCGTTCCTCGTCCAGAAACGCCATTTCGTGGAAGAACAGGGTATTGCCATTACCCACGGCGATCACATCGTTGTGGAACACGCCCGCATCAATGGCGGCGGGATTCTGTTGGGCAAACACCGCGTGCTGGTCCCTCAGCCCATGGAGCCGCGCCACCGCCTGGGAGGCCTCAAGGGTTTGCCTGGCCGGGTACTTTTCCGGTGCCGGCGCCTGCTCGTTGAAGGCGATCTGCCCGTACACAAACAGCTCGACGCCGGGCTCACCGTAACCGGCGCACAACCGGGTGTGGTTGGCCGCGCCCTCGTCGCCAAAATGGCTGACCGACGGCAGGGCCGGATGATGGGCAAACCGGGTCTCATCAGCAAAAATCGACTTGAGCGCCCGACCGGTCACCGCGTGTTCAATTGAGCGATGGAACTTGGCACTCAGGTTGGCCGGGGTGAAATGCACCCGATGGTCCGAGGTGTCGGCACTGGGCGATACCGTGGCGGCGTTGGCGGTCCACATGGGCGAGGCCGACGACACCGCTGCCAGGATGGAGGGACAAGCCTTGGCCGCCTGTTCCAGCACCCGGGCATCCGGCCCCTGAAAACCGAGGGCCCTCAGGGTCGGGATGTGGGGTCGCTCATGGGGCGGCAGAACACCCTGCACATAGCCCCGGTCCGCCAGTCGCTTCATTTTGGCGAGCCCCTGCAGGGCGGCTTCCCGGGGATTGGAAACGGCATGAACGTTGGACTTCGAGGCCACGTTCCCCCAGGACAGCCCGGCGTAGTTGTGGGTTGGCCCCACCAGGCCGTCGAAATTGGCTTCTACCGCGTGTCTTGCCATGGCAGTCGGTTCCGTCAGTCAAAGTTCAGGCCGGGCGCGAGGCTCTCCGGCAACTCGCTCTTGCCGGCCTCCAGGGAAGCCATGGGCCAGGCACAGTAGTCGGCGGCGTAGTAGGCGCTGGGACGGTGATTGCCGCTGGCACCCACGCCACCGAAAGGCGCCGCACTGCTGGCCCCTGTCAATGGCCGGTTCCAGTTCACAATACCGGCGCGCACCTCTTCCACCAGCCGGTCGTAAAGCTTGCGATCATCGGTAAGGATACCGGCAGAAAGCCCATAGCGCGTGTTGTTGGCCAGTTCCAGGGCGTCGTCGAAGCTCTTGTATCGATAGACCGTGAGCAGCGGACCGAAGAACTCTTCGTCCACTGTCTCCACCCCGGTGGCATCAATAATGCCCGGGGACAGCAGACCGGTATCCGGCCTCAACTGCTTCATCTCGAGCAGCGACTGACCGCCCTTTTCAAGCAGGCTCGACTGTGCCGCCAGTAGTTTTTGTGCCGCCTCCGCTGAAATCACCGACCCCATGAACGGCTGGGGATCGGCATCAAACTCGCCCACCTGGATGCGCGAAGACACTTCCACCAGGCGATCCAGGAAGGCATCGCCCTTCTTGCCCTTGGGCACCAGAAGGCGTCTGGCGCAGGTGCAGCGCTGGCCGGCCGACAGGAACGCCGACTGCAGGGCGTGATGGACGGCGCCATCGATGTCGGCAACATCCTGCACGATCAGCGGGTTGTTACCGCCCATTTCCAGGGCCAGGATTTTCTCTGGCTGACCGCCAAACTGCTGGTGCAGCAGATGGCCCACGGTGGAACTGCCGGTGAAGAAAAGACCGTCTATCAACGGATGACTGGCCAGGGATTTGCCGGTTGCCGAGGCACCCTGCACCAGGTTGATGACACCGTCCGGAATGCCGGCTTTTTCCCACAGGCGCACCGTCATCTCGGCAACGCCGGGCGTCAGCTCGCTGGGTTTGAAGACCACGGTGTTACCGGCCAGCAGGGCCGGCACAATGTGACCGTTGGGCAGGTGGCCGGGAAAGTTGTACGGGCCGAACACGGCCACTACCCCATGGGGCCGGTGCCGCAACACAGCGTGACCGCCCGCCACATCAGACTCGGATGTACCGGTACGGTCGTGGTAGGCCTTCACGGAAATACCGATCTTGCCAATCATCGCGGCCACTTCGGTGCGGGATTCCCAGAGCGGCTTGCCGGTTTCCAACCCAATCTGGTGAGCCAGTTCCTCCTTGTGAGTCTCCAGCAGTTCGCCGAAGGCCTCCACCACCGCCTGACGTTCTGCGAAACTCTTGCGCTGCCACTTCAGAAAGGCGTTGCGGGCCTCGCGAACCGCCGCGTCTACATCTTCCAGGTTGGCGCTTTCGCCGTCCCAGAGGGTGTCACCAGTGACAGGCTGGACCGATTCGAATACGGAGCCGTGACCCTGGAGCCAGAGCCCGTCAATAAACAGTTCGCCGGTCAGTTTTGCCATTTCGATCCACCTCCCTGAAAAGAGCCTCTATGAATGTGTTTGGGCAGCGGCCCTGAATCTTTCAAGGGGGCAAGCCGCACCGGATCGCCCGACTCTATCTGCAGCGCTTCGGCCACCTCCGGCGGCAAACTCACGGTATCCGGGCCGATGCACTCCAACGGGATGGTGGTCACCCGGAAATCCCGGAAGGAACGGTTCGAAACCATGGCCCGCTCACCGGCAGGTACATCCAGGTTCACCGGTTTGCGGGTGATCATCGCATGACGATTCACGGCCTCCCGCACGGTGCGAATGTTATCAATAAACGCCTCCACGACAGGGCCACCGTCGAAAATGTCCACCATCCCGTTAAAGTTGAAGCCTTCCGCCTGAAGCATCTTCAGCGCTGGCGCGGTGTTCTCGTGTACGCGTCCGATCACCGCACGGGCCGATTCCGGCAGCATTGGCAGGTAGATGGGGTATTTCGGCATCAGCTCGGCGATGAAGGATTTGTTGCCGAGGCCGGAGAGCATATCGGCCTCGGTAAATTCCATATCGAAAAACTTGCTGCCCAGTGCATCCCACAGCGGGCTGCGCCCCCCGGCATCCGAAACACCGCGCATCTCGGCAAATATCTTCTCCGAGAAGTGCTTGCGGAACTCATCCAGGTACATGAACCGGCAGCGGGACAGCAGCAAACCGCTGCCACCGCCCTTGTAACCGTCGGACAGCAGAAGGGAGCAGATTTCGGTGTTGTCCGTCATGTCGTTCGACAGGTGCAACGTGGGCGTTCGCACGTGTACGCCCAGCTCCCGGGAAGCGTTCACGGTGACACTCAGGCGGTAGTTGTAGAAGACTTCCTCAAGACCCACCCGGGCCTGTATACCGCTGATGCCGACAGTCTTCTTCCGCTCTGTGTCTTCCAGTGCAAAAAGATAGAGGCCCGCTTCCGGGGCGCAGCGTTGGCTGAAGGTGTCCCGGGCGTGATTGATTTTTTTCTGCAGCAGGTCACGGTCTGCCGGTAGCGTGGTCAGGCCCTTGCCGGCGTTCTGTGCCATGGCGTACAGGTCGTCCAGGTCGTTCTCCTGCAGCGGGCGAATGAGCAGCGTCATAACGGTGCGATCCTTACCCGGTCTCCCGAGGTTCGCTCCAGCCGCTTCCAGGTACTCACGGGTACCTTCACGGCATCATCCAGGGTTTCCGACAGTTTGCTCAGGGTGCAGCGGAATGCCTCTCCTTCACCACCGGCGATAAGGCAGGTTTCTCCCGAGTCGTCGTTGGAACCGTGCAACTCGGTTTGGTGGCTGGTCACCAGGGTTCTCAGGCTGTCGGTGCGAGCCTCCAGCACCGGACCGGCATCGAAGATGTCCAGGTAGCAACCGGCCTGGAAACCCTCTCGTTGAAGCAGCTCGAAATTGCCCATCGTCACCGGGTGCGGCTGGCCCATGGCCGCCTGGGCGTCTTCACTGAGCAAAGTAACGTAGATCGGATTGGGCGGCATCAGTTCGGCAATGAAGGTCTTGCTCAGTTGCCCCGAATACTGATCGGCGGTTTCAAAATCCATGTCGAAAAAGTGGCGACCCAGGCTGTCCCAGAACGGCACACTACCATCGTCACTCTGCACGCCCTGAATCTCCACCGCCACGCGCTGGGTAAACCATTCCCGGTGTTCGGCCATGAACAGGATCCGTGCCCGGGAGAGCAGTTCAAAAGCATCGCTGCCGCGCAGATCCGGTCGAATGGAAAAGGAACACAGCAGGGTGGTGTCGGTCAGGGAATGGGATGGGTACAGCACCTCCACCCGACGCGATACCCCGAGCTCGTGGGAGGCATGGATCAGGGCATCACGGCGGTAATTGTAGAAAGGCTGACCGTTACCGGCGCGGGCGTCGATGCCGGCAGTGCCGGCAATCTCGCCGCTCTCGGTGTTTTCCAGCACAAACAGGAACCTGGGCGGATCGTCGTCGACACCGATGCGGCCGGCAAACGATGCCTGGGAGTGCTCGATCTTGTAGGCCAGGGCGTCGCCCTGCCGGGGCAGAGTGGAGGAAAGGCGGGCACCCTGGGCACCCGCAATGTCGAGAATCCGGTCCAGATCATCCGGCTTTGCCGGACGCACCAGCCACATAGGAACTCCTTAGGCTGTGAGTTTCTTTACCGCCGCTTCAAACCGCTGCAGAGCCTCGTCCAGATCCGACTCGGGAATGATCAGCGATGGCGCCAGACGAATCACATTGGCACCGGCCACCAGCACCATTACGCCTTCCTCGAGGCCGGCGTTCAGGAACTCTTTGGCCTTGCCCTGCCACTGTTCGGTAAGCACGCAACCAAGCAGCAGGCCGCCGCCGCGAACTTCGCTGAACACACCGTAGCGTTCGCCGATGTCCATCATGCCTTTGCGCAGCTTGTCAGACCTGGCCTTGACGCCCTTGAGAATCTCCGGCTGGCTCACGATTTCCACCACCCGCTGGGCAACGGCGCAGGCCAGGGCGTTACCGCCATAGGTACTGCCATGGGTACCCACCCCCAGACTGGCCGCCACCTTGGCCGTGGTCAGCATGGCCGCCACCGGGAAGCCACCACCCAGCCCCTTGGCGCTAGAGAGAATGTCCGGCACGACCCCATACATCTGATAGGCATACAGGTGGCCGGTCCGACCCACGCCGGACTGCACCTCATCGAACACCAGGAGCGCGTTGTTGTCGTCGCAGAGCTGGCGCAGCCCCTCGAGGAATGCAGGGTCAGCGGGCATGACTCCGCCCTCGCCCTGGATCGGCTCCACCACCACGGCGCAGGTCTTTTCTTTGGAGATCAGCTTTTTCACCGATTCCAGATCGTTGAACGTGGCGTGATGAATACCGCCCGGCGCCGGCTCGAAGCCTTCCAGGTACTTGGGCTGGCCACCCACGCTCACGGTAAACAGGGTGCGGCCGTGAAACGAGTTGGTAAAGGAGATGATTTCATTTTTCTCCGGGCCGTAGTGTTCCCACGCATAACGACGGGCCAGTTTGAAGGCGGCCTCGTTGGCCTCGGCGCCGGAGTTGGCAAAGAACACGCGCTCGGCAAAGGTCAGGTCGCACAGGGTTTTGGCCAGGCGCAGGGCCGGCTCGTTGGTCATCACGTTGGACAGATGCCAGATCTTTTCGGCCTGATCCTGCAAGGCGCCCACCAGTCCCGGATGGGAATGGCCAAGACAGGTCACCGCGATGCCACCCTGCAGATCGATAAACTCGCGCCCTTCCTGGTCCCAGATCCGGGAGCCCTCGCCTCTGACCGGAATGATCGCACCGGGGGCATAGTTGGGCACCATGACTTCATCAAACAGGGAGCGGCTGACGGGTTCTCTATTCATAGATCTCTCTCGGCGAAGCGGCTAAACGTATAAACATAGACGAGTGACCGCACCGGACAAGTAAGTAGGTGTGCGGACCACACCTTCATGATACGCCACTCAGGGCATTAGCACATCCGGTTGCCCGATGGCGGGCAGCTCGATGATCCGGTGCGGCTTCTCAACACCTTTCCTCCGATCCATCAGGGCCGCCATCAGCAGCTTGTAGGAATCGAGATCGAAGGTCACTGCCTGGCCGCTCAGGGAGAAGTCCTGCAGCTCCTGCTCATCGTGCAGGGTGGCCACGTGCACCCAGTTGTACACCACCAGGATGTCGGTGCGCCCGGAGTCCCGATTGTGCTCCACGATGCCCACGGGCCCGCTCCAGGGCCAGGTTTTCAGTCGCAGGCTGTGGAAGGCAATCTGCACCCGAAGGTTGTAGCGCTCCACATTCTCAAGCCCTTCGCAGGCGCCCTTGCAGCGCCCAAGCGTGCGCTGGAAACAGGGTCCGTCGTGCTCCGGCTCCAGCCCCAGCAGTTTGTTGCACAGGTCGTTCTTCGCGGTGATGCCACTCAGGGCTCGCTCGGCGTCACGTTTGCTACGGAACAGCCCGAAGTAATCACCCAGCCGGTGCGGTTCGATTTCCCGCACCAGCCGGGCCTGGAGATAGCCGGTGCCGTTTCTGGACAGTTCGATACTCACCAGATTCTTGGCGGCCCGCGAGCGGCGGTTGAACAAAGGCTTGAGCTGCTTGATCTGCCTGAGTTCCAGCAGCAACGCCCCAAGCTCACCGGCGGTTTCTGTCCACTCCACCCGCCTCAGGCTCTCGGACATCCGAACACCCCGGGCGCTGTTGTGGTCGCCGGAAAAATGCGACGCGACCCGCTGGGCAATGTTGGTACTCTTGCCCACATAGAGAAGCACGTCGTTTTCGCCATAGAACCGATAGACCCCCGGCCTTCTGGGCAGATCGTCGAGGATATCCGGCGGCAGGTTGGAGGGAACGCTCGGCCGCTGCAGCAACACTTTCAGCGCGGCCTCGAACGACTCGTCACCCTTCTCTGCCCTCGCCTTTTCGAAAAACGACAGCATTGCCGACACATCCCCCATGGCCCGGTGCCGCTGAACCTGGGCGAGGCCGTGGCGGGCAATCAGCGCGTCCATGTTGTGGCGGCGAAACTCCGGATAAAGCCGGCGGGAAAGCTTTACCGTGCACAGAACACGGGCCGAAAACGGCCGCGCCAGCCGCCGGAATTCCGCTTTGATAAAGCCATAATCGAACCGCGCATTGTGGGCGACAAAGACCTTGTCCTTCAGTTGCTCCGCCAGCTCATCGGCCACTTCTTCAAATAAGGGTGCGTCCGCCACCATGTCATTGGAAATACCGGTAAAGCTCTCAATGAAAGGCGAGATACGTGTTTGCGGATTGAGCAGCGTCTGCCATTCCCCCACCACCTCGCCGTCGCGCCAGAACCGTATGCCAATCTCGGTAATCCGGTCGCGGGCGGAATTGCCTCCGGTGGTCTCGATATCAAGAAAGGCGAAGGTCGCCGATCGCAGTACAGTACTTTCGGATGTCATGGAATAAAACTACGCCGAATTAGATATCGCAGATGTCTGACTATGAACGAAAAGCAGTTATAGACATTCGTCTAATCCGTCAATGAATTTATTTGAATTGTCATGAATTCGTAACTACCTTGTTTTTGGGTCCAACAACAAAAATGTGTGGAGACAACAACGATGCAAAGCAACAAACTGAGATTGGCAATTCGTGCGACGGCAGCTGCGGCAGTATTCGGGGTGGCTGGCCAGGCTGGTGCCGTAAACTTCAAAGCCGGCGACTACGACATGTCGGTTTACGGTTACGCACGGTTTAACGCAAGTTACGACGTGGACAGCAACCAGGCCCTGAGCACCCGCTCTGGTTCCTACGCTGGCCTCGCAGGCAACGACAATGCACCCGAAGGCCACTTCGGCGCTGACGCTTTCCAGAGCCGTATCGGTGTGAAAACCACCAGCCCTGAAGGCGTGATGATCAACATTGAAGGTGACTTCCGCGGCGGTGGTGGCGGTACTCTCCGTCTGCGTCATGCCTACGGTTCCTACAACGGTGTTCTGGCCGGCCAGACCTGGTCTAACTTCACCAGCTTCGTAGGCAATACCTCTACTCTGGATTTCGACTCACTCCCGGGCAATGCTGGCTACCAGAGCCGGACAGCTCAGGTACGTTACACTTCCGGTCCTCTGTCAGTATCTCTCGAGGATCCTAACTACAGCTTCGTAACCACTGCGGCGAACGACATCAGCAAAGACGGCCTGCCGACTGTGACTGCTCGCCTGGAAGATTCAGCAGGCGGCATGTCTTACTCTGCGGCCGTTCTGGCTCACCAGATCGCCTATGACGACGGCACCAACGATGAAAGCTCCCTGGGCTTTGCCACCTTCGTTGCCGCCAAGATGGCTGTTTCCGACATGATCACCATTCAGGGTAGCCTGTCCTACACCGACGGTGCTAACAGCTACCTGTATCGCTCTGGCGAAAACTTCGGTGCTGCCAGCGCTTATGTCGATGGGAACGGTGACGTTGAAACCATCTCCGGCTACGGCGGTACCATCGGTGCCGGCATCAACCTGGGTGGCGGTCGCAGCATCAACATCGGCTACGGCATGGTCGAGGTCGACTGGGATGACGCGGAAGCTGATGGCGTAGCAGTGGCCGGCCAGAGTGAAACCAACTCTGCCATCATGGCCAACTACCAGTGGACGCCGGTCAAGAACGTGATGATGGGCGTAGAACTTCAGCGCCTGAGCCGTGAAAACGTTAGCGGCACTGATGGCGACGCAAGCCGCCTGCTGTTCGCAGCACAGTACAACTTCTAAACCTCCCGTTAGAAGTTAGCTGAATCAGCAAAAACCCCGGCTCAGGCCGGGGTTTTTGTTTGGGCTATTCACCAGCCCGAAGCCGCGTTCGCACACCGCGTGTGGTCATCACCCCCAACACCTCCACCAGAGACCATAAACCTCGGTCGTGCTGCCTGGGCGCCTTGCCCTTACCCATGCGCCCGAGCTGGCGCGTGTACCAGCTCACTTCCATCAGGGCCATGTTATCGATGGCCCGGATGCCGGTTCTGATCGGCCGCACCTGGCTGGTCACTTGCTCCCCCGCCAGCACCCGATTGGGCAGATCCGGCTCCACAGCCAACGGCCGGGCCAGACCCACCAGATCGGTGGCCCCCGACCCGATCGCCTCTGCCATACCCTGGCTGGTCCGGAAACCGCCGGTCACCATCAACGGCACCGACACCCGCTTTCGCACCTTCTCCGCAAACTCCAGAAAATAGGCTTCCCGCGCCAGAGTGCTCTGCTTGACCTCCACATTCACCCGCCCCTTCTCGGCGCCTTTGGCCATGGCCGGGTTCTCATAATTGCCGCCGGAGATCTCCGCCAGATCAATCCCCTCGGCATCCAACGCCTCAATGACCGCGAGTGATTCCTCCTCGGTAAACCCGCCCCGCTGGAAATCCGCCGAATTCAACTTGATGCCCACAGAGAATTCGGGTCGGGTCACCTCGCGAATCGCCCGGTACACCGCCAGCACGAACCGCATCCGCTTCTCGGGCGAACCACCCCACTCGTCCGTTCTCTGATTGTGGTGCGGCGACAGGAACTGGCTGACCAGATAACCATGGGCCCCGTGAATCTGCACCCCATCAAACCCCGCCTTCTCCGCAATAGCCGCAGCCCGGGCAAAGCGCTGAACAATGTCCTCGATCTCCGGTCCCGTCAGGGCCCGCGGCGTGGCAAACATACTCCGCAACTCCTTCCTGAACGGAATCGCACTGGGCGACACCGGATCACGATTGAGCATCTTCGGGCTCTGCTTGCCCGGATGATTCAGTTGCATCCAGATCTTCTTGCCACCCGTTTTGCCGGCCTCCGCCCAGGCCCTCAGCAGCGCCAGATCCCGCTCATCCTCCAGCACCACGTTCTGCGGTTCGCCGATGTGCCGGCGATCCACCATCACATTCCCGGTAATCGACAACCCGGTACCGCCCTCGGCCCAGGTCCGGTACAGCGTGACCAGCTCCGGGGTAACCCGGTTATCAATAGTGCCCAGGGTTTCGCTCATGGCGGACTTCGCAAAGCGATTGGGAATGACCGCCCCGTTTCGCAGTTTCAGTGGTTGGGACAGTATTTCGGCGGGAGTCATTGCAGCTCTCTTTAGTTGCCTTAGGTATTGGAGATAGTGAACAGGATAGAGAAGGAGGCCATTGGCCGGCCTGACGGGGTTGAAAACGAAGATTGATAAGGCGGGTAGGGAGCGATTAAAAGAGAGCCAGAACGACGAAGGCCGGTACGGCTTTTCAGAACTGTAGAGGGCCAGGGATGGCCCGAAACAAGCGCACAGGGATGTGCTTGTAGCGTGTTCTGAAAAGCCGTACCGGCCTTCGTCGCGCCACCCAACTCGCAGGCTGGGTGACAATCTGAGTCAAATCACAACAGAAGGGTACGGATATCCCCAAGAAGCTGGCTAAGCAACGCGGTGAATCGAGCCGCATCGGCACCGTTCACTGCCCGGTGATCGTAGGACAGCGACAGCGGCAACATCAGCCGCGGCTGGAACGCCTTGCCATCCCACACCGGCTTCATGGCCGCCTTGGACACCCCGAGAATCGCCACCTCCGGCGTATTCACGATCGGCGTAAACGCCGTACCGCCAATGCCACCGAGGCTGGTGATGGTAAAGCAGGCACCCTGCATCTCCGCAGGCTTCAGCTGCTTGTCCCGGGCCTTCTGCGCCAGCTCTGCGCTTTCTGCGGCCAGCTCCCACAGACCCTTCTTGTCCACATCGCGGATTACCGGCACCATCAGCCCATGGGGCGTATCCACCGCAATACCGATGTGAATGTACTTCTTGCGAACCACCTCCTTGCGCTCCATGTCCAGAGACACGTTGAACTGGGGCAGTTCCGCCAGCGCCGTGGCGCAGGCCTTGAGGAGGAACGGCAGCGGCGTCATCTTCACGCCCTTCTTCTCGCCAGCGGCCTTCTGGGCTTTGCGGAAGTCCTCCATGTCGGTGATGTCAGCATCGTCAAACTGGGTCACGTGGGGCACGTTCAGCCAGCTGCGCTGCATATTGGTGGCCGTGGCCGCCATCATGCGCGACATCGACTCACGCTCAACATCGCCGAACTGGCTGAAGTCCGGGAGCTTGACCCCTGGAATGCCAGAGCCAGTGCCCACGCTGCCACCCTGCTGCGACTGTTGCAGCTGGCTCTTTACGTACGCCTGGACGTCGTCTTTGACAATCCGGCTCTTCGGCCCTGAACCCTTGATACGGGTCAGGTCCGCACCGAGTTCCCGCGCCAACTTGCGCACGGCCGGGCCTGCGTGCACCTTCGCACCCGGTGAGGGTGGCTCGTAGGTGGAACCTTGGGGCTGGGGCGCAGGCTCCTGGGCTTTCTGCTTTTGCTCGGGCTCAGCCTTGCTTTCGGACTTCGACTCGGCCTCAGTCTTGCCGGAATCCTCATCGGCCGGCTCGTCCTCAGCCTCGCCGCCTTCCTCGACGGTCATTTCCAGCAAGTCATCGCCCTCGGAGAGCTTATCGCCCTCCTTCACCAGGATCTTGCCGACCTTGCCAGCATAGGGCGAGGGAATCTCCATGGTGGCCTTGTCGGATTCCACGGTGACCAGAGGGTCGTCCTCGGAAATGGAGTCGCCTTCGGACACGTTGATCTCAATGACCGGTACATTCTCGAAACCGTCCAGAGCCGGCACCTTCACCGTCTCCTTGCGAGAGCCGCCAGACGACTTCTTCGGCGCCGGCTTGCTTTTCTCGGCGCTGTCTTCGGATTCTTCCTTCGGCTTTTCCTCGGTCTTCTCCTCGGCTTTTGCCTCGGATTCCGACTCCGCCTCGTCGCTTGCGGAATCGCCTGAGCCACCTTCGGAGGGCTCCATCATGCCGACAACATCGCCTTCTTTCACCTTATCACCCACTTTCACAGTGATCTTGGTGATCTTGCCGGCGCCCGGAGCGGGCAGTTCCACGGAGGCCTTGTCGGACTCCACCGTCAGAATCGGATCCTCTTCCTCGACCGTGTCACCAGCGCTGACGCTGATCTCGATAATCTCGACCTCGTCCGCACCGCCGAGATCCGGAACCTTGATTTCCTGTTCACTCATGGCGGTCTCCTTAGCTCAGCACCGGGTTCGTTTTGTTGCGATCGATTCCGTACTTGCGCATGGCTTCGAGAACCACTTCCTTCTTCACTTCACCATCCTGGGCCAGGGCTGAAAGCGCCGTCACCGTTACATAGTAGCGGTCCACCTCAAAGAAGCTGCGCAGCTTCTCGCGGGTGTCACTGCGACCGAAGCCGTCGGTACCCAGGGTGAGATAGGTCTTGGGAATGAACGCCCGCAGTTGCTCGGAGTGCAGCTTGATGTAGTCGGTGGACGACACCACCGGACCGGACTGCTTCTCCAGGCACTGGGTGACGTAGGCCTTCTTGGGCTTGTCATCCGGGTGCAGGCGGTTCCACCGTTCGATGTGCTGACCTTCGCGGGCCAGTTCATTGAAGCTGGTGACACTCCATACGTCTGAGGCAACACCCCAGTCGTCCTTCAGCATCTGGGCGGCAGCACGCACCTCGTTAAGGATGGCGCCGGCACCGAGCAGCTGGACCCGGGGCGTTTTCTTGCGACCCTTGGTTTCCACCGACTCGAACAGGTACATACCTTTGATGATGCCGTCCTCGCAGCCCTTGGGCATGGCCGGCTGTTCGTAGTTCTCGTTCTCGATGGTCAGGTAATAGAAAACGTTCTGGTTGTCCTCGAACATTTCCTTCATGCCCTGTCGCAGAACCACGGCCATCTCGTAGCCGTAGGCCGGGTCGTAGGCCTTACAGTTGGGGATGGTGTTCGCCAGGATATGGCTGTGGCCGTCCTGGTGCTGCAAGCCTTCACCGTTCAGTGTGGTACGGCCCGCAGTTCCACCAATCAGGAACCCTCGGGCCTGGATGTCACCGGAGGCCCACGCCAGATCCCCCACACGCTGGAAGCCGAACATGGAGTAGAAGATGTAGAACGGAATCAGCGGGAAGTTGTTGGTGCTGTAGGAGGTCGCTGCCGCCATCCAGGCCGCCATGGAGCCGTCCTCGTTAATGCCTTCCTCGAGAATCTGGCCCTTCTTGTCCTCCCGGTAGTACATGATCTGGTCACGGTCTTCCGGCACGTACTTCTGGCCTTCCGCCGTGTAGATTCCCAACTGGCGGAACATGCCCTCCATACCGAAGGTACGGGCCTCGTCCGGCACGATCGGCACCACACGCTTGCCGATGCGCTTGTCCTTGGTCAGTGCCGTGAGGATCCGCACGAACGCCATGGTGGTGGAGATCTTCCGATCACCCGAGCCGTCCAGAACCGCCTTGAAGATATCCAGTTCCGGAATCTGCAACGGCTGGCAGTCCTTGCGGCGCTTCGGATAGAAGCCGCCCAGCTCCTGCCGGCGCTTCTTCATGTAAACGATTTCCGGACTGTCCGGGGCCGGCCGGTAATACGGCACGTCCTTCAGCTCGTCGTCCTTCAGCGGCACCGCAAACCGGTCGCGGAACGACTTCAGCTGTTCGATGTCCAGTTTTTTCAGCGAGTGTGCAGTGTTCTGCGCCTCGCCGGCCTCGCCGAAACCATAGCCCTTGATGGTGTGGGCCAGGATCACGGTCGGGCGCCCGCCGTTGTTATGGATGGCGTGGTGGTAGGCCGCGTAGATCTTATACGGGTCGTGACCGCCGCGGTTGAGCTTGTTGATCTCCTCATCAGAGAGACTTTCCACCAGCTTGGCCAGTTCCGGATTGCGGCCAAAGAAATGCTTCCGGGTGTAGGCGGGCCCATTACTCTTGAAGTTCTGGAGCTCGCCGTCGCAGACCTCGTCCATGGCCCGCTGCATCACGCCTTCCTTGTCTTTTTCGAACAGCGGATCCCAATGGCGACCCCACACCACTTTCAGCACGTTCCAGCCGGCGCCACGAAATACGCCTTCGAGTTCCTGCATGATCTTGCCGTTGCCGCGAACCGGGCCATCCAGCCGCTGCAGGTTGCAGTTGACTACAAAGATGAGGTTGCTGAGGTTTTCACGGCCGGCCATGGAGATGGAGCCCAGGGTTTCCGGCTCGTCGCATTCACCGTCGCCTACGAAGCACCATACCTTGCGGTTGCCCATATCGATGAGCTCGCGGTTGTGCAGGTACTTCATCACATGAGCCTGATAGATGGCCTGGATCGGCCCCAGGCCCATGGAAACTGTCGGGAACTGCCAGTAGTCCGGCATTAGCCAGGGGTGCGGGTAGGAAGACAGACCTGTGCCGTCGACTTCCTCGCGGTACTTGTCCAGGTCCTTTTCATCGAACCGTCCTTCAAGGAAGGAACGGGCATAGATACCCGGGGAGGAGTGCCCCTGGAAATACACCAGATCGGATTCGCGCTCGTTGTCGCCACCGTGGAAGAAATAGTTGAAACCAACGTCGTAGAGGGTTGCTGCCGAGGAGAACGAGGATACGTGGCCGCCGAGGTCACCCGGACGCTGGTTGGCGCGCATGACCATGGCCATCGCATTCCAGCGGATCAGTGAGCGAATCCGCCGCTCCATGAACAGGTCACCGGGCATGGGCGCCTGCTGGGATACGGGAATGCTGTTCCGGAATGGCGTGGTAATGGAATAAGGTAGCTCGGTGCCATCGCGGCTGGCCCGTTCGGAGAGCCTCTCGAGAATATATTTGGCCCGGTCTACGCCTTCGTTCTCGATCAGAGATTCCAGCGCGTCCAGCCATTCACTGGTTTCAATGGGATCATCGTCCTGGTACATCAAACCCTCCCCTTGGCATCAAAAGGTGCAGCGCGGCCACGATCAGCAGCCGGCGCGATGCGGTGTCAATGAGCTGCGATTACATGCAGTGTGTTGTTATGGGTATATCCGCCTGACAGGTGTACCGGTGCTCAGTACACAGAACCTGTAGTAAGCATAGAACAGCTTTCACACTTTTCATGCCGGATCGCCCCGGTTTTCGGGCTTTTGACCCTGGTCGATCAGCATCG
Source organism: Marinobacter gudaonensis (assembly GCF_900115175.1). NCBI lineage: Bacteria > Pseudomonadati > Pseudomonadota > Gammaproteobacteria > Pseudomonadales > Marinobacteraceae > Marinobacter > Marinobacter gudaonensis. The sequence goes on from NZ_FOYV01000001.1 coordinate 1,652,580, forward strand.
AGACAGACGTGAACAGATCTGTTATCCCAATCCGTAGTATTTTTACTACATTTCGCCTATCAAATTCAATTGAAGCCCACCCCTGAGTCCATTTCTGGGCCGCTTCTTGCGGTTAGTTACGGAAGAATGACCGTTTTTGGACCACTAAACAACCAGAATGCGACCAATGTCGTAGCATTCCTATCACAGAGAATTTTGTTACCGTGCTAAACGATCTCATTCGCCACAATTAGCGTAATTTCGAGATATTTACCCGTATTTTCATAACTTTAACGGCAGCATCTGGCCGCGGTACTGCAGTTTTCCGTCAGCTATTAATTAGACCTGAAAATAAATTCCTATTTATGTATACTTGCCTGCCTGATTTTTAACCACCAAAAAGTGGTCGGACCACTTTTTACTCAGTCAACCAACAGAGGGCGATCTATGAACTCCATCGTCACCTTTCCGAACCGGATTCCCACCACGGAGTTCGAGGAACGGCGCTTCAAGGTCTACACAGACCGCCAGCTCGACAAGATCGAGATCATTCAGAACCTTCCTGAAGAGACCCTGTTTGAGATGAAGGTGGTGGCCAGTGTGCTGCCTTTCCGGGTCAACGAATACGTTATCAATGAACTGATCAACTGGGACCAGGTGCCCAACGATCCGATCTACCAGCTTGTCTTCCCGCAGAAAGGCATGCTCAAGGATGAACATTTCGAGCGTATGGCAGCGCTGCACCGGGAAGGTGCCGACAAGAAGGAAATCCAGGCGGTCGCCAAGGAGATCCGAGACGAGCTGAACCCGCATCCGGCCGGGCAGATGGAAATGAACATGCCGGAACTGGACGGCGAGGTGCTCGACGGCGTGCAGCACAAATACCGGGAGACCGTACTGTTCTTCCCGGCCCAGGGGCAGACCTGCCACTCCTATTGCACTTTCTGTTTCCGCTGGGCGCAATTTGTCGGTGATAAAGACCTGAAGATGGCCAGCACCGAAGCCGAAAAGCTGCATGGCTACTTGAAAGAGCACACCGAAGTCACCGACCTGCTGGTGACCGGTGGCGACCCCATGGTCATGAAGACCAAGAACCTGGTGCAGTACCTGGAGCCACTGCTGGAGCCCGAGTTTGACCACATCCAGACCGTCCGGATCGGCACCAAGGCACTGACCTTCTGGCCATACCGCTTCGTGACCGACAAGGACGCCGACGAGCTGATTGATCTGTTTGCGCGCCTCGTAGACGCCGGCAAGCACGTGGCTATCATGGCCCACTACAACCACTGGCAGGAGATCACCACCGAGATTGCCGAAGAGGCGATCCGCCGCATCCGCGCCACCGGCGCCGAAATCCGCGCCCAAGGCCCGCTGATCAAGCACGTCAACGACGACGCCGACGCCTGGGCGAAGCTGTGGAAGAAGGAAGTGAAGCTGGGCATCATCCCCTACTACATGTTCGTAGAGCGGGACACCGGCGCCAAGAACTACTTCGAGGTTCCCCTGGCGGAGGCCTACCACATTTACCGGGAAGCCATGAAACAGGTCTCCGGCCTGGCGCGCACCGCGCGCGGCCCGTCCATGAGTGCTGGCCCCGGCAAGGTGGAGATCCAGGGCATCACGGAAATCAAGGGCGAAAAAGTCTTTGTGCTGCGCTTCCTGCAGGGTCGTAACCCGGACTGGGTACAACGCCCCTTCTTTGCCAAGTACAGCGACACCGCTACCTGGTTGCATGAGCTTGAGCCAGCGTTTGGCGAGGAGAAGTTTTTCTTCGAAGATGAGTACGAGCAGATGAAGAAAGGCAACGGCTGAGTCTCCTTCTGTTCCGGGCGCCGCTATCCTGGCGCCCGGGCATAGTCCCGGGGCGAACGCCCGGTCCAGCGCCGGAACGCCCGACTGAAATTGGTCACATCAGAATACCCCAGCAGGTCCGACACCTGCCCGATGCTTTTCTGACCCACCGCCAGCAGCCGCCGGGCGTGCTGCTGACGCATGGATTCCACAAGATCGCGAAACACCACACCTTCGGCGCGCAATCGACGCTGCAGGGTTCGGGTTGTGACGTTCAGCTTTGCGGCCACCTCCTCTATCGAAGCAAAGCCCATCTCCTCATCGAACACCAGATCCCGCACCTGCTGCATCAGGGAACGGCCGCCACCAAGGCGCCCCAACTCCTCCTTGCATTGCTCCCGGGCCACCCGCGCCGCCACCGGGTCAGACATAACCAGCGGGGATTGCAGGATCGACCGGTCGAACACAAAGCCATTAAAGTCGCCATCGAAGGTCAGCGGGCCGGCCATCAGGTGATCGAAGCGGCTCATGAATGAGGGCTGGGCAAAACGGACCACCCCCCTACCCCGAAGCCTGGTGCCGGTGAGTGCCTCGGCCATCGCGGCGAAACCGGTAAGCAGGAACATGGCACCCACTTCCCCCAACTGGTAGCGCTCGTCGCGCTCGGCAAAGGCCAGGCGAACCCGATCGCCCTGCTGATCCAGACGCAGCTCCAGGTCCGATGACGGCATGTTGAAGTAGGCGATGGCAATGTCCAGCGCCTCACCCAGGGTCCTTGCCACCATTGCGGCCTGGCCAATCACACCGTGACAGGACACTTTCATCTGCAGCCCCATCAGAAAGCCCATGCCAGGCTCACCGGTCAGCGAGATGGCTCGCTGGATCAACCGGGCAAAGCAGTCCCTGGGCAGGCGAAACCCACTGCGCAGAAGATCCTCGAGAACCAGCCCCTCGTGCTCCAGCAGTTCCGCCACCGGAACATTCCAGCGCTCTGTCACATCGATCAGCAGCAGGACATAGGTGCCGGGAACCGTGGGCTGGCTCGACACAATGGCAACGGCTGCCTTGTTGGTTGTCGTCAAATGATCGTTTTTTGTCATCGGTTCATAGCCGGTACTGACGTGTAGGGAATCACAATAGCAGCTGATAAAACCGGGTGTAGGTGCCCGGTTGACATGTCCAACCGTAAAAAAGGTCAAAACCATGTCTGTTGATCCGAACACCCTGAGCGACGCGGAGAAAACCGAACATATCCGCAAGACCATCCTGGAGGAGGGGCGGGCCCTGCGTCGCCGGCACCCCTGGCTGGAAAGACACCAGAACCTGATTGGTGCCACCATCATGGCCATTTCGCTTCTGGGCATGATTTCCAGCGGCGCGCTCTATGTGATGGAGCTCATACCCTGGTGGATCTGTGTTCCGGTGACAGCGATCTTTGCCTCGCTGATTCATGAGCTGGAGCACGACCTGATTCACCTCATGTACTTCAAGAACCGGCCCTGGGCCAACGATCTGATGCTGGCGCTGGGATGGCTGGCCCGAGCCAGCACCATCAGCCCATTCGTGAGGCGCAAGCTGCACCTGCACCACCACAAGTTCAGCGGAACCGAGAGTGATCTTGAGGAGCGCGGCATCACCAACGGTGAGCGCTGGGGCGTCCGTCGCCTGCTGATGACAGGCGACAACATGCTGGCCGTACTGCTGCGGCCTTTCACCATGCAGCGCGCGGTTCGTGACTACATTCGCAGCCAGAAGCCGGCGTCGCAGGGCGACGCCAGAAAAATGAGCCTGCAGCAGCTGCTCGCCTATGCGCCGCTTGGCAACCTCTATTACCTGCTGTTCCACAGCTGGGTGCTGGCACACCTGGTGCTGTTCGCCGCACAGCTCTCAGGCGCCCCCATCAGCCTGTCGGAGGGGATGGCAACCGGGCTTGCAGCGCTCGACACCTTTGCCGTGGTGTACATGCTGCCGTCTTTCCTGCGCACCTTCTGCTTGCACTTCATTAGCTCGAACATGCACTACTACGGCGATGTCGAGCCCAGGAACGTGATGCAGCAGTGCCAGGTTCTCAATCCCTGGTGGCTGATGCCGATGCAGCTGTTCTGCTTCAACTTCGGCAGTACCCACGCCATCCATCATTTTGCCGTGCGCGAGCCCTTTTACATTCGACAATGGACGGCACCGGCAGCGCACCGGGTCATGAGGAAAATGGGGGTGCGATTCAACGACTATGGCACCTTCCTGAGGGGCAATCGGTTCTCTAGGGACACGTCCTCGCGCCAGCAGGATGGCAGCGAGCTGGCCGTGTAGGCGACCAGCCATCGCGAGCGCTTGCTCGACCACCGAATCAGCGTTTTTGCTTGGGCACAAACCCCTCGGGTTTGTGCCTCAGCCACTCCACGAACGACCGCAACTCTTCCAGCTCCAGCAGTTTCTCGCGGGTGTTGAAGTACAGCCCAAGCTCATGCTCGGTGCGAGCCTTGTGAATGGCGTTATGGCAGGGTCGACACACCCACAGGGTTCGGGTAATCAGGTCGTCTTTACTGAACAGCTTCTGGAAGCGCTTCTTGCGATGCAGGTGCTTGGGGATCAGATGGTGCCGGGTGAGCTTGGCCACCCGGCGCTCGCAGAGTTCACAGTTGTCAGGCTGGGGCGGGAGTTTGAGCATTCCACCTCAATGCATCAGGGTATACAGTTTCCGCCGATAGGTCCGTACATCCGGGTTGTTGTTGCCAAGCTTGTCGAACAGTTCGATCAAGGTGGTCTTGGCCACTTCGTCCTTGTACTTGCTGTCCACCTGCATCAGGCGGATCAGCAGATCCATCGCCTCGGCGTTGTTCTCCCTTAATACGTGATGAAGCGCCAACAGGTGCAACGCGTTCGGATCTTTCGGGTCCTGCTCCAGGGCCATCTCCAGATCCTTGATTGGCGGAAGCTCGGCAGACTGCTTGAGGAACTTCACCCGTGCCGCCAGTTGCTTGGCCTGGTGCTGCAATTTCTCCTCGGGCGGCAGACTCTCGAGCACTTGTTCCGCGGTTTCCAGGTCTCCGGTCTCAGCTTTCAGCTGGGCGAGGTCGATCAATACCTGGAGGTTCTCAGGATCCTTACGGTTGAGCTCGGACAGAATGGCAAGAGCCCCGTCCACGTCGCCCTCTTCCCAGATGCGACGGGCCTTGTCGTGCGGATCCTCCTGCGGGGCCTGGACGTGTTTGTCCAGCACTTTGCGAATCTCGTTCTCCGGCAGGGCACCATTGAAACCGTCCACGGCCTGGCCGTCTTTCACCAGGATCACGGTGGGCAGGCTGCGCACGCCAAGGCTGGCGGTCAGCTGCTCCTGCTCATCCGCGTTCACCTTCGCCAGCATGAACCCGCCCTGGTATTCGTTGGCCAGCTTCTCCAGCAATGGCATCAACTGTTTGCAGGGGGCACACCACTCGGCCCAGACATCCACCAGGATGGGCGTACTGGAAGAGGCTTCCATGACCTTCTGCTGGAAGTTTTCCATGGTCGCTTCGAAGATGTAGGGGGAGTTGCTCATGCCTGGCACCTGAAATTGTCGAAAGTTGTCGAGAGATCTTGAGATAAACAGGGCACCGTCCCTGAATCTCTGCGAATTGTCTGAGGACATGGGGCCGGCCCTGCAGAAATCAAGGCTTTGGAGACAAAACCCAACTCCTTGAAATTACCGTATCTGGCGTTACATAGGCTACAGAGACAGCCGACACAGACAGGACCTCGGGCCCACGTCTTACCCGGCCCGGCGTAACGTACAACCTTTCCGGATGGACAGTTCACGGCATGAATGACGACACCCGCAACGATTCGTTTGAAGAGTTCGAAGAGGATGTGACCGAATACATTGGCAGGGACGAGCACAGCAAGGGCCTGGCGCTGCCCCAGCAATTGATGCCCCGGCGCATGTACGTGCTGCCGGTGTCCAATCGTCCCTTCTTCCCGGCCCAGGTCCAGCCTGTGATGGTGAACCAGAACCCCTGGCACGAGACCCTGAAGCGGGTCGGGGAAACCGATCACAAGGTACTGGGCATCTGCTTTGTGGAAGAACCGGAAGCCGAGGAAGGCGTGCCCGCCAGCGACCAGCTGGAAACCATGGGCTGTGCCGTGCGGGTGCATCACGCCCAGAGCCAGGACGGCAAGGTTCAGTTCATTGCCCAGGGCCTGCAGCGCTTCCGAATTACCCAGTGGCTCCGTCGCAAGCCCCCCTACCTGGTGGAGGTGGAGTACCCGACCGAGCCCGAAGAAGAAGCCGACGAACTGAAGGCCTATACCCTGGCCATCATCAGCGCCATCAAGGAGCTGTTGCGATCCAACCCCCTGTACGGCGAGGAAGTGAAGCAATACCTGTCCCGGTTCGGGCCGGACGATAGCTCGCCCCTGGCCGATTTTGGCGCTTCCATGACCAGCGCCCCGGGTCACGAACTGCAGGACGTGCTCGACACCGTCCCGCTGCTGCGCCGCATGGAAAAAGTGCTTCTGCTGATGCGCAAGGAACAGGAGGTGGCCCGCCTGCAGTCGGAAATCAGCGAAGAGGTCAACGCCAAGGTGCAGAAGCACCAGCGGGAGTTTTTCCTCAAGGAACAGCTCAAGGTCATCCAGCGCGAGCTGGGCATGGCCAAGGACGACAAGACCGCCGACGTGGAGCGCTTCGAGCAGCGCATGGCAGAACGCCATCCACCGGAAGCGGTGCAGGAACGTTTCAGGGACGAGCTAGAGAAGTTGCAGGTTCTGGAGCAGGGCTCGCCCGAGTACGGCGTTACCCGCAACTACCTGGACTGGCTGACCCAGGTACCCTGGGGCCTTCACTCCGAGGACCACTTCGACCTGGCCGAGGCCCGCAGGATTCTCGACCGCGACCACGACGGCCTGGACGACGTCAAGGATCGCATCGTGGAGTTCCTGGCCGAGGGCACCTTCAAGAAAGAAGTGAGCGGTTCCATTCTGTTGTTGGTGGGCCCGCCAGGCGTGGGCAAAACCTCCATCGGCCATTCCGTGGCCGATGCCCTCGGGCGGGAGTTTTACCGCTTCAGCGTCGGCGGCATGCGCGACGAGGCCGAGATCAAGGGCCATCGCCGCACTTACATCGGTGCCATGCCGGGCAAGTTCGTGCAGGCCCTGAAGGATTCGAAGGTAGCCAACCCCGTGATCATGCTCGATGAAATCGACAAGATCGGCGCCTCGTTCCAGGGCGATCCGGCCTCGGCCCTGCTGGAAACCCTGGACCCGGAGCAGAACCGGGATTTCCTCGACCACTACCTGGATGTTCGCATGGACCTGTCCAAGGTGCTGTTCATCTGCACCGCGAACCAGCTCGACACCATTCCCCGGCCGCTGCTGGATCGAATGGATGTGATCCGCCTGTCCGGCTACATTTCCGAGGAAAAACTGGCCATTGCCAAGCACCACCTGTTGCCCCGGCTATTGAAGCGAGCTGGGCTGCTCAAAAAGCAGTTCAACATCACCGATGCCGCCATCCGGCAAGTGATCGAGGGGTATGCCCGTGAGGCTGGCGTGCGCAACCTGGAAAAGCTGCTGCACAAGATCCTGCGCAAGGGCATCGTCAAGCTTCTGGAGCATCCGGACCAGCCGGTCAAGGTGGGCGTCAACGATCTGCCCGAATACCTCGGGCAGCCGGCGTTCCGGAAAGAGAAGTCGTTGAAAGGCGTTGGTGTGGTAACCGGTCTGGCCTGGACCGCCATGGGCGGGGCCACCCTGAGCATCGAGGCGTCCCGGATCCACAGCAGCCAGCGCGGCTTCAAGCTCACCGGCCAGCTCGGCGACGTGATGAAGGAATCCGCGGAGATTGCCTACAGCTTCGTGTCCTCAAACCTGAAACGCTTCAAGGGTGACCCCACGTTCTTCGATAAGTCCTTCGTGCACCTGCACGTTCCCGAGGGGGCTACCCCCAAGGATGGCCCCAGCGCCGGCGTGACCATGGCCACTGCGCTCTTGTCCATTGCCCGTCGGGAAGCCCCACAGCAAAACATTGCCATGACCGGCGAGCTGACCCTCACCGGCCAGGTGCTGCCCGTGGGCGGGATTCGTGAAAAAGTCATTGCCGCCCGGCGGCAGAGGATCAGCAACCTGATCCTGCCGGAGGCCAATCGGGGCGATTACGAGGAACTGCCGGACTACCTGAAGGAAGGACTGGTGGTGAACTTCGCCAAGCAATACAGCGATGTCTTTCAGGTGTGTTTTGGCAACAAACCGAGAAAGGGGTCTTCGGTGCATTAGCCGTGGAAGCTTGTCGGATTACGCTTCGCTAATCCGACCTACGGGGTTGAGGTGGTGGACTGGTAGGTCGGATTAGACTTAAAGGGTCGTAATCCGACACCCCGGTTCAGCCCTTTTCCTTCCAGCCATCATCGTTCAACACTGACCCTACCGTCAGCACCGGCGAGGCATCGATGTCATCCGCATCCATCATGTTCGCCACCCGCTGCAGCGAGGCCAGGATCATGGTCTGCTCCCACTCCGCCAGGCTCTGGAACTTCTGGATGAAATCTTCCTGCAACGGATTCGGGGCCCGAGACAGCAATTCGGCGCCTTCATCAGTCAGATGCGCGTGCACCTTGCGTTTATCCCGGGTACTGCGCACCCGATACACCAGTTTGCGATGTTCCAGGCGATCCAGAATCGTGGTAACAGTCGCCTGGCTGAGGCTGACTTTTTCAGCAATCGTGCCGATAGTGACCTCGCCCAGGTCCCGGATGGTTCGCATGATCAGCAACTGCGGACCAGTCAGGCCCGCGTATTTGCTCAGACGCTTGGAATGCAGGTCCGTGGCCCGGATCACGCGCCGCAGCGCCACCAGCACATCTTCGTAACTGTTCAAGTCATTACTCCGAGTCGGTTTTCGCCAATTCTTTATACCCCTAACTATTAGAGGTCTTTGCACCCGGAAAAGCAAGTCGGGGACTGTGCCTGCATTTTTTCCGTCAGCCACTATGCTAAGGTCACGCCTCTGCTCAATTTCCCATAACCAGATGGACCCAGCACGATGATCAAGTTGTTGCTTACCTTTCTTTTCGCGTTGGCTTTTTCCGGCACCCTGCAGGCCCAGCAAAACCTCGGTCCGGACGAGCCTCTTACCGAGGAGGACCTGGAGGAAAGCATTGAGACCCTGGACGAGCCCATGTACACCCCATTCGTTGAACTCTATTTGCTGGAGGAAACCAAGGCCCTGCGCAAGGAGATGCAGAGCACCCGGGCCGAGCTGATCGAGAAGGTGGTGGACAAGGAACTGTCCGTGGCCGACAAGACCATGTCCTATGCCACCGACACGGTCACTTACTTTTTCTACCTGATTGCCGGCGCTACCTCCATTCTGGTGGTCATCGGCTGGAACTCGATCCGGGACATGCGCAACCAGCTCACCAGTCTTGCCGAGAAGCGGGTGAACGAGCTCGTGGTGGAGTATGAAAAGCGCCTTGAGTTTATCGAGGAACAACTGAAACAGAAATCCGACATCATTCATCAGAATCAGGCGGAGATAGAGCGCACCAACGAGGTGCATTCGCTCTGGCTCAAGGCCAGCCAGGAGACCTCCCAGCAGAACAAGATTGCCGCCTACGACCAGATACTGGACCTGCGCCCTGACGACGTCGAGGCACTGAGCTACAAGGCCGATGCCGTGCTCGAGATGCAGGAGCCCCTGTGGGCCATCAGCCTCTGCCAGCGGGCACTTAAGCTGGCACCGGATAACGGCCACGCGCACTACCAACTGGCATGCGCGTACGCTGAAATGGGTCGCTGGGACGATGCGGTCAGCACCCTGAAGAAAGCTATTGAAATTTCTGAGGCATACCGCGACGATGCTTCGGTAGACGTGAGTTTCGCCCAGCTGCGCGAGCACGAGAACTTCCGCGCACTGGTTGCACAGGATGACGAAGACGGCACGGACGCCTAGAGCGGCTCAGAGCGGCACGGGAATTGCTGAGACAGGCTGCCCGTGTTCCGGAGCAACCACCCGGCCCGACGCTTGACAAGGGCAGGACTGTGGTGTTTGTTTAACTCTCTGAGAACACAAGAATAACCCTGAACCATAACAGGACAGAATCAATGAGAACTTCAGTGAAAAAACTCGTTACCGCCGTCAGCACTTCCGTAGCCCTGATGGGCGCAGGTCACGCCGCCGCCGAGATCCAGATTGGTATCGCCGGCCCCATGACCGGCCCCGTTGCCCAGTATGGTGACATGCAGTTTTCCGGCGCCCGCATGGCGATTGAGCAGATCAACGCCAACGGCGGTGTTATGGGCGAAGAGCTCGTTGCCGTTGAATACGACGACGTCTGTGATCCCAAGCAGGCGGTAACCGTAGCCAACAGTCTGGTGAACGACGGTGTCCGCTTCGTTGTGGGCCACCTGTGCTCCAGCTCCACCCAGCCGGCCTCTGACATCTACGAAGACGAAGGCATCCTCATGGTGACTCCGGCGTCCACCAGCCCGGAAATCACCGAGCGTGGCTACGAGCTGGTGTTCCGCACCATCGGTCTGGACAGCATGCAGGGCCCGGTTGCGGCGCGCTACATTGCCTCCCAGAGCCCTGAGCGCGTGGCCATCGTCCACGACAAGCAGCAGTACGGTGAAGGTATTGCCACCGCGGTGCGCGATACCCTGCAGAACGAGGGCATCGAGATTGCCATGTTCGAGGGCATCACTGCCGGCGACAAGGACTTCTCGTCCCTGGTCACCAAGCTCAAGCAGGCAGACGTGGACTACGTCTACTACGGCGGCTACCACCCGGAGCTGGGTCTGATTCTGCGTCAGGCGCGTCAGGCTGATCTTGACGCCAAGTTCATGGGCCCCGAGGGCGTGGGCAACAAGGACATCAACACCATCGCCGGCGAAGCCGCTGAAGGTCTGTTGGTAACCCTGCCGCCAGCGTTCGACCAGAAAGCCGAGAACCAGGCTCTGGTTAAAGCCTTCCAGGACAAGGGCGAGGATCCATCCGGCCCGTTCGTTCTGACTTCCTACACTGCTGTTCAGCTGATTGCTGATGGTATCGAGGCCGCCGAATCCACCGATCCGTTCGAGGTTGCCGCTGCCCTGCGCGAAGGCACCTTCCAGACCCCGATCGGCACCGTGGAGTACGACAAGGCCGGCGATATGAAGTCATTCGAGTTTGTTGTGTACGAATGGCATTCAGATGGCAGCAAAACTCCGGTAAACTAAGCCATTATCGTTAACAAACGGTAATTATGAGAGCACCTTCTCACCGCGATCCGGGAGAAGGTGTTTTTCTAGGCTCCTGTTGATCCTCCCCCATTTCCGCCCCGGATATCCCGGCAGCGGGGTGTGGTAGCGGAGGGAGCAGGCTTTCGGAGTTCCATAACAATGCAAGACCTCCTGTATTTCTTCCAGCAGCTCATTAACGGGCTGACGATCGGGAGCGCCTACGCCCTGATCGCCATCGGTTACACGATGGTTTACGGCATCATCGGCATGATCAACTTTGCCCATGGTGAAATCTATATGATCGGCGCCTACACCGCGCTGATTGCCATAACCGGACTGGCGACGCTGGGTATCGCCTGGCTACCCCTGGTCCTGATCGTGGCACTGATTTGCGCCATGCTCGTGTCCAGCTCCATGGGCTGGGCGGTTGAACGGGTGGCCTACCGGCCGGTACGCGGGCGTCACCGCCTGATTCCGTTGATCTCCGCCATCGGCATGTCGATCTTCCTGCAGAACTACGTGCACCTGGCCCAGGGTTCCCGCAACATCGGCTTCCCGGCCCTGATCGACGGCGGCTTCAACTTCGGTTCCGCCGATGGTTTCCAGATGTCACTGTCGTACATGCAGATCACCATATTCATCACCACCCTGGTCTGTATGACAGCCCTCTCCATGTTCATTTCCCGCTCCCGTACCGGTCGGGCGTGCCGGGCCGTTTCCCAGGACCTGGGCATGGCCAACCTGCTGGGCATCGACACCAACCGGATCATCTCCGCAACCTTCGTCATCGGCGCAGCCCTGGCCGCGGTGGCCGGACTGCTCCTGGGCATGTACTACGGCTCGGTGGATCCTCTCTTCGGCTTTATTGCCGGCCTGAAAGCCTTTACGGCAGCGGTTCTTGGCGGCATCGGCAGTATCCCCGGCGCCATGCTGGGCGGGTTGATACTTGGGGTAGCCGAAAGCATGACCTCCGGCTATCTCAGCGGAGAATACAAGGACGTGATCTCGTTCAGCCTGCTGATCCTGATTCTGCTGTTCAAACCCACCGGCCTGCTCGGCAAACCGGAGGTTGAAAAGATCTGATGGCTGCCAACAATATGCGACACGCGCTCTTCTGCGCGGTTATCACACTCGTAATTTCCTATCCGATTATCGGTTTTAACCTGGAAGCCCAAGGAATTAATGTCACGCTGACCGGCGCCGACACCGGCACCATCGTGATGGTGCTGCTGGCTGCGGTCCTTGTGTTCCTGTTCCAGCTGTTCCGGGACACCATCATGGGTACCCTCGGCAACCTGCCAAACCCGCTCCCCAAGACCAAGAGCGAACCCATGTCGGAGAACCGGCGAGCGAAGATCGAATCCTGGGTACTCAGTGGTCTCCTCGTGCTGGCCCTGTTCTGGCCGTTCTTCGTGTCCCGGGGCGCGGTTGACCTGGCCACCCTGGTACTGATCTACATTATGCTGGCCCTGGGCCTGAACGTGGTGGTGGGTCTGGCGGGTCTGCTGGACCTTGGCTACGTGGCTTTTTACGCCGTGGGCGCCTACACCTTCGCCCTGCTGTCCCAGTACATGGGCATTTCGTTCTGGCTGGCACTGCCCATCGGCGCTCTGCTGGCGGCCTTGTTCGGCCTGGTGCTGGGCTTCCCGGTGTTGCGATTGCGAGGTGACTACCTGGCCATTGTGACCCTGGGCTTCGGTGAGATCATCCGGATCCTGCTGAATAACTGGACCACGCTCACCGGCGGCCCCAATGGCATCGGCGGCATCCCGGAACCCACCCTGTTCGGCATGGAGTTCGGTCGCCGCGTAAAAGAAGAAGGTAACACCTCCTTCCACGAGACGTTCGGCATAGCCTATGCCGGCGAGCACAAGGTGATTTTCCTGTACCTGATTGCCCTGGTTCTGGCGGTGTTCACTGCCCTGGTGATCCGCCGGTTCATGCGCATGCCGGTCGGTCGGGCCTGGGAAGCACTGCGCGAAGATGAAATCGCCGCCCGCTCCCTCGGCCTGAGCCGCACCGCGGTGAAGCTGTCGGCGTTTACCATTGGCGCCTTCTTTGCCGGCTTTGCCGGAACCGTGTTCGCCTCCAAGCAGGGCTTTATCAGCCCGGAATCGTTTGTCTTCCTGGAATCAGCCATCATCCTCGCGATCGTGGTGCTCGGGGGCATGGGCTCCCAGATCGGGGTAGTCCTGGCAGCCATTGCCGTGACCATCCTGCCGGAGCTGGCCCGTGAGTTTTCCGAATACCGGATGCTGATCTTCGGCGCCGCCATGGTGCTGATGATGGTCTGGCGCCCGCAGGGTCTCATGCCCATGCGCCGCATCCATATCGAACTGAAAAAGCAGGAGTGACAGGCGATGCTTGAAGTACAGAATCTGTCCATGCGCTTTGGCGGCCTGCTTGCCGTAGACCAGGTGTCTCTGGACGTACAGGAACGGGAAATCGTTTCCATTATCGGCCCCAACGGGGCCGGCAAGACCACCGTGTTCAACTGCATGAGTGGTTTCTACAAACCCACTGGCGGAAAAATCCTGTTCGAGGGCAACGAAGTCCAGGGCAAGCCCGATTACAAGATCTCCCGCCTGGGCATGGTGCGCACCTTCCAGCACGTCCGTCTGTTCAGCCAGATGACGGTGGTGGAGAACCTGCTGGTGGCCCAGCATCGACACCTGAACACCAACCTGATTGCGGGGTTGCTCAAAACGCCCGATTACCGGACCCGGGAGAACAAGTCCCTGGACCGTGCCGCCTATTGGCTGGAGCGGGTCGGTCTGCTGGACCTGGCCAACAGGGAGGCTGGCAACCTGGCCTACGGCCAGCAACGGCGCCTGGAAATCGCGCGCTGCATGGTCACCGAACCGAAACTCCTGATGCTGGACGAGCCGGCAGCGGGCCTTAACCCGGCGGAAACCAAAGACCTCAACCAGCTGATTGTCAGCCTGAAGGAGGACTACAACGTTTCCGTGGTGCTGATTGAGCACGACATGAGCCTGGTGATGGACATCTCCGACCGTATCAACGTGATCAACCAGGGTCGCCCCCTGGCTAGTGGTACGCCGGAGGAAATCCGCCAGAACGACGACGTGATCAAAGCCTATCTGGGCGAGGCCTGAGGTAAAACCATGCTAGTACTTGAAGATGTCCATACCCACTACGGCAAGATCGAGGCCTTGCACGGCGTCTCCGTTGAGGTCAAAAAGGGCGAGATCGTTTCACTCATCGGTGCCAATGGTGCCGGCAAGACCACCTTGCTGATGACCGTATGTGGCAACCCCCAGGCCAGTTCCGGGCGCATTTTCCTCGAGGGCCGCGAAATTACCAGCGAGCCCACCGCGCAGATCATGCGCTCGGGCATTTCCATCGTGCCGGAAGGCCGCCGGATCTTTTCCGGCCTGACAGTTGAAGAGAACCTCCACATGGGTGGCTTCTTCAACACCAAGGCGGAGATTCGCAAGAGCATCGACCATGTCTACGACCTGTTCCCCCGCCTCAAGGAGCGTGAACACCAGCGGGCGGGCACCATGTCGGGCGGCGAACAGCAGATGCTGGCCATTGGCCGTGCGCTGATGAGCAAGCCCCGCATGATCATCCTCGATGAACCCTCCCTGGGATTGGCGCCACTGGTGATCAAGCAGATTTTCGAGATCATCGGCCAGTTGCGGGACGAAGGCATCACCGTGTTCCTGGTTGAGCAGAATGCACACCAGGCGCTCAACCTGGCCGACCGTGGCTATGTCCTGGAAACCGGCAAGATCCGTCTGCACGACACCGGCAAGAACCTGCTTGCCAACCCGGATGTACAGAACGCCTACCTGGGCGGATAGGATCGATAGCACATCATTGCGATGGGAAATAGCCGGCACATGGCGACATGTTCCGGCTTTTTTCTTGGAAAAATCAAATACTCACCCAGTTTTTGCCTTGCACCGGCAGGATATCAACTATACTCACTGCAACGGTCATCCTGTCTCCACAAAGACCAGTCAGGGCCGTTTTCACCATGGCGGCTTCATCGTGGCTGCATGGTGTTTTGCGACGACAGCTATAAACCACAGAAAGGAGTGGATAATGAAAAAACTGATCGCAGGTGCAATTCTTCTGGGTGCTTCCTCCATGGCCTTTGCCCAGCCGGGCTGTGGCGTAGGCGCCATGATCTGGAAGGGACAGTCCGGGATTGCCCCCCACGTTCTGGCTGCAACCACCAACGGTACCTTTGGTAACCAGACCTTTGGCATGACCACAGGCACCCTCGGCTGCCAGACCAACCAAGCCGTCCAGTCCATGGCCATGTACATGGACAGCAACATCGACAAGGTCGCCCGCGACATGTCCCGCGGTTCCGGTGAGAACCTGGACACCCTGGCCGTGCTGCTGGGTGTTGACGAAGCGGATCGCGACACCTTCCGTAAAGTGCTGCAGGACAACTTCGCTGCCATTTTCCCGAGTTCTGAAACCACCTCAGGCGAAGCGGTTGACGCCATCGTTGCCCTGCTGGAGAAGAACGACTCACTCAGCAAGTACGTAGCGGCCTGATACAGGCAAACTGAAAGGATGCGCTCATGCGCCAGGGACGGCGCATCGCTCCACCCCCGACATCGTTCAACCCCCGGATGCAGCACACTTCATGGGCAACATGCTTCGCATTGGGCCGGTCCTGATCTGGCTCGCAGTCAGCCTGCCAACCCAGGCGACACCCGCCGAACAACACAACGAACTCCACCTTGATCCGGCCTGGCTGACGCTGGTTCACTATCAGCCCGACACCTTCGGCGAGGGCTACACCAGCCAGGCGGACGATCCGGACTTTTTCCTGAGCGACCAGGGCAAGTACTCGCCGAAAGCCGAACTGCAGGCAACCCTGGCCGCCGTCCGCCAGCCCGGTGGCGGCGACAACCATGCCCGCTGCCGGTTTCCGGCCAGAACCCAGTGGCTCAAACAGGAGCTGGACCTGTCCTTGCCCGATATCCGTTGCCCGGGCTATCAGGAGTGGTCGGACACACTGAATACCGAAACCGTCACACTGGTGTTTGCAGCGTCCTACCTGAACAGCCCGTCGTCCATGTTTGGCCACACATTCCTGCGTCTGGATCCGCCCCAGGAGGATGAAGAGACCAACCTGCTGCTGGCCAACACCATCTCCTATGCCGCCGATGCCGCCGCCCACGACAGCGAGATCCTGTTTGCCTACAAGGGCATCTTTGGCGGCTATCCGGGCATCACCACCATCCAGCCCTATTACGAGAAAATCCGGCTTTATTCAGACATCGAACATCGGGATCTCTGGGAGTACAAGCTGAACCTGACCCAGAGCGAAGTGGACATGATGATTGCCCACGCCTGGGAAATCCGTGACCGTAACTTCGATTACTATTTCTTCGACGAAAACTGCGCCTATCGCCTGCTGGCCCTGATCGACATTGCCCGCCCAGGCACAGACCTTCTGAGCGAAGTAAGCACTCACGCCATTCCCTCTGACACGGTACGCTGGGTGGTGGATCGCAACCTGGTAAGCGAGGTTTATTATCGCCCCTCGGCAGCCACCTCGGTGGCCTACAGCCTCGACAGTCTGCCCGACGATCACCAGACCCTCGCCGCCGCCATCGCCAACGGTTATGTGGCTGTGGGAGACCCGGAGGTCCAGGTGCTGCCCCCCGAGGAACGCGCCCACGTTCTGGATGCCACCTACGACTACGTGCGCTACAAGAGCGAAGCGGACGGCTGGCCCCGGGAGATCGCCGCCCCACTCTCCCATGACCTGCTTCGGGAGCGCAGCCGGATCAACGGCGTCGCCCCACCGGAAGCTCCCCCCGAACCGGCCGTTCGCGATGATCAGGGCCACGACACCTTCCGCCTGAGCCTGGGCGCCGGTCAGCTGGCGCACCGGGAATTCACCCAGCTCATCGTGCGACCTGCCTACCACGACGTGCTGGACCCGCCCGCCGGGTACCGCAGCGGTGCCCAGCTTCAGTTTCTCAGACTGGACGCCCGTCTCTATACCGACAACAACGAGCTGCAGCTGGAACAACTGACCGGTGTCGAAATCCGTTCCCTGAGTCCCCGCAACGCGTTTTTCTCACCGCTGTCCTGGCAGGTGGGTTTCGGCGGCCGGCGAACCGATACCGGCACCGACCGGGTGCTCACCCCGTACCTTGAGGGAGGCGCCGGCGGCAGCTGGAGCCTGGGCAACCAGACCCAGGCCTTTGCTTTGGCGACCGCCGACCTGGAGATCGACGACGACTTGCGCCGAGGCTACGACGCCGCGCCAGGCGCCGACATCGGCCTGCTGCACCAGAACAACCGCTTCAGTCTGCTGGCCGGCGTGAAAACCAAGGCCTGGATCGTCAGCAGCCAGCACCGCCAGGATCAACTGTACGCCAACGCCAACTGGCACCTGGGCCGTGACTTCAGCCTGTTTGCCAGATTCGCCCGGGAACACCACTACGACAGGTACCAGAGCCTATGGCAAGCCGGACTCCACGCCTACTTCTGAAAGCCGCAGGCCGGTGCGTCGGGCTACTGCTCGCCGTCCTGCTGCTGCCCGGCTGCAGCAGCCTGTTCTTCTATCCGGACCGGGCCACCTACATTACCCCGGACCGCCTGAACCTTGCTTACGAGGACATCTACCTGGACACCGCCGACGGCGAAACCCTCCACGGTTGGTGGCTGCCCGCCGAAACCCCGGATAACAAGGTCCGGGGCACCGTCTACTTCCTCCACGGCAACGCCCAGAACATCAGCAGCCACATCCTCAACGTGTCCTGGCTCCCGGAAAAGGGCTACAACGTCTTCACCATCGACTACCGGGGCTACGGCCAGTCCACCGGCGACCCGGACCTCGAAGGCGCACTGCACGATGTCGAAACCGGCCTGCGCTGGCTGGCCGACAAATCCGAAGTGAAGACCCGGCCTCTCTACATACTCGGCCAGAGTCTCGGCGGCGGCCTGGGCATCGCCCTGGCCAGCGAGTGGACCCAACGCCAGGAACAACCCCGCCTGGATGGTGTCATCCTGGACGGCACCTTCTCAGGCTTCCGCAGAATCGCCCGGGAAAAACTGGGTGAGTTCTGGCTCACCTGGCCATTACAGATTCCGCTAAGCTGGACCATCCCAGACGATTACGAGGGCGTGGATCATATTCCCCGAATCAGCCCGGTGCCTGTGATGGTGATTCACAGCGTGCGGGATGGGATCATCCCGTTTCATCATGGGGAGGCGCTTTTTGAGGCCGCGAAAGAGCCCAAAGAATTCTTGCAGACGGATACGCCTCACGGGGCAACGTTTGTGATTCCGGGGTATCGGAAAGAGATGATTCAGTTTATGGGACAATAAAAAACCCGCCAATCCAGAGGACAGGCGGGTTCTTGTTTGTCGGATTACGCCTTCGGCTAATCCGACCTACCGTTCAGGGAAATCCCCTCAGGCAGAGAAATCGGTCGGCTGATCGCCTTCCTTGATTTCCTTCATGGACAGCTTCACGCGACCACGGTTGTCCACATCCAGCACCTTCACCAGAACTTCCTGACCTTCACTCAGCTCGTCAGTCACGTTCTCGATGCGGCGCTCAGAGATCTGGGAAATGTGCACCAGACCATCCTTGCCAGGCAGGATGTTGACGAAGGCACCGAAGTCCACGATGCGCTCGACGCGGCCCTTGTAGATGGCGCCAACCTCGATCTCCGCCGTGATCTCCTTCACCCGGTTCACCGCCGCCTGGGCAGATTCCTGGTTGTCGGCGTAGATCTTCACATTGCCGTCGTCGTCCAGATCGATGGAGGCACCGGTCTCGTCGCAGATGGCACGGATGGTGGAACCGCCCTTGCCGATCACGTCGCGGATCTTCTCCGGGTTGATCTTGATGGTGGTGATGCTCGGAGCACGGGCCGACAGCTCGGCGCGCGGCTCGGAGATGACCTTGTTCATCTCACCCAGGATGTGCAGACGGGCTTCGTGGGCCTGCTCCAGGGCGATTTCCATGATCTCGTCAGTGATGCCGTTGATCTTGATGTCCATCTGCAGGGCGGTAACGCCCTCTTTGGTACCGGCAACCTTGAAGTCCATGTCGCCCAGGTGATCTTCGTCACCCAGGATGTCGGTCAGAACCGCGAACTTGTCGCCTTCCTTCACCAGACCCATGGCAATACCGGCCACCGGCGCCTTGATGGGCACGCCTGCGTCCATCAGTGCCAGGCTTGAGCCACACACGGAAGCCATGGAGCTGGAACCGTTGGATTCGGTGATCTCGGACACCGCACGGATGGCGTACGGGAATTCCTCCAGGGTCGGCATAACCGCCAGCACACCACGCTTGGCCAGACGACCGTGGCCCACTTCGCGACGACCCGGGGAACCGACGCGACCAGCCTCACCCACCGAGTACGGAGGGAAGTTGTAGTGGAACAGGAACGGGTCCTTGCGCTCACCTTCCAGGGCATCAATGATCTGCACGTCCCGGGAGGTACCCAGGGTGGTGGTCACGATGGCCTGGGTTTCGCCACGGGTAAACAGGGCGGAACCGTGAACACTTGGCAGCACACCCACTTCGATCTCGATCGGACGCACGGTCTTGTTGTCCCGACCGTCGATACGGGGCTTGCCATCGATAACCTGCTGGCGAACCACGCTCTTCTCGATCTTGCCGAAGTACTTCTTGACCTCGTCTTCGGAAGGCTGGCCTTCCTCTTCGCCGGCCAACTTCTCAACCGCCGCGGCTTTGACTTCGCCCAGACGCTCGTAACGGGCCATCTTGTCGCGGATGCCATAGGCTTCCTCGATGGCACCGGCGAACTCCGCCTTGATGGCGTTCAGCAGCTCGGTATTCTCCGGCTCCGGCTGCCAGTCCCAGCGAGGCTTGCCGATTTCAGCGGCAAATTCCTTGATCGCCGTAACGGCGGTCTGCATTTCCTGGTGGCCATACAGCACGGCGCCCAGCATCTGGTCTTCGGTCAGGCCTTTGGCCTCGGACTCCACCATCAGCACCGCGTCTTCGGTACCGGCAACCACCATGTCCAGCAGAGAGGTTTCCAGCTCTTCGAACGTCGGGTTCAGGAAGTAACCACGCTCGTTGGTGTAACCCACACGGGACGCGCCGATGGGACCGTCGAACGGAATGCCGGAAATGGCCAGCGCCGCGGAGGCGGACAGCATGGCTGCAATGTCCGGATCCTGGTTCTTGCTGGAGGACATGACCGTGGTGATCACCTGGACTTCGTTCATGAAGCCGTTCGGGAACAGCGGACGAATCGGACGGTCGATCAGACGGGAGGTCAGGGTTTCCTTTTCGGAAGGACGACCTTCGCGCTTGAAGAAACCACCCGGGATCTTGCCCACGGCGTAAGTCTTTTCGAAGTAGTTAACGGTCAGCGGGAAGAACGGCTGGCCCGGCTTGGCTTCCTTGGCGCCAACCACAGTACCGAGCACGGAGATGTCATCCACGGTGACCAGAACGGAACCGGTGGCCTGACGGGCAATACGGCCGGTTTCCAGCGTAACGGTCTTGCCGCCAAGCTCGAACGATTTCTTGAAAGGTTTCAGATCCACAACAAACTCCTGGTCTCTCTTTTCCAGATTGATTGATTCCCCCGGCCCATGCCGGCAGAACCGATAGGCTGCAGAGAACGTGCTGTGATCCGAAAGCCAACCCGTCTGAAAGCTAACAGGCTGTTGCAAAACCCCGGTCTGAAGAGCGGCAATCCAGAAGCCGCCGGGCCCGGGTTTTTCAACAACCTGCTATCAAATTCGGCTTTCCGTTACGACAGGGAACCCTTCGGTATCACGGATCATTCAACTGCAGTGTGAGACAAGCACAACGGGCAGATCCGGCGTCCGGATCTGCCCGTTGACGGCTTCCACCGGCCACGCCGGCGAAGCCCTCAGGTCGCGAAGACCCGGATCAGCGACGCAGACCCAGACGCTGGATCAGTTCCAGGTAACGGTCGGCGTTCTTGCGCTTGAGGTAGTCCAGCAGCTTACGACGCTGGTTAACCATCCGGATCAGGCCGCGGCGGGAATGGTGATCCTGCTTGTTGGCCTTGAAGTGATCCTGCAGCTTGTTGATGTTGGCGCTCAGCAGTGCCACCTGGACTTCAGGGGAACCGGTATCGCCTTCACCTTGCTGAAAATCCTTTACGATCTGTGCTTTCTCATTGGCAGACAGTGCCATAACTCACCTCATAATTTGCGATGCTTTCGAATACGGCCGAACCGCGCATCTCTACAGCCCGGCTAAACAACGGAGCGGCTAACGCCTTCCGCTGCTCTTCACCAGTCGGCGAGGGACCAGTTTGGTCTGCTCACCGTCCGGGAAAGCTTCTGCCAGCCCCACGAAGCTGCCGTTCGCGCTCTCCTGTGCATAGAGCCGAACGAAGCCGTCATAGGCCTGACCCGGTATTCTAACCGGTTGTCCGTTCAATATCGACACCAGCGCCGGCCCCGCCAAAGCGTGCTCAGGGAACATGGACAGCGCAGCATCGGGCGCCACCAGCAGACCATCCAGGCTCTCGCCACGCTCGCGGATGGCCTCCAGCTGCTCTACAGGGTGGGCGTTGGCGAGGGTAAACCCGGACGCCATGGTCCGGCGCAGAGCCGTCACATGAGCACCGCAGCCCAGCGCTTCGCCAATATCCTCAACCAGTGAGCGAATATACGTACCCTTGGTACAGCTCACGGCGATGTCGAGCTCGTTCTCGCGAACATCCAGCAGCGTCAGCTCATAGATCGTCACGGGCCGCGCCGGGCGCTCAACCTCGATACCCTCGCGGGCGTACTCGTAGAGCGGTCGCCCCTGGTATTTGAGCGCGGAATACATAGAGGGCACCTGCTGTATATCACCCCGGAAGCGGTCCAACACCGGTTCCAGCGTTTCAGCGGTGAGGTCCGCGGGCACGGGCTTTTCAGCCACCACCGCACCTTCACTGTCACCGGTTTCTGTGCGGACGCCCAATTTCGCGGTAGCGATGTAGGCCTTGTCGCTGTCGAGCATCATCTGAGAGAACTTGGTGGCCTCCCCGAAACACAGTGGCAGCACCCCGGTGGCCAGCGGATCAAGGGCACCGGTATGGCCGGCCTTGGCGGCGCCAAACAGCCGCTTGACCTGCTGCAGGATGCCATTGGAAGTGACACCCTGCGGCTTGTCGATCACCAGAATCCCGTTGACGTCACGACCCTTGCGTCTGCGACTCAAGTGTTACGCTCCGGCTCGTTCTGGTTGTCGGTGTCATCGTCGTCGCGATCCACTGCCGGCTTCTCGCCAACGGCCTCGCGAATCAGGCTGTCCATTTTCCGACTGTAGCCCTGCAGGGTGTCGAAGTGGAACCGCAGTTGCGGTACCACCCGGAGTTTCATGGCACGACCGACCTGACCACGCAGAAAACCGGACGCCTTGTTGAGAACGCTGATCGAGTCCTTCACCTCCGGTGAGTCCTCGGTCAGCTCCTCGGTAGACAACAGGGACACGTAGATGTCCGCGTAGCCAAGGTCACGACTGACCTTGACCGCGTTCACCGTAACCATGCCCACCCGAGGATCCTTCACTTCCCGCTGGATGAGCTGGGCCAGTTCCCGTTGCATCTGATCGCCGATGCGATCAATACGACTGAACTCTCTTGGCATCAGGCTACCTTTAACCTTGGCTGCATCAAGCGCCGGTGGACTCGAGCTTGCGCTCGACCCGCACGCGATCGAACACCTCGATCTGGTCGCCGACCTTCACGTCGTAGCCCTTCACACCGATACCGCATTCCATACCGTTGCGGACTTCGGCAACGTCATCCTTGAAGCGACGCAGGGACTCCAGTTCGCCCTCGAAGATCACCACGTTGTCACGCAGAACGCGAATCGGCTTGTTCCGGTAGACGGTACCTTCCACCACCATACAGCCGGCCACCTGGCCAAACTTCGGTGAGCGGAACACGTCGCGAACGTCGGCAATGCCAACGATGTCCTCGCGGAACTCCGGTGCCAGCATGCCAGTCAGGGCTGCTTTCACATCATCAATCAGGTTATAGATGATGCTGTAGTAGCGCAGATCCAGACCTTCCTGCTCCACCAGTTTCTTGGATGCGGTATCGGCACGTACGTTGAAGCCGAAAATAACCGCATTGGTAGCCATGGCCAGACTGACGTCGGTCTCGGCAATACCACCCACACCGGAAGACACGATCTTGACCTGGACCTCGTCGTTGCCCAGATCCTGCAGAGCCTTGGTGATGGCCTCCAGGGAACCACGAACGTCGGTCTTCAGAACCACATTGAGGGTCTTGACCTCGTCCTTGCCCATGTTCTCGAACAGGTTCTCGAGCTTGGCCGCCTGCTGGCGCTGCAGGCGCTGCTCGCGCTCGCGGCTCTGGCGGAATTCGGCCAGCTCTTTGGCCTTCTTCTCGTCGGCCACGGCGAAGAATTCGTCACCGGCGTCCGGGGTGCCGTTCAGACCCAGGATCTCGACCGGAATCGACGGCCCCGCTTCCTTCACCTGCTTGCCGGCTTCGTCGGTCATTGCCCGGACTTTACCGAAGTAGGAACCGGCTACCACCATGTCGCCCTGGCGCAGGGTACCGTTCTGGACCAGCACGGTAGCCACGGAACCACGACCGCGCTCCAGGCTGGACTCGACCACCACGCCCTTGGCGGGTGCGTCTGCGGCGGCTTCAAGCTCCAGGACCTCTGCCTGCAGCAGAACCGCTTCGAGCAGATCATCAATGCCCTGGCCGGTGTGCGCGGAGACCGGCACGAACTGCACATCGCCGCCCCAGTCTTCCGGGATGACTTCCATGCCGGCCAGCTCAGTTTTCACGCGGTCGGGATCGGCCTCTTCCTTGTCCATCTTGTTGATGGCAACGACGATGGGCACGCCGGCAGAGCGCGCGTGCTGCACGGCTTCCTTGGTCTGGGGCATCACGCCGTCATCGGCGGCCACCACCAGGATAACGATGTCGGTACACTGGGCGCCACGGGCGCGCATGGCGGTAAAGGCCGCGTGGCCGGGGGTATCCAGGAAGGACACCATGCCGTGATCGGTTTCCACATGGTAAGCACCGATGTGCTGGGTAATGCCGCCTGATTCGCCAGAGGCAACCTTGGTGCGACGGATGTAGTCCAGCAGCGAGGTTTTACCATGGTCAACGTGACCCATCACGCTCACCACCGGCGCCCGCTTGGTCTTCTCGCCGCCCTCGAAGGAAAGCTCGCTCAGAACCTCTTCCTCGAACGCATCTTCACTGACCGTCCTGGCCTTGTGGCCAAGCTCCTCGGTTACCAGCACCGCGGTTTCCTGGTCCAGGGGCTGGTTGATGGTGGTCATGACGCCCATACCCATCAGGGTCTTGATGACGTCCGCCGCCTTGACGGCCATACGCTGGGCCAGGTCACCGACGGTAATCGTTTCCGGAATCTCTACTTCTCTGACCATTGGTTTGGTCGGCCTCTCGAAGCCATGACGCTTCTCTTTGGGTTTCTTTTTCGCACGCAGCGGCTTTCTGAGCGTGGTGTCCTCTTCGTCTTCAGAGATCACCAACGGCTCTTCGACCGGACGACTGCGAGGACCACGATGGCCAGCCTGCTTCTTCTTGGGCTTGCCTTCCTCGATTTCGTCGCCGCGCTCGCGAACTTTCTCTTTCTTCTTCTTCGGCTTGCGGTCCTTGCCTTCGCCTTCAGGCGGCGGTATCGGCATATCCTCCGGCGCAGGTATCGGCTCTGGCTCCGGCTCCGCCGCTTTCTTCGGCTCGGCCTTGTCAGCCGGCTTCTCGGCCGTCGCCTCCTGGGTCGTCCGGGCCTCGTCGGCCGCCGGCGCTTCCGCTTCCGGCTGCTGCGACGTCTCGGCCGCTACCTTTGGCGCTTCCTCGGCAGGCGCCTGCTCGGACTGCGGCGCTGCTGCCGGCTCTTCTGGCTTGGGCGCTTCCGCCTCAGGCTGCAATTCCGCCCGCTTGATGTAGGTGCGGCGCTTGCGAACCTCTACGTTGACTGTCTTGGCCTTGCCAGCCTTGAGCGTGGTGGTGGTCTTGCGCTTCAGAGTAATCTTGCGCGGCTCGGCATCAGCCTCGCCGTGGGTTTTTCTCAAATAGGCCAGCAACTGCTGCTTCTCATCGCTGGACACAGAGTCATTCTCGGAGCGGGCCTTCAGGCCGGCTTCCACGATCTGCTTCAGCAAACGATCCACGGGAGCGCCTACATCTTCGGCCAGTTGTTTTACCGTTACTTCAGCCATACTGGTCCTCCTCCCGAATTAAGCCTGGTCTTCAAACCAGGGGGCACGCGCGGTCATGATCAACTGTCCCGCACGCTCTTCATCCATACCTTCAATCTCGAGCAGGTCGTCTACCGACTGCTCTGCCAGATCTTCCATGGTGCGCACACCCATGCCGGCCAGCTTGAAGGCCAGGCCACGGTCCATGCCATCCATACCCAGAAGATCGTCTGCCGGCTCGGCGCCTTCCAGCGCTTCCTCACTGGCCAGAGCCTGATTCAGCAGAACGTCCTTGGCGCGGCGACGCAGTTCGGTGACGGTTTCCTCGTCAAAGCCGTCAATCGCCAGCATTTCTTCCATCGGCACATAGGCCACCTCTTCAATGGAGGTGAAGCCTTCCTCAATCAACACACCGGCGAACTCTTCGTCCACGTCGAGGTTGCTGGTGAAGTGTTCAACCAGTTGGTTGTACTCCTGCTCCTGACGCTCACCGGCTTCTTCCTCGGTCATCACGTTCAGGGTCCAGCCGGTCAGGTCGGTTGCCAGGCGCACGTTCTGGCCATTCCGGCCGATGGCCTGGGCCAGGTTGTCTTCCGCCACGGCCACTTCCATGGTGTGCCGGTCTTCGTCCATCACGATGGACGCCACTTCCGCCGGCGCCATGGCGTTGATCACCAGCTGCGCGGGGTTGTCATCCCACAGGACAATGTCAACGCGCTCACCGCCCAGCTCGTTGGAAACAGCCTGGACGCGGGAACCGCGCATACCGACACAGGCGCCCACCGGGTCGATCCGACGGTCGTTGGTCTTCACGGCAATTTTGGCGCGTGAACCGGGATCCCGGGCGGCACCACGGATTTCGATCAGTTCCTCGGCGATTTCCGGCACTTCGATGCGGAACAGCTCGATCAGCATCTGCGGCGCCGTCCGGCTGAGGATCAGCTGCGGGCCACGGTGATCGGTACGGATCTCCAGAAGCAGCGAGCGTACCCGATCACCCATGCGGAAAGTTTCCCGCGGGATCAGATGCTCTCGGGGCAGCAGCGCCTCGGCATTGGCACCCAGATCGACAATCACGTTGTCACGGGTGACTTTCTTCACGGTACCGGACACCAGTTCGCCCACACGGTCACGATAGCTGTCGACGATCTTGCTGCGCTCGGCCTCGCGCACCTTCTGGAAGATGATCTGCTTGGCCGCCTGGGCACCAATCCGGCCAAACGCCTCGGATTCAATCTTCTCTTCATAGATATCGCCAGGCTTCAGGGCAGGATCGATTTCCTCCGCTTCCTGCAGCGTGAGCTCGGTGCCCAGGGCCGGAACCGCGTCGTTATCGACGACCAGCCAACGACGGAAGGTTTCGTACTCGCCAGTCTTCCGATCAATGGCAACCCGGATATCGGCTTCTTCGTCTTCGAAGCGCTTCTTGGCAGCGGTGGCCAGTGCCAGCTCGATCGCCTCAAAAATCACATCCTTCTCGACGCCTTTCTCGTTCGAGACGGATTCAACCACCAGCAAGATCTCTTTACTCATTGGATTGCCCTGCCCTTAAATTCAACTGTGCGTCCACGGACTTGTTCAAATCGTTCATTCAAATACCGGCACAATGTGCGCTTTCTCGATGCTGTCGAACGGCAGCAGGTACTCGTGGTCATCCACGACCACCACCACCTCGTCACCTTCCACGCCCTTGATCAGGCCCTGAAATTTCCGCCGGCCCTCAAAGGCCATGCGAAGACGGATTTGTACCTGGTGACCGACAAAGGCCTGGTATTGCTCAAGACGGAACAGCGGGCGATCCATCCCCGGGGATGAGACCTCGAGCGTGTATTCGGTCTGGATGGGGTCTTCCACATCCATCACACCGCTGATCTGACGACTGACTTTCTCGCAGTCGTCGATACCGATGCCGTTCTCGGCATCGTCGATAAACACCCGTAGCAGGGAGTGATGGCCCTGCGACCGGAATTCAATGCCCCAGAACTCATACCCCAGACCCTCTACAACGGGCCGAAGAATGTCTTCCAGTTGCTTAAGCTTGGCTGACAAGTTTCGCCATCTCCGTTATCTGTTTTACCGACCCCAAAAACAAAAAAAGGGCTGTTTTATCAGCCCTTTTTATGCACCAGGGCCCTTTGCGCCAGGCCCCTTAATCAAAAAGCCCCGATCAGTGGGGCTCTTTGTTGCAAGAACTCGCAGGAAGCCAACCGGTATACCGCTTCCTGCTGACAGACACCTGGCCTGCCAGAAACCTGCCACCGAACAACCAATCCGGCAGGTCCCAATATCCGCCGGAGTATAGAGACGCCAGGCAGACTGGTCAAGGACTGACCAAAAAAAACGGCCTGGGAAATCCAAGCCGTTTTTCTGAATATGGTGCCCGGGGCCGGACTCGAACCGGCACGGCTTTCGCCACTACCCCCTCAAGATAGCGTGTCTACCAGTTTCACCACCCGGGCAACATTCTTACTCGAGTTCGGGAAGATCTGACTCCCCGCCCTCGGACTCGCTGGCGGCGTCGCCACCACTGGCAGCGCCTTCGGACGGAGCCGCCGGAGCAGACTCCTGAACCACCGGGATACCGGCCTCACCGGCCACCTCGGCGCGCTGCTTGGCAAAAATCGCCAGCGTAAAACTTGTCACAAAAAACACCACCGCAAGCAGCGTGGTGACACGGGTCAGGAAGCTGCCGCTACCCTGACTTCCAAAAACGGTCTGGGACGCACCGCCACCAAACGCCGCACCGGCATCGGCACCCTTGCCCTGCTGGATCAGCACCAGACCCACCAGCGCCACCGCGATGACCACGTGCAAAACGACTACCAGCGTTTCTACCCAATCCATAACGACTCTCGCGAACCTTTAAATTCAGTGACCCGCCGGAACACTTCGGCAGATACTTACAAAATCTTCCGCTACCAGTGACGCCCCGCCGATCAAACCGCCGTCGATATCCGGCTCGGCAAAAAGAGCGGCAGCATTATCCGCTTTTACACTGCCCCCGTAAAGGAGGGAAATCTCTTCAGCCGGCGCACCCATGTCACAGAGCACCTTGCGGATGGCAGCGTGCATTGCCTGGGCATCGCCCGCGGTGGCGGTCTTGCCGGTGCCGATAGCCCAGACCGGCTCATAAGCCACGACGACGCGCTCCCACTGGCCTGGCTCTACAGCAGCCAGGGCCTTGCGAACCTGGGCCGCAACGACGACTTCCGCATCACCTGCATCCCGCTCTTCCAGGGTTTCGCCAACACACACCATGGCGAACAAACCACAGCCGAGAATACGCTCCACCTTGCGGGCAATCACGTCGTCGGTTTCGCCGAAGAGCTGGCGACGCTCCGAATGACCGACCAGAACATACTGACATCCCAGATCGGCCGCCATTTCAGCGGAAACTTCCCCGGTGTAGGCCCCGGAAGACCACTGGGAGACATTCTGCACGCCGACTTTCAGATCGACGCCTGCCAGGGACGCCACATCTGCGACGTAAAGCGCGGGAGGAATAATAACAACCTCAACGCCATTAGCAAGAGAACCGACCTCGGATCGAACATCGCCGACCAGAGACTTTGCCAGGTCCTTCGACCCGTTCATTTTCCAGTTTCCGGCTACGATCCTGCGACGCATAACAATTCCCATACCCGAGGGAGGGCGAACTATACAGTACTCCCTCCCGGCAGACAACCGCCTGAAAACACAAAGTCAGGGACTGGAATTCTCCACCACCCGGGCCAGTTCCTCGACCACCCTGCGGATCTGGTCAGCGTCCTGACCCTCGGCCATAACCCGGATCAGCGGCTCGGTTCCCGAGGCCCGCAGCAGAATTCGGCCGGCACCACCCAACTCGTCCTCGGCGCGGCGAACGGCGGCCACGATTTCTTCGCGATTGAACGGATCAAACCGTTGCCCCACCCGGACGTTGATCATGGTCTGGGGCAGCTTGCTCATCCCCTGGCGAATCTCCGCAAGGCTTTTACCGGAGCGGCGAACGGCCAGCAACACCTGGAGTGCCGAGACAATGCCGTCACCGGTCGTGGTGCAATCGCGGATCACCATATGCCCGGAACCTTCACCGCCCAACACCCAGTTATTGGCCAGCAGGCGCTCCATGACATAGCGATCACCTACTTTCGCCCGTTCGAATTCGATGCCGATTTCCTTCAGTGCCAGCTCAACACCCAGGTTGGTCATCAGCGTGCCGACCACCCCGCCTTTGAGACGATCCTCCGCGAAGCGCTGGGAGGCAATCACATACAGCAGTTCGTCACCGTCCACTTCGGAGCCATCGCGATCCACCATGAGCACCCGGTCGCCATCGCCATCGAAGGCGATACCCAGGTCAGCGCCCTTTTCAAGAACCGCGGCCTTGAGGGAACCCAGATGAGTCGAGCCAACGTTCAGATTGATGTTCAGGCCGTCGGGCTCTGCCCCGATCACCGACACCTTTGCACCCAGCTCACGGAAGACCTTGGGAGCAACGTGATAAGTGGCGCCATGGGCGCAGTCCAGCACAATCCTCATGCCATCCAGCGTGAACTCGTTGGGTACGGTGCTCTTGCAGAATTCCACGTAGCGACCCGGCGCATCGTCCACCCGAGATGCCTTGCCAAGTTCTGCCGGCTCACAGACCTCGATGGGCTGATCCAGCCAGCGCTCAATTTCCGCCTCCAGGGCATCGTCCAGCTTGGTGCCGGCTGGCGAGAAGAATTTGATGCCGTTATCTTCATGCGGGTTGTGGGAGGCACTGATGACAATACCCGCGGAGGCGCGGAAGGTCCGGGTAAGATAGGCGATAGCGGGGGTAGGCATGGGCCCGAGGAGTTTGACATCCACGCCGGCGGCGGACAGCCCTGCCTCGAGCGCGGACTCAAACATATAACCGGAAAGACGGGTGTCCTTGCCGATCAGCACGCTGTTGCGCTGGCCATCGCGCTTGAACGCCTGCCCTGCGGCCCAGCCGAGCTTCAACATAAACTCAGGAGTTATCGGAAACTCCCCGACGCGCCCGCGAATACCATCCGTGCCAAAGTATTTTCTCTCGGACATCAATCTGCCTCCTTCATGGCCGCCACAACCCGAACGGCATCCACCGTTTCCCTGACATCGTGCACGCGAATAATGCTCGCACCTTTCATGGCGGCTATTGTCGCGGCCGCGAGGCTGGCGGGCAACCTTTCGTGCACTTCCCGCCCGGTAATATGGCCCAACATGGACTTCCTGGACATGCCAACCAACAGCGGATGGCCGAGGATCTGCAGCTGCTCCAGGGATGCCAGCAGCTTGAGGTTATGAGCCAGACTCTTGCCAAACCCGAACCCCGGGTCAAGCACGATGTTTTCCGGCCGTACACCTGCCTGCTCGGCCACCCGCATACGCTCGGTCAGGAATGCGCTCACCTCCCGGCGAACATTCCGGTAAGCGGGGCGATCCTGCATGGTGTCCGGCTCACCCTGGATGTGCATGATACAGACCGGGATATCTGCACGGGCAGCGGCCTCCGGAGCACCGTCACGCTGCAGGGCACGAACGTCGTTGATCAGCCCGGCACCCAGTTTTGCCGTTTCGGCCATCACCTCCGGAGCACTGGTGTCCACCGACACAACCGCATCCAGCTCCCGGACCACGGCCTCCACCACCGGGCACACCCGATCCAGTTCCTCCTGAACCGATACCGGCGCTGCGCCCGGGCGGGTCGATTCGCCACCAATATCGATAAAGCCGGCCCCATCAGAAACCATTTGCCGGGCCCGCTCGAGGGCCAGGTCTGGCCGGTTGAAGCGGCCGCCGTCAGAGAACGAATCCGGGGTGACGTTCAATACGCCCATAACGTGGCACAGCGACATATCCAGTTCACGACCGGCAAAATTCATCTTCATGGCAATACTTTTCCCTCTGACAAAAACAAACGCCGCCCGGAATCCGGGCGGCGCCATGCATTTCTCATTCTGTCTCTCCGGGGCGATGACGCTGCCCCGGCGTTGTTCTCAGTGCTCTCCGGCAGGCCGACCAACACCGGGGTGACGACCATCGTCAGACGCCTTGGGCTCCGGTGCCGACTCTGGCTCGTCCGCCTTGACGCCACCGGTGGGTCCACTGTCACCCCAGCCTTTCGGCGGGCGGGGCACCCGGCCTTCCATGATGTCATCGATCTGGAAGCGGTCGATCGTTTCGTACTTCATCAGGGCGTCGGCCATCAGATCGAGCTTGTCGCGGTTGTCGATCAGCAGTTGCTTGGCCTTCTCGTAGCAGCTGTCGATGATGTTCCGTACTTCTTCGTCAATCCGCTGGGCGGTTTCCGGAGAGTAGACAGTCTGGGACTGACCGGCGGACCGGCCCAGGAACGGTTCTTCGCTGTCAGTATCGTACTGCAGCGGGCCCAGCTTCTCGGACAGACCCCAACGGGTGACCATGTTGCGGGCCAGACTGGTGGCGCGCTCGATGTCATTGGAGGCGCCGGTGGTGACACCGTCAAACCCGAGCGTCAGCTCCTCGGCAATGCGGCCGCCAAACAGGCTGCAGATGGAGCTGATCAGGTAGCGCTTGCTGTGGCTGTACTTGTCCTCTTCGGGGAGGAACATGGTAACGCCCAGGGCGCGGCCACGGGGAATGATGCTTACCTTGTAGACCGGGTCGTGCTCGGGCATCAGGCGCCCGACAATGGCGTGACCGGACTCATGGTAGGCGGTATTGCGCTTCTCTTTCTCGCTCATCACCATGGACTTGCGCTCGGCGCCCATCATGATCTTGTCTTTGGCGAGCTCGAACTCTTCCATGGACACCAGGCGCTGGTTGCGACGCGCGGCAAACAGGGCCGCCTCGTTCACCAGATTGGCCAGATCGGCACCGGAGAAGCCGGGCGTGCCACGGGCAATCAGGGCCGGCTCAACGCCATCGGCCAGGGGCACTTTCTTCATGTGCACCTTCAGGATCTGCTCACGACCAATGATGTCCGGCAGACCAACCACCACCTGACGGTCGAAACGGCCCGGGCGCAGCAGGGCCGGGTCGAGCACGTCGGGACGGTTGGTGGCGGCGATGACGATCACGCCCTCGTTGCCTTCAAAGCCGTCCATTTCAACCAGCAGCTGGTTAAGGGTCTGCTCGCGCTCGTCGTGACCACCGCCCATGCCGGCGCCACGATGGCGACCAACGGCGTCAATCTCGTCGATAAAGATGATGCAGGGGCTCTGCTTCTTGGCCTGCTCGAACATATCGCGGACCCGGGACGCGCCCACACCCACGAACATCTCCACGAAATCGGAACCGGAGATGGAGAAGAACGGTACTTTCGCCTCGCCCGCGATGGCCTTGGCGAGCAAGGTCTTACCGGTACCCGGCTGGCCCACCATCAGGACGCCTTTCGGAATGCTGCCACCAAGCCGCTGGAACTTGCTGGGATCCCGGAGGAAGTCCACCAGTTCCTTCACGTCTTCCTTGGCCTCATCCACGCCGGCAACGTCGCCAAACGTGGTCTTGATCTGGTCCTCGCTCATCAGGCGCGCCTTGCTCTTGCCGAACGACATGGGGCCTTTTCCGCCACCGCCGCCCTGCATCTGGCGCATGAAGAACACGAACAACGCAATGATGATCAGGATCGGGAATGCAGCCACCAACAGCTGCGTCCACAGGCTCTGGCGCTCGGGCTCCTTGCCGATTACCTCGACATCGTTTGCCAGCAGATCATCCATCAGCTTGTTGTCCGACACCTGCGGACGGATGGTCTGGAACTGGGAGCCGTCGCCACGGGTA
Source organism: Marinobacter gudaonensis (assembly GCF_900115175.1). Lineage (NCBI taxonomy): Bacteria > Pseudomonadati > Pseudomonadota > Gammaproteobacteria > Pseudomonadales > Marinobacteraceae > Marinobacter > Marinobacter gudaonensis. The sequence continues at coordinate 1,685,470 of NZ_FOYV01000001.1, forward strand.
CCCTGAATCTGCAGGCCGTCGATGGTAACCTGACGGACCTGCCCCTGCTGGACCATCTCCACAAACTGGGAGTAGTTGACTTGTTGTCCCGTGGTGGTCGGAGAGAAATTCTGAAACACCATCAGGAGCACGGCGGCTATCACTAGCCAGAGAACCAGATTTTTTGCCATATCGTTCAAGGATCATCACCTGTGAATTGAAGGGCGGACCTGTCACGGAACCCCTTTTCTGACACCTTACACCAATTGTACGCCTGTCCACCAGAAACGGCCCATCCGTATCGGCCACAGACGCTGCAATCGGTGTAACGCATTCATAACTTCTATCTTGGGTGGTGCAATCGAAATTACAACACCCTGGCGGGTCGAGCCTCCAAACCATGGTCACTTGGACCGGCTACGACAAGTTTCGTTCCGGGCCCGTCAGGCATGACCACGGTAGGTGTTAACGACCATTCGTGCCGCCACCTGATCTGGTACAATTCGTAAAAGTATACGCACAGGTCATCGCCTACGCCGCTGACCTTTTGTTAATGGCACTGATAAAGAGATTACATCATGAGTCTTTCACCGGAACAGCGCCGGGAATTCCGGGCCATTGCCCACAACCTCAAGCCAGTCATCATTGTTGGCGAAAAAGGCCTGTCCGAGGGGCTTCAGGAAGAGCTGGAGCGAGCCCTGAACGATCATGAACTGATCAAGATCAAGGTCGCCAGCCAGGATCGCGAAGCCCGTCAGGAAGCCATCCAGGCCCTGTGCGAGAGCTCAGGGGCGCAGCTTATCCAGACCATCGGCAAGATCGCCGTTATCCTGCGTCGCGCCAAGCAGCCAAATCCGAAGCTGTCCAACCTGACACGTCATCAGCGCTGAGTTTCATCAACAAAAAAGCCGGCCAGGTCTCCCCTGGCCGGCTTTTTTTGCGTCCGGGCTTTGGCTCAGACGTATTCCACTTCCTCGATCTCGTATTCCACCGTACCCGAAGGCACCCGGATAGCGACCACATCGCCCTCGCTCTTGCCAACCAGGGCCCGGGCGATCGGAGACGAAATGGACAGTTTGCCGGCTTTGATGTCAGCCTCATCCTCGCCGACGATCTGGTAGGTGACCTGCTCGTCGGTGTCCATGTTCAGCAGATGCACCGTGGTGCCAAAGATCACCTTGCCGGTGTTCTCCATGGTGGTCACGTCGATCACCTGGGCTGCGGAGAGCTTGCCCTCGATCTCCTGGATGCGCCCTTCGATAAAGCTCTGCTGCTCGCGAGCGGCGTGGTATTCGGCGTTCTCTTTCAGATCGCCGTGCTCACGGGCCTCGGCAATGGCCGCGATCACCCGCGGACGATCCTGTGATTTCAGCTTCTGAAGCTCCTCGCGCAGGCGGCTCTCGCCTGCCTTGGTCATGGGTACTCTGTCAGCCATAGTGTTACTTTCCTGCGTGAAGATCCTGGAGGCGACGTACAGTGCGCTCGGGCCCAAACTTGATGGCCCGACAGAAGGCTTCGCCGCCCGCCAGAGTCGTTGTATAGGTGACCTTGGTCTGCAGGGCCGACTGGCGGATCTGCGCCGAGTCGGAAATCGCCTTGCGACCTTCGGTGGTATTGATGATCAGTTGAACCTGGCCGTTCTTGATGGCATCGACGATGTGCGGACGGCCTTCACGAACCTTGTTAACCCGATCCACCTCAATGCCGGCCTCCTTCAGGGCCTTGGCAGTGCCTGTGGTAGCAATCAACTTGAACCCGGCTTCCACCAGATCCCGTGCCACCTTGGCGGCGCCCGGCTTGTCCACATCCCGTACCGACATGAAGGCGGTGCCCTTGGCGGGCAGACGCTCACCCACGGCCAACGCGGCCTTGGCAAAGGCCTCATCAAAGCTGTCGCCCAGGCCCATCACCTCACCGGTGGACTTCATTTCCGGCCCCAGGATGGGATCCACCGCCGGGAACTTGTTGAACGGGAACACCGACTCTTTCACCGCGTAGTAGCGAGGGATGATCTCCTGGGTGAACTCCAGTTCTTTCAGGCTCTTGCCGGCCATGACGCGGGCAGCCACCTTGGCCAGGGACACACCAATGGCCTTGGACACGAACGGCACGGTACGCGAGGCCCGAGGGTTCACCTCGATCACGTAGATCTCGCCATCCTGCCAGGCCAACTGCACGTTCATCAGGCCGATCACGTCCAGCTCGATGGCCATTTTCTTGACCGCCTCGCGCATCTCGTCCTGCACCTGCTGGCTCAGGGTGTACGGCGGCAGTGAACAGGCGGAATCGCCGGAGTGCACGCCGGCCTGTTCGATGTGCTGCATGATGCCGCCAATCACCACGTCGGTGCCGTCGGAGATGGCGTCGATGTCCACCTCGATGGCGGCGTTCAGGAAGTGGTCCAGCAGCACCGGGCTGTCGTTGGACACCAGCACCGCGTTACGCATGTAGCGCACCAGTTCTTCCTCATCGTAGACGATTTCCATGGCCCGGCCGCCCAGTACGTAGGACGGACGCACCACCAGCGGGTAGCCAATTTCCCGGGCCGCCAGGATGCCTTCCTCGTGGCTGCGCACGGTGGCGTTGTCCGGCTGTTTCAGACCCAGGCGCTGGATCATCTGCTGGAACCGTTCCCGGTCTTCGGCGCGGTCAATGGCGTCCGGGCTGGTGCCTATGATGGGCACGCCGGCCGCTTCCAGGCCCCGAGCCAGTTTCAGCGGGGTCTGGCCACCGTACTGCACGATCACGCCCCTGGGTTTCTCGACGTGAATGATTTCCAGCACGTCTTCCAGGGTAATCGGCTCGAAGTACAACCGGTCGGAGGTGTCGTAGTCGGTGGACACGGTCTCCGGGTTGCAGTTGATCATGATGGTTTCATAGCCGTCTTCACGCATGGCCAGGGCCGCGTGCACACAGCAGTAGTCAAACTCGATGCCCTGGCCGATCCGGTTGGGGCCACCACCGATCACCACGATCTTCTCGCGGTCGGAAGCGTCGGCCTCGCACTCTTCCTCATAGGTGGAGTACATGTAGGCGGTGTCGGAGGCGAACTCGGCGGCGCAGGTATCCACACGCTTGTACACCGGGCGGATGTTCAGGTCGTGGCGCAGCTTGCGCAGGCTCACCTCTGAGATGCCCAGCAGCTTGGCCAGGCGGGCGTCGGAGAAGCCCTTGCGCTTGAGGCGGAACAGGGTGGCCTGGTCGATATCGGCCTTGCCGGCGCTCTTCAGTGCCTGCTCTTCTCTGATCAAATCCTCGATCTGAACCAGGTACCAGGGGTCCACCTTGGTGTGGGCGAACACGTCTTCCACGCTCATGCCGGCGCGGAAAGCGTCCCCGATGTACCATATGCGGTCCGCGCCGGGTACATTCAGTTCCCGGGTCAGGGTCTCCCGGGCGTTTTCCGAGGTTAGTTCTTCCAGCTTTTCATCAAAGCCTTCGGAGCCCACTTCCAGGCCGCGCAGGGCTTTCTGCAGGGATTCCTGGAAGGTGCGACCAATGGCCATCACCTCACCCACGGATTTCATCTGGGTGGTCAGGCGGGCGTCGGCCTGGGGGAATTTCTCGAAGGTAAACCGCGGGATCTTGGTGACCACGTAGTCAATGGACGGCTCGAACGACGCCGGGGTAACGCCGCCGGTGATTTCGTTGCGCAGCTCATCCAGGGTGTAGCCTACGGCCAGTTTGGCGGCGACCTTGGCGATCGGGAAGCCGGTGGCCTTGGAGGCCAGGGCCGAGGAGCGGGACACCCGCGGGTTCATCTCGATCACCACCATGCGACCGGTGTCCGGGTTGATGCCGAACTGGACGTTGGAGCCGCCGGTTTCCACACCGATCTCACGCAGTACCGCCAGGGAGGCGTTCCGCATGATCTGGTATTCCTTGTCGGTGAGGGTCTGGGCCGGGGCCACGGTGATGGAATCCCCCGTGTGCACGCCCATGGCATCGAAGTTCTCGATGGAACAGACGATGATGCAGTTGTCGTTCTTGTCGCGAACAACTTCCATCTCGTACTCTTTCCAGCCGATCAGGGACTCATCGATCAGCAGCTCGTTGGTGGGCGACAGGTCCAGGCCGCGGGTACAGATTTCTTCGAACTCGTCCCGGTTGTAGGCGATGCCGCCGCCTGAGCCGCCCATGGTGAAGGACGGGCGGATGATGCACGGGAAGCCGATGTCGTCGGCCACTTTCCAGGCTTCTTCCATGGAATGGGCAATGGTGGCGCGCGGGCACTCCAGGCCGATCTTCTTCATGGCCTTGTCGAAGCGGTCGCGATCTTCGGCTTTATCAATGGTGTCGGCATTGGCGCCGATCATTTCCACGCCGTGTTTTTCCAGGATGCCGTGGCGCTCCAGGTCCAGGGCGCAGTTGAGCGCGGTCTGACCGCCCATGGTGGGCAGTAGGGCATCCGGCTTTTCCTTCTCGATAATCTTCTCGACCGTCTTCCAGGTGATCGGCTCGATGTAGGTGGCGTCGGCCATCACCGGGTCGGTCATGATCGTGGCCGGGTTGGAGTTGACCAGGATTACCCGGTAGCCCTCTTCGCGCAGGGCTTTGCAGGCCTGGGCCCCGGAGTAGTCAAACTCGCACGCCTGCCCGATCACGATGGGGCCGGCGCCCAGGATCAGGATGCTTTGGATGTCGGTACGTTTTGGCATGTCTTGGTAAACCTGTCAGCAACTTTTGAATTCTGTCAGCGCAGCACGCGGCGCCCGTGAGTTATCCGTGGCGGTCAGTCTCAGGCCGCTCGCGCTTCCATCAGGCGGATGAACTCGTCGAACAGCGGGGCCACATCATGAGGGCCGGGGCTCGCTTCCGGGTGACCCTGGAAGCTGTAGGCCGGCTTGTCGGTCCGGCGAATGCCCTGCAGGGTACCGTCAAACAGGGACTTGTGGGTTGCCTCTACATTGGCCGGCAGTGTTGCCTCGTCCACGGCAAAACCATGGTTCTGGCTGGTGATCATGACCGTGCCTTTGGCAATGTCCTGCACCGGGTGGTTGGCGCCGTGGTGGCCGTGGCCCATTTTCATGGTCTTGGCGCCACTGGCCAGGGCCAGCAACTGGTGGCCGAGGCAGATACCGAACACCGGAATGTCGGTTTCCAGCACTTCCTTGATGGCCGTGATGGCGTAATCACAGGGCTCGGGATCGCCCGGGCCGTTGGAGAGGAACACCCCGTCCGGGTTCATGGCCAGTACCTCGGACGCGGGGGTCTGGGCCGGCACCACAGTGATGTCGCAGCCGCGGGAGGCAAGCATGCGAAGGATGTTGAACTTCACGCCGTAATCCCAGGCCACCACCTTGAACTTGCTCCCGGCCTGTTCGCCGTAGCCATTATCCAAGCTCCACTCGGTCTGACTCCAGGACCAGACTTTCTCGCAGGTCACTTCCTTGGCCAGATCCATGCCCTTGAGGCCCGGGAAGGCTTTGGCCAGTTCCAGCGCCCGCTCGGCGGTCGCGTTCTCGCCCGCAACGATGGCGCCGTTCTGGGAGCCCTTGTCGCGAAGAATCCGGGTCAGGCGGCGGGTGTCGATGTCGGCAATACCAACAATGTTGTTGCTTCGCAGGTACTCGTCCAGGCTACCCTTGCTGCGCCAGCTGCTGGCCAGCAGAGGCAGATCGCGGATGATCAGGCCGGCGGCCTGAATGCGGTCTGACTCGATGTCTTCTTCGTTCACACCGGTGTTGCCGATGTGCGGGTAGGTCAGGGTGACGATCTGGCGGGAGTAGGACGGATCGGTCAGGATTTCCTGGTAGCCGGTCATGGCGGTGTTGAACACCACTTCACCGCTGGTTTCTCCGTCAGCGCCGATGGCGCTGCCGTAGAACAGGCTTCCGTCTGCGAGTGCAAGGATTGCTGGTGTGCTCAAGGCTTGTATCCTCATCGAGTGGCGTATCGGTTCGTCACGAACAGGAACGCAAGCGCAAATTCAGGTTGCAAAAAAGCGAGACGGAGTCTTAACTCGGTCCCGCTTTTTCAGAAACTTGGTGCAAAGGTACGCTTGGTGCAGTCAAACCGCCTTATTGTAAAAAATATGGCCGTTTGTGTCCACGAGAAATGCCCTACTTCAGATCAAGCACATCCTGCATATCATAAAGCCCCGCCGGCTTATCCTTCAGCCACAAGGCCGCCCGCATGGCGCCCTTGGCAAAGGTCATCCGGCTGCTGGCCTTGTGGGTGATTTCGATACGCTCACCTTCGGTGGCGAACAGAACCGTGTGGTCGCCCACCACATCGCCTGCGCGAATGGTTTCAAAACCGATTTCCTTGCGGGTGCGCTCGCCGGTGAAGCCCTCGCGGCCATAGACGGCGCATTCCTTGAGGTCGCGACCGAGGGCATCGGCCACGACTTCGCCCATGCGCAGGGCGGTGCCGGAAGGCGCGTCTTTCTTGTGGCGGTGGTGGGCTTCGATGATTTCCACGTCGTAGTCGTCACCGAGGGTTGCCGCTGCGGTGCGCAGCAGGTTGAGGACCACGTTGACGCCCACGCTCATGTTGGGGGCAAACACCACCGGGGTGGATTCGGCGGCCAGGGCCAGCTGCTGTTTCTCGGCGTCGGACAAGCCGGTGGTGCCGATCACGAGCCTCTTGCCGTTCGCCTTGCAGAACTCGGCGTTTTCCAGGGTCAGGTCCGGGAAGGTGAAGTCGATGAGCACGTCGAAGTCATCCTTCACGTCCGCCAGGCTGCCGGCCATTTTGATGCCGGTCTTGCCGATACCGGTCATCTCGCCGGCGTCTGCGCCGATCAGGCTGCTACCGGGCTCAACGATGGCGGCACCCAGCTCGAGGCCTTCAGTGCCGTCCACGGCTTCAATCAGCACTTTGCCCATGCGCCCGGCGGCGCCGATGATTGCTACCCTCATGCTCGCGTTCCTTTAATCGGCCGATCAGAATTTCATTTCGTCGAAGAAGCTTTTCACGCCTTCAAACCAGGAGGTTTTCTTCGGAGCGTGATGGGTTCCGTTGCTGCCGTCCAGGGTTTTCTGGAATTCCTCCAGCAGTTCTTTCTGGCGCTTGGTCAGGTTCACCGGCGTCTCCACGATTACGCGGCACAACAGATCGCCAGACGGACCGCCGCGAACCGGGCTCACGCCCTTGTTGCGCAGCCGGAACAGTTTGCCGGTCTGGGTTTCTGCCGGGATCTTCAGCTTCACGCGGCCATCGAGGGTCGGCACTTCCAGCTCACCACCCAGGGTGGCGTCCACGATACTGATCGGCACTTCGCAGTAGAGGTTGCGACCGTCGCGGGTGAAGATGGAGTGCTCGCGCACGGCGATTTGCACGTACAGGTCACCAGGAGGTCCACCGTCGATGCCCATCTCACCCTCGCCGGAGAGCCGGATGCGGTCACCGGTATCCACGCCGGGCGGCACCTTGACCGACAGCGTTTTCTCTTCCTGAACCCGGCCCTGGCCGTGACAGGCCTTGCAGGGGTCCTTGATGATCTGGCCGGAGCCACGACAGGTGGGACAGGCCTGCTGAACTGTAAAGAAGCCCTGCTGCATGCGCACCTGGCCCATGCCCTTACAGGTACCGCAGGTTTCCGGGCGGGAGCCTTTCTCGGCGCCACTGCCCTCGCACACCTCACACTCGCGATGCCCCGGGATCTTGATCTGGACAGTCTTGCCCTTGACGGCTTCTTCCAGATCCAGCTCCAGGGTGTAGCGCAGGTCGGCGCCCCGGGTGTTACGGCCCCGGCCGCCGCCTCCGAAGATGTCGCCGAACACATCGCCAAAGATATCGGAGAAGCTGGCGCCGCCGCCTCCGAAGCCACCACCGGCCTGGCCGTCGACGCCGGCATGGCCGAACTGGTCGTAAGCGGCCCGCTTGGACTGGTCCGCGAGTACTTCGTAGGCTTCGCTGGCCTCCTTGAACTTGTTCTCGGCTTCTTTGTCCTCCGGGTTACGGTCGGGGTGATACTTCATGGCGAGCTTTCGATAGGCTCGCTTGATTTCCTTTTCGTCCGCATCCCGGGAAATCCCGAGAATCTCGTAATAATCGCGCTTGGCCATGCTTTAAAACCCTGTTTTTAAACGCGGAAAACGCGGGGGATTCCCCCGCGTTTTTCCAACTGCCTGATGTACTTCAGATTTACCGCTTGTCGTCGTCTTTGACTTCTTCAAACTCGGCGTCGACGGCGTCGTCAGACTGCTGGCTCTGGGCGCCTTCCTGGCCGCCAGCCTGCTGTGCCTGCTCGGCCTGATCTGCGTACATTTTCTGGGCCAGCTCCGAGGATACCTCGGTCAGCTTCTGGGTCTTGGCTTCGATATCTTCCTTGTCGGAGCCTGCCAGCGCCTCTTCCAGCTCCTTGATAGAGGCTTCGATAGACTCCTTCTCACTGTCGCTGACCTTGTCGCCGGCGTCCTTCAGGGTCTTGCGCACGGCGTGCACCATGGCGTCGCCCTGGTTGCGGGCCTGCACCAGCTCCTCGAACTTGCGGTCTTCCTCGGCGTTCGCCTCGGCATCGCGCACCATCTTCTCGATCTCGTCATCGTTCAGGCCGGAAGAAGCCTTGATCACGATGGACTGCTCCTTGCCGGTCGCCTTGTCCTTGGCGGACACGTTCAGGATACCGTTGGCGTCAATGTCGAAGGTAACTTCGATCTGCGGTACACCGCGCGGCGCCGGCGGAATGTCGGCGAGGTCGAAACGACCCAGGGACTTGTTCTGGTTCGCCTGTTTGCGCTCACCCTGAACCACGTGGATGGTCACGGCGGTCTGGTTGTCATCCGCTGTGGAGAAGGTCTGCGACTTCTTGGTCGGAATCGTGGTGTTCTTCTCGATCAGCGGTGTTGCCACGCCGCCCATGGTTTCGATACCCAGGGTCAGCGGGGTTACGTCCAGCAGCAGAACGTCCTTCACGTCGCCAGACAGAACCGCGGCCTGAATCGCAGCACCCATAGCCACGGCTTCATCCGGGTTCACGTCCTTGCGGGCTTCTTTGCCGAAGAACTCTTTCACTTTTTCCTGAACCAGCGGCATGCGGGTCTGACCACCGACCAGGATCACCTCGTCGATTTCAGAGGCCTTCATGCCGGCATCCTGTAGAGCCACTTTGCAGGGCTCGAGGCTGCGCTGGACCAGGTCTTCTACCAGGGATTCCAGCTTGGCACGGGTCAGCTTCACGTTCATGTGCTTCGGACCGGACGCGTCTGCGGTGATGTACGGCAGGTTCACGTCGGTCTGCTGGCTGCTGGACAGCTCGATCTTGGCCTTCTCGCCGGCTTCCTTCAGACGCTGCATCGCCAGGGAGTCGCCGCGCAGGTCGATGCCGCTGTCCTTCTTGAACTGGTCCGCCAGGTACTCGATGATCTTCAGGTCGAAGTCTTCACCACCGAGGAAGGTGTCACCGTTGGTGGCCAGAACCTCAAACTGGTGCTCGCCGTCTACATCGGCAATTTCGATGATGGACAGGTCGAAGGTACCACCGCCCAGGTCGTATACGGCCACGGTGCGGTCACCGCTCTTCTTATCCAGGCCATAGGCCAGGGCAGCGGCAGTCGGCTCGTTGATGATCCGCTTCACTTCCAGACCGGCAATCTTGCCGGCATCCTTGGTGGCCTGGCGCTGGCTGTCGTTGAAGTAGGCCGGCACCGTAATCACCGCTTCGGTCACTTTCTCGCCCAGGTAATCCTCGGCGGTTTTCTTCATTTTCTTCAGCACTTCGGCAGACACCTGCGGCGGCGCCATCTTCTGGCCTTTCACCTCAACCCAGGCATCGCCGTTGTCGGCCTTGGTGATCTTGTAGGGCACCATCTTGATGTCCTTCTGGACCACGTCGTCTTCAAACCGACGGCCAATCAGACGCTTGATGGCGTACAGGGTGTTGTTCGGGTTGGTCACCGCCTGGCGCTTGGCAGACTGGCCAACCAGGGTTTCGCCATCGTCGGTGTACGCGATGATGGACGGGGTGGTGCGATCACCCTCGGCGTTCTCGATTACCTTTACCTTGTCGCCATCCATGATGGCCACACAGGAGTTGGTCGTTCCCAGGTCGATACCGATGATCTTGCTCATTGAATCACTCCAATTCTTCTGAATGCTTTCATGGAGGCGCCGCCTCCGCTGTCGCTATTTACTGGCTATATTGGCGCTTTAATCGGCTTTTCAAGCCTGCTCATCAATTTTTGGCGCATCTTCCGCCTTCGCAACCACCACCATGGCCGGCCGCACCACACGGCCGTTGAGCAGATACCCTTTCTGCACCACGGCTACCACACTGTTGGGCTCGGCATCGGGCGCCGGCACCATAGACATGGCCTCGTGCTGCTGCGGATCGAACGGCTCGCCGACCGGGTTGATCTGCTCAACATTGAATTTCTTCAGGCTGGACATGAACAGGTTCAGGGTCATCTCCACGCCCTCACGGATGGAAGCCACCACTTCGCCGGCGTTTTCGTGGCCTTCGGTGCTCTCCACCGCTTTTTCCAGGCTGTCTGCCACCGGCAACAATTCCTTAACGAACTTCTCCAGGGCAAACTTGTGGGCCTTCTCGACATCGATTTCCGCCCGTCGACGCACGTTCTGCATCTCGGCCTGAGCCCGCAGCATCTGCTCCTGGTATTCCTGAACCTGAGCCGCCAGGGCATCCGCTTCGGAGGTTTCGCCCTCGGAAGCCTCCTTCTCAGAGGCCTGCGCCTCATCTTTCGCGGCCTCAAGGGCTTCGCTCAGCTCTTCATGTTCGTTGCGATTCTCGTCAGTGCTCATGACTACTCCTGCTTGCTCTCAAGCGGTTCGCACTAGGGCGACCGGCCAATCGTGTGTTCGGCCATTACAGGCCTGAAAAACGTCGTTGCGAACGGATATGGGGCCCTGCTCTCAGGTTTCAACCATCTGTTGCCTGCATTCCTGAAGAAAATACCCGGAAGGGATTTGCATACAGACAAAACCCTGTATATATTCACAGCAACTGTATACATCCACAGTATTTTGCCGGACTCAGAAAAACGCGGAGGTTATCTGCATGCTGACCCAACTAACGGTTTCCAATTACGCCATCGCCGAGCGGGTAGAACTTCAGTTTGGCAAGGGCATGACCGCACTGACCGGTGAAACCGGCGCCGGCAAATCAATCGTGCTGGATGCCCTGGGCCTGGCCATGGGCGGGCGTGCCGACGCAGGGGCGGTGCGCCACGGTGCCAAGCGTGCGGACATCACCGCCACCTTCGATGTATCCGCCATACCGGAAGCCGGCGACTGGCTGGCACAGCACGAACTGGACGACGAAGACGACTGTATCCTGCGCCGCGTGATCAGCAAGGACGGTCGCTCCAGGGCCTACATCAATGGCCAGCCCTGCCCCCTGAACCACCTGAAGGAACTCGGCGGCCTGCTGATGGATATCCACAGCCAGCATCAGCACCAGTCTCTTCTGCGCAAGGATACCCATCGCAAACTGCTGGACGAATTTGCCGGAGTTGAAGGCCTGGCGGCGGACACCCGGGAGGCCTGGAAGCGCTGGCACCATATCCGTCAACGACTGAACGAACGGCAACAGAATGCGGACGAAGCCGAGGCCCGCCTGCAACTTCTGCGCTATCAGGTGGAGGAGCTGGACCGGCTGGCCCTGGAAGACGGCGAGCAGGAGCAACTGGAACAAGAGCAGGCCCAGCTCAGCCAGGCCGACACGGTTCTGCACAGCAGCCACCAGGCGGCCCTGCTGTGCACCGAAGATGAGAACAACGCAGCCGACCTGGTGCGCCAGGCACTGCATCATCTGGAGCAATTGCCGGTGGAAGTGCCGGCCCTGGCCGATACCATCCAGATGCTGAACGAGGCGCAGATTCAGATCACCGAAGCCGGTGACAACCTGCGCCACTTTGTAGAGGATTACGAGGCCGACCCTGCTCGCCTGGCGGAAGTTGAAGAACGCCTGAGCGCCATCTACCAGATGGCACGCAAGCACCGCATAACCCCCGAAGAACTGCCGGAACTGCATCAACGCCTGAGCGCTGAACTGGCGGAACTGGATGGCGGAGAAGGCAGCCTGGAGCAGCTGGAAGCGGAGCTGGACGAGCACCGTACGCGATTTGATGAGCTGGCTGGGCAGCTGTCCGAGGCTCGCGCCGGGGCTGCAGCCGAGCTGGACCAGCGCGTGGCCGCCGAGCTGGCGCAACTGAGCATGCCCAACATGCAGTTCATCACTCATCTGAACCGCAGCAACGGCAACGAGCCCGCACCTCATGGTCTCGAAGACATCGAATTTCTGGTCAGCGCGAATCCGGGACATCCGGCCCGTCCGCTGGCCAAGGTCGCCTCCGGCGGCGAACTGTCACGGATCAGCCTGGCCATTCAGGTGGTGGTTGCCCAGACATCCACCACCCCCACACTGGTGTTCGATGAGGTGGATGTGGGTATCGGTGGCGGCACGGCGGAAGTGGTAGGTCGTTTGCTGCGAACCCTCGGAGGCAACGGTCAGGTACTGTGCGTGACTCATCTCCCGCAAGTGGCGGCCCAGTGCCATCAGCACCTGTTTGTGAGCAAGTTCACCGAGCGGGATGCCACCTTCTCCAAAATCGAAATCCTCGACGACCAGGGCAGGATCGGTGAAGTGGCAAGAATGCTGGGCGGCGTGGACATGACCGAACACACCATCGCCCACGCCCGGGAAATGTTTTCCAAGGGCCAGGCGACACACCACTGAGCATGAGATAACCGGACTATTCCCCTCTCGATCCTGAGAGCTGTTGAGGCGGGCCTTGCACCCGCCTCTTTTTTTACCGTCCAGGCTGGGAAGGGAATCAGGACTTGAGTGGTTTGACGTACAGAATCAGGCTGTGATCAACGATTTCATAGCCGTGTTCTTTAGCAATCTTTTGCTGCCGCTCTTCAATCACCTCGTCAACAAACTCGATCACCTCACCGGTCTGGGTACACACCATGTGGTCGTGATGATCATCCCCTGCCATCTCGAACACGGCGTGGCCACCCTCGAAGTTGTGGCGAAGCACCAGGCCAGCGGCCTCGAACTGCGTCAGCACCCGGTAAACCGTTGCCAGGCCCACGTCATCTCCCTGCTCCAAAAGCTTCTTGTACACATCCTCGGCACTGAGGTGGTGATCTTCTTCGGCATTCTCCAGAATGTTGAAGATCTTGACCCGCGGCAGGGTCACTTTCAGACCGACTTTTCGTAATTCGGCGTTCTCGGATGACATGTTACTATTCACTCTTTGGTGTGCCTCACGGCTTCCGGTATGATGAAGCCGCCTTTGAACGGTTAACCCGTGTCATACCTGCCTCTGGCAGGCGTTTTCAAGATAGAGGATTTCCCCCGGCGATGCAAAAGCTCACAGCTCTCATTCTCACCTTGTTTCTTACCGGCTGCGTATTCCCGGGCGTGTACAAGATCAACGTCCAGCAGGGCAATATCGTCACCGACGAGGAGCTGGCTCAACTGGCCGCAGGCATGCCCCGAAGCCAGGTGCACGCACTGTTGGGAACCCCGCTGATGCTCAATCCGGTCGATCTCTCCCGCGAGTACTACGTGTATACGTTCCAGCGGGCCGGTGGCGAGATCAAGGAGCAACGCATCATCGTGTATTACGAAGGTGATGAGTACGCTTCTTACGAAGCCCAGCTGCTCGAGGAAACCCCCGCCTACTGAGCCCGGACTTCTGGTGCTCCGCTCAGCCCTTTTTCTTGGCCCGGTTCAAGCGCGCCTGTTTGGGATCGATTTTCAACGGGCGGTACAGCTCAACCCGGTCGCCTTCTCGTAGCTCATGGGCCGAGGGGTCCTTGATCACCTTCCCGAACACGCCCATGTCAGTGCTATCCAGCTCTATCTCCGGAAACAGATCGGTGATGCCGGACAGCCTCGCGGCCTCAAGCGCGGTGGTCCCGGCCGGCACCGTCACCGGTACGATTTCCTGACGATCGGGCCGGGCGTAGGCCACTTCCACCTGCATCACGCACCCTCCGTTCGATACAGTTCGTCGGCCCGTCGGCAGAAGGCATCCACCATGGTGTTGGCAGCCTGACTGAACACCGGGCCAAAGGTCATTCGCGAGAGCGAGCCGGAAAATTCAAACTGCAGTGACAACACCACCTTGCAGGCATTGAGATCCAGAGGCTTGAAATGCCATCGCCCGCTCAGGTTGCGAAAAGGACCGTCAACCAGATGCATGTCGATGGCCTCGGGCATCTGCAACTGATTGCGCGTGGTCAGGATATGGCGCATGCCGCCCTTGGCGATTTCCAGGGAAGCGGTGATCTCCGAAGAACTCTGCTCGTGAATACGTGCACCGGCACACCAGGGAAGAAATTCCGGATAACGGGCAATGTCGTTGACCAGGTGGAACATCCGCTCAGCGGAATGCATCACCAACGCTGTTTTGTCGATCTGATGGGGCATTGAAACCGATTGTCCTGCTTGCAAACACACTGTTCGGGTTGTACGAACTTCGAGCAGACTTCTCTCTGAAAAGGCAGCCTGAATTACACGCTATGATAAAGGATATCGTCCTGATTTGGGGCATTTTCAACCGGACCATCCGGGGCCCTGGCCTTTTCAGGGCTTCCAGACTCCCCTTTCGGTTCGCTGGGAACAGAACCGTCACCGTCATCGCCCGGGGATACGGAGGAAGGCGCCTGCCCCGAGTCCCCGGCAGCCGACGGCTCGCCGCCGGACACCATGATATCTCGCTGCTCACACCACAAGGCATCACTGCCATTGCTGCAAAGGTTAGCCAGTGAAAACGCCGTGTACTGTATGCCGATCCAGGCAACGACCACCGGCAACACAAGCCGCATCACCCAGAACCAGATGCCTGCAAACAGCTTCGGAGCCGATCCAAGCATGGTGGCGGACAGATGCCGGGTGAGGCACCAGCCGGTGAACAGAGCGAGCAGGATGGCCACCAATGGAATCAGCAATCCGCCGGTTACCAGCTCCAGCCACCTGAACACGGTGGCACCAGCGAACCGGTACTCCGACCAGAGGTTGAACGACAGCAGTGACGCGAGCCCGGCCAGCCACACGGCCAATCCTGCGAGGATGACCGACAGTGCCCGGGGAGCGCCTGTCCACTCCCTGAACCAGCCCACCACCGGTTCCAGCAGATTCAGGGACGTTGTCCAGACAATCAGCACCACCATCAGAAACACCGAGGCAATCACGAACTGGCTGGCGGGCAGCTCCGCCAGGGTGACGGGCATGGACACGAACAGCAGGCTGAACCCCCGCTCGCCATCGAAACTGTTGCCGTCGGTGGCCATGGCAAAAATCATCAGACCGGCCATGATCGCCACCAGCGTGTCCATCAGTACCACGGCCAGAATAGAGCGCTTCAACCGGGTATGGGGCGTGGTATAGGCCCCCAGAATGGCCCATACCCCCATGCCCAGGCCGAGGGTGAAAAAGGCGTGGAACAGCGCCGCCCGAAGACTTTCCCAGCTCAGATCCTCCGGGTGCATGGCGAGAATATGATCAGCGGCACCTTCGATGCGGCCATGCAGCACCGACAGGCTGAACAACGCCACCATCAACAACAGGGTGCCGGGAACAACCACCCGCAACGCCCGCTCAAGACCCCGCACCACGCCCTGGGCGGACACCCAGACCACCAGTACCAGGAAGAAGGCATGCCAGGCCATGAACATGCGGTACTGCCCGGGATCTGACACCAGGCCCGCAAGAACCGCGGTGGCCTCGGCCTGCCCTGCTCCCGAAAACCGGCCCAGGGCGCCGAAGAACACATACGCCAATGCGATGGCCCCGAACACGGCGGTAAAGGACAGCACCAGAAACGCCGCCAGAATGCTCAGGCGCCCAACCGCCATCCAGGCGCGCGAACACCGGGCACTGCGAATCAGACCATCGATGGCCAACACCAGCCCATGGCGGGCATACCGCCCCACCACCGCTTCGGTTACCATCAACGGCAAGGTCACCAACAGCAGGCAGGCTAGATACAGCAGGATAAACAGCCCGCCGCCATGAAGACTGGCCAGGTAGGGAAACTGCCACAGATTGGCAAGCCCTACCGTGGCACCCACGGCGGCCCAGAAGAAGGTTGATTTACGGGTAAATGACCCGATATGTGTCTGATACGGCGTAGGCATTCGCGCCCCTGAACATGTATGACCGCTTATTGTAGCCGAAGGATCTGGCATCGCACGAACAGGCACCACCCTTAACGCCCGTTTCGTGACCGGTCCGGCACTGTTGAGCTACAATGCGCGTTTTTCCGGCCAGATCACGGCTGGCCCGTTTACCTGTCCGACCCCGGATTCACTGATTCATGAGCAAGAAAAAACCCGGAACGCCCAGCAATACCATTGCCCTGAACAAAAAGGCGAAGCACGAGTATCACATCGAGGAACGCTTCGAGGCGGGCCTGGCACTGCTCGGCTGGGAAGTGAAGTCCCTGCGCGCCGGCAAGGCACAACTGGTGGACGCCTATGTACTGCTCAAGGATGGCGAGGCCTGGTTGCTCGGGTCCCACATCACACCCCTGAGCACCGCCTCCACCCACGTGATAGCTGACCCGACCCGCACCCGCAAGCTGCTGTTGCACGCCAAGGAGATTGCCAAGATCGTGGGCAAGGTGAACCAGGCCGGTTACACCTGCATTCCACTCGCCCTGTACTGGAAGAAGAACAAGGTGAAGTGCGAAATTGCCCTGGTGAAGGGCAAGAAACTGTTCGACAAACGGGCTACCGAGAAAGAACGCGACTGGAACCGCCAGAAGCAGCGCATCCTGCGCGAAGCCAACGCCTGAGCCCGGGCTGACCAACCCCTTGAAGAACTGACGCCGGTCAGGATGCGGCCGGCAAATATGTCGCATACTCACTCTCTTTGTTGATCCAGGCAACCGGCCTATACTCGGGAGTTCCGGTGCATGGCAAAGGGAGCGCTTATGTCACCCAAACAGACCCCCATGTCCTCCGTGGATCGCGCCTGGCTGCGCATGGACACCCCGGAGAACCCCATGATGATCTGCGGGGTGCTGGCCCTTGAACGGCCGGTCTCCATCCAGCGCCTCAAACGCACGCTCGAAGAACGGTTTCTTCGCTTCCAGCGCTTCCGCCAACGGGTGGTGGACCATGGCGATCGTGCCTACTGGCAAGAAGACCCCCTGTTCCATATCGACAACCACCTGCACCGGATTGCACTGCCCGGCAAGGCAGACAAAGCCGAGCTGCAGAAACTGGTGAGCGACCTGAACAGCACCTCCCTCGATTTCCGCCGCCCACTCTGGCAGATGCACTACATCGACAATTACGAAGGTGGTGCTGCCCTTCTGGTGCGTATTCACCACTGCATTGCAGACGGCATTTCCCTGGTACGGGTGATGCTCTCACTGACCGACAAGACCCCCGAGCCGACACTCAAACGGGTTGCCGGCAAGCCTGAAACCCGTACAGGCAACGCTTCCCGGAGAAGAAGCACGCTGCACCGGCTGGTGGACAGTGCCCAGGTGGCCGCCCAGCAGGCTCGCCTGTTCATTGACTCGGTGCGCCAGGAACCCAACTACCCCCTGAAGCTCGCCACCACCGCCAGCGGCGTTGCCATGGATCTGCTGAAGCTCGGCCTGGCACCCTATGAACCCAGAACCGGCCTCAAGAGCCCCTTGAGCGGGCGCAAACAGGTGGCCTGGGCCGAGCCCCTGGACTTTGCCGAGGTCAAGGCCTGTGCTCGGGCCCTCGGCGGCACCGTCAACGACGTGTTGATGTGCGCCACAACCGGCGCCCTTCGGCGGCATTTTGCCGCCAACCGGGAGGCCATTCCGGAGTGCGGCATCCGGGTGGCAGTACCTTTCAACCTGCGCCCGCTTAACCAACCCATTGACACCCTCGGCAATGAATTCGGGCTGGTGCTTGTGAACCTGCCGGTCGAAGTACAGGACCCGATCATGTGTTTTCGGCAGGTTCAGGAGAACATGAACCGGCTCAAGCGCTCTTACCAGGCCCAGGTAACCTACAGCCTGCTGGATCTGTTCGGCCGCGGCCCTGACAGCCTTGAGCGGCGTGCTCTGGACCTGCTCAGCAACAAGGCCTCGGCGGTGCTCACCAACGTGCCCGGCCCGAGGGAGGCCCTGTACCTCGCCGGCAGCAAGGTCACCCAGCCCATGTTCTGGGTGCCACAAAGCGGCAGCATCGGCATTGGCCTGAGCATTTTCAGCTACGCCGGCACGGTCCAGTTCGGCATTACCGTCGACCGGGCCATCCACGCCGACCCGAACGCCGTGATGGACTACTTCCACGACAGCTTCGCAGCACTCCGCCACGCGGCGCTGGCCGGGCGCCCCGCGGCAGTAAAGCAGCTCGCCGGATAGGCGAGTAGGTACATCTACACAACACCGCGCACAAAACAACCGCAAAGAAACCTTGAAGTCCGGCAAACCGGACACATATACTCACCTGTAAGGGGACGACATGGCTTCGACGCCGGTGGCGAACCCTTGGGTGCATGTCGAGATGGCAGCGAATCTCGTAAATCCAAAGCTGCTTTAAAATAGTCGCAAACGACGAAAACTACGCACTGGCGGCGTAAGCCGTTCCAGTCGTCCTGGCTGAGGCGCCTATAACTCAGTAGCAACATCCCAGGACGTCATCGCTTATAGGCTGCTCCGTGTGTCAGAGCTCACTGACACATGGCTAAGATTCAAAGAGCTCGGTTCTTGCACCCTGACTCTCGGGTCGCTTGAACTTAAAACAATAGAGAGACACTAAGCATGTAGACCTCAAGGCTGAGTACTGGCGGACGCGGGTTCAATTCCCGCCGTCTCCACCAAACTCCCAGAGAAAAGCCCCGGATTTCCGGGGCTTTTTTCGTTCTGCACCACAACTAACCCCCTCGTCATCCTGCGTTCATGCAGACTACGCAGTAATTGTGTAAGGTTCTGCCACGCCCTCACTCAAACCCAGAACCTTGTGCGATGAACCAACCGGACGATCCGAACAGCCTGCAGGAGTTACTGGACCGGCTTCGCGACGGCACCAACGGCCAGCGCCGGGTATCGGTGGGCGATATTCTGGCGGTGGTGGGTGAGCGCTCATTCGGCCCCCTGGCACTGGTGGCGGGGTTGGTTACTCTGGCGCCGCTGATCGGCGACATTCCGGGCGTACCCACTCTGCTCGCGCTGATGGTCCTGCTGACCGTCGGCCAGCTGCTGTTCCAGCGGGAGACGATCTGGATTCCGGCCCGTCTGGCCAATCGCTCCATGGAGCAGGAGAAGCTCGACAAGGGCCTGGACTGGCTGGAGACGCCTGCCCGGTTCCTGGACCGCTGGACCAGGCCGCGCCTGGTGTTCCTGGTGCGGGGGCCGGGGCAGTACGTCATGGCGGTACTGTGCCTGCTGGTTGCTGCGGCCATGCCACTGATGGAGATCATTCCCTTCAGTGCCAACGGCGGCGGACTTGCGCTGGCGGCCTTCGGCCTGGCCATTATCGCCCGGGACGGTCTGCTGGCCCTGTTTGCAGCCCTGACGACCGGCGGTACCGCCTGGTTCGTTCTCACCAATCTGCCCGGCTGACGCCGATTTCATCCGATCACCAATTGATACAATCGATTTACCGCTCTTGGCAGAGTCTTGCTGCTATTATGAGGGTCTGTCTGATGTTTTCTGATTGGTGGTTTGGAAGGATCTGTTCATGTCCAGCAAAGCGAAGCAGTCCCAGAAGCTTTTACTGTTCCGTCTCTCCGGGGAGCGCCTGTTTGGTATCGGTACCCTGAAGATTCGGGAGATCCTGCCGTTCATGAAGCTCACCAAACTGCCCCACAGTCACCATGCGGTGATCGGCACGGCTACCTTCCGGGGCTCTGCAGTCCCGGTCATCGACATGGCCGCTGCGGTTGGCTATCCGGCGCTGACACGGGAAGAGCGGGAAAAAGCCTCGATTATCATCACCGACATACAGCGTCAGGAAATCGGCTTTCTGGTGCGAGGTGTACAGCAGATCATCGAAACCAACTGGAAGTCGGTCATGCCGCCGCCCAAGGCGTTGGGCAACCGGGCATTCATTACCGGACTGCTCGATGTGGACGGCGACATTATTCAGCTGCTGGATGTGGAACTGTTGCTGGCGAAGGTTTATCCGGAATCCCTGGAGACCGGCGAGGTCACGCTCACCGATGTGCAGAGCGAAACCCTGAAATCCCTGAACATTCTGCTGGTGGACGATTCCCAGGTGGCCCGCAAGCAGCTCTCGGATGTCCTGGACAGCAAGGACATTTCCTATCACGTTACCTCGAATGGCGACGATGCCCTGCAGATTCTGCTCCGGGATCATGAGCTGGGGCGGCCCACGGACATCCTGGTCAGTGACATCGAGATGCCGGGGCTGGACGGTTATGAGCTGACTTTCAATGTGCGGGACAACACCGCGCTCAAGCAGCCGTACATCATTCTGCATACCTCCCTGAACAGCGAGATGAGCCTGAGTTATGCCAATCAGGTGGGTGCCGATGAGGCCCTCACCAAATTTGATGCTGAGGAGCTGCTTCAGGCCATGCTGCGTGGCGCCGAGCAGGCCCGTTAAGGCCTGAGCTGCGCCATAAAAGACTCTGCTTCGGTACGCATCTCGGCGATGTCGCGCTGCCACTGCTCGCGGTAACGGTTCAGAGTGTCTTCACTGAGGCGGCCAAACCGTTCTCCGGTTTCGGCCACCGTGCGGCTGGCATTGGCCAGAGATTCCATGGTCGGGTCGTTGAGGTCATCGGCGCCTCGGTCGAGATCGCGCGCGGCCTGTTCCAGAATGATGCGGTCCTGCTCAGGCGTTTGCCGGTCATCTTCGAGGGCTTCCTCCAGCGACTGCTCAAGATCCCGCATGGCTTTCTGCAGCTGTTCACTGAACTCGGCCATGGCCTCTCCCGCCTGCTGCGACATCTCCCTCGAATAGATCTGCAGGTCCCGGGCGAGCTGCTCCATATCCCGTTCAAGCTGGCCAGAGGATGACGAGAAGCTGGCACTGAGCTTTTCACCGATGCGGTTGAGTTCCCCCAGAATGCCGCTGAACGGAGAGGGGTTCACAATGGCATCGCCAGTGCGCTCATAGTCCACCAGCCACTGGCCATCAACGCGAACCAGGTAGGTGGCGATCTCACGTTGCTCACCCGCAGCGCCCGATTCCGCAGGTACCCGGGTGACGATGGTGGCCTCGTCGTCGTCAATGACCACGCGACCATAGGAAGGAACGGCGTCGGTCCAGCTGCGCTGGTAACCATCGAAGGCCGAGGCATCTGTCAGAGTGGAGTATTCCGTTACCTCGCCCGCGTCATTCTCGGCCATGGCCTGCCAGAACGCAGAAGCCACCTCCTGCGGTGTTTCCGGGTTACTGCAACCCACAAACAGGGCCAAGGCAAACGTAACGGCCAAACCTCTGGCAAACAAATGACTCATCGTGATGACATCTCCGGTTCTTTATCCGGTGATCATCATACACGGCTTATAACCGGCAGGTCAGCTCGGCCAGTTCCTCATCAAAGACTCGACGGTTTTCACTGTAATCCACCGGCACATCCACCAGATGCACTCCACCCGCGGCCAGCGCCTGCTCCAGGGTTGGCCGCAGATCTTCGGTGTGGGTAATACGGTGGCCGGTGGCACCGTAGGATTGGGCATAAGTGACGAAATCCGGGTTGCGGTAGTCCAGGCCAAAGTCCGCGTAGCCCTCCTGCCCCTGCTTCCATTTGATCATGCCGTAGGCGCTGTCGTTGATGATCAGCACCACCAGGTTAAGCCCGAGCCGTACTGCGGTTTCCAGCTCCTGGCTGTTCATCATGAAGCCGCCGTCACCGCACACTGCCATCACCTTCAGATCGGGGTACAGCATGGAAGCCATCATGCCACTGGGCAGGCCGGCGCCCATGGAGGCCAGGGCGTTGTCCAGCAGCACGGTGTTGTTGTCGTAGGCCGGGTAATTGCGGGCAAACCACAACTTGTACATGCCGTTGTCGAGGGTGATGATGCCGTCGTCCGGCATTACCCGCCGCACATCGGCAACGATGCGCTGCGGAATGATCGGGAAGCGGCTGTCGCCGGCCATAGAGGTCAGGTGAGCGTCCACCGCCTTTTTCACCTCCATAAGCTGGCTGAAGTCATGGTTGGCGCACTGGCCACAGTTTTCGGCCATGTACTCCACGCTGTTGGCAATGTCGCCCACCACCTCGTGCTGTGGGAAATACACGGGGTCTACGTCAGCGGCGCTGAAGTTCACATGGATCACCTTCTTGCCACCCGGTGTCATGAAAAACGGCGGCTTTTCCACCACGTCGTGGCCAACGTTGATCACCAGATCGGCGCGATCGATGGCGCAGTGAACAAAGTCGCCCGCCGACAGGGCAGCGTTACCCAGATAGCGAGGATGGCGCTCGTCCACCACCCCCTTGCCCATCTGGGTGGTAAAAAAAGGAATACCGGTCACATTCACCAGGTGAATCAACGCCTGTGACACCCGCTTCCGGTTGGCGCCGGCGCCGATCATGATCAGCGGGTGACGCGCCTCGCGCAGCATGTCACAGGCCATCTCCAGGCTCTTCTGGCTGGCCGTGGGCCGGCGGGCATCGCTGGGCTTGAAAATGTGGGTGTCTGGTTCCGGTGCCTCGTCTGCGATGTCCTCGGGCAGCTCCAGATGCACCGCGCCCGGGCGCTCTTCCGAGGCCAGGCGGAAAGCCTCACGCACCTTTGCCGGGATGGTATTGGCGTTGCTGATCTGGCGGGTATATTTGGTAAGCGGACGCATCAGGTCCACCACGTCGAGAATCTGGAACAGGCCCTGCTTGGAGGATTTGATCGGCTTCTGGCCGGAGATCATCATCATCGGCATGGCGCCGAGCTGGGCGTAGGCAGCGGCCGTTACCAGGTTGGTGGCGCCCGGTCCCAGGGTCGAAAGGCAGACGCCAACCTTACCAGTCAGACGCCCGTAGGTGGCCGCCATGAAGCCTGCGGCCTGCTCATGGCGGTTCAGTACCAGTTCGATGCTGGACTCTCGCAGAGCCTCCAGGAACGCCAGGTTTTCCTCGCCTGGCACCGCAAACACGTATTGGACACCTTCGTTCTCCAGCGCGCGCACAAACAGCTCGGCGCCGTTTCGGGCCGGACGGTTCTCGTTGGCCATGACCTTCCTCTCGCTCGGTGAATGGGTCGGGCAAATCGGAAGCGGGACCTAGTCAGTCTTGGGCGGCTCCGCCTGGAGCGAATCAGCGGGCACCCGGCCCTTGCCCCAACTCCGGTATACACCCTCTGTTACGCGCACCAGCTCATCATCGTTCACTTCTGCAAGCTCACCGCGCTCCAGAGGATCGTAGTGGAAAATGTACAGCCGCGAGGTGAATTGCTCAAAGGGCAACGAGGATTCACCAAACCGCTCTCCGTAGCCGGAGGTACTCACTTCAACACCATCGCCCCAGTTCTGGCCACTGTCGTTGTTCGGATTGAAAAAGTACACCCGCATTTCGCCCTCAGGGTCCAGCCCGGCCCGAAGGATGGTGATGGCGTGCCAGCCAATGAAGCGGGCCGCACTATCGGTGACCGCTATACCCGCCGGTTGCGGATGGATCAGCGGCTGGTTGCCGTTGTAGAAGGGATGATAGCTGGCATAGAAGTGGCGGATGAACTCTTCCAGACCGATGAGGTTGCCCGTTGCCACATCCACGTTGATGGCGAACCCCCGGCCGGCGGACCATCCGTGGAATTCCGGATTCACCCATTTATGGGGGTCGCCCTCGCGATCGGCGCAAAGCCGGCCCATTTCCGCATAGATGCGATCGAGGTGCGGCACCACGACCAGTGATACCGGGTCCAGATCCAGGGCAACCTCCGAGGCCACACCACCGGCACTTCGGGCCGACGACACCGGCTGCCCCTCGAAGTGCATGACAATCTCGTTGTCCCTGGCCGCCCAGGCCACCATCTGAAGCAGGTAGTCAGGGTCGTTATAGGCCCACATGGACAGCGCTCGCGCCGACTGGCAGGTAGGGTTGTTACCCTGCCCCACGCCCAGCGGCTGCCCCAGCATGTTGAGAACACCCTGCATCAACCAGGCCGACGGTTGAGGCTCGTAGCCGTAGGCATACTGGAGCCGCTCCCGGGCGGCAGGACAGAGGCTCAGGCGAACCTGGCGCCAGAGCGAGGGCGCCACCGGCGGCTGGTAGAGAATGCCCCGTTCAAGCAGCAGTGCCAGCCCGTAAAGCCCCTGGGCGGTCTCGGGGAACACCGACGTGTCAATGAGCGTGTGCACCAGTTCCCGGTAGCACAGCAGGCAGTCGCGGCCGGTGCTGGACAGGCCCAGGGAACTGCTGAGCAAGTTGTCCTGGGCCTCCAGGATGTAACGGACAAAACAGGCGTGGTAAGGAGATACCAGCCCGGTGTCATGCATGGAACGGGCGAACCCGGTGGCCTCATTCTGCAGCGCCACTGCATCCATGGATTCCAGCCGTTGTTCATACACCGGAATCCCCGGATCTTCACTGCAGGCCCTGGTCGGCCCGTACAAAGCAGAAATCAGACGGTCGGCACCACGACCGGCACTGCCAAGGTCAGCTTCAGGATCTGCCCGGCAAATGGCGATCTGGGTAATCATCCGGCACACATCGGACACGCGAATCGGCCGCTGCTCCAGAATGCGCCAGATTTCTTCAATCAGGCTGTCTATGATGTGTTCGTAGCCAATATGATCCGCTACGTATTGCAGCAGGCCCTGGCTGATCTGGGCCAGTTTGCCTTGCTCCCGTTCTGCCTCGCCGGTCATACCGAACAGGAGGCCCAGGTTGATAGCCAGAACCTGAGTCAGGTAGTGGTGTGCCTGCTCCGCCGATACGCTCGGATGCAGGTAATGCTCCTGAACCACAGACAGCAGCCTGAGCTGGCTGAACGCCTCAATCACTACGGTGTCAGATTCTTTACTTTGCAGGGAGTGTGGCGTCAGGGACGGCAACAGAATGGACGGATCAGCCCAGTCTGTGCCCTGGAACACGCCCGCCTCTTCAAGGCGGCGGGCGCGAGCCTCAATGGCCTCGCAGCCGCCCGGCTGCATCAGCACACGCCGGGCGATGTCGAACAGTTTGGGAAGCTTGCCGGCCTTGGCAAACGGCCGGCTTTCCTCCAGGGCCACAATAGCTTCATCCAGTTTGTGCACCAGCTTGTCGAAATTGACTGCCGGTGCCTGGCTGGCCGATTGGTATTCGCTCAAACGAGATTCCTCAGGGCCTGCACCAAACCCTTTCTGTTAATCAGTGAACCGATTATACATAGAAATCGAGCTCTTCCTGATGTTTGAGCAAGTCCCGCATCACATAAGGGTCTTCACCGAAGAAATACACCAGACCCCAGTGGGTACCGAAGGCCGTGCGCTTGGTCACCGTTTCTTCCATCGGCGACGTCAACTCATGGGACTCGAAATACTCGTGGTTCTCGGTCTCTTCGGGCATTTCCAGACGGCTGACCACCCGACGGCGGGGATACACCCCGAAGCAGCCGGCATAGCCTTTGGCATCCTCGACCTCTTTCGGGAAGAAGGCGTTGATCTCCTCCTCGGTGGTTTTCGGGTCGAAGGCCAGGATCATGCCCTGATAGGCGTTGAATCCATAGGCACGCTCGAGAAGCTCGAACACCTTGAAGCCCGGAGGCCGGTAGGCCACCTCGCCAAAGTACATGGTGCCGTCGCTGGTGACGAAGTACTCCGGATGGATCAGACCGAACTCGATATCGAAGGTCTTGATCAGCTTCTCGATCTCCGCCGTAATCT
Source organism: Marinobacter gudaonensis (assembly GCF_900115175.1). Lineage (NCBI taxonomy): Bacteria > Pseudomonadati > Pseudomonadota > Gammaproteobacteria > Pseudomonadales > Marinobacteraceae > Marinobacter > Marinobacter gudaonensis. Next base: position 1,711,135 of record NZ_FOYV01000001.1, read on the forward strand.
GCGGGCGATATTTTTCCAGATCCGGCGTGGCCGGCACGAACACCGAGTAGCCGAGGGTGACATACTCGGAGATGTTCAGGAACTTGATCTTGCCGTTATGAATCCAGGCCTCGACAGCAAACTCCCAGCCGTCCAGATGCGATTCCATGAGCACCGGAAATTCCTCATCGGGGATCGTATCCACCTCGTCCGGTGTGCGAATCACCCGGTGGCCCAGGCAGCCTGCTTTGTCGAAGGCTTTCAGGTGGATCGGATCGTTGGGGTCGCCGTCCAGCTTCAGCAGGGTCTGGTTCACGCGCTTGAGGAAGCGGATGACGTCGTCCCGGTCGTGGGCCTCCTCGAAAATCCCTACCCGGATACCGCCAAGTTGGGCACGGCGTTTCATGAGCGCTTTATCTCTCAGCAACATGGACTGGCCGAACAGTTTTGGCTGGTCCAGCAGTACCGAGTTGATGGCGCCGGCCCACTCCACGGTTTCCTCGAACAGTGGGATAGCCACGTTCACGCCCATATCCTTGAGGGTCTGGGCGATCTCGAACGAACGGTCGTTCAATCGCTCGAAATTCCAGGGCACATAGGGGATATCGTGCTCTTTGCAGTAGGCCTCGGCCCAGTCCGGAGCCACCACCACATAGCGGCGATCAAACTTGTCGGCGGCTTCAATCGCATTCACGCTCCAGCCAAGCAGCGCCACATACCCTTTTTCAGGATCGTACTTTTGCTCAGTCACAGGTTCTCTCCTTTCCTAGGGTTACCTATTAACCCTACGAGGCCCTCATGAAATCGCAAATCCAGATAACCCCTAAAACCACAAAAGCACTGCGATGACAGGGACTGAGCCCAGCAATCACAGTGCTTTAGCGTGCTTTAGATCGATTCGGAATATCAGGCCAACTGAAGGGTCGACAGGGTCCGTTCCCGCACTTTAGTGAGCAGAGCCTCGTCATCCACGAGGGACTGGCCGTAAGACGGCACCAGCTCCTTCATGCGCGCCTGCCACTCCGGTGTCCTGATTTTCTCCGGGAAGCAGCGCTCGATCACGTTGATCATGGCGTTGGCGGCGGTAGAGGCACCGGGCGAGGCGCCCAGCAGGGCAGCCAGGGTGCCATCGCTGGCCGCCACGATCTCGGTACCGAACTCGAGCTTGCCACCACCGGGCACCTGCTTGATGATCTGCACGCGCTGGCCCGCCATTCGCAGTTGCCAGTCTTCCTCCCGGGCGTCCGGGAAGAAGTTGCGCAGGGCAGCGACCCGGTCGCTGTGGGACTGGAACACCTCACCGATCAGATACCGGGTCAGGTCCATGTTGCTCTTGCTCACTGACAGCATGGGCTTGAGGTTGTTGGATCTCACCGAACCAAACAGGTCAAAGATGGAGCCCTGCTTGAGGAACCGGGTGGTAAAGCCGGCAAACGGCCCGAACAGAAGTGCCGGCTCGCCGTTGATGATCCGCGTGTCCAGATGCGGCACCGACATGGGCGGCGCTCCAATGGGCGCCTTGCCGTACACCTTGGAGTTGTGCTGCTCAACGATGTCGGGCTTGCCGCACACCAGCCACTGGCCGCTCACCGGGAAACCGCCGTAGCCGCGGGCCTCCGCGATGCCGGATTTCTGCAGCAGCGGCAGCGCACCACCACCGGCGCCCAGGAACACAAACCCGGTTTCGAGTTTGGTCAGCTCACCGGTTTTCTGGTTACGCACACGCACTTTCCAGCGGCCGTTGTCACGCTGGTCGATGTAGTGCACGGGAGAGCTCAGCATGAGTTCGAAGTTGGGCTGGGTTTCCAGCCAGCTGACCATGCTTCGGGTCAGGGAGCCAAAATCCACATCCGAGCCGTGTCTGATTCGGGTGGCCGCCACCGGCTGCATGGGATCGCGGTTATTGACGACCAGGGGCATCCACTCTTCCAGATCGGTCGGCGACTCGGTGTACTCCATGTCCCGGAACAGGTGATGGGCGCTGAGCCGCTCGTGGCGTCGCTTCAGGAATGCCACGTCCTTTTCACCCCAGACGAAGCTCTGGTGCGGGGTGCGGTTGATAAATGAGGAAGGCTCCGGAAGAATGCCCTGCTCCACAAGGTACGACCAGAGCTGGAGCGATACCTCGAACTGGGCGTTGATCTGCAGGGCCCGCTCGATGGCCACATCGCCATCGTCGGTTTCGGGGGTGTAGTTGAGTTCACAGTAGCCGGCGTGGCCGGTACCTGCATTGTTCCATCCGTCGGTGCTCTCATGGGCCACGTGGTCGAGACGCTCCACCATGACGATGTCCAGGGACGGGTCCAGTTGCCTGAGCATCATGCCGAGAGTGGCGCTCATGACGCCACCGCCGACCAGCACTACATCTGCCTGTCTAACGGCCATTGCTTTTCACCCTAGCTAGTGTTGAAGCTTTTCATCCCCCCACGATCAGCAAGGAGACCTGTCGGAAGCCGGTCGGGCGCGAGGTAAACGACGCCGCCGTCTGCTTCCGGTCTGAATGTGGGCGCAATTATCCCGATTTTTGCGGGGATAATAAAATGCGATTGTCAATCGAGGCGCCGGTATCTGGCTGCCAACGGTGCCTGATGGTGAATAGATGCACCTGCAAACAGTGGTTTGCATCGGGCCAAAGCTCTAAAATCCGCCTCCGTGGGTGCGCGGTCGACGGCGACTGCCCTTCCTGAAACCGATTTGTCATCAACCTCGACAGGACCTTCGTTCATGTCTGCCCTTGAAGTAAGCCTGATTGTTCTGGCGGTGCTGGCGCTGCTCGGCGTCATTTTTGAAGAAGCCATCCACATCAACAAGGCCAAGGTAACATTGTTCTTCGGAACCCTGAGCTGGATGCTGCTGTTTCTGTTCAGCGACAACGCCGCGGAAACCTCGGCCATTTCCGTCGGGCTCTCCGAGAGCATTGCCGAAATTGCTGGGCTGTGGCTGTTCCTGGTGGCTGCCATGACCTTTGTCGCCTACCTGAACAAGAAGGGGATGATCGAAAACGTGATCTACCTGATCATGCCGAAACAGGTGAGCGAACGAAGACTGCTGTTCCTGACCGGACTGTTTTGCTTCATTTTCTCCTCTCTTGCAGACAATATCACCGCCACTTTAGTCTCATGCTCGCTGATTCTGTCGCTGGATCTGGAGCTGAAAAAGCGCATCCAGTTCGTCACCCTGGTGGTGTTTGCAGTCAACTCCGGCGGCGTGTCATTGATCACCGGCGACGTCACCACATTGATGATATTCCTCGCGGACAAGGTGGAAATACTGACATTGCTCACCCTCGCCATTCCCGCGTCGATCACCGTTTTCGTACTGGCCCTGTTCCTGTCCCGGGGACTGACAGGCACCATCACCCTGCGTTCAACCACCAATCCGGTACGACCGGTCGATGCCATCATAGGCGGCCTGTTTTTGTTAACAATCCTGTGCACCATTGCCGGCAATGCCCTGTTTGCCATTCCACCGGTGCTGACCTTCCTCTTCGGCCTGTCGGTGATGTTCCTGGTATCCCGTTTCCTGAGCAACGATTCCGATCTGGACCCGATTCTCGAATACATCCGTATTATCGAGTTCGAAACCCTGCTGTTCTTTCTCGGCATCCTGCTGCTGGTGGGCATGCTCAAGGAGATTCACGCGCTGGATTCGCTGGTGGCTATCTACGACGTTTTGCCGCCGCTGTACGCGAATTATCTGATGGGGATTTTCTCCGCGGTGATCGACAACGTGCCTCTGACCGCGGCCCTGCTCAAGGCCGGCATCGATATGAGTCCGGGCGAGTGGATGGGGCTGACCTATGCCGTGGGCGTTGGCGGATCGCTGCTGGTGATCGGTTCTGCGGCCGGTATCGTGGCCATGACCAAGATCCCGGGGCTGACCTTTGCAGCCTACATGCGGTATCTTGCACACCTTCTGGCGGCCTACACCCTCGGCTACGCCGGTGTGTTCATGCTCGGACGTTTCATCAACTGAGGTTTTTCTATGCTGATGGCAATTGGCGCAATCATCGCCGGCCTGGTACTCCTGGTCTGGAGTGCCGACAAATTTGTGGAAGGTGCGGCGGCCACCGCCAAACACCTGGGCATGCCGACACTGCTGATTGGCATGGTGATCATCGGCTTTGGCACCTCGGCGCCGGAACTGGCGGTATCGGCCATGGCGGCGGCTGACGGCAACCCTGGCCTGGCGCTCGGCAACGGCTACGGTTCCAACATCACCAACATTGCGCTGATTGTCGGCCTGACCGCCGTGATTGCGCCGATTGCGGTGCATTCCCAGGTGATCCGCAAGGAACTCCCTCTTCTGGTGGTGCTCACACTCATTGCCGGTGCCCAACTGCTTGATGGCGAACTGTCACGGCTGGATGGCTGGATACTGCTGGCAGTGTTTGCCGCCGTGATGGGCTGGTCCATCTACCAGGGCATGAAAGGCAAAGCTGACCCGCTGGCCAGCGAGACTGATGCCGAAATCATCGCCCACCCGATGCCCCTGAAAACCGCCCTGATCTGGCTGGCGGTTGGTCTGGTCCTGCTGATCGTCAGCTCACGGATGCTGGTATGGGGCGCTGTCACCATTGCCCAGAGCCTCGGGGTCAGTGACCTGGTGATTGGCCTGACCATTGTGGCCATCGGCACATCACTGCCAGAGCTGGCCTCGGCACTGGCGGCGGTCAAGAAAAACGAACACGACCTGATCCTCGGTAACATCCTCGGCTCTGGTATTTTCAACACCCTGGCGGTGGTGGGCCTGGCCGCGGCCATTGAGCCCCTGGCGGTCGATCCGGCCGTGCTCTACCGGGACTGGAATCTCATGCTGGCGCTCACCGTTGGCCTGCTGCTGATGGGATTCGGCCTGACCGGCGCCCGCAAGCTGATCAGCCGGCTTGATGGCGGCATTCTGGTGCTGGTGTACGTGGCCTACACGGGCTACCTGCTGTCAACGGTGGTGGCGGCCGGCACGGCCTGAGCCCCCACAGCGAGCCTTATTCGGCCTCGCCGTCACCGAGAAGACCGGTTAAACGCTCCCGGACCTCGGCCATCACCTCGTCGAGGTCTTCCTTGGTCTTGCCGGTGGTATCCAGCGGGGCGCCCACCCGCACATCCACGGGCTGGCCCAGGTTGATCTTCCATGTGCGCGCGGGCAACACCCGGTGAATCCCGCGCACCGCCACTGGAACGATGACCGCCTGGGTGTCCAGAGCCAGGTGAAAACAGCCTTTCTTGAACGGCAGCAGCTTGCCATCCGGTGACCGGGTCCCCTCGGGTGCCGCCCAGAGCACAATACCGCTTTCCATCATTTCCCGGGCCCTGGCCAGGTCCCGCACCGCCCGGGTTCGGTTGGAACGATCCACCGACGGAAATTCAGCCGCCCGCATGGCCTGGCCCAGCAGGGGAATGCTGAACAGTTCCTTTTTCGCCAGCATGCGAATGGATCCGGGCAGGGATACGAAACTGACCGGGATATCGTAATGACTGGCGTGGGTACACATGATGATGTAACGCCGCCCGTCGCCGAAATCCGGCACCTCTCCCCGCACCGTAAGGTTGGCCCGCACCAATCGTAACAGCGCCGCCGACCACTCCCGACAGTACTTGTCCACGATCGGCCGGTTGAGCTGGCCAAACAGCGCGCGCAGCAGAACCAGCAGCGAGTAGATAGCCGTCAGACCAACACTGCCCAGCACCACGCCCGCGCGCCGAAGCAGGGTCGCTGATTCGGTCAGCGGGCTCAGATTCAGTCGGATCATTCAGGTTCCCGGGGCCAGCTAGCCGTTCTCTGTGAACACCATGGCAACGGAATTCAGGCAATAGCGTTGCCCGGTCGGCGGCGGCCCATCCGGGAACACGTGCCCAAGGTGACTGTCGCAGCGCGGACACCGTATTTCGGTCCGGGTCATGCCGAGGCTGGTATCCTCGATATAGCGAATGTGTTCCGGGTCGAAGGGCTGGAAAAAACTGGGCCAGCCGGTACCCGAATCGAACTTTGAGTCCGAGCTGAACAGTGGCAGATCGCAGAGCCGGCAGTGGTACACGCCGGCTTTCTTGTTGTCCAGCAGAGTGCCACAGAACGGATGCTCGGTGCCGTGGTCCAGCAGGACACGCCGCTCCTCGGCGGTCAGGTCGGCGGCCTTCTCCTCAACCTGCGCCGGAGTCAGGGGCGTCAGGTCATAACCAGATGCAGAAACGGCCATCATCTATCTCCTCAGGCGGTGCTGTCTGTGTCAGTGTCGGTGTATTCCGGCTTCAGCTTGTCACCAAACCGGTCCACCAGCTTTTCCATTTTCGGGGCCGCCACCGCCATGATGTAGGGCTGATAGGGGTTGCGGGCGGCGAAGTTCTGGTGGTACTCCTCGGCCGGGTAGAACGCCTCCAGCGGCTCCAGCGTGGTCACGATCGGATCCGGATACACGCCGGCCTCCTCCAACTGCCGGATGTAGGCTTCGACCACCTCGCGCTGCTCGGCGGTTTCAAAAAACACGGCGGATCGATACTGGGTGCCGCGATCATTGCCCTGGCGGTTCAGCTGCGTGGGGTCGTGGGCAACGGAGAAGAACACTTTCAGCAGTTCACCGAAACTTACCCTGGCCGGGTCGTAGTGCACTTCAACCACCTCGGCGTGGCCGGTGGTGCCGCTGCACACCGCCTCGTAGTTGGCGGAACTGGCATGGCCTCCGGCATAGCCGGACTGGACTCGGGTGACGCCGTCAATCGCCAGGAACACGGCCTCGACGCACCAGAAACAACCGCCGGCCAATACCACCCGCTGCTCGCCAGCGGCGGCGGGCAAATCCTTCTCCGGGTCCGGGAATCGGCTGCGGGGAACCTTCAGGCCGGGAATGTTGCAGGATGTCGACATGGTGACCTCTGATTTCAAACCGTTATGTGCTTGCAGGGGATTGTGGCCGGAAACCGGCAACTTTGCCAACCCGCGCCCCGGCGTCTACAAGGCCCGCCAGTTGTACGATCATCAGAGGGGCAGGATCACACCCACGCCCGCGCTCAGCGGCGCCAGCAGCCACACCGGCACTCGCCAGACCGCCAGGGCCACCCACAGCAACAGCACCAGGCCAAAATCCATCGGGCCGTGCACCGCAGAAGTCCAGACCGGGTCGTACAGGGCCGCCAGCAGCAATCCGACAACACCGGCATTCACCCCCGCCAATGCCGAGCGTGCCGCACGGTGTTCCCGCAGCCATCGCCACAGAGGCAGACCCGCAAACACCAGCAGGGTGCCCGGCAGGAAAACCGCCACTACCGCCAACAGACCGCCGGCCACACCGGCCTCGGCCCCGCCGAGGAAGCCCGAAAAGCTGAACAGCGGCCCCGGCATTGCCTGAGCCACCCCGTAACCGGCCAGAAAGGTGTCCGCCGGCATGGCACCCGATGCCACGAACCCTTCCTGCAGCCAGGGCAGCACCACATGGCCACCACCAAACACCAGGGCGCCTGCCCGGTACATTTCGGCGGCAACCCACGCCAGGCTGCCCGACACCTGTGGCAGGAACGACGCCAGCAACAGCCCCAGGAATACCAGCCCCATCAAGACCGGCTTGCCGGACTGCAACGGCAAGTGCAACGGATCGGCGGCCCGATCGCTGCCAAGCCCCATGAGCGCTCCGGCGCCTCCGGCGATGGCCAGGGCCAGGAGCTGCATCCAGGTCTCCCCGATTATCAGCAGGCCGATCGCCACCAGCAGTGCCATGGCCACCCGGCTGCGGTCCGGGCACAGGCTCTTGCCCATTTGCCAAACCGCCTGCGCCACCACCGCTACCACGAACAGTTTGAGGCCCTTTACCCAGCCCCCGGAGCTGGCTTCGGGCCAGAGGCTCAACCCCACTGCAAAGCCGATCATGATCACCGCCGATGGCAGTGTGAAGCCAAGCCAAGCTGCCAGAGCCCCACGGTAGTGTCCCTTAAGGAAACCAATAGTAAGACCCACCTGGCTGGATGCCGGGCCCGGTAACAACTGGCAGAGCGCCACGATTTCGCCATACACGCTGTCCGACAGCCACCGGCGGCGCTTGACGAACTCGTTGTGAAAAAAACCGAGATGGGCCGCCGGCCCGCCAAAGGAGGTCAGCCCAAGGCGCAGAAAGAGCCCGAAAATCTGCCAGAAGGAAGCTCTGCTCGGTTGCGTTTCTGTGGTCATGGTTGTCTTGCTCCCGGGGCCTGGTCATCGATGTGCCGGTATCCGGCATCAAACATGAACATTATGTCGTTTTGGTTGCATAGCATCGAGGGCCAACCATAATGAAGGAGGGTTTGCCACTTTGCATTCAGGCCATGCCCGGCTCGGCATACGAAGGAAACACAATGACGGCAAGGGCTCACACACCGGAGAACCAGGACGATCTCCTGGAATACCGCCTGAGCCTGAGACTCGGCCCTGTTCACGCCCGCCAGAGACTGGGCATTGAACGGGAAGCCGAGGCGAAGGTGTTCGGGCAGGATCACAGTTCTTTCCATCTGGAAAACTGGGCCACTGCGCCCCGGTTTATCCGGACCTGCCTTCAACTGGCCGGCCTATGGCGTCGGGGCCAGCACAACAGCCGACGTCTGAACACGGTTCACAACCGCTTCTGTCTGCCCAACCTCCCCGCCGCCTTCGAGGGCTTCCGAATCCTGCACCTCACCGACCTTCATGTGGACATGGATGAGGCCAACCTGCAGGCGGTGCTGCGCCAGATCGAGCCGCTGGATTACGACCTGTGCGTGCTTACCGGTGATTACCGGAAACTGACCTGGGGACCCATTGAAAATGCCCTGCAAGGCATGGCCCGTTTGCGCCGGGGCATTCGAGGCACCGCCTACGCGGTGCTTGGCAACCACGACAGCGTTCGCATGGTACCGGCCCTGGAAGACATGGGCTACCAACTGCTGATGAACGAGATGGCGCCCCTGGAGCGGGAGGGCCAGACCCTGTTCCTGGCCGGCGTCGACGACGCCCACTTCTACAAGGTCCACAACCTGCACCGGGCCGGCGACGAGATACCCGCCGGTGGCACCAGTATCCTGCTCAGCCACACCCCCGAAATCTGGCGGGAGGCGGCCCACGCCGGGTACGACGTATTCCTGTGCGGTCACACCCACGGTGGCCAGATCTGCCTGCCCGGGGGCATTCCCGTAACCCTGGACTCGGATTGCCCCCGCAGTCTTGGCCGGGGCTACTGGCAGGTCAACGGCATGCAGGGTTACACCTCACCGGGCAGCGGAACCTCCGTGGTGAATGTGCGCCTGAACTGCCCGCCAGAGGTCACCCTGCACACCCTCACCCGGGGCCCCGATTAGTGCGGCTGTCGCCGGATACCCAGGCGATACAGCAGCGGTGAAGCCAGGATGTTGGAAACGGTGAACAACGCCACAACGGCAATCACCACCCAAGCGCTGACCGGCAGCCACACCATGGCCAGCAGCATAGGCAGCAGCGCTTCCGGAATCTGATCAAGACCAACGGCCCGGGCGCTGGAATCGAGCCCGAGACGACGCTTGATGAAGCTACTGATCAGGTCGCCTGCCAGGCCAAGCAATCCGAAAAGCACGCCGAACACAAAGCCCAGCCCGGTCGCCACAGAAAACAGCGCGCACGCCAGCGTTCCGAATGCCACGCCTCGCCAGGTTTTGCTGTGACCAAACACGGGGCGGCCATCCCCCCAGAGCCGGTCACCGTCCACCGGCGCCGACCACCGGTCTTTTAGCAGGCGGGCGGCGACGACCGGCGTACCGTTGGCTAGCACCAGCATCACATAAAGCTCCAGGGTGATCAGCAAAGGCCCTCGCCTCCCTGTCCGGCGCCTCAGGCGATGCCGCCCCGGGTCAGCTTGAGCGGGTCCATCAACCCCTCTAGCCGTTCACGGCTGAGACCACTCCGTTCCTCCGCCACATCAATCACCGGGCGACCCGTACGGTAGGCTTCCTTGGCAATATCAGCCGCCAGACTGTAGCCAATTTCCGGGTTGAGGGCGGTCACCAGCACCGGATTGCGGCCGACGCCGGCATTCAGGTTGTCGGCGTGCACCGTGAAATCACGGATGGCCTTGTCACCCAGCATCAGGGCGGCGTTGGATAGTAACTCGGTCATGTCCAGCAGGTTGGCGCCCACCAGCGGCAGCATCACGTTGAGCTGAAAATTACCGGACTGCCCCGCCATGGCCACCGTGCTGTCCAGCCCCATTACCTGGGCACTCACCATGGCCACGGATTCCGGAATCACCGGATTCACCTTGCCCGGCATGATACTGCTGCCCGGCTGCAGGGCCGGCAGGCTGATCTCCGCCAGGCCATGGATGGGGCCGCTGTTCATCCAGCGCAGATCGTTGGCGATCTTGGTCAGCACAATGGCCACGCCCCGTAACTGGGCAGACAGCGCCACGGGGCCGTCCACGGCGCTCTGGCCGATGAACTTGTGCTCCAGAGTGGTGAAATGAAATCCGGTGTTCGAACGCAGGGACTTGGCAAACTGTTCCGCAAACTCCGGCAAGGCGTTGATGCCGGTACCCACGGCCGTCCCGCCCTGGGGCACCGCCAGCAGTTCGTCGGCAGCGGCTTCCACCCGTTTTTCCACGGCGAAGAGCTGCTCCCGCCAGGTTCGCAGCTCCTGCCCCAGAGTAACGGGCATGGCATCCATCAGGTGGGTGCGGCCGGTCTTCACCTGCTCGGAAAATTCCGCCTCACGCTCGTAGATCATCCCGCGCAGGTGGGACAGTGCCGGCAGCAGCTTTTCCTTTACCGCCAGCACCGAGCTCACATGAATGGCCGTGGGAATCACGTCATTGGAGCTCTGGCTCATATTGACGTGGTCGTTGGGATGCACCTCGTGACCAGCGTTCCGGGCCAGATTCGAAATCACCTCGTTCACGTTCATATTGGTGCTGGTGCCGGAACCGGTCTGGTACCGGTCAACCGGAAACTGGTCGGCGTGCTCGCCGGCCACCAGTTCGTCACAGGCCTGCACGATGGCATCCCGAAGGTCGCTGTCGAGCAGACCCAGGCTGGTATTGGCCTCGGCGGCGGCCCGCTTGACCCGGGCCACAGCCGCAATGAACGCGCCGGGCATGGGCTGCCCGCTGACCGGGAAATTCTCAACCGCGCGCTGGGTCTGTGCACCCCAGAGCGCGTTGGACGGAACCTGGACGTCTCCTAGACTGTCGGTTTCGATTCTGTAGTCGCTCATGATCCCTCCTGTCTGTCCGTTTACATCCTGTCCGTTTACATCGTGAGTTACCGGCGTTGTACGGCAGGCTCCGGCGTCTGTATCAACCCGTACCGCCGTGGGACCTCAGTCGTACATGGTCGCAAATGCCGGTGACCTGCTCAAAGTTCAGGATCAGGGTGTGCACGGTGTTGGTGTAGGTATCATGCAGGTGAAACTTGTATCGACGCTGTTTCTCACCCTGGAGGAAGCTGTCGTACTCGCGTACCAGTTCCCGCACATCGCCGCCCGAGTCCTGGCTCCAGGTGGCGTTGAACGGGCCAAGCACGGCGCCGCCGGCGAGGCAGACCGTGACTTCGTGGTTGGTCAGGCTGTTGTCCGGAACACTCATGATGGATCTCCTTCCTGTGAACCTCCCCTAAGTGTAGTCGGGCGGTGCAATTCCTGTGATTTTCGCGCGCCGGAAGGAGACCGGCGAGGTCGGGAGCGACCTTGATCAGAGCGTCGAGGAAGGGGTGATCAGGCTGGTAATCAGGGCCCGCAGCCGGTTCGGCTTTACCGGTTTGTTGAGTATCGGAAGGTACTGCGCCCGCAACAGTCGGCGGGTGTCGTCACTTCGATCAGCCGTAATGACAGCGGCCGGGATATCCTGGCCGAGATGCCGCCGGACCGCGTGAATGGCATCGTAACCGGTCAATTCCTGGTCGAGGTGATAATCGGCCAGGATCACCGCAGGCACCCGGGCGCCCGGCGCCATCTTCGCCAGCGCCTCCGCCTTGCTGCCAGCTGTGATCACATCGCACCCCCAGCGCTCCAGCAACACCTGCATGCTTTCCAGCACCGCCGGTTCGTTATCGATCACCAGCACCGGCAGGCCGTCGAACCCCTTGGCATGGCCGGGTAAGGTGGCGCGGGGCGCAGGCCCGGGGGACGAAGTAGCCTGATCGAGAGGCAGGGTTAGCACGAACCGGGACCCGCGCCCCGGCCTTGACGCCACATCGATGCTGTAGCCCAACACCCGCACCATGCGCTCGACTATGGCAAGCCCGAGGCCAACGCCCTGCCGGCCGCCGGTACCCTGGGGCAGCAACTGGTGGAATTCGGTAAAGATGTCCCGGAGCTTGGCCGCCTCGATGCCGACACCGGTGTCCCACACTTCAATGCGCAGCTGCTCGCCCCGCTGCCGGAGCGCAAGCACCACGCCGCCATTGCGGGTGTAGCGAAAAGCATTGCTGAGCAGGTTGCGCACAATGCGGGTGAGCATGCGCTGGTCGGTTCGGACTACCGCAGGCACCGTGCGTACCCGGAAGCCCAGGCCGGCATTGGCGGCCACTGCCTCAAATTCCTCGCCCAGGGATCTGGCCAGGGCGGCCACGTCGGTATACACCAGGTCCGGCTTCATGGCCTGCTGATCGAGTTTCGAGATATCCAGCAGATCCGCCAGCAGGTCTTCGGCCCCTTCAAGGGCCCGGTGCACCTGCTGCACCATGCGGGCTTCCTGTTCCGGCAGCGAGCTGTCCTGAAGCGCGGAGATCATCAGGCGCGCAGCGTTCAGTGGCTGTAACAGGTCGTGGCTGGCCGCCGCCAGGTATTTGTCCTTGCTGCGATTCGCCTCTTTGGCGGCCTCCATGGCCACCACCAGTTCCCGCTCGACTTTTTCCCGCTCCTCGATCTGGTAACGCAGGCCCACGTTGGCGTTCTGCAACGCCTCGGTACGCTCCTCCACCCGGCGCTCAAGCGTGGCGTTGAGTTGTTCCAGTTTCTGCCGGGCCAGCACCCGCTCGGTAATATCGGCCACGAACGCTTCCACCACCTCGGGCCCCAAATCCGGCCTGCGCAGCAAGGTCACGGCCACCTGCACCGGCGTGCGATCGGCCCGCTGGAACCGGGTTTCACGGGCGCTCAGGCTGCCGTGATCGAGCAGTTCCTGGCGGATGGCATCAAATTCACTGGAACTGCAGAAAAGCTGTTCCCGGAGCCGGATCACCCCGTTTTTGAGCGCCTCGGGACTGTCGTACCCGCAGATCCGTGCCATTGCCGGATTGCAGGCCAGGAAGCCGCCGCGCAGGTTAGCCTGGAAAATACCGTGCAGGGCATTCTCGAACAGCCACTTGTAGCGGTTACGTTCCTGCTCGAGCTCCTCAATCCGTTCCTGCAACGCCGGGTAATAGTTCTTACGAACAGACTGGCTGCCCAGTCCCAGAAGATCGCCAATTCCGTAGCTGTTGTCCCGCTCGCCGTCCTGTTCGTCAGAGCGCTTCTTCATAAACGACCTGGACATCCCGGAGCGAGGACTTTCGTGGATTGGTCAGAATGCAGGGGTCCTGGAGGGCGAAGCCGGACAGGTAGGGAATGTCAGACACGCTCACTCCGAGCTGGGCCAGCCGCGCTTCCAGGCCCACCCGGCGTTTGAGCTCCACAATCCGGCCCATCAGACGCCGCTTGATCTCGGCCTTGCTCATGCCCCGGGTGTCGATGTCCATGGCCTCGGCCACCCGCCGGAACCGGTCCTCGGCGGCCTGGTAGTTGTAGGCCACTACGTGTTCCAGCAGCAGCGCGTTACAAAGACCATGGGGCAGATCCAGGAAGCCGCCCAGACTGTGAGACATGGCGTGCACTGCACCGAGGATGGCGTTGGAAAACGCCAGGCCCGCCTGCATGGACGCCAGCATGATCTGCTCCCGCAGCACCGGATCGGCGGTGTTGGCCACCAGCGGCTCGAGGTTGCGATTGATCAGCCGGATGGCCTCCAGGGCGTGGGTGTCGGTGAGCGGGCCGCTGCCAGTGGAGACGAATGCTTCAATGGCGTGCACCAGGGCATCCACACCGGTACAGGCGGTGAGGTAGGCGTCCATGGTTTCGGTCACTTCCGGATCTATCAGCGACACATCCGGCACCACGGCCTTGCTGATGATGGAGAATTTGAACCGGCGATTGGGGTCGGAGATGATCGCAAACTGGGAGACGTCGGCGGAGGTACCAGCCGTGGTCGGTATCAGGATCAACGGGGGTGGCGGATTGGTGATGGTATCCACACCCTCGAATTCGAGAATGTTGCGACCGTGGGTGGCAACAATGCCGATGCCCTTGGCGCAGTCCATGGGACTGCCGCCACCAATGGCTACAATGACATCGCAATCGCTCGACTTGTACAGCTCGGCGCCTGTCATCACCTCCTCGACCTTGGGATTGGGCGAAACACCGGTGAACAGGGTACTGCGGATGCCAGCGTCGGTCAGGACTGTCTCAATCTCGCGAACCCAGCCGGCGGCGGCCACCCCGGGATCAGACACAAGGAGCACGTGTCGGGCGCCAAAGTTGCTGGCAAAGTTTGCCACTGACTTGCGCGACCCGGCGCCGAACACAATCTCCGGGGACACAAACTTTCTAAGCGCGGAAATGTCGTGGCTCATCGTTCTCTATCCGACCGTTTGTTGTTATAGGAATCGTCGAAAGTTTAACTCAAGTAACCGGCCTGTTCATCGGCCTTTTGGCCATGCCGGCGGTAAAAGCTGAAGGTCCACTCCAGCATGCCCACCTGACTGGCCCGTTTGCGGAACCCGTGGCCTTCCTCGTCGAACCAGTGCAGCTCCGGCGCACCTCCGGCGGCTTTCATGGCTGCCACCATGGCCCGGGTCTGCTCCGGCACCACCACCGGATCCTGGCCGCCCTGGAAGAAAATCATCGGCGCCGCGATGCGGTTGGCGTGGTGCAGCGGCGTGCGCTCGTGCCAGCGCCGGGGATGTTCATGGGGAGGGCCCAGCAACCAGTCCAGATAGCCGGATTCAAAACGATGGGTCATCGCCCGCAAACGCAGTGGATCGGTAACCCCGAACAGGCTGGCTCCCGCCCTGAACCGGCGGCTCCGGATCATGGCCATCAGGGCGGTGTAACCGCCGGAGCTGCGGCCCTGGATGAACACCCGGCTGCCATCCACCAGGCCGAAGGACGCCAGATGATCAGCCGCCCGCTCCATGTCCTCCACGTCAATCTCCCCCCAGCGGCCCTCAAGGGCCAGCCGGAACGCCCGACCAAAGCCGGTGCTGCCGCGGTAGTTGATCTCGGCCACCGCAAAGCCGCGCTGACACCAATAGTGCACGTGGGGGTTGAACACCGGGTAGGCGGCGGACGTGGGGCCACCATGGGCAATCAGAATCAGCGGCGGTGCGTCCACCGAGGCCTGTTTTGGCGTGTAGAAAAAACCCTGTATCGGGTCGCTGTCGGGTCCCTGGGCTGGCACCTCAATGTCCAGCGGGAGTGCGGCCCGGACCTCTGGCATTGGGTCTCCGCCGCCGGCGACGATGCGCTCATGTCCAGTCACGGGCTCAATAGCCAGAATCGCATCCAGTCGGGTAGCAGAGCGCGCGACGCAGTAGAGGGTGCCCTCGGCCACGCGCAGGTGCCGGAAATCACCATACCCGGTCGCCACACGGCGTTCCTTGTAGTCGGGGCCGGAGATCAACCAGAGTTGACCAGTACCATTGCAGTACCGCACCCGTGCCCAGCGGCCATCGCCGATGGGACAATGGTGGGACTCACCCAACTGCCAGGGCGCGTTGGCATGATCACAGGCCGGAGCTCCGCCCGAGCGCCAGTCGCCCTCGCCCCGCTCATCAACCTGCCAGGGTTGCCACCAGCCCTCATGGTCAGAAAGCACCCAGAGCCGATCGCCATCAAACACCGGTTGCTGGACCGAAGCCTGCAGGGGCGAGTTCAGGGAATGGCAGTCGGCAAGGGCGCCACCGTCACTCACCTCACCCAACCACAACTGGCTGCGTATCCAGGGCATATCCGGCTGCTGCCAACTCACCCATGCCAACCGGGTACCGTCATCAGAGAGTGCCGGGGCACTGTAGAAATCCTGGCCCGAGTGAAGCACTCTTTGCTCACCCTCGAGGGTGATGGCAACCAGCTGCTGCCGGTGATTGCATTCGCGTACCGCCAGTACCCGCTGGCGGGTGTCATCGGCAACCAGGCCGCCATACATCGCATCGGGGTCGTCGGTAAGCTGGGTACACTGCCCGTCTTTCTGGCTGACATGCCGGATCTGCTGATCCTCGGCCACCACAAACACCCCGGTGGAACACGCCGCCAGGGCGCCGCCCCCGTAGCCGTTGACCCGGCTGCGGACGCCCAGGGTGTCGGGCCCGAACCTCACCGGTCCCTGCTCCGACAGCTGCCACAGCAC
Source organism: Marinobacter gudaonensis (assembly GCF_900115175.1). NCBI lineage: Bacteria > Pseudomonadati > Pseudomonadota > Gammaproteobacteria > Pseudomonadales > Marinobacteraceae > Marinobacter > Marinobacter gudaonensis. Next base: position 1,727,453 of record NZ_FOYV01000001.1, read on the forward strand.
CATGCAACCCCGCTCAGGGTCGGTCTGCAACCAGTAAACACCGGCAGCCGACACCGTAAGCTCACCACACTGAACATGGGCGGCACACGCCTCGCTGGCACTCAGGCATCGGGTTGTAGAGCCATCAGCAGGGAGGGAAGAGCCATCAGCTGGGAGGGAAGAGCCTTCAGCTGGGAGGGAAGAGCCATCAGCTGCGAGGCAAGAGCCATCAGCCGGGAGAGAAGAGCCGTCAGCCCCGGAAGAAAAGTCGTGAATTGTCCGCATTTCGGTACACCAGTTCCGTCAGGCCGGCCGTGGCGTGGTCGGCAGCTCTCCTCGCTGCCAGTATACGGTCATGATACGCGGATTTGTTGCAAACCGGATCTGTATTATCGGCATTGCCGGTCAATAAATACGCCTGGCATCGGCAGCCACCGAAGTCCTTTTCCTTCTCATCGCAGGAGCGGCAGGGCTCCGGCATCCAGCTGTCGCCCCGGTAGTGGTTGAATCCGGGGCTGTCATACCAGATGTTTTGAAGATCCATGTCTCTAACGTTGGGAAATTCGATGGGCAGCAGCCTGGCGCTATGACACGGCAGGGCGGTGCCGTCGGGGGCCACTGTCAGGAACAGGTTGCCCCAGCCGTTCATGCAGGCTTTCGGGCGCTCTTCGTAGTAATCCGGAGTCACGAAAATGAGCTTCATGGCCGAGCCGGACTGCTGCAGCCGTTCGCGATAACGGTTCACTTCCTGCTCGGCTTTCACCAGCTGCGCTTTCGAGGGCATCAGGCCTTCCCGGTTCTCGAAGGCCCAGCCGTAATACTGGCAGGTGGCCAGCTCCACATAATCTGCGCCCAGGCGCTCGCAGAGATCCATGATGTCGTTCATCTGGTGGATATTGTGTCGGTGGATCACAAAATTGAGTACCATCGGGTAGCCCGCCTCCTTCACCGCCCGGGCCATGGCCAGCTTCTGGTCGAAGGCCTTGCGGGAGCCGGCCACCGCGTTGTTCAGTTCCGGGTCCGAGGCCTGGAAGCTCACCTGGATATGGTCCAGCCCGGCCTCGGCAAAGGCATCCACCTTGGCCTCGGTCAGCCCCAGGCCCGAGGTGATGAGATTGGTGTAGTACCCCAGGTGCCGCGCCTCGGCAATCAGCTCCGACAGGTCAGGGCGCACCAGCGGCTCGCCCCCGGAGAAGCCCAGCTGGGCCGCGCCCATTGCCCGACCCTGCCGAAGCACGCTCACCCACTCGTCGGTGGTCAGTTCCCGTTCAGTCTGGGCAAAATCCAGCGGATTGGAGCAGTAGGGACATTGCAGCGGGCAGCGGTAAGTGAGTTCCGCCAGCAGCCACAGGGGCGGCCCGGCATCATGGGGGTTGGCGGGCGCCGGGTGTCCGTGGGAGCAGCTCATGACCACTCAATCCAGTGCTGTTGCCGGGCGTCCTGCAGGAACTCGCTGACGTCCTTGCCGAGCGGGCCGGCGTCCGGGAACTGCTGCTCCAGGCTGGCCACAATATCAGCCACGCTGCGCTGGCCGTCCACTTCGTTAAGGATGGCGCCGGCACTGCCGTTGAGTTTCACCATACCTTCCGGGTAGAGCAGCACGTAGCTCTGCTGGGCCGGCTCCCACTGGAACCGGAATCCTCGCCGAAAACGCGGTACTTCCTGCATAGCCACCTCCATCACAGCCCCCGGTGCCAGACCTGTGCGTCGGTCACCGTATGGTAGGGCGGGGTCCGGTGGCCGTAGGCCATGGTCATGGCGTCCAGCATGGTCCAGAGAATGTCCAGCTTGAACTGCAGGATCTCCAGGGCACGGGTCTGCTGGGCCTCGGTGGTGAAGTGGTCGAGGGTAATGGTCAGGCCGTGCTCCACATCCCGCCGGGCTTCCGACAGGCGCTTGCGGAAGTAGCGGTAGCCGGTTTCTTCAATCCAGGGATAGTGGGCAGGCCAGCTGTCCAGCCGGGACTGATGAATCTCCGGGGCAAACAGCTCGGTCAGGGACGAGCAGGCCGCCTCCTGCCAGGTCGCGCGGCGGGCAAAGTTCAGGTACGCGTCCACCGCAAACCGGACGCCTGGCAGCACGTGGCGCTGATCAATCACCTCATCCCGGCTCAGGCCCACCGCCTCGGCCAGACACAGCCAGGCTTCGATGCCACCCACATCGCCGTCGTGGCCGTCGTGATCCAGAATACGCTGCAACCAGAGCCGGCGTACGCTGGCGTCCGGGCAGTTGGCCATGATCGCCGAGTCCTTCTGGGGAATCCTGATCTGGTAGTAGTACCGATTGGCCACCCAGCCGCGGATCTGTTCGGGCGTGCATTTTCCGCCGTACATGGCTTTATGGTACGGGTGGTGGATGTGGTAATACTGGCCCTTGGCCCGCAGGGCCTGCTCGAAATCCGTGCGATTCATGGCGGTGTTGGCTCTGGCATTCATGGCGCCCCCGACAGGTCGATGTGCATGCCGTCCCAGGACACCTCAATGCCGTGGCGGGTCAGCTCCGCCCGCTCCGGGGAGTCCTCGTTCAGGATCGGGTTGGTGTTGTTGATGTGAATCAGGATCTTGCGCGCCGCCGTCAGGCTATCGAGCACCTCGATCATGCCGCCCGGCCCGCTCTGGGCCAGATGCCCCATGGCCTGGCCGGTCTTGGTGCCCACTTCCTGGCGGATCATCTCGTCGTCGTGCCAGACGGTGCCGTCCACCATCAGCACATCGGCCCGGCGCATCCAGCCCAGAATGCGCTCGTCCGGCTGGCCGAGGCCCGGGGCATAAAGCACGGTCTGGCCGGTGCGGGTGTCTCTGAGGAACAGGCCGATGTTATCACCCGGGTGCGGGTTGTCCCGGCGCGGTGAATACGGGGGCGCGTTGCTCAGCAGCGGAATGGCGGTCAGCTCGATCGACGGCGCGCAGGGAATGGTAAAGGGCGTCTGCTCGGACGCCTCGATGCGGCGCCAGTTCAGGCCACCGTTCCAGTGTTTGAGCATGGTAAACAGGGGAAAACCGCCGCTGAGGTCCTCATGCACCTGCTCGGTACACCAGACGTCCATCGGCAGGCCCTCGCGCAGCGACAGCAAGCCGGTGGTGTGGTCCACCTGGCTGTCCATCAGCACGATGGCGTTGATGCCGGTATCCCTCAAAGCCCGGGCCGGCTGCATCGCTTCGAAAGACGCCAGCTGGGCACGAATGTCGGGGGAAGCATTGAACAGGATCCAGTGCTCGCCGTCTTCACTGACGGCAATGGAGGACTGGGTACGGGCCTTCGCGTTCAGGGTGCCCTTACGGAAACCGTCGCAGTTGGCGCAGTTGCAGTTCCACTGGGGAAAACCACCGCCGGCAGCGGAGCCCAGAACGTGAATCAACATGGCAGGTTACTCCGGAGACAAAACGGCCAGCTCGAGGCTGGCCGCGTCTTTTCTCAGCGGTTGGCGAAGTACATGGTGACTTCGAAACCGATGCGGAGATCTTCGTAGGCTGGTTTGGTCCACATAATGCTCACCTCTGTTGTCATGATTGTCAGGGCATTGCGGGTGAATCAACGAAGTTGCCGATAACCCAGTTCCCATCCTATCGGCCGGGGCAAGGGGCCAATATGGTACTTTGGAACTGTTTTCAGGCCTCCCTAGGTCGCAAAAAACGGGGCTCCCGAATTCTCGCTGCCGGAAACGAAAAAAGGCCCTGGGAGGGGCCGAAGAGAGTGACAAAACCCGAACTCTCACAGGAGAGTCGTCCCGGCCAGATGCCGGGACTGAAGAGGCACATCCGCTGTGCTGACTCACAGGCGGGCCCGTGTGGAAGGCCCGCTTACCGCTCACAGATCAGAAGAAACCCAGCGGGTTGGTGTCGTAGCTCACCAGCATGTTCTTGGTCTGCTGGTAGTGCTCGAGCGCCATCTTGTGGGTTTCGCGGCCGACGCCGGACTTCTTGTAGCCACCGAAGGCGGCATGCGCCGGGTAGGCGTGGTAGCAGTTCATCCACACACGGCCGGCCTGGATGGCACGGCCCATGCGGTAGGCACGGTTGGTGTCGCGGGTCCAGACGCCGGCACCCAGACCGAACTCGGTGTCGTTGGCGATGGCCAGGGCTTCTTCTTCGTCCTTGAAGGTGGTCACGCCCACCACCGGCCCGAAGATCTCTTCCTGGAACACGCGCATCTTGTTGTCGCCCTTGAACAGGGTGGGCTGGATGTAGAAGCCGTTGTTGAACTCTTCATCCAGATGCTCGCGGTCGCCACCGGTCAGAACCTGGGCGCCCTCTTCCTTACCAATGGCCAGGTAGGACATGATCTTGTCGAACTGCTCTTTCGACGCCTGCGCACCTACCTGCACGTCGGTATCCAGCGGGTTGCCGCGCTTGATCTTCTTGGTGCGCTCGATGACCTTGGCCATGAACTCGTCGTACATGTCCTCCTGGACCAGGGCCCGGGACGGACAGGTACAGACTTCGCCCTGGTTGAAGAACGCCAGCACCAGACCTTCCACGCACTTGTCGATGAACTCGGGCTCGGCCTTCATCACGTCGGAGAAGTAGATGTTGGGAGACTTGCCGCCCAGCTCCACGGTAGAGGGAATGATGTTCTCGGCCGCGCACTTGAGGATGTGGGAGCCCACCGGGGTGGAGCCGGTGAAGGCAATCTTGGCGATGCGCTTGCTGGTGGCCAGCGCCTGGCCGGCCTCGATGCCATAGCCGTTGACGATGTTCAGCACGCCCGGGGGCAGCAGGTCGCCGATGATTTCCATCAGCACCAGGATGCTGGCCGGGGTCTGCTCTGCAGGCTTCAGCACGGTGCAGTTACCAGCGGCCAGGCAGGGACCCAGTTTCCAGGCCGCCATCAGCAGCGGGAAGTTCCAGGGAATGATCTGACCAACCACGCCGAGGGGCTCGTGGAAGTGGTAGGCCACGGTATTGTGGTCGATCTCGCCCATATGGCCTTCCTGGGCCCGGATACAACCGGCGAAGTACCGGAAGTGGTCAGCGGCCAGGGGAATGTCGGCGTTCAGGGTTTCACGAACGGCCTTGCCGTTGTCCCAGGTTTCGGCCACCGCCAGCTTTTCGAGGTTGGCCTCGATGCGGTCGGCGATTTTCAGCAGAATGTTGGAGCGCTCGGTGGGTGAGGTCTTGCCCCAGGCCGGCGCGGCCTTGTGTGCTGCGTCCAGGGCCAGTTCGATATCCTCGGCGCTGGAACGGGGAATTTCACAGATCACCTCGCCGGTGACCGGGGTGATGTTTTCGAAGTACTGACCTTTCACCGGCGCGACCCACTCGCCACCGATGTAGTTCTCGTAACGGGATTTGAAAGAAACGACGGAGCCATCCTTTCCTGGTTGTGCGTAGATCATGGTCTCGACCTCTTGTTGTGTTTGTCGCAGGGCAACGCGGCCTTTCGCGTTTACCTGATCAATGTAGACCGCAATCCAGGATGGTTGAATGATGCGATGGGGGCGAAAAACTCATCCCTTGGTAGTAGAAAGCAAGATGGCCCGGCGAAGCCGGGTTCACAGACCGGCGCTTTCCTGATCAAGCAGCCGTTGTTTTCGGTCCAGCCCCCAGCGGTAGCCCCCGAGTGAACCGTCGCTGCGGAGGACCCGGTGGCAGGGAATCAGCACCGCGATTCGATTGCGTCCGCAGGCCGAGGCCACCGCCCGAACGGCTTTCGGCTCACCCAGTCGCCTCGCCAGTTCCGTGTAGCTCACAACCTCGCCCTCGCGAACGCTCAACAGGAGTTTCCAGACCCGGGTCTGAAACACCGTACCCCGAATATCCAGTGGCACCTCCGGCCGGGGCCGGTTTCTGCTCAGGTGTTCATCCAGCGCGGCCATCCAGGCATCAAGATCGGAGGACTCACCGGCACCCGACGGGAGCAGCCGGGCCTTGGGGAATTCCCTCTGCAGCCGCTCTATCAGGGCCAGCTCCGAGTCTCCGAATTCAGCAAAACACACGCCTTTGTCTGTCGTTGCCATCATCAAAAGCCCGAACGACGTTTGCCGACAGGCGAACGCGATTACCTCGCCCTCTCCGCCTTTTCGATAGCGCGACGGAGGCATCCCGAACTGTCGTCCAGCTTCGCCGTACACACGGCTGACGGAGCCGTATCCGGCCTCGTAGATCGCGTCGGTCACCGTTCGGCCCGCCCTGAGAGCTCGTCGGAAGTTTTTCTGGCGCAATGCATCCTGATATGCCTTCGGGGTAACCCCGAAGGTTTCCTTGAACGCCTTCTGTACCCGGGTAGCCGACATCCCTACCAGTTCACCAAGATCCGCAAGCTTCAGTGTCGCATCCGGGTTCTCCTCGATATGCCGGGCTAGGGTGACCATAGGGCCGTCCGCGGATGCCTGTGTCCCGGAGGCTTCTCGTGTTGGGGAATGGGAGTCAGTCATGCCTGAATTCCTTCGCGATTCATTGAGTCATGCCTCCTATGATGCGAGTTTACACCCGGCGCTGCCATCCGATTCTTGCGGCATCGGTCCATGCCAGCCTGTTCTCGCTGCCCGGCCAACACACAAACGAAAAAGGGACGGCCTCAGCCGTCCCTTTCATCAACCGGCCCGTGGCCGGCAATCACAAGGATCAGTTGCTGGCAACCCGATCCTTCGGCAGTTTGAAGGTCCAGACCATACCGCCCTGGTTGAAGTCCTTCACCACCTTGGCCACTTCGCCACCCCAGAGTGGTACTGCACCGCCCCAACCGGAAGCCACGGAGACGTACTGCTCGCCGTCCATCTCCCAGGTCACCGGGGTACCAACCACACCGGAACCGGTGTTGAACTGGTACAGCTGCTTGCCGGTCTTGGCGTCAAAGGCTTTCAGGTAGCCCTCGGGGGTACCGGTGAACACCAGGTTGCCGGCGGTCGTCATTACGCCACCCCACAGCGGGGCGGTGTTTTCGTAACGCCAGACTTCCTTGCCGGTTTTCGGATCCATGGCCCGCAGCACGCCAATGTACTCGTCGTTGGCCGGCTTGATGGTGAAGCCCGCACCCAGGAAGGCCGCGCCTTTCTTGTAGGAGACGGGTTCGTTCCAGATATCCATGGACCACTCATTGGAGGGCACATAGAACAGCTCGGTTTCCGGGCTGTAAGCCATCGGCATCCAGTTCTTGCCGCCCAGGAAGGCCGGCTGGGCAACCACCATCTCGCCTTTGCCACCCTCGGTAGCGGCGGGATCGCCGGGACGGCCACCTTCGGTGAAGATCGGACGACCGGTTTTCGGATCCAGGCCCTTGGCCCAGGTGATCTTGTCCACGAACGGGAAGCCGCGGATGAAATCGCCGTTTTCCCGGTTCAGCACGTAGAAAAAGCCGTTACGGTCAGCGGTGGCGGCGGCCTTGATGGTCTTGCCATTCTGGTTCAGATCGAAGGAGATCAGCTCGTTGACACCGTCATAGTCCCAGCCGTCATGGGGCGTGGTCTGGAAGTGCCACTTGATGCTGCCGTCATCGGGGTCGATGGCCAGACGCGAAGACGAGAACAGGTTGTCCCCGGGGCGCAGGTGGGAGTTCCACGGGGCCGGGTTACCGGTGCCGAAAAACAGGGAATCGGTGTCCGGGTCATAGGTGCCGCCCAGCCAAGTGGCCGCGCCGCCGTTCTTCCACATGTCGCCGGGCCAGGTCACACCGGCCTTGCCACCTGAAATGCCATTTTCAATCTGCTTGCCGTCCTTGTAGACGTAGCCCATATGGCCTTCAACAGTCGGTCGGGTCCAGACCAGTTCGCCGGTGTTGGCGTCGTAGGCTTCAACTTTGCCGACAATACCGAATTCACCGCCGGACACCCCGGTGATCACCTTGCCCTTGACCACCATCGGTGCTGCCGTGATGGCATAGCCGGCCTGGTAGTCGGCCACTTTCTTGATCCACATCGGGTTGCCGGTGTCCTTGTTCAGGGCCACCAGCTTGGCGTCGAGCGTGCCGAAGATCACTTTGTCTTCATACAGGGCAACGCCCCGGTTGACCACGTCGCAGCAAGGCATGATGCCGTCCGGCAAACGCGCATCGTACTGCCAGAGTTCCTCGCCGGTCTTGGCATCGATGGCGTAGACGCGGGAGTAGGATGCTGTCACGTACATGACGCCATCCTTGATCAGCGGCTGGGATTCCTGGCCACGCATTTTCTCGCTGCCGAAGGAGAAAGCCCACACCGGCTGCAGGTGCTGGATGTTACTGGCGTTCAGGTTGTCCAGGGTGCTGAAACGCTGGCCCTGGGTGCCCATGCCATAGCTGACAACATCACCTGGGGTTTTGTGGTCGTTGATAATGTCTTCGTCGGTAACCGCATGGGCTCCGTAGGACACGGCCAGTGCCAGGGCACTGGCTGCGATGCGAATCCCGAACTTGTTGGTTCTCATGGTTGCGCTCTCCAAGTCTCTTGTTTTTCAGTTTCTCGGCGAACCGGGAACGTTTCCCGCCTCTGAACCGATTCTTCGCTTCGGGGCAAAAACCAACAATTGCCCCCCCGAACAGGTTTTCTCATCACTTGGTAGTACTACCGCCCTCGGCCCGGGCGATTGCCTGTTCATCCAAAAATTCCCGGTAGTATTGCGGCACGCTGTAGCGAAGTCCTTCGCCGGCGAACAGCTCATTCATCACCCCGGTTTTCACCAGTCGGTCGACAATGGCCTCCAGGGCATAGCCCAGCTGCCGGTGGGTGTGCTTGATGGCCATGCCCACATCCCAGACCTGTTTACCAATGCCCGGAAAACCATTTGAAGCGGCTTTGAACGCCTGGTTCTCGGGCTTGGCCAACTCATGGTCGATTTCCGCACGCATGCCCATAACGGCACTGACCTCGCCAGCCCTCAGTGCCTGGAAGGCTTCCGCCACGGTGGCGAAATGGCGGACCTGGTCGCGCATCCGGCCGCCAAAGGCGGACGTGAGGTAGAAGTCCGGAAGGGTATCGATCTCGACACCGATGGGGTTGTACTGGAATACGGCCACCGTCTGTACCGCATCCAGTTGCGCCGGGTCGTAGGCGATCTGCCAGGTTTCCTGCTGATAGGGTCCGAACATCACCACCTGCTCGTTGATGTACTCGCCAGTGGAGTCCTGCATGTAGGCGTAGCTCTTGTCGTACGGCACCCGGAGCATGACATCGGCGAGTCGTCGCTTGGCCAGATAGTGACCTTTCCAGACATTGTTCCGGAGGTCGTCACCGAGGTTTTCGTCGGGCACGATCCAGTGCACCCGGAACGCCACGCCCATTTCCTCGGCAATACGGCGCCCGAGCTCAACATCAATGCCGGCGGGCTCCCCATTCACCTCGTACGAATAGGGCGGGAAATTCTGGTACACCCCGACCTTCAGATAGCCGGACTCCAGGATGATGTCGTAGGTCCGGTCCGCCGGGCGGTTGAGGAGCGCGTTGCCGTCGTCCGGCTCCTGGGCGGTCACCAGCTGCGCAAACAGCAGCAGAACAAGCATGCGAGACAGTGTTTTCATTGTTTTCTCCCAGCATTTCTCACAACGACGACGGGCCGGCGCGAGGCCGACCCGTGTTCATGCAATCCCGAAAACGCCCTCAACGGAGATCATTCGGGCTTGGGCAGCGATTCCACATAAGTGCGGATGGCCCACATGGCGTTCTGGTCCATGCTCTTCTTCCAGGACGGCATGCCGCGGTCGGTACCGTTCATCACCCGGCCGATGTAGTACTCGTCGTCCCACTCGGTCAGTTCCCGGAGATCGGGCGTCAGCCCACCGGACATGGCCCGAATGCCGTGACAGGCGGCACAGTTGCCCGCGTAAGCGCTTTCGCCGACCTTGATGGCCTGGGCGTTGTACTTGCCGTACTCGTTGCCCTCGCGGAACGGATTCGCTGTGCGGACGTCATCGCCCAATTCCGGCAGGTTGCCCGTGTCCACATCCTGTGGGGTGACGTTGCCATGGGCCATAACCAGGCCAGCAAGGCCAACCAGGGCCACAACCGCAATGGTTCTGAGTGAAAAGGACATTGCCATTGGTCTTACCTCTGTTTTTTCTGGATTCCCCGTCGCTGGCTATTGGACTTGTCGGATGCCAACGTGCTTGCTGCCAGTCTAGGAATGGCCGTGCGCGATCCGAATGCCACTTTGGGGCGTTTGGCCTAGTTCCTTGGTAGTAATTGGCTGGTGCCAACGCGGAAATCTCCTCCTTTGGTACTGGCTGATTGCGACTTTCTGAATATTTCAGGGGGCCCACCGCTTTCATAAGCTGGAATCACAACAAGAAACCCGGAGCGTTCCATGGCTTGTTTTTTCCGAACGGCGGCACTCCTGACGATGCTGACCCTCGCCTGCGGCCCGGTCATTGCCGAGCCACTGGAAGTGACCATTGGCTACCTTCAGTGGCAGCCGGACCCGGGGCCAGTGTTGTCAAACGTGATACCGGAGCCGGCGGATGCCGGCCTGCGCGGCGCCGAGCTGGCTCTGAACGACAACAGCACCACAGGCAAATTTCTGGGCCATGTCTATGCCCTGGAGGCGACGGTGGCAGACTCGGAAGAGGCAGCCATCGCCGCTTTCGACGCCATGCGCCAGCGCGGCATTGGCCTGTTCGTGGTGAATGCTCCGGCGGCAACCCTGCGGACCCTTGCTGGCAAAGCCGCCGACGGCACGCTTCTGTTCAACGCCGGCGCGAGGGACGACACTCTGCGCACCGGTGGATGCCCGGCGAACCTGCTGCACACCCTGCCCAGCTATTCCATGCTGACCGACGCCCTGGGCCAGTGGCTGAACCAGCGACGCTGGAACGAGGTATTCCTGATTACCGGGCCCACCGAAGCCGACCAGAACTGGGCCACTGCCTTTCGCCGTTCGGCGAAACGCTTCGGGCTGGAAATCGTGGAGGACAAACCCTGGACCTTTAACGCCGATCTGCGCCGCACGGCCTCGAAAGAACTGCCACTGTTCACCCAGGCCAGCGATTACGACGCGGTGGTCGTCGCTGATGTGCGGGGAGATTTCGGCGAGTACGTGCCCTTCAACACCTGGCTGCCGCGCCCTGTGGTGGGCACCCAGGGTATGACGCCGGTGGCCTGGCACTTCGTGGTGGAGAGCTGGGGGGCTGCACAGCTGCAGAATCGGTTCCGGGAGCTCGCCGGCCGGCAGATGAACAATGAGGACTACGCAGCCTGGGCGGCGGTTCGCGCCATAGGCACCGCCGTGACCGACCTGAATTCCGCACAGCCCGCCGAGATCCGGAATTTCCTGTTCAGTGACAAATTCCAACTGGCCGCTTTCAAGGGCCGCAAAGTCACCTTCCGGGCCTGGAATGGCCAGATGCGTCAGCCCATTCCGCTGGTTCATCCCCGAGGGCTGGTTGCTACGGCGCCCTTTGAGGGATTTCTTCATCCGAATACCGAACTGGACACCCTCGGCTTCGACCGGCCCGAGAGCAAATGCCGGATCAATCAGTAACAGGCGCGGGCTGCCAACATTCCGAACAAGAAGGAGTTACACCATGAAAACCCTTTTCACGCGCACCGCCCTTGCCGCCATGATCGGCCTTTCCACGCCGGCCCTGGCCAGTGTGGCCTACGTGTCCAACGAGAAGGACAACACCCTGTCGGTGATCGACACCAAGACCCTGGAAGTGATTGAAACCATCGATGTTGGCCAGCGCCCCCGGGGCATCCTGCTCTCCAAGGACTACACCAAGCTCTATATCTGCGCCAGTGACGACGACACGGTGCAGGTACTGGATCTGGCCACCCGCAAGATCGTGGACACCCTGCCCTCGGGAGAGGACCCCGAGCAGTTCGCCCTGCACCCGAACAACAGGCATCTCTACATTGCCAACGAAGACGACGCCATCGTGACGGTGGTGGATGTGGATACCAAGAATGTTCTGGCCCAGATCGATGTCGGTATCGAACCGGAGGGCATGGCCGTGAGCCCGGATGGCAAGTGGGCGGTCAACACCTCGGAAACCACCAGCATGCTGCACTGGATCAACACCGAAACCTTCAAAATCGAAAAGAACATCGTCGTAGGCCAGCGCCCGCGCCACGTGGAGTTCAGCCGCGACAGCAAGGTGGCCTGGGCCTCCGCGGAAATCGGCGGCACCGTGCACATCATTGACGTCGACAAACTGGAGCAGATCCACGAGCTGTCATTCAAAGTGCCTGGCGTAAATCAGGATCGGGTACAACCGGTGGGCATCGAACTGACCTCCGATGGCAAATACGCGTTCGTGGCGCTCGGCCCCTCCAACCACGTGGCGGTGGTGGACGCCCGGACCTATGAGGTCCTGGACTATCTGCTGGTTGGCGCCCGGGTCTGGCAGCTGGATCTCGACAAGGACGAAAAACACCTCTACACCACCAACGGCGTGTCCGGCGATGTCTCCGTGATCGATGTGGAAGACCTGAAGGTGATCAAATCCATCAAGGTAGGCCGCTACCCCTGGGGCGTGGTCATCGACCCGACGTCATGACCATCGAAGCGAGCAACCTCAGCTTTCGTTACGGCAACAAGCCGGTGCTCAGGGAGGTCAGCTTCGCGCTGACCCCTGGCCGTTTTCATGCTTTGCTCGGGCCCAACGGTGCCGGTAAGTCTACCCTGTTCGGTCTGCTTACCCGCCTGCTGGCGCTGCAGCAGGGCGATATTGTACTGGCCGGCCAATCCCTGGAAAAACAGCCGGCCGGGGCCATGCGCCAGATCGGCGTGGTGTTCCAGCACAATGCCCTGGACCTGGACCTGACCGTGCGCCAGAACCTGCAGTACCACGCGGCGCTGCATGGCCTCTCCCGCAGGGAGGCTCGTACCCGAGGTGACCGGGAGCTGGAACGCTTCAACCTGCTGGATCGAGCCAACGATGCCGTCCGCCAGCTCAATGGCGGTCATCGGCGGCGGGTGGAAATTGCCCGGGCCCTGCTGCATGAGCCCTCAGTGCTGTTGCTCGACGAACCCACGGTGGGCCTGGACGTGGCCAGCCGCAAGGCCCTCAACGAGCACGTTCGAACCCTGTGCGAAGCTGACGGCCTGACCGTGCTCTGGGCGACCCATCTGATCGAGGAAGTTCGTAAAGACGACCGGGTACTGATCCTGCACCAGGGCCAGCTGCTGGCCGACGGCAACGGCCAGGCCATCTGCGAGGCCGAAGGTACCCGCGATCTGGCCGAAACTTTCCATGCGCTTACCGGAGCCGGCTGATATGAACGCAGCTCACTACTGGCACTGTTTTATCGGCATCCAGACCCGGGAATGGCTGCGCTTCTGGCAGCAGCGCACCCGCTTTGCCAGCGCCCTGGTGCGGCCAGTGCTGTGGCTGGTGGTGTTTGCCGCCGGTTTCCGGGCGGTGCTGGGCATCTCCATCATCCCGCCCTATGACACCTACATCACCTACGAGACCTATATTGCTCCGGGGCTGTGCGGCATGATCATCCTGTTCAACAGCATGCAGGGTGCCCTGTCCATGGTGTACGACCGGGAGCTGGGCAGCATGCGGGTACTGCTGATGAGCCCCCTGCCACGACCCTTCCTGCTGGTCACCAAACTGTTGGCCATGGGTGTGGTGTCCATCGGCCAGGTGTATGTGTTTCTGCTGCTGGCACTGCTGGTGGATGTGGAGCCGCCGCTCTGGGGCTATCTGGCGGTGTTGCCGGCGCTGATCCTGACCAGCCTCATGCTGGGCGCGCTGGGGCTGCTCATCGCCACCTGGATCAAGCAACTGGAGAATTTCGCCGGGGTGATGAATTTCGTTATCTTCCCCATGTTCTTCATGTCCTCGGCGCTGTATCCGCTCTGGCGCATGAACGAGGCCAGTCCCTGGCTGTACTGGATCTGCCAGTTCAATCCGTTCACCCATGCGGTGGAGGCGATCCGGTTCTCGCTGTATCTGGAGTGGAATCCGATGGCTTACGGGATTACCGCGGGTGTCACTGCGGTGCTGGCGTTATTTGCAACCGCCGGCTTTCGCCCGCAACGCACGAAAATACTGGGCGGAAAACCCGCATAAGGTTCGGGGCAGCTGACTTGCACGGATTCAGGAACCGGCTAAGTCCAGACTACGAAGCTTTCCAAGCAGCCCATCAACCAGTCCGGGTCCAACAATAGAATCATCCCACTGCAACCGGGCGGGTTTGCCATCGAGATACCACAGGCGGTTCGCCAATGTTTCTGCATCGCCGCCATCGTGGGTCACGCAGATCATCGCCATATCCGGATGCGCATCCAGAATCCCGGCAACCAACGCCTTGAGCTCTCCGGCCATCACCGGGTCCAATGACGCAAACGGCTCGTCCAGCAGCAGCAAGTCAGGTTTCACCGCCAGGCAACGGGCCAGGGCGGCCCTCCGGGCCATGCCGAGTGACAATTGGTCCGGGAGATAATGCCCGTAGCCGGATAAGCCAACCTGATCCAGCAAAGTCTCAGCTTCGTGATCACTGGCACCAACAAGCCTGAGGTTGGCGTCCAGAGTCCGCCATGGCAGCAGACGATGCTCCTGGAACAGGTAACCCACGCGAAGACTGTCACGCCCGATCACCGCGTCTTTCGGAACCGATGTATCCAGACCGGCAATGGCATTCAGCAGTGTCGTCTTGCCGATACCCGAGGGCCCCAACAGACAGATGCGGTCGCCCCGCTCAACGGTGGCGAAAATTTCCCCCAGCACCGGCTGACCGAAATCGCGGCCCGCGATTCTGAGCTCAAGCATGGGCGGCCTCCGGCTGCCGCCAGCGGCTGGACCGGCGCTCAAGGGGCTGCAGGATGGCCAGTTCGATCACCTGGACCACGGCGATAAACGCCAGGCTGTAGGCGAGAATCGCGGCCACATCGAATACCTGAAACGCCATGTGCAGCTGGAAACCGACGCCGCTGGAGCGGCCGAGCAGTTCCACCACCAGGACAATTTTCCAGATGAGGGCGAGGCCACCCCGGGTGGCGGCCATGAGGTAAGGAAACAATTGGGGCACCCAGACATCACGCAAGCGCTGCCAACGGGTAAACTGATAAACAGTGGCCATTTCTTCCAACCGGTGGTCGAGGCTGCGGGCGCCCTCGCGAACCGTGACCGCCACGTTGGGGACCTTGTTGATGACCACGGCCATCACCGCGGCCACTTCCACCAGACCGAACCACACGTACATCAGGATGATGGTGACCAGGGCCGGCAGGTTCAGTAACAGCACCAGCAAGGGATCGAACAGGGCATTGGTGGTTTGCGAGCGGCCCATCACAATGCCGATGGCGGTACCAAGGAGCATGGCCAGGGTAAAAGCCACGCACACCCGGCCCAGCGTCGCGCCCAGATGATGCCAGAGTTGCCCGGAAGCGGATTCCTCAGCCAGGGTCTGAAGGACGCTCAGGGGGGTTGGCAACAAGGGCGACTGGAGCAGCCAGGCGGTCAATGCCCAGATCACCACAAACGAGGGCAGAACAATCCAGTAGCTCCACAGCGGCGGGCGGCCGGCGCGGCCTTTCACGGCTGCCTCCGGTAAAACAGGCTGGCTGGCATAAGGTTGTCCGGATCGGCGCCGGTGAGGGTCATCAAACGCTGCAGGTCCGCAATTCGCTGGTCCGTTTGCGGGGCGGGATTACCGGCGACAAAGCCCTCCCGTAATGCCGCGAATACGCCCTCCCCGGGATTTCCCATCAATGACCGCAGCCTCTGCCATGGACGTTCGCCTGCCGCCAGCTCGGCTTTGGCCTCAGCCAGGGAGGCTGCAAACCCATCAATCAGTGACCGATGTTCGCGCGCCCACGCCGCCGGGAAAACATAACCGAGCACCGGCAGATTGCGGTCCAGTTTCAGTTCTGTCAGCAGCTCCGCCATGCCGAACGCCGACCGCCAGCCGCCCTCGCCCCGGAGCCGGGCCGCGAAATGCCAGTAGGTGACGATCACATCCACCTGCCCCCGCTTGAGCGCCTGGCTCAGCAGCGGCGGCGCAGCGAACTGGATGTTCGCCGATGTTTCCAGATCAATGCCCTGCTGCTGTGCCACTTTTTTGAGCAGAATCCAGCCCTTGCTGTCCGGCCCGCCGGCAACGCCGATGCGCTTGTTCGCCAGATCGGCCACCGAGCGCACTGACGAAGATTCGGCAACCACGATGTCGCCGATCTGAGAGGAAAACGGTACATACAGATAGGGAGCACCCGCCTCGAACCGCGACTGCGCCCACAGCAGGTCGGCCACGGCGCCATTCACCGAGCCACTGGTCACCGCCAGCCTGGAGGCCGGCAGGTTGGCCACCGGTTGCAACACCAGCTGATAGCCGTGGGCTCGATCGAGGCCCCGGTGACGGATGTGGTCCAGCTCCCAGTGAGCCGTGCCGAACTGCAGCACGCTGACAGACAGTACCGGAAAATCAGGCGCGCCTTCCCGGGCATGAATAGCACCGGCGAGACCAAGCAGAAGGCACAGCAGAGCAGCCATTCTCTTTGTGAACCAGAGATCGGCGAGAGAGATCCGGAATACAGACGTTGTTGTTGGATGTAGGCTCATAAAACCACGATACGAAGCCCACAGGTCGGCAAGAATAGTACTTTGGTGCCTGTTTTTTGGTGCGATGGTCGCATTCAACCTGAGACCAAGATGGCGTGTAATGAAAGCATCACAATAATAACCAGAGATCCGGACCCGATTCCGGTGATTCTCTGCACAGGAGGCCGCCATGCTGAACGAGCTCGACGCCGTACTCTCTACCGGGAACGCCCCTTCTCAGAACTGTCATCCTGCTTCCGAAAACCGTTATGATGGTCAGGAAGCCACCCCGGATACCAATAACAAACAGGTAGACTCATTCATGGAGCCGGCTTACAAGATCCTGATTGCCGACGACCACCCGCTGTTCCGGGAGGCTATCAGTAGCGTCATCGCGTCCGGTTTCGAGGGCAGCGAGATCATCGAGACCGCCGACCTGGACAGCGCCCTCGACATAACCCGCGACAACGACGACCTGGACCTGATCCTGCTGGATCTGAACATGCCGGGCATGCACGGCCTGAACGGTCTGATCAGCCTGCGCAATGAGGCACCGACCATTCCCGTGGTGATTGTCTCGGCCGAGGAAGACAAGCAGGTGGTGCTGCAAGCCATTACCTACGGTGCCTGCGGGTTTATCACCAAATCCTCGCCCCGGGCCCAGATGACCGAGGCCATACAGCAGATCCTCAACGGCAACGTCTACCTGCCGTCCGACATCATCCGTACTGGCAAGGAGAGCAACAGCCGAAGGAGCCGTCACGAGGACAACCCGATATCACCGGAGCTGCTGAACTCCCTGACCCGCCGGCAGCTGCTGGTGCTGGAGCGCATGTCCAAGGGTGAATCCAACAAGCAGATTGCCTACAACCTGAACATTGCCGAGACCACGGTGAAGGCCCATGTCTCGGCCATACTGCGCAAGCTCGGCGTGCATAACCGGGTGCAGGCGATACTGTCGGCCAGCGACGTGGATTTCAGTCAGTATCTGAAGCGGTAAGGTAGCGTGGGTGTCGGATCAGGCGAAGCCGTAATCCGACACCTATCGTCAGTCTCAGCTTCTAAGTAGATGACTCAGCGCGCTGCGCAGCTTCAGCGGCTTGACCGGTTTGTTCATCAACAGGTGCCCCAGCTCGCGCACCTGCTGCTTCAGTTCATTGGTGTAGTTGGCAGTAATCATCACCACAGGCGCCGGGCATGACCGCCGACCGTTGATCGCTGCCACAACATCCACCCCGTTCTCATCGTTGTCCAGGTGGTAGTCGGCCAGAATCAGATCCACGGCCCCTTTTGCAGGATCCAGCTGGCGCTCCAGATCAGCGAGGGAAACGGCGGTCACCACGTGGCAATCCCAGCCCTCCAGCAGGGTTTTCATGCCCTGACAGATGGCATGGTCATTGTCGATAACCCAGATGGTCGCGCCCCCCAGACCACTGTCGAACGACCGGGCAGAATTCGGGTCCTCGGTCTTCAACCTCGGTTTCAGGCGCCCGACGGGAACGCGGACGCTGAACGCCGATCCCCGGCCTTCCACCGACGACACCGTAACCTCGTGTCCCAGCATGCGGGAAATCTTGTCTACGATGGCGAGGCCAAGACCAAGCCCCTTGTCGGGCTGTGAGCCGGCCGGTCGGATACGTTTGAACTCCTGGAAAATCTCGGTGAGCTTGTCCTCGGGAATACCGGGCCCGGTGTCCCACACCTGCAACAGCACATGGTCGCCCTGGCGTCGGCAGCCGAGCAGGATGCGGCCCTTGCCGGTGTAGCGAATGGCGTTGGTCAGGAAGTTACGGAGTATGCGCGCCAGCAGCTGGGAATCGGATTCGACAATCGCCGAGCTGGCCACGAAATCCAGCTGCAACCCCTCGGCCATGGCCATCTGCCGGAACTCCCGGGCGATATTGTTGAGCAGGTCCCGCAGGTCGAACGCGGTGACATCCGGCTTGATCACGCCGGCGTCCAGCTTGGAAATGTCCACCAGGGTCCCGAGCAGATTCTCCACATCATCCAGGGACGTGCTCACGGAGCGCACCAGCCCTTCTGCTTTGGGACCGAAAGACTGCTCCAGTAAGGCACTGGTGAACAGACGCGCGGCATTCAGAGGCTGCAGCAGATCGTGACTCACCGCCGCCAGGAACTTGGTTTTCGAGAGATTGGCGCGCTCGGCCTCCAGCTTGGCATCCCGCAATCTCGCCTCTACCGCCGCCCGCTCGGTGATTTCCTGGCGCAGCTGGTTGTTGAGTCCCGTCAGTGCCGCCGTGCGCTCTTTCACCCGGCGTTCCAGATTGTCATAGGCCTGCTCCAGGGCCAGGGCGGTCTTGCGCCGGTCGGTGATGTCGCGAATCAACACGAAGAAGCCGATGATGTCGCCCTGCTCATCAACGTTCGGCACGTAGGAGCGCAACATGTAGCGGGTATCACCCAGCTCACCGGTCTCCTCGAACTCGAAGGTCACGTTGTGACCCTCCATCACGTCCAGAATCTGCGGCAGCAGGCGCTGGTAAAACTCCGGCGAGTGGATTTCGTTGAGCCGTTTGCCCAGCGGCGATTCGCCCTTGCGGCCATACCAGCCCTCGTAGACCTTGTTGCAGAACTGGATGGTCATGTCAGCGCCGACATAGGCAATCAGCGCGGGCACATGGTCGGTGACCACGCGGATCCAGCGCTCGCTCTCTTCCAGCGCCTTGATCCGTCGCGCCATTTCGCTGTTCTTGACGTCGGTAATGTCCGAGTACAGCGCCACCAGGCCGCCTTCCCGGGTGGGCCGCTCGGTCATCTGGACCCAGCGCTCGTTGGAAAGCAGGAACACCACGCCCTCGGAATCCGGATGGCTGTGTTCCTCGACCACCAATCCCGAAGCCACTGCCCGGGTCTTCAGGTCGGTGACCGAGATACCTGGCTCCGGCGCCGCGAGGCCGACCGAGTGCCAGTAGCTGCGGAACCGACTGTTGCTCTGGATAAGTCGGTGCTGACGGTCGAACAGCACAAAGCCGTCGGCAATGCTCTCGATGGCGTCACTCAAGCGTTGGCGGGAGGTCTCGGCCTCCTCACGGGCGCGGTTCAGGGCCTTGTTGCTGGCCTTGAGCTCGTCCATGGCCTGATTCAGCGCCTCGGTGCGCTCACGGACCTGCTCGGCCAACACCACGGAATGCTCAAACGCCGCGTAGGGTTCGGGTTTATGGGCCGCACCCGATTCCACCCGCACAATCAGAGCATCGCGAATGCGCCGCAAACGCTCGTTTTCAGCCTCGAGCTTGGCAATGCGCCGGTCCCGCGGGTCGTCTTGCGGCGAGTCACTCTGTTCGGTAATGGGCATCAGGCTGGCCAATCACCACCCCCGTGAACGTCTGGTTGATGTGCATACCGTCGAACTGCTCGCCATAGGTGTTGAAACCAATCACCTTGTGGTGGCGCAGGAACCGCGAGACCGCTTCCACTTCTCCGGTCAGCTCGGCTTCCAGCCGACGTAGAAAGCAGTCGCAGCCGATGGTGACCAGAGGCGGGCCCACCACCCGCTCGGCAGCCTCGATCTGCGTGCGAACGCTATCAAGCAGGGATTCCGGCTCCATGGCGGTCATCACGATGCCGGTTTCCACCGCGCAGTAGAAGGTGAGACTGCCGTCGGGGTTCACGCGCTGCACAGAGCGCACAAAGTAATGACCGCCAATCCTCACCCCCATGGGTCGCAGCGCGAAGATCTTGCGGTCCAGCTCGGCGACCGACACGCCCACGGCGCGGGCATAGGCCTCTGCAGCCGGTTCGGCATTCAATTCGTACACGGTGCGAGTCTCGGCGCAGGCCTCCGTGACCACGAGTTTTTCACTGCGCTCCACCATGTGGTGGGTGGAGAACACACGAAAATCCAATGGCGTGTTCACCAGCAGCACGGTGGCGGCGCCGGTGTGGAACTGGCCATCGTAGAACACATGGGTATTGGCCAGGCGTTCATCGTCGCCGGCGGAGCCACCAAACTGCGGGATGGTGCCGAGAGCAGAATTCAGGGTGGCCAGCACCAGCTCTTCGCGGCTCGACAGCCCGTCCAGCAGGGTGATGGCAAAGGTGTTGCCCTTGATCGGCGCCAGTCTGGCTTCCCGACAGGTGGCCAGCAGGCCGTCAATCACGCCCTGGGCGTCCTGCAGCGTGAAGCGGTCCAGCTCCCGAATGAGCGCGCAGTCAATGGCGAAATACCGTTGATCGAACCCAATGGCGGTAATGCAGCCGCGGCCATAGCCCTCGGGCGTGATCTCGCCCGCCGACGTGCAACCGCAGACGCGCACACCCCGGAACGCATGTTCAAGGGCGATGCCAAGTCGGCCCAGATCGTATTCGGCGGAACAGAAGAACAGCACGCAACCCAGGTGCTCGTGACTGAGCTGGCTGGCGAGATTGGTGGCGGCCAACATCGGGTCGCGAACGCTGGAGCTCGCTACCCGGACCGCAGGCAGGGTCGTCGCTGGCTTCATAAGGACAGGTCCCGGGACCGGATGACTTTTCTCCGATTCTACGGGATCTGTGAACGCAGCCAATGCGACTTCAGTGCTTTTAATGGGCGCGCCGAAACGATCGTAAGCCATTGATTAAACGACCTCCTGAATCAATGCCTGTGGCGCTGCCGGTTTCTCGGGTGACAAACCGGCACTTTAGTCTTAGACCGACAAGTGCTGCCGGCGGCGTCCTGCCACCGACAGGTCTGTTGGCTCAGAACATCACGATGGCGCCGAGGGCGATGGTGTCCGCCTCGGTGGTGGTGGCACCGGTGGTGCGGTTGTTGTCTTCGTACATGTTGTATTCGGCAACCAGCTTGAAGTTGCTGTTCACATCATGGAAGAAACCCACGGTGGTGTTTTCGGTTTCGAGGTTCAGGATCTCGGCATCGGTCTCGCCGTAGGACAGAACGATGCGATTGGCGCCAAAGGCATAGGAGCCTTGAACAAGGAAGCCGTCCGCATCGTCTTCTGTAACCGCACCGTTCACGATCAGAACCGGGTTATCACCCTTGGAGGTAAAACCAGAAGCGGCCAGGGTCAGCCCCGCGACCGACGCCTTGACACCATACCCAACGCCGGTGCTGTCGACCGTGGTGTTGCCGTTCTCGGCAGACTGGTAGCGACCGTTCACCCAGCCAGTCAGGGCCACGTTGTTCAGGTTGGCGTTGTAGGTTATCTCGGACTCGAAGCGAGGCGCTGAGTTTTCATCGTTGGCGCCGGTCACCGTGTCGGCGGGATCCAACACGCCGGCCGCGATTTTGAGGCCACTCATATCCGGCGAACGGTACGTGAACTGAGCAGAGGGCGTCGGGTAAGGATAACCCGCGCGGATGTTACCGAAGGAAACGCCGCCGGCAGCGCCGGGGGAACCAAATCCCATCAGGATTTCGTCGAGGAAAATGTTGGAACGGGCGTAAAGGCCAAAGTCTTTACCGATCAAAATCTGGCCAAAATCGCCATCAACCGTAGCGTAGAACTGGCGAACGTCGATGGCCGTATCTGTAGGCGAATCAAGGCTGTCATTGATGGTAGTCCAGAATGACGAACGCCCACCCAGGGTGAGATCGCCCATGTCCTTGCTGAAGTTGAAACCAATGGTATTGGGCAGGAAGCCCATCTTGATTCGGGAATCGCGAACGTCGTTCAGCTTGTCGTCACGATTCACGTAAAACGCGTTGAAGTAGCCGTCCACTGAAAAGCTGGTGCCGTCCTGGTTGTAGAGTTCGACCGCAGCGTTGGCCCCGGTACTCGCACCCATGGCTACAGCCATGGCCATGGCCAACCCTGACTTTCTGAAGTTGTTGTTTTTCATAGTTCCCCCGGTTGTTTTTGGAAATCTGGGATCGGAGACCCGGGACATCCGGGCGCTCCAGGCGTGGTCTGTCGCCTGAATTCCATGGTCGGTGATGCACCAGAAGGGGAAAATGCTTCGAGGGAGCAGGTTTTCTGCTCATTTGGGAGGCATGGGGAATGAAACTTTGGGAGTACGACCTGGCCGGTTTTTAGCCTGGAAACCGGGCCAGCTCCTGCAGGCAGTCGTCAAGGAAGGCTTCCGGGTCGGCCATCACGGCTTCATCGGCCACCACACCAAACTGCACCTGCCCGGCGTAACTGACGATGCTGATGCCCAGGCCAATATCCCCGGCCTGGGGCACCCAGAACATCTGTTCGGTAATCCGGCAGCCGGCCATATAGCGGGGCTCAGGCGTACCCGGTACATTGGACACCACGGCGCTGGCCTTGCGGTAGAAGACATTCGCCACCGGCTCCCGCCAGGGTTCCGGGATCGCCGAGGCGCTCGCCGCCAGGCCCCAGGCAATGCCGGGTTGCCAGCTTTTCTTCAGGCGACGGGTCTCGTGTTTGATGCGATACAGCCGTTCCAGGGGGCCCTCGCCATCCACCGGCAGCGGCACGAACACTGTTCCGAAGTAGTTGCCCAACTCGCCCGCGCCCGGCCGGAGCTCGCCGGGCAGCCGGCTGCGAATGTCTACTGGCACCGCCGCGTGCAGGATGGCTTCTTCGAGATCGTCGCCGTCAATGCCCAGGCGGGCCCTTACCGCCGCAGCCACGCAGCTGAGCAACACATCGTTGATGGTGACGTTGGTGGCCCTGGCGATGTCCCGGAAACGGGCCAGGGGAACCGGCTGCGACCATCGGCAGTGGCGGCGACCCAGCAGCGGTCGCCTCAGGTCACTCTCGGTATCATCCGGTTGCACCAGAAACTCCGAGCATTCGTGAACCAGTTTCAGGCCCTGCTCTCCCATGCGCTCGAGCAGTCGAGTGGCCTGCTGCCACTGGTTGCCCTCAGCGGGATGCGGCTCTGAATCGACCTCTTCCGAAGCCCCTCCGGCGCCGCCGGAAGCCACCAGTCGCTCAAGCCAGACCTTCGCCGCGGCGGTCCACCGGGCCAGATCGGCCTCCTGAGGCGCCCCATAGATGGCCGGATGCTGGCGGGGTGATGGCGGGCAAAGACGGTCAAAGATGCCCAGCAACGAGAGGCCATCGGCGTAACAGTGGTGAATGCGCAGCAACAACGCGGCGCCGCCTTCTGCGTTGGGTGCCAGCCAGAATTTCCACAATGGGCGGTACAGGGGCAGCGGCTGATTCAGGCGGGCCGAGACCCACTCCCTCAACGCATCGGGCGAAAAGCGATCCAGTACGACATCGAGATGGTGCCGGACATCAAAGGTGGGATCCGCCTGCCACCACCATCCCGGTGCCCGTTTAACTGGCAGGTACCGGAATCGCTCCCACGCCATCCAGTAGATTTGTAGGAACTCCCGAAAGCGCTCTGCAGTGAGATCTTCCACCCGGAGCATGACGGTGATGGTCATGGGGTTGTCCGGACGTTCCAGCGCCAGCCAGGCCGAATCCGACGGCAACAGGAGATGCGATTGCTCGTGACTCAAACCCGAACGTCCCTGGAGAAGTGGTGGAGGTAAGTAAAAACCGAACTCCGCATTGTGCCAGACATGCCCCATCGGCTCCATATCTCGCATCGGCGCGCACGGTTACAAAAAATTACACGAAGGTAACCCTTCAGCCCTATACTGGTTATAAGCCTTGATGCAATGGTTATTAAACGCCCCGCACCAGTGCCGCCGACAGTCATCGATTGGCCCTGGAACGTCGTAAAACCGGTTAGCAGCGCCAATACGCGAAACCGGCGGTTGGGGTACAACAAGGTCACCGGCACCTTCGAATTCCAAAAACAGGCCATTGCCGTGCCGGGTGGGAGAACCGTTATGAAAGCCAGTCACGTCCGAAAGCTGATAAAACCGATTGAGAGCGCCTACTCGGAAATGTTCTCCGGGCGGGTCTATCGCGTTGGCAAGGGCGCGGTCTCCGTTCGCAACCACAGCGGTGCGGCTGAACAGACCGTTATCGGCGTGCACGGTTTTCTGGAAAACCACTGTTACTTCACCCAGGCCTACGAAGCTCCCACCACCGAACTGATTTTGCTGACCTGCAGCAACTACCACATCCCGGTGAATGGGGTGACTCCGGAAACACCGGAGTGGGAAGTGCCCATCAAGCAGCTCGAGGGCACCATCGAGTACGACGCCTGCATTCTCAACCAGGCGCTCTCCAATCTGCCCACCACCGAGAACATCCGGCTCCACGGCCATTCCCGGGGTGGCGCGGTGATTCTGGAGGCCATCAAGCAGTGGCCCGAGCTCTATGAGGATGTTGAGGTGGTGCTGGAAGCCCCGGTACTGCCCAATGGCCGGCTGTCTGCGCTGGTAACCACCATCCTGGAACCGGTGAGCCATGGCATGTGGCCCTGGGTAATCCGTCTGATCAACAGCGCGCCCTCATCTGCCTATGGCCAGACCTTCTTCGGCAAGATGAACCCGCGCAAGAAGCAACTCCTGAGCAAGCTGTTCTCGGCCACCAAGGACCACCTGACCATCGTTCGCAACATCGAGAACATCATGGACTGGATGGTGCGCACCGACACCAGCATCTACAAACACGTTCGCCACGGCACCTTCCTGATTCCGGCGGTGGACCGGATCCTGGACCGCTCGGCCATGCTCGCCAGTGCCCGCCAGAGCCCCACCACCATGAGAATCGTGGAAACCGAGGCGCCGAGCCACTTCATCACCCTAGACAGCAAGGAATGGGTGCCCGGCTTCGAGACCCTGCCCGCTGCCGCCCAGGCCTGATTCGGCCGGGTGTTAACGGCTGCAAGGTTACGCCGGCTTCGCTAAACTGCGTGCTTTTCAGTTTTGTGGAGTCACCCCATGTACCGTGAGCGCCTGGTCGCCACCGATACCCGTTCCAACAGCGCGCGCCGGCTGCAGCGGTTGCTGATCGACTACCACGATTTCCGGCAACACAAGGCCGCGCACCCCCTGCTCGACCAGACCTTCGAGGTAGCCGACTGGCAGGCTCAACGGCTCAAGGCCACACACCACGACCTATACCAGCACCCGGGCTACCATCAGGGTCTGGAGTTCCTGCTCACCGACCTGTACGCGCCGGCGGGTATGACCCGACGGGACGACAACGTCGACCGGATATTCCCCAAAATGGTGAAGTGGCTGCCGGACAACCTGCTGGACACCTTCGCCGGACTGGTAGAACTGAATCTGCTGACCCAGCAGCTCGACCTGGAACTCGCCGAGATCCTGGAGCGGCAGAATGTACCCGCTGCAGCACTGACCCCCGCCCGCTACGGCGCCGCCTACCGGGAAACCCGTCAGCCCGACCAGCGGGAGAGGCAGATTCGACTGGTAGCCGAGGTCGGTCAGCAACTGGATCGTTACGTCCGTAACCGTACCCTGGGCTGGCTGCTATCCATCAGCCGCGGCCCCGCAGAGATGGCCGACCTCACCGACCTGCACAGCTTCCTGCACCGGGGTTACTCGGCATTCCGCAAGATGGAAGACGTGCACCTGCTGATCGACCGCCTGGTGAGCCGGGAACAGCAGGTGATGCGCAATCTGATGGCCGGTCACCCGGAGCCCTTCCGGCTTCCAGACGACCTGTGACGCTGGCGGGGGCTCAGGCCTTGATGATCTGATCCAGCTGGGAATGAATTTCCTGCTCGATGCGGGATTTGAAAGGCCGGAGCATCATGCCCAGCTCGAGATGAATGTGCAGCTCTGACGGGCTGATGTGAAGGTGGCCTTTGACGCCACTGCGCTTGAACTTCAACTGGTCGCCTTCCCACTGGTAATGCACGTCGAACTGACGGGACAGATCCTGCGCCAGGGACTCGGCCGCCTGACGGGCGTGCTCCTTGTCCAGACTGTGGGGACGGTGTACATCAATAACTGACATGAATCGGTTTTCTCTCGAATTTGTTCGGCTTTACAGTGTAGGGCGCGATTTAACTCGCCGCCACCCTTGTAGCAACCCCGTCAGCGGTTAGAATACGGGGTTCAGATTCTGACAGGACAGCCTCATGAGCGAGCAGCAAACGCCAGCCAACCCGGCCACCAACGGTAACGGCCAGGACGACGTGACCCACTTCGGTTTTCGCAACGTGCCCAAGAGCCAGAAAGCGAGCCAGGTGGCGGAAGTGTTCCACAGCGTGGCCGGCAAGTACGACCTCATGAACGACCTGATGTCCATGGGCATCCACCGGCTGTGGAAGCGCTTCACCATCGAGCTTTCCGGCGTCCGGCCCGGCCATCAGGTGCTGGACATCGCCGGCGGCACCGGCGACCTTACCATGAAGTTCTCGGACCTTGTGGGGCCGTCCGGCAGGGTGGTGCTGGCGGACATCAACGCCTCCATGCTGCAGGTCGGCCGAAGCCGGCTGACCGACCGCGGTTATGCCGGCAACATTGAGTATGTGCAGGCGGATGCCGAAAACCTGCCGTTTCCGGACAACAACTTCAACGCGGTGTCCATTGCCTTCGGTCTGCGCAACGTGACGGACAAGGACCAGGCTCTGCGGGACATGACCCGGGTCCTCAAGCCCGGCGGCAAGCTGATGGTGCTCGAGTTTTCCAAACCCACCAATCCGCTGCTGAGCAAGGCCTACGACACCTACTCGTTCTCGGCCCTGCCGCTGATGGGCCAGCTGATTGCCGGCGACAGCGAAAGCTACAAGTACCTGGCCGAGTCCATCCGCATGCACCCGGACCAGGACACCCTGAAAGGCATGATGGAAAACGCCGGTCTGGTGAACTGCAAGTACTACAACATGACCGGTGGCATCGTGGCACTGCACGTGGGAATCAAGCCCTGATGTTTCCCGGCCCGACCCTGCTGTCTGCCGTATCCGCCGTACTGGAAAGTGCCCTGAACCGGGCGCTTGAGCTGGACCCGGTCGGGCAAAAAGCGCTGATGGCGGCACTGGCGAGCCCGGTGCAGTTTACCGTGACCGCTCCGATTGCTCTCACCTATACCCTGGACCGAGCCGGTGACCGGGTTCGGGTGGGCAGCCAGCCGGTAGATTCGCCGGCCCTCGAAATCACCGGCAGGCCCATTGCCTTTGCCGCCCTGGCCACCGGCGATGATCGGGTGTTCGCCGATGGCCGGCTCGACGTCAGCGGCGATATGGCTCTGGCCCACCAGCTGCAACGCGCCCTGAACCAGCTGAATCCGGACTGGGAAGCCGCCCTGGCCCGTCACATCGGCGATGTGCCCGCCCACTTCCTGGGCCAGCGGGTTCGCGGCGCCCTGCGCTGGAGCCGGCAGGCGTTCCAGTCCCTCAACGCCAACATCGAGGAGTACGTGCACGAAGAGAGCCGTGCCCTGCCCGGTCGGCGGGAACTGGAAGCCACCTTCGAGGACATCGATGAGCTCAGCCTGCGCACGGACCGCCTGCAGTCCCGCCTGGACCTGATCGCCCGGGGCGACCAGAACGACCAACCGGAGACGCCGTGACCCGCCTGCGCCGCCTGTTCCGAATTGCCTGGGTATTCTGCCGTTACCGGCTGGACACGTTCCTGCCGATCGCTGAACTGCCTGCCCCTCTGAAACTGTTCTTCCTGCTGGCGCCTTGGCACCTGTTCCCGCAACCAAAACTCGACCACGGTGATCGCCTGCGCCTGGCCCTGGAGGAACTGGGGCCGGTGTTCGTAAAGTTCGGGCAGATCCTGTCCACACGGCGGGATCTGTTACCCGACGACATGGCACAGTCCCTGAAGAACCTGCAGGATCGTGTTCCCCCGTTCCCCAGCGCTCAGGCCAGAGGCATCATCGAGGAATCCCTGGGCGCCCCTGTTTCGGAACTCTTCGCCGAGTTCAGCCCGGATCCGCTGGCGTCCGCCTCCGTGGCCCAGGTGCACGCCGCGACTCTGCCCAACGGCCAGAAAGTGGTGGTGAAGGTGCTTCGCCCTGGCATTGAGCGGGTCATCCGCCAGGATCTGGCGCTGATGTATCTGATGGCCGGCCTGCTGGAGAAATACTGGTCCGAAGGCAAACGCCTGCACCCGGTGGAGGTGGTCGCCGACTACGACGCCACCATCCACGACGAGCTCGACCTGCAGCGCGAAGCCGCGAACGCCAGCCAGCTGCGCCGGAATTTCGAGAACTCCTCGCTGATCTACATTCCGTTCATCGACTGGGACTACACCCGCAAGTCGGTACTGGTCATGGAGCGCATCCACGGCATTCCCATCGCCGACACCGACGCTCTGAAAAGCGCCGGTGTGGATATGAAAGTGCTGGCGGAAAAGGGCGTGGAGATCTTCTTCACCCAGGTGTTCCGTGACAGCTTCTTCCACGCCGACATGCACCCGGGCAACATCTTCGTGGACACGTCCAACCCGGCGGATCCCCGGTACATTGCCATCGACTTCGGCATCGTGGGTACACTGGCGCCAGACGACCAGAGCTACCTTGCCCGGAACCTGCTCGCGTTTTTCCGACGCGACTACCGCCAGGTGGCCCAGTTGCACATCCAGTCCGGCTGGGTGCCGCCAGACACCCCGGTGAACCAGTTCGAGGCGGCCATTCGCACCGTATGCGAGCCGATATTCGAGAAGCCGCTGAAGGACATTTCGTTCGGCCACTTCCTGCTGCGCCTGTTCCAGACCGCGCGGCGCTTCAATATGGAAGTTCAGCCTCAGCTGGTGCTGCTGCAGAAAACGCTGCTCAACGTGGAGGGCCTGGGGCGCCAGCTGTACCCGGACCTGGACCTCTGGAGCACCGCGCAGCCCTATCTGGAAACCTGGATGCGCAAGCGCATTGGCCCATCCGGCCTGCTCAAGTCCCTGCAGTCGCACCTGCCCTCCTGGCTCGAGCAGTCGCCCGAAATGCCACAGTTGGTGCACGACGCCCTGTTGCAGCTGCGCCAGGCCGGCCCCACGGAGCCCCAGAATCGCGCTACACTGGAGCTGCTTCGGGAACAACAGGTGCGCACCGAGCGCCGCTGGCGCCGGGGCACCGTGGCCGCTCTGCTCATTGCAGCAGGGCTCGCCGGTACGCACCCGGACAGCCAGCAATGGCTGCAGACGGTGCCCACCTGGAGCTGGGCGCTGTTTGCCGTGGCCTGTGGGCTGGTCCTTCGGGGCGGCCGATAACCGGTTACCGGCACCATGGAAATTTCAGGATTCACGAAAATGCAAGATAGCTCGGATAATGTCGGCAACCCCGACTGGTTGAACAGTATCCGCTGGACCGAAGACGGTCTGGTGCCGGCCATCGCCCAGGACGCCGAGACCGGCGACATCCTGATGATGGCCTGGATGAATGCAGAATCCCTGCGGCTGAGCGCCGAGGAAGGCCATGCCGTCTACTGGTCCCGTTCCCGGGGCAAATTGTGGCGCAAGGGTGAGACGTCCGGGCACCAGCAGGTCATCCGCGACATCAGGCTCGACTGCGACAACGACGTGGTACTGCTTAAGGTGGATCAGAAAGGCGGCATCGCCTGCCATACCGGCAGACGCAGCTGTTTTTACCGGTCCCTGGAAGACGGCCAGTGGGTGGAAAAAGATCCCGTGCTCAAGGATCCGAACCGCATTTACGGCAGTAAGTAAGGAGCTCTGACAGTGAACGATGTACTGGAAAATCTGGCCCGGGTTCTGGAGGCCCGCAAGGAGGCGGATCCGGAAACCTCCTACGTGGCCAGCCTCCACGCCAAGGGCCTGAACAAGATTCTGGAAAAGGTGGGCGAAGAGTGCACCGAAACCCTGCTCGCGGCCAAGGATGCCGAGCGTTCCGGAGAGACCCGGGAGCTGGTGTGCGAAACCGCGGATCTCTGGTTCCACAGCCTGGTCATGCTTTCGAGACTGGGACTGGGCCCCAAGGACGTGCTGGACGAACTCGCCAGCCGGTTCGATCTCTCGGGACTCGAGGAAAAGGCGTCGCGGAACCGGTAACGGGCATACCACTAACGGGGGGTTTCCGCCGGTCGCTTCTGTTAACGTACAATGACATAAAACAGCAACATCATATGAGGACCCCTCCATGGGTATCAGCATCTGGCAACTACTAATCGTACTCGGCATTGTCATTCTGTTGTTCGGAACCAAGAAACTGCGCAATATCGGCAGCGACCTGGGTGGCGCCATCCGTGGCTTCAAGAAGTCCATGAATGACGACGACACCAAGTCCGAAGGCGAAAACGCCAAGGCCGGTAGCCAGGAATCACTGGAAGGCAAGGAAGGCGAGCAGCAGCAGGCTGCCGCCGATGACAAGGCCCGGGACAAGTCCCACAGCTGAGACCAGGCTGAATGTTCGATATCGGCTTTCTTGAGCTGCTGATCTGCGGCGTTATCGCGCTGTTGGTGCTTGGCCCCGAGCGCCTGCCGACTGCTGCCCGTGCTGCCGGCCGCTGGGTCGGTGGCGCCCGCAGGATGGTCAGCCAGTTCACCTCGGAACTGGACCGCCAGCTCAAGGCCGACGAGCTCCGGGAGGAACTTCGCAAGGCGGGCGACGTGGGCATCGACGACGTCCAGAAAACCGTGCGTGGCGCCCTGGACGAGGCGAAGAAGTACGAGCACATGATTCTGCCGGAGAGCGAAACCCGCAAGCCCCGACCCGCACCAGCCACCCGCCGGGTGGCCGCCGACAGGGACACTGGCAGCTCAGCCGATCAGAACCGGGCCGCTGCCAGCGAAGCCTCGTCCCAGTCCGGCACGGACAGCCACGAACAATCCGGCACGGACGGCCACGAACAAACCGACAACAAAACACCCCAGAGTCCGCCGGATAACCGTTCATGAATGCAAAACCCGACGGCAGCCAGATGCCTCCGGACCAGCAGGAAATGCCCCTGATCGAGCATCTGCTCGAGCTGCGCAACCGTCTGCTGAAAATGGTGCTGGCAGTGCTGATCTGCTTTGCCGCCATCTATCCGTTTGCCAACGAGCTGTATCTGTGGCTGTCCGAGCCGATTCGCTCGCTGCTGCCGGTGGGTCAGACCATGATCGCAACGGACGTAACCTCGCCGTTCTTCGCGCCCCTGAAACTGGCGCTGGTGCTGGCGGTGTTTGCCGCCATTCCGATCATCCTCTACCAACTCTGGAGCTTCATCGCCCCCGGGCTCTATGCCCATGAAAAGCGCCTGGCCTTCCCGCTGCTGTTCACCTCGGTGATCCTGTTTTACGCGGGCGCGGCCTTTGCCTACTTTGTGGTGTTTCCGCTGGTGTTCGGGTTCTTTACCGCCATCGGTCCCGAGGGCATTGTTGAACTGCCGGACATCACCAGCTACCTGAACTTTGTGCTGAAGATGTTTTTTGCCTTCGGCGTCGCCTTCGAGATCCCCATCGCCACGGTGCTGCTGATCCTGACCGGCGCCACCACACCCGATGATCTGGCCGCCAAGCGCCCCTACGTGGTGGTGGGCTGCTTTATCATCGGCATGTTGCTGACCCCGCCCGACATCATTTCCCAGACCCTGCTGGCCGTGCCCATGTGGATCCTGTTTGAATTCGGCATCCTCTTCGGGCGGCTGGCAAGACGGGAAGTGGCCGATCCGGAAACCGACGAGCCAAACGGCCAATGAACCTGGCCCTGCTGTTCGACAGCGACTTTGTGGACGCTGATCGCGCGGTATTGAGGGGGCGTCGCCTGACGCACCTGACCTCGGTCATCAAGGTGGCCACCGGCGACCGGGTACCGGTCGGCCGCGTCGATGGCCCGATGGGCACTGGCGAGGTCGTCAGACTCACGGACTCCGAGGCGGAGCTCAGGGTTACCCTTGACCAGCCACCGCCGCCTCCGTTACCGCTTACCCTGGTCCTGGCCATGCCCAGGCCCAAGATGTTTCGACGCATCCTGCAAACCTGCGCCGCCCTGGGCGTAAAGGATCTCTGGCTGATCAACAGCTACAAGGTGGAGAAGAGCTTCTGGCAGACGCCCTGGCTGTCCGAGGACCATCTGCGGGAGAACCTGGTGCTGGGACTTGAGCAGGCAAAGGACACCCGGATGCCCGCCGTGCACATCCGCAAGCTGTTCAAGCCGTTTGTCGAGGACGAATTACCGGCGCTGCTGGCTGGCAAACAGGCACTCGTGGCCCATCCGGGCACGTCGGTGCCCTGCCCGGCACACCTTGAGGAGCCTGCGGTTCTGTGTGTAGGCCCGGAGGGCGGGTTTACCGATTACGAAGTGGGCAAACTGCAAGAAGCCGGCTGTCAGGGGGTGCACCTTGGCCCGCGTATCCTCAGAGTGGAAACCGCGGTTCCGGTGCTGATCAGTCGGCTGTTCGACAGCTGTCTTTAGAATCACTCCGACGCCAGTCTCAGGCGGAGCGTTGCTGCCACCATTTCACCAGAGGCGTAATCACCGCCACCAGAACAGCACCGGCCAGCACCCCGAACAGACCATCCGCCACTGTCGGCAGCAGCAACGCAACCACACCGCTGAACCCCTCGGCGAAGTGGTGAATAGCGTCATACACCGGCGTAAAACCGTGGGTCAGGATACCGCCACCCACCAGGAACATGGCGAGGGTGCCGAGCACCGACAGGGTCTTCATCAGGTAGGGCGCCAGCCAGAGGATACCCGCCCCTATTTTCTGCAGCATTGGGCTGTCGGTCTGGCTCAGGTACAGGCCGCCGTCGTCCAGCTTCACGATCCCCGCCACCAGACCATAGACGCCAACCGTAATAAGCACGGCAACTACCGCCAGCACCAGGAACTGCATACCAATGGTCTGGGTGGTCACGGTGCCCAGGGTAATGGCGATGATCTCGGCGGAGAGGATGAAATCAGTGCGGATGGCGCCCTTGATCTTGTCTTTCTCGACGGCACGCAGATCGACTTCCGGGTTCTTCAGGGCCTCATGGAGCTCGCCCTTGCGCTTCTCGTCTTCCTCCCCGTGCAGGAACTTGTGCGCCAGCTTCTCGAAGCCCTCGAAACAGAGAAAGGCGCCGCCAAGCATCAACAGTGGCGTCACCAGCCACGGCATGAAAAAGCTGATCGCCAGGGCGGCAGGCACCAGAATCGCCTTGTTGATCATTGAGCCCTTGGCCACCGCCCAGACCACCGGCAGCTCCCGGGCGGGTTTTACGCCGGTCACCTGCTGGGCGTTGAGCGCCAGATCGTCGCCCAGAACCCCGGCGGTCTTCTTGGTCGCGGTTTTGGTCATCAGGGCGACGTCGTCCAGCACCGTGGCGATGTCGTCGATCAGAATCAGCAGACTGCTTCCTGCCATGGAAAAGACTCCTGTCGCTGTGTCTTTCTGTCGTTGAAAGGTTCCGAGCCCCTGCGGCTCAGAGGTTCAGCCGTGAAGCCCCATGGCCTCGGCGGCTATGCGATTTTTCACCAGCCCGAGACCGTCGAGCCATCGCAGGCCGGTGTTGCGCAACCAGCGTACTGGCAACTCGTCCCGGGCGAAAAGCTGTTTGAAGCCCTCCATGGCCGCCATCATGGCCAGGTTCTCCCCTTTGCGCCGGCGCTGGTAGCGGGACAGAACCAGCTGGTGGGCGGGATCCAGGCCCGCCTGCCGGGCTCTTGTCAGCTCGCTCATCAGGGCGCGAACATCACCGTAACCCAGGTTGGCCCCCTGACCTGCCAGCGGGTGGATGGTGTGGGCAGCGTCCCCCACCAGGGCAAACCCCGGCAGGATGTAATCCTTGGCGTGGCGCTGGCGAAGTGGGAAGGCAAACCGGCGGGACACCGCCTCGACCGCACCCAGCTCGCGTTCAATGGCCCGCTCAAGCTCGCAGGCAAAGGCGCGATCGTCCAGGGCCATCAGCCGTTGGGCTTCGGTGGTGTCCTGGGACCAGACAATGGAACAGAAATGCTCCTCACCGGTTTCCGGCAACAGCGGCAGGAACGCCAGGGGGCCGGTCTGGGAAAACCGCTGCCATGCTGTATAGCGGTGGCTCTGGCTGGTACGAACCGTACAGACAATGGCCTGCTGGTCGTAGTCCCACTCCCGTGTCGGTAACCCCACCCACTGTCGCAATGGCGAATGAGCGCCGTCACAGCCCACCAGCAGACCAGCCGACAGTGATCGGCCATCCGCCAGATCCAACCGAAACCCCTCCGGATGCCTCTGGCAGCCGACCATCCTTGCGCCATCAAAAAGCGTTACCGTGCTCTCGGTCAGGGCAGAAAACAGGGCCTGTACGATGCGCCGATTCTCGACGATGGTGCCCAGGGCGCGGGTCTGGAGTTCGGCTGCCTCAAACCGGATACGGCCGGTGCCGTCGCCGTCCCAGACTGTCATCGTCTGGTACGGACAGTGGCGACCAGCAATGATATCTGGCCAGACATCCAGCTGTTCCAGCAGACGCTGACTGGCAAGCGACAGGGCACTGACCCTGGGCTCGAAATCGTCAACCGATGCGGCCACATCGGGCGCGCGCACCAGGCTGTCATGGTCAGCGCCCTCTACCAGGCCCACCTGCCAGCCCTGCCGGGACAGGCCGAGGGCCAGGGCCGAACCGATCATGCCACCACCGGCCACCAGGATATCGAAGCTGCCGGACTCACTCATGGCCAATGGTCTCCTGCGGGTGATTGCCGGGCCGGTCGATCACCGCACGCCGCCCGCCCAGTCCCATGGCCTTGCGGGCAAACCAGCGCTTGGCACCGGGCAGCAGATCCAGGCCTACCAGACCGGCATCGCGAGCGGCGACGACCGGCGCCATGGGCTGGCCAAACAGACGTATCAGGGAATCGGAAAACCGCACCGTCTGTTGCCAGTCCTGACGATGCAGGCTCTGGTAGCGGCCCAGCACTTCCAGATCACCAATGCCAAGGCCGTTCTCCTCCGCCAACCGGAACTGCTCAACCAGCGTCATCAGCCCCCGCAGCGCCAGATTGAAACCCTGACCGGCGACCGGGTGCAGCGCATGGGCGGCGTTGCCTACGAGGGCCACGCCCGGGCGCACCGGCTCGGACACCGTGGTCAGGGTCAGCGGGTAATGGTGGCAGGTGCCAATGCGGGTAAACCGGCCAAGCCGCCAGCCAAACCGCTTTTGCAGCCAGCGGCATTTTTCCTCGTCGGACAGCTCAAGCACCTGCCCCAGGGCGTCATCAGACAGGGTCCAGACCAGCGCCGACTGGTGCCCTGCGCGGGCCGGCGAACCGTGGGGCAGCAACGCCATGGGACCGGCCTCGGTGAAGCGCTCGAACGCGGTAAAGTCATGGCTGTCGCTGGTGGAGACATTGGCGATCAGGGCATTCTGGCCATAGCTGTGGCGATCGGGCTGGAACCCGAGTTTCTCCCGCAATCCCGATCGGCCGCCATCGGCCACCACCAGGCATCGGGCGGACATTTCACGGGTGTCATCGCCCTCCGACAGGCGCACCCGAACGCCGCCGGGCATGGGTATCATGTCGGTAACTTCCGCCGGCGCGCGCCACTGCACCCCTGTATCCAGCAGCTCCCGCATCAGGCAAAGGCCCATCCAGCGGTTGTCGGCCACATAGCCCAGGGCCTCCTGGCCGTGGTCGACGGCGTGCAATCGGGTGGCGCCAAAGTGGCCCCGGTCGGAAACGTGAATGTGCTTGATGGGCGTGGCATGCTCGGCCAACCGCTGCCACAGCCCCAGCTCCTCGAAGATCAGGCGTGAGCCCCAGGCAAGCGCCGTGGAACGGGCGTCGTAACTGGGCTGGTAACTCTCGGGCAGGGCATCCGGCGAAAGCGGAAAAGCCTCCACCACCGTAACCCGTAGCGACGGCACCGCCCGGGCCACCGCCAACGCCAAAGTCGCGCCGGCCAGACCGCCGCCGGCAATGATCAGATCGGTATCGAACGTGGCCACCGGGTGTCAGTCCGCCATCAGGGCTTCGATTTCAGCGATGGTCTTCGGCACCGCTTCGGTCAGCACCCGGCAGCCCTCTCTGGTGACCACCACGTCATCCTCAATGCGGATACCGATCCCCCGCCATTTCTCATCAACGCTGGTGTTGTCGGGAGCGATGTAGAGCCCCGGTTCCACCGTCAGAACCATGCCCGGCTCCAACTGGCGCCAGGCTTCGCCCACCTTGTAATCGCCCACGTCGTGCACGTCCAGGCCCAGCCAGTGGCCGGTGCGGTGCATGAAGAACGGCTTGTAGGCCTCGTTGGCGATGGCGTCTTCCAGGGTGCCGGACAGCAAGCCCAGATCAATCAGGCCCTGGGTCAGCACCTCGAGGGCGGCCTCGTGGGGACGATTCCAGTGGTTCTCCGGCGACACCGCCTCGATGGCACGGTACTGGGCCGCCAGAACGACCTCATAAAGGGCGCGCTGCTCCGGGCTGAATTTGCCGCTGATCGGGAAGGTACGGGTAATGTCCGACGCATAACACTGGTATTCGCAGCCGGCATCGATCAGTACCAGATCGCCCTCTTTCAGGGGGGCGCTGTTCTCTATGTAGTGCAGGATACAACCGTTGGCGCCACCGCCCACGATAGAGGGATAGGCGGTGGAACGGGCGCCATGTTCCATGAAGGTATGGATGAGTTCGGCCTCAAGGTTGTACTCGAAACCGCCTCGCCGTGCCCGCTTCATGGCGCGGCAGTGGGCCTCGGCGCTGATCTGGGCGGCCTTGGCCATCACTTTGATTTCGCTGGCGCTCTTGTACAGCCGCAAATCGTGCAGCAGGTGTTCCAGGGCCACGAATTCCCCGGGCGGATGCGCGCCGCTGCGCACCTTGCTGCGAATCATCTTCACCCAGTCCATGACCCTGGCATCGAAGTGATCGTCCTTACCCAGCGGGTAGTACACCCGGCTGCGGCCCTCGATCATGCCCGGCAGGATGTCGTCGATATCGGAGATCGGGAAGGCATCGTCCAGCCCATAGCGCTCTATCGCGCCCTCAGGGCCGACGAGAAAGCCGTCCCATAGCTCTTTTTCGGGGTTACGCTCCTTGCAGAAAAGCACCGACTCGCCGTGCTCCCGCCCCG
Organism: Marinobacter gudaonensis; assembly: GCF_900115175.1. Classification (NCBI taxonomy): domain Bacteria; kingdom Pseudomonadati; phylum Pseudomonadota; class Gammaproteobacteria; order Pseudomonadales; family Marinobacteraceae; genus Marinobacter; species Marinobacter gudaonensis. Next base: position 1,764,560 of record NZ_FOYV01000001.1, read on the forward strand.
GGATCAGGGCCAGCACCGCCTCCGGCTCACCAAAACCGGACAGGTAGTGAAAATCGCTGTCCTGACGGAACGGGTGCAGAACATCCCGGTTGCGAACGCGCTCGGGCGCCGCGGGGATAATGGCGATACTGTCTGGCGCCATGCGCTCCATCAGTTTGCGGCGGCGCTCGGCAAATTCCTTAACGGGGATCATGGAATTCATCATCTCTCCTGCAATCGGGACCCGGCTTAATGCAGGGTCGGCGAATCGGACTTCGGTGGTTCTGGCGCATTGAATTCGGTGAACACGGCCAGCGCACCGAGCCGGATATATTCGGTGATTTCCAGAAGCTGCTGCTCGCTTTCCTCGTCGGCTTCCTCATCTTCGGACAGCTGGCTGATGGCCACCATATCCTCGATCAGCTCGCGGATCTCATCGGGCGCCTGGCCCAGGGACTCACCGGCAGACAACGCCATCCCTTCCAGAAAACCGCGCACCCAGGATACCAGCGCTTCCAGCCTTTGCTCGATGGCATAGTCATCATCCGGTAGCAAAGGATGGAAACTCATGTCGGCGGATTTCAAGAGTTCCAGGGTTTGCTCGTAGGCCCTGTTCATGAAAGGCGCCAGGTCAGTCGATTCTTCTGCCGCCTGCTCGGGCAACCCCATGTGCTCGCATACCATGGCCAACCATTCCGGCTCGTTGATCCGGGATCCGGCGGCCAGACGGCCACACAGGGCACCGTGCAGCTCAGAGGGGTGGCTGAATGCCTTGTGGGTGGTAAAGACGTTGGCCCAGCGCTCGAATTCAGCGGCGCGGGCAGCGCCGGTGGCGTCGGTTTCTGACATGAAACAGGCAGATCCTGTGTTGTTGAATTAGGGCCCTATCCTAGCATTCGGGGCGGGGCAAGGCACTGCCTGTTGATTTTTATCCGGCACCATATCAATATGTTATAACGTATCATTTCCAGCTAAGGAAAACTTTATGAATCCAGCCCAACTGACCGGCTGTCTATTGGCGCTAACGGTCGCAGTGACCGCCAGCACCAGCGCCGCCAGCGACGACAACCCCGGCGCCCATGAACACGGCAACGCCGAACTCCAGCTGGCCGTGGAAGGCAACCGTATCGACCTGCTGTTCACCTCACCGGCCTATAACCTGCTCGGCTTTGAGCACAGGGCCCGTACCGGCGAACAGAAGACTGCCGTACAGGAAACCACCCGCTGGCTGGGTGCGACGCCCCTGGTCGACACCACAGACCCCAGCTGCAAGGTCATGGAAGCCGATGTGCAACATCAGTCCGGTGCTGACGGACACGATCACCACGAGCACAGATCCGGGCACTCCGGGTCAGAGCATCCGGAATCAACCCACACCGATTTCGAAGTCGCCCAAACACTCAGCTGCGCCGGCCTCGGCGACGGCACTACCCTGTCGACGCCGCTGACCGGGCGTTTTCCCGAGATCGAGCACCTGAGTGTCGAGTGGGTCTGGTCCGGTGGTCAGGGTTCCGAGCGCCTGGAACAGGGCGTGGACCGGTTCAGCCTGGACGTTAACTAACAGCCGCCTTGGGCCGCCGCGAATTCACTCGGTGTAGGGCTCAACCTCGGTTGCCACCATCGAGTAGGACGAGGTGCCAATATCGTTCTCTGTGCGTTCGATCACCAGCTTGCCCTCGATCCACACAGGGTCGTACAGCGCCTCAAGGGTAAAGCCCTCGCGGTACTTCACGTGGATAATCTGGTTAGGAGGGGGTGGCGGTACGTGAATGCAGGCACCGTAGTAAGGCACCAGGAAGAATTCCAGGATGCGCATGTCTTCGGTGGTTTTCAGGGGCACCACAAAGCCCGGGATCCGACCCTCAACATTGCCCATCTCCGGCACCACGCGCCCGGTCATGATTTCATCGGGCAACAGGGGCGCGCCATCGCCCTCGTGGTCAATCTCTGGCATATTCTCCAGCAGTGCGAGATCCTCCGCCGGCATCAGTTCAAGCCAGTCGATCTCCCGGGTTTCAGTGCGGCCGGTTGTGGGCAGCGACAACAACAGTGCAAGCATCGTGAGACAGGACAGCGCGAAACGCGAACGTGCCGGGAAAAACATCATCGGACCATGGACTCCTGACAGTCAAAAGGGCAAGCCGCCATCATACATGGGCGAGACGGCAATCAACATGAACACCAAGACAGACACAACCGGCCCCGGTTTCCAAAACGAGCAAACGGCCATCGAAGTCCGCGGTCTCTCCTTCTCGTGGTCAATGGAACAGGCACCGCTGACTTTCCCCGACATCCACCTGAGCCAGGGAGAGCATCTGTTTATCCATGGCCCCAGCGGTTGCGGCAAAAGCACCCTGCTGAGCCTTCTTGCCGGCATGCTGCGCCCGGCCGGCGGCACCATTGACATCCATGGCACCGACATCCACCGCCTGGGCGCGGGCGCCCGGGACCAGTTCCGGGCCGACCACATGGGTGTCATCTTCCAACAGTTCAATCTTGTTCCCTACCTGACCACCCTCGGAAACGTAACCCTGCCCTGCGGCCTCTCGGCGATTCGCAGACAACGCTGCGAACCGGATCCGCAAAACGAAGCAGAGCGTCTGCTCACCGCGCTATCGATCCCGGTGGATCACTGGCATCGCAAGATTACCCGCCTGAGCATCGGTCAACAGCAGCGCATTGCCGCCGCACGGGCATTGATCGGCACCCCCCGGGTGATTCTCGCGGACGAGCCCACCTCGGCCCTTGATGCCGATAACCGTGACCGGTTCCTGGAACTGCTTCTGACCCTCGCCCGGCAGCACCGCACATCGGTGCTGTTTGTCAGCCACGATCAGTCCCTCGCCGCCCACTTCGACAACCGCCTGGCGCTCGGGAGCGAACAGCCATGAAAGCACGCCTCGCCCTGTCCTTGGCCATGGCCAGCCTCTGGCACCGCCGGAAGGTCCTTGCCCTGGTGTGCCTGACTCTGACCCTGAGCGTGTCACTACTGCTGGGCATCCAGTATCTGCGCACCGAGGTCCGGCAGTCCTTCACCAGCACCATCAGCGGCACCGACCTGATTGTCGGAGCCCGAAGCGGCCAGTTGAACCTGCTGCTGTACACGGTGTTTCATATCGGCGATGCCACCAACAACATACGCTGGTCGACCTACCAGAAACTCAGGGAAGACAACCGCCTGGACTGGCTGATCCCGATCTCCCTGGGCGACAGCTACCGGGGCTACCGGGTGGTGGCAACGGACGAGAACTTCCCGGCCCACTTCCGCTACGGACGCGACCTGCCCCTGGAACTGGCCCAGGGCCAATGGTTCGAAGGTGTGTTCGACGTGGTGCTCGGTGCAGGCGTTGCGCGAACCCTGGGGCACCAGGTGGGAGAGGACATTGTCCTGTCCCACGGAGGCGGCCGAACCAGTTTTTCCAATCACCAGGACACCCCGTTCACCGTAACCGGTATTCTGGCCCCCACCGGCACCCCCGTGGACCAGGCCGTCTACATAGGTCTGGATGGAATGGAAGCCATGCACGTGGGCTGGGAATCCGGTGTTGCCATACCAGGGCGGACTCTCAGCCGTGAGCAGGCCCAGGGGCGCGACTTCACCCCCGATGCGATCACCGCCGCCTTCGTGGGCATTGAACGGCCGATTCTGACTTTCCGCATCCAGCGGGAAATCAATCAGTTTACCGGCGAGCCGCTCTCGGCCATTCTGCCCGGCGTTGCCCTGAGCGAGCTCTGGCGGCTGATGGGCCAGTTCGAGACGGCACTGCTGGGCATCACCGGATTTGTGGTGGCAACCAGCCTGATCGGGCTGGCGGCGGTGCTGCTGACACTGCAGGCACAACGGGCCCACGAAATTGCCGTGCTACGCGCTACCGGCGCCTCGCCCGGGCTGATTGCCTCGCTGTACCTGCTGGAGTGCCTTGGTCTTGCCCTGGCCGCCTGCGTCCTGGCCCTGTTGATCGGCACCCTGGCCATAGCCCTGGCCAGTCCCTGGCTGCTGAATGAATACGGCCTGCAGCTCAGCCTGCGCCCGTTGACCCTGAGCGAGTGGTCGCTTCTGGCCTCGGTGCCGATAGCGGCACTGGTCGTTGCTCTGATCCCGGCCGTCAACACCTGGCGCCAGAGCCGTCGCCAGGGCTTTGGCGGGGCCTCGGATCAGTGATGGCCGTCACGTTGGACCGCGATGACAAGCCTGTAAATTGACCGACTTACCGTCCACACTTATAGTTGGTTACAACTCTCTCAAACCACCGTTGGGCACGTCATGGAACAGTCCGAAGTACAGGCATTAGCGGACAAGCTGGACAGGCTGATTGAACGCTGTCAGAAACTCGAGCGGGACAACGCAACTTTGCGGGAACTGCAGGACGACTGGAACCGGGAACGGGCCCAGCTGATGCAGAAGAACGATCACGCGAAGCACAAGATCGAAGCCATGATCAGCCGCCTTCGGGCCCTGGAGCATCACTGATGGCACAGCAATCCACTACCGTTGAGGTGAAAATCCTCGACAAGGAATACCTGGTCGCCTGCCCCGAGGAAGAACAGGAAGCGCTGCTTCGGGCGGCCCGCCACCTCGACAGCAAGATGCGGGAGATCCGCTCCGGCGGCAAGGTATTCGGTACCGAGCGCATTGCGGTCATGGCCGCCCTGAACATCACCCACGAACTGCTGGAGCGGGACACCATGTCCGACGCCACCAGCAGCCTGCTGCGGGCGATGGACAGCAAACTGAGCGGCGCCCTCGGCGACGGATCCGGCCGGTAACCTCCGGAGATTCCCGGACAGGTGTTGCAATCGGCCCCGGACCTGCCCGTATAATGAGTCTAACTTCCTGGGCTGTTCGGGATAGTCGGATACGTCCTCGAGCCGATGCGCACTACCCAGGTGGCTACTTCAGGGCATTGTGAGCACGTCCCCGAAAGGGGAAAGCCTAATATGTCACAGCGGCCACCGACCTTGAACTTTGGGTTCAAGGGCCACATCCGATAACGGCAGCCCGGGAAGCTTTATTTTGAGCCAGTTTATCGAGCCCCAACCGTTTCAATCCCATCCAGATACCATTTCGCGCGGCGCCCTGCGCAAGCGTCTGCGCCATCAGCGACGTTCACTCAGCTTCGAACAGCAGCAGCAGGCTGCCGAGAACCTCGCCCTGAACCTGCTGAAGAATCCGGACCTGCACCGCGCGCGGCATGTGGCCATCTACCTCCCCAACGACGGCGAGATTGATCCCCACGTTTACCTGGACATCGCACGGCGCAAGGGTGTCCGTTTCTATCTGCCGGTATTGCACCCGATCCATGAGGGTCGACTGGTGTTCAGCCCCTATTACGATGGCGTGGAGCTGACCGCCAACCGCTTCGGCATTCCTGAGCCTGCCTTCAGCAAAGGTCTTCGGCGGCCGGTCTGGGCACTGGATGCGGTTCTGTTTCCATTGGTGGGTTTTGACGAACACGGAGGCAGACTGGGCATGGGCGGCGGCTTCTACGACCGTACCTTTGCTTTCAGCCGGTTACGGCCAAGACTGGCGCCCAAGCTGATCGGCCTGGCCCATGATTTTCAGAAAGTGGACAAGCTGCCCATCGAGCCCTGGGATGTGCCGTTACACAGCGTGGTCACCGATAAACAGCGTTACCGGTTCAGAGGTGGGCTCGCTACCTGAGCGGCACCCACAAGGGCACTGGCCCGGGGGCCGTTGTCTTCAGAGGCGTGGATGGAGGTGAAACCGGTAATCACCAGGCCGATGGCGAAAATCAGCACAATGGCTTTGATGATGTCAGGCTTGCCGCCCATGGTTTCAGTTCCTCGAAATGCGATGTTGAAAACGTCGAAAAATCAGTGAGCTATTCTTGACTTCAAGAATCAGAAGAAAGACTAACACCTATCTCGACTTTTACAATTTTTGACAGATTAAAATTAAGTAAGCTTTCTCCGCGGCGACCGGCCGGGGTCTGGTGGAGCTTTCCAAAACTGTGCGGAGCCATGGATGGCGGAGCCAAGCGTACAGGGACGTATTTACAGCGTGTTTTGGAAAGCTCCACCAGACCCCGGCCTACTCCGAGTTAGTTCGATCGCGCATTTCCCTGCCCAAGAAACAGCTGATAGGCCTCGTTATCCGTCATGTTTTCATAGCGGAAACCGACCTTGTCGAGCATCTTCTCGAAGTCCTGCACTTCATCGTCTTCCACCTGAGCACCCAGCAGCACCCGGCTGTAGGCCGCACCGTGGTTCCGGTAGTGGAACATGGAAATGTTCCAGCGGGTGCCCAGTGACATCAGGAATTTGAGCAGCGCGCCCGGGCGCTCCGGAAACTCGAACTGGAACACCTTTTCGTTGGTGATGGTCGGCGCGTGGCCGCCCACCATGTGGCGAATGTGCTGCTTGGCCAGATCGCTGTCGGTGAGATCCACCACTGAGTACCCGTTTTCCCGCAGCTCCTGGACGAGATCCTCCCGGCCATGGCCGCCGGCGGCGATCTGGATCCCCACGAAAATGGTGGCGTTGGTGGCATCGGCGTAGCGGTAGTTGAACTCGGTAATGCTGCGCTTGTGCAGGGCATTGATGAAGGTCTTGAAAGCGCCCGGCTTCTCCGGAATGGTTACCGCCAGGATCGCTTCACGTTTCTCACCCACCTCGGTGCGCTCGGAGATATAACGCAGGCGGTCGAAGTTCATGTTGGCACCGCTCAGGGTAGCCACCAGGTTTTCGCCCTCGATCTTCTCACGCTCAATGTACTTCTTGATGCCCGCCACGCCCAGGGCCCCGGCGGGCTCGGCAATGGAGCGGGTATCCTCGAACACATCCTTGATGGCGGCGCAGATTTCATCCGTGGACACGGTGATCACTTCGTCCACATAGTCCTTGCAGATCTCCCACGGGTGCTTGCCGATCTGCTTGACCGCCACGCCGTCGGCGAAGATGCCCACTTCATCAAGCACCACCCGCTTGCCCGCCTTCATGGCCGCCTGCAGGCAGTTGGAGTCGTCCGGCTCCACACCAATCACCTTGATCTCCGGACGCAGGTACTTGATGTAGGCGGCCATGCCGGCAATCAGGCCGCCACCGCCCACACAGATGAAGATGGCGTGAATCGGCTTGCTGAACTGCCACAGGATCTCCATGGCCACCGTGCCCTGGCCGGCAATCACGTCCGGATCATCGTAGGGGGGGATATAGGTGTAGCCGTGCTTCTTGATCAAGTCCTGGGCATGGGCGGCCGCCTCGTCAAAGGCATCGCCCTTGAGAACCACCCGGGCACCGTGATCACGCACCGAACGCACCTTGATCTCCGGCGTGGTCTGGGGCATCACAATCACCGCCTTAATGCCCAGATTCTTGGCCGCCAGGGCCACGCCCTGGGCATGGTTGCCGGCCGAGGCGCAGATAACCCCTTTGGCTTTCTGCTCTTCAGAGAGCTGCGCAATCCGGTTGTAGGCGCCACGAATCTTGAAGGAAAACACCGGCTGAAGGTCTTCCCGCTTGAGCATAATATTGTTGCCAAAGCGCTTGGACAGACTGCGGGCTTCAGTAAGGGGTGTTTCGATGGCCACGTCATAGACGCGCGCATCGAGAATCTTCTTGATGTAGCGTTGCGGCATAGCAGTTCCGGCTTCTGTTGGTTGGTGGCGGGTTGATTCAGCGGCCCGGCTGGGAAAAACCCACAGTGTAGAAACTTTGCACGGGGGCCGTCTATAAGCAGACCCGCACAAGACGCTATAATGCCGGCAAATCCATTCTGTTTTACCGCCGGAGCCCCAGATGACCCAGGACGAACTGAAAAAAGCCGTCGCCAAGGCCGCCATTGATTACATCAGCCCCCGCCTTAACAGCGAGAGCGTGATCGGTGTCGGTACCGGGAGCACCGCCAACTTCTTCATCGACATGCTGGCCGACCTGAAAACCGAATTCGATGGCGCCGTTGCCAGCTCCGAAGCCACCGCAGAACGCCTGAAAAGTCACGGCATCCCGGTCTACGATCTCAACAGCGCCGGTGAACTGGAGTTCTATGTGGACGGTGCCGACGAAACCAACGAACGCCTGGAGTTGATCAAGGGCGGCGGTGCCGCACTGACCCGCGAGAAAATCGTGGCCGCCGTCGCCAAGACCTTTATCTGCATTGCCGACGAGTCCAAAATGGTGGGTATCCTGGGAGCATTCCCCCTGCCGGTGGAAGTCATTCCCATGGCCCGCAGCCACGTAGGCCGGGAAATCGTGAGACTCGGCGGCGATCCTGTGTATCGTGAAGGCGTGGTGACCGACAACGGCAACATCATCATCGACGTCCACAACATGGATATTTCCCAGCCGATCCGGGTGGAGGAGCAGTTGAACAACGTGGTGGGCGTGGTCACCAATGGTCTGTTCGCCCGGCGGCGCGCCGATGTGCTACTGCTGGGCACCAAGGATGGTGTCAAAACCATCGAGAGTAAGGGCGCCTGATCGTCACAACAACACCGGACACAGCAAAGCTGGCCAGATGGGCCAGCTTTTTTATTGCCTGAAAAACGGAAAACCAAGCGCTTGCTTGGTTTCAGAATATGGGCGACACTGCTTCCCATTGATTCCGATCAGGGAGCTTTACCGTGTCCGATTATTTCAACGAAACTCACCAGCAGGTTCGGGCCACCGCGCGCAAATTCATCGATACCCATGTGCGTCCGCACATCGAAGACTGGGAAGAGGCAGGCGAATTCCCCAGGGATCTCTACGCGAAAGCCGGAGAGACAGGCCTTCTGGGCATTGGCTTCCCGGAATCGCTGGGCGGGGTTGGCGAGGGGGACATCTTCATGAAAGTGGCAGTGTCCGAGGAGCTTATGCGCTCCACGTCCGGCGGCCTGGTTGCCGGCCTCGGCTCCCTGGATATCGGACTGCCTCCTGTGGCCAAATGGGCAAAACCGGAAGTCCGCGAAAGAATCGTTCCGCCGGTACTGCGGGGCGAGAAAATTGCAGCGCTGGCGGTAACCGAACCGGGAGGCGGCTCGGACGTCGCCAACCTCAAGACCCGCGCGGTGCGCGACGGCGACCACTACATCGTGAACGGCAGCAAAACCTTCATCACCAGCGGCCTGCGCGCCGACCACTACACGGTGGCGGTACGCACCGGCGGCGATGGCCACGGCGGCATCAGCCTGCTGCTGATTGACCGGGACATGCCCGGATTCTCCACCGGCAGGAAACTGCGCAAAATGGGCTGGTGGGCCAGCGACACCGCCGAGCTGTTCTTTGAGGACTGCCGGGTACCCGCAGATCGCCTGATCGGCGCCGAGAACGCCGGCTTCATCGCCATCATGAGCAACTTCCTGTTTGAACGACTCAGCCTGTCGATCATGGCGTACATGACCGCGCAACTGGCCTACGAGGCGGCCCTGGAGCACACCCGTCAGCGGCAAGCCTTCGGCCGCTCCATCGCCGGCTTTCAGGTCACCCGCCACAAGCTGGTGGACATGGCCACCCAGATCGACGTTGCCCGGGAATACACCTACCGCTGCGCGGCCCTGATGCAGGCCGGCAAGAATCCGATCAAGGAGGTGGCGATGGCCAAGAACTTTTCGGTGGATGTCTGCGAGAAGGTCACCCGGGAGGCGGTGCAGCTGTTCGGTGGCATGGGCTACATGCGGGAAACCGTGGTCGAGCGCCTGTATCGGGACGCCAAGATTCTCTCGATTGGCGGCGGTACCACCGAAATCATGAAGGAGCTCATTGCCAAGCAGATCAGACTCTGACCTCTGAGTTTCGGGTTGGCCGCTTTTACTGACCCAGCCTGCCCGGTTTGGGGGGCGGGCCGCGTCAGCGGCTTTTCCAAAACACGCTACAAGCACATCCATGTGCGCTTGTTTCGGGCCATCCATGGCCCTCTACAGTTTTGGAAAAGCCACTGACACGCCCCGTTCGGACACTGTGCAGTCCTCATATTAAATACGGCGCTCTTTGTTTCGTGCTTACTTCGACGGCTTTTCTCAGAGGTTCGGGCGGGTATCTGGCGGGACCTTCCGAAAACGTGGAGCGCCAGGGATGGCGCGACCGAGCCCTACAGGGATGTATTCACGGGCGTTTTTCGGAAGGTCCCGCCAGATACCCGCTTGCACCAAAGCCCGGCATAGCAGGCCAATAAACCAGCGACCAAGGTTTAGTTTCGAACCGCAGGAGACTTCCGTATAATTGCGCCCACTTTTTAACCGCAGTTAAACGTACCTTGAACGTACCAGGAAGGATCGCACATGCAATTCGACAACATCCCCGCAGGCAAGAACCCGCCTGAAGACATCTACGTTGCCATCGAAATCCCGGCCAACAGCTCGCCGGTGAAGTACGAGCTCGATAAAGACATGGGCGCCCTGCTGGTTGACCGGTTCATGGCCACGCCCATGTTCTACCCGGCAAACTACGGCTTCATCCCGCACACCCTGGCCGACGACGGCGACCCCCTGGACGTGCTGGTGGTTACCCCCTACCCGGTACAGGCCGGCTCCGTGATTCGCTGCCGCCCTGTGGGTGTGCTGAACATGGAAGACGAAGCAGGCGGCGACGCCAAGCTGGTGGCAGTGCCTCACGACAAGCTGACCACCACCTACCACGACGTGAAGGACATTGACGATCTGCCGGAACTGCTGCGCGACCAGATCAAGCACTTTTTCGAGAACTACAAGACCCTGGAGCCCGGCAAGTGGGTGAAGGTGCAGGGTTGGGATAACGCGGACGCGGCGCGCAAGGCCATTGTTGATTCCATCAACAACTACAAGGGCTGATCGCCGCCTCCCAACAAAAAACCGGGCAGCAGCCCGGTTTTTTTTATGTCTCCCGCAGGCCAATCAGCCCCGCGACAGCAAATCCCGCATATCGCTGATGGCCGCGTTGGCCCGGGACAGGTAAGCCGCCATCGTCAGGGAGTGGTTGGCCAACACGCCAAAGCCACTGCCGTTCAGGATGACCGGGCTCCACATCTCGCCCTGGGTTCCCTCGAGCTCGATGATGATCTGCTTAAGGCTGGCCATGGCGTTCTTGTCCTGCAGCACCTTGCGGAAATCCACTTCGATCGCCCGGAAGATATGCAGCAGCGCCCAGGCGCTGCCACGGGCCTCGTAAAAAACGTCGTCCACTTTGGTCCAGGGAGTCTGCACTTCATTGGCGCCGGTTTCCTCGGCAAGCGGATTACCTTCTTCCACGTTGGCCACCGCGTCTGAAACCGAGGCCTTGCCCACGCTTTCGCCCAGGTTTCTGGAAAGGCTACCGAGACGGGTCTCGAGATCTGCCAGCCAGCTGTTCAGGTTATCGGCGCGAGCAAAGAACTGGGCGTTGGCCTGCTCGGGTGCGCTGAGCCGGTTCAGATAACGCCTGAGCGCCTCGATGCCACGGCGGTACTCGGCCTCGGTGGACGGAATGGCCCAGCTTTCGCTGTCGAAGTGGAACTGGGGTTCTGCGATCACCAGGTCCGGATCTTCGGCAGACTGGCTCTGGGACCGCGCGATATCCCGCCGCATGGCACGGGAGAGGTCCCGCAACTGAACCAGGACGCCGTACTCCCAGTTGGGAATGTTGTCGAGCCAGACGCCCGGCGGGAAGATGTCATTGGAGAGGTAGCCGCCGGGTTTCTCCAGCAGGGTTTCGGCGATGCGAATCATAGTCGTGGTGGTGGCAAAACCGGTAATCGGCTCCCGCTCCATGGCGTTTGCCACCGACCGGGTGTGTTCACGCACCGAGAAGGTATCGGGCTCACTGCTCCAGTACATCCCGAGAACCACCGCTACCAGCAGGTACACGCCAACCACGGCCAGGATCAGTTTGCCGATGACGCTACTGCCGCCGGCGTAATCCTGCACATCCTCTTTCCTGTCCCTGAAATACTGTCTGATTCTGCCTGGCATAGAGCACTCAATCCCCTGTCTGTTGGTTATCAGCGGCAAACGGTCGACCCAGATGGTACCCCATGGCCCCGTCAATACCCAGCTGACAGAGTACAGAGTATTCGGCCGCCGTTTCCACTCCCGTGGCAAACACCTTCACACCGCGACTGTGGGCAATCGCCAGCACCGACTCCACGTAAAAGCGGTTGTCCTCGTGGGTGTCGATGTCGTGAATGAAGCTGTTATCGATACGCAACCCCTGAAACCTCAGATTTCTAAGGTAGCTGAAGGGCACGCCGCCCACGCCGAAGCGGTCCACAAGCACCGGAACACCCCGGCGCCCCAGCGCACGCACCAGCAGGCCCGCCGCCGTGCGGTGGTGATGAATGGCCTGTTCAGAGATGCCAATCCAGAGGTTGCCTGCAAGCTGGCCCGCCTGGTCCAGTTGCGCCAGCATATCCGAGCGGAAGCTCTCGCTGGCGACCGAGGCATTGCCGAGAGTGATGGCCAAGGGCTGGTCCGGAAAGGTTCGCAGCCGTTCCAGTACCCGTTCAATGAGCAGGCGATCGAGATCGGCAATCAGACCAAAACGCTCGGCCAGCGGCACAAAGGTACCCGCCTTCAACGACCCCTCCGCCGAATCGATGCGGGAGAACACCTGATGGTAAACCGGCATCAGCCGACCCTCATTCACCATGGGCTGTAGCCATAGTGCCAGCGTCCTCTGGCGTATGGCCTGGCTGATGATGACTCTCCAGGTTTCGAGGTTGTGGTGGCCGTCCCGCTCGGGGTCCGCCAGATGACAGCCACTGCCGTTCCGGTTCTGGGCGGTTCGCAGGGCCTCGTCGGCGGCCGCCATCAATTCCCTGGCGCCCCGCCCTTCCAGCGTTTTTGCCAGGCCGGCATGAACTGCGGTATCGATGGGTGACGCCAGGTCGGCGTAAACACCGTCGAGGTCCGCAACCAGCTGCCGGCACCAGACGCCGGCATCGGCCGCCATCACACCGGGAAGAAAAATCGCAAACTCGGCGCCGGTGCGGCGCCCGGCAAAGGCGCCTGCATGCTGGTTCACGAAGTCCGACACGACGCTCGCCACCCGCAGCAACAGGCGGTCGGCGTCGTTACGACCGTACGCCTGATTGTAACCGGCAAAGTCCGCCAGCTGGATCAGGATCAACATCCCCGGCGCCGCCTTCTCCTCGGATTCCACTTCCACCTTGAGGCGCTGATCGAATGCACTGCGGCTGGCCAGACCGGTCACCGCATCCTCGTTGTTGACCCGGCGCAGGTGCTGGATCAGTTTGGCCTGCCCTTCAAAGAGCTGGCCGAGATCGTCGGCCATCCGGTTCATGGCCTCGGTAACCTGATTGATCTCCCGGGTGGAGGTCACCGACACCCGCTTCCGGAAGTCTCGCTGACCAAGGGCCCTGGCCTGGTCTTCCAGTGCCAGCAGAGGTTGCAGGGTTCTTCGCAACAGCAGGAACACCGCGAACAGTCCCAGGCCGCCGATGATAGCAGTGCTGGTGGTCAGCCCCACGGTAATGCGCCACAGGTCCTGATAGGCCCTGCCCGGGTGGCTGATGACCTGCACCGTGCCCAGCCGGCTCCAGCCCCGGACCACCTCTGCCTCAGCCACCGGCAACGGTAGATCTGCCAGTGACCTGAACCAGGACGGCACCGCTATGTTCTGAAGGGTCATGGCACGACCTGCGATCTGCTCGTCCTGGTGATTCCGGTAGCTGATGGAGAGGTAACGACCACTGTCGAACACCGAATCGATCAGCGACGCCGCCGCAACCGGGTCGCGACCGTCAATGGCGTTGGAGAGCGACAGACCGATGGCGGTGGCGCCATCACGGGCATGGCCGGCCAGCTGATCCGACACGTAATCGCGGAAATAGCCGTAGCTGGTCACGAACACCGCCGCCAGCAATGTGATCAAAAGAGCGCCGGTGAGGATCAGGAGAATGGTGCGCAGGGTCGCCACTCCCCGCTGACTGCGTTGCTTGATGAACTGCTTCCGTGCCATGGAGGTGTCTCCGGACAGGCCGTGCGGCAACTGGCGGGCCGATTGTGACCTGCACCTCAGAGTTGACAAACATTTACACAGCGCAACCTACGCCGACAACATTAAACACTATAGACTCTGCAAAAGGACTAAGGTTGAAAAAGTGGTCCGGGGCGAGACCACCAAAAACGAAAAAAAGAGACAGGCCGGAGCAGCATGAACGACGAAAGCCAGAAGGAAAAACTCAGGCAGCATTTCGCACGCCGTGTCACAACCCAGGCCCGGGTTGTTCTGGACACCTGGCAGAAGATCCATGAAAACCGGGAATCGGCCCCCGGTCATCGCAACGAATTCGTTGCAGCCATCGACAAGTTGGTACGCTACGCCCAGCGGTTCGAAATGGCCAGCCACGCAAGGGCCGGCGATTCGCTCCGTGAACTGACCAACCAGTGGGAGCCGGGAACGCCACTGGACGATGCCCTTGCCCGACAGCTGCAGGATGCCATTGAGAGCCTGTCCCACAGTACCCTGCGCCGCACCGACCTGAACAGTACCGAAGCCCCACATCAGTTCCGTCGCACCCCGGTGTACATTGCCCTGGCCAACCAGGAGATGGCCGGCCGCCTCATCCGTCAATTGGAGTTCTTTGGCTTTCGCGCCTCAGCGTTTGCCAGCGCATCGGAACTGAACGAGGCCTGCGCCCTGCATAAACCCGAAACCATCCTGGTGGATGTCAATTTCACCGGCGAAACCAACGCCGGCATCGCCACCATCGAGACGCTTCAGGAACGCCACGACACGCCCATTCCCATCATTTTCATGAGTGACGAGGATGGTTCCATCGAGACCCGCCTGCGCGCCTCGCGATGCGGCGGCGAGGAGTTTTTCTACCCGGCTGTAGACCCCGGGCAATTGATCGAGAAAATCGAGACCTACACCCACGGCAACACCGTCGAACCTTACCGGGTACTGGTGCTGGACGACTCCCGGGCTCAGGCCAAGTACATGGAGACAGTGCTGAAGAAGGCGGGCATGACCGCCCACATCATCACCGACCCCATGCAGATCATCCATGCCCTGGAAGAATTCTCGCCGGAGATCATCATTCTCGACATGTACATGCCCGGGTGCACCGGCATGGAGATTGCCCGGGTCATCCGTCAGCAGGACCGCTTCCACAGCGTGCCCATCATCTACCTCTCGGCGGAAGAGGACGTCACCAAGCAGTTGCATGCCATGAGCCTCGGCGGTGATGACTTCCTGACCAAGCCCATCGACCCGAAACACCTGATTGCCACCATCCACAACCGTGGCCGTCGGGCGCGCTCGCTTCTGGCCCTGATGATCCGTGACAGCCTGACCGGCCTGTTCAATCACACTCACACCCTGCACCTGCTGGACCAGGAGATTGTCCGGGCCCGTCAGAAAGACCAGCCGCTGTGCTTCGCCATGATCGACATTGACTACTTCAAGAAGGTAAACGACACCTTCGGTCACCCGATTGGCGACCGCGTCCTCAGAAGCCTGTCGATGTTTCTCAAGCAGCGGCTGCGCAAGACCGATCACATCGGCCGGTACGGCGGCGAGGAATTTGCCATCATCCTGCCCAATACCCGCCCGAGCGATGCCCGCAACGTGCTCAACGAGATCCGGGAGCGGTTTTCGGAGTTGCAGCAGCCGGCCGGCGATCGGGAGTTCAACGTCACCTTCAGCTGTGGCATTGCGGCCTGGAACAACGAAACGTCCCAGGCCCTGTGCGAGCGGGCCGACCGCGCCCTCTACGCCTCCAAGGAACACGGTCGCAACTGCGTTACCCTGGCCGAGACCTGAGTTCGGCAGCCAGCTCCCCCTCCCTGCTCCGACACCAGCCAGCCGGGCGCGGCACCTGACCGCCCCGGCCCCGGGCTTTATGAAACCAACGTCGTATGGAAGTTCCGGCCATCGTTGACGACAATTCCTGTCATCAGCAAAAAGGTCCGGTTTCGATTCATTTGCCGTCTTTTTACGACCAATGGACAACACGGACGAATGTCAAAAAGTGTTGATCTGAGGGATATAAGCACGCACCATTGGGTGAACATGCCGTTAAATTCGGCGATCCTGTAAAAAGACACCAAGGCAGCCAGCACCATGTCGACAATTCTCGTACTCCATGGCCCCAACCTCAACATGCTCGGCAGCCGCGAGCCAGAGGTCTATGGCTACGAGACCCTGGCCGACATCGATGACCGCCTGCGCTCGGTAGCGGCCGAACACGGCCACCACCTGCTGCACCTGCAGTCGAACGCGGAGTACGAGCTGATCGAACGGGTGCACGAGGCGCGTGCGGAGGGCGTGGATTTCATCATCATCAATCCGGCCGCCTTCACCCACACCAGCGTCGCACTCAGGGATGCCATGCTGGCCGCCGGCATCCCCTTTATCGAAGTGCATCTTTCCAACGTGCATGCGCGGGAACCCTTCCGCCATCACTCCTATTTCTCGGATATCGCCGAAGGCGTTATCTGTGGGTTGGGCAGCCAGGGGTACGATCTCGCCCTCAAGGCCGCCCTGACACGCATTCACCGATAGAACTGACACACGGGACTGGACTGACTATGGATATTCGCAAAATCAAGAAACTGATCGAGCTGCTCGAGGAATCCGACGTCGAGGAGCTGGAGATTCACGAAGCCGACGATTCGGTACGCATCTCCCGTCGCCGCGAACCCGCCGCAGGCACCCAATACGTGAGCCATTACCCGGCGCCCGCGCCGGCACCCCAGCCCGCTCAGGCCCAGGGTGGCTCCGCACAGGCATCCGAGGAATCCTCGGCACCGGCCGCACCTTCCGGCCACACCGTCAAATCGCCGATGGTCGGCACTTTCTACCGCTCGCCCTCACCCACGGCCAAGGCTTTCGTGGAAGTCGGCCAGAGCGTGAACGTGGGTGACGTCATCTGCATCGTTGAAGCCATGAAGATGATGAACCAGATCGAGGCCGACAAGAGCGGCACCATTACCGAGATCCTGGTCGAGAATGGCCAACCGGTAGAGTTTGACCAGCCCCTGGTCGTCATTTCCTGAACGCGGTGATAGCAACCCATGGCCATGTTAGAGAAAGTTCTGATCGCAAACCGGGGTGAAATTGCCCTCCGGATTCTGCGCGCCTGCAAGGAGCTGGGCATCAAGACCGTGGCGGTGCATTCCCAGGTCGACCGCGATCTGATGCACGTGCGGCTCGCCGACGAGTCTGTCTGCATTGGCCCCAACAGTGCGACCGACAGCTACCTGAATATTCCAACCATCATCAGCGCGGCCGAAGTGACCGACGCCGTGGGCATCCACCCCGGCTACGGGTTCCTGGCCGAGAACGCCGACTTTGCCGAGCAGGTTGAGAAGAGCGGATTCCGCTTCATCGGCCCCAAGGCCGAAACCATCCGCCTGATGGGCAACAAGGTGTCGGCCATCAACGCCATGATCAAGGCGGGCGTGCCCACGGTGCCCGGGTCCGACGGCCCCCTGAATGATGACGAGGAACGCACCCTGCGCATCGCCCGGGAAATCGGTTATCCGGTGATGATCAAGGCGGCCTCTGGTGGGGGCGGCCGGGGCATGCAGGTGGTGCATTCGGAAGCGGCCCTGCTCAAGGGCGTGCAGATTACCCAGAGCGAGGCCCGCAACGCCTTTGGCGACCCCACCGTGTACCTCGAGAAATTCCTGGAAGCGCCCCGGCATGTGGAAGTGCAGGTGCTGGCCGACATGCACGGCAACTGCATCCACCTGGGCGACCGTGACTGTTCGATGCAGCGTCGCAACCAGAAGGTTATTGAGGAGGCGCCCGCGCCCAACGTCAACCCGGAATCCCGGGAACGCACCCTCAAGGCCTGCGTGGATGCCTGCAAGGAAATCGGCTACGTGGGCGCCGGTACGTTCGAGTTCCTGTACCAGGACGGAGAATTCTACTTTATTGAAATGAACACCCGGGTCCAGGTGGAGCATCCGGTGTCGGAAATGGTGACCGGCGTGGACATCGTGCGCGAGCAGTTGCGCATTGCCAGTGGTCTGCCCCTGCAGTACACCCAGGATGATATCCGCATTTCCGGGCACGCCATGGAATGCCGGATCAACGCCGAGGACCCGAAGACCTTCGTTCCCAGCCCCGGCAAGGTCAAGCATTTCCATGCGCCGGGTGGCAATGGCGTGCGGGTGGATTCCCATCTGTACAGCGGCTACACGGTACCGCCCTACTACGACTCCCTGGTGGCCAAGCTGATCACCTGGGGCGACGACCGGGATATTGCCCGGCGCCGGATGAAGAACGCGCTGGACGAGCTGGTCGTCGAGGGCATCAAGACCAACCAGTCCCTGCATCGAAAACTGGTACGCGATGGTGGCTTTAAAACGGTAGACTTCACCATCCACTACCTCGAGAAACTGATGCGGGAATAACCATGCCCTGGATACAACTCCAGATCCCGGCTGATCCGGACAACGCGGATCAGCTGGAGGATCTGCTCATGGAGATGGGCTCGGACGCCGTCTCCATGGAGGACGCCGCCGACCAGCCCCTGTACGAACCCGACCCCGGCACCACGCCCCTGTGGAGCCAGACCACCGTGACCGGCCTCTTTGACTCCGACCGGGACGTTGAGCAGCTGTGCGCCGACATCCGCGATGCCTGGCACCAGAGAACCCAGCAGGACCTGCCTGAAATCGAGGTAAGCCTGGTGGAGGACAAAGACTGGGAACGGGCCTGGATGGACGACTTCCAGCCCTTGAGATTTGGCGACCGGCTCTGGATCGTACCCAGCTGGCATCAGGCGCCCGATCCCAAGGCGGCCAACCTTATGCTCGACCCCGGGCTGGCCTTCGGTACTGGCACCCATCCCACCACCGCCCTGTGCCTGGAATGGCTTGACGGGCAGGACGTCCAGGGCAAACAGGTCATCGACTACGGCTGCGGATCCGGCATCCTGGGACTGGCCGCACTGCTGCTCGGCGCCGAACACGTGGTGGGCGTGGACACCGATCCCCAGGCCCTGGAGGCCAGCCGTGAGAATGCCCGTCGCAACGACATCGACGAGCAGCGGCTGGACCTGTACCTGCCCGATAATGAGCCAGACACCCACGCCGATATCATGCTCGCCAACATCCTGGCGCAACCGCTGATCGGCCTGGCTCCTCATCTGGCGGCCCGGACCCGGCCTGGTGGCGCCCTTGTTCTGTCAGGCATACTGTCCACCCAGGCCCGCGAGGTGATGGCGGCCTACGAGCCCTGGTTTGTGATGGACGAGCCGGAGCAGAGGGAAGAGTGGATACGCCTCACAGGACGGCGCATCGACAGATGACGAACCCGGCCGTAACGACTAAACTCCGACAGTCGTAGCCCCGTCGCTTTCAGGAAGAAGCATGACCCAGAGCAGCCTGCAGACACAGTGCCCCAAATGCCAGACCCGGTTCAGGGTCACGGAAGAGCAACTTGGCGTTGCCAAGGGCAAAGTGCGCTGCGGCAACTGCATGAACGTGTTCAACGCCATTGAGCACCAGATCATGCCGGGCAGTTCTGCCGGCAATCGCCCTTCTCCAGCCCCGTCCCGACCTTCTGATACAGCCTCGTCCGGCGCCAGCGAGGAGGACTTCGTATTTGCGGACAATCCCGAGGAAGATGCCGCAGAGGGCCGATACGCTGGCAGCAAACTGACCTTTTCCGACGACGAGCTCAGCGACAGCTTCCGCAGCTTCGACGAGCGCGACCAGAGCGACTACAAGGACGTTGAGGACGACCACTCCGAGCAACCGGTGGATGAAAGCTGGGCGGAAGCGATTCTCGACGACGAACCGGAGCCCCGCAAGCCGTCAACCACGACAGCGAAGAGAGCCAGACCCGATCCAGAGCCGGAACCGGAGGCTCCCGCGAAGCCCGAACCGAGTCCGGACATCGGTGCCGAATTGAGCCTGGAAGAAGAACCCACCTACCAGAGCTCGCCGGCCACAAAGCCCTCGCTGACAACCGCTGCGACTTCTTCGCCGGAGGGTTCGGGCAGCGATGCCGCCATCGAATTCGAGACACCGGAACGGCAAGAAGACAGCTTCCGGGCCGATCCGCCCTTCCGGGATCTCCGCCGGGAACCCGTGGCCGTCGACAGCGGCAGGGGAGGCAGCCTGCGCACCGTTATCTGGAGCCTGATTGTACTCGCCCTGGTCGGGGTCCTGGTGGCACAGGTGACCTGGTTCCAGTTTGATCGGCTGTCGGCCATCCCCGAACTTCGCCCCTTCTACGAGAAGGGCTGCGAACTGGCGGGCTGCGAACTCAAGCCCCTGATTGATGTTGATGCCATCCAGAGCCGCAAGCTGGTGGTGCGTACCAATCCGGACAACCGCTCGCAGCTGGTGGTGGACGCGGTCATCATTAACCGGGCCGACTTCGAGCAGCCATTCCCGGCCATTGCCCTCACCTTCTCCAACCTCAATGGCGACGTTGTAGCCCAGAGCCTGTTCACCCCGGAGGAGTACCTCGCCGGCGAGGGCAAAGAGCTCGAGACCATGCCCCCGGAAACACCGGTGCGCATCGCCATCAACATCCGTGACCCTGGTCGCGATGCGGTCAATTACAACATTCTGTTCCGCCCTTACGCGCCCTGACACCGGCGCACGCCGGCACCGGCATCAGGAAACACGGGCTCCGCTACAGCGCACCGGGGCCAGCTCAACGCACAAAAGTCAACCAGACAGCGCGAAAAATAATCAGTTTTTTCGCCCCCAGGCCCCTTCAATCAACGTGCCCCCGGCGGTATCATTACCGCCCTTCGGAGGCATAATCGGTTATTTTCTGAGCAACCGTTCAACTCCGACTCTGGCTTAACCCGCTGTGACACGGACTCAGATCATGCTGCCAACGGCAAAAATCGGGCCGTACACCCTGCCCAACCCGCTGATTGTCGCACCCATGGCGGGTGTGACCGATCGCCCCTTCCGGCTGCTTTGCCGGCGGCTGGGGGCCGGTCTGGCGGTATCGGAGATGGTCATAGCGGACAGCAAGCTCTGGCATACGCGCAAGTCCCGTAGTCGCCTCAACCACGAGGGCGAACCCGAGCCCCGCTCGGTTCAGATCGCCGGCGGCGACCCCGAGATGCTGGCCGATGCGGCCCGTCAGAACGCAGAGTTTGGCGCCCAGATCATCGACATCAACATGGGCTGTCCGGCGAAGAAGGTGTGCAACAAGGCGGCTGGCTCGGCGCTGATGAAGGACGAAGCCCTGGTACGCGATATCCTGCATGCAGTGGCAGGGGCCGTCGAGGTGCCGGTTACCCTGAAGATGCGCACCGGTTGGGACAGCGACAATCGCAATGCCCTGACCATTGCCCGCATGGCAGAGGACGCCGGCATCCAGGCAATTGCGATACACGGTCGCACCCGGGCAGACAAGTACAACGGCCAGGCCGAGTACGACACCATCGCCGAGGTCAAATCCAGGGTGTCCATTCCGGTGTTCGCCAACGGGGATATCACCTCCCCGGAAAAGGCCCGGGACGTGCTCCGTCATACCGGGGCTGACGGCTTGCTGATTGGCCGTGCCGCCCAGGGCAGCCCCTGGATCTTCCGGGAAATCCTGCATTTTCTGGAAACCGGCCGGCATCTTCCGGCACCGCCGCTGGACGAAGTGGAGCAGATCCTGACCGAGCATTTGCAGGCCCTGCATGCCTTCTACGGGAACACCATGGGGCCGCGCATTGCCAGAAAACACGTGGGCTGGTACCTGCAGTCTCACGACCCGGGCAAACAATTCAGAAAACGCTTCAACGCCATCGACGATGCGCTGGAGCAGAAAGACGCGATTCAACAGTACTTTGCAGGCTTACGAAATGGAGAGGTATTCGCAGCATGAGCGCTGAGACTTTGGCAAACGACAACCTGAGCACACCCGCCAACGATGATATCCATCAGTTGCAGACGGTGAACAGCAGCGGCAACACTGTCACCCTGCGTGACAGCGTGGAAGTGGCCCTGAAAAACTACTTCGCCCAACTGGATGGCGCTCCGGTCACCGAGGTATACCAGCTGGTGCTTTCCGAAGTGGAAGCGCCCCTGCTTGAGCAGGTCATGAAGTACACCCGCAACAACCAGACCAAGGCATCCACCATGCTGGGCCTGAACCGCGGCACCCTGCGCAAGAAGCTCAAGCAGTACGGTCTGCTATAATCCAGACACCCTGATTTGATGAGGGCCTCCCGGACACCATTCGCGAGGCCCTTATTCGTTCATCTCCAGCGAAGATAGTGACCCATGGCAAACCAGGCTAATACCTCCGTCCGTCGCGCGCTGATCAGCGTGAGTGACAAGACAGGCATCGTCGATTTCGGACGAGCCCTGACCGAACGCGGCGTCGAGCTGCTCTCCACCGGCGGCACCTACAGGCTGCTGAAGGACAACAAGGTCCCCGTCACCGAAGTGTCCGACTACACGGGCTTCCCCGAGATGATGGATGGCCGGGTCAAGACCCTGCATCCGAAAATCCACGGCGGTATCCTCGGGCGTCGGGGCACCGACGACACCGTCATGTCCGAGCACGGCATCAATCCGATCGACATGGTGGTGGTGAACCTCTACCCGTTCGAGGAGACCGTGGCCAACCCCGACTGCGACCTGGCCACTGCCATCGAGAACATCGACATCGGCGGGCCGACCATGGTGCGCGCCGCTGCCAAGAACCACAACGACGTGGCCATTGTTGTTAACGCCTCCGACTACAACCGTGTACTGAAAGAGCTGGACGCCAACGACGGCCAGCTGAGCTACAGCACCCGGTTCGACCTGGCGGTCAAGGCGTTCGAACACACCGCCGGCTACGATGGCGCCATCGCCAACTATCTGGGTGGCCGAACCCCGGACAACGACAACGCAGATTTCCCGCGCACCTTCAACGCCCAGTTCGTCAAGGTGCAGGACATGCGCTATGGCGAGAATCCGCACCAGCGGGCCGCCTTCTACGCCGAGCGTCACCCGAAGGAAGCCTGCGTGGCCACCGCCAAACAGCTGCAGGGCAAGGAACTGAGCTACAACAATGTGGCCGACACCGACGCCGCCCTGGAGTGCGTGAAGCCCTTCGCCGACCCGGCCTGTGTGATCGTCAAGCACGCCAATCCCTGCGGCGTGGCCATCGGCGCCGATATCCGCCAGGCCTACGACCTGGCCTTCGCCACCGACCCCACTTCGGCTTTCGGCGGCATCATCGCCTTCAACCGTGAACTGGATGCTGAGACCGCCAAAGCGATTATCGACCGGCAGTTCGTGGAAGTGATCATCGCCCCCACCATCGCGCCGGAAGCGGTGGAACTGGTGGCCGCGAAGAAGAACGTTCGCCTGCTGGCCTGTGGCGAGTTTGACGGCGAGCGCGCCCGCTCCATGGACTACAAGCGCGTTACCGGCGGCCTGCTGGTGCAGGACCGGGACCTGGGCATGGTGGCCATGGAGGACGTGAAGGTGGTTACCGAGCGCCAGCCGTCCGAGCAGGAACTGAACGACCTGCTGTTCGCCTGGGAAGTGGCCAAGTACGTCAAATCCAATGCCATTGTCTACGCCAAGGCGGGCCGCACCATTGGTGTGGGCGCCGGCCAGATGAGCCGGGTGTACAGCGCCAAGATCGCTGGCATCAAGGCCGCGGATGAAGGCCTGGAAGTGAAGGGCTCGGTGATGGCCTCCGATGCCTTCTTCCCGTTCCGGGACGGTATTGATGCCGCGGCCGCAGCCGGTATCACCGCCGTGATCCAGCCGGGCGGCTCCATGCGCGACCAGGAAGTGATCGATGCGGCGAACGAACACGGCATTGCCATGGTCTTTACCGGCATGCGTCACTTCCGGCACTGAGGTACTGAAACGATGAACATTCTTGTTATTGGCTCCGGTGGCCGTGAGCACGCCCTGGCCTGGAAAGCCGCCCAGTCCCCGAAAGCAGACCGGGTTTTCGTGGCTCCCGGCAACGCCGGCACCGCCCGGGAACCGGGTCTGGAGAACGTTGATATCGACGTCATGGACCTTGAGGGCCTGGCCGGTTTTGCCGCCACCAACAACGTGGAGCTGACCATCGTTGGCCCCGAAGCACCGCTGGTGGCGGGCCTTGTCGACAAGTTCGAGGCCCGGGGCCTCAGGGTGTTTGGCCCCAGCGCCGGCGCCGCCCAGTTGGAGGGCTCCAAGGCCTTTACCAAGGATTTCCTGGCGCGCCACAAAATCCCTACCGCCGGTTACGGCAACTTCACCGATGTCGACGAGGCGCTGGCCTACGTGCGCAAACAGGGCGCGCCGATCGTGGTCAAGGCCGATGGCCTGGCCGCCGGCAAGGGCGTGATCGTGGCCATGACCCTGGAAGAGGCCGAGGACGCCATCCGAGACATGCTGGCGGGCAATGCTTTTGGCGATGCCGGCAGCCGTGTCGTCGTCGAGGAGTTCCTCGAAGGCGAGGAAGCCAGCTTTATCGTGATGGTGGATGGCGAGCACGTACTGGCCATGGCCACCTCCCAGGATCACAAGCGCGTGGGCGACGGCGATACCGGCCCCAACACCGGCGGCATGGGCGCCTATTCACCGGCACCGGTGGTGACTGCCGATGTCCACCAGCGGATCATGGATGAGGTTATCTTCCCGACCGTGCAGGGCATGGCCGCCGAGGGTCACCCCTACAAAGGCTTTCTGTACGCCGGCCTGATGATCGACCCCAGCGGTGCCCCCAAGGTCATTGAGTTCAACTGCCGCTTCGGCGACCCGGAAACCCAGCCGATCATGCTGCGCATGAAATCCGACCTGGTGGAACTGTGCAGTGCCGCCATCGACGGCAAACTGGACCAGTGCCGCTCCGAGTGGGATGACCGGGCATCGGTAGGTATCGTGCTGGCCGCCGGCGGTTACCCCGGCAGCTACAACAAGGGTGACGTGATTTCCGGCCTGCCTGAGGAAGAAACCGACGGCGAGAAAGTGTTCCACGCCGGGACCCGCCTTTCGGGCGATCAGGTGGTGACCAACGGCGGTCGGGTTCTGTGCGCAACGGCCCTTGGCAACACGGTTACCGAGGCCCAGCAGCGGGCCTACGACGTGGCAGGCAAAATCCAGTGGGACGGCGTGTTCTACCGCAAGGATATCGCCTTCCGGGCGATTGCCCGCGAGCGTTCGTGAGCCGTTGAACGAAAACACCAACGCCTGCTCGAAAACACAGCCCGGTCATTGACCGGGCTTTTTTATGGGGTAATGTAAACGCCTCGCAGAGGACGCTAACCCACCGATTGCCAAGGAGCCCGCCATGCCCCGTTTTGCCACCCGCAACCTGCTGTTCGTGCTGACCGTTTCACTACTGCTGAGTGCCTGTTCCCGCCAGGGCCTTTACGACACTGCAATCGGTCTCGAACGTTCAATGTCAGGCCTCGAGGCGGACACCCTGGTGGTCGGTGAACTGACAATCGCTTACCTGCGCAACGAGCAGCCGGTCGATGGCGAAACCATTGTCATGATTCACGGGTTCGGCGCTAACAAGGATAACTGGACCCGGCTTGCCAAGCACCTGACCGGTGATTTCAACGTCTATGCCATTGACCTGCCGGGACACGGCGACAGCAGCAAGCCGCTCGACATCGGGTACCACTTCGACGAACAGACCAATCGACTGGCAACTATCCTGGACGAGCTGGGCCTGGACCGGTTTCACATGATGGGCAACTCCATGGGCGGCGCCATTACCGCGCTCTACGCAGCCAACTTCCCCGGGCAGATCCGCTCCGCGACCCTGTTCGATCCTGCGGGCATCTGGGCCTACGAGTCCGACCTCTCCGATCAGGTGATGGCCGGTGACAATCCGCTTATTCCCACCAAAGAGGGCGACTTCGAACGCCTGGTCGATTTCGCCCTCGAGAAGAAGCCCTTCGTGCCCTGGCCCGTGTACAGCGTGATGGAGGAAAAAGCCATCGCAAACCGGGAAGTCAATACGGTCATCTTTAGCGATATCCGCGACAGCACCATGGCGTCCGCCTTCAGCGAGCGCATCACGGAGATTCAGGCGCCGGTACTGATCGTCTGGGGGCAGGAGGACCGGATCACCGATCCACGTAACGCCGATATTTTCGTCCAGCAGATACCCGATGCCCGAAAGGTCATTCTGGAGGGTGTTGGTCATGCACCGATGATCGAAGTTCCAGAGGAATCGGCTCGTTTGTTCCGACAATTTCTGGCCGAGTCGGTGAAAACACGCTAGCCTTGCCTGCGTCCAAACCGAAACCTCGCGTTACCCATGCCTGAAGCCATCTGGATTACCTTTGCCTTTGTGCTCGGCCTGCTGGTCAAAATGGTGGGCCTGCCGCCCCTGGTGGGTTACCTTGCAGCCGGTTTTGTACTGAGCGGCATTGCCGAGACCACCAGCCTTGCCATCGAGGCCACCGGCGTGCTCCAGCACATCGCGCACCTCGGTGTGCTCCTGCTGCTGTTCACTGTTGGCCTGAAACTCAAGCTGCGCTCCATCGTCAGCCCCGAGGTAATCGGCGGCAGCCTCCTGCATTTCGCCATAACCTGCGCGGTATTCGCGCCGGGGGTCTACCTGCTCCTGGACGTCTCCTGGTCGACTGCGCTGATGCTGGCCATCGCCCTGTCCTTCTCAAGCACCGTGCTGGCGGCCAAGGTGCTCGAATCAAAACGGGAGCTACGTGCGTTCCATGGCCGCGTCGCCATCGGCATCCTGATCATGCAGGACCTGATTGCCCTGGTGGTGATGAGTCTTGCTGCCGGCAAGACGCCGTCACAGTGGGCATTGATTGTGTTTGGCCTGCCCCTGCTGCGACCATTGCTGTTCCGCCTGCTCGACGCCAGCGGGCACGACGAGCTACTGGTGTTGTTGGGCCTGTTGCTGGCCCTGGTTGTTGGCGGGCTGGGTTTCGAAGCCGTGGGGCTCAGTTCCGAACTCGGCGCCCTCATCTTTGGCGCCATGCTCGCCAATCACCCTCGGGCCCAGGAACTGTCAAAGTCGCTCTGGAGCGTGAAGGAAGTTTTCCTGGTCGGGTTTTTCCTGCAGATTGGCATGGGCGGGCTCCCGGATTCCGACGCCCTCCTGTTTGCCGTGATCGCCGGTCTGGTGCTGCCACTCAAGGGTATCCTGTTCTTTTTCCTGCTGCTGGCGTTCCGGTTACGGGCCCGCAGCGGCTTCCTGAGTGCCCTGGCGCTGACCAACTACAGCGAATTCGGCCTGATTGTCGCCAGCGTCGCGCTGCCCGAGTGGCTGGTTCCCCTGGCCATTTCGGTCTCGGTGTCGTTCCTGGTGTCGGCGCCGCTGAATCGCTTCTCCCACGGCATTTACGAGCGCTATGCCAGAAACCTCAGCCGGTTTGAAGGCCGCAAGCATCACCCCGACGAGCAGCCTATTTCCCTGGGCGACACCCGGGTGCTGATCATGGGGATGGGCCGTACCGGAACCGCCGCCTACGACTGGCTCGCCGACGACGAAGCCCGGCTGATGGGGCTGGATTCGGATCCGGCGAAAGCCCGCCAGCACCAGAAAGCCGGCCGCAATGTGGTGTTCGCCGACGCCGAGGATGCTTCCTTCTGGAACGGGCTGCATATGCCTGCCGTTCAGTCCGTGATCCTGGCAATGGGCGACATCGAGGGCAAGCTCATCGCCGCGCGTATGCTCAGGAAGCTGGGTTTCAAGGGCTATATCGTCGCCCACACCATGTACGAAGACGAAGCAAAGCAGATCCGTGAGGCGGGCGCCGACGAGGCCTACCTGACCATGAGTGAAACCGGCGTGGCACTGGCCAGTCACATCACCGACAGGAGCGCTTCGGGATCGGCACCGTTGGCCGGCGCAGCTGACTAGCCAGAGCGTCGGAGGCTCCGCGCCTACGGGTCGCCAAGTGCACAGGTGCGAAAGCCGGTATACGCATCATTGCGCAGCGGCAGATAGGCCTGGCGATAGGTACCGCGTATCAGGCAGGACGACGTGGCGCAGCTGCCGCCACGGGTTACCTTGTGGTCGCCGAACTGAAGGGTGGACATGAACGGATACACATCCACCTTGAAGCCGTCGTACGGGAAGAACTGACTGCTGGTCCACTCCCAGACGGTACCCGTCATCTGTCTGCAGCCGAAGGGGCTGTCGCCCTCGGGGTAATCGGTGACGGGATTCTGGGCCATGGCCCGACCGTCGAGATCGGCCCTGCGGTCGTCCGGCGTGTCATTACCCCAGGGGAAACGACGTGCAGGCCCGCCCGGTCGGTTGCCAAGCGCCGCCACCTCCCATTCAAACTCGGTGGGCAGCCGTCGACCGGCCCAGTGACAGTAGGCCTCGGCCTCCCAGAAAGTCACGTGGGTGACCGGAGCCTCCGGATTCAGCAACTGCCACTGATCGAACAGCCGTTCCTGCCACTGACCCTCGTGCCAGCGCCAGTAAAGGGGGTGCTTCGGAGTCCGCATCAACGGTTCAGCACTGCCATGGACCAGGGCCACATCGGTCTCAGTCTGCAACCATTTGCGCCCCCCGAACGACCACAGCTCGGGCCGACGATAGCCACCGTCCTCGACGAATTCCCGGAACTCGCGGTTGCTGACCAGATGTTTCGAGATGGCAAACGCGTCCAGGCGAACCTTGAAGGCCGGCTTTTCATTGTCGAAAGCAAAGTCTTCACCGGCATAGGCCTCCGACTCGCCCGGCATGCCGATGAGCCACTCGCCGGCCGGAATCGTGACATCACCACCCTGCCCCTCGCCAGGTGCCGGCCGATAGCAGTCGGTGCCCGGCGGCGCCGGATAACCCACCGTCTGACGACACCAGATCAGCGACTCGATGTGCATGTTCTGGTGGTAAATAGCGTACCGGTACAGATAACGGGCCTGGTCGGTCAGCGGCTGGGTCCGGATGCGTTCGGCCACCCGGTCGTAGATCAGGTTGAAGTAGGCCAGGGTCTGCTCCCGCCCGGGGAACAGCTCGCGGTTCCACCGGTCCCGATGCTCCACGTGGAAGGAATCCCACAGATCGTCCATGGAAGGATCGACGCTGGGGGTGCCGTCCAGCAGATTGAACACGAAGACCTCGTAGAAGAAAGCGGCGTGGCCCATCTCCCACAGAGGCGGATTGACGCCGGGATGGTAGGGTACGTCCAATGCCGATTCAGGCAGGGAGGTCACCAGGGCCTCGGTACGCTTCCGGGTCCACTCCAGCTGGCTCAGCAGCTCGGCTCTGGCTTCGTCGATTCGCTCTATCGTGGTCATATCACCCATCATCCACCTCAACCTGACTGCCCATCAGCATAACAGACAGCGAAAAACGGACGCCAAACCAATTCAACCGGTCTTCTGCAAAAGCTGGGGTTTACGGACAGACAGCGCCATCGGATCGGATCCGCCATCAGCTGCGTCCGCTCAGACCCAGACCATCAGGATCAGGGGAGTGGCCACCAGGGTGACGATCACCGAAAGCGGCAAGCCCAGGCGCCAGTAGTCGCCGAAACGATACCCGCCAGGCTCCATGACCAGAGCATTGGACTGGTGCCCGACCGGCGTCAGGAAGGCGCATGAGGCACCGATGGCCACGGCCATCAGCAGCGCATCGGACGACACATTCAACTGGCTGGCAATGCTGAGGGCTATGGGAGCCACCAGGATGGCCGCTGCCGCATTGTTAACGACATTCGACAGCAGCATGGTGCCTGCCAGCACAATGGAAATCACCAGCCAGGGCTCACTGCCGGAGCCGAGCTCAAGCATCCAGGACGCAATCAGGCTGGCCGCCCCGGTGCTCTCCAGGGCCTGTCCGACCGGAATCATGGCCGCCAGCAGGACAATCACCGGCCAGTCAATCGCGCGGTAGGCTTCCTGGTGGCTGAGCACACCGGTGAGCACCATCACGACGGCGCAGGCCACCAGCGCCACCGGAGGCGACAGCCAACCGGCGACAATCAGGGTGATGGCGGCCAGGAACAGCCCGCCGGAGAGCAGGCCACTGCGCTCCTGGCCGAATCGCAGACCGCGCTCCGCCAGTGGCAGGCACCCCAGGTTCTGCAGCGTCGCCCGCAGAGTCTGCTCATGTCCCTGGACCAGCAGGATGTCCCCGGACTGGAATCGGATATCACCCAGCCGTTTCTCCAGTCGCTGCCCCTGTCTGGCCACGGCAACAATGTTCAGCCCCCGCTGCTCCCGAAGGTTCAGGCGGTTTGCCGTCTGACCGATCAGCACGGACTCGGGCGCAATCACCGCCTCCAGCAGACGGACGTCCCCCTCTGCCAGAGCCGGCTCTTCGGGCTCGTCTGCCGAGTCCCCGTCGCCTTCCGGGTCATCGGCCTCGTCCTCCTCTGCTCCGGCAACGTTGGCAAGCTCCAGCTGGGTCTTGTCCAGAAACTCCTGCAACGCGTCGGTGCCGGCTTCCACCAGCAGCAGGTCGCCGCCGCGCAGCACGGAAAAGGTCGTCGGCGCCAGGTTACGCTTGCCATCCCGGATCAGCGCCAGCACCACCACGTCCTCCTCGGCATCGGCGCCGGTCAGGAGATTGTGCAGGGTAGCGCCGGCGTGGGAGGAATCCTCGGGTACCCGCAGCTCGGTCACGTAATCGCCGACGCTGAACAGCTTGCCACCGTCGTCGGCCTTGCCACGCCTTGGCGTCAGTCGCCAGCCAATCAGCGTAATAAAGCCAATCCCGGCCAGGGTGATGGCCACGCCAACCGGCGCAAAGTCGAACATGCCGAAAGACCCGGCCTCACGATAACTGGCAATGATGATGTTGGGCGGGGTGCCGATCAGGGTCATGGTGCCGCCCAGCAGCGATCCGAACGCCAGGGGCATCAGCAGTACCGAGGGCGAGCGCCCGGCCTCGCGGGACATCCACACGGCCACCGGCATCAGCAACGCCAGGGCACCCACGTTGTTGATGAACCCCGAGCACAGGGCCACAACCGAGGTCAGCATCAGGACCTGCAGCGTCGGCCGGTGGCCAACCTTGCCCAGCAAACGTGCAAGACGGTCAACCACCCCACCATTCACCAGGCCCTGGCTGATCACCAGAACCGCCGCCACGGTGACCACGGCCGGGTGCCCAAAGCCATCGAACAGCCGGTCGGTGGGAACAATGCCGGCGACGGCCACCGCAAGCAGAGCGAGCAGGGCCACCAGATCAAAGCGGATCCGGTTCCAGACAAACAACGCCAGGGCGCTGGCCAGTACCGAGAAGATGATTATCTGATTGGCGGTCACACGGACTCCCTGGTGATCATCCCGTTTGACGGCCGCGACACCCGGTGCCGGGCCTGTGTCGGCAAACTTTACAGGAAACGCCGAAGTTCGACAGCGCCGGCTCATAACCGACTGAATCGGCAACACCTGTTTGAACTGGCATATAACCTGTATAGCAGTTAACAGGAGTATTTTGCCTGTTTCCCCCAGCCGTTTGCGGTCACAGGGCAGTGATCGGATCGAGCCGTTCCGGTAGCACCAACCTTTACTGAACGCTGTGCAGTCCGTTTTCCCGACCCCTTCGCAGGAGAGTCGCCATGGAGGAAAAACGACCGCTCGTTTGGTTGTCGGCGGCATACCCGGATTTTCTCGCCAGCGAGCCCGTGTTCCGTGGCTGGCGACTGCTGTATTACTCATTAAAGCCAATGCCGGACAGCTTCGGGAGCGCCATGCCGGACATCAACCCGGAAGCCAGAGTCGGAGTATTTGACACCAGCGCACTGGCGTCAGACGCCCTGGCAGCGCTCGAAAAAATTCTCGAGTACCTCCCTCTGGAACGGTGGGTTGCCATTGTCGAAGCCGACCAGCTTCGCAACCCCGAGCTGCGCCGCCTGATTCAACGATTCTGTTCCGATTACCACACCCGGCCACTGCGGCCTCAGCGCCTTGGCGCGTTTATCGGACACCTGTGGGGCATGTCCGTGCTGCAGGCAAGCCTCCCGGATACCCGGTCGGGCACCTACCACAACTGTGCACTTGTCGGTAACTCGCCGGGTATCGTGAGGGTCCGGAACTTACTGCAACGGTTTGCCCAAACCGACGAGCCGGTACACATCGATGGTGAAAACGGCACCGGCAAGGAGGCGGCGGCCAAGTACATCCACGGGCTCTCGGCGAGACGGGGCAAGCCCCTGGTGGTGGTAAACTGCGCCGCCCTACCGCCGTCACTGACCCAGAATGAGCTCTTCGGTCATGAAAAAGGGGCCTTCACCCACGCCATGAGCGCCCAGAAAGGGCGGATTGAGGCAGCCCAAGGCGGCACCCTGCTTCTGATGGGCATTGATGAACTTTCAACCGAGCAGCAATCCGCCATTCTCCGCTTCCTGCAGGAGGGTGTCATCGAGCGGCTGGGCTCCACTCACCCGATACGGATCGATACCCGGCTGATCGCCACCAGCACCCGCCCTCTGGACCAACTGGTTGAGGTGGGAGCCTTCCGGAGTGACGTGTTTTACCGGCTGGGGAGCCTGCATGTTCGCATGCCCCCGCTCCGGGAACGCCGGATGGACCTTCCGGCACTGGTTACCGGCCTGTTGTCGGCGACTGCCTCGGGAGGACGCGGCCTTCGTCTCACTGATTCGGCCATGGTCTCCCTGACCGAGCACGCCTGGCCCGGCAATCTCCGCGAGCTCCAGAACCGCCTGGGGCAGGCGCTGCTGCTCAGCGAAGGGCCCCGCATTGAGCCCCAGGATCTTGGTTTTCCCGTCGCCACCGAGAACGCTCGAACAGAACTTTCCCTCGATGCTTTCCGTTCCCGGGCCGACCGTGAAGCGATCTCGGTCAGTCTTGCCCTGGCCCGGAACAACGTCTCGGCAGCCGCAAGACTGCTCAGGATCTCACGGGTCTCGATGTACCGGCTGATGGAAAAACACCAGTTGCACCACGGAAAAGCGGGGTGGAACACAGGACGCGAGTAAAGGAGAGTGATCAATGAACAGCACAGCGCTCTATCTGCTACCGGTGTTAACCGTCGCCTTCGCGTTGCCGGCGGCGTCGGAGGAGGCGAGCGACGGCGCCAGCGCCGCGGCACAGTCGGCTGCAAACACCACCCGCCAGGGCGGACAGGATCAGGCCACCGACATTGCCTCGATAACCGTGGACCGGGGTATCGTCACCCGTCCCGGGCGCCTGACCATCGAGCCCTCCTTCTCCTACGCACACAGTAACTCGACGCAAGTCGCCGTTGAGGGATACACCGTGATACCCGCCCTGCTGGTGGGCCTGATCAATATCTCCGAGATACAGCGGGACGTTCTGGTGGGCGCGCTGTCCCTGAAGTACGGTTTTACCAGCCGCTTCGAGGCGTCGCTGCGAGTGCCCTACCTCAAGATTGACGAGGATCTGCGGGAGCGGGAGGCCTTTCAGGGCACCCCGGTTGATACGCTGCGCGAGTCCTCCGGTGACGGACTGGGCGATGTCGAACTGGCATTCCGTTACCAGATCAATGACGGGCTGGACGGCTGGCCCTACATTATTGGCGTGATTCGCGCGAAAGCGCCCACGGGCGAGGGACCCTACGACGTGGATCGGGAGACCATTGTCGACAGCCAGGGCAATCCTATCGGGGTGGAGCTGGCCGAACGGCCAACGGGCTCCGGATACTGGGCCTTCGAACCCGGGTTGTCCTTTATCTACCCGTCGGACCCTGCGGTCCTGTTTGGCAACCTCAGCTATGTCTGGACCCGGGAAGAGAACGAGGGACCGGACAATGGTGGCAAGGTTGATGCTGGCGACGTGATCCGGTTCGGGTTCGGAATGGGCTTCGCATTCAACGAGCGGACCTCCTTCAGCCTGAGTTACGACCACTCGATCATTCGCAAGACAGCTATTGAACTGGACAACAACCTGTTCGATGCCAACTTCGACCGGATCCACGTTGGCACCCTGTCGTTCGGACTGTCCCAGCGACTGTCACCGGATGCCAGCCTGAACCTCTCGGTCGGTGTCGGCGTTACCGACAGCGCCCCAAACACCGAGATCACGCTGCGGCTGCCGTTCAGCCTCTGAGGACCGATCAGGGCATGACCGGAATGGAACCACGGATACCGTGGGGCAATCTGTACATGGCGCCCAGGTTATTCAGCTCAATGTTCAGCTGCTGCAGGCTCTGGATAACGGTACCGTTGACGCGGTTCTGGATCACCGTCATCCACTGACCGGCATTCACCTGGCTGGAGACACCCGAACCGGCTCCCACCGCGGGAGAAGGCGTGCCTGGCTGCGAAGAGGTCACAATGGCGGCGTTACCCGTTGGCAGCGCGTTTGCCAGAGCCTGCTCGACTCTTGCGGCGATCCGGCCCGCGTCCACCGCCTTATTCAGGTCTGGAATGGTCAGCCGGTTGAGGATCAGAATCTTCCCATCAATGGCGACCCGTTGCTCAAGCCCGATGCTGATCTGCAGATTGTCGAGGCCCACGAACCCGCCGCGAAGCATGGCTAGCTCCGTGTCGGAAAGGGGCAAACCCGCGTCTTCCGGCCAGGTTGCGTTGGCGCCCCCGGCGATGGCACATGAAAGAACCCACGCTGACAGTATTCTTGAAGACAAGCCGACATTCATCGTCACCACTCCCTGGATGAGGGCCAATACGGCAAGCTATGGCCAATCGTTGACGGTTCCTGGGCGCTGGAGAGCGGCGCTCGGGCGATACCAGACCAGTCGCCAGCCAGCAGGAAACTGGCTCGTCCCTGCTCAAGGTGACTGCGTATGACAAACGCAGCACCATCCCAGTGTTCCAGAAACTCCGTTTTGCTGTACTCCTTGAGACCGCGGGCGGGGTCACCCACCAGCACCGCGTTGTCACTGATGCCCTTGATAATCACGAAGTGGCGGTAGCCGTCAAAACTGACCAGCACGATGACCGGCAACCGGACTTTCGTGCGCAGCCCATCGAGTGGCATCCGGAAACCATCCGCCCTGTACCCACGCTGTTCCAGATACCGTTTCATATCGAGCATGGAGAAACCTTCCTGCCGGACCTTCTCGAGGTTGGCAACCTCAAACATGCCCGTGAACACGTCCTGCTCCGACACCGGGTCGTTATAGTGATAGGTCAACAGAGAGGCGAGAGCGGCAGATCCACAGCTGAAATCGAACTGCTGACGCATGACGGAGCGGAATCGCTGAGCCTGAAAGCTGGTGACCGGCACCTCCAGGCTGCCAGCAATACCCGGCACCGCGACGGTTCCGCCGTGGGCCGGGGGCCAAAGCGCCAGCAAAGCCCCCAGGCCTGCCGCCATCAAGACCTTGGACACCATGGCCCACCTCCCCGCTACTGGTTTATGTGCACGTTGATCTGGGTGCTGTCCTGAATCACCACCTGATTGCCCGTGTTCTGTATCACCGTGGCAATGCCGCTCATGTTCTGGAACGCCTGGTCCATGATCCGGTTGTCACCGGTGGCGACGTTGCCGCTCAACACGTTGTCACTGACGATGGCATTCTGCTCGGTATCGTTCAGTTGCCACTGCACCGGCAAGCCCTGTCGGCCGCTGGACTGCTCGAGCTGTTCCGCACTCATGGGGGTCAGGCCAAGCAGCTCCTCCGCCTGGGAAGGCCGTGGATCGCCGACCAGAATCAACGCAATTGCGAATGCCATTCCGGGAATCCTCGTCATGGCATGCCTCCTTGCTGAGAGCTGGCCGCACCCCGGAAAGGATGCGGCCGGCTTCCCTCGGCTATTGGGTAGACAGATTGGACATGACACTCACATTAGCCTGGGTCACGCTGCCCACGCCGGCATTCTGGGCAAAGGCCCCGACACCGGTGAAGTTCGCAGAACCTCCGGAGATTTCATTGGAGGCCCGGGCTTCGGTGTAGGAGCGGCGCCCGTTGGCATCGCCGTAGTTCGCAGACACACCGGAGACGGAACCGTCCAGATCGGCGTTGTTCAGGAACACATCCAGCTCCAGCACCACGGAATTGTCGGAGCTGTCGTTGCCACTGCCAGACACTGTGGTGTTGCCACTGTCCGCAATGTTGGTGGAGTTGTCGGAGCTGTCGTTTCCGCTGTCAGCGACGTTGGTCGAGTTATCCGAGTTGTCATTACCACTGTCGGCAACGTTGATCGAATTATCCGAGTTGTCGTTGCCGCTGTCCGCCACGTTGGTGGAGTTGTCCGAACTGTCATTACCGCTGTCCGCCACATTGGTGGAGTTGTCGGAACTGTCGTTGCCACTGTCAGTGATCGCGGTGTTGATGGAATTGTCGGAACTGTCGTTCGCACTGTCGGCAACGCTGGTGGAATTGTCCGAGTTGTCGTTGCCACTATCAGCGATCTTGAACGAGTCGTTCACGCTGGTGCTGTTGTCCGAATTATCAGAGTTGTCTGAATTATCGGAGTTATCCGACATGTCATTGCCGCTTTCGGCAATCTTGAACGAATCCGCCACGTTGGTGCTGTTGTCGGAGCTGTCGGAATTATCGGAGTTATCCGAGTTGTTCGAGTTGTCCGTGTTGGTGGAGTTATCGTTTGCCGAATCGGTATTACCGGAGTAACCGTTATTGGCAGTGGAGGTGTTGTCCGCATTGGTGTTGGGATCTCCATCACCCCCCTGATCCGCGTAGGCCAGGCCGGAAATACCCATGGTCATTGCGATGGCAGCAGCTAGCAGTGCTTTCTTGGTGTTCATGACGTCATTTCCTTTGAGTTATTGGCTTTGAAGGGATCCGACCCACCCCGTCCGTTATCGGGTAAGCCAAGGTTCAGACCCGCCTGATGAACGGAGCGATTCCCGTGCCAGAATCGTCCTGGCGATGCTGGGTGCTTGTTTTTGCGGGCTTTTCTCGAGCAGAGCACCAGCCGGACGCCGGTTTTGGCGGGGCAATCTGTTTCAGTGATGAAACACGCGGGAAGGGATATTCTGACTGCGCCGTGCTTTATCCTTCAAAAACAGTCAGGTAAGGCAAACCGATGGTGTCAGAAAAGCAGAAACCCCGCGTCTGCGGGGTTTCTGGTTCAGGGCGGGTCTGGCGCGCCCTGGCAACATCCGAACCGTCGATTAGCCGAACTGGT
The DNA here is from genome assembly GCF_900115175.1 of Marinobacter gudaonensis. NCBI lineage: Bacteria > Pseudomonadati > Pseudomonadota > Gammaproteobacteria > Pseudomonadales > Marinobacteraceae > Marinobacter > Marinobacter gudaonensis. The sequence continues at coordinate 1,801,347 of NZ_FOYV01000001.1, forward strand.
TCATGGTGTTGTCTTTACCACCGGCCTTCAAGGCCGCGTCACCAGCGAAGAATTCCTTGTGGTCGTCGCCGATGTTGGAACCCGCCATATCCTGGTGCTTGACGGTGGCGATACCCTGACGGATTTCCTTGCGCTGTACACCCGCAACGTAGGCCAGCATGCCTTCGTCGCCGAAGTAGCCCTTGGCCAGGTTGTCGGTGGACAGGGCCGCTGTGTGGTACGTCGGCAGCGTGATCAGGTGGTGGAAGATACCCGCTTCGCGAGACGCGTCACGCTGGAAGTTCTGGCACCACTGGTCAGCCAGCTGACCCAGCTCGGTGTTGTCGTACTCTTCACTCATCAGCTTGTCACGGTCGTAGGCAGATACGTCCTTGCCTTCTTCCTTCCAGGCGTCGAATACCTGCTGACGGAAGTTCAGGGTCCAGTTGAACGACGGGCTGTTGTTGTAGACCAGCTTGGCATCGGGCACCACTTCACGGATGCGGTTTACCATGCCGGCGATCTGGCCAACGTGGGGCTTCTCGGTTTCGATCCACAGCAGGTCAGCACCGTTCTGCAGGCTGGTAATGCAGTCCAGAACAACACGGTCTTCGCCAGTGCCCGGACGGAACTGGAACAGGCCGGAAGCCAGACGCTTGGGCTTCATCAGCTTGCCGTTGGACTTGATGACCACGTCGCCGTTGTTGATTTCAGAAGCGTCCTCAATGTAATCACCGTCGAGGAAGCTGTTGTACTGGTCGCCCAGGTCGCCCGGCTCGTCGGTGACGGCCAGCTTCTGGGTCAGGCCAGCGCCCAGGGAGTCGGTACGGGCAACGATAACACCGTCGTCCACGCCCAGCTCCAGGAACGCCAGACGCACAGCGTTGATCTTGGACAGGAAGTCGGCGTGGGGAACGGTAACCTTGCCGTCCTGGTGACCACACTGCTTCTCGTCGGATACCTGGTTTTCGATCTGGATGCAGCAGGCACCGGCTTCGATCATCTGCTTGGCCAGCAGGTAAGTCGCTTCCGCGTTACCGAAACCAGCGTCGATGTCGGCAATGATCGGCACAACGTGGGTTTCGTGGTTGTCGATCTGCTTGATCAGCTCTTCAGCCTTGGCGTTGTCGCCGGCTTTCTCGGCTTCTTCCAGGGCGCGGAACAGGTGGTTCAGTTCCCAGGCATCCGCCTGACGCAGGAAGGTGTACAGTTCTTCGATCAGACCGGATACGGCAGTCTTCTCGTGCATGGACTGGTCAGGCAGCGGGCCGAACTCGGAACGCAGGGCCGCAACCATCCAGCCAGACAGGTACAGGTAACGACGCTTGGTGGTACCGAAGTGCTTCTTGATGGACAGCAGCTTCTGCTGACCGATGAAGCCGTGCCAGCAGCCCAGGGACTGGGTGTACTGGGAGCTGTCCTTGTCGTAGTTCGCCATGTCTTCGCGCATGATCTTGGCGGTGTACTTGGCGATATCCAGACCGGTCTTGAATTTGTTCTGGGCGCGCATGCGAGCGGCGTGCTTCGGGTTGATGGCGTTCCAGGTCGGGTGCTGCTTCAACAGGGAAGCAATCTGGTCAACGTCTTTTGCGTAGGGCATGATCTCAATCCTTTCTACGTTGGTTTTCTAAGTAGGTACGGAAAAGCTAACTGCGACTTCCGAAGCCAACAACCTGCTCACTTTTTGAGCTAAGCGCTGACGTTGACGGTTACTTTAGTGGTTTCGATTTTATAATTGAAATTTATATCATCTATTTTCGGCATTTTTTTGGTGAATGCTGATCAGGCCAGCCAAACGGCCGACCTGACGCACGTAGGGCAGGCATTCAGGTCAGGCAGAGTACCACCAGCTGGTCCCCGGGCTGGAGTTCCAGATAGTCCTGGCGGGCAGGATTCAGTTGCAGATGCCGGCCCCGCGAGTCCGGAATGGCTCGGAACACGCCCAGGGCCAGTTCGCCCTCAGCGGCGACAATTTTTTCCAAGGTCTGGAAGGTAGAGCTTGCCGGCAGGGGATAGTTCTCCGGGTTGCGGAACTGGATTTCCGCGCCGCCCACGGTAAACAGCTCATCCAGCACCACGCGCAACTCCCGGCGCAGGGCAACCTGGGCCAGAATGTGGCTGAGAATCATCGGACTGATGAGCATTTCGCTCTGGTGTCCCTCCAGCAAATGCCGGTTGTCCGGATCGCTCAGTTCCATGATCAGTTGCGGCCGATGCGACGACTCGGCAAGAATATCCTCCAGTTGCAGATACCCTACCATGGCCCTGGCGTCGGCCTCCTCGCCCGAGGCCAGGCGGTCACTGCTGAGCAGGATCACGGTGTCGTAATTGGCCGGCCCGATCCGCCTCAGTTCGCCCTCGACCATGTAATCCGCCTCGATATGGCGACAGACCACGCGACCATCGTCGTCGACGTACCGGGCAATGGCCTGTTCCCGCTCTGCCTTGGGCACCACGGACACCAGATCCACCTCGAACCGGCGGTGACTGTAGCTCAAAAACTCGGCCACCAGGCTGGGCACGCGTCGGTTCCAGCCCATCACCAGGACCCGGTGGTGAATCCGGTCGGCCGGCGGGCTGACCCGCACCGCCGGGCCACGATCGATGATCGGCAAAGGCGTGCGCTTGGCGTCGGGCTCGGTTTCGGAATAATCCCGGGCCATGATCACTACCCGGTCTTTCGGGCCGATGGGAGTGTCCGAAGGCGCCAGCAGGCACACTTCCCAACCCGTTTCCCGGGGCTTGAGCAGGCCCAGGACAATGACCTCCGGACGCGCCGCCGCCAGCTCGGCCAGGGTCATACCGGCCAGGGACTCACCGCCGCGGATGTAGATTTCATTACCCTCGCCGGCCGTGAGCAGCTCGTTGTAGGCCTCGGAAAGCCCCGGATGGAGGATATTCTGCACCATCAGGCGGCTGATGGTGGCGTCGCCACCCACCACTTCCACCGCGCCGGGATAGGCGCGCTCGATCACTGGCAGTTTGCGGACATCCTGAATTTCCGCCACCACGAACGGCAGCGACATTTTCAGGTAGCGGGCCTGGGCAGCGATGGACAGCAGCGCCTTGACCGTTTCCACATCCGACGTGACCAGGCTGCCCGCCTCGTGGGCGGCACTGGGCACAATCACCGCGGCGGCATCCAGGCAGGCCACCCGATGCAACGCATCCGGCTGGATCGCCGAGCCCGATCGCAGGATAACCTGCCGCGCCCGACGCCGGATCCCGGGCTCGCTTCGTATTTCATGCACCTGGGCCGCCGAGGCATCCTCGGACAGCACCACCAGGTTCAGTTTCTGGGCGTCGTGCTTTTCCAGGAAGCGTCGCATACGCCCACTGGAGCCGAGCAGTTCAGACAGCAGCGGCAGGGTCTGGCTGGTCCAGCCCAGCACCACTATGTGGTTTTTCAGGGTCACCGGCGTCAGCCCACGCTCCAGATCGGCCATCTTGGCGATCAACCAACGGGTCAGGATGGCCACCAGAGTACCCATGAAGACAACATAGCCGCTCACCGTCAGCAGTGTGGAGACAAATCGCTGCCAGGTGCCGACGTCATCACCCAGGTAACCGGGATCGGTCAGCCTCAGGAACGCCCACCAGATGGCGGATCCGGGGTCCTCGAAGTCGCCGCCCTGGGGCACCACCAGCAGCCCGCCCACCAGCGAGATCAGACCGATGAACACGGCCACCACCAGGAGCTGGAATCCGGCGCCCTTGACCAGTTGCCTCTCCACGATGAATTTCAGTCTGTCGATAAGCCGGAATGGCAGCATGGCGTTCCTCGTTATGTGGGTGTTTCTGCACTGACAAGCCGCAGGGCCTCGTCCAGAGACGAAGTATAGCGGCTCACGCCCTTGATGGGTGCCACACCGGCACGGGCCAGGGTCCGGAGGGGCTGAAACTGCAGATCGGCAATGACAACCTCGGTCCCTTCCCGCTGACAGGTGACAATCAGCTTGTTCAGTGCGGCCAGGCCGCCGCCGTCGAGCACGGTGACTCCGTCCATATAGAGGATAAACCCGCGAGCATCGCGGGACATGACGGCCAGCTCGCCGAAGATCCGGTCTGCCGCTGCAAAGAACAGCGGACCATTGATTTTGAACACCCGCCACCCCTCGGGCAGCCCCCTGCCAGCGACCCGACTGCCAGCGGTAATGTCCGTTACCCGCGTCATCCGCGCCATCTCACGCATGAACAGTACCGCCGCCAGCAATACACCGGTCGTGATTGCAATCACCATGTCCAGCAGCACCGTCAGGGAGAAACAGGTGAGAAACACGAGGATGTCACTGCGAGGGGCGGTTTTCAGCAGGTGCACGGCCTTGGGGGCCTCACTCATGTTCCAGGCCACCATCACCAGCAGGGCCGCCATGGCGGGCATGGGAAGGTACGCCAGCACGCCTGACAGGGTCACCAGTGCCAGCAGCACCACGAGGGAGTGCACCATGGCCGAGACCGGTGATTCGGCTCCGGCCCGGTAATTGGCGGCCGAGCGGGCTATCGCGGCGGTGGCGGTGATACCCCCGAAGAACGGCGTGACGATATTGCCCAGGCCCTGCCCCATCAGTTCACTGTTGGCACTGTGACGTTTGCCGGTCATGCCATCCAGCACCACCGCGCACAGCAGTGATTCGATGGCACCGAGCATGGCAATGGCAAAGGCGGCGGGCAGCAGATCCCGGAACAGTGACCATGAAAAGCCGATGGCCTCGCCGGAGGCGCCCGCCTGCTGCCAGGGCCAGACGAACTCGGGCAGGAACGGTGGAATGCCCGCCCCCTCGGAGCCATCCGGAAGCAGATAGGTGAAGCTTGAGCCAATGGTTGCGACACCGGCGCCCTGGGCATTGCACCAGAGCGCCAGCAGGCTGCCAATCACCAGCGCGGGAAGGTGGGGCGGCACCGGCGTTTTCAGCCGGGGCCAGAGCAACATCACCGCGAGGGTCAGGCCGGCAATGAGCGCACTGACCCGGTCCATCTGCGGCAGCGCGCCAGCCAGTGTCACCAGTTTCTGCCAGAAGTGCCCGGGCAGGTCGCCGATGGGCAGCCCGAGAAAATCCGGTATTTGAAGGATGGCAATCACCACGGCGATGCCGGCGGTAAAGCCCAGGGTAACGGACTCGGGAATATATTCGATCAATCGCCCCAGGCGCATCACGGCCATGGCTACCAGCAGAACACCGGACATCAGGGTGGCGAGCAGCAACCCGCCCAGGCCGTAGGTCTGGGCGATGGGGTACAGAATCACCACGAAGGCGGCGGTGGGGCCGGAGATACTGAACCGGCTGCCACCGGTCAGGGCAATGACAAAGCCGGCGATAATCGCGGTATACAGGCCGTACTGAGGCGCCACGCCACTGGCGATGGCCAGCGCCATGGCCAGCGGGATGGCGATGATGCCTACGGTAACGCCGGCCATCAGATCACGCAGCAAACGCCGCCCCCGGTAACGCTCATCCAGGCAGGCTTCGCGAAAGGCGTGAGCCAGGCGAAGGGAAAACAGATGGGCGCGGTGCGGCATAGTGGACTCTTTTGCTAACGGCAAGACAGTTGCTTCGCAACCGGTGGAATTATAGGCTCGGCCAATCGGGCCGCGGAAGCGTATGGCTTATTATGAATCAAGTTACTCTGGTTACTCTGACACTGCTGGTTTCCACTTTCCTGTTGATGAATGGATGCGCCGCCATGCCCGATGCCCCGGCCCCGGAACCGCTCTCAGCGCCCATGAGCCAATACGATGCCCGCATCGTGGCGCCGCCTGGCAACAGGCCCCTTGGTATCGAGGAACTGGCCGAACGGCTGGCCGGTACCGATGTGGTGGTTGTCGGAGAATATCATGGCCATCATGCCTCGCATCTCCTGCAATCAGGCCTTCAGCAGGCCCTGTACCGGCAGCACCGGCAGCAGGTCCTGTCCATGGAGCAGTTCGACCTTGATCATCAGGATGCCCTGAACCGGTACCTGGCTGGCGACATCGGCGAAGCCGAAATGATTGAAGACGCAGAGGCCTGGGACAACTACCGCGGCGCCTACCGGCCCCTGGTGGAGTTTGCGCGCCTGCATGACCTGCCGGTGATCGCTGCCAACGCCCCGGCCCATGTGGTTCGCTGCGTGGGCCGACAGGGGCCAGAGTATCTCGACAATCTGCCTGAGCCAGTCAGACACTCCCTGCCAGCAAAGCCCTTCCTGGACATTCCCGCCTACCGGGAGAAGTTCATGGCCGCCATCGGCGCCAGCCACCGGGCAGACAGCACGATGAAGGAGCGCATGAGCAACACCTACAAGGCCCAGCTCCTGCGGGACAACACCATGGCCGAGCGCATTCTCCAGGCACGCTCACAATACCCGGAACACCAGATCCTGCACATCACCGGCACCTTCCACAGCGAGCAGGGCCTGGGAACGGTCGCCCTGCTGAAGCAACGGGCGCCGGCGGTTTCCGTTGCGGTGATCAGCCCGGTTGTCTGGCCCCGGGAGGACGACACCCCACCCCTGGCAGAGAACCGTACCCATGGCGACTATCTCTACCTGATCCAGCCCCTGCCGGAGGAATTCCGTGACCCGGAGCGCGCACGCAAGGCCATGGCCGAGCGCTTCAGCACGTCCGCCCGCACGGACTGTGACTGACCACCCTCAGTCAATCGCCGGCCAGTCCGGACTGGGCCTTGCGCGCGCTCTCGAACACCGCGAGATCGTCATCACTGAAGAGCACAAAGCGGATGGTCCGGACGGTTCGCAGCTCGTCGAGCGTGTCAGCCACCGCCTCCATGACTACCTCCGCCGCCTGGTCCAGCGGGTACCCGAACACGCCTGTGGATATCGCCGGGAACGCAATCGATGCCAGGCCATGATGGTCGGCCAACCGGAGCGCATTGTGAATACACTCTGCCAGCAGCCGGTCCGAAGGCTCATCCACCCCATAGACCGGCCCCAGGCAGTGGATGACGTGCCGGTTTGGCAGCTTGTGGGCCCCGGTGATCACCGCCTGACCGGGCTGGATCGGGGCCAGGGGCCGACACTCCTCGGCGAGCTCCGGCCCGGCGGCGCCGTGAATGGCGCCCGCCACACCGCTACCCGGCATCAGCTCGCCGTTGGCGGCATTGACGATGGCATCCATATCCGGCTGTGCGGCGATATTGCCCTGCACGCACTCCACCCTCACCGAAGCTGTCCTGTCTGTCATGATTCCTCCCTTTTCGCCGCAGCGGCGAAACGCTAATCTTGATGGCTGTTTTCAGCATAGCAGTCGACCACCGGCACCTGCCCGGGCCGATTGCGACAGCACACAGGGACACGCCATGAAAGCAATCTCCGCACTGATCCTGGGTATCAGCGCCATCATTGCCGCCGCGCTGATTGGTGATGGCCTCACCGACCTGCGCACCGGCGACCGGTATGTCACCGTCAAGGGCGTGGCGGAACGGGAGGTGACCGCCGATCTCGCGCTCTGGCCTATCCGGTTTGTGGCTACCGGCAATTCCCTGAACGCGGCCCAGGAAAAGGCCCGAAGTAGCCGGGATGCCATCATGGCGTTCCTCAATCTGCAGGCAATCGGCCAGGACGCGGTGGAGCTGCAACGCCTGGACGTCACCGATACCAGCGCCAACCCCTACCAGAACTCAAACGGCGAGCAGCAGTTCATCATCAACCAGACGCTGATGGTGCGCAGCACCGATATCGACCGCATCCGCCAGGCCGCACAGGGCGTCAGTGAACTGGTGGACTCGGGCGTGGTGCTGTCTTCCGACTACGGGCCTTCCGGCCCCACCTACCTGTTCAACGGCCTGAACGACATCAAGCCAGACATGATCGCCGAAGCCACAGCCTCGGCCCGGGAAGCCGCCGCACAGTTCGCCAAGGATGCCAACACCGAACTTGGCGGGCTGCGGCGTGCGAACCAGGGGGTGTTCCAGATACTGGCCCGGGACCAGGCGCCAGGCGTGATGGAAGAGCAGCAGCCAGTGAAAACCGTCCGGGTGGTGTCAACGGTGGAATACTACCTGCGTTAGAATACTACCCGCGCTGAAGAGTGGCCTTACTGCGTTGCCACCATTTCATCGGTCACCCGGTACTCGCCGGCAAGCCAGCGCAGAATCTCATTGGCAGCGGGGTGGTCGAACGCGTCGTAGGTGTGCTGCAGACTCTGTCTTTTTTCGTCGCTGATACGCCCCAGGCCGGCGTCCTGCAGCACCAGAAGATCCGCCTGCAGCTGCGCCGCCAGATCCCGCCCGAGCACTTCCCGCGAGACGTTGCGGAAAGCCTGGCCGTACTGGTAGGCCGGCCCCAGTCGGTAGGATTCCGCCAGCGTGATCGCGGGGATGGCGGTCAGCGTCGGTTGCAAGGCGGGATTGATGCCGTGTCCGGCCAGATGCGCCGCATTCGCCGCCGGCCGGCCGGTGAAGGCCCGCAGGTGCAAATGCTGCGACATCCGGTCGCCGTCGTTCACCGGGTAGTTGTCCCACAGCACTGGTTTGCGCCCCAGCAGGTCGCCCACCCGTTTCAGGTGTCCCGGCGAGATCTCCCGGGAACACACTTCCTCTCCGGTCCAGAAAATATTCACCGAATGATCCAGCTTGCGCCCCAGGGTCTCCAGGTAATCAGCGGGCCGCTCGCCGAACACCCGGTCGAGCACCGGGTCGTCGGAATAGTAGCTGGGACAGACACTCAAGCGGGCGATGCCGGTGCTTTCGCGCACCCAGTCGACAATGTCGACCTGGCTGCGGGCTAGGTCCGGCGTGTCGGCGGTCATGTCATCGAACAGAATGGCCAGTTCATCAATGTCCATTCGTTCCAGCAGTTCGAGTTTGTGGGCGAGTGCGGTACGGGCTTCGTCGTCAAACCGGTTAAAAACCTCGAACGGGCTCAACCCGACGCCAAACCGCATGCCCTGTTGGCGGCAGAAACGGGCGAAATCCGCAAGCTCGGCGGCTACCGCCGGCGGGTGCGGCTGTTGCCACTTTCGTCGCAGGTAAAGATCCGCCTTGGGCGCATACAGGTAAAAGCCATAACCGTGCGGGGCCAGGGTTCGCACCAGATGCCGGCGCTCTTCCCAGGTCCACATGGGGCCATAGAATCCTTCGATGATGCCCAGTGTCGTTGTCATGATGCCACGCCCCTCCGGTTTCCAGGGCTGGCGGTTCACCAACCCATAACCGTCAATTTTGACTAGACTGATGAGTATTGCCAACCAGAAAACCGATCCATGTTCCGCATGGCCAGATCCCTTCAAGGAGGCGCGCGATGGAGATAAAAACCTTTGAAGACCTGATTGACTGGACGCGACAACTGCACGCGCATCTGGCCAGGTGCCTGCACGAGTCCGCCAAGCTGAACAACGACGAGAGGGCCAGCGCATTGCTCGACTACCTCGCCGGCCATGAGGCATTGCTTGAGAAAGCCGTCGGCGAATTCGAGAAACAGGCAGATCGAAAGGCCATGGACACCCGCCTGTACGACTACCTGAACCACAAACCGATTGGCCCCAGCGCCGACTCCTACACCCACTACGCCTCCATGTCCTTCCGGGATATCGCCGCCGAGGTGTTCCAGTTCCATGATCAGGTTATGGACCTCTACGACTCCCTGATCGGCAAGGCCGAGATTTCCGAGGCCAAGGCCCTGCTGGAAGACCTGCTGGCCATGGAGGAACACGAGGCCATGCGACTTTCGAGTCAGATCGGCCGGATGGAAGACCTCTGATCCCGCTTAAGACCAAGGTCGTACAACCAGCGGTTTTTGATTTAGTTTGTTAACGATAATTGCTAACGTGAACTAGCATTGAGAGTAGTTCAGTCCCTTAACAAGGGGGGGACGCTCGACCCACAAAAACGATAAGAGGATAGAAGAGCAATGAAGATCCGTTCTGTTCTTTCCGCGGCTGTGTTGGCTGTGGCAACCACCTTTGCCTCCACGCAGGCGCTCGCCCAAGAGACTTTCACCCTCCGCCTGGCGGAAACCTGGGGACCAAACTTCCCGATTTTCGGTGACACAACCAAGCGCTTCGCCGAAAACGTTGAAAAAATGTCCGACGGACGCCTGAAAGTCCGTATCGATTCCGCCAACAAACACAAGGCCCCCCTGGGCGTGTTTGACATGGTCAAGGCCGGCCAGTACGACATGGGCCACTCCGCGTCCTACTACTGGAAAGGCAAGGTTCCCGAAACCCTGTTCTTCACCAGCATGCCCTTTGGCATGAATGCCATGGAACAGTACGCCTGGTTCTACCACGGCGGCGGCATGGAGCTGATGCAGGAGGTCTACGAGCCCCACAACATGCTGTCCTTCCCCGGCGGTAACACCGGTGTCCAGATGGGCGGCTGGTTCCGCAAGGAAATCAAGTCCCTGGAGGACCTGCAGGGCCTCAAGATGCGCATCCCGGGCTTCGCCGGTGAAGTATTCGCCGAAGTGGGCGTAAGCCCGACCAACATCGCCCCGGGCGAGCTCTACACGGCCCTCGAGCGAAACACCATCGATGCGGTCGAGTGGGTTGGTCCGGCGCTGGACCTGCGTCTTGGCTTCCAGCAGATTGCCGACTACTACTACACCGGTTGGCACGAGCCGGCCACCGAGCTGCAGTTCCTGGTGAACAAGCGGGTATGGGAAAAGCTGCCGGCAGATCTGCAGGAAATCATGCGTGTGGCCATGCGGACCGCGTCCTACGACATGCTGGTTCACTCCCAGCACGCCAATGCCGAAGCCTGGGCCAACATCAAGGAAGAGTATCCGAACGTGCAGATCAAGCAGTTCCCGGATGATGTGTTCGATGCCATGTACGCTGCCAACAACAAGCTGCTGGACGAAGCTGCCAAAGGCAGTGAGATGGCTGCAAAAATCATCAAGTCCCAGCAGGAGTACCTGGAGAAGAGCCGCGCCTACACCAACATTTCCGAGCGCGCCTACCTCAACACCATGGCCGAAGTCGAGTAAGATATTGGCTTTAACGGAGCCGGGATCGCTCTTGCAGTGATCCCGGTTTTGTCGTTTAGAGCAATCGAAAATCGCCAGCCCGCTGGCGGAGGATCATCAATGCGGTGGATTATCAAACTGGATGAGGGGCTTGCGCGCCTGTCCACATTCTGTGGCTGGGTGGCCTGTGTTGCCATGATTCTGATGGCAGCCAACGTCTTTTACGACGTGGTGGCCCGCTACGCGTTCAACAATGTTTCAATCGGTATGCAGGAAATGGAGTGGCACCTCTATTCGGTGGTGTTCCTGCTGGGCATTCCCTATGCGCTGCGCACGGATGGCCACGTGCGGGTCGACGTCTTCTACACAAAATGGAGCAACAAGGCCAAGGCGTGGGTCAATCTGGTTGGCGCCCTGATCTTCGTCATACCGTTCGCCTACCTGATCGGTATCTATGGTTACGATTTTGCCCTCGACTCCTACAACATGGGGGAAGGCAGCGGTGACCCGGGCGGCCTGCCCCACCGCTGGATCATCAAGTCGGTCATTCCGATCACCGCCGTTTTCATCGCAATCGCCGGGCTTAATATGGTGACCTACGCGCTGCGGGTCATGGCAGGCGACAAGGAATACGAAGGCGAACACAGCGCAGGAGGCCTGTCATGATCGGTATGATTATGTTCGGGGTTGCCCTGCTGATGCTCATGCTGGGGTTCCCGGTTGCCTTTACCTTCGGGGGCGTTGCGCTGTTCTTCGGAATCTTTGCTGAAGGCATGGATCTGTTTGCCTTCATGCCCTACCGCATCATGAGCGTGATGCAGAACACCGTGCTGATGGCTGTGCCCCTGTTTATCTTCATGGGCGTGGTGCTGCAGCGCACCCGGCTGGCAGAACAGCTGTTGACCTCCATGGGCCGCCTGTTCGGTGGTTTGCCTGGCGGTCTTGCCATTTCAACCATCCTGGTAGGCGCTCTGCTTGCAGCTTCCACCGGTGTGGTCGGTGCCAGTGTGGTTGCCATGGGCCTGATCTCCCTGCCGGTGATGCTGGCACACAAATACGACAAGCGGCTGGCCACAGGCACCATCTGTGCGTCCGGCACTCTCGGACAGATTGTCCCGCCCTCCATCATCCTGATCATCCTGGGTGACGTACTGGGCCTGCCCGTGGGCGATCTGTTCAAGGCGGCGGTCTGGCCCGGCGTGGTGCTGATCGGCCTGTATATCCTCTATATTCTGGTGCTGACCCGGTTCCGGCCTGAAACGGCGCCGGCCATGCCGGAAGACGACAGCGTGTCCCGCAAGAAGGAAATCCTCGACGCGCTGCTGGCCATTATTCCGCCGCTGGCACTCATCGTGGTGGTACTGGGTTCCATCTTCACCGGCATTGCCACGCCCACCGAGTCATCGGCCCTGGGCGGCGTTGGCGCCGTGGTTCTGGCCATCATCTATCGCCAGTTCTCCTTCAAAATGGTGTGGGATGCCTCCAAGGACACGGTGAAAGTCACCGCCATGGTTTTTGCCATCCTGATCGGTGCTACGGCCTTCTCCATGGTCTTCAGCTACACCGGCGGCGACTACCTGCTGGAAGAATGGCTCCTACAGCTTCCGGGCGAGAAGTGGGGCTTCATCATTCTGGCCATGGCGGTCATTCTGGTGCTGGGCTTCTTCATCGATTTCGTGGAAATCTCGTTCATCATCGTGCCCATTCTGGCGCCGGTGGCCGAGGCCCTGGGCATCAACATGCTCTGGTTTGCCATCCTGATCGCGATGAACCTGCAAACCAGCTTCCTGACGCCACCGTTCGGGTTCTCGCTCTTCTATCTGAAAGGGGTGGCACCACCGGAGGTGCGAACAACGGATATCTACAAAGGTGTGTTGCCCTTTATTCTCATTCAGATACTGGTGTTGGCCCTGATCGTGATTTTTCCGGAATGGTTCGGGATGAGTTCATCCTACTGACGGAAAGCATCCATGCAGAAAAAACCGGGCCAAGGCCCGGTTTTTTTTCCAGCCGACCAAAAAACCGCACTCCCGAAAATCCTGCTCTTTCAGCACCCAGTTTTCCCAACCTGACAAAACGCCACTGTTTTCTATACTGAACACACAACTGGCGATTCTCAGAATGGTAGTCGGGAAGCCCTGGTACGCGAACATCGTGCAACAACAGTGATGTTGACAAGCCTGCAAGCAAGGTTATCAAGGGAGAGCGGAGTCCATGAACCAGAGTACTGCCCAGAAACCCCGGGACGGCGAGCAGACGGGCAAGTCCCATGTGCTGACCCTGCCACTGGAAGACACCCACGTTGACCGGTCACCGCACACTTACGAACGCTGGCTGATCGCCAAACTGATGCGCATGGCCGGCTCGCCGCCCCTGCGGTTCCGGCTCTGGAACGGCGACGTGATCGAGCCGGAAGGACAGCAGTCGCAATTCACATTGAAGCTGACCGATCCCAAGGCCCTGTACGCGCTGGTGACCAACCCCAACCTGGCCTTCGGCGACCTTTACAGTGCCGGCCGCCTGGAGGTGGAAGGTGACCTGCCCGAGCTGATGGAATGTCTGTACCGGTCTGTGCATCAGGCCCGTCAGAAGTGGCCGAAGTGGCTGGAGGCGCTGTGGCGCAACCATAACCCGCGCTCAACCGGCATTTCGGAGGCCAAGGAAAACATTCACCACCATTACGACCTCGGCAACGAGTTCTATCGCCTCTGGCTCGACACGGCGGAAATGCAATACACATGCGCCTATTACGAATCCGCCGATCTGACCCTGGAACAGGCCCAGTTGGCGAAACTGGAGCACGTGTGTCGAAAGCTCCGGCTCAAGCCCGGTATGACCGTCGTGGAAGCCGGTTGTGGCTGGGGCGGACTGGCCCGCTACATGGCCCGCAACTACGGGGTGAAGGTGCACGCCTACAACATTTCCAGGGAACAGCTGGCCTACGCCCGGGAAGAAGCCCGGAAGCAGGAGCTGGACCATCTGGTGGAGTACGTTGAGGACGACTACCGCAACATCAGCGGCCAGTACGATGCGTTCGTTTCCATCGGCATGCTGGAGCATGTGGGCAAGGAAAACTACCCGGCCCTCTCCGAGCTGATCAAGCGCAGCCTGAAACCGGACGGCATAGCTCTGCTGCACAGCATTGGCCGCAACCGACCGATGCTGATGAACGCCTGGATCGAGAAGCGGATTTTCCCGGGCGCCTACCCTCCGAGCATTGGCGAGTTCATGGAAATCTGCGAGCACAGCGACTTCTCGGTGCTCGATGTGGAGAACCTGCGCCTGCACTACGCCCAGACCCTGAGCGATTGGATGGAGCGGTTCACGGCACGCGAGGACGAGGTCAGCGCCATGTACGACGAGCACTTTACCCGTGCCTGGCGCATGTATCTCGCCGGCTCCATCGCCGCCTTCCGGGCCGGCTCGCTACAGCTCTTCCAGGTGGTATTTACCCACGGCGACAACAACCGGTTGCCCCAAAGCCGCCAGGATATCTATGCCTTTCCAGCCGCACCCGAGGAGGCGTGATGGATTATTACGACCTGATCATCGTTGGCGCTGGCCCCGCCGGTTCCACCCTGGCCAGAGCCCTGGAAGACACGGGAAAGAAAGTACTGATCATCGACAAACAGGACTTTCCCCGGGACAAGACCTGTGCGGGATGGGTGACGCCCGCGGTTATGGAAACGCTCGGCATTGATCAGAAAGACTACGGAACCGGACGGACGCTTCAGCCGATTCGCCGATTCCGAATCGGCATGATGGGGCAGTCCGCCGTGGAAAATGATCATGGCGAGGTGGTGAGTTACGGCATTCGTCGCTGCGAGTTCGACGACTACCTGCTGGCGCAGGTCGCGGGCCCGAAACAGCTGGCCACCCCCGTCAAGTCCATCGTCCGCAAGGGCGGTAACTGGGTGATCAACGACACCTGGGAAGCGCCACTGGTGGTCGGAGCGGGCGGCCACTTCTGCCCGGTTGCCCGTTTGCTGGGAGATGGCCCCGGCGGCCATGAAACCGTGGTGGCCGCCAAAGAAGTTGAGTTTGAAATGACCCCGGATCAGGCAGCGAGCTGCCAGGCCCGGGGCGACACCCCGGAGCTCTGGTTCTGTCGAGACCTGAAGGGCTACGCCTGGGTGTTCCGCAAGGGCAACTATTTGAACATCGGTCTGGGCCGGGAGGACAATCACAAACTCACCGACCACCTGGAGGCGTTTGTCGAGGAAATGAAATCGGCGGGGCGCATTCCCGCAGACCTGCCCGGGCGATTCAAGGGCCACGCGTACCTGCTCTACGCCCATGCCGAGAGGCCCCTGGTTGACGACGGCGTGATCTTGATCGGTGACGCAGCTGGCCTGGCCTATACCCAGAGCGGCGAGGGCATCCGGCCCGCCATAGAGTCCGCCCTGATGGCGGCGGACGTGATCCGTGAGGCCACCGACTACTCGGCATCCAGCTTACAAACCTACGGCGACGCCATCGCCCAGCGTTTCGGTACCCGTGCCGCAGATTCGGACCAGGGCTGGCAGGTGCCGGACTGGGTCAAGATGCCCCTGGCCAGCACCCTCATGCGGTCACACTGGTTCACCCGCAAGGTGGTCACCGAAAAATGGTTCCTGCACCGGGAGGTGCCGCCCCTCGAAACGGCGGTTTAACAGCCCTCAACAAAGGCTGGGGCGCAGCGGCGGCCCCGCCCGCTCCCAGCCTAACTACTCACGTCCGTCAGTCGGCGGCCAGTTCAATCACATCAATTTCATAAAGGGTCGTAGTGCCGCTGATTTCATTGCCCACCGCCAGCATCGGCCGGCCATTGGGA
Source organism: Marinobacter gudaonensis (assembly GCF_900115175.1). Lineage (NCBI taxonomy): Bacteria > Pseudomonadati > Pseudomonadota > Gammaproteobacteria > Pseudomonadales > Marinobacteraceae > Marinobacter > Marinobacter gudaonensis. The sequence continues at coordinate 1,817,041 of NZ_FOYV01000001.1, forward strand.
CTGTCTTCCGCAGCGATAAATGCAATGCCCTCGGGCCCGAGATCGCCCGCCAGACCCGCCTGGAGATCCGCCTCAGAAACCGAGAAGTCGCGGTTGTTCAGGTACTGAACAAATTGCGGATTTTGGGGATTGGTCACGTCGTAGACCATGATACCGCCAATCCGCTCCAGCCCGATAAAGGCAAAGGTCTGGCGGTTGATTGTGCCAACGGTCACTGCCTCGGGCTCTGGCCCCTTGTCATCGGAACGATTATCGAAGTTATTCTCATCGTTCGTGGCGTTGAAGTTCTCGGGAAGCAGTCGGGCGGTGATTCGCTCAAATTCGCTGCCACTGTCGAATACCTGCTTGCCATCCGCGGCCCAGATAGAGAAGGAGCGGGCCCCGTAGACGTAGACCTCATTGTATTCGCAATCGGTTACGGGATTGGTGGCAGGGTCGCTCGGATCACAACCGTTGCTCACACCCAGGGTTGAAGTCACGTTGATCCGACCCAGGTTCTCATCCTGTTGCAGCTCGGCGGCGTCCGGGAAAGCGGTGGTATCCAGCGTCAGATCCGCTAGTCGGTATTCCTCGGAAAAGCCGCCGTAATCCCGGGAATCACCTTCGTTGGCGGTAATGTAATAAGTGTTGCCGTTATACCCAAAGCTGGCGATGGCATCGGGCATGTACATGCCTTTCACTGGCCAACTGCGGATATTGATGCCGCTGTCCCGGTTGCTGGCATCCAGCTCATTGCCTATAAGACTGTGGTTCTTGAAGCCTAGTGGCAGAATCGCGGTGATGACGCCTGCCTCAATATCCAGCTCGGCAACGGCATTGGCCTCTTGCAGGGCCACCCAGGCGGTTTTGTTGTCCAGGGAAACCGCAATGTATTCCGGCTCCAGATCCTGGGCTACCGTGGCGCCCGGACCGAATATCCGGACACCACTGGCCCTCAGGTCCGCCTCCTGCCCGTTGAATGTCTCGAACCCGGCGGTCGATACGGTGGCCCCGGCAACGCCCGCTGCAAGGTCAATGATACTGACGGATCCCACCGGGTCGTTGGTGTAATCGTCGCTTGGCTCGCCCTCGTTGGCCACAAGCACCTTCATACCATCCCGGGTAAAGGTAACCATGTCCGGGAGAGCGCCGACCTGCACGTCACCCACTTTTCCCAGATCGGTACTGTTATAGAAGACCACCTTGCCGTTGTCCTGCTTGAGGTCGGCTTCAATAGCCACTGCAACCAGGTCACCGTATACAGCAACGCTGTTGGCCGAGGCCCCCTCTGCCGTCGCATCAATAGTCCGCAACAGAGTCGGGCGGGTGGGGTCCTGAATGTCCAGAACATCTACGGTGGATGCGCCCGCATTCACCACGAACAGGCGCTGATTGACTGGATCATGGGCAACAATTTCCGCGGCACCGACATCGAATACGTCGCCCGGAGCCTGGTAAGTACCCACTGCAGATAGTTCTATGAGTGTTTTGCTGGTTCCGTCTGTGCCCGCGGCACCGTCGTCGCCCTCGCAGCCCGCCAGCCCCAGAGCAGATACCAGAAAGACCGTACCAAAGAGAGATTTGCGCAGTTCCATTGTTGCCTCGATTGTTCACAGTGTGTCGGTTTGCGACACACGTTATCGGGGCAAGATGACAGCCATGCGTCAATACAAAGACATTCGAAGCGGTATCAAAGAGAGCTGAATCGGGCTTCTGGCTGGTGTCCACAAGCAGGCATAGATCGGAACTATCAAAAACGTCAATTCAATTCATTTAACAGCGATTATCAGCCGGTGTTGAATGGAGAAGTCGCGTTTCCATACCGGAGCAGGTCATGAGTGCACTGAAGCTATTTATTCACAACCACGGCACGCAAGGGGATCAGTCGCTGACAAAAACAGTGACCTTTGCCCTGACCCACTTCACGGTGGCGTTCACAGTGGCGTATCTGCTCACCGGAGATATCCTCATTGGCAGCCTGATCGCCATGGTGGAGCCCGCCATCAACACGGTGGCTTACTTCTTCCATGAAAAACTCTGGGCCCGGCGCCTGAAGAATGCCGGCAACTCGGGTAGCAGCGAGGCCCAGGCAAGGGCCTGTTGATCAGACCCCTGGACCGCAGTCGGTACAGCCCTCTTCCGGGGCCGGGCCAATGCTGAGATTGCGGTTCAGGTCCTTGAGGGCAGAGCGCAGCCCCTCCTCGATGACCGGATGGTAGAACGGCATCTCCAGCATCTCGCTCACTGTCAGCCGGCGCTGCGCCGACCAGGCCAGCAGGTGGCCAATGTGCTCGGCCGCCGGCCCGAACATTTCAGCGCCCATGAACAGGCCGCTGCCGTGCTCTCCGTAAACCCTCAGCAAGCCCCGGTTCTTGCCGATTACCCGGCTTCGCCCCTGGTCTTCAAAAGACACCTCACCGACCGCAAAGCAGCCCTGGCAGCGTTCGTTCACCTGATGGATAGTTAGCCCCACCGTCGCGATCTGCGGGTCGGTAAAGACAACCGCCAGGGGCGTCCGGCGCAGCCCTGCGCGCACCTCCGGATAGGCGGCGGCGTTGTCGCCGGCAATTCGTCCCTCGTCGGCGGCCTCGTGCAACAGTGGCAAGCGGTTATTGGCGTCACCGGCGATGAAGACCGCGCTCTGACCACAGCGCAGGGTGTGGGGATCGTAGACCGGCGTGCCGCGGTCATCCAGCTCGAGTTCGGCGTTCTGGATATCCAGGCCGTCGACATTGGGCCGCCGCCCGGTGGCCGCCAGCACATAGTCGAACACCTCCCGGGTCTCGCCTGCGTCTTTGTCGATAAACGTGACGGCGACGCCGCCTTCTACCCGCTCGACCGACCGGACGTCGGCATCCGGGTCCAGGGGGAATTCTTCATTGAACGTATTGAGCGCGTATTCCCGGAGGCTGTCGTCCTGAATCGGGCCGACACTTCCGCCAACGCCAAACATGCGCACGCGCACACCCAGCCGACTGAGGGCCTGACCGAGCTCAAGGCCAATAACGCCAGGGCCGAACACCGCCACCGAGCCGGGAAGATCCTGCCATTCGAAAATATCATCATTCACCACCAGTCGATCCTTGGCCTCTTTCAGGAAGCCGGGAACATTGGGACGGGAGCCGGTGGCAATGATGATCCTGTCGGCCTGCACCTGGGTGTCTTCTCCCACTTTCAGCAGGTCAGGACCGACAAACCGGGCATGCCCCATCAGACGGTGCTGCCGGGGAAATTTCTCAACCGACCGGATGACGCCGTCGACGAAACGGTCGCGCTCGGAACGAACCCGCTCCATCACCCGCTTGCCATCAATGGCAACCTCCCGGGCAAACACGCCAAACAACTCGCCCATCCGGGCCTGGTGGGCATTCTCCGCCGCCGCGATCAGCAACTTGCTGGGCATGCAGCCGACGCGGGCACAGGTGGTGCCGTACTGGTCCGATTCGATCAGGACTACCTTGTCGGTGACTTTCCGGACCCTCTGGTAAGCCACCATGCCGGCGGTGCCGGCGCCAATGATGGCAACATCAACCTGTCGTTTATCCATGGACTGCCTCCTGCCAGACGCTCCCGACAGCCGGGAACGGGGGAAAGGTTTGATCGGATGTGTCCTCAGTATAGAAGCACTGGCAAGGAACAGGCGTCGCGTGAAAAACTCGCGGCTTCACACTATGCTGTCAGGCTTCGATCATTGGTACCCAGTCAGATACGCGCGGGAGGGCAGACACAGACCATGCAGACTTACTGGCCGGAATTTCTGACGGTTGCCCTGGTGCACCTGCTGGCAGTGGCAAGCCCCGGGCCGGATTTTGCGGTTATGCTGCGCCAGGCCCTGTTCCAGAGCCGTCGAAATGCCCTGCTCTGTGCCGTGGGTATCGGCGCCGGTATTCTGGTGCACGTAACCTACTCGCTGCTGGGCATTGGTCTGCTGATCCAGCAGTCGATCCTGTTGTTCAGTATTCTGAAAGTGCTGGGCGCCCTGTACCTGGCCTGGATAGCGGTCCAGTGCCTGAGAGCCCGGGCCGGGGGCATCCACGTTGGCCAGCACTCGGGTACCCGGCAATCCGGCGCAGCGGCGCTGCGCCTGGGGTTTCTGACCAACACTCTGAACCCCAAGGCGACCCTGTTCTTCGTGTCGCTGTTCTCGGTGGTCATCAGCCCGGGCACGCCGGTTGCGCTGCAGGCGGGCTATGGCCTGTACATGGCGCTGGCGACCGGACTGTGGTTTGCCATGGTGGCAGTATTCTTCACACTGCCGCAGGTCCGACGGGGCTTTAACCGGTTCGGCCACTGGCTCGACCGATTGATGGGCGGCGTGCTGTTGTTGCTTGCCGGCCAGCTCCTGTTTTCTACAGTGAGCGGATCAGAGCCTCCGTCTGGGCCCACCCCAGGCACGGGTCGGTGATCGAGCAGCCGTAACGCAGCTCTTCGCCGTCGTCCTGGCGCCCCGGCTCCAGGAAACTTTCGAGCATCAGCCCCCGGATGTGATGGTTGCCGGCAAGGCGCTGGGCCATCACGTCCCGGGCGATGTCGAGCTGCCGTTCCGCCTGCTTGCAGGCGTTGTCGTGGCTGCAATCCACCATCACTGCGGTAGACAGGCTGGCATTGCGAAGCGAAGCCACCGCCTGCTCAATGCTCCCGGCGTCGTAGTTGGTAATGCCACGCCCGCCCCTGAGCACCAGATGGGTGTCGGGGTTGCCGCGGGTGGTGATCATCACCGGTGCTCCGGTGGCTGAGACGCCCATATGGTGATGTGGATGCGCTGCCGACTTCATGGCGTTGGTGGCCACGGCAATGCCACCGTCGGTACCGTTCTTGAAGCCGGTCGGCATGGGCAGGCCGCTGACCATTTCCCGGTGCACCTGGGATTCGGTGGTCCTGGCGCCAATGGCGGTCCAGCTGATCAGATCACCGAGGTAATCCATGGCGAATGGACTGAGCGCCTCGGTGGCCAGTGGCAATCCCATGCCCGCGAGATTGAGCAGCAGGCGTCGTGACCGCAGAAGCCCCTCCCCCAGATTGCCCTCGCCGGAACGCTCCGGATCGTAAAGCAGACCTTTCCAACCCACGGTGGTGCGCGGCTTCTCCAGGTAGGCCCGCATGACAACCAGGAACCGGTCGCTCACCGTATCCGCCAGGACTTTGAGTTTCTCGGCGTATTCCAGCGCCGCCACTTCGTCGTGAATGGAGCAGGGGCCCATCACAATCAGGAGTCTCGGATCGTCCCCCCGCAGGATAGCCCGGATCGCCTGCCGGTGTTGGGCCACCTGGGCGGCCAGCGCATCGGTCGTCGGCATCTGCCGCCGGAGTTCGGCGGGAGTGGGCAGCCTGGTCTCAACCCGGTGGGCTGGCGTGCCTTGGCTGTCCTGCTGGGTCAGTTCGGTGTTCAACGGCATGTTCATGTCAGTGTTTCCGTTTCCTTGGGTCAGAATCAAAAAAGCCCCGGCTGGGCTACCAGTCGGGGCTTTCTGAGTCCGGTGGCAGCCTGGGTTTTCTGCCGGGCTGCCTTCCTCGTTGTTCGTTCGATGAAGATCCTATGGGCGGCCCTGGCTCTGGCTAAAATAAAAGCCATAACCAAACCACCAGAAAAACACAGCAGCGACCGCAGCCACCGGCTTGGCGCCGAAAGCTTGCGAAACATTCAATTGACAGGTCGCGTGTGTGGTCTTCATGCTTTTCAATATATACCCCCGGTTTTCCCCTTGGCAACCCGTGCGCCGGAGATTTTTAAACTCTTCCCTCGAGAACGGGAGCAGACACAGATGGTTTCACCGCAACGTTTTATCTCTCTGCTGGTTCTGGTTTGGGCGCTCGTCCTGGCCACCGGGCCGGCCATGGCCCAGGCGGAAACCCGAACCTACGAATTGAACAACCGGGCTGGCGAGGAGGTCGCCAGCCAGGTACAGGACCTCTACCAGGGATCGCCCGTCACCGTTATTGCCCGAGGTCAGCAGTTGATCGTGCGCGGTCAGCCGGACCTGCTCGACGAGATTGGCACTCTGGTGGAGACTCTGGACGTGGCGCCGGTGCAGCTGCGGATCACTGTTCGCTCCCGCACGGACAGCGGCGGCAAGCGCTCGGGCGCGGGCGTATCAGTGACCAACGACCAGGTTGGCATAGGCGCTGAACGCCGGGTAACCACCACCGGACAGAGCCAGGAGCGGAGCCTGGTGATGCAGGACGGTCAGTCTGCCCACATCACCTCTGGCCAGATCCGCACCCTGCCGGTGGCCATTCAGGGCGGAAGAAACCCCGCAGCCATCCTGCAACAGGTTGAAACGCGCAGCGGCTTTCTGGTCAGCCCCCAGGTCATTTCCGACCAGGCGGTGGAACTGAGCATCGTGTCATTCGAAGAGGATCCAGCGTCAATCGAGGGCTATGAAACCGAGGCACTGGTGACGGTTCGCCGGGTGGAACCCGGCCAATGGGTCAGTCTCGGCAGCACCAGCACTCGAAAATCTCAGGAACGAAGCGGCATCACCTACCAGGTGAACAGTAGCCGCTCGGACAACCGCAGCTTTGAAGTAAGGGTGGAGCTCCTGCCCTGAGCTCAGGTTTCACGACGGGCCAACAGTACCTGCTTGGCCTCGTTGAGTTTGGCAGCCAGATAATCGTTGCCGCCGCGATCGGGGTGGAGTTTCTGCATTAACCGCCGGTGCGCCATGACAATATCCTGCTCCGGACAATCCTCGTCTACGCCCAGGATGTCGCAGGCCTCTCGCACCGACATACGGTCGGTCGCCGGAACCCCGGAGTCTTGCCTTCGGCCGAAGGGATTGTCTGCGCGGGCGCCCTCGCTGCCACCGGCGCCAAAAAGGCGGCTGATGGCAGGCGCGTACTTCAACAGAGCCGGCAACTTTCGCAACAGCGGAATGACCGCCGCCACGGCCGCTGTCAGCACGTGAACCCGCCCGGTGAGCACCATGAAGACCAGCAGTGCACCGCCCACCACCAGGACAATCTTCCAGATAGCCGCCTTCTTCTTTTCTGCCGTCAAGGCGCCCCACTGCTTAAGAATCACAAACACCGCCGCGGCCAATGCGATTCCCAGAATCCACTGCATGGTTGATCCCTACTCTGTATGCCGTCGTAATTCTGTCACCGACAACCGTTAGATTACCAGCACCCCGGTGGAAAAACGGTACTGGCCAAAGCCCCTTGCAATACGGCAAGATCGGAAGGCCAGACGGGACACTAGATAGAAATACCTACAACCCGGTGACAATAGCAATCGTATTTTTGTAGGATGCTATGTTTCGTCACACGTGAATGATTCCCGTATTCAATCAGTCTGTCGTGTAATGGATCGGCAAGGGAACGCAGATCACCCGCCTCCCCTGAATCCCGACACTGTTGCAGCGCCCAGACTGGACAGAGATTTTCAGGACCCGACCTATGCGTACTGCTTCCCGCTTTGTGATTGTCATTATCTTTCTTGGCGCGGTGCTTGGGGGCATCTTCGGCTACAAGTTCTACCAGTTCGGCCAGATGCAGGAACAGATGTCCCAGCCGCAGCCGCCCGCCCAGATCTCTGCCACCGAAGCTCGCACCGAGAGCTGGACACCTGCCATCAAGGCCGTGGGCAGTGTGGAAGCGATCAACGGCATCGAGGTGGCCAACGAAGTACCCGGCGTGATTGAAGCCATCAATTTCGAGTCCGGTGACGTGGTCAAGCAGGGTGACGTACTGATCCGGATCGATTCGGCCATCGACGAAGCCGCCCTGCGCACCCGGCGGGCCGAGGCGCAACTGGCAGAGCAAGAATTCAAGCGGGTCTCTGACCTGCTGCCCAAGCGCGCCGTGTCTCAGTCCCAGTACGATGAAGCCAAAGCCAACTTCGACGCTGCCCGCGCGCGGGTCAACGAGGCCGAAGCCCAGCTCAGCAAGAAGATCATCCGGGCGCCCTTCGACGGCACCCTCGGTATCCGAATGGTGGATCAGGGCGAATACATTGCCACCGGCACCCCCATTGTCGAGATCAACATGCTTGATCCGATCTACGTGGATTACACCCTGTCGGAAAAGAATCTGCCGGACATCGACACCGAGTATCCGGTGATCGCAACGGTCGCGGCCGTGCCTGAGCAGCAGTTCAAGGGCACCGTCAGCGCCATCAATACCTCGGTCAATCCGGAAACCCGTACCGTTCGCATCCGGGCAACCCTCAAGAACCCGGCCAATCTGCTGCGCCCGGGTATGTTTGCCACGGTGCTGACCCAGCAGCCGAAAGATAATGAGGTGGTGACCGTGCCGCGCACCGCCATCTCCTACAACACCTACGGCGATTTCGTGTTTGTGGTCGCGGAAAACGACAACGGCGAGCTGGTGGTTGAGCGGCGCACGGTTACTACCGGCGAGACCCGCAACACCCGCGTGGCCATCCTGTCCGGGCTGGAAGCCGGCGAAACCGTGGTTTCCAAGGGCCTCCTGCGTCTGCGGGCCGGCCAGAAGGTAACCATCCAGGAGAGCAGCGAGTCGCAGGACAGCAAGCAGGAGGCGTCTGAGTAATGCGCTTCACCGATATCTTCATCCACCGGCCGGTACTGGCCACGGTGGTCAGCCTGCTGATCCTGCTCCTTGGCGCCAGAGCCGCCATGGAAATGGAGATACGGCAGTACCCGGAGCTTGAAAGCACCACGGTGACGGTCACTACTGCCTACCCCGGTGCCAGCTCGGACCTGATCAAGGGGTTCATCACCACGCCGCTGCAACAGGCCATCGCCGAGGCCAGCGGCATTGATTACCTCACGTCCACCAGTTCCCAGGGCACTTCGACCATCGAAGCGAAGATGATCCTGAACTACGACGCCAATGCGGCGCTGGCAGAGATTCAGGCCAAGGTGGCCAGCCAGCGCAACGTGCTGCCGGCCGAGGCCCAGGATCCGGTCATCACCTCCACCACCGGTGACTCTACGGCGCTGATGTACATCGCGTTCTACAGTGAAGAGCTGGCCGTTCCCCAGATTACCGATTACCTGACCCGAGTGGTGCAGCCCCGTCTGCAGGCGCTGTCCGGCGTTGGCAAGGCGGAACTGCTGGGCCGGAAGTTTGCCCTTCGGGTATGGCTGGACCCGGAACGCCTCGCGGCGGTGGACATGACCCCGCAGGAAGTGGTGGCACGGCTTCGTGCCAACAACTATCAGGCGGCCGTGGGTAACACCAAAGGCACCTACACCGAAATCAGCATGACCAGCGACACCGACGTGGCCGACCCCGACGCGTTCCGGAACCTGGTGGTGAAACAGGCCAACGGTACCCAGATTCGCCTGCAGGACATTGCCCGCGTGGAGCTCGGCTCCGAAACCTACAACCAGTTGGCGCTATACAAGGGCCAGCCTGCCACCTACGTAGCCATCGAGCTTGCCCCGGGAGCCAACCCGCTGACCGTGGCTGGCCTCGTGAAGGAACAACTCCCCGATATTGAGAGCCAGCTGCCGGACGGCCTGAAAGTCCGCCTGGCCTACGATGCGTCCGACTTCATCGAGGACTCCATCAACGAGGTCATCAAGACCCTGCTTGAGGCCCTGGTGATCGTTCTGGTGGTGGTATTCCTGTGCCTCGGTTCCATCCGCGCCTCGGTGGTACCTTCTGTGGCGGTTCCGCTTTCACTGGTGGGCGGCGCCTTTATCATGCTGATGTTCGGGTTTTCCCTGAACCTGCTGACCCTGCTGTCCATGGTGCTTGCCATTGGCCTGGTGGTGGACGACGCCATCATCATGGTGGAAAACGTTCATCGCCACATCGAACAGGGCGAATCCCGCTTCGAGGCAGCCATTCACGGCGCCCGGGAAATGGCGGTGCCGATCATCGCCATGACCACTACCCTCGTGGCAGTTTACGCACCCATCGGTTTCATGGGTGGGCTGGTTGGCTCCCTGTTCACCGAATTTGCCTTCACCCTTGCTGGCACCGTGGTGATTTCCGGGATCGTGGCCCTGACCCTCTCACCGATGCTCTCGGGCAAGGTACTCAAGCCCCACGGCAACCCGGGGCGCTTCGAGAGCCTGGTGGAGAAAACCTTCAACGGCCTGGCAGCGAGTTACAAGCGGGCGCTCAGCTCACTGATGCAAACCAAGTCGGTGGTCATCTTCTTTGCCGTGGTGGTTCTGGGCTCCATCTACTTCATGGTGACCATGAGCCAGAACGAACTGGCGCCGACCGAAGACCAGGGCATCCTGTTCTATCAGGGCCTCGGTCCACAGACCTCTACGCTGGACTATCTGCTGGAGCACGGCAACGAGATCCAGGAACGCATGGAAACCGTCCCGGGCTACAACGAGGATTTCCAGATCATCGGCATTACCGGCCCCAATGCGGTGTTTGGCGGTTTCAAGATGGCGCCCTGGAGCCAGCGTGAGATCAGCCAGTTTGAGGCCCAGCCGCTGCTCGATGCAGAACTCAAGAAGGTGACCGGCCTGCAGACCGCCGTATTCCCCCGTCCGTCCCTGCCGGGCTCCGGCGGCGGCCTGCCGTTCCAGTTCGTGATCACCACGGGCAGCAGCTACGAGCAGCTGAACCAGGTGGCCGATGACATGCTCGGCAAGGCCATGGCCAGCGGTAACTTCATGTTCCTGCAGAAGTCTATCAACTTCGACCGGCCCATTACCCGCATCAATGTCGACCGGGACCGGGTCGCGGACCTGGGTCTTTCAATGCAGGACGTCGGCCAGAGTCTGTCGAGCATGCTCGGCGGCGGCTACATCAACCGCTTCAGCATGGAAGGCCGCTCGTACCAGGTGATTCCACAGGTGGACCAGCAGTTCCGGCTGGACGCGCAGGCGCTGAACGATTACTACATCCGGGCCGATAACGGCGAACTGGTGCCCCTGGGCAGCGTGGTCAGTTTCACCCGGGACGTGGAGCCATCGAACCGCACCCAGTTCAACCAGCAGAACTCGCTGACGCTCCAGGGCGTTGTCATGCCCGGGGTGGCGGCGGGGACCGCCATGGACTTCATGGAGCAGACCGCGGCCGACGTGTTGCCCCAGGGCTTCAGCTACGACTACACCGGCCAGACCCGGCAGCTGGCCACCCAGGGCAGCGCCCTGATGGTGACCTTCTTCCTGTCACTGCTGGTGATCTACCTGGTGCTGGCGGCGCAGTTCGAAAGCTGGCGTGATCCGTTCATCATCCTGGTGTCCGTCCCCATGTCGGTGGCCGGTGCCATGGCGTTCATTGTGCTCGGGTTCGCCTCCATGAACATCTACACCCAGGTGGGCCTTATTACCCTGATCGGGGTGGTGTCGAAGAACGGCATCCTGATCGTGGAATTCGCCAACCAGCTGCAGAAAGAGCGGGGGCTCAACAAGTTTGACGCGGTGGTGGAAGCGGCCGCCATCCGGCTGCGGCCCATCATCATGACCTCGCTGGCGCTTATCTTTGCGATGGTGCCGCTGCTGATTGCCATCGGCCCGGGCGCCGAGAGCCGTTTCGCCATCGGCCTGACCATCAGTGCCGGCCTGGGCATTGGCACGCTGTTCACCATCTTCGTGCTGCCAGCGTTCTACATTCTGCTCGGCCGTGATCATCACGGCACTGCCGCTGAAGAGTATGGCAACGGCGGAGAGAATCAGGACAAAGCTGCTCCGGCACACTAGACTGATGGCTCAGGGCCCGGCCACAACTCTGTGTGCCGGGCTTTTTGTACCCCGGCGGCAAAAGGCAAAACAACGCTGTGACTCTTGGAACCCTGTTCTGGCTGTTCGTGGCCGGATTTGCAGTCTGGTACTGGTGGCGAGCCAAAGCCATCAAGGATTTCGTGCTCCAGGCGGCACATCGATACTGCAAGAGCATGGATGTCATGCTGCTCGACGACGCCGTCTTTCTGCGCGGGCTCTGGTTCAAGCGCGATGAACAGGGTCGGTTGCGGGTATGGCGGCGGTTTCTGTTCGATTTCACCTCCACCGGTGAGGAACGCTACACCGGCCGCATCATCATGCTGGGCCAGCGCATCCAGCACATGGAACTGGAACCACATCGGTTTTCCTGACCGCCTCTGATATCCGACCTCCCCCATTTGGGCGATTTCTCAACACCGCAACTGCACGAATAATCGACAACGCATCGACGACCGTCGGCCACCTCACGTGGCCGTCAACAAAAACAACAGGAGTCAAACATGCGTTCCCGACTTACCGCAGCAATCATGCTGGGGCTGGCCTTGCTGTCAGTCTCATTTTTCAGTCACGCCAGCTACACCCAGACCCGACATCCGATCGTGCTGGTTCATGGCGTCACCGGGTTCAACACCATCGGTGGCCTGATCAACTATTTCCACACCATTCCCTGGAACCTCGAACGAAGCGGCGCGCGGGTGTATTCCGCCAGCGTTTCCTTCGTCAACAGCAGTGAACAGCGCGGCCAGCAACTGGCCAACTACATCAACACCCTGGGGCATTCCAAGGTGAACCTGATGGCCCACAGCCAGGGGGCACCTACCTCGCGGGTTGCCGCCGCCCTGATCCCACACCGGATCGCCTCGATTACGTCGATCGACGGCGTCAACAAGGGCTCGAAAGTAGCGGATGTTATCCGTGGCATCATTCCGCCGGGCAGTTACGTTGAAGGCGGGGCCGATGCCATTGCCAACGCCCTGGGTGAGCTGATCAACGCTCTGTCCGGCGCCAGCAACCCTCAGGATGGCCTGGCCGCTCTGGAAACGCTCACCACACCCGGCACCACCAGCCTGAACAATGCCCTGGGCTGGAAAGGCGTTAACCGCTACAACTGTGGCGGCACCAGTGAAGACGTGTGGATCAACGGTAACCGCGTCAAGTTCTTCTCGTGGACAGGCCGGGGCGTCTGGACCAACGTCTTCGACATCACCGATCCGTTCCTGGGCATCACTTCGCTGGCCTTCGGCAGCGAGCCCAACGATGGCCTGGTCGGCGTCTGCTCCACCATGATGGGCAATGTGATCGGCACCCACTACGACATGAATCACGTGGATGCCATCAATCACCTCCTGGGCGCCCGATCGCTCTGGACCAACCCCGTCACACTCTACCGCACCCAGGCTAACCGGCTGAAAAACCGAGGCTTGTGAGGTTCCGATGAAAGCAAGAACCATCGATTTCCCTCGATGGCTGATTGCCGGAGCACTGTCGACCGTACTGGTCGGCGGTGCCCTCTGGTATATGCAGCCGACCCTTCCCCCGGACAATCACCAGCCAACCACTGGCATTCAGGCATCGGATCAATCATCTGCCCCGGTGAATGCCAGTGCCGGCACCAACGACAAACTGCAGCCCGCGCCAGCCCCGGAACCCACACAGGAAGAGCAATACCAGACACCGCAGTCCCTCGGGCCCGAGCCTTTTGCTCCGTCCCTGGCGGGCACCCAGATCGACGGTGTGCTCAGGGCCGATGCCAACGGCCAACTGGTGATCGACCTCAGGGTTCGCGATTTCTTTGATTACTTTCTCAGCACGGTCGGGGAAGTGTCTCCGGAGACCGCTATTGGCCAGATTGAGTCAATGGCTCGCACCCATCTGCCTGAGGCCGCCGCCAGCCGGGCTCTGGAACTGCTCGACCAGTACCTGGCCTACAAGCAGTCAGCGCTCTCTGTGATGCAGACCGAACTGGATCCCGCCCTGCGGGGAGATCCGTCCTATCAGCTGCGGGCGCTGGGCGATGCGCTCGCCAGACTCAAGCAGCTACGACAAACCACCTTCGATGCCGAAGCCCATCAGGCCTTCTTTGGTCTGGAGGAAGCCTACAGTGAATACACCCTGGCCGGCCTGGCCATCCAGCAGCGGAACGACCTCAGCAGCCAGGGCAAACAGGCGCTGATCGAGTGGCATCGCAACCAGTTACCGGAACAAATCCGCAACACCGAACAGCGCCTGCATGCCAGCACCCGTCAGCAGCAGGCCCGGGTCGCGGCCATCGACGCCGCTGGCTCACCCTCCGATGCCGGCGAGCGCCTTGCCGAGCTGGGGCTGCCGGCCGAGGAAGTCACCAGCGTGGTGAACTATCTGGAGAACCGGGAACGCTTCGAAGGCCGGTTCGAGGACTTCCGGCAGGCCATGAACGAAGAAGACGCTTCCGGTCTCTCGGCGGCCGACCGTGATCGCTATCGGGAAAACCTTCTGGAGCAGTATTTTCCGGATGAACAGGACCGGACCTGGGCGCGTCTGAAGATGCTCGGCAACAGCTGAGGAATGTGCGGGGACTCCCGAAACTCTCCGGGCCGGCCGGATACAATCCCGGTAACGACGGCACGGAAATGGTCATGGATACCGAGCAGATCAGACAGCAGCAGGCGGCCGGGTTCGGCTACCTGCGTTTTGGGCCGGCACTCGAAGCCCCCTACCGGCTGGCCCGGGCCGCCCTGATTCGGCAGCGGGCCCGGCCGGTGTCCATCGCCGGATTTTTGCTGTTCCTGGTTTACGCCGGCATGGATCTGGTCACCCTGCCCCCGGACCTGGCCAGAGTAACCGTATCCATTCGCCTGGCCATTACCTGCCCTGTGATCGCAATAGTAGTGTGGCTGGCCTATCGACCCACGCCGTCCGACCGGGTGTTTGAGCAAATCTACCTGGCAGCCTATCTGGTCGGCGGGCTGTGTGTGGTTGCCATCATCGGCGTCGCCCGATCCATGGCTTTCCCGCTGCCGTACGAAGGCATGATCCTGATGCTGATGTTCGGGTATTTCGCCATGGGCCTGCCGTTTCTCAGCGGCTCCCTGGTGTCCTGGGTGCTGGTGGCCAGTTACCTGCTGGTGGAACTCTGGACCGCCGAGCCAGCCGGCGACCTGCTCATCAACCTGTTTTTCCTGGCGACTGCCAACGTGATCGGCATGATCGGGGCCTGGACCAGCGAGTACCGGCACCGGGCACACTTTCTGGATCGTCAGCTGCTCAAACACCTGCACCACGCGGCCCGCCAGGAAAGCCAGCGCAAGACCGAGCTGATCACCGCCGCCAGCCACGATCTCCGGCAACCTCTCAATGTCATTGATATCACACTGCAGACGCTGGCCCCGGGTCCGGACTCCGTTGCCGAACAGTTGCGGGACCGGGTCCGGCACCTCCGGCGACTGCTGGGCACCGTCTTCGACAGCGCCCGGCTGAACGAGGGCATGATCACGGCGGAACTGCAGCCGGTTCGCCTGGCGGGTCTCTACCAGGACCTGGAAGATCTGGTCGCCGACTCTCAGAGCCAAGAGGGCATGGTTCTGGAGGTCGACCATGAGTCAGGCCATCACCAGGTGGTGGCCGACCCCAGCCTGCTGTTCCGGGTGCTGCAGAATCTGGTCTTCAATGCGCTGGAGCACAGCGGCGGTCGCCGGGTCCGCCTGCACGCCACCATCGACGCCGGCCAGGTAACTGTGGAGGTTTCAGATGATGGCCGGGGGCTGCCGGCCGAACTCAAGGACAACCTGTTCCTGCCCTACGTGCGTGGGCACGGGTCCAGTGACTGTCCGGGACTGGGCCTTGGGCTGACCATTGTGCGGGAGTTTATCGCCCTGATGCACGGCAGTTGTGGCGCGAGGTCACGGCCGGAGGGTGGCGCCACCTTCTGGGTCCGTCTGCCCGCGGTTACAGCCAGCCCCGCTCCCGGGCCAGATTCACGCATTCCGTCCGGTTATGCACGCCCAGTTGGGTGAAGATCGCTTTCAGATGGGTTTTCACGGTGTGCTCGGTGAGGTTCAGGCTCTGGCAGATGCGTTTGTTGGGAAAGCCCTGAGCCAGTAGCAAAAGCACGTCGAGCTGTCGGGGCGTGAGCGGCATATCCGACCCTAGCGGGGCAACGCCCCCGGGGAAATAGCCGTCGCCCCGTATAACGGCCCGTACCATGCGCACCAGCGCTGCGCGACCGGCGGATTTGGCCAGAAAGCCATGGGCACCGGCTGCCCGGGCAGCCTGAACCGCGCCGGCGTCGTCACTGCTTGAAATGACGACCACCGGAGGCGCCTGGGGGCTGGCCGCCAGTCTGGGCAACAACGCCAATCCCGTTTCCCCTTCCAGGGCAACATCCAGGAGGATCAACTGAAAGTCCGGATGGCGCGCCAACAGCAGGGTGGCCGCCTCAACGGTGGGCGCGGTGAAAATTTCCGCAGCCAGACTCTCCTGCTTCAGTAGCCCGGCCAGTCCCTGGGCAAACAGGGCGTGGTCATCAACCAGCAGCACCTTGCCCAGCGGCAACGGCGGCTCCGGGCGCGCGGATGGCATTGGCCGTGATGGTGTGGCTTGCATACTCTGCCTCTTCCCGCTGTGTTTGTTTTTGTTACCGCGGAGCCTCCACTATAAGGCAGCCCGCCGGCCCGCGCCGCGGCCTGCTTAACAGTTTTTTACACAAAGCTGTCTCCTCTGGCGCGCTTACCCGGACTCCTGAAACATGCCTGTCATATAACTGCAGCATTCTTGTCAGCCAGCAAGCTCTTCCCTAACCAACTGTCCTGCATAAGGTTTCGATACGATGCGAGTAGCCAAACCGACAACTGTCGGCCTGTCCGCCCTTCTGGCTGGTTTCCTGCTGGCCCCGGTCGCCCAGGCCTACGAACTGGAAATCCACGGCTCCAACACCGTTGGCGCAACCCTCGCGCCGATGCTGGTGAGTGGCTACCTTGAGCGCATCGGTGACGGGCCGGTCGTGGCCAGAGGCAACGGTCTGGAAAACGAAAAGGAACTCCTGGTACAAACCGGTAACGGCAAGGTGAGCGTTCTGGTCGCAGCCCACGGCTCCAGCACCGGCTTCAAGGCGCTGGCGTCCGGGCAGGCGGATGTCTGGGCCTCATCGCGCCCGGTGAAACCCTCGGAAGCCGAGGCGTTCCGGTCTCGCGCCGACCTGACAAGCCCGGACAGCGAGCACGTCATCGCGATCGATGGCCTGGCCATTCTGGTGCACCCTTCCAACCCGCTCAACGCGGTAAGCATCGACACCCTGGGGCAGATCTTCTCCGGCCAGATCCGCAACTGGTCGGAGCTGGGCGGCCCGGACCGGCCCATCCGCCTGTACGCCCGGGACGATCGGTCCGGTACCTGGGACACCTTCAAAAGCCTGGTTCTGGGCGAAACCTACTCGCTCCAACCGGACGCGTTACGGTACGAGTCGAACGACCAGCTGTCGGACGATGTCAGCCGCGATCCCTCCGGCATCGGCTTCTCGGGGCTGGCCTCCGTTCGTGACAGCAAACTGCTGGCGGTCTCCGACGGTAATGCACCGGCACTGAAACCGAACCAGCTGACGGTGGCCAGCGAGGACTACCCACTCTCCAGGCGCCTGTTCATGTACACCGGCGGCTCCGGTACGCCCGCCATGGCGAGGGAACTGGTCGAATTTGCCCTGGGACCGGATGGCCAGGCTCTGGTGGCGGATTCCGGCTTCGTATCCCAGAATCCGGTGGCGGTGAAACCTCGGTTTGATGCCGGCACGCCCGAAAGCTTCCAGCGCCTGACCGCCAACTATCGACGCCTGACGGTGAACTTCCGGTTCTCCGAGGGGCGCACCAAACTCGACAACAAGGCCCGGCGGGATCTGACCCGGCTTCAGCAGTATCTTTCAGACCAGGGCCGTTCGGCCGACGACCTGCTTCTGATCGGTTTTGCCGACACCCAGAGCCATGAGCTCCGGGCGCAGATGATTTCCGAGCTGCGGGCACTGTCCGTGCGCAAGGCGCTGCAGGAGACCGGAGTGCCAGACGTTGCCTACACCGGCTACGGTCAGTACATGCCAGTGGGCGGTCAGGGCAGCCCCCGTAATGGCCGGGTGGAAGTCTGGATCAAGGAACGCTGACCAACACTGCGGCAATCACCTACCAATGCCGCGCTCACAGAGTCCGTGGGGTTTTCTATACTGGGAAGGTCACTTCCAACCAACAGACAGGGACCATGAATATCCACACCGACCACCGTTACGCGATCAACCTGAATGTACGGGGCATCCAGCCCTCGGCTACCCTTCGCATCAACGAGCTGAGCAACCAGCTTCGATCCGAAGGCAAAGACATCATCAAACTGGGGCTCGGCCAGTCGCCGTTCCCGGTTCCCGATCGCGTGGTGGCGGCGCTCCAGGAGCATGCCCACGAGAAAGACTACCTCCCGGTGAAGGGCCTGAAAGGCCTGCGGGAAGCCATCGCCGGCTACATCAATCGCAGCGAACGCATGCGCTGCACCTGGGAGGATGTGCTGATTGGCCCGGGTTCGAAGGAGCTGCTGTTCATGCTGCAGCTGGCCTATTACGGCGACCTGCTGATTCCCCGCCCGAGCTGGGTGTCCTACGCGCCCCAGGCTCGGATCATCGGTCGTTCGGTGCACTGGCTGCCGACCCACGCGGAGAACAACTGGCAGTTGACCGCCGAAGAGCTCGACATCATCTGCCGCGACGACCCGTCCCGGCCCCGGATCCTGATCCTCAACTACCCGTCCAACCCGACCGGGTGTACCTACACTGACGACCAGTTGCTGGCCATCGCCAACGTGGCCCGCAAGTACAAACTGATCTTGCTGTCGGACGAGATCTACGGCGAGGTGCATTTCGAAGGCAAGCACAAATCCATTGCCCGGTACTATCCGGAAGGCACCATCATCAGTACCGGCCTCAGCAAATGGGCCGGCGCCGGCGGCTGGCGCCTCGGCACGTTCATCTTCCCGCCCGAGCTGCGGCCGCTGCAGGATGCCATGGCCATCATTGCCAGCGAAACCTACACCGCCACCAGTGCGCCCATCCAGCATGCGGCCATCGCCGCGTTCAATGGCGGCGACGACATCGAGGAATACCTGAACCAGTCCCGCCGGGTGCTCAAGGTGGTGGGCGAGTACATGCACCGCCGCCTGAGCGACATGGGCGCCGTGGTCCAGAAACCCGAAGGCGCCTTCTACCTGTTCCCGGACTTCTCCGGATTCCGGGAAAAGCTGGCGAAAAAGGACATCAAGACCAGCCAGGCCTTCTGCCAGGCTCTGCTGGAGAACACTGGCGTGGCCATTCTGCCGGCCAGCGATTTCGGCTTCGTACCGGATCACCTGGGCGCCCGTTTGGCGTTCGTCGACTTTGACGGCGCGGAGTCCCTGCGCCTGGCCGGCGGCGACTACGCAGACCGGGAGCTGGGCGACGATTTTGTCAAACAGGCCTGTCCGCGACTGGTAGCCGCCATGGACAAGATGGAGCAGTGGCTCAACAGCCTCTGATCCCCGCGTGTTAGACTGGCGCTCTCATTCTCTGCCGAGACACCAATGGGGGCGCTATGTCTGACAAAGTCTCTCTGTTCGAGATCACCGATTTTGCCGAGAACCTGGCCCGCGAAGCCGGCGAGCTGATTCGCCGCGAACGGGACAGCCAGACCCTGCGCACCGATTACAAGCACCAGACCGAACTGGTGACCCATGCCGATGTGATGGCTGATGAGTTCATCACCAACGCCATCCGCAAGCGCTTTCCCGGCCACCGCATCCTCTCCGAGGAGACCATGCCGGACTTGAGCCAGGCCGAAGAACTGGACACACCGTTGTGGATTGTCGATCCCATCGACGGCACCGTGAACTACGCCTACGGCCATCCTCAGGTGGCGGTCTCCATTGCCTACGCCGAACGGGGAAGGGTCCAGGTCGGAGTAGTGCACGCCCCCTTCTCCCGCGAAACCTTCCGTGCGACGCGCTCCGAGGGAGCGACACTCAACGACAGGCCCATCCGCCACAGCGGGGCCACTGTACCCAGGGAGGCCCTGTTTGCCACCGGTTTCCCCTATACCAAGGACGCCCTGGAACCGCTGATCAGCCGTCTGGACGCCATGATCCACCAATGCCGCGACCTCCGCCGCATCGGCTCGGCGGCCCTGGACATCTGCTGGGTGGCCTGCGGCCGGCTGGACATCTACTACGAGAACGTCAGCCCCTGGGACTTCGCCGCCGCCCGCCTGATCGCCCTGGAAGCGGGCGCCACCGCCGGCCACTTCAGCGAAGTACCGGACGGCTATCCGGCTGACCTCTGGGGGCGCGACATTCTCATTTCGGCGCCGGCTTTGTGGGAGCCTGTTCGGGCTATCCTCCGGTCGGCCTCGAGGTATGACTGACCTACTGGCCGCGGGCCTCGGAGTTTGTTCTCGTAGCCTGATAGCTCTGAGGCGGGCAGAGGATGGGAACCTTCTTCCCGGAACCGCTACGAGCACATCCATGTGCGCTTGACGCCGGCCATCCTTGGCCGGCGACATTCCGTGAAGAAGGTTCCCATCCACTGCCGACTGAGCTGCGGTGATATCGCAAATCTATTAAAGAAAATTCTGTAGGTCGGATTACACGACATCGTAATCCGACTTACTGAAGTATGCTCAGAGCGTCTTGTCGGATTACGGCTTCACCTAATCCAAACTACAGTTTGCAGCGCCGGCCCAGCAGAAATGGTTAGTTTTTAAGGAGAGATATTGATAGGCCAGAAAGGCGGGGGCAGGAAGGGCCTTCCCGAAATGTCGTCGGCCAAGGATGGCCGACGTCAAGCGCACATGGGTGAGGCGGAGCGTTTATGAAGCGAAGCTTCATGCGACAGACGAACGGCAGCAATCTGTGATTGCTGACTGGACCCCGCAGGGGTGCTCGTAGCGGTTTCGGGAAGGCCCTTCCTGCCCTCGCCCAACACCGGAACCATCAGGCTACGACAAAGAGGACCAACTCCAAGCTCAGCCCCAGACTCCTTCGGAAACCAACCCCCAACTCTCGTCAAAGTCGGTCGAAGGCACCCGCGAGAAAGAGGACCGGACAAACCTCTGAACCCGCCCCTCCACGAACACCAGCACAAAATCCGCCCCCCGCGCCGAAGTGGTCCGGGGCCGTAGCCCCTGGCGGATTTCGCCTTCCTTGAGGATCTGCCGCACCTGGGTTTCCAGGCGCTCAAAAAACTGTGACGCCCGCCGGCGCAGGGTTTCGTCCTCGCCCATCAGGGCATCGCCAGTCAGTACGCAGCACAGCCCCGGGTTGCGTTCGGCGAAAACCAGCACCAGATGCACCAGCTGCTGCAGACGCACGCGCACATCGTCCTGCTCCTGCAGGATCACCTGACAACGGGAGAACACGGCCTCTTCCGCAAACTCGATCAGGGCCTCGAACATTTTCCGCTTGCTGGGAAAATGGCGGTACAGGGCCGCCTCCGTCACCCCGACGGATTTCGCAAGGCCGGCGGTGGTAATGCGAGCTCCCGGATCCGTCTCCAGGAGTTCCACAAGGGCATGGAGAATCGCCTCGCGGCGACTGGGTTTCTGGTCAGTCATGGCAGGACAGCAGCGCTCTGTTTTATCGTTGTCGGGGCCGGTCGTTTATGCCGGCCCTCGGTTATTAATAGTCCGGATTGTGCCCGAGATCAGAAGAAGGTGCCATCAATGGGTGATGAGGCGCTGGCGTAGAGTTTCTTGGGCATACGGCCCGCCAGGTAGGACTCGCGACCGGCCTCGATGGCCAGGCGCATGGCGTTGGCCATACGGATCGGATCCTTGGCCTGGGCGATGGCGGTGTTCATCAGAACGCCGTCACAACCCAGCTCCATGGCAATGGTGGCGTCAGACGCGGTGCCAACACCTGCGTCCACGAGTACCGGAACGCTGGCGTTCTCGACAATCAGCCGGATGTTATAGCGGTTCTGGATGCCCAGGCCCGAACCGATGGGCGCACCCAGGGGCATGATGGCCACGCAGCCCATCTCCTCCAGGCGCTTGGCCAGCAAGGGGTCATCCGAGCAGTAAACCATCACTTTGAA
The DNA here is from genome assembly GCF_900115175.1 of Marinobacter gudaonensis. Lineage (NCBI taxonomy): Bacteria > Pseudomonadati > Pseudomonadota > Gammaproteobacteria > Pseudomonadales > Marinobacteraceae > Marinobacter > Marinobacter gudaonensis. The sequence continues at coordinate 1,838,701 of NZ_FOYV01000001.1, forward strand.
ACCGTCCTTGATCAGCTCCTCTGCGGCCACCAGGGTTTCGGTCATGTTCGGGTAGAGGGTTTTCTCCTCCCCCAGCACCTCAAGCTTTACCAGATCGTGGCCATCGAGGAGCTCACGAGCCAGTTTGCAGGTGCGCACAGCATCCTTGGCGGTATAACAGCCTGCGGTGTTGGGCAGGATGGTGTAGCTATCCGGAGAAATGACGTCCAGCAGGTTGGGCTCATCCGGGTTCTGACCGAGGTTGGTACGGCGCACCGCCACGGTCACGATTTCGGCGCCACTGGCTTCGATCGCGTGGCCGGTTTCCATCATGTCACGGTACTTGCCGGTGCCCACCAGCAGGCGGGATTTGTAGATACGCCCTGCTATTTCGAGGGGTTTGTCTTCGGGGAGCTTTGTTTCAGGTGCGTCTGTCATAGTGTTCCTGGATCGTCGGGATTCGGGAGAATGAAAACCGCTGCAACGGGTGAGTAGGTGGCCAACCTGTGTGTTCAGCCGCCACCGATGGCGTGAACGACTTCTACCCGGTCGCCATCGCTCAGTGTAAATTCCAGGTGCTGGCTGCGGGGCACGATGTCTTCGTTAACCTCGACTGCCAGCCTCTTGCCCGCAAGGGCCATTTTTTCAATCAGCGTGGCAACGGTTGCCCCTGCAGGGAGCTCCATCGCATCGCCATTTACCTGAACCTGCATCATGTGTTCTCACCTCAATCTTGCTCATCGCCCCCGGCGTAAACCGGCGGCAATTACTAATGCCCAGCCCACCATGAAGCAGGTGCCGCCCAGGGGCGTGATCGGGCCAATCCAGCGAATATCGGTCAATACCAGCAGGTACAGGCTGCCGCTGAACAGCAGGATGCCGGCCAGGAAAAAGCCCGATGCCCAACCGAGCAGTTTTGCCGACAGGCCCTGTCCGGCCAGGACGGCCACCAGCACCAACGCCAGGGAGTGATATAACTGATATGTGACGGCGGTCTGGAAAACTTCAAGCCCGCGCTCACTGACCAGGCTGCGCAGGGCATGGGCTCCGAAGGCGCCGGCCATCACAGCAAGCAGCGCCAGGCTCCCGCCCAGCACCACGGGTATTCCGGGCACACGAGCATCGCTGTGTTGTACGGGCTCAGCAGTCACAGTGGATCTTCTCTCCCGAGTCCAGGTTCATCATGGTGAGGGCGCCACCCCACACGCAACCGGTGTCCAGGCCGACGAACCGGTCGCTGCCAGTGCGCCCTTCCAGGGAGGCCCAATGACCGAACACCACCCGCACATCGTCTTTGCGGGGAAAGCTGAACCAGGGTTGGAAACCCTCAGGCGCGTTGCCAGCCGACTCTTTGGTGGCCAGCTCCAGCGTGCCATCGGCAGCGATAAAACGCATCCGGGTAAAGTAGTTGGTGATCACCCGCCAGCGCCCGATGCCCGAGAGGCCGTCGTCCCAGCGCTCCGGCTCGTTGCCGTACATATGGGTGAAATACTCCCGGGCGTCACCACCCCGGATGACGGCTTCCACCTCCCGCGAGCATTCGAGGGCCTGGCCGACCGACCAGATATGGGGTAGGCCGGCGTGGGCCATCACCAGGTTCCGGTCCGGGTCGTGGACACACAGATGCTGGTGTCGCAGCCAGTGCACCAGGCGGTCATGATCAGGCGCGTCCAGGATCTCTCTCAGGGTGTCCTTGCTACGGGGCTCGTGGCCCCCAAGCGTTACTGCCAACAGGTGCAGATCGTGATTGCCCAGCACCACCACCGCCGAATTACCAAGGCTCTCGACGTAGCGCAGGGTTTCCAGGGACGACGGCCCCCGGTTGATCAGGTCACCGGCGACCCACAGCCTGTCCCGGGAAGGCGAGAAATCCACCTTGGCCAGCACTTCCCGCAGGCGTTCGTAACAGCCCTGAATATCGCCAATGGCGTAGTCAGTCATCACTTACCTCGTTTGCCGGTTTGGCTGTGCTTTTATCGTCCGCCAGCAGGTCGGCAATAGCCACGTAGTCGGCCAGAGCCAGGTTCTCCGGGCGCAGGCCATCGTCGATGCCTAGGCTCTGGAGCTGGGCCACAGACACCAGACCACCGAGCGCCTTGCGCAGGGTTTTCCGGCGGGCGTTGAACGCCGTCCTTACCACCGACTGCAGGATCGACAGATCCTTGGCCGGATGCGGCAGCGTGGCGTGGGGCACCAGTCTCACGATGGCCGAATCCACTTTCGGGGCCGGCCGGAAGGCGCCCGGCCCCACCTCGAACAGCGGCTGAACCCTGCAGAAGTACTGGGCCATGATACCCAGGCGACCATAGTTGTTATCACCTGGCACCGCGGCCAGGCGCTGCACCACTTCCTTCTGCAGCATGAAGTGCATGTCCTGCACCACCCCGGCCTGCCCCAGAAGGTGGAAGATCAACGGCGTAGAGATATTGTAGGGCAGGTTGCCGATGATGCGCAGGGGCCGGTCGGTCACCAGCTGGCTGAAGTCAAACTTCAGGGCGTCGGCCTCGTGAATTCTGAACTCCGGATAGTTGAAGAACTTGGTTCGCAGTACCGGGATCAGGTCCCGGTCCAGTTCAACCACCTGCAAGCGTGGATTCACCGCCAGGATTTCCTCTGTCAGTGCACCCAGGCCCGGACCGATCTCCACGATGGCATCGTCCGGACGGGGATTGATGGAGCGAACGATGCGCTCGATCACGCCCGGATCGTGCAGGAAGTTCTGACCGAACCGCTTTCGGGCCTGGTGGCCGGCTTTATTACTCACGAAGACGTCTCTTGGTTGGCGAATTGACGGCAGCGGGCCATGTGCGCCCCGACCCGGATGGCCGTGTGCAGGCTGCCAGCGTCGGCGCGTCCGGTGCCGGCCAGATCAAGAGCGGTACCGTGATCCACCGAGGTCCGAACGATCGGCAGACCCAGCGTGATGTTCACCGCCCGACCAAAACCCTGAAACTTGAGTACCGGCAGACCCTGGTCATGATACATCGCCAGGGCCGCGTCGGCCTGATCGAGCCAGTGCGGCGTAAACAGGGTATCGGCCGGCAAGGGACCGGTCAGCCTCAGGCCTTCGGCCCTCAGCCGCTCGAGGGTGGGCTCAATAACCTCGATCTCCTCCCGGCCCAGGTGGCCGCCCTCCCCGGCATGGGGATTCAGGCCTGCCACCAGAATGCGTGGCTGAGCAATGCCAAAGAAGCGTTTCAGGTCGGCATCGAGGATTCGGGCAACCTGAGTGAGCCGCTCCGAGGTCACTGCCGCGGATACGTCTTTCAGGGGCAAGTGGGTGGTCACCAGCGCCACCCGCAGTTCGTCGGTGGCCAACATCATGACCACCCGTTCCACGCCACAGAGCTCCTGCAGGAACTCGGTGTGGCCGCTGAAGGCAATGCCTGCGTCGTTGATCACGCCCTTGTGCACTGGCGCCGTGACCATCCCGTCGAAATCCCCATTCAGGCAGCCTCTGGCGGCAACTTCCAGGGTCTGCAGAACATAGGCGCTGTTACGGGGCTCGAGCTGTCCGGGCACATGACTGAAACAGCCATCCACCGGCAGCACCGACAACTCTCCGGCCGCAAGCCGCGGCGGCTGTCCCGGTTGCCAGGGATGCAGCGATACCGTCAGCCCGACCTGACGGGCCCGCTCCGCCAGCATCGCCTGGCTGGCCACCACCACGACACCCGTCGAGCGTTCTTCTCCGGCCAGTTGAAGACAGAGCTCGGGGCCGATACCGCCGGGCTCGCCGGCGGTCAGGGCCAACACTATGGAGTTATTCATTGACAGACTCCCGGCGCCAACGCATCAGGAAACCGGCTCCTCTGAGGAGTCGCTGTCGTTGGCGTATTCGCCCTTGAATTCGATAAACGCCTCGTCCCGGATCTCACGGAGCCAGTTCTGCAATTCGGTTTCAAACTTACGACGGTAAATCGCCTGACGCGCCTCTGATTCGCGCACCTCGGCACTGATATCACGGGTCCGGCGCTCCTCCACCTGGAGAATGTGCCAGCCAAACTGGGAGCGGAACGGTCCGCGGAATTCGCCCACGTCAGCGGCCAGCATCGCCTCCTCAAAGGCCGGCACCATCTGCCCCGGGCTGACCCAGCCCAGGTTACCGCCATCGGAGCCGGAAACAGGATCGTCGGAATACTCGCGGGCCAGGGCACTGAAGCTGGCACCGTCCTGCAGTTGCTGATACAGCTCGCGGATCCGGGTTTCCGCCTGGGCGTCGGTCACCGCCTCGGAGGGCCGAATCAGAATGTGGCGCACGCGATGCTGCTGGATCATTTGCTGGCGCTCACCACCGCGCTTGTCCATCACCATCACCAGGTGAAAACCGCTGTTGTTCTCCAGCACAGGGGAAGGCTCGCCGACCGCCAGCTCCGGTACGATCGGTGCTACCAGGGAAGGCAACTGGCCTTCGTCCCGCCAGCCCATGTCACCGCCCTCCAGGGCATTGCTGGCATCCGATTCGGCCACCGCGACTTCCCGGAAGTCCCGGCCTTGCACAATCTGGCTGCGAAGACGTTCCGCCTTCTCCCGGGCCGCATCCACCTGCGCCTCATCACTGGGGTCGTCAACGCTCACCAGGATGTACGCCAGTCGATACTGGGCACTGTTACCGCCACGGGCCTCCAGGCTGTCGAGGTAATTCTGCACTTCCCGATCGGTCACTCTTACCCGGTTACCCACCTGTCGCTGCTGCACGCGGTTAGTGAGCATTTCCTTGCGAATCTGCTCCCGGGCCTGGTTGTAGGTCACGCCCTCGGCGGCCAGCTGGTTCTCGAATTCCGCCAGGCTCATGCCATTACTCTCGGCAATGTTGGCCATGGTTTCGTTCAGTTCGTTGTCGCTGATGCGCATGCCGGCCCGCTCGGCCATCTGCATCTGGATCGATTCGGTGATCAGCTGGTCCAGCACCCGCTGCTCCAGGATCTGCCTGGGCGGCAAACCGGTGCCCTGAGCCTGCAGGCGGCTGGTGATGGTGCCAATGCGGGCTTCCAGCTCACTTTGCAGAATGACGCTCTCGTCCACGATGGCCACCACCTGATCGAGCAGTTTTCGCTCGGCCTGAACCGACAGCGGTGCCAGAGCGGCAAGGAGAACCAGTAACACATGTACACCCTGGCGAAGAGTCGCCTTCATAATCACCTCTGCAGATTGAATGTGAGCTTTCCCGGCGTCGTGGGGGCCTTAGTCCCGGATTCGATCAGGGAGTTCCAAAACGGCGCCGTTCACGCTCATCAAAACCGTAAATAGCCTGGGAGATACTGGAGGAAGCCCCATCGCTTCCGCCCAGGCCCTTCAACTGAACCTGGAACAGGATCCGCCCTTCCAGTTGCCGATCATCAGTCAGGTAGTTCTGATGCACCACCTGAACACTCCAGCAACAGTTATTGTATTCAAGTCCTGCCAGAGACCCCACCGTACGATCCAGGTTCGAGTCGTAGACCCAGCGGCCGATCAGGCTGACACTTTCCGTGACCGGAAACACCGTGGCAATGTCGGACTGCTCAAGCTCATTGCGGCTGTAGGTGTGTCCGAGTGACGCCAGGTAGCGGTAATCGTCGGTGTGGAACACCAGCTGGCTACGGCCCTCTTCGGTGTTTCCGGTGTCCGGATCCCACAGCCCCGAGGAGCGGATTTCCAGGTTCTCCAGCGGATTGAGCACCACCTCACCGGCCAGCGGTGACCGGCTACGGGTACTGGCACCCTGGCCAAACAGGGTAACCTCCCGGTCGTCGAAATACTGGACCTGACCAATGCTGAACCGGGCCCGCTCTGCTCCTGTCAGCAGATCATTGAAACGGCTGGTCACGGCGACGGTCAACTGGTTGGCGTCGCCCACCCGGTCGCCCCCGGTAAACCGGTCCGGCCGGAACAGTTGGTCAAACCGGAAGGTCTGCAGGCCGGTGTCAAAATCCGGGATATCGTTCTGGTCAGCCTCGGCATCGGCCCAGGCATAGTAAAGCCGTGGCTCGAGGGTCTGGTTGTAGGGCACATCGAACAGGCTGCCCTGGCGATCGAAATAAAGGCCGTTGTCCCACTCCGCCACCGGCACGGTCCGATCAAGGCTGCCATCCCCCAGCGTGTAATCCTCCAGCTCGTAGCGGGTGTAATCCAGGGTCATGGAGGGGCGACTGAAGCCCCACAGTGCCCGCATCGGCAACGCCAGTTCCGGCCGCGCCCTCAGGCGCTGACCGTTGGCGCGGTCCAGGCCGGTGAGTCCTTCGTTGTCCCGGTAGAAATGGGTGTACTGGGTTTCCAGGTTGGCCTCCACCACACCGGCCTGGGCCTCGCCAGCGTAGATCACCTCCGGCAGCTGTGCATAGGGCCGGTTGGCGTTGGAAATCCGGTCGCTGATGGTCTGGTAGTCATTGAGGTAGGCGTCCACGTACTGCTGGTCGCTACGGTAGGTCACCCCGCCGCGGCGCTGCAGGTGAGTGGCCTGGTTGATCTCGAGGCTACGGTTCAGGTCGCTCAGGTAATCTTCGTCGCTCACCACGGAGAAGTCTCCGTACCCGCGCCAGCCGCTGCCAAACTCGGCGCGGGTAGTGGCGTCCAGCGCCCAGCGCTCGCCCGATTCGCCGGGGTTCTCCTGCTCGAACTCGCTGTCGTTGCCGATGTAGCCCAGCTGCAGCGTGGTCTCTCCCAGACTGCTCAGGTAACGGCCCTCCGCCTCATTGAACAGGCCCCGGCCGTGGATGTACTGGGGCGTGAGGGTCGCGTCATAGTGAGGTGCCAGATTCAGGTAATAGGGCACCGCAATGAAGGCACCGCTGCCGGCACTGGAGGAGCCAAACTGGGGATAGAGAAAACCGGTCTTGCGCCGGTCGTCGATGGGAAAGCTGGCCCAGGGCCAGTAGAACACCGGCACGTCGAGCACTTCCAGCCGCAGGTGTTTGGCCGTACCGAACCCCTCGGCCCGATCCAGCCGGATCTCCGAGGCCACAACCGCCCAATCGTTCTGCCCGGGGGCACAGGTGGTAATCAGTCCCTCCTCGATCACCACCTGCTGCTCGCTGATTCGGGATAACCGGTCAGCTCTACCACGCATTTCCGGACCGTGCAGGAGGAAGGTCGCCGTGTTGATGTCCAGTTGGCCACTGTCGACGTCGTAATCGGCGGTATCGCCGGTGAGCAGAAACCCCTCGCCCCGACTGACCAGTGGGCCCTGCACCGACACCGCGCCCTCGGCCTGGTTGTAGCGGGCCTGGCTACCGGAAACCCGGAAGCCGCCCTGTCGCAGCCGCACGTCGCCCTCGAGGAACAGCTCCTGATCAATTTCGTAGCGGGCATTCAGGCCGCTGGCATGCAGTGGCTGCTCGCTGTCCGCAACGCCCGGCAACAAATCGACCTGCGTCTCGCCCGCACCAGAGGGCAGGTAGCCGCCTTCACAGAACACTGGCAGACCGGCGCGTACCGCTTCCGGCAACTCGGCCCTTGGCCGCCAGTCAATCTCGGCCGCGGACGGTGGCGTCTGGGCGTGACCGCTGCCAGAAACACCCAGGGTACCCACCAGCAACCAACGGCCGTACCGGCTCTGCCACCGACGATTCGGCGATTGCAGTGGGTATAGGGGGCGTGGCACGGTGGCAGGATCCTGTTCCGGGTGACTGTGACGACGGGCTTATTAACAGCGGCCTAGTTTACACGTGCCCTGCAGGGTTGTTAACGGAAACTCCGCTGCAAAACTGTTTTACCCTCTTTATACTCCTCTGCTAACTTTCGCTGTGCGTGCCAGTACATTCACCCACAGGATCGCTCTCTTCACAGGATCGAACCCCAAGCTATGGACACCCGCCTGCAGATGCTGACCCGTTGGGTCAGACAGTTTCCCGGATTCGAACACTGCCAGGCCGAGCCTGTTTCCGGCGACGCCAGCTTCCGGCGTTACTTTCGGGTCTGGCAGGAGGCCGGGCAACGTATCCCCCATATCGTTATGGACGCGCCTCCGGAGCATGAGGACTGCGAGCCGTTCGTAGCTATTGCCCGGCACTGGCATCGCAAGGGTGTGTCCGTGCCCGGGATCCTCCAGACTGATCTCGCCCAGGGATTCCTGCTGCTTGAGGATTTCGGTGACCGGCTGATGCTGGGACAGCTCAAGGACCACTCGGCGGATGCCCTGTACCGGGCGGCCATGGACGAGTTGCTGCTGATTGCCGGCCAACCATCCCCACCGGATCACCCGCTGCCACCTTATGATGCCACGCTGCTGGAGCGCGAAATGGCGCTGTTTCCGGACTGGCTTCTGGAGCGACAGCTGGGCATGAGCCTGGACAACAGCGATCGCGCGCTGCTGGACACCACGTTCGCGATACTCCGGGAAAGTGCGCTGGCCCAGCCTGAAGTGACGGTGCACCGGGATTACCACTCTCGCAACCTGCTGGTTCGCCCGGATCAGCAGCGGCCCGGCGTCATTGATTTCCAGGACGCGGTCACCGGGCCGGTCACCTACGATCTGGTCTCGCTGCTGAAAGACTGCTACATCCAGTGGCCGGAGCAGCGGATTTGCGAATGGCTCGAGTACTACCGCAAGAAGAGCCTCGAAGCCGGCCTGCACCGGGCCGATCCCGACACCTTCCGGCAGTGGTTCGAGCTGATGGGCATGCAACGCCACCTCAAGGCGGCGGGCATTTTCGCCCGGCTTTCCATCCGTGACGGCAAACACGGCTACCTGAATGACATTCCCCGTACGGTGCAATACCTGATGGTTGCCAGCAGTCGGCAACCAGCCCTCCGGCATTTCCATGAATGGCTGAGCGAGACCGTGATGCCCCGCATCGAGGCCAGTATTGGCAAGGCGCCCGACCGGGAGCGGTCCGACTCGTGAAAGCGATGATCCTCGCCGCCGGCAAGGGTGAACGCATGCGGCCACTGACCCTGAGCACCCCGAAACCGCTGCTGAAAGCCGGCGGCAGACCATTGATTGCCTATCATCTGGAGCGACTGCACGATGCGGGGATTCAGGACGTGGTCATCAACCATGCCTGGCTCGGTGACCAGATTGAGGAAACCCTGGGCAGCGGCCAACCATTCGGCGTTTCAATACAGTATTCCCGGGAAGGCGAGCCTCTGGAGACCGCCGGAGGCATTGTACGGGCCCTGCCCATGCTTGCTTACCCCGGCTGCGACTGGTTTCTGGTGATCAACGGGGACATCTGGTGCGACTTCGACCTCTCGACGCTGGTGCGGTTGGCGGGGAACCCGCCCGTCAATACCGACGCCGTGCTGGTGCTCACTGACAATCCCCCGCACCATCCGTCTGGCGATTTCCATCTCAATGCGGAAGGTCTGCTGACCGGCGACGACCATGACCGGCACACCTTCACCGGTATCAGCCTGCTGAATCGCCGGCTGTTTGATGGCCTGAGCGATCAGGCCGGCAAACTCGGCCCGGTGCTGCGCAGGGCCATGGCACGGAAGCGGGTGCGAGGCCTGTACCACCCGGGGCAATGGGTGGATGTCGGCACGCCAGAGCGGCTGCATGCCCTGGATCGACAACTGGACGGCAGGACACACGACCACCATGGCCAGCACTGACACTCGCTCCGTTCTGCCGGCTCGCATGGAAGCCGAGTTCTCGAGCCTGATGCAGGAGCTCTCCGCCTGCGGCCACCAGGCGCCGGCTCTGATCGAACGGGCGCGCCTACCCGGCTGGTGCCGGCGGCCGCTGTTCTTTTTCCTGGGCTATATCGCCAAAGCCGACGGGCGCGTGACCGAAGCCGATATTGGCCACGCCGAGTCGCTGATCAAGGCCATGAAGCTGTCCCGGCGCCAGCGTCGGCGAGCCATTGGCTGGTTCCAGCAGGGCAAGTCCGCCGACCGGCTGCCCTTCATCCGGGGCCTGGCCCTTCGACTCTCCCGCCGACTCTGGCCGGCCCCCGCCCTGAAAACCGCCATCTGTCTCTGCCACGCCAGCCAGCTTCATGGCCGCCCGGCCAAACCCCGGCGGTACCGCTGCGAAGACGCCATCGATCAGATCGGCCTGCCTGTCGGGGTTACCGAGGAGATCTTCGACAGTTACGCAAGCAAGGTCTGGGCGCGCCAAAGCAAGAACCTGGCCCGCCCTACCAGTTACCAGCAGGCCTGCGAAATTCTCGGAGTGACCCGGCGGGATTCCCTGGAGATCATCAAACGGGCTTACCGGAAAAAAGTGTCCGAATGCCACCCGGACAAACTGGCGCAGCAGCAAATCAGTGCCAGTGAGCAGACTTTGGCCAAGGAGCGCCTGCTGCACTATCAACAGGCCTGGGAGTTGATAAAGCGTCACCATAGCCCGCGCTGAGCGCGACTGCTTGGGGCCGGATTTACCTCGATTGCAGCCAGGCCGACACCCGGCTGGCCACCGAGTCGCCGAGGGCCTCAAGCGGCGGGCTCAGCCAGGGCACCGGTTGCCGGTCCACGGTGGCCACGCCGGCCCTGCGCAAGGCCAGCCCGATGGTCTGCTCCGGGTCCGAGGCCTCGCTCACGCCCCCGGACGGGTAGAGCTCCAGCATCCTCGACTCCAACCCTTCCAGCCGTTCGGGCAGGGCCTGCCGGTCAGCGGGATAGAATCGGGGTGCCACCCAGATCAGCGCCGACACCTCATTGGTCTCAAGGGCATGATTGGCCACGTGTCCCGCTGCCTGACCAATACCCAGCATTGCCGGAGCGTCGTACCCTCTGGTCCCCAGTTCAGCCACCGCAGCAGACAGTGCCTGGCTGATGCGGCCTCGATATTGCTCTTCCAGACCTTCTGCCTTCTCTGAGGCCATGACGTCGATCATCACGGACTGGGTCGACGACGATTCTGAAGAACCGGCCTCTTCCTCGGACGGCGTCGGTGACCGCGTCAGTATTTGCTGCAGCACCGGGGAAGGCGCCTCAAGCCCAAGGCTCATCACCGCCCAGCCTCTGGCGGTCAGGCCTCGCGCCAGAGCCCTGGTAATACCGGAGGCGGCGGTCTCGCCGGTGTCGGCGAGCACAACCACAGCGCCGAGGGCCGGGGTACGGTCCTCCGGATAAAACAGGGCAAGCGCACGCCCCTCGTTCTCCAGCTCAAGCCAGATCGACGACTCCGGAAAGGTCTGGCTCAGGGCCTGTTCGCCCGAACCGGTCCAGAGCAGAGACCGATTCGCGGGGCTACTCACTGCCGGCGCGGTATCGCTCTCGACCTTCGCTTCCTGGGCCGACAGCGGCAAGGCCAGAATCCACAACAGGATCATCGACCTGGCTGCCATCCTGCCCCCTACCCGATTCCTTATCGTCTGCACAGATGCTTACCCTTCCCCTGCGAAAAAAGCCGATTGAGCTGTTAGACTAGCAGCCATTGTGAAATTGCGGCAGGGACCGCTGACCGGGCCACGCGCCTTTATCCCCAATCGTCCATTGTTGCGAGAGAGCTGTCATGAACCCTTACCTGATTGCCCCATCCATCCTGTCCGCCGATTTCGCCCGCCTTGGCGAGGAAGTCGACAACGTGCTGGCCGCTGGCGCGGACATCGTGCACTTCGATGTAATGGACAATCATTATGTGCCCAATCTCACCATTGGCCCCATGGTCTGCGAGGCTCTGCGCAAGCATGGCGTGACCGCCCCCATTGATGTACACCTGATGGTGTCTCCGGTGGACGACCTGATCCGTATGTTTATCGACGCCGGTGCCAGCTACATCACCTTCCATCCGGAGGCAACCAACCACATTGATCGCTCCCTGCAGCTTATCCGGGACGGTGGCTGCAAGGCCGGTCTGGTGTTCAATCCGGCCACACCGCTGCACTACATGGACCATGTGATGGACAAGCTGGACATGGTGCTGCTGATGTCGGTGAACCCGGGTTTCGGTGGCCAGAAGTTCATTCCGGGCACCCTGGACAAGCTCCGGGAGGCCCGCAAGCGCATCGACGCCAGCAACTACAACATCCGACTGGAGATCGACGGCGGCGTGAAAACCGACAATATCCGCGAGATCGCCGAAGCCGGCGCCGACACCTTTGTGGCCGGCTCCGCCATCTTCAATGCGGACGATTACAGGGCCACCATCGACGCCATGCGCGAGGAGCTCGAGCAAGCACGCACGGTGATCAGCCAATGAGCCTGGCGGGGCTGTTCAGCCCGCGCTGGCCCGGTGTTGCCCTGTTCGACCTGGACGGCACCCTGGTGGACAGCGCGCCGGACCTGGCCGCGGCAGTTGATCAGATGCTGGAGCACCTGGGACGCTCGCCAGCAGGGCTCGAACGGGTGCGGCAGTGGGTTGGCAACGGCGCCAGTGTCCTGGTGCGCCGTGCCCTGGCTGGCCAGGTGGACTGGGAGCCGGCCCGACCGAAAGACGACGCCCTGTTCAAGGATGCCCTGGCGATCTTCTATCACGCCTACGGCACCATCAATGGCCGGCACTCGGTGGTCTACGCCGGCGTTGAGGCCTGCCTGACTCATCTGAAGAATCAGGGTTGCCGACTGGGTATCGTGACCAACAAGCCGGAGCAGTTTGTGGCCCCGCTGCTCAAGCAGATGAACCTGGCGCACTGGTTTGATCTGAGCGTGGGCGGCGATACCCTGCCAGTGAAGAAGCCGGACCCGGCGCCGCTGGTTCACGCCATGGAGAAACTCGGGGGGACCCGGGGTACCACGGTGATGGTGGGCGACTCGGCGGCGGATATTAACGCCGCCCGGGCCGCCGGCATCCCTTGCGTGGCCGTTCGTTATGGCTATAACTACGGGCCCTCCGTGGATACCCTGGGGGCCGATGCAGTTGTTGATTCGCTGGCCGAGCTTTTGTAATCTCACAAGGAACTTACATTGAGCACTTCATTACGGGAGATTCCTGCCGTGCAGGGACTGAATCTGACTGCAGCGCGAGGCATCCTGACCACCCGCGCAACTCGATGGTGGCGATGGCGCACCGGCTGAATAAGCCCGGAGGCCCGGTGGCGTTTGTCCGCTGAGCCTCGCACCCGATGCAGGCGCAGGCTTGCGTCCACAATGCAGATCAGAGTTCAGGAATCCGTACCATGACACCCGAGCAATTCGCCGAGCTCGCCGAGGCCGGCTTTAATCGCATCCCCGTGCACCGCGAGGTGCTGGCCGACCTCGACACGCCTCTGAGCACCTATCTGAAACTCGCCAGCGGGCCCTACTCCTACCTGTTCGAATCCGTGCAGGGCGGCGAGAAATGGGGCCGCTATTCCATCATCGGTCTGCCCAGCCAGGAAGTTCTGAAGGTCTTTGACCACCGGGTTGAAATCAGCCGCGGCGGCGAGATCGTGGAAGCCGAAGACGTGGACGACCCGCTGGCCTTTGTCGAGGCCTATCAGAAGCGCTTTCACGCGCCGGACCTGGACGAACTGCCCCGGTTCAATGGCGGCCTGGTGGGTTACTTCGGCTACGACACCGTGCGCTACATCGAGAAGCGCCTGCGCCAGAGCTGCCCGCCAGACAAAATCGGCACGCCGGACATCCTGCTGATGGTGTCCAACGAGATCGTGGTGTTCGATAACCTGCGTGGCAAGCTGCACCTGATCGTCCACGCCGACCCCGCCGTGGACGGCGCGTTCGACAAGGCCCAGATCCGCATCGATGAACTGGAGGGCCGACTGCACCGCCAGACCGCCGATGCCCCGCGCACGCCGGAACACCTGCGTGGAAACGTCGTCGACGAGAGCGATTTTGTCTCCGGTTTCAGCCAGGACAAATTCGAGGCCGCCGTAGACAAGATCAAGGGCTACGTGCTGGACGGTGACGTGATGCAGACCGTGATTTCCCAGCGCATGTCGATTCCCTTCGAGGCGCCACCACTGAACCTGTACCGATCACTGCGGGTACTGAACCCGTCGCCCTACATGTATTTCCTGGATCTGGGGGACTTCCACATCGTGGGTTCCTCCCCGGAAATCCTGGCCCGGGTGGAAGACGAAGAGGTTACCGTGCGGCCCATCGCCGGCACCCGCAAGCGCGGCGCCACCGATGCCGAGGACAAGGCCCTGGAAGCGGAACTGCTGGCCGACCCGAAGGAAATTGCCGAGCACCTGATGCTGATCGACCTGGGCCGTAACGATGCCGGACGGGTCTCTGAGACAGGCACCGTGCGCCTGACCGACAAGATGATCGTGGAGCGCTACTCCCACGTGATGCATATCGTCTCCAACGTCACCGGCCGCCTGAAAGACAACACCAGCTGCCTGGACGTGCTGCGCGCCACTCTGCCGGCCGGCACCCTCAGTGGTGCCCCCAAGATCCGGGCCATGGAGATCATCGACGAGCTGGAGCCGGTAAAGCGCGGCGTCTACGGCGGCGCCGTGGGTTACCTGTCGTTCAACGGCAACATGGACACGGCTATCGCCATCCGCACCGCCGTAATCAAGGACAACACCCTGCATATCCAGGCTGGCGCCGGCGTGGTGGCCGATTCGGTGCCCCGCCTCGAGTGGAAGGAAACCATGAACAAGGGCCGCGCCATTTTCCGGGCGGTGGCCATGACCTACAACGATTTCGACCACTGAGGCGGAGGAACGGATTATGTTGCTGATGATCGATAACTACGATTCCTTCACCTACAACGTGGTGCAGTACCTGGCCGAGCTGGGCGCCAATGTGCAGGTTTACCGGAACGACGAAATCACCATTGAGCAGATTGAAGCCCTGAATCCAGAGCGGCTGGTGATTTCTCCGGGCCCCTGCACCCCCAACGAAGCCGGCATTTCCATGGCAGCCATCCGGCACTTCGCCGGCAAGCTGCCCATCCTCGGAATCTGTCTGGGTCATCAGGCCATCGGGCAGGTCTACGGTGGTGACATCATCCGCGCCGGTCGGGTGATGCACGGCAAGGTCTCCCCGGTATTCCACAAGGACACCGGCGTGTTCCGGGGCCTGAGCAACCCGCTGCAGGCCACCCGCTACCACAGCCTGGTGATCGACAAGACCACCCTGCCCGACTGCCTGGAAGTGACCGCCTGGACCCGCAATGACGACGGGTCCATTGAGGAAATCATGGGCGTTCGCCACAAGACCCTGCCCATCGAGGGCGTGCAGTTCCATCCAGAGTCTATTATGACGGAACAGGGCCACGAGCTGCTGCGCAACTTTCTGAGAACACACTAAGAGGCCGACACATGGACATGAAAGAAGCTCTCAACCGCATTGCCTCCAACCTGGACCTGTCCCGGGAGGAAATGAAGGATGTGATGCGCATCGTCATGAACGGCGAGGCCACCGACGCCCAGATAGGCGCGTTTCTCATGGGGTTGCGCCTGAAGAGCGAAACCATTGATGAAATTACTGGCGCCACCGAAGTCATGCGCGAGCTGGCCACCGGGGTAACGGTGAAGGCTGAGCCGCTCATCGACATCGTGGGCACCGGCGGTGACGGCGCCAACCTGTTCAACGTGTCGTCGGCCGCGTCGTTCGTAGTGGCGGCCGCCGGCGGTTTTGTCGCCAAACACGGCAACCGGGCGGTGTCGTCCAAGAGCGGCAGCGCCGACCTGCTCGAGAAGCTGGGTATCAACCTGAGCATGAAGCCGGAGGAAGTGGCCCGTTGCGTTGAGGAAATCGGTGTCGGCTTCATGTTCGCCCCCGCCCATCATGGCGCCATGAAGCACGCCATTGGCCCCCGCAAGGAGCTGGGCTGCAGGACCATTTTCAACATTCTGGGCCCGATGACCAATCCGGCGGGGGTAAAACGCCAGCTGATCGGTGTGTTCACCAAGGAGCTTTGCCGGCCCATGGCCGAAGTGCTTTACCGGCTCGGCGCCGAACACATTATGGTGGTGCACTCAAAGGATGGCCTGGACGAAATCAGCCTGGCCAGCGCCACCCATGTGGCGGAACTCAAGGACGGCAAGGTGACCGAATACGACATCACCCCCGAAGATCTGGGCATCAAGAGCCAGTCGCTGGTTGGTCTAACTGTCGATACCGCCGAGGATTCCCTGAAACTGATCAAGGCTGCGTTCGGTCGTGGCCACGATGAAATGGCCGAAAAGGCCCGGGACCTGATTGCCCTGAATGCCGGCGCCGCGATTTACGTGGCGGGTCTGGCCAAGACGCCGAAAGAGGGTGTGGAGCTGGCCCTGGATGCCATGGGCTCTGGTCTCGCCGCCGGCAAGATGTCGGAGCTGGCTGACTTTTCTCAGTGCTTTTGATCGGATAAGCCTGCCGGATTTCGGCAGGACGACCCGGTGGGGCAGGGCTTTCCAAAACACGCCCGTGAATACGTCCCTGTAGGGCTTGGCGTCAGCCATCCATGGCTGACGACAGTTTTGGAAAGCCCTGCCCCACCGGCTCTCGCTAACTACTTGCAGGCCGCTAATGACTGAACGACATTTGGATAAAACACCGACAATCCTACGCAAGATTGTCGATCGAAAGTGGGAAGAGATTGACGAGCGGAAACAGAAGGTTTCCATTGCAGACCTGAAAGCCATGGCGGGGGACCAGCCGCAGGCCCGGGGGTTTGCCAACGCCATGCGGCAGCGCATTGAGCAACAAACACCTGCGGTTATCGCGGAGATCAAGAAAGCCTCACCCAGCAAAGGTATTTTGCGGGATCCTTTCGAACCGGCAGTGATCGCCGAGAGCTATGAAAACGGCGGCGCGGCCTGTCTGTCCGTGCTCACCGATCACGACTTCTTCCAGGGCCACGAGGACTATCTGGTGGCCGCCCGCAATGCCTGCAGTCTCCCGGTGATCCGCAAGGACTTCATGGTCGCCCCCTACCAGGTCTACGAAAGCCGGGCCATTGGCGCCGACTGCATCCTGCTGATTGCTGCCTGTCTGACCAAAGACCAGATGCAGGAGCTGGAAGGCATTGCCCACGAGATTGGGCTGGATGTGTTGGTGGAGGTGCACGACGGTGAGGAGCTGGACGATGCGTTGACGCTGACGACGCCTCTGGTGGGCATCAACAACCGCAATCTGCACACCTTCGAAGTGTCCCTGGACACCACGTTTGACCTGCACGAGCGGATTTCACAGGACCGGCTGACCATCACCGAGAGCGGCATCATGACGCGCAGCGATGTAGAAGCGATGACTGCTCGCGGGATTTACGGTTTCCTTGTGGGGGAATCGTTTATGCGAGCAGAAGAGCCTGGTTCAAAATTACGGGAACTGTTTTTCCCCGCAGCCTGACTCCATCAGATGGGGCGAGTCGGCGGGTGGAGCTTTCCAAAATCGTGCGGAGCCATGGATGGCGGAGCCGAGCGTACAGGGAGGTATTCACAGCGTATTTTGGAAAGCTCTACCCGCCGACTTGCATACTCCAATCAGGCCCCAGGTTCAGCTAAAGCCTCCTGCAAAAGTTCCAGAAGGTGCGCCGGCATCCCCTCCGCCAGTTTCAGGGCGGCCTCGTGCCCACGGGGCGACATCTTGCCCCAGGTGCGGCGCACGATGCGCAGCCATTTGTCGCGGTCGTAGTCCGCCTTTTCCTCGTAAAAATCCGCGAAGTACTTCTCCAGGAACACCATGCAGGCCACGTCTTCCAGCAACTGGGTGTCGGCGTCCTTGCGCAGCTCCCGCTTGGTCAGGATGGTCTCTACCCTGTCGCACTCCTCCTGCGGGTAGCCGCAGCCGGCCATGATCTCCGCGGCCCGCTTGCCGTGCATCCGGCCGCAGGCCTGGCGCCATTGATAATAGGCTTTCCGGCCTTCCGGGTAGTCGCTACGAGGCAAGGTCCAGCGCTCAATGTGCTGGGCCCGGCAAGCGATCTGCATGCGCTCGGAGGGCGCGGATTCAAGCTCGAACAGCCAGCGTGTCATATGCAGGCTGTAGGCGTATTCCTTGGGCAGGTGCTCTCCGCCGAATGACTCCTGGTTGGGATCGGCCTTATTTGCCATGTCGATCGCGGCCAGCGCACACTCGAGTCTTGAATCCGTGGTGGTCATTGGGTCTCTCTTCTGGTTCCGGAACCGGCCGGGGCTCAGGCCTGGGCCGAGGGACGTTCCTTGATGCGGTCGTACCAGGCCTGCAGGTTGGTCTGCTCAGGCTGGATGCGGATACCCACCACCCGGGCAAAGGCCACCGTGGTGAAGGCGTTGATGTCGGCGGCGGTGAAGCGGTCGCAGCAGATGTATTCCTTACCTTCCAGTTGCTTGTTGAGGAAATGCATGAACTTCTCGACGTTCTTGCCGCACTCCTCGCCCCATTCCTTGATCGGGTTCATGCGGTCCTTGAAGTAGCCGGTCGTGTGCTGGAAGCACATGCCGGTGGGCATGAAGAAATAGTATTCGATCCAGCGCAGCCACTGTTCCAGCTGTGCCTTTTCCAGCGGGGTGTCCCCCAGCAAGCTGGGTGTGTCCGGGTAGCTTTCTTCGAAGTAGCGGCAGATCGCCATGGTTTCGGCGATGCAGGTACCGTCGTCCAGTTCCATCACCGGGACTTTCTTCATCGGGTTGCGGGCAGCATATTCAGGGGTCAGGTTCTCGCCCTTCTGCAGGTCGATCTCGATGAACTCGGCCTTGTCCAGCAGGCCTTTCTCGGCCATGAACATGCGTACTCGACGGGGATTCGGGGCGGTTCTGGTTTCGAAGATTTTCATTGTTGTTGGCTCCGTTCCTTTATTCAGCGGCGTTGGCGGTTCAAGGACAGAAGACTGACCGGAAAGAACGGTTGCGTCAAGCAACCGGGATTACCGGGTCAGCCACTGATGCATTCGGCTGATGACCCATTCAGGGTCGTCCAGCGGCAGGTCATGGCCAGCATCCGGATGCAACTTGAGGGTCCACTGCCAGCGCTGCTCCAGGGCCGCACTGCAACGCCAGTGCGCAATCCGGTCACCCCGGCTGGCCAGCAGCAGGGCATCCGGAAGCGGGCGTTTTTCAGCAGGACGGAAACGGGCGGCCGCGGAGAGCTGGTTCAGTGCATTCCGCGCACTGACCGGTCGCTGGCGCTGGGTGCTGTACCACCGTTTGGCCAGTTCCAGGGTCACCTCTCGGTTGGAGGTGAGCCGTAGGATATCCCGCTCACGGTCAAACAGTTCCCGTCGAGCCAGTAGCCGGAGAATCCGGGGCCAGGCACCGGGGCGCATGCGCTGCCAGGGGGGGCTGAAGCCAGAACTGGTATTGATCAGTACCAGATTCTGGATCTCACCCTCGATGGCCTGCTGGGCCCAGTCCATGGCGACCATCCCACCCATGGAGAGTGCCAGCAGGCTGAATGGCCGGGGAATGTGGTCGACCTGCCGGATAACCCGCTGCCGGATCCCGGCGATGGTGTCCGGACTGTCCTCACGGAAGTGGACACCGGTACCGGGCAGGTCCACTGCATGAAACTGGTGCCCCGGAAACGCGTCCTTAAGGCGTGCGGGGAAGTCCCCCCAGTGGGCCTGTTCCCGCGTCAATCCGCGCAACAGAATCCAGTGCATAGGTTCGTCCTGTCGGGTTGCCACGCCACCGCGGGCTTATTGGGTGTCCCGGTACCAGTGCATGATGGCCGCTTCCCTCAGCATGGACTCCTCCTCGTGAGCCGGCAACCAGTTCTCGTGGCTGGCCGCTGCATTCACCAGGAAATCCATCCAGGTGAGGTGGCTGCGCAGCACCCGCTGGTGCCGGTGCGGCACCAGGGGATTGAACAGACCATCCAGACGCAGCAGTTGCCGGGGTCGTTTCCGGATCCAGCGCCAGGATCCCATCTCAAGGGTCAGCGGCAGGAACACACCGGCGTTCTCCCGGTTTACCTGCTTGTAGAAATAATCCCAGAGGTCCCCGTGGGTGAGGTAGTGGCGCGACTGGGGTTCGAACCGGTAATTGTGGTTCGGGTAGGCCTGTTCCCAGATCAGTTTCAGCGCCATCACCGAGGCGATCCGGCGCATGGGTCGACGGCGATAGGCGTAAGGAAACCAGATCTGGTCCTGCCAGCCGAAGCCCGAGTGGCAATCAAGGGCGACACTGAACGGACGACCGGGCAGCAGTTCGCGGATCACCGTTTCCAGGGCCCGGTTTTCGGTTTCCATACCCTGCTCCGGGTCGCCCGTGTACCAGGGCAGCCGGGGCGACAGGCGCTGTCCACCAAGCAGGAAAGCGCTGCGGTCCTGAGCGGTAATGGGCGCGTTACGCATCAGGTCCACCCCGTTGGGGTTGCTGCGCTGGTTCAGGTACATGCCGCCGGGATTGAGAATCGGCAGCAGGGTAATCCGAACGGTTTGCAGCAGCTGTGCCAGGTGCTGATCCCAGGTCACCCGCGCCAGCAGCGACCGCAGCCAGGCCATCACCACCTGGCTACCGATACGCTCAAGCCCGTGCACTCCGCCAACCACCAGCACCACCGGTGCATCCGGCCGGGTTGACCCGATATCGGCCCGGTAGATCGGCAGCGACAGCTCCTTGAGCGCCACTCGCGCAACCAGATCGGTGGTCACCAGCGCCGGCGCTTCCGCCAGCAGCCTCTCCAGGCTCACCAGCTCCGGCAGGAAGGTGCGCAACAGCCGCCGCTGGCGACCATCCCGGCAAGCCTGTTCACGGGCAATAGCGGTGTGGGGTGTCAGGTCGCGCAATTCGGTCATCGGCATCTCCGGTACAGGGACGCCTCAGGGTAGCGGGCAATTGCTACAAATTGTTGACGGTACCAGCAGCCAACCTGTCCGCAAACCAGACGGATTTTCGTTACACCCTTGTAACTGAGCTGAGGTTCGTTATCCTAAAGAATAAGCATTAACCGAGACTTCTGTTTTGCCTGACCTCAACAGCACGCTGAAAACGGCTGTTATCCCGGTCCTTACGGACTGCGGCTCCTCTGTACTGGAAGTTACACCGGCAACGGTGTGTAAACTGGCGCCGGCCCCCGGCCCGACGCAACCACCAGACCCATTCTCAAAGAATCACAAACCCTGAAAAAGGAGAAGTGACCATGCGAAAGCTCACGTCCGCTGCAATGCTTTGCGCCTTATCCATTCCCGCCGTCGCCCAGGCTGACTGCGGCGAGGTGTCCATCACCGAAATGGGCTGGGCGTCCAATACGGTGGTCACCAACGTTGCCACCTTCATCATGGAGCAGGGCTATGGCTGCGACGTCACCATCGTGCCCTCCGATACCGTGCCTGCGGTAACGTCGGTCGCCGAAAACGGAGAGCCGGATATCGTCACCGAGCTTTGGCTGAACTCCGCCGGCGAGGCCTACCTGCGCCTGGAAGAACAGGGCAAGGTCGAGCGTCTCGGCAAGGTGCTTGATCCGGGCGGTGTTGAAGGCTGGTGGATTCCGACCTACCTGGCCGAGAAACACCCAGAACTCAAAACCATTGAGGGCGTGATGGCCAACCCCGAGCTCGTTGGCGGTCGCTTCAACAACTGCCCGGACGGCTGGGGCTGTCGCGTGGTCAGCGATAACCTGGTTCGTGCTCTGGACCTGGAAGAGTCCGGCATTGAAGTGTTCAACCATGGCTCCGGCGAGACCCTGGCATCCTCCATGGCGTCTGCGGTACAGAACGAGGAGCCCTGGTTCGGCTACTACTGGGGCCCGACCGTACCGCTGGGCAAATACGACATGACCAGGGTCGATCTCGGTGAGATCAAGCCCAAGGTGCACCAGAAGAACCAGACCCCCGACGTGGACAATCCCGGTGTGTCTGACTTCCCCGCCGCCACCGTGCTGACTTCTGTCACCTCTGATTTCAAGGAGCGTGAGCCGGAAGTGGCCGAGATGCTCAGCAAGCTGACCTTCCAGACCTCCACCATGAGCTCGATCCTGGCCTGGATGGACCAGAACAACGCCTCTGGCGAAGAGGCCGCGGTCTACTTCCTGACCAACAACCGCGATGAGTGGTCAAGCTGGCTGAACGACTCCGCTCGGGAGCGTCTGGCAAGCGTTCTGAATAACTGATCACCTGCCCCGCCCGGGCCAATGCCTCATGGCCCGGGCAACCCTCCGCACAATCACACTGAATTCAGACGCGCGCAGGAGAGACTGAACGCCCATGGCAACCTACGACCCACTGTTTTCCGCCCTCGGCCTTGAGGACTGGTGCTCCGAAGGCAAGAGTGACGGCCCCATGTCGATGGCCGATCTGCTGGCTAAAACCAAGGGCAAGGAAGCCGAAGACCCTTCCATCTGGGAACTGCCGTTCCCGTCGATGGATGCATTGAACGAATCCTGCGCCGCGTTTCCGCAGTCCAGGGAGCTGACCAAGGGGCTGGAACAGGGTTTCCTGGCGATCAAGGACAGCCTCAGCCTGGTGCTTGATCCGCTGACCCAGCCTCTCAGCTGGTTCCTGGACGGTGCCCTGTACGCCATGCTGAACACGCCCTGGTGGATCGTTATTCCGGTTCTGCTGGGCATCGTTTTTCTGGTCACCAAATCCTGGAAGCTGGTGGCGTTCGTGGGCGGCAGTGTCATGCTGCTGGCGTTCATCGACCACTACGACTACGCCATGCAGACGCTGGCGATCATTTTTGTATGCGCCTTCCTGTGCGTGTTGATGGGGGTGCCCATCGGCATTGCCATGGCACGAAGCAACACCCTGCAGCGCATGATCGTACCCATACTCGACATGCTGCAGACCCTGCCCCCCTTCGTGTATCTGATACCGCTGATCTTTCTGTTCAGCGTCACCGAATCGAAACTCTACGGCATCGCCATCATCCTGTACGCCATCGTGCCGGTGATCCGGCTGACCAACCTGGGCATCCGCCTGGTGGACAAGGATGTGATCGAGGCCGCCGACGCCTTTGGCATGACCCCGCGCCAGAAGCTGTACAAGGTACAGATACCCCTGGCGCTGCCCAACATCATGGCCGGGGTCAACCAGACCATCATGATGAGCCTGGCCATGGTGGTGATTGCCTCGCTCGTGTCTGCACCCGGTCTCGGGGTGCTGGTACTCCGGGGCATCCGCAACCTGGAACTGGGCGTGGGCCTGGTGTCCGGTCTCGGCATTGTCATCCTGGCCGTGATCCTTGACCGGGTGACCAAGGCATCGCTTGCCCGAATCAACGTTTCCCAGAAGCAGTGAGGAGCCAGATCATGGCAAAAGACATCAAGATTTCGATCCGGAACCTCTACAAGATCTTCGGTCCGAGCCCGGACGTGGCTCTGGAATACGTGCGCAAGGGCATGGGGAAGGCGGGACTGCTGGAGCAGCAGAAACACGTGCTTGGTCTGCGGGACATCAACGTGGATATGCACGATGGCGAGATCACCGTGATCATGGGCCTCTCCGGCTCAGGTAAGTCCACGCTGATCCGCCACCTAAACCGCCTGATTGACCCCACGGCGGGCGAGATCCGGGTGGATGGCGAGGATGTCATGAGCTATTCGGAGGAACAGCTGCGCCGCCTTCGCCGTGAACGCATGTCGATGGTGTTCCAGAAGTTCGCCCTGTTGCCTCACAAAACCGTGCTGGAAAACGCCGGCATGGCCAAGGACATTCGCGGCTACACCACCTCGGATTTCGAGGCGGATGCCCGCAAGTGGCTGGCCCGGGTGGGCCTGGAGGGCAACGAACACCAGTACCCACACCAGCTCTCCGGCGGCATGCAGCAGCGGGTGGGCATTGCCCGGGCGCTGGTCTCCGACGCCCCGATCATGCTGATGGACGAGGCCTTCTCGGCACTGGACCCGCTGATCCGCTCCGACATGCAGGATCTGCTCCTGGAACTGCAGGGTGAGCTGCATAAGACCATAGTGTTCATCACCCACGATCTCGACGAAGCGCTTAAGCTTGCCGATCATCTGGTGATCCTGAAGGACGGCGAGGTGGTGCAGCAGGGCGACCCGCAGCACATACTGCTGGAGCCGAACGATCCCTACATTGTCGACTTCATCAGCGATATCAACCGGGCCCGGGTACTCCGGGTGCGCTCGATCATGAGCAAATCCGGTCAGGCCGGCGACAACAACTACGCCGGCGATGTCACCGAGCAGGACAACCTCGAAACCGTGCTCAAGGTGTCTGAGGGTGACATGACCCTGTGTTTCCGGGTAATGCGGGAGGGCGAACAGGTAGGCACACTGCACATGAAGGATCTGGCGCGGGCCCTGGTGCCCACGGCAGCGTCTGCCGATCGGGACAAAAACGCCGCCTGAAGCCAGGCGACCGTTACAAAAGACGCGCCACGAACTATGCTTACAGGAGAAGTATCCCTTCCCTGCTGGAACGAAGATCGTGGCAAGAATCCTGTTCTGCTGCTTGGCCCTGTTCCTGGCTGCCTGCTCGGAGCCTGAGGATCCCCCCGTTCCGGTCATGGAAGTGGCGGCCGAGACCGCCACGGGGTTAGAACCGGAGTCAGAACCGGAGTTAGAACCTGAGCCAGAACCGGCGCCACGGTCACCCCGGACCATCACCATTGCCGCCGACCCCTGGTGCCCGCACAACTGCGAGGCCGGTACCGATCATGAGGGCTACATGATCGACATTACCCGGGAAGCGTTTGCCCGGGCGGGCATCGAAGTGGAATACGTCAACATGAGCTGGGCGCGGGCCCTGCAACTGGCCCGGGAAGGCCATATGGACGCCGTGGTGGGCGCACTGCCGGCGGATGCCCCGGATTTCGTGTTTCCGGAGGAAGCCATCGGCCATACCACCATCGCCCTCTACACCCATCCGGACAGCGACTGGCAATACGCCGGCGTCGAATCCCTGGCCGGCGTCATCCTGCTTGCCATCAACGGCTATGCCTACTCGCCGGAACTGGATGCCTACATTACCCGCTACCAGGACGATCCCGAGCGGGTCTGGATCCTGTCCGGGCCGGCCCCCCTGGGGCGGGCCATCGAATTGCTGTACAAGCGACGCTCCGATGTATTCCCCGAGGACCGCTTTGTCATGGCCTGGGAACTGGCACAGGGCGGCGATACCCGGACGCTCAGATTGGCCGCCGTGCTCCACCAATCGCCTCTGTATGTCGCCTTCTCACCAGCCCGCGATGAGTCCCTGCGGCTGGCCACCCTGCTGTCCGAGGGCACTCGGGCCCTGCAGGCCTCTGGCCGGGCCGAACAGATCCTCGGCCGCTACGGGCTGTCCTGGTCGGATTGAAATGCGCGGATAACCTTTCCCCCGGCGGAAGTCAGCAGCAACTCCCCCTGTTGCCCGATGCGGATGTCCGTAGCCGCCTGAAGAATATCCAGGAACCTCTGTTCCTGGGTCATCAGAGCTGGTGCACAGGCCATGCGCGTGGCCGCTACCGGTCCCACTTCAATGCCCTCGCCCCTGAGCGCATAACTGCCGGTGTAGTGGTTGCAGGACGCCCGGCCGGCGATGCGGTTGTTGTCGAGAAACTCGATGGTGACTCGCGAGCGGTCAATGATACCGGTGTCGCCGATATCCTCGACAATCCAGACGGCTCCCCGGAACAGGCGCTGACGGTCGCCACCGCAGCCGCTGTAGGACTCGCCATCCACAGTCAGGCGAACCTGGGCCGGATACTGGGCGCCGGACATGCTGTCCTGGCAGAGCTGCCGTGCGATGGTCAGGCTCACGTCCAGTTCATCAACGGTCGTTGTGTAGGTTCGACCGTGCCGGTTAGCGGTATCCAGGGTCACTGGCAGCCGGCGGGTACCCCGCTCTTCGAAGGGGCGGGTCAGCAGCAGTTCCCCGTCTTCAATGGTGGCGTGCCAGAATGGCTCGTTGCCCCGGGCTTCAAAGGGCATCTCGATATCGCCGGGCTTCAGGCATTCCGGGTAGGACCGCCCGCCGATGGTCAGGGTCGCCCGCTGGCCTTTGCTCCAGAACCGGGTGTTGTCATCGCCGGGCGCCACATACAGTGCTCCGGAGGCGCTTACCGCGGGTTTAAGTAGCAGGCGGCGGTCGAGGTAATTGATTCCGAGCAGATCGCTGCCCTCGGTGCCAGCCACCTGGATCTCCAGCTGGCCGCAATGGTAGGTTCCGAAGGAGGTTTCGGGTGCGCTTTTGGTATTGCCTCCGGGCAGCGTCGAGCAGGCGGAGGCCAGCCACCCGGCACAGGTAACGACGGACAGCGTCAGAACTCGTCGTAAATACATGGTCAGTTCCCTTGTTCGCATGATGTTCGGACCACAGTTTAAATGGCCCGGCCACCACAGGCCAATGCCATGACATCCCAAGCTTCTTATCCGGCGGCGTCGGCAGTATGCTAGCCCAAACCATCAGGAGGCCGCCATGGCGCTGAAACTCTACCAATTTGCCATTTCCCACTACTGCGAAAAGGTTCGCTGGGCCCTGGATTACAAGGGCATCAACCATGAGACAGTCAATCTGTTGCCCGGCCAGCACATCAAGACGATTCGCCGGCTGACCGGACGCGAGTCGTCAGTGCCGGTGATTGATCACGACGGCCAGGTTGTCCAGGGGTCCTCCCGCATACTGGACTACCTGGATGAAACCTTTCCGGAGCATCCACTGACCCCGGCCGATCCGGTCGAGCGCGAGCAGACCCTAGCCTGGGAACGCCGGCTGGATGAAGAAGCCGGGCCGGCGATTCGCTGCTACTCCTACCACCATTTCCTGAAACGCCCCAAGGTCGTAGTGCCGATGCTGGCGGCGGGCACGCCTTTTTACAATCGCATTCTGCTCAGCCTGGCCTTCAGCCGGGTGGACGAGGTGATGCGCCAGTGGATGAAAATCAACGAAAAAACGGCGGAGCAATCCCGACTGACCATGGAGGGTCTGCTGACCGAGCTTGAGCAGATCTATGGCTCCCGGTCGTTTCTGGTGGGTGATCGCTTCTCCCGCGCAGACCTGACCGCCGCCGCGCTGTTTGCGCCCATGTTCCAGCCAGCCCAATACCCGGTTCCCTGGCCCAAAGCCAAGCGTATCCCCAAGGACATCCAGGCCTGGCTGGACCAGTGGCAACCGCAGCTGACCACGCTGGCGGCTGTCTACCGGGACCACCGTGGCGGCGGTGCCAGCCGCTGATCCGGGGCTGTCGGAAATGGTCAACGGAACTGGCGGGAACCGACATTCCCCGGCGCCGGTTCCGTGCCAGAATAGCAACACCATTCCCTGACCCCGGCGGTGTTCCATGGCCCTGACCGACATGATGCTGGCAGTGCTTGAAGACAGTGGCCTGTTGTCCCTGTGGCAGTGGGCGGCGCCCTGGCTGGCGCTGGATGAGCGGCAACTGATCTTCGTGATTGCCACCCCCCTGTTCATTGCCGTGACCCTGTGGGAATACCTGCGGATACGCCATAACCCCTGCCTGATGGATGCCCGCGAAGCGGTAAGGAATTTTGCCCTGGGTGCCGGCTACCAGATTACCGAACTGCTGTTCGCGGGGATCATCGCGTTTCCCGTATACGCCCTGTGTTACCACTACCGCCTGCTGGACCTGGAACTGAATGGGCTCACCGCCTTCCTCACTTTTCTGGGTGTGGATTTCTGCTTCTACTGGATGCATCGGGCGAGCCACCGGGTGCGCTGGTTCTGGGCGGCACACGTGGTCCATCACTCATCGGAGCGTATGAACTTCTCCACCGCCATGCGCCAGAACGCCACCAACATTTTCAACGGCATGTGGGTGTTCTACCTGCCCATGGCGCTGATTGGTTTCAATCCTGTTTGGATTGGTGTCGCCTATGCATTGTCGCTGGTGTACCAGTTTTTCATCCACACCACGCTGGTGGGCAAACTGCCGGCCTGGGTCGAGGCGATCTTCAACACTCCCAGCCACCACCGCGTACACCATGGCCGCAATCCTGGCTACATCGACCGCAACTACGGCGGTACGCTCATCATCTGGGACCGGCTGTTCGGCACCTTCGTGGACGAAAAAGCGCAGGAACCGCCGGTGTACGGCATCACCCGCCCCGTCGACTCCACCAACCTGATTGTGCTCTGGACCCACGAATACGTGGACCTGTTCCGCGACATGGCCCGACCGGGCGGATTATGGTCTCGCCTTACCCATCTTTGGAAACCGCCGGAGTGGCAGCGCCCGGCAAAGGACGACAACAACAAGGAACCGGGCGGATATGACCGACACACACCCACTGAGTCTGGACACCCCTGACCAGCACACCATCACTGGCAGCCTGACGACACCCGCCAACCCTGCCGGCGTTCTGGTGATCAGCCATGGCATGGCCGAACACGGTGACCGCTACGCGCCCCTGGCCCGCTGGCTCGCGGACCGGGGCCTGGCAGTCATCACCTACCATCATCGCGGCCACGGCACCGGTTGTCCGGCGACAGCCCTTGGCCATTACGCCGACACCCGGGGCTGGCTCAGGGTCATCTCTGACCTGCATCAGGTCATCCAGTACGCTCGGGCCCGTTTCCCCGGGTTGCCGCTGCACCTGTTGGGGCACAGCATGGGCTCGTTCATCGCACAGAGCTACGCGCAGCAGCACGGTGATACCCTGGACAGCCTGATCCTGAGCGCCACCAACCGGATTGATCGCCGCCAGCTGCTGGCGTCCGGGGCGCTGGTTCGCCTGATCCGGCTGGTGCGGGGCAAAGGCCACCGCAGCCGACTGGTGGCACGGCTGACCTTCGACCAGTTCAACCACCGGTTCCGCCCTAACCGGACTTCGGCGGACTGGCTGAGCCGCGATCCGGAACAGGTTGACCGCTACATTGCCGATCCGCTCTGCGGCTTCACCTGTACGGTGGGGCTCTGGCAGGATTTCATCGGAGGCATGCTCGGCATTCGCCCCTCGCTCTGGCGGAAGAACCTGCCCGTGCACCTCTTCTCCGGCACGGCGGACCCGGTCGGGGAAATGGGGCGGGGCGTCCGCCGTCATTTCCAGGCCATTCGCGAGGCAGGCATCGAGAACGTGACCCTGCGGTTGTTTGAGGGCGGGCGCCATGAGATGCTCAACGAAATCAACCGCGACGAAGTCTGGCAGTACTTGCATTCCCTGTGTCTGTACAGGGAAAATCAAGCCGGTCAGTCAGCCGCCTAACAGTAAGTCCTGCGCCATGCCAGAGCCCCGAGACGCCCAACGCCTGTTCCGCCCCGGGCCATGGACGACGTTCACGATGACGGTGCTGCTCTGGGCGGCGGGTACGCTGGCCATTGCGGGTGAAGTCAGTCTTGGCGTGGCCGCCAACTTTACCGACACCACCCGGGATCTGATCAAGCGCTTCGAGGCCGACACCGGCCACAGGGTCTCGGCCAGTTTCGGTTCCACCGGCAAGCTTTACGCACAGATTCGCAACGGGGCACCGTTCGACGTTTTCATGGCGGCCGACGCCCGGCGACCAGAGCTGATCGAACGGGACGGAGCCGGAGTCCGGGGCAGCCGATTTACCTACGCCCGAGGCAGACTCGCGCTCTGGAGCCCGACAAAGGACGCGTTCAGCAGTGGCGAGGTCTATCTAGAAGAGCAGTCCTTCGCGCGGCTGGCCATGGCCAATCCCAAGACCGCGCCCTACGGCCTGGCTGCCCGCCAGGTTCTGGAACATCTTGGCCTATGGCAGCCGCTGCAGACCAAACTCGTGCGCGGAGACTCCATCGCCCAGGCGTTCCAGTTTGTGGTCAGCCGCAACGCCCAGGCAGGCTTCGTTGCAATGTCCCAGGTCATCGCCTGGGAGGCGGCGCTGACGCCGGAAGAGCGGGGCACCCTTTGGCAGATCCCGCAACGTTTATACCAGCCCATTGACCAGCAGGTGATCCTGCTTGCCCATGGCGCCGATAATGACGCCGCCCGGTCATGGATGGCGTTCCTGCAGTCAGAAGCGGCCATGGCCATTATTCGCGACTATGGCTACGACATCGGACAGACAACGGCTGAGTGATGCTTGAAACCTATTGGGACCCGGTCTGGCTGACCCTCAAGCTGGCCACCACCACCACCCTTTTGCTGCTGCTTGTGGGCACGCCCATTGCCTGGTGGCTGGCCCGCACCGAGCACTGGCTGCGCCAGCCAATCGCGGCCATCGTCGCGCTGCCCCTGGTGCTGCCACCCACCGTGCTTGGTTTCTACCTGCTGCTGGTTATGGGCCCCGAAGGCTGGGTCGGCCAGTTGACCGAGGCGCTCGGCATCGGACTGTTACCGTTTACGTTCGAGGGTCTGGTGGTGGCCTCGGTGATCTACTCCCTGCCATTTACCGTCCAGCCACTGCAGAACGCCTTCGAATCGGTGGGCGACCGGTTTCTGGAAGTGGCCGCCACCCTGCGTGCAGCCCCCTGGGACCGGTTTCTGTTCGTTGCCGTGCCCCTGGCGCGAAACGGTTTCCTGACCGCCGCCGTGCTGACGTTCGCGCACACCATTGGTGAGTTTGGCGTGATCCTGATGATTGGCGGCAACATTCCCGGCGAAACCAAGGTACTGTCAGTCGCCATCTACGATCACGTGGAGTCCCTGGAATACCTTGAAGCCCACTGGCTGTCCGCAGGCATGGTGGTTTTCTCCTTTGTGGTATTGGTCACCCTCTACGCGCTGAACGGCAAGGCCCGTTCGGGAGCCCTGCGATGAGCGCCAGCGACTCCATCTGCGCCCGCTTCCGCTGCGCTTTTCCGGGCTTTACCCTGAACGTTGACCTGACCCTGCCCGGGACCGGTATCACTGCCCTGTTCGGCCACTCGGGGTGTGGCAAGACCACGCTGTTGCGCTGCATGGCCGGCCTGCACAGTGCCGACGGCACCATGACCGTGCTGGGCGAGCCCTGGCAAACGCCGCGAACGTTCCTTCCGGTGCACAAACGTCCACTGGCCTATGTCTTCCAGGAAACCCACCTGTTTCCCCACCTGAACGTACGCAAGAACCTGGAATTCGGGTATCGGCGCATCCCGGCAGCGCAGCGCCAGATCAGCTTTGACGACGCCGTGAGCTGGCTGGGCCTTGAGACCCACCTGACCCGAATGCCAGCGGGACTCTCGGGCGGCGAGCGCCAGCGGGTGGCCATTGCCCGCGCCCTGCTCACCAGCCCCAGGCTACTGCTGATGGACGAACCCCTGTCCGCGCTCGACAAGGTCAGCAAACAGGACATCCTGCCCTATCTGGAACGCCTGAGGGACGCCCTGGCCATTCCGATTGTTTACGTATCCCACTCCACGGCTGAGGTGGCCCGCCTCGCGGACCACCTGGTGGTGCTTGAGGATGGCAAGGTAGTGGCCAAAGGCCCCATGCGGGAAACCCTGTCCCGGCTGGATAACCCGTTTCGTCTCGACGACGACGCCGGCGTCCTGGTGGAAGGCACCATCGCCGAGCTGGACGAGCACTGGCATCTGGCCCGTTTCGAGTTCAATGGCGGAACGCTCTGGCTGGGCCGCGACAACGGTATGCAACCCGGAGACCGGGTGCGTGTCCGGCTGCTGGCCCGGGACATCAGCCTGGCGCTCGACCGGCACCCGAACCAGAGCATCCAGAACCTGATTCCGGCGACCATTGACCGGATCGAACCGGATGTCACCCCCGGCATCAGCATTGCAAGGCTGCTCGCAGGACCAACCCCGGTGCTGGCCCGCCTCACCACGAGAGCCGTGGACCAGTTGGCATTGGCGCCAGGTCGGTCGGTGTGGATGCAGATCAAATCAGTGGCCCTGGCCGACTGACACCGGCGGCATGGCAGTTGGCCCGCTCTGCCATAGGGTCGGCCCAGCCTCGTGGTTACTCTGGGTCTGTCATCTTCAGCCACGCAGGCCCACATCGTGAAGGAACAGAGAGCACACTGGATTACCAGCGGAGATCTTGTTATCCACGCCGTCGCGGAGGGCCATCCGGAGGCCACGCCACTGGTGCTGGTGCACGGTTACCCAGACAATCATCAGGTATGGGATCAGGTAGCCTCCGCCCTGAGCCGGGACTACCTGGTGATCCGCTACGATGTTCGCGGTGCCGGCCGGTCTGACAAGCCCCGACGCACCCGGGACTATCGACTAACTGCGCTGGCCAGCGATCTGCAAGCGGTGGTGGACACGCTGATTCCCGGCCGGGAGTTTCACCTGGTGGCCCACGACTGGGGCTCGATCCAGAGCTGGGAGTCGGTCACCGGAGGTCCGCTGCAGGGGCGTATCCGGTCCTTCACCTCCATCTCCGGTCCCTGCCTGGACCACGTCGGTTTCTGGATCCGGAGCCAGCTGGCGACACCCGGGGCGGAGGGGCTCGGCAAGGTCCTGCGGCAGTTCGCCAGTTCCTGGTATGTGTTCCTGTTCCAGATTCCGCTGTTACCCGAGGCCATCTGGAATGCCGGACTGGACCGCTACTGGCCGGACTACCTCCGGACCCGGGAGCAGGTCACCGATGCCCGTTTCAGCGACGCACAGAAGGCGGACGGGGCCTACGGAGTGAAACTCTACCGGGCCAATTTCCTGCCAAGGCTGCTGAGGCCACGCCGCAGGGTAGCAACATGCCCCGTGCAGGTACTGGTGCCAACCCGGGATGCCTATGTTCGACCGCACTTGAACGAGCACCTGGAGCGGTGGGCCGGCAAACTGACCGTTCGGGAACTCGATGCGCCCCACTGGGCCCTGTTGACGCAGCCTGAAGCGGTATCCGGCGCCGTCCGGTCATTCATCATCAGCCAGGCCTGAACGCCCGGCCCACAAAAAAGGCCGCTGTCTGCAGCGGCCTTTTCCGGCTGTTCGAGTACCGATTCTGCTAGCGGGTGCCGTACACCACCATGGTCTTCCCCTTTACGCGTACCAGCCCCTGGTCTTCCAGGGTCTTCAGGACCCGACCCACCATCTCCCGGGAACAACCCACAATGCGGCCGATTTCCTGACGGGTGATTTTGATCTGCATGCCGTCCGGATGCGTCATGGCATCCGGCTCCTTGCACAGGTCCAGCAGGGTACGGGCAACGCGGCCAGTCACGTCGAGAAACGCCAGGTCGCCAACCTTACGGGTGGTCTGGCGCAAACGGGACGCCATCTGCTCGCCGATGAAGTACAGCACCCGGGGGTCCTGCTGGGCGATTTCCCGGAACTTGGTGTAGCTGATTTCCGCCACTTCGCACTCGGTTTTGGCCTTCACCCAGGCGCTTCGGGAGTCCATGTTGTCGAACAGCCCCATTTCACCAAAGAAATCACCGGCGTTGAGGTAGGCCATGATCATTTCGCGGCCATCGTCGTCCTCGATGATGACGGTCACTGATCCCTTGACGATGTAGAACAGGGAATCGCTCTTGTCACCGGCGTAGATAATGGTGCTCTTGGCTGGATAACGGCGGCGATGGCACTGCGAAAGGAAATAGTCGAGATGCTTGGTTTTCTGCTCAACCGGCTTGACGATAGTGGCCATAATGCGAGTCGTGCCTCCTCAGATGCTGGCGGATCCCAGTGTTTTTTTATTCACCCGGCTTTCCCTGCGGGTTTGGTGTTTTTTCTTGCAAAACTGCGCAACTTATAACAAGAAGGCCTGTTTCGGGCAACCGGAAAGAGTATACAACATGTATCCGGAAACCACCTGCCCGGCTGCCCCTGACAGCCGGTTATGCTAGCATCCGGGCTCATATCGTCGTTATCCGGGCCGTCGCCACAACCGGCCCCCGCAACCACCAGGGAGAAAGCCCCATGAAAGCAACCGTCGACTGGACCGGCAACGCCAGTTTCAGAACTACCAGCGGCAGTGGCCACAGCGTGCAGCTGGACGGGCCGCCGGATCACGGCGGTGAAAACCTGGGCCCACGTCCGATGGAAATGCTGCTGATGGGCCTGGGAGGCTGCTCATCGTTCGATGTTATGAGCATTCTCAAGAAAAGCCGCCAGGAAGTGACCGCCTGCCACGCGGAGCTGGAGGCAGAGCGGGCCGATGCGGTGCCGGCGGTATTCACCCGCATTCACCTCCATTTCGTGGTTACCGGCCACAACCTCAAGGAGAGCCTGGTTAAGCGCGCGGTGAGCCTGTCAGCGGAAAAATACTGCTCCGCTTCGATCATGCTGGAAAAAGCGGGCGTGGAGATCAGCCACAGCTACGAGGTTCATGAGGCCGGCACCGCAGCGGAAGCCGGTGCCTGAGGCTCGGCTCATACCGGTGCTCCGGAGCGGCCGCCACGCCCGGAATGCAACGGAAATCACGGATGCTAAAATGTCCTTGCGAATACTATTCAACATCACCTGCGGTGTGCATAATACGCACCCTCTCCGCCGGTCTGCGCAAAAGGTGAACAACCCGGTCAGTAGTCGGTGGCGGCCTCGGCAGGACCCAACAGACAGGGCCCTGAAGACATTCATCTCCACGATCGGGAGGGGCTGAGCATGGAATCAAAACTCCAGCTGCATGGTTTCAACAATCTGACCAAATCCCTGAGCTTTAATATCTACGACATCTGTTATGCGCAGACCGAAGAGCAGCGCCTGGCCTACATTGATTACATCGACGAGATGTACAACGCCGAGCGTCTGACCCAGATCCTCACTGATGTGGTCAAGATCATTGGCGCCAACGTGCTTAACATTGCACGCCAGGACTACGAGCCTCACGGCGCTTCAGTGACCATGCTGATTGCCGAGCACGAACTGACCAGCGGCGAGGAGCCCGACAACGAGGAATCCCCCGGCCCGCTGCCCGATACCATTGTCGCGCATCTCGACAAAAGCCACGTGACCGTGCATACCTATCCGGAAAGCCACCCCCACGACGGCGTTAGCACCTTCCGGGCCGACATCGATGTCTCCACCTGTGGCCTGATCTCGCCACTGAAGGTCTTGAACTATCTGATCCACAGCTTCGACTCCGACGTGGTCACCGTGGATTACCGGGTGCGCGGTTTCACTCGCGATGTCGACGGCACCAAGCACTACATCGATCACGACATCAACTCGATCCAGAACTATCTGACCGAGGATACCCAGAACGCGTATCAGATGATCGACGTGAACGTGTACCAGGAGAACCTGTTCCACACCAAGATGATGCTGAAGAACTTCAACCTGGATAACTACGTGTTTGGCGTCAATGCCAGCGACCTCGACCCGAAGGAAGCCCAGTCCATTGAGGACCGTCTGCGTCGGGAAATGCTTGAAATCTTCTATTCCCGCAACGTGGAATAACTGGTGATCGGTGGTGGCCCAGTCCGGCCACCACCGATCCTTCAGTTTTTTTGATCCCACCCGCCAGATTTCTGCGTTTTATTCTCGCCTCCTGTCCCGTTCTAATAGTGTTATTGGTTAACGAGAGGAGGACATCATGACCCAGCGTTCCCTGAAACAGACAATCCCGGCCCTGGAAACCTCCGATGGCGCTGGCGTGCGCATTAAGCGCTCCATCGGCCAGCATCAGAGCATCCGCCTGGATCCATTTCTGATGCTCGACGAATTCGGCTCGGCGGAAGCGGCCGATTACATCGCCGGCTTTCCTTCGCACCCCCACCGTGGTTTTGAGACCGTCACCTACATGATCGAGGGCCACATGCTGCATGAGGACCACCTTGGTAACCGGGGCGATCTGCGCAACGGCGGCGTGCAGTGGATGACCGCCGGGCGCGGCATCATCCACTCCGAGATGCCCCAGCAGGAAGAAGGTGTGATGCGAGGGTTCCAGCTTTGGCTGAATCTGCCAGCGGCCGAAAAGATGGTGGAAGCGGGTTACCGGGACATCCAGCCCGAGGAAATCCCGGTCATCGCGTTCTCCGGCGGTACCGTGAAGCTGATCGCCGGTACGCTGCAGGTTGGCGGGGAAACTCACCTGGGCGCCATGCCGGGGCGCAGCACCCAGCCGCTGTATGCGGATATTCACCTGAAGCCTGAAGGCACCGTGACACTGCCGATCCCCGGAACCCACAACGGCATGCTGTATCTGTACGAGGGGACCGCCCACCTGGGTGAATCGGCCCTGAAACGGAGCGCGGCGTCTGTCCTCGGCAAGGGCGACGAGATCACGTTGTCGGCGGGAGCGGAGGGCGCACGGCTGCTGCTGATCGCTGGCAAGCCCATTGGCGAACCAGTGGTCCAATACGGGCCGTTCGTGATGAACACCCGCGAGGAAATCGAGCAGACGCTCAGGGACTACCGGGACGGTCGCCTTACCGCCTGAGCCCGACCATTCAGGCGAAGGGCTTTCTCGCCATCAGCCGCTGCACCATGGGCCTGACGATAAGGTCCATGGCCAGCGGCATTTTTGTGCCTGGAATTACCAGGGTGTCATGGCGAGAGAGGGAGCTGCCAGGGATCACCTGCAACAGGTACGAGAACGACACCTCCGAGGTATCCCGGAACCGGATCACGATCATGCTTTCGTCTTCGGTGGGCACGTCACGGACGACAAACGGGTTGGACGTGTCCACCAGCGGAATGCGCTGGAAGTTGATGTGGGTGTGGGAGAACTGGGGCACGATGTCGTGCACGTAGTCGTCCATACGGTTGATGATAGTCTCCACCACGGCTTCCTGGCTGTAGCCGCGCTTGTGGGTGTCCCGGTGGATCTTCTGGATCCACTCCAGGTTGACGATCGGCACCACCCCGATCAGCAGGTCCACGTACTGGGCGATGTTGTAGGTGTCGCTCACCACACCCCCGTGCAGGCCCTCGTAGAACAGCAGATCGGTTTCCGGTGGCAGCGGGCCCCAGGGGGTGAAGGTTCCGGGTTTGTGGCCAGCGGCGACCAGGTCCCGATCCTCGTCGTGCACGTACTGCCGATAGCGGCCGTTGCCAGTATGGCCATAGTCGTAAAACAGGGCTTCGAGCTTGTCGATGTGGTTGGCCGCCAGGGCGAAGTGGTTGCGCTCCCCGAACTGGCCTTTGGCCGCCAGCCGGGCCATCTGCTCACGGTTGTAGCGGTGAAAGCTGTCGCCGCTGACCGTGGCCGCCCGGATACCTTCACTGGCAAACAGCCGGCTGAAGATCTGGCCAGTGGTGGTGGTACCGGCACCCGAGGAGCCGGTAACCGCGATGATCGGATGACGTTTTGACATAGGGGCAGAGTGCCGGATTCAGGTGAGACTGTCGAGCAGTCGGGGTTTCTCGACCACAAAGCCCTGGGCGTAGTCCACGCCCAGCTGGCGCAGCATATCCAGCACCTCCCGGGATTCCACCTGAGAGGCAATCACTTCCCGGTTCATGTAGTGGGCCATGTCCACCATAGACCTTACCATGGCGCGGTCGGTCTCGCTGCTGGCCACCTGGCCGGTGAAGGCGCTGTCAATCTTGATCAGGTCCACCGGCAGCGAGCGCATGAACTCGAAGGAGCTGGGGCCACTGCCGAAGTTGCCCAGGCAGAACCGGCAGCCGAGCTCTTTCATTTCCAGGATGAAGTCTGCAACCGACTGAACATCGGTGATGGCGGAGGCCTCGGTCAGCTCGAACCATAGCCGCTCGATAGGAGCGTCTTTCTCGCTGAGCTTTTCGTAGATGAATTCCAGCAACGACTGGTCGTTCATGGAATAGCCGGAGAGGTTGATGCAGACACCGCCAAAGTGGCGTGGATCCGGCGCCTGTTCCCGAAGCCAGTCCAGCATATGGCCGACCACCCAGCGGTCCACTGCCTGCATGCGGTCGTAACGTTCAGCCATCCGGACGAAGTCCCGACCGGTGATCAGCGTGCCCTCGTCATCGTACATGCTGATCAGCACCTCGTACTGGGCGGCCATACCGGCATCCGGGTGCAGGGGGATGATTTTCTGGCATCTCAGCAACATGCGCTCTTCGTTGAGATTGCTCAGGCTCGCCACCTTGGCGGCAATCTGCTCCTGGCGTGCCTGATCGCCGGCATCCAGGGTGTATTCCGATACCTTGCCATGGCCCTTTTCCCGAGCTGCACCGAGCGCCTGCTCAGAGGCCCTCAGCCACCGCTCCGCACTCACCAGGGCCGGCAGGGTTGGCACCACACCGACACTGGCCGACAGCCGGTAGGTGCGGCCCTCGAAACTGAATTCGGCCTGTTCAATCGCCTTCACCAGCCCCTCTGATGCGGTAAGCGCATGTTCCGAGGGCACCAACATGGCAAATTCGTTGCCCGCCAGCCTGGCCACGGGCATGCCATCGCCCACGTGTTCCCGAAGAATGTCCGCCACCCGCTTGAGAGTCTCATCGCCGGCCTGGTAGCCGGCAGTGTCGTTGAGCAACCGGAACCGCCGAAGGTCGAGGCGCACCAGGGAACGCTCATCCTCCTGACGGGCCAACTGCTGGTCCAGCATACGCTCGAACTCACGACGCCCGAGCAGGCCGGTCAGCTCGTCGTGGGTGGACGCCCAGGACAACTGGTCGTATACCTTACGGACCATGCGGTCGATGCTCTCGTCCACCAACGGTCGCTCGTACTGGTTGTCGGGCACGATAATGCCTTTACGCATCTGCCGTGCGAGGGCGTCGAGCTCCAGTTCCACCACCCGCATACCCTGATGGTTAACGAATACAAAGCGGCTGAAGCCCCGGGCAATCCATACCAGACGAATGTACTGCGGGTCGTCCGGTTTTTCCTGGTCCCGCAGCCAGTCGCCGGTGCGCAGTTGCTGGGCCCGGTTGATCCAGCGCTGCAAACTGCGCTGTTCCCGCTCCGAAAGCTGAACAGTGCTGGGCTTTTCCGGGTGTGCCGAAGGAACTTCCACCAGTTCCGGCGACTGGTCCGGTCCACGCACCAGGAACTGTTTGAGTTCATCCCGGATCTGGGACGAGGGCATATGGTTACTGGAAATGGACGCCAGGCCGTCCTGGATCACCCGCAGCAGTTCCGGCAGGTTGATCGAGCTGTTGGGGTCGTCCGCAAACGCCAGCAGGGAATCAATCACCGACAGGTAGTCCTGCCAGAGCTGGCTGTCCGGACCCTGGCGAATCCAGGTCAGTGACAGCAAGTCGCGCCAGCCACCATCGAGCAGACTCACGATGGCCCGGGGCACCTTGCGACCACCCAGGCGCTGGTCCAGCACCTCGGCGACCGCTTTCTTGGATTCCGCCACTTTCTGGGCACCCTCGGCGGCGGCGGTTACCCGCTCCACATTGCGACGGTACACCAGGTTCTGCCGGTCGATCAGGGTGTCCAGCTCCTGAACCGTCTGCTCGAAGACTCCGGTGTCCTGTTCGAAATCCGTGGTGATCCGCTGGATCAGTTCATCAACCCGGCGTTGCACCACCGGGTTGATGCGACCACCCTTGACCCCCAGCTGCGCCAGCCGGTTCATCACGCCTCGTACTGGGCTGTCCTGATCGTCGAAAAAGCCTGGATCGCGCATGACCACCTTGAGCACGGGCACTTCCAGTTGCCGCATCCGCTGCTGGGCATACTCACTGAGCTTGGGGCTCTCCACCACGGAGCGGAAGAAACGGTCCACCACATCCAGGGTACCCTGTTGCTCCTCGTCCAGGCGGGTGTCACCACTCTCGAGAACTTTCTCCACGACCCGCTCCCTGAGGGGTACCACCGCTTCACCGGCCTCCGGCACTTCTACCTGCAGTTGCTGGAGCTCCCGTTGCAGTTCGCCCGATGACAGGGGCCGGGCATTGGGTGCAAACGGCAGTGGCTCAGGGTCGCCCCGGGCCACGCGACTGGCGCTCAGCGTTGTAAGCAGGTTACGGACAGTGGCAAACGCGGTCTGGGCCGCCTGCGCGTAACCCTGGAACTCGCTGCCCAAGCGGCTGGGCTTGCGGCGAGGAGCGGCTGCCTTGGCAGTCACTTCGCTGCCTGCCGAGGTCTCGGCGACCGGAGTTTTCAGTGAGGCGTCCGGTTTCTTCTTCGGCGGCTCGATCGGCTCGGATCTGGTGCCAGACTGTTCGCTGAGGTATTTGCTCAGATCCAGGTCCGGCAGCACGCCGTGACGGATCAGAATGTCATTCAGTTCCTTGTAGAGCGGGCCCAACTGCTGCAGTACGGTCTGCTCGAACACCTTCAGGCAGACTTTCTCGACCTCCCGGGGCGCCTTGAGTTGGTTAAGACCGTGATGGAAGGCTTCACAGACCAGCGATGGCCCCAGCGGATTGTGATGGCCGGTGGCATTGGCAATGCCGAGTTTATCGAGCCGGAGCTTGAGCTGAAGAAGATCGCCCCGATACAGGGTGTCCGCCTTGGTGACCATCACCCGAATGGTCAGCCAGTCCTCGAACTCGCCTTTGTCCACCACCGACAGTTCCGAGCCGGGAAAGCCCTTGGGTGCCGGTTTCAGGGGTGACTCAAGGCTCTTCGACATCTGATGCCAGATGACCCGCTGGCGGGCCTGGATCTGGCCAGACGCATCCATGTATTCGTTGGCCTGCTGATCGTTGGCCGCCTTCTGGGCCGCCAGTTTGAGCGCCTCGACCATTTTCACGAAGCAGGCGTCCATCAACGGCTCGATATACTGGGTGACCGCCTTGGCCGACTGGTGAAGGATAAACTGGATTCGATCGCTCGGCGCTCGCAGGGAGGAACGATCCTGTGTTCGGGAACCACCGCACAGCTGCAGCATGGCATCAACGGCCTGTGGGTTGGGCCGGCTGAAATGAACCCCCATAGCACCGTCAATGCGCCTTACAACCCCCACGTGCAGCTCATGGCGACGGGCGCCGTCCAGGCCGCGGAAGCGGATTACCAACTCCGACGGCGTTTCGGCAGCGAAAGCCCGGTCGAGTTTGCGTGATGTCTCGGTGGAATAACGGACAAACAGGCCCTCGGCACAGAAATCAGCAATCTGGCACGGCCATGACTCGCCGGTTCCCAGATCAATCTGCGCGGCGAGCTTGATGGGTTGGCGGGGGCTGCTACGACGTTCTCTAGGGTCCATGTATACCTGATATCTCGCAAAGCCGGACGGGTCTGTGGGTCTGCTGCCCGCTACCGACTTACGTCCCTGACACTGTGGTGGATGCCACCTGCTACTATCCGAGCCATGGCGTTACGCTCTGATCCATGGCATTACTATAGCGGTCCGGCCCCCTCGGGCAAAACAACCCTCGATAACATCCTGACCCATGAAACAGCTTAGTCAGATCTATCTACTTTTGCTACTGGTAACAATGCTTAGCGGGTGTACGACCTTCGGCTACTACACCCAGGCCATAACCGGCCATATGTCCTTGATTATGGAGGGCGAACCACTTCGGGATGTCATACAGAACCGCGACACGCCTCCCGAACTGCGCCAGCAACTGGCGACCGCTCAGGCTGCCCGCGCCTTTGCCTCCGAACACCTGGCGTTGCCCGTGGACGACGCCTTCACCGACTATGTCGACCTGGACCGCCCCTGGGTCGTGGTTAATGTGGTGGCCACGCCGGAGTTCTCACTGGAGCCACATCAGTGGTGTTATCCGGTGCTGGGTTGCCAGGCGTACCGTGGCTACTTCGACCTGGAAGACGCCCGGGCCGAGCAGGCACGGTTCCAAGCCCGGGGCTTTGATACGTTTATCGGCGGCGTAACCGCCTATTCCACACTGGGCTGGTTCGACGATCCCCTGCACTCCGGTTTCACCCGGCTGCCAGAGGCGCGCATGGTGGCGCTGATGTTCCACGAACTGGCCCACCGGGTGGTGTACATCGGTGACGATACGGCGTTCAACGAGAGTTTCGCGACCGCTGTCGAGCTGGAAGGCCTCAGGCTCTGGCTACAGGAACGGGGAACGCCCGAGCAGTTCGAGCAGGCCCTGGAGCGTATCCGCCGGCGTAACCAGACGCTGGCCCTGGTGGACCACACCACCGAGCAACTGGAAAGCCTGTACGCGCGCCAGGGCTCCCTGCCCGAAGAAGCCCTAAGAACTCGCAAGGCGGAGGTCTTCGAAGACCTTGAACAACGCTACCAGGCGATGGTGGCGGAATGGCCGGAGCCCGGCCCCTTCGGCTCACCGCCGCTGGCCCTGAACAACGCCCACCTGGCACTGTTCCGCCAGTACAACCAGCACCTGCCGGCGTTCCGCCAGCTGCTCAGGGAGAACGACTACCGCTTTCCGGAGTTCTACAAAGAGGTAAAACGCCTCTCCGAGCAACCCGCCGAACTGCGGGCACAGCAACTCTCCGCCCTGTCAGAGCGGTTTAACGAACACCTTTGAATTGCGCTGGGTATTGTAGGAGGCCAGTTTCGGGCCCGGCAGGGACTGTACGGTGGAGCCCTGGAAACCCCGCTCCCGGAACCAGTGTTCGGTCTGGGTGGTAAGTACGAACAGCTTCTGCAGGCCATGCCCCCGGGCCAGCTTCTCGACCATGGCCAGGATCTCGTCGCCGCGCCCGGCCCGGCGATATGACGGATCCACCGCGAAGCACGAAAGTTCGCCAGCACCTTCCTCCGGGTAACTGTATAGGGCGGCACAACCTACGATGGTGCCGTCCCGCTCGGCCACCACAAACCGGTCGATTTCGGTTTCCAGCATTTCCCGGGACCGCCGCACCAATATGCCCTGCTCCTCCAGAGGCTGGATCAGCTCCAG
Organism: Marinobacter gudaonensis; assembly: GCF_900115175.1. Classification (NCBI taxonomy): domain Bacteria; kingdom Pseudomonadati; phylum Pseudomonadota; class Gammaproteobacteria; order Pseudomonadales; family Marinobacteraceae; genus Marinobacter; species Marinobacter gudaonensis. Next base: position 1,880,754 of record NZ_FOYV01000001.1, read on the forward strand.
GATACCGCCAATATCCTCCACCCGCGCCTGACGGATCTGCTCGTAATTGTCGCCGCTGACCAGGGTACCGGAGCCGTCGCGGGTAAACAGTTCCTCCAGCAGGGCGCCGTCGTCCACGTAACTGATGATGTGGGCCCGACGTACCCCTTTCACGCAGGCGTCGCAGGCAGCGCGCAGCAGCGCGGCGTCATGCCCGGTCACCGCCCCGGAAGCCAGACGCTCTGACGCCTGACGTGCCGACAGCTCACGGATCAGCGAGCCGTCTTCCTCCAGCAGCCCCGGGTCGTCAATGAACACGATGAGCTTTTCCGCCTGCAGCGACGCCGCAACCTGGCTGCCCACGTCCTCGTAGGAGAGGTTGAAGGCATCGCCCGTGGGGGAATAGCCCATGGGTGGCAACAGCACAATATGGCCCTGCTCCAGCAGCTTCTCGATGCCGGCCACATCCACCCGGCGCACCTTGCCGGTGTAACCGAAGTCCTTGCCGTCGAGTACACCTACGGGCTTGGCCGCCACGTAGTTGCCGCTGCTCACGCGGATGCGCGCGTTATGCATGGGCGAGTTCACCAGCCCCATGGACAGCTGACTCTCCAGGTAGGCGCGCAGGCCGCCGATGGCTTCCATTACCATGCCCAGCTGATCTTCCGGAGTGATTCGCAGGCCCCGGGCAAACGACGATTCGGCGCCGGCACTGTCCAAACGCGCCTGTATTTGCGGCCGTGCCCCGAAGGCCACCACCAATCGCACACCGAGGCTGCTCAGCAGGGCAATGTCATGAATGATGTTGATGAAGTTGCCATGCTCAATGGCATCCCCCGGAATGGTCAGCACCACCGTACGGCCGCGGTGGGCGTTGATGTAGGGGGATGAGTGGCGAAATCCATGCAGCCAGTCGTTTGATTTCAATGCGATTACTCCAGTCCTTCTTTGTTCAGCGGTCTGCACAAAAGTCTGACGAACACTGTCGGGCGCCCCCGGGTGAACCCGGCGTTCAACTTAAAGACAGAACTTCTGGATCAGCCCTCTCAGTACCTTCACCGTCGGATCCAGCTGCGACAACTCTATAAATTCATCTGGCTGGTGAGCCTGGTCGATGGAGCCGGGGCCCATCACCAGCGTTTCCAGACCCAGTTGCTGCAGCCAGGGGGCTTCCGTGGCAAAGGCCACCGCGTGGGCCGTATGGCCGGTCAGCTGTTCACAGGCCTTGACCAGGGCGGCGTCGGCCGGGGTTTCGAACGGCGGTACGCCGTCGAACAGCGGCTCAAATTCCAGCGACAGCTCCCGTCGCTCGGCCACCGGCTGCACCTTGCTCAGGATCGCCTGACGCAGGGTTTCCATGTTCATGCCCGGCAGTGGCCGCAAATCAAAGTGCAGCTCGCACTGGGCGCAGATGCGGTTGGGGTTGTCGCCGCCGTGAATGCAGCCGAGGTTCAGGGTTGGTACCTGCACCTCGAAGTTGGCGTTCTGGTACTTTTCCTGCCAGCTTGCGCGAAGGGCCAGCAGCTCACTCATGGCTTCGTGCATGCCCTCCATGGCGTTACGGCCCAGCGCCGGGTTCGAGGAGTGCCCGGACTGGCCCTCGAACTTCAGCCGCTCCATCATGATGCCCTTGTGCATGCGCACCGGCTTGAGACTCGTGGGTTCGCCGATCACCGCATAGCGGGCCCTGGGTTTGCCGGCCTCGGCCAGCGCCCGGGCGCCGTTCATGGAGCTCTCTTCGTCGGCAGTGGCCAGGATGATCAAAGGCTGCTTGAGGGGCTGATCCACGAACGCCCTCGCCGCTTCGATGGCCAGGGGGAAGAAGCCTTTCATGTCGCAGGTACCCAGGCCATACCAGCGGTTGTCCCGCTCGGTCAGGGTGAAGGGGTCGCTCTGCCAGCGTTTGTCGTCAAACGGAACCGTATCGGTGTGGCCAGACAGGACCAGCCCACCCGGGCCGCTGCCCAGGGTCGCGATCAGGTTGAACTTGCCCGGCATGCCGGGCACTTCCAGTATCTCCACGGCAAAACCCAGGGCCTCAAGCCACTCTGCGAGGGTTCGGACCACCGGCTCGTTACTGTGATCCCATTCGGCGGAGGCGCTGCTGATGGACGGCAGTGAAATCAGGCGAGCGAGCATGTCACGGATGCCCGGCACCGTGGCAGATGAGTTATCGGACTGCGACATAGTTTCCTCTCAGATTCCCGTTGGAATCATTGTGCACGGCCACGCCGCCACACTTCAAAATTGGTGATGGCCCGGATCAGCATGGGATAGGCCACCTCGCCGCCGGCAATCACCCGGGCAACTTCCAGCTCCCGTTCTCCGACACTGACCAGTCGACCTTCCACACTGTTGTCATTGGAGAGCGTGACCCGGACCTTGCGCCCCACCCACTGGCCGGCGGTGTCGAGGGGTTCCGGGTACCAGGCCTCCACGTCCGGATTTTCCGACTGAACCACCGGCTCCACGGCTGTCTCAGGGAGTGTCTCAGCGACCGGCGCAACCTCATTGAGATAGACATCGGGAACCTCAGAACCATTGTAGCGGACGGGCCAGCTGTTACCGGCCTCGCCTACCTCGTCAGTACGCACCGGGATGCCCAACAGCGGCTCTTCCGGCCGGATCGAGAGGATAAGTTCACCCCCTTCCAGCAACCATTGCCGGTAGAGCGCCTTCAACTGGTCGCTGGGCGCCAGGCCACGGGCCGCCAGACCGTCCTCAAGGGCCTGCACGGCTCCACCGGCCCACTCGGTGGCAGACACACCCACCTCCCGGGCACAGTAGGCGGCGATGCGGCGCATCAATCCGGCATCCCGCACGGTCAGGCGCATCGGCTCTCCGGCATCGTCGATGGCAGGCAGGGTATCGGTAACCTGCACCCGGGAACCGGGCCAGTTCAGCTCAAGACTGCCGGTGCTGAGAGTATTGAGTTCGGCCTGAAGCCCTTCCGGGCTCTGGCGAATAAAGGCTTCACCGGTAAGACGGGTGACGCCCATCCGGATAAGGTCGCCACTGCCCAGTTGCTGGCGAGGATCAGGCGCGCAGGACAGCATGAACAGGGGCGGCTCACCGTCGCTGTTGGGGCCTTCAGCGGTGACCCAGTTGCGGAGCATGGTCGGCTCCAGGTCCAGTTCCAGCCCCTCCAGGCTCAGCGCCCAGCTCCCGGGCAGGCGGGCGGGGTCGATCAGGGCAGAAAGCAGGCTGACCGGGGAGCCCGCATCGAACGCCACCTTTTGGATGTTGAGGGGCTGGGTCAGCTCGAAATCCTGCCAGCTCGCGTCGTTCAGGACCAGACGTCCATCCACCCCGGAGCTGATACTGCCCCGATGCAACACACCGGATGCCTCCAGGCCCGTTCTGAGCCCCGCCAGGCGCTGATCCGCCAGCCACCAGACGCCGGCCTTGAAAGCGACCAGGCCGACCACCACCACAATCACCAGCGTCGCGAACAGGCGCTTCATCCGGGTGCTCCTTATCGGACCGTCAGTTACGGGAAATCAGCGTGCCCACGCCTTCATCGGTAAAGATTTCCAGCAGGCAGGCATGGGCAACCCGACCGTCAATGATGTGCGACGTGCGCACGCCGTTCTCCACCGCGCTCAGGGCACAACGGATCTTGGGCAACATGCCGCCATGGATGGTGCCATCCTCGATCAGGTCGTTGACCTGCTTGGCGGTCAGCCCCGTCAGCACCTTGTCTTCCTTGCTCTTCAGGCCCGAGACGTTGGTCAGCAGAATCAGCTTCTCCGCCTTCATGGCTTCGGCCACCTTGCCGGCCACCAGATCGGCGTTGATGTTGTAAGAGGCCCCGTCCGGGCCCACGCCAATGGGTGCAATCACCGGGATCACGTTACTGCGGGTGAGCATGTCGATTACATCAACATTCACGCTCGCCACTTCGCCCACATGGCCGATATCGATTATCTCCGGACGCTCCAGTTCCGGCGAGCGGTTCACTACCTCAAGCTTGCGCGCCCGGATCAGGTTGGCGTCCTTACCCGTCAGGCCCACCGCGGTGCCACCGTGGGCGTTGATCAGAGAGACGATCTCCTTGTTTACCTGGCCGCCAAGGACCATCTCCACCACATCCATGGTCTCGGCATCAGTCACCCGCATGCCATTGACGAAACGGGACTGGATATTCAACCGTTCCAGCAGCTCACCAATTTGCGGACCGCCGCCGTGCACGACGATCGGGTTGATGCCCACGAGTTTCATCAGCACAACGTCGCGAGCGAAGCTGCTCTTGAGATCCTCATTTTCCATGGCGTTACCGCCGTACTTGATGACCACGGTCTTGCCAGTGAATCTCTGTATGTAGGGCAGACCCCGGCTTAATACCGAGGCCACCTGCATTGCGGTTTCACGATCCAGTGCCATGTTCCTGCCTTCGCAATCCTGATTGAATGGGTTACCCGGGATATCTTCCCCGGAGTCAGAAATCCGCGACCACGTCCGGTGCCACCTTCTGCAGCTGTTCCCGGAATACTGTCTTGATGCGTTCCAGGGCCGCCTCGGTCTCCGCTTCGAACCGAAGGACCAGTACCGGGGTGGTGTTCGAGGCCCGGCACAGGCCCCAGCCATCGGCATAGTCGACCCGGATGCCGTCGATGGTGCTGATGTTGCCATCGCCAAATTCGCCGGTCTCTGCCAGGCGCGCAACAATGTCGAACTTCGAGCTTTCCGTCACGTCAACATTGAGTTCAGGCGTGCTGATGTCCTCCGGGAAATCCTCGAAAACGTCATCACTGTGACGGTCCTCAATACCGAGAATTTCCAGCAGACGAGCCGCTGAATACAGGCCGTCGTCAAAGCCGTACCAGCGCTCACCGAAGAAGATGTGGCCACTCATCTCGCCGGCCAGCAGAGCCCCGGTTTCCTTCATCTTGGCCTTCATCAGGGAGTGGCCGGTTTTCCACATGATGGGACGGCCGCCCGCCTCGGAGATCACACCCGCCAGCCGGCGGCTGCACTTCACGTCGTACAGTACATCGGCGCCCGGATTGCGGGACACCACATCCCGAGCGAACAGCATCATCAAACGATCAGCCCAGATGATCTTGCCAGAATTGGTGACCACGCCGAGGCGGTCGCCGTCGCCATCAAACGCCAGTCCGATATCTGCCTTTTCCGAGCGGACCCGATCAATCAGGTCCGCCAGGTTCGCCGGCTTGCCCGGATCCGGATGATGGTTGGGGAAATCGCCATCAACGTCACAGTAAAGGGGGATCACCTCGCAACCGAGTTCCTCGATCAGCATGGGGCCCAGCTCGCCGGCGATACCGTTGCCGGCATCGACCACCACTTTCAGGGGCGCGGCAACCGCTATATCGCCAACAATCCGATCCAGGTAAGCTCTGCGCACGTCTTCATTGCTCTGGCTGCCCTGGCCACTGGCGAAATCACCGGTCTGGGTTCGCTGGTACAGTTTCTCGATGGCCTCTCCGGAAAGAGTTTCCCCGCCGAGCATGATTTTCAGGCCGTTGTAGTTGGCCGGATTGTGGCTGCCGGTGACCATTACCCCGGAGCCGGTACCGAGCTCATGGGTGGCAAAATACAGGACCGGTGTGGGCACCGCCCCCACGTGGATCACATCGCAGCCGGTCGACATCACGCCCCTGGCCAGCGCATTGGCAAGCTCAGGGCTGGAGTGCCGGCCGTCGTAGCCGATACAGAGTCGATCAACCCCACGCTCCCGGGCCTCGGAGCCAATGGCCCGGCCAATCACCTGCACGCCCTCGGCGGTCAGGCTATCACCAACAATTCCGCGGATGTCGTAGGCCCGGAAGATATCGCGAGACAGTTCCACCTCTGGTAATGCGACCTCCTCAACCTCGGGCGCGTCCTCGGCGCCGAAGACGGTATCCTCGCCACTACCAAAACCGAGCACATCCTCGTCTCCGTCAAGCATATCAATGTCCAGCATGTCCTTGTCCTGGAACAGGGGCTCATCGCTGCCCTCGGCGCCACCGGGCCTGGATTTTGCCGCACCGCCCTTGGGCCTGACCGACTCGCCGGCCTTGGCCACGCGTTTATCGACCACCTGGGACAAGCGGAACAACACCTCACCGGTGGACGCCGCCATATCCCATCGGAAAGCCGGCAACTTGACACGCTCGCCACTGAACACCTTGTGGGCCCACTGAATGAGAACGCTCATGTCCTGGCGGAGGCCCTTCTGGGCGCCGCCGAGCAACACCCAGACCACAATCGCAGCCAGCAGGGCGGGAACGCCGACCAGCAGGGCCAGCAGGACAATATCAACCGGAGGCTGCGGGCTCCGGGCCGGGGTGTAGGTTACGGTCCAGTCGGGGTTGGTCAGGGAGCGCGATGCGGCCGGGCCCGAGCCATTGCCACTGCTGATCACGGTGCGCGAAGTGCCGGAGACGGTCTGCACCAGCGCGAGCTGGCCACCGAGGGGCTGGTTGACCACTTGCAGCAGCGGCTGGATGCGGGCGGTATCGAAAATTACCAGCAGGCTGCCAATAACCGCGTTGCTGTTGGGATTGCGCACCGGCGTGGCCATCTGCACAAACCACCGGTTATCCCGCGGGAAGGCGTCTGGATACAGCGGTTGCCCGGTCTCGGCCCGGCGCGCCAGCTCCAGCCCCGAAAAGCCAAGCAGGCCCTCTCCGCTGGCGGTCCGCGGAACCTCCCGGTAGGGGAAGAGATGAACCGCCTCAATACCCGGCAAGGCACTGAGCAGCTGGCGCTCGGTGGTGTCAATGTTGCCGGTGGTGGTTAGCGCCACCCTTACATGCGGCTGACTGGCGAGCCCGCTGACGCTCTGCTGCAACTGTTCAAAGTACTGGGTCAGACGAAGGGCGGCGGCGTCCACCTCCAGCGTCCGGAGAGATTCGAGTCGATCCCGGACGGAAGGCTGTACCACCAGAAATTGCAGCAGCGCAATCGCAAGCACGCCGGCCAGAAGAACCACCATCGCCTGGTTCACCGCCACCGAATTGAGCCGCTTGAGCTTTGGGCCGGCTGGCTTGGCTTTGCCTTTCTTTCCCGTCGTCTTGTCCGGTTTCCCGCTCACCGACGCCTCGGCCGTCTTCTTCTTACCCAGCTTCATAGTCCATCCTGCAGTTGTAATTTTTTCGTCCTGGACAAACAGTTATCCGCAAAGTATAGACGCCGGCCCCCTGTTCTGCGTGGCCGGCCTTTCAATCACGACGTGCCGGTGGAGCCGAAGCCACCGTCACCACGGGCACTGGCATCGAACTCCGAGACCACCTCGAAGTCGGCCTGCACCACGGGTACCAGAACCAGCTGCGCCAGACGTTCGCCGACGTTCAGGGTGAAAGCGGTTTGGCCGCGGTTCCAGCAGGACACCATCAGTTCGCCCTGGTAGTCGGAATCAATCAACCCCACCAGGTTACCCAGCACAATCCCGTGTTTGTGGCCCAGGCCACTTCGCGGCAGGATCATGGCCGCCAGCGACGGATCGGCAATGTGAATAGACAGGCCCGTGGGGATCAGTTGGGTGTCGCCCGGGGCCAGGGTCACCGGTTCTTTCAGGCAGGCACGCAGATCAAGACCGGCGGAGCCTTCTGTCGCGTATTCCGGAAATGGAATCTGGTTGCCGATGCGATCATCGAGAATTCGAACCTGCAGATTTTTCCTGGTCATGGGACATCCTGTTGCAATGCCTGCTGTGAGGCCTGTTAAAGACGCTCGGCGATCATCGCGATCAACCGCCGGGCAATGCTGGTTTTGGTATCCGGCCCGATCGATTCCTGGCCGCCGGGCCAGAACACGGTCACCGCGTTGTTCTCACTGTTGAAACCCAGCCCGGGCGCGGAGACATCGTTGGCGACAATCATGTTCAGTTTTTTGCGTTGCAGTTTGTCGGTGGCGTATCGGGCCACATTGCTGGTTTCGGCGGCGAACCCCACGGTAAAAGGCGCGTCTGCGCGACCGGCAATGGTGGCCAGGGTATCCGGATTGCGCACCAGGGGCAGCGACAGGGCTTCACTGGATTTCTTGATCTTGTCGCCGGCACAGGTTTCCGGGCGGTAGTCGGCCACCGCCGCAGTGGCGATGAACAGGTCGCAACCCTCATCCACCGCGCCCGAGGCCTCACGCAGCATGTCTTCGGCCGTCATTACGTGACGCACCTCTACACCCGCCGGCGGCGCCAGGGTGACCGGACCGCTGATCAGTACAACTCTCGCTCCGGACTGCCTGGCAGCGGCGGCCAGTGCATAGCCCATCTTCCCCGAGCTGTGATTGCTGATGTAGCGCACCGGATCAATCGGCTCCCGTGTAGGGCCCGCGGTAATCACCACGGTTTTGCCGGAGAGGGCCGTACCGTCTCCCAAGGCTCCGTGCTCCTGCACCAGCCGGGCAAGCGCCACGGGTTCAAGCATGCGGCCGGGCCCGGTGTCGCCGCAGGCCTGATCACCCTGATCGGGCCCCCAGAGTTCGATCTGGGGATCCTGCTCCAGCAACCGGAGGTTTCTCTGGGTGCGGCCATTGCGCCACATGGCCTGGTTCATGGCGGGGGCGACGGCAATCGGGGCTTCGGTGGCGCAGCAGACGGTGGTCAGCAGATCGTCTGCCATGCCCTGGGCCAGCCGGGCGATAAAGTCGGCAGACGCCGGGGCGATCACCACCAGATCGGCCCATTTGGCCAACTCGATGTGCCCCATACCGGCCTCGGCTTCCGGATCCAGCAGGGAGGTTCGCACCGGCTCGCCACTGAGCGCCTGGAACGTCAACGGGGTCACAAACGCTTCCGCGCCCCGGGTCATCACCACGCGAACCTCATGGCCCGCCTTCTTCAGTTGACGAACCAGGTCGGCACTCTTGTAGGCGGCAATACCACCGGTCACTCCCAGGAGGATCTTTTTGGCGGCCATGAAGGCTCCGATTCCATATGAAAATAAAGGCTTATAAGATAGCATGCTCTGGCCGGCACAACAGCCCGGTTAGACCGGCACAGACCAACAGATTGTCTGTGTTTCGGTTAATGACGCCATACCCGGAGCAGGATGCCCCGGTCCACACCTGACAAAGCAAGGAAGCCGATATGCCCTTATCCGACTGGCCCACGGACGAACGTCCGCGGGAACGCCTGCTCAGCCACGGTGCCCAGACCCTTTCCGACGCCGAGTTGCTGGCCATTTTCCTGCGCACCGGAACCACGGGTATGCCGGTGATGGCACTGGCGCGCCACCTGATTGAGGAATTCTCCGGGCTGCGGGGTCTCCTTACCGCCTCGCGCCGGCAATTCTGCGAGGTTCGCGGCCTGGGCACCGCCAAGTACGCCCAGGTCCAGGCCGCCATGGAAATGGCCCGCAGGGTGATGGACGAGCCCCTGCGCCAGGGCGATCCGCTGCGGTCTCCAGAGGATACCCGGCGTTTTCTCACCAGCCGGCTGGGCACCTACCCCCACGAAGTGTTTGCCGGCCTGTTCCTGGATAACCGTCACCGGGTCATCCAGTACCGGGAATTGTTCCGGGGCACCATTGACGGCGCTGCGGTGTATCCTCGTGAAGTGGTTCGACAGGCTCTGGAGGACAACGCCGCCGCCGTGATTTTCGCCCACAACCACCCATCGGGCGTGGCCGAGCCCAGTCAGGCAGACATCTCACTGACCCGCCGGCTGAAAGAGGCCCTGGGGCTGGTGGATATCAGGGTTCTTGACCATATGGTTGTGGGGCACGGTGAGGTAATATCCCTGGCTGAACGGGGTCTGATGTGACGCCCGGGCGTCATGAGGTGCGGACCGGGTACACGGGTACCGGAAAACTGGCCAAATTCCCAACAATTTTTTGCGTTGGGGGGCGAGTTCTGGTATAAAAGCGTCCCTTTCTGGCGGCGTCTGGCGAGCAGCGTTCAGTTTAGAGGCGCGAACGGGGGCTGAATGGCACCCGAGCAACCAGAGACGCATTAAAAACGAATTCGTATTATTGAGACCATTGCTCAGGTCGGAGGCAAGTATGTCCAGAGTTTGTCAGGTTACCGGTAAGCGCCCGCTGTCCGGTAACAACGTTTCCCACGCGATGAACCACACTCGTCGTCGTTTTCTGCCGAATCTGCAGAACCATCGTTTCTGGGTTGAGTCCGAGAAGCGCTTCGTGAAGCTGCGCGTTTCCACCAAGGGTATGCGCATCATCGACAAAAAAGGCATCGACGCTGTGCTGGCCGATCTTCGTGCCCGCGGCGAGAAATTCTAAGGAGCCGCATCATGCGCGAGAAAATCAAGCTGGTTTCATCAGCAGGTACTGGTCACTTCTACACGACCAAGAAGAACAAGCGTAACACGCCGGAAAAAATCGAGATCAAAAAGTACGATCCGGTTGTCCGCAAGCACGTTGCGTACAAGGAAGCCAAGATCAAATAATTGATCCGGCGACCTGACAGAAACCCGGCCTTGTGTCGGGTTTTTTATTACCCGGAGAAAAGTTACCCGAAGAAAAGTTACCTGAAAAAAGCTGCCAGAAAAAACCCGGCCAGAAGCCGGGTTTTTTCGGGTCAAACGTGTGGAACAACAACTCAGAACTTCAGCAGGGCACCCACAAACAGAGTGTCCACGTTCTCGTAATCGCCGGCATCGCGGTCCAGTGAGTTGGCGTTGTAGCCAGCGTAGGCGCTGAAGTACTTAACCGGCGTGTAGACATAGCCCACACCGACGGTCTGCGCCGAGTCGCCTTCGGCGACACGGTCAGAGGCTTCCATCAGGTGGATGTCCATGGCGTGGTTGCCGGTCTTGTAGCCCAGCTTCACGAGGTAGAAGTCCGAATCCGGATTGGCAGGGTTATCGTCGCTGGCCGTAGAATAAGCGCCCGTGACGTTGACACCACTGTCGTGCAACCAGGATACCGAGCCACCAATGATATCGAGTTTGTCGGCAACACCGCCCACGTCTTTGCTGGAGTAGCCCAGAGCAGCGATCACCTTTCCACCGAGCTCGCCACTGAAACGCGCACCCAGTTCGGTCACGTCGTCGTCACCGCTCTTGGTGCCCTGGCTCACGGCCAGCTTGATCGGGCCGACACTCGGCAGGTCATAGCGCACCCGTGTGTAGCGGCTCTCGAAATCCTGGTCGCTCATGGCACTGCTGAACTGCACAGCATCGCCTGTCGCCTCGTCCACGAAGCTCAGGCCGCCACCGATCAGGGCCGGGTTGGCATAGGAAATCACCGCCGTGCCGGACAGATCCTGCTCGATGTTACCGTTGGCGGCACCGTCGCCCTGGCCCACCGACACCTTGCCGAAGGCGCCAGCCAGGTAAATGTTCAGGTGACGCTCATTAAACTCGCCGGAAACAGTGCGAACGTCCTCGGAAACCGCATTCGAGGCGTTAACCTGGTACTCCAGCTCAACATGGGCACCCACGGACAGGCCGGTGTCGGCCACGTCACCACTGATCCGGACACCGGCACGGCTGGCGCTGTTGTCGTTATCGGCAGTATAGGTCTTGGTACCGGCGGCTGAGTCCGTCACCATCACACCATGGTTGATCTGACCATAGGGGTCCACGGTCAGGTTGCTCACCGACGCCTGGGCCAGGACGCCTGTGGAGGTAACACCGCAGGCAATTGCGACAATTGCAGAACGAAGTTTGTTTTGTTTATTCACAGAATTGCTTCCCGATTTATTTTTTGTTGGACGACAGGCCGGAAGTGCCTGCACCGCTTCTCGTTGTTCAGGGCCGGACAGGACTAAAGCAGGCCGGCGCCGAAAGAGACATGGCAAGGTTTGCGCCAAGTCCAGCAGACGGGGGAAGCATCGGCCGATTTTATGATTTTTCAGTTGGTTAGATTGTCAGCACTCCCATTCGGAACCGACCGGGGGTCGCTTCAATGGGTATCACTCCACCCAAAGCCCCGAAATTCAGGGGTGAATTTCCACCCATTTTGTCCGTGGTTTGCGAGCCAGCTTTTCCGGAGTTGCTCAGAACTTTTCCAGGTAGCCTTCCGGCAGGGCCACGTCCATGGCAATGGGCAGGTGATCAGAGACTGGATAGCTGACCACCTCCGAGCGCCGGATCTCCAGCGAGGGGCTCACCAGAATGTGGTCCAGGGCCTTCTCCGGGCGCCAGCTCGGAAAGCTGTGGGCAGTGTCTGGAAGGGGCACCAGGTCGGTTTCCTTCAGAGGGGTCTGGGTAAGAAGCTGCTCGGCGTGGGCGTTCATATCACCCATCAGCACCACGTGCTGGTAATCGGCAATCAGCTCTCTGATATAACCCAACTGACGCTGCTGGGCCGTCTTGCTCAGGGACAGGTGCATCAGAACCAGCACCAGCGGGTCATGCTCGGTGCCATAGCGGGCAATGATGGCACCCCGACCGGGAATCAGGCCGGGCAGCTTGTGCTCGGTGACGTCCAGGGGCCGATACCGGCTCAGCAGGCCATTGCTGTGCTGGGCGATCTGCCCGAGATTGCGGTTTAACTGCTGATACCAGTAAGGAATGCCGGCGGCCTCGGCGAGGTACTGAACCTGATTGATGTAGCCGCTGCGCAGGCTACCTCCGTCGCACTCCTGCAAGGCCACCACATCGTACCCCCGAAGCAGCGAGGCGATGCGGTCGAGATTCTCGATGCGATTCCGGTGAGGCAGGATATGCTGCCAGCTTCGGGTCAGGTAGTGCCGGTAGGACGACGTATTGATGCCGACCTGGATGTTGAAGGTCAGCAGGCGGATGTGCCGGTGCGGCTCGAATTCCGGCACATGCTCCATGCCGGAACAGGCGCCCCGCGGGGCGCCATCCGTTTTCAGAATGCCGTTCAGCTGTTGTCGGATACGTTTGTACATAGGGGCAGTCTCAACCGGCCGGCCACCCAGGTTTCCCGGCGTCCAGAGAGACGACGGTTATTCGACCTCACCACGCTCTTTGGCAACAAGATAGTCCACCACTTCCAGAACCGCCTCATGGCTGCCGGCCATGGATGCAGTCACGGTGTACTTGCCATTAACCAGCATAGTCGGAGTTCCAGTTACGCGCGCGCCTCGAATCTTTGACTGCGCTTTCTGAACCCTGGCGTTCACGCCAAAACTCTTGTAATTCTTGAGAAACTCTTCCCGATCCACGCCATGCTGGGCCACGAAGTCCGCCAAGGCCTCAGGCGTGTTCAGCGGACGGCGCTCGCCAGCCAGGGCGTCAAACAGCGCATCGTGGACCTTCTCCCGCTGCCCCATGGCTTCGAGGGCATAAAATGCGTAGGCGTGGGGTTCCCAGCTGCGCCCCAGAGCGGCCGGAATTTTCACGAAGTTCACATACTCTGGCGCATTCGCCTCCCAGTTCTCGACCAGCGGCTTGAAGTTATAACAGTGCGGACAGCCGTACCAGAATATCTCGGCCACCTCGACACCGGAGTCACTGCTGGTTCGCACCGGATTGTCCAGCCGGTTGTAGTGGGTGCCTTCCTGCCACTCGGCGGCGTTGGCCAGCGAGGAAACACTCACGGCCAGCAACGCCAGCAGGGCCAGTCTGAAGAATCGAATCATGAAAAATCTCCGCTCGTCTGAATATCTCGTCGGGGGATTATGACCCACCGGGGCTGAAAAGTTCCACACGCCGGCGGTTACAGAGTTGAAAGGGCATAAAAAAACCCCGCATATCGCGGGGTTTTCAGGCTGGGGCCGCCGGCTCAGTTGAGGCCGGAAATGTAGCTTGAAACAGCCTCAATCTCAGCATCGGTCAGTTTGGCCGCCACGTCCATCATGATGGAAGCGTTGAGCCCTGAGTCGCGGGTACCGTCGCGATAGGCCTTCAGCTGTTTGGAAACATATTCGGCATTCTGGCCACCAAGATGCGGATAACCGGCTGGCTCGTTGCCCTTACCCTGGGGGTTATGGCAGCCGGCACAGGCTGGCACGCCGGTGGCCAGGTTGCCGCCACGGTACAGTTGAGCGCCTGCGTCCACCAGATCAGGATCGGCTTGGCTGACAATCATCTCCTGGCTGTCAAAGTAGGCCGCCAGGTCCTGCAGATCCTGGTCCGACATGTTATCCAGAAGGCCGGTCATTTCAGGAATCATGCGTTCCTTGCTCTTGATCAGGGTCAGCTGGTTGTACAGGTAACGCTCACCCAGCTCTGAAAGCTTGGGGTACACACCCATTACCGGTTTCTGGCCACCCTGACCATGACACCCAGCACACACCGCCGCGTTCTGCTCGCCTGCCTGAGGATCTCCTGCCCCGTGGGCCATCGCCGTCAGGCCCAAACCAAGAACAACTCCTGCGATCAGTTTTTTCATGCTCGCTCCGCTTCTCTCATCTTTTTAAAAGGTATTCTTCGTCGTACAACCGGCAGGCGCTGACCAGGCAGGCTCAAGACCGGGGCTGACAGCGGTCGCGCTCAGCGCTCCGCCCGGAATTGGTGTAGCATTATACATTAATCCCTGATAACTGAAATCCAAAGGAAAGCCAACCGCTGTGGACCCCGAACTGACCTCCAAAAGCCTCTCCTTCAACAGCGCCCGGTTCCTGATCAGCGCCTCCCGTCTGGACGAATGCCCGCCGGACATCGGTGCCGAAGTGGCGTTTGCCGGCCGCTCCAATGCCGGTAAATCCAGCGCGCTGAACGCCATCACCGCCAACGGCAAGCTGGCGCGCACCAGCAAAACGCCGGGCCGGACCCGGCTGATCAACTTTTTCTCTCTCAACCGGGAACAGTGCCGGCTGGTGGACCTCCCCGGCTATGGCTACGCCAAGGTCTCCCGGGACATGAAAGACGACTGGCAGGAACATCTGGGCCACTACCTGAACGATCGGCGCTGCCTGCGCGGCCTGGTTCTGGTGATGGACATTCGCCACCCGCTCACGGATTTCGACCAAATGATGGTGGAATGGTGCGAACATAACAACCTGCCGCTGATGATTCTCGCCACCAAGGCCGACAAACTGAAATTCGGACAGGCGAAAACCAGCATGCTGACCATTGGCAAGAAGTTGCAGTCATTCCAGTGCGTGGAGCATCTGATCATGTTTTCGGCCACCTCGAAACGGGGTGTGGACGAATGTCGGGAGGCGTTGACCCAGTGGCTGGAGGGAGAGGATTTTGCCGACCCCGCATAAAAAAACCGGCCTGCCATAGGACAGACCGGTGAAACGTCAGGGTTTGCGACGTGCTAAAACCTGAGAACTCACTCAGGAGACGCAAGGAATGTCCGAATTCCCAACGTCACTCCTTTGAGTCGCCCAGTCCTCAAAAGTTCCGGAAATGTTCATTTTTTGACCGTTATTTCGGTTTTCACGTACATGTTATCAATCCGGCCTCGGGCAACGACGGCCGGTATTTCTCCCTCAGAGCCAGGACCTGTGCACGATAGGCGGGAGTCAGGTAGGGCAGCTCCAGGGTCAATACCTGGTAAATGCCCTGCTTGAGCTCGGTCAGTGACAGGCTGGCCGGCTCTTCAGCAGCATGGGCGGTTTTCAGGAACGCCATCCAGTTGGTGATCACCAGCCAGACGTTCAGGGACATGGCCGAGCGCAGATCCTCCTCCTGGGGCTCAATGATCCCGGCCTCCGCCAGCTTCTCGAAAATCCGGCTGATGGCCGCCAGGCAGCGATTGGTAAATTCACGATAGTCTTCGCGCAGCCGCTGGTCGCTGTCGAGCAGATACTCAAGATCCCGGTGGAAAAAGCGGTAGCTCCACAGGCCGTCAAACACCGATTCCAGGTAGAAGGTCATGTCATCCAGTGTCATGGCCCGGTCTTCCGGAATATCCAGATAAAAATCCACCAGCTTTTCGTACTCGAGAAAGATCTCGTAGATGATGTCGGACTTGTTGCGGAAGTGGTAATAGAGGTTCCCCGGCGAAATCGCCAGGTGCGCCGCAATATGGTTGGTGGTGACATTGCGCTCGCCCCGGTCGTTGAAGAGATCGAGGCTGGCCAGGAGTATCTTGTCTCTGGTTTTCATAGAGGCTTTGGCACGTGTTGTTGTGTCGTTCACAGATGGCCCGATTCGCCACCCGGCGTTGCTTGACTCACTAGAGTATATACTCTAATAATACCGTCATACGCAAATTGCACACTTTTTCGCCAACCGGGTCGCACCCGGATCGGCCGGCGCCACCCGGAGCCGACGCCAACAGGAGAGAGCACCATGGGAGCCACCGTTGTCCAGCTCACCGAGAGCAAGAAGCAGATCCAGCACACCCACCGGGTGTTTGAAGACCAGAAAAAGGCGTTTCGCAACAACCCCATGCCCTCGTTGACCGAGCGGTTGGAAAACCTGAAGCGCCTCAAGCGGGTGCTGCTGAACAATCAGGACCGCCTGCTCGACGCCATCGATCGGGATTTCAGCTGTCGGTCCCGGGACGAGTCCCTGATTGCCGAGGTAATGCCGTCCATTCAGGGCATCAACTACACCCTGAAGAACCTGTCGGGCTGGATGAAGCCGTCAAAGCGGCACGTCTCCGTTCTGTTCCAGCCGGCCAGCAACAAGGTGCACTACCAGCCCAAGGGCGTGGTGGGCGTGATTGTGCCCTGGAACTATCCGCTGTACCTGGCGGTAGGGCCGCTGGTGGCGTCTCTGGCCGCCGGCAACCGGACCATGATCAAGATGTCGGAGTTCACCCCACACACCTCGGCCCTGTTCAAGGAGCTGATCGAGAGCAGTTTCGCCGAGGACCTGGTGTCGGTGATCACCGGTGAGGCTGATGTAGCGGCGGATTTCTCATCCCGGCCGTTCGACCATCTCCTGTTTACCGGCTCCACCTCGGTGGGCAAGCTGGTCATGCGGGCTGCATCGGAAAATCTGACGCCGGTCACCCTGGAGCTGGGTGGCAAGTCGCCGGCCATCGTGTCGCCGGACGTGCCGATGGAGGACGCCGCCCAGCGCCTCGCCTTCGGCAAGGCTTTCAACGCCGGCCAGACCTGCGTGGCACCGGATTACGTGCTGTGCCCGGCAGACCGGGTGCAGGGCTTCGTTGATGAATTCCGGAAGCAATTCTCCGAGATGTATCCAAGCCTCCGGGATAACGACGACTACACCGCCATCATCAACGAGCGCCAGTACGACCGCCTGAAGGGCTACCTGGACGACGCCAAGGCGAAAGGTGCCGAGCTGCTGGAAATCAACCCCGCGCGAGAGAACCTGAACGACGGGACCCGGAAGATTCCGCTGACCCTGGTACTGAAAACCACGCCGGACATGAAGCTGATGCAGGATGAGATCTTCGGGCCGATCCTGCCGGTGGTCAGTTACGGGAACCTGGATGAGGCTATCCACTACATCAATGACCGTCCGCGGCCGCTGGCCCTGTATTTCTTCGGCTACGACAAGAATCAGCAACAGCAGGTTGTGGATCAAACCCACTCCGGCGGCATGTGCATCAACGACTCCCTGATGCACGTAGCCCAGGATGATCTGCCGTTTGGGGGCATCGGGGATTCGGGTATGGGCCATTACCATGGCAAGGAAGGCTTCCTCACCTTCTCCCATCATCGGGCTATTTTCACCAAGCAGAAGTTCAACAGCGGCAAGTTTGTCTACGCGCCCCACGGCACGGCGGCGCACAAGATGGTTTATAAGCTGTTTATTCGCTGATACTCAGGCCTGAGAGCCTGTCCGGGGCTGGTACCCCCTTCCGAAACACGCCGTGAATACGTCCCCGTAGGCTTGAGCAAACATCCCTGGTTTGCACAGTTTCGGAAGGGGGTACCAGCCCCGGACGACCAGGCAATTGCCGTGCTTTCCATAAAACAATAAAGAGCCTAAGCCCCCATGAAGAGTTCGACCTTCACGTCCGCGGATCGGTCTAATGCGACCGATCTCGACCGCCGCAGCTTCCTGAAAACAGGCCTTGGCGGTGCCCTGTTCCTCGGCACCGTCAGTGTGACCGCCGGCCTTGGCGGATGTGCCACGCAGCCAGCCGGGCGGCTCGATGCCGTGGGTACCCGGATGGACGCCAGTTACGAATTCCAATTCCTGACCCGGGATGACATTGTGCTGTTCGAGGCCCTGCTGCCGGCCATGGTCGGGCCCGGCCTGCCGGAGCAGCCGCAAGCTCGGAAACGGGCCATTGCCGGAACCATCGAACGGATTGATGCCGGTATTCACAACTTCGGCCCTGCCAACCAGAAAGAACTGCGCCGGCTGTTCGATCTGCTCAACTTTGCGCCCACCCGGGTGACCGTTGCCCGGGTGTGGTCGAGCTGGCCCAATGTGACCACGGCGGAAGCGGATGCCTTCCTCGAACGCTGGCGCACCAGCGGCATCGGGCTGTTCAACAACGGCTACATTGCGCTGACCAAGATCACCAATGTCGCCTTCTATGGCTACCCCGATTTCTGGCATCTGTCGGGCTACCCCGGCCCTCCCCGGTATGCCGTGAACGCCCTGCCCCAATTTAAAAACGCCTGATCGCCAGCTGATCTGACGGAGCCAAGCATGTCTTTAACCGATCGTATTGCCCAGGGCCTGGCATCAGGCTGGAATGTCACCGACGGCGCCCAACTCACGGAAAACCTGACCACAGAAGCAGACGTGGTGGTTATTGGTACCGGTGCCGGCGGCGGCACCACCGCCGAGATCCTGGCCCGCAGCGGGTTGTCGGTAATCCTGGTGGAGGAAGGCCGGCTGTATTACCAGAAAGACTTCAAGATGGACGAACAATCGGCTTATGCCAGCCTGTACCAGGAAGGCATGAGCCGGGTCACCGCCGATGGCACCATTGCCATCCTGCAGGGCCGGTGCGTGGGCGGATCCACCACGGTGAACTGGACCAGCAGCTTCCGCACGCCGGCGCCAACCCTGAACCACTGGGCCGACCGGTTTGGCCTGGAAGACCTCCGCCCGGGCACTCTCGCTCCCTGGTTTGCGGGGCGCGAAGAGCGCCACAACATGGCGCCATGGCAAGTGGACCCGAACGTCAACAACGACATCCTGCGCCAGGGCTGCGAGAAGCTGGGCTACAGCTGGGAGATTATCCCGCGCAACGTCAAGGGCTGCTGGAACCTGGGCTACTGCGGTGTCGGCTGCCCGACCAATGCCAAGCAGGGCGCATTGCTGACCACCATCCCGGGCGCCCTGGACAACAACGCGCGACTGTTCCACAGCCTGCGGGCTGACCGGCTGGTGATGAAGCAGGACCGGATTGATCACCTGGAAGCCTCGGCCTTCGCCACCGACGGCGTTACGCCGACCGGTATCCGGGTGAACCTGAAAGCCAGGCACTTCGTGGTCGCCGCCAGCGCCATCGGCAGCCCGGGCCTGTTGCTGCGTTCGGACCTTCCGGACCCGCACGGTCGTGTTGGCAAGCGCTCGTTCATCCATCCGGTTAACGCCACCGTTGCCCAGATGCCACAAAAGGTTGAGCCCTACTATGGCGCGCCACAGTCGATCTATTCGGACGAATTCAACTTCCGCAACGGCGTTGACGGACCGGTAGGCTACAAACTCGAGGTACCGCCACTGCATCCGGGCATGTCCAGCGGTGTCATTCCCGGCCACGGCGAGGCCCAGCTCAACAACATGGCCGGCCTGCCCCACATGCAGTCGGTCATCGCCCTGCTCCGGGACGGCTTCCACCCCGACAGCCAGGGCGGTACCGTCTCCCTGCGGGACGACGGCAGCCCGGTGCTGGACTACCCGATCACCGACTATTTATGGACGGGCCTGCGCCAAGCCTTTCACACCATGGCCGAAATCCAGTTCGCCGCCGGCGCCGAAAAGGTCCGCCTGATGCACCTGGATTCCGACTGGTACAGCAGCTGGGCGGAAGCCAGAGCCGCCATCAACCAGCTGCCCATGGAACCCCACCGGGTGCGCCTGTTCACCGCCCACCAGATGGGCGGCTGTGCCATGGGCAGCGACCCGGCAAGGTCGGTGGTCAACAGCTTCGGCGAACACCACCACGTCGGCAATCTCAGCATCCACGACGCTTCGATCTTCCCAACCAGCATCGGCGCGAACCCCCAGCTGTCGGTGTATGCACTGGCAGCGAGAAACAGCACAAGACTGGCCCAGAGGCTCGCCTGAGCAGCCGCTCCGGGCTGATCCGCATGCGATCAATTCGGGGATGCCAGCGCAAGGCCAGAGAGCGCGGCTGGAAGGGTTGATCCGGGAATGTGAGAAGCCATGGATGGCTTCGATCAAGCGCACATGGATGTGCTCGTAGCGTTTCCCGGATCAACCCTTCCAGCTGCTCTTCCCCGAAGCTCCGGTGCTACCAGCAAAGCCCCGGACTACAGCACACCCCCCGATCCTGCTATCCTGTGATCCTGATTTATAAGGAGCTGTGCATGCCGAAAGTCATCTACCCGGGCACCTTCGACCCCATCACCAACGGCCACACCGACCTCATTGAACGGGCCGGCCGCATGTTCGATCACATCGTCGTCGCCGTCGCCTACAACCCCAAGAAACAGCCACTCCTGAACCTCGAAGAGCGCTGCGAACTGGTCCGTCAGGCCACCGCGCATATCCCCAACGTCAGCGTGACCGGCTTCAGCAACCTGCTGGCGGATTTTGTCCGGGAACAGGGTGCCACGGTCATCCTCCGGGGCCTGCGCGCCGTTTCCGACTTCGAGTACGAATTCCAGCTGGCCGACATGAACCGCCGCCTGGCCCCGGAAGTCGAGAGCCTGTTCCTGACGCCAGCCAACCACTTGTCGTACATCTCCTCCACGCTCATTCGCGAGATCGCCTCCCTCGGTGGCGACGTCTCGGAATTCGTGGATCCAGCGGTCGCCGCGGCCCTGAAGCAGAAATTCGAAAAGGCCTGAAAACAGAAAGCCCCGAATCCGGGGCTCTCTGTTCTATGAAGGATGATTGCTGCTAAAGCAGCGGTGGCAAAGGAATTTCCTCGCCATTCACATCCAGCACCAGGTCCTGCAGGTCGGCCTTCATAACCAGACGATTGCCCTGCTGCACCAACAACCCCTGCTTGATGAGAGGCGCCAGCTGAAGCTGGAGCTCCGGATACTTCTCCACCAATGCCAGAGGCAGGCTCAGGTTCAAATCGCCGGTCAGCCGCTGCATGACCATCAGCATCTCGGCTTTTTCGTCGGCGGTCAGCTCCGGGTGACGAATCTCGGCGCTGCCGGTCACCTGTCCCTCGGGCGTGGTCACCAGCAACTCGGGAAACCCGAGGCTGAAGCCGGCGGCCGCCAGGTCACGTACCGCCTCATTCACCTGCTGCATGGCCTCCATCTGCTGCTCGAACGCCTCAGGCCCCGCTCCGGAGGAGCTCATGGCCGCACTCTGCAGATCAGTAAATCCCGTCATCAGGGCATTCCAGGCCTCGACCTCGAGATCTTCCAGGGCAAACACCAGGCGTTGCGGACCGTAAGAGTCATCCGCCAGGGAGACACCCTCCACCTCGAACGCCACCCGCGAATCCAGACGCTGCCCCGAATCAACTGCCTCAGAGCGGCTGCGAACGGAAATGCGATCAAGCGTGACGGGCAGTTCCTGGGCCGCATTGAGGCTCAGGGAGTTGACGGCCATTTCACCCGAGCCGACCCATACCTCGCCGGTAAGGTGGTTCATGGTCTGCTCCACCCGGAGATCAGACAGCCGCAGATTGATATCAGGTCCCGTAAGTGCAAGCGCGGGCCAGACCAGCAAGGCATCGGCACTTGAACCGGCATCGCGGATTTCAACCCGAACGAGGCCGCCGCTGGTTGACAGCGACTCGCCGGTGTCGACGTCCACCATCTCCATTCGCGGCGCCTCGAGTTCAAACACTGCGGTACCCCAGAGCCGGGTTTCCAGGGTCAGCTGCGGCTCCTGATCAGGAAACCAGTCCTCTCCGCTCGAAGACCAGCCGCCCAGTGGCTCGAAATCCATCAGGCTGCCCGTCACACCATGGGTAACGTCGGCCTGGAAGTCGAAACGTCGCGACTCCCCGGTGTCCGGGTTGATCAGGCTGACGGTGCCGATAACTTCGGAACCCAGGATTCCCCGCTGGTAATCCCCCGTTTCCAGCCGGACAAAGGGTTGGTTGCTGTTTACTTCTTTCGTTGCCTGCTGCCACTGCTGCTGGGTGAGATACCCCACCCCCCAGGGCAGAGCTCCGGCCAGCACCAGCGCACCAGCGCCGGCAATCATCCATTTGGCATTCAAACTGCGTTCTCCGTTGGGGATTGAGGTCAGGGCTTGCTGGTCAATCGTTCAAGCAGAACCAGCTGGGAGGCCATGCGCTCTTCGCCCTCGGCTGGCTGGTTCTGGAGGTAGCTGCCGTCGGGCTGCAGCATCCAGGACTGACAGTTATCTGCCAGGTAGGTGTCCAGGTCTTCGCGTACCCTGGCGGCCAGGTCGGCGTCGTCAATCGGAAACGCAGTCTCGACACGGCTCAGAAGGTTTCTCTCCATACCATCCGCGCTGGTGCAGTAGATATCCGGCCGCCCGTTGTTGCCGAAGTAATAGACCCGGGTATGCTCCAGGAACCGGCCGATGATAGACCGAACCCGAATATTATCGGACAGGCCAGGCACTTCCGGACGAAGGCAACAGATGCCCCGGACAATCAGGTCGATTTTCACCCCCGCCTGGGACGCCTTGTACAGGGCCTTGATCAGCTGTAACTCCGTCAGGGCGTTGAACTTGAGGATGATGCGGCCTTTTTCGCCATGGCCAGCTTCACGCTCAATCAGGCTGAGCAGGCGCGAATGCAGGGTGAACGGCGAATGGAACAGCTTCTTTATCTTCAGAGCCTTTCCCATGCCGGTCAGCTGCTGGAACAACTTGTTGACGTCATCGCCTACGGACTCGTCGCACGTCATGAAACTGTAGTCGGTGTAGATACGGGCATTGCCGGCGTGATAGTTGCCGGTCCCCAGATGCACGTAGCGGCGAAGCCGGCCTTCCTCCCGGCGGACGATCAGGATCATCTTGGCGTGGGTTTTGTAGCCAACCACGCCGTACACCACAATCACCCCCGCCTCCTGCAGGCGGCTGGCCAGCTCCAGGTTCTCGGCCTCACTGAAGCGGGCCCGCAGCTCAATGACCGCCGTTACTTCCTTGCCCCGGCGTGCGGCGTCAGCCAGGGCTTCGACGATCTCGGAATCGGCACCGGTTCGGTACAGGGTCTGACGAATGGCCAGCACCTGGGGATCCTTGGCGGCCTGCCGTAACAGATCCACCACCGGACTGAAATTCTCGAAGGGGTGCAGCAGCAGGATGGGCTGTTTGCGAATGGCGTCGAACATCGACTCCTTGCTGCGGATCTGCTTTGGAATCGAGGGCGAGAAGCCCGAATAGGTCAGATCCGGCCGGTCCACCAGGCTGCCCACGGCCATCAGGCGGGTCAGGTTCACAGGGCCGTGCACCTGGTAGAGGTCCCGCTCGGTCAGGCCAAATTCCTTCAACAGGAAATGCACCAGTTCCTCAGGGCAGTTGTCGGCCACCTCAAGACGCACACCGTCACCAAAACGACGGCTGAGCAGCTCGCCACGCAGGGCCGAGGCCAGATCTTCCAGGTCATCCTCAAGCTCAAGATCGGCGTTGCGGGTCAGGCGGAACTGGTAGCAACCCTTCACCTCCATGCCCGGAAAAAGCTCGTCCGCATGGGCGTGGATCATGGAGGACAGGAACACCAGGTTGTCACCGCCGCTGCACACCTCATCCGGCAATCTTACCAGGCGGGGCAGCGAGCGTGGCGCTGGCACGATGGCCATGCCGGTTTCCCGGCCGAAAGCATCCTTGCCATCCAGCTCGACGATAAAGTTCAGGCTCTTGTTGACCAGACGAGGGAACGGGTGCGACGGGTCCAGTCCGATCGGACTGACCACCGGCAGGATCTCTTCCTCGAAATAGGTCCGCACCCACTCGGCCTGCGCGGGCGTCCACTCCCGGCGGCGCACGAAGTGGATATTCTGCTGTTCCATTTCCGGAATCAGCACGTTGTTCAGGATGTCGTACTGTTCGCGGATGTATTCGTGGGCCACCCGGCTGATTTCCGACAGCGCCTGCTCCGGCATCATGCCGTCGGCGCCCACCGTTTCCCGGCCGTACTTCATCTGCTGACGCAGGCCGGCGACCCGTATTTCGAAGAACTCGTCCATGTTGCTGCTGAAAATACAGCAGTAGATCAGGCGATTGATCAACGGATGGGTGGTATCCAGGGCCTGCTTGAGCACCCGGTAATTGAACTGGAGCTGGCTCAGCTCCCGGTTGAAGTAGTTTTCCGGGGCATCGAGATTGATCTCCTCGCCCACCGGGGGCACGTCCACCGGCGCCGGGACACTGCGCTCCTCCGTTGCCACCTGTTGCTTCGCCGTTTCCGTCGTCATGATTCCTCGATTCCAGTCAGATCGCCTTCAGTGGCGATACATACATTTCGCTACCCGCCCCGACGATCCCGCAGCAGACGGGCCGCACGCACGGCAAAATAGGTCAGGATGCCGTCGGCACCGGCCCGGCGCATGGCCATCAGACTCTCCATCATCACCGCATCGCCGTCCAGCCAGCCATTTTCGGCCGCAGCCATGTGCATGGCGTACTCGCCGCTGACCTGATAGACAAAGGTTGGCACCTGCAATTCGGTCTTCACCCGGCGCACTATGTCCAGGTACGGCATGCCCGGCTTGATCATCACCATGTCGGCGCCTTCCGCCAGATCCATGGCCACCTCGTGCAGGGCCTCGTCACCGTTGGCCGGGTCCATCTGATACGTGGCCTTGTTGCCCTTGCCCAGGTTAGCGGCGGAGCCCACGGCATCGCGGAAGGGTCCGTAGTAGGCGGAGGCATACTTGGCAGAATAGGCCAGAATACGGGTATTCACATGGCCAGCACCTTCCAGCGCCTCCCGGATGGCGGCAACCCGACCATCCATCATGTCCGACGGCGCCACCACGTCGGCACCGGCGTCCGCGTGGGACAGGGCCTGGTTCACCAGGGCCTCGACGGTAACGTCGTTGAGCACGTAGCCCTCGTTGTCGATGATGCCGTCCTGGCCGTGGGTCGTGAAAGGATCCAGGGCGACGTCGGTAATCACGCCGAGCTCCGGGAACTGTTGTTTCAGGGCACGCACTGCGCGCTGGGCCAGCCCGTCGGCATCCCAGGCGCCCGAACCTGAGAGATTCTTCTGCTCCGCCGGCACCACCGGGAACAGGGCAATCGCGGGAATGCCGAGTGCCACCAGCTCGGCAGCCTGCTCCACCAGAAGGTCAATACTCAACCGCTCTACCCCCGGCATGGACGGCACCGGCTCTCGCTGGTTTTCCCCTTCCAGCACGAAGACCGGGTAGATGAGATTATCCGCCGTAAGCTGGTTCTCGCGCACCAGCCGCCGGGAAAACTCACTGGCCCGGTTACGGCGCAGACGGGTCGCCGGGAACGCTCGGGGTATCGGATTGGGCACGAACAACCTCCTCAATGGCTGGACAGAGACTCTGATGGAAAGTGACGGCGCCACAGTGACGCCCGAGCCCCCATCATACACGGCCACGGGGGCCGGTTGCAGACTCCCGGAACAGGTTAACCGGTGATCATGACCGGATAATTACCGGATGGAATCCAGGGCCTCGGCCCGAACCTGTTCCGCTTCGTTGAAATGACGACCACGCAGTCGTTCAAGTGCATCCGCCAGTTCCGGTTCGGCCAGTCCCGACGCGAGCAACCGGTCCCGCTCCGTGGCGTAGGCCTGCCAGCGCCTGTCCCAGGCATTCTGCTCCTGTTCTACCCGGGCAAGCCGGTCGGCAGCCTCTGCGCCAAAGGCCTGTTCGCGCCAGGCCTGCAGTGCCTTTGGATCATCAGCCAGTGCCTGTCGAGCCTGCTCGTAGTCGGAGAAACGCCGGGTCTGCTCACGGGCTTCGCGCAGGTGCTCAGGCAACAGACGTTCGGCCTCGCGCTGCGCTTCACTCCGCTCAGCGGACGAGAGGGTGTCGTTGCGCGCAATCCGTCGCAGCTCAAGCTGGAACCGGTCGTTGGCTTCCTCATCGGCAAAAAAGGCGTCGACAGTATCTGCATCCAGCCAGGTCCGGCGCAACCCGTGAACCTCGGTCATCCGGCGCTGCATTTCGCCGATGTCATTGGCAGCGGCGCTGCCATAGGATTGCTCAAGCTCAGAGACCGCCAGTTTGTAATCGAGATAGGCACCCAGAACCGATCGGGCCTGGGATCGGGCGGGCTCTGGCAGGGAGTCGAGTGCCGACTCAATGCGCGCCACCAGCTGTGGCAGCGTCTCCTCGCCCAGCGCCGACAGGAAGTACTCGAACAACGCCCTCAGCTCGGCGGTCGGGATGAGATTGCCCAGGCGATCTGTCCGCGCCCAGCCATCAGGCACCGCGGTGCCCCGGAGGGACGCGGGCAGGGTCTCCGGCACCCGGAGAGCCACACCGTCACTGACCAGGGCGGATGGCTCCTTGAGACGGCCTGGCGACACCGCCGGTGGCGGTAGCGCTGGCGCCTGGACCAGTGGCTCAGAGTTTCCTGCAATCTGGTCTGGCACCGTGTCTTCGGGCGTCAGCAGCAGGCCGAACAATGCAACACCCGCACTGATCACCAGCAGGCCGACGGTCAGCCGGGTCAGGGTTTTCATGGCCACTTTTCGATTCCCGAGCCAGGAATGGATTGCACCTTGCGGTATGGGTGGCAAGGCAAACGAAATAATGCAGGAGGATAAAGCAAGGGGGCAAACGATACCGAGACCGGCATCAAAAACAGACCGGGGCACCGAGCCCCGGTCGGTCCTGCGAGCGCTCAGAGGGAGCGGTTATTAAAACCCACTTCCACCTTGCGCGGCGTATCAGAACGGAAAGAGGTATCCACTTCCTGAATTTTGCCGCCCTGGCTCAGGAATGCCTCAATGTCGGCCTGCAGCTGAGCGCGCACCCGGGCGCGACCGGCTATGGAATGGTTGTCGTCGTTGTCGCTGGTCCAGCTTCCGGACTGCTCCAGGTTGCTTTCGTCGAATTCACTCATGGTCTTTTCTCCATCAACGAAAACAGAGGGCCGAGTGCTGCACCCCCGCGGGGAAGCCCACTCCGTATCGACGGGACGCCATCGGCGACCACATCTTGGCGTCTTTATAATCCGCTTTTTCTGTCGACGCTATTTAATGGCAACGCCTTTTTTGTAAATTTTTGTAACTTACAATAAATACTTGAATTTCCTCACCGAATTCTATAATCGTCAAAGCCTGATCGAATTGACACAAAGAATGAATAATGATTCACTGCTTATAGGAGCCGGCATGGCCTATCGCGAGACCGAGAAAATGCGCCAGCGCAAGGCGCAGGCGCGCAAGCGGATTGTGGACTGCACCTACCAATGCGTTGCCGAAGGCGGGTTCCGGAGCGCACGGGTTACCCGGATTGCGGGCCTTGCCGGTGTCGCGACCGGAACCATCTACCGGCATTTCGAGTCCAGAGAAGACCTGTTTGCCGAGATTTTCCGGCTCGCCACCCAACGGGAGGTGGACAAGGTTGCCGAGGCGCTCGCCACCACTGGCAATGCCAGCGAGCGACTGGAGCGGGCCCTGCGGCAGTTTGCCGAACGGGCACTCAAGGGCCCGATGATGGCCTGGTCGCTGATCGCCGAACCGGTGGATCCGAAAGTGGAAGAGGAGCGACTGGCCTACCGCAAGGCTTACGCCAACCTGTTCGAGAAGGCAATCCGGGAGGGCATCGAAGAAGGCTGTATTCCGGATCAGGACGCACGCCAGAGCAGTACCTGCCTGGTGGGCGCCATTGCAGAAAGCCTGGTTGGCCCGCTGTCTCCGACACAGGCCCATCAGTCGGCGCGCCCGAAAGACGACAACAACGATCTGCTGGTCAATTCCATCATCCGCTTTTGCATGCAGGGGTTGACTGGCACCAGGAGGTAGCCATGAACGCACATCAACCCCGAACAGCAGGGACAGCCAGCGAGACCGACGATCGCTACCTGGCCACCACACACGAAGTACTCAACCAGCCGCCGGCGCTGGAGAATTACAACCTGTTCGAGCAGGACGTTGCGCTGCAGGAGGCTACCCTGCGGGAAGGCGCCGGCAGCGCTACGGCGGATCTGAAAGCGTTCGGTGACCTGGCCGGTGCCGCACAGACCATCGACCTTGGCTTCCGCGCCAACGCCAGCAAACCCGTCTTCAACACCCACGACCGTTTCGGGCACCGGATCGACGAGGTAGACTTCCACCCCGCGTATCACGAGCTGATGCGAATCGCCATGGAAAACGGCCTGCACAGCAGCCCCTGGACCCATCCAGGCCAGGGTGCCCACGTTGCCCGCGCAGCCAAGTATTACATGCACTCCCAGGTGGAGGCAGCCCATTGCTGCCCGGTGACCATGACCTTTGCCGCCATCCCGTCCATCCGCAAGCAGCCCGAACTGGCAGCCGACTGGGAAGCCCGGATCCTGGCCAACAGCTACGACCCTCGCAACCTGCCGGACAGCCAGAAAAGCTCGGTGACCATTGGCATGGCGATGACCGAGAAGCAGGGCGGCAGCGACGTACGTGCCAACAGCACCCGGGCCTACCCGGTGGGCGCCCAGGGCCCGGGCCAGGCCTATGAGCTGGTGGGCCACAAATGGTTTGTCTCCGCGCCCATGTGCGACGCCTTCCTGGTACTGGCCCAGGCGCCGGGTGGCCTGTCCTGCTTCCTGATGCCCCGCTGGCGTCCGGACGGCAGCAAGAACCCCTGGCAGATCCAGCGTCTGAAGAACAAGATGGGCAACGTCGCCAACGCCTCCAGCGAGGCGGAGCTGCGCGGTGCTCTGGCATGGATGGTGGGCGAGGAAGGCCGCGGCGTACCCACCATCATCGAAATGGTGGCCATGACCCGATTCGACTGCATGATCGGCAGCTCCGCTGGCATGCGCCAGGCCGTGGCCCAGGCCAGCCACCACTGCCGCCACCGCAGCGCCTTCGGCGCCCGCCTGAGCGAGCAGCCCCTGATGCAGAACGTACTGGCCGACCTGGCCCTGGAAAGCGAAGCGGCGCTGGCCTACACATTGCGCATCGCCCGCGCCCTGGACAATCAGGACAAAGAGCACGAACGCCTGCTCGCTCGCCTGGCCACACCGGTCGGCAAATACTGGATCTGCAAGCGCACTCCGAACCACGCCTACGAGGCCATGGAGTGCATTGGCGGCAGCGGCGTGATGGAAGACTGCATCATGCCCCGGCTGTTCCGGGAATCGCCGGTGAACGCGATCTGGGAGGGCAGCGGTAACGTCCAATGCCTGGACACCCTGCGTGCCCTGCAAAAGGAGCCGGAAACGCTCGACGCCTTCTTCAAGGAAGCCGCCGAAGCCCGGGGCACGGATCGACGCTTCGACCAGTTCCTGGCCCAACTGCAGCACGATTTCGCCGACATCAGCGATTTCCAGTACCGGGCCCGCAACCTGGTCGACCGCATGGCCCTGGCCCTGCAGGCCTCGCTACTGCTGCGCCATTCCGACGCCGCCGTGGCCGACGCCTTCTGCGCCTCCCGCCTGCAGTCCAATGGTGGCATGAACTACGGCAACCTGCCCTCGGGCACCAACCCGGCGGCCATTATCAAACGGGCGACGCCTGTAGTAGGCTAGAAACGACAGAATCCAACTGAGAGATCGAGAACCGGCGGGGAATCCCTTTCCAAAACCTTGCGGAGCCATGGATGGCGGAGCAGAGCCTACACGGACGTATTCACGGCGTGTTTTGGAAAGGGATTCCCCGCCGGTTCCTGCGCCCAAGCATATGTCCGAAGCACTCAGAAAACTCCTCAAAGAAGGCCAAGCGCCCCAGCAGCCCGTGATCACCCCCCATGTGGGCGTGCTCACCCTACACTTCCAGCTCTACGGCTGCGACGACCTCAAAGCCAAACGCAAAGTGTTCACCGCCCTCAAAGCTGTCTGGGGCAAAGAACCAGACCTGGCAGTGGCGGAAACCGCCGACCAGGAGGCTCTGGACTGCGCAACCTGGACCATCGCCGCCCTGGGCACCTCCTCACAGCAGATCACCCAGCGCCTCGACCAGGTGGAAAAAGCCATCGCAGAACGAGTGGATGCTGCCATACTGGACATACATCGGGAAATTCTCTGAGCAAAAACGAGCTTCGCCAGCCGGGGTAGGCCGTGTGGCGTAACCTGTCGCCACGCCGTATACTACGCCCCCTCAGGGATGCCAGTGCACCTGCTCCTGGCAGGCGACCAGAAACCAATGCCGGACAACCGTACCGGCCGTATCCGCAGGGCATCCGGAACCGGCCCTTCGGATGACCACTGAAAGTGTGTGGCGCCTATGACCGGAAAGAAAAAGTCGGCCCAGGCCTCGGTAGAGGCGATGTATCGCGTGTTCACGGTGCCCGAGGCGCCGGAATCCACGTTGAGCCGGATCGACCAGAACATCTCCCGCAACCTTGCAGGCTTCCTGCAGGAGCACATTGTTGCGGTGGAACGGGATCTGTCGGACGTTGAGAAAGACTTCTCCGACTACAACATTCCCGAGAAGCCGGTGTTTGTCTCCGAACAGGCCCAGTTCCTGCTCGACAAACTGGTGGCCAACTCCGTTCATACCGCTTCTCCGGCCTTCATCGGACACATGACTTCGGCGCTGCCCTACTTCATGCTGCCGCTGTCGAAGATCATGATTGCTCTCAACCAGAACCTGGTGAAGACCGAAACCTCCAAGGCGTTTACGCCCATGGAGCGCCAGGTGCTGGGCATGATTCACCGCCTGGTGTACCAGGAGGACGGCGCCTTCTACCGCAAATGGATGCATGACCCCCGGCACGCCCTGGGCGCCATGTGCTCTGGCGGCACCGTGGCTAACCTTACCGCCCTTTGGGTGGCCCGCAACCGGGCCTTCCCCGCCGAGGGCAGCTTCCGTGGTTTGCATCAGGAAGGCCTGTTCCGGGCCCTGAAATACTATGGCTACGAAGGCGCCGCCATCGTCGTCTCCCGCCGCGGCCATTACTCCCTGCGCAAGGCCGCCGACGTGCTCGGCCTGGGTCGGGAAGCCCTGATACCGGTGGACACCGACGAGGAAAACCGCATCCAGACCGATGCCCTGCGGGACAAATGCCTGGAGCTGCAGCGCCAGAAGATCAAGGTGATGGCCATCTGTGGCGTCGCCGGCACCACGGAAACCGGCAACGTCGACCCGCTGGACGCCATGGCCGACATTGCCCGGGAATTCGGCGCCCACTTCCACGTGGACGCCGCCTGGGGCGGACCGACCCTTTTCTCCCGCACCTACAAACACCTGCTTCGGGGCATTGAAAAGGCCGACTCGGTCACTTTCGACGCCCACAAACAGCTGTACGTACCCATGGGCGTTGGCCTGGTGGTGTTCCGCGACCCGAGCCTGGCCAGCGCCGTAGAACACCACGCCCAGTACATCATCCGGAAGGGCTCACGGGACCTGGGCAGCACCACACTCGAAGGCTCCCGCCCGGGCATGTCCATGTTGATCCATTCCGGTCTGAAGATCCTCGCCCGGGAGGGCTATGAGATCCTGATCGACCAGGGTATCGAGAAAGCGAAAACCTTCGCCGAGATGATCGACGCCGAGCCGGATTTCGAACTGGTGACCAAACCGGAACTGAACATCCTCACCTACCGTTACTGCCCGGAAGACGTCCAGCAGGCGCTGGTGGTGGCGGACCCGTTGCAGGCAGAAAAGCTCAACACCTGCCTGAACCGCATCACCAAGTTCATCCAGAAAACCCAGCGGGAACGGGGCAAGGCGTTCGTCTCCCGGACCCGCCTGGAGCCGGCCCGTTACTTCAACTTCCCGTGCATCGTGTTCCGGGTGGTCCTGGCCAACCCGTTGACGACCAAAGAGATCCTGGCAGACATTCTGGCGGAGCAGAGAGAGTTGTCACGGGATGAGGGTATCGAAGATGAGATGAGCATCCTGCATCAGATGGCGGATGCCGTTCTGAAGCAGCGGGAGCCGAACGCGAGGCAAGCCTGATTAGGCAAGATCCAATAAGCCTGGTCGGCTCGCTTCTCCAAAGCCCCGAGTCAAGGCCTCAGTAAAGCGCCTCTTCATCATCCAGCACGTCGTGGATGATCTCCAGGAACATCTTGTCTGCCTCGCTCCAGTTCTCGGGAATCCGGATATTGGTGCTGGCACTGATCTCCCGGGCAATCAACTCCTCGGCGTTCGGCTGTCCGCGATGCTTGCGGGCGATCTCCATGGATTTTACGGCAATGGTGGGATCGCTCAGCACCTTCTTGATGAAGGTCCTCAGCTCGTCAATCATTTTGGCCTGACGGCTCTCAACGGAAGAACTCATACTTCGCTCCACGGACAAATAGGCTCAAGGGGTGAATCACCCCCTGAAGAATAGTATGACCAAACTCGGTTTTTACAACCAGTCCCGTCAGATCATCATGCCGCGAAGCGTATAGAACAGGATCGCTGCCATCATGGCCGAGGCCGGTACAGTAATGATCCAGGCAGCGGCGATGCGCACCAGGTGGGAACGCTTGACCATCTCCTCCCGGTAGATCTTTTTCAGGCGCTTGCGCTCGGATTTTGCCAGGGGCACCTGCTTTTTCTTCTTGGCCTGCTTGAGCAGTTTCTCCATCTGCTCCACAGAGGCATTTCGGAAGTCATCGAGGAACGGTTTCAGACGCTCCTGCTCAGCAGGATCGTGGTGTTCCATGATCTTGTGCAGCTGCGTCGCGTAGTTGGATTTCAGGTACTCCCGCAGGAAACCGACGCCAAACACGCCACCGATGGCAATGTGGGTGGAACTTACCGGCAGACCCAACTGAGACGCGAGAATCACAGTCAGGGCCGCCGACAGGGCGATGCAGAACGCCCGTGTCTTGTCGAGCTCGGTGATTTCACTGCCCACGGTCTTGATCAGGCGAGGGCCGAACAACATCAGCCCCACCGCAATACCCAGGGCGCCCACCATCATGACCCAGAGCGGGATGCTTGCAGAAGTCACCACCGAGTCCGCCGCCAGTGCGTCGTTGATTGCCGCCAACGGACCAATGGCATTAGCCACGTCGTTGGCACCGTGAGCGAAGCTGAGCAGGGCCGCGGCAAAAATGAGGGGCCAGGTGAACAGGCTGTTCACACCCGCTGAGCTGTTTTCCATGGTGGCGGCCTTCCGGCCCACCAGGGTGCGCATGGCGAAGAAAACCAGGGCGGCGGCAGCAAGACCAATCAGGGTGGCTTCCATGAAATCGACCTTCACTACCTTCTTGACACCCTTCACCATCAGGTAGGTGCCGAAGGCCCAGGCCATAATGGCCACAAGCCAGGGCACAAAGGTACGGGCCGCCGGTATCACGTCTTTCCGGTACAGCACCGATTTTTTGATCAGAAACAGGAACAAGGCTGCAAGGGCACCACCAAGAACAGGGGAGATCACCCAACTGGCGGCAATCTTGCCCATCACCGCCCAGTCGGCAATTCCCCAACCTCCGGCCGCGATGCCAGCGCCCAGCACACCACCCACGATAGAGTGGGTTGTTGATACTGGCGCGCCCATCCAGGTTGCCAGGTTCAGCCATAGGGCGCCGGCCAGGAGGGCTGCGGTCATCAGCCACACGAACGACCGACTGTCACCGAGGCTGGACGGATCAATAATGCCGCCCTTGATGGTGGAGACCACATCACCGCCGGCGATCAGGGCGCCTCCGGCTTCAAAGATCGCAGCCAGGATGACCGCAGCACCCAGCGACAACGCGCCCGACCCTACGGCCGGTCCAACGTTGTTGGCGACGTCGTTGGCCCCGATGTTGATGGCCATGTAACCACCAATGACCGCTGCCGCCATCAGCAGCATGGCGTTGGGCATTCCCTGGCTGAATGTTCCGACAGTCAGCCAGATTCCCAGTAGGAAAAGCAGGCTGATGCCGACCCTGTATCGTTCCGTGGAAGGGCTGGTAAGTAGGGTATCCAGGAGTCCGCTCGAACGGGCCATAACAGATCAGGTCTCGTTTTGAAGATGGTTAGACGAACGCAGCCTCTGCCGCGCGGCAACTATAAAATCTTTGACATGAAAATGAAATAAAACGGTCATATTGCGAACAAGGTAAACAAATCACAGACGCCACTGCAAAATTGCATTAACTTGGCTCATAATCGCGGCGCAAAGACTCCATAACCACAAGAACAACAGGCCACAGGCTGCCATGTCACAACCAACCGCCCCCGAGCCGCTCAGCGCGAGCGAGCGGGAAGACGCCCAGGTATCACGCCTGCTGACCTGGCTGTCAGCCACCGCCATCGTGCTGCTGGCCGGCATCGGTGCCAAAGCCTGGTTTGCCGAGCACACCACCCACGCCTGGGTGCTGTGGTTCTTTATCGGGCTGATCGCAATCAACATGCTGGCCTTCGCCCGCACCGGCAACCGGGTACGCCGGAAAGCCGGCCTCATTGTCGTGGTGGGCCTGCTGTTTACCTATCTCATGGCGTCGGGTGGCGAGAGCAACACCGGTCCGCTGTGGTTCTATGTGTTCCCACCGCTGCTTTTCTACCTGACCGATCTGAAAACCGGCACGGCCGTGCTTCTGTTCTGCTACCTGGTGGCGGTGGTAGTGTTCCAGTTCCCGGGGCTGCCCATGGTGTCCGCCGAATACAGCACTGATTTCAAGATCCGGTTCTTCTCCACTCTTACCTTCGAGTCGATTTTCTGCTTCGTGCTGGAAGCCAGCCGCCTGAAGGCACGCCATGAACTTTTGACCCTCGCTGAAAGCCACGAACGGGCAGCCCGTACCGACGAACTGACCGGACTGGCCAACCGTCGGGACATGCACAACCGCCTGTCTGGAGAGTTCTCCCGCTATCAGCGGTCCGGCCATCACTTTTCCATTGCCCTGATCGATCTTGACCTGTTCAAGAAAATCAACGATCGGTACGGGCACGACGCCGGCGATCAGGTGCTTCGGGAGTTTTCAGCCCTGATGCAGACCGTGATCCGCCAGACCGATGTGGCCGGTCGCTGGGGTGGTGAGGAGTTCCTGATACTGCTGCCCGACACGTCCTTGCTGCAGGCCCTGACCCTGGCCGAACGGTTACGCTCGGAAGTGGCGCGGCACCCCTTCAGGTTCGGGGAACAGGCGCTGCCGGTGACCATCAGCGCCGGTGTCTGCTCCATCGCCAAAGCCGGCTCACTCGATGATCTGCTCAAACAGGCCGATCTGAACCTCTATGCCGCCAAGGAAGCCGGCCGGAACCGGATAGCGCCCCGGGTGCGCACGCAGGAAGAAGAGGGGGCATCCCCCACGCCTTGAGGGCACCCGCCCTGATCGCTATGATCACCTCCGGGCCCGGCACCCGGGCATCAACGACATTTTTTTCAGATTGCGGGAGACCCATGGCACAGATCCGGATACTGGTGGGAAGCGTCTACGGTGGCGCACTCCTGACCGCCAGGGAAATCAAGAAATCGCTGGAACCCGAGGGACACCAGGTCACGGTTCTGGAAAACCCGGAACTGGAAGACATCACCGGCAACGAGGATGCGCTTCTGGTGTGCACATCCACTACCGGCCAGGGCGAGCTTCCCGCCAACCTGCTGCCCTTCTACCTGGCCCTGCGTGAACAGCTGCCGCAACAGCCCGGGCGGCCCTTCGGTGTGATCGTGCTCGGCGACAGCTCTTACGGGGATACCTTCTGCGGCGCCGGCGACCTGATGGAAGAGGCCCTCTACGAAACCGCCGCCCGAAAGGTCGGGGAGACCCTGCGCATCGACGCCCTGGAGACACTGGAGCCGGAAATCGAAGCTCTGCCCTGGGTCAGGGCCTGGCTCGAACAGGTGTGAACCGCTTTGCACAGATCTGCCGGGAAAAGTTACCAGTGTTGGCCCCTGGATGACTTGAGCCGTTAACGGCGACACGCCATACTCGGGTCAACAACGACAACAAAACGGTTTAACGTGGCACCCAACAACTGGCTCCGGTTTTTCACAGCGCTCTCGCTGCTGGTGGTTCTGGCTGTCCCCGTCCAAGGGGCGGAAACCTCTTATGTACCGCCCATCGAGTACCTGCGCATTGCCCCGGATACCAACCTGACCGTCGACGAAGCGCTGTCGTCCGACCGCTGGCAGTCACTCGCAGATGCAAGCCCGAACTTCGGCTACATCAACGACACCATCTGGCTGCGTTTTCCAGTCAGCCAGCCGGCAACCATCAACCTGCTGGAAGTCCGTTACTCCCAGCTCGACCACATTTCATTCTTCCTGATAGAAAACGGCCGGGTTGCCAAGCGTGTCGAAACCGGTGATTTCCAGCCCTTTGCCGAGCGGCCCATCCGTCATCGGCACTTCCTGTTTCCCTTCGAGCAGAGCATCGCCAGCGACTACCAGATCCTGCTCAGGGTTGAGACCGAGGGCGCCATGCAGATTCCGGTGCAGCTCTGGAACGACCAGGCGTTCTTCGAGCACACCAATGCCGAAGACCAGATGCATGCGGTGTACTACGGCATCCTGATCACAGTAATCTTCTTCAACCTGTTCATCTTTTCCGCCCTGAGGGAGCCGGTATACCTGCTCTACGTACTGTCCACCCTGGGCTATCTTGTGTTGGTGAGCAGCCTCAATGGCACCGCCTTCCAGTTCCTGTGGCCCACCAGCCCCGCCCTGCAGAACCAGATCATGTTGCTGTCGGTGCCCCTGGCGGTGCTCTTCACCCTGTTGTTCTCCCGGTCTTTCCTCAAGCTGCCCCGGACCGGGCCACTGCTCAACCGGCTGGTGATGCTTGCCATCACACTGAACGCGTCCGTGGCACTGATGACGTTTTTCCTGGACTACAGTACCGGCAGCCGCCTGACCGTCGCCCTGGCGATTCCCAGCACCCTGCTTTTAACAGTGCTGGGGCCGCTGCAGTGGTGGAAAGGCAATCCCCAGGCCGGCTACTACACGATTGCCTGGGCCGCGCTGACCCTGGGCAGTGCCATTACCGCAGCCAACAAATACGGGCTGTTACCCAACAACTTCATTACCAGCTACGGCATGCAGATAGGTTCGGCGCTGGAGGCCATACTGCTCACGCTCGCCCTGGCCGCGCGCCTCTACCAGGAGCGTCAGGACAAGGTCGAAGCCAGGGAGGCCGAGCTCAATGCCATGGCGGCCAGGCGCTCGGCGGAGCTGAAACTGATGGATCATGCCCTGCACAATCCGCTGACCGGGCTGCCCAATCGCAGCAGCTACGAAATGATGCTGAACGACCTGATGATGCGCAGCCCGGAACGGCGCTACGCCATTGCCATCATCCACCTCAATAACCTGCAGTCGGTCACCAAGACCCTGGGTCATCGCAACAGCGACCGCATCCTTGAACTGGCCAGCAAGCACTACAACGCCGTGGCCCGGGAACTGCCCGGCGCGCTGCCAGTGGAGCAAAGCGATGCCCGCAATTTCTTCATGGCATCCCTGGACCCGCAGACCTTCGCTTTCATTGCAGATGCGGACATTACCGGCGCTGCCCCGAGGGCCATACTCAAGTGTCTGGAGGGCATTCGCTACCCGATTGATTATCTCGGCATGCAGATCCCTCTGGACCCCAGGCTGGGGGTGGCCATCTTTCCGGAGCATGGCACTGACGCCAATACCCTGATCCGGCGAGCGGTCATTGCCGAGGGCTCGGAGTCGGCAAGGGAGCGGGGAATCGCCTATTACAAGCCCACCAGGGATTCCTACAGCGCAGACCGGCTGACCCTGGTGTCAGAGCTCCGGGAGGCCCTCAACAACGATGACCTGGCTCTGTTCATGCAACCCAAGCAGAGTCTGAAAACCGACCGGATTGTGGGCGTGGAAGTGCTGATCCGGTGGCCGGGACGGGCCACGCCGATCCGGCCCGATGAGATCATCCAGCTGGCCGAGCAGACCGGACTGATCAAGCCGCTGACACGCTGGGTGCTGGAGCAGTCCCTGGCTCTGCGTTCCCGGTTGCTGGAGCATGGCTGGCCGCTGAACATATCGATCAACATTTCGCCGAACAACCTTCGGGAGCCGGACTTCCCCATTTTTGTCCAGCGGCTCATGAACAGCCACTACAGCCACCGGGGAAGTATCATCTTCGAAGTGACCGAAACCTCCATGATGCAGGACCCGGAAAACTCACTGAAAACGCTCAATTCGCTGAACACCACCGGCATTCCAGTGTCCATCGATGATTTCGGCTCCGGCTACTCGTCACTGTCTTACATCAAGCAGCTGCCAGCCAGCGAGGTGAAAATCGACCGGTCCTTGGTGACCGACCTCGCCACCGAGGCCGAGGACCGGGTGATTGTGCAGACCACCATCGACATGTGCCAGAGCCTGGGCTACCACGTGGTGGCCGAGGGTGTGGAAGATCAGGCAACCGCCGATCTGCTGAGGGACATGGGCTGCGACATGATCCAGGGTTATCTGCTGACCCCGCCGCTGCCCTTTGATGAGCTGCTGGAGTGGCTGGCCAACAGCGACCAGCAGGCCCAGCGCAAACTCGGGTAATCGGCCCAGACGACTATCAGCGCTGACGAATCAGCGCCTCCTGGGTGGTCGAGGCCACCAGCACGCCATCCTGATTGAAGAAGTTTCCCCGGTTGAAACCCCGGCCTCCGGAAGCACTCGGGCTGTCCTTGTCGTACAGCAGCCACTCGTCCATCCGGAAATCCCGATGGAACCAGATGGCATGGTCCAGGCTGGCCACCTGGAGATTCTTGCTCATGAAGGTGACGCCGTGGGGATTTAGCGACGTACCGAGGAACTGGAAGTCCGAGGCATAAGTCAACAAACACCGGTGCAGCACCGGGTCGTCCGGCAGAGGCCCCTGGGCCCGGAACCAGCTCTGCTTGTGGGGTGGGCGCTTTTCCGGCTTGAGCGGATTGACCGGATCCACCGGACGAATCTCGATCGGCCGCTCCCGCTTCAGGTTCGCGCGCATGCGCTCGGGCACCTTGTCACCCAGGGTGTCTGACAGGATATGCCCCCACTCCTCCTCGGAACGCAGGGTGTCCGGCGCCGGTGCCGAGGGCATGCTTAGCTGATGTTCGAAGCCGGCCTCTTCAACCTGGAACGACATGGACCCGGTCAGTATCTCCTTGCCATCCTGTCGGGCAATCACTCGACGCACGGAAAAACTGCCGCCGTCACGAACCCGCTGGACCTCGTAGTCGATTGGCATGCTGTGGTTGCCCGGGCGCAGGAAGTAAGCGTGCAGGGAGTGGCAAAGGCGACCCTGCACGGTGCGGCTGGCGGCCATCAACGCCTGGCCGAGCACCTGCCCGCCAAAGACATTGGGAAAGCCCAGATCCTCGCTGTCACCCTGGAAATGATCATCACCAATAGGCACCAGGTCCAGCAATTCCACCAGCTTCTTGGTTACTTCAAGCATGCCTGCTCCTGTGATTTAGTTAGCACACGACAGAGTTTCTACCGCAAGCGCGGCAAATTGGCAATCGCAAAGATCGAATGGGGCGCCCGCCAGCGAACCCTGCCACCGGCGGGCATCAGGGGTCAGGTCAGCCGTGGATGGGCGGGACTTCCCGGGACAGGGTCTGTTTCTCGACCGCAAAGCGGCCAGTGACCGCAAAACCCAGGGTGGCGCCGTCCGGCGCCTTGAACAGGGCCTTTACGTGGGTGCCGTCCTGCTCCACCTCCCAGTCGCCCTCGGCCCCGGAAGGCGGCGGACATACCGCGGTCGGACAGCAGGGCGTCTTGATCATTACCGGCATGGTGCCGTAGCTGACCTCGGTGCGCTCGCCGGTGAGGGTTTTCGCCAGCGCGCGGGCGCAGGCCATCAACGGCAGCACATA
The DNA here is from genome assembly GCF_900115175.1 of Marinobacter gudaonensis. Taxonomy (NCBI): domain Bacteria; kingdom Pseudomonadati; phylum Pseudomonadota; class Gammaproteobacteria; order Pseudomonadales; family Marinobacteraceae; genus Marinobacter; species Marinobacter gudaonensis. The sequence continues at coordinate 1,920,332 of NZ_FOYV01000001.1, forward strand.
CAGCAGCACATGGCCATCCACCTCGGCGCAGTCTCCGAGTGCATAGACATCCGGCGCGGATGTCTCCAGGGCCCGATTCACTACAATGCCCCGCTCCGTGGCCAGGCCGGCGGCGTTGGCCAGTTCGGTGCGGGGGCGCAGGCCTACGGCAGACAACACCAGGTCGGCTTCGATCACCTCGCCGTTGGCAAGGGTGAGGCTGACCCCGTCGTCCTTGCGGTCGATCCGGTCCACCACCGTGCCCAGATGGAACCGGACACCAAGGGTTTCAAGCTCCTGCTGGACGGCGTTCGCTGCCACCTCCGGCAACAGGCCCGGCATCACCACCTCAGAGGGCGCAATCACCTCCACCTCATAGTCGCCGTTGCGCAGATCGTTGGCAAACTCACAGCCAATCAGGCCAGCGCCCATGATGGCAATGCGCCGCCCCTGGCCAAGGGCATTGCGGAAAGCGCGATAGTCCATCAGATCGTTGATCGAGAACACATGCTCCTGGCCATCACCGGCCAGATCAAGGCGGATCACATCCGCGCCCCAGGCCAGAACCAACTTGCTGTAGCGCACACTCTCGTCACCCAGGTGCAGCTCGTGGGCGTCGGTATCAATACCGGTCACTGTGGCAAAGGTGCGGATCTCCAGGTTGAGCTGTTCGGCCATGGCCTCGGTGCTGCCCTGGGCCAGGCCTTCAGCGTCCTTGCCCTTGGTAAAGCCGGTGGACAGCATCGGCTTGGAATAGCTGACGCCATCGTCGGCGGTCAGCATCAGCACCGGCACCTCCTTGTCGAGCTTGCGAATCTCACGCGCCAGCGAGTAGCCGGATAGGCCGGTACCAACGATCACAATCGGGGCCTGTTCAGTCATTCACATACTCCTGTTGGTGTTCCAGGCCGGCCTCAGCCGATTTCAATCATCTCGAAGTCTTCCTTGCCGACGCCGCAGTCCGGGCACACCCAGTCTTCAGGCACGTCTTCCCATTTGGTACCCGGCTCAATGCCATCCTCGGGCCAGCCTTCAGCTTCGTCATAAATCAGGCCGCATACAACGCACTGCCACTTCTTCATACCTTCTCTCCCATTGTGAATCAGGGCAATATTAATTGTCCGACAATATTGCACGCAAGTCGTTTGTTCCGCGAACAGATACGAACAACATTCAATTCGGGCCATCATACCCATCGGCCCGCCATTGACCAATGCCAGTGCCGACGGCCTGCCGCGGGTTTTTCTGCCAATAGCCACAAATACAGACGCTCGGGACAGCCTCGCCCCTCCCTTCCACCGCCCCTCTTCGGTATAATCGCCGGTTTTACGACAGGACCGACCGATATGACCGATACCGTCGCCGAAATGAACCAGGTAATGGCCGAAGCAGACTGCCTGGTCACTGAAGAACAGGTGCACGCCGCCATTGCCACCCTGGCCGACGATATTACCCAACGCCTGAGCGACAGCAATCCCCTGTTGTTTTGCGTGATGAACGGCGGGCTGATCCTGACCGGGCAACTGCTGACCCGGCTGCGGTTTCCGGTTCAGGCAGAGTATCTGCATGCCACCCGCTACCGGCAGGAAACCACCGGCGGCATCCTGGAGTGGAAGCTACAGCCGGAAGCCGACATGAACGGCCGCACCGTGCTGATTGTCGACGACATTCTGGATGAAGGCACTACGCTCTGTGCCATCGCCGATTACTGCCGCGCCCACGGTGCCCGCGAAGTCCTGACGGCTGTGCTGGTGGACAAGCAGCACGACCGCAAGGCCCGGCCCAATCTGAAGGCAGACTTCACCGGTTTGGAGGTGGAAGACCGTTTCCTGTTCGGCTTCGGCATGGACTACAAGGGTTACTGGCGCAACGCTCCCGGCATCTATGCGGTCAAGGGACTCTGACATCAATCACCGCCCCAACATCCCGCCCACGGACTGGTATCGTTCGCTGACGGCCGCAGGCCTCCGGGAACCGGCCGTACACGGCCCGGCCCGGCACTGGTTGCAGGTTGAAGGCTCGTTCACTCGGGCCCTCCAGAAACGGTGCTCGCGCTCGTTTCAAGTTGAGGTTCGCCAGGAAGGGTTTGCCACGCCCACCCGAGAAGAGGCCCTTCGCCTCGCGATTCCGCACCGCCAGTATGCCTGGATCCGGGAAGTGAGCCTGTGCGGCGACGGCGAGCCCTGGGTACTGGCACGCACGGTGATCCCCCTGGACTGCCTGGAAGGTGAAGGCCGCCGACTCCTGCATCTGGGCAACCGGCCCCTCGGTGCCTACCTGTTCAGCAGCCCACACTGGCAGCGAGGTCCCCTGGAAACCGGACTCTGCCAGCCGGAAAGCCCCGACCAGCCCCGACTCGCCCGCCGTTCCCTGTTCACCGGACACAACAGCGCACTTCTGGTCGGCGAATACCTGTTGCCGGCCCTGCTTGGCACTGCAGCGCTTTAACCGGCCCCTGGCCACTGGCTATAATCCCCGCACCGACTCCATTTGCCGACCACCAGACAGGACCCGTGCCATGTTGCCCGATGCTGTGCCAGAACCTCTCCAGCGCCGGCTGGCCGACTATGCCAGCCTGCTGCGGATTGACCGACCGATCGGAACCCTGCTGCTGCTCTGGCCCACCTACTGGGCGCTCTGGCTGGCCGGTGACGGCAGCCCTGGCCCGGGAAATCTGCTGGTATTCACGCTCGGGGTGTTCTTTATGCGGGCCGCCGGGTGTGCCATCAACGATTTTGCCGACCGGGACTGGGACCGGCACGTCAAGCGCACCAAGGACCGCCCGCTGACGGCCGGCCGGGTCAAACCCTGGGAAGCAGTGGCGCTGTTCGCCGGCCTTTGCCTGGTATCGTTCCTGATGGTGGTGCTGTTCACCAACCGGCTGACCCTGTATCTCTCCTTTGGCGGCGCGCTGCTGGCGTTCATCTACCCGTTCATGAAGCGCTACACCCACCTGCCACAGCTGTTCCTCGGGGCTGCCTTTTCCTGGGCCATTCCCATGGCCTGGGCTGCCGAGGCCGGGGAACTGAGCCAACTGACCTGGCTGCTGTTCACCGCCAACGTGCTGTGGACGGTGGCCTACGACACCCTGTACGCCATGGTTGATCGCGACGACGACCTGAAGGTGGGCATCAAGTCCACCGCTATCCTGTTCGGCGACGCCGACCGGGTAATCATCGGCGTTCTACAGACCATGGTTGTTGTGATCCTGGTGATGGTGGGCCAGCAGGCCGAGCTCGGCAGTTTCTACTACCTGGGCGTGGTTGGCATGGCCAGCCTGTTCGTTTACCACCAGTACCTGGCCCGGGAGCGCGAGCGTGAGGGCTGCTTCAAAGCGTTTCTCAATAACAATTGGGCCGGTTTCGCGGTTTTTGCAGGCCTCGTAATTGACCTCATCATTGGCTGAACCTGTCATATACTTGTAACACTTGAGCGCTGTAATGGGTGTGTCCCGCCTGGCTATTTTCTTAAGCTACTGAGCTCCTGAAAAACCGAAGAGCTAGGCGTGCTGATGAAGATTTGGTGGTTCCAAATCAAAGCAGCGCAACGACGCTATTCGGTTTTTCAGAAGCTCCCGAGGGGCTTGCCTCTGAGGGCTCTGAGACCGCGTTACCAGTCTTTGATGTGGAGCCACCACACCTGCAGACTGGTGCCTGGCTCAGAGCCCTCAGAGGCAAGCAGTAGCTTAAGAAAATAGCCAGGCGGGACACCGGCAACAAACCAAGGTCTGACACAGGTTAACGCCCATGAACGGAAAAACCGTCCTGATCGTCGATGACGAGGCGCCGATCCGCGAGATGATCGCCGTGGCCCTCGAAATGGCGGATTATGACTATCTGGAGGCAGCGGATGCCCGGGAAGCCCATGCCCTGATTGTCGACAAGAACCCGGATCTGGTGCTTCTGGACTGGATGCTGCCCGGCACCAGCGGCGTGGAACTGGCCCGACGCCTGAAAAAAGAGGAAGCCACTGCCGATATCCCCATCATCATGCTCACCGCCAAGGTGGAGGAAGACAACAAGATCCAGGGCCTGGAGGTGGGCGCCGATGACTACATCACCAAGCCGTTCAGCCCCCGGGAACTGGTGGCCCGGCTGAAAGCGGTCCTGCGCCGCGCCACTCCGCCGGGGGTCGACACCCCGATCGAGGTGGAGGGCCTGACCCTGGATCCGGTTGGCCATCGGGTTACCACGCGGGACGGCGCGCTCACCATGGGCCCCACGGAATACCGCCTGCTGCAATTCTTCATGACACACCAGGAACGGGTATATACTCGGTCCCAATTGCTGGATCAGGTCTGGGGCGGAAACGTCTATGTTGAGGAGCGGACCGTGGACGTCCATATCCGACGGCTGCGCAAGGCCCTGGGCGACGAATACGACCACCTGATCCAGACCGTTCGGGGAACCGGCTACCGGTTCTCGACCAAAGCCGCGTAAGCAACTCCGGCCAGCTGGGCAGCGATCAGCCCCGGAATCGACACAAGGCAGTAGTGGATGCAGCACAACTGGTCACGGTACCTGCGCCTTATCATCGGTGGCCTGCTCGGCTCTTTGCTGGTAGGGCTTTTCTTCGGTGAGCCTCTCTATGGTCTCACCTTCGGGCTCATCGTCTACCTGTGGTGGACCCTGCGCCAGGCCCGGCGTCTTTACCAGTGGCTGGGCAACCCCAGCGCCACCGATGAAGCCCCTCAGAGTGTCGGCCTGTGGGGCGATATCTTCGACAACCTCCACAAGCTGCACCAGAGCCACCTGCGCACCCAGGATCGCCTGCGGGCCCAGATCAACCGGGTCCAGGAGTCCACCAACGCCATGCGCGATGGCGTGATCATGACCGACTCCCGAGGCGCCATGGAGTGGTGGAACGGCTCCGCGGAATACCTGCTGGGCTTCCGACGCAGGACCGACCGCGGTCAGTACATACACAACCTGATCCGCACGCCGGCGTTCAAGACCTACTTCGATTCCCGGGACTACCGGGAGCCACTGGAGATCCACTCCCCGGCCAAGCCCCATATCCACCTGCAGATCCAGATCAGCCTGTTCGGCGATGACGACCGCTTGATTGTGGCCAAGGACGTAACCCGCCTGTACCAGCTGGAACAGATGCGGCGCGATTTTGTAGGCAATGTCTCCCATGAGATGCGAACGCCGCTCACGGTGATCAGCGGCTATCTGGAAACCCTGGTGGACAGCGCCGACGAACTCCCGCCCAAGTGGCGGCGGGCCATTCATACCATGGCCGCACAATCGTCACGAATGGAAGCCCTGATTACGGACCTTATCCTGCTGTCGAAGATTGAAACCGGCGAGCAGACGGTGAACGACACGCTCACCGATGTCGAGCAGCTACTGACCCAGATTGGCCACGATGCCCGGGCCCTGAGTGGCGACAGGAAACATGACATTTCCGTGGATATCGGCGACCGGCGTCTGCTCAAGGGAGACGAGAGCCAGCTGCGCAGCGCCTTCTCCAACCTGATCTTCAACGCGGTGAAATACACGCCGGCGGGAGGCCAGATCATCGTGCGCTGGAGTACCAACCGCGACGGCGCTCATCTGTCAGTGAAGGACACCGGCATCGGCATAGACCCGGTGCACATTCCCAGGCTGACCGAGCGTTTTTACCGGGCCGACCCAAGCCGGCACAAGGACACCGGCGGCACCGGCCTGGGTCTGGCGATTGTCAAGCACGTGCTGCTGAACCACGATGGCAATCTGGAAATCCGCAGCCGTATTGGCGAGGGCAGCGAGTTTATCTGTCACTTTCCACGGGAACGGCTGGTGGAACGACTACCGGAGCAGGTAGACCATTAACGTCCGGACCGGAAGCGGGCTATAAACCGGGAAAGATCCTCCAGTTTCTTGGGATCCTCGTCCACAAAGCGGATGGTGACACTGACAAAATCCGTATCCTGGCGTTTGTCCACCGCCTGGAGCTGATGCACGTAGCCGTTGAGCCGTGCCATCTGGTTTTCCCCGATCTCGATGTCCACCACCGCCTGGTCCAGGATTCCGGGAAACATCTGGTCCCGTTTGGCGATCACCCGTACCTCGGTCAGGTTGATATCCTTGACCACGGACTTGAGGGTGCTCTCGGCAAACCGCACCGAGGCCAGACTCATGCTGCCCCGGGGGGCGGCCGCGCGGTTGCCGCCGGTCGATGACGATGAGGGGGCTTTTGGCGAATCGGCCCGCTCCGGCACTTCCGCGGCCGGTTCCGGCTTGCGTGTCAGCAGCGAGGCCGACTCCATGAAGGCGTCCGCAGGGCTCGCCATGGACTTGCCACTGCGGTCCATGGCGTCTTTCAGGCTGCGCCCCATGACCTTGATGATCTTCTTGCTCAGGCCGTCCGGGCTGAATGGCTTGCCGAGGTATTCCGAAACGCCTTCCTTGACGGCTTCAATCACATGATCCTTGTCGCCCCGACTGGTGATCATGATGAACGGCACCTTTTGATACTGCGGCTGCTGGCGCATCCACTGGAGCAGTTCGAGACCGGACATTTCCGGCATTTCCCAGTCACACAGCACCAGATCAAAGGCGGTGCGCGACATCAGTGACTGGGCCCGGCGCCCGTTCTGGGCATCGGTGGTTTCAATCACCGGGAAGCGCTGACGCACCGTTCGCTTGACCAGATCCCGCACAAAGCTGGCATCGTCAACCACCAGCGCTTTCAGCATTGCCATAAATCCGACCTTCCACTCAGCCTTCCGAGATTCAACGACAACTATAGAACAAAGCCGGTTTCCGGAAACCTCCCGGCTACAAAAAGACCACAAAGCCGCTTCCGGGAACCGCAGCGTTAAAGAATTGTCACTCCCACTGGCCCGAAGCGGTGTTTCCCCCGGGGAAAAACGCGCTACCATGGAGCCTGGAGTTTTGACTACACCACTGCCCTGATCGAGGTACTGTGTGCTGACCACACCTGCAAGGATTCTGCGCATCCGTGGCGCTTATCGCGGCCTTCTGATTTCCGGTTTTCTGTCTCTGCTGTCCCTGCCGGCTCTGGCCCGGGAAAACCCGACACCAGCGCCCGACGGCTTTGCCGAATGTAAAGCACGGCTTGAAGAACAGGCGGTTGCCGCCGGTGTCAGCCGAGAAACCGCCAGCACTGTGATGGCAAGCGCCGAACACCTCGAGCGAGTGATCGAGCTGGATCGTCGACAGCCGGAGTTCACCACCACCTTTGCCGACTACCTGAACCGACGGGTGAACGAGGCCCGCGTCACCAGAGGGCGGGAGTTACTGCAGGAACACCAGGAGCTGCTGGACCGGGTGACCCGGGAAACGGGCGTGCCTGCGCCCTACCTGGTGTCGTTCTGGGGGCTGGAAACCAACTTCGGCAGCTATTTCGGCAAAATGCCGGTGCCCAGCTCGCTGACCACCCTCGCCTGCGACCCACGACGCAGCAATTTCTTCACCCAGCAGTTGATTGCCGCCCTGCGTATCATCGACGAGGGCGCCATACCGGCGGACAAAATGGAAGGCTCCTGGGCCGGCGCAATGGGCCACGTGCAGTTCATGCCCACGGTATTCCTGCAGCACGCAGTAGACGCCGATGGCGACGGCAGACGGGACCTCTGGAACAGCCTGCCCGACGCCATGATGTCCGCGGGTCGTTTTCTTGAGTCCATGAACTGGGACGGCGATTACCGCTGGGGCCGAGAGGTGCTGCTGCCGAAGAACTTCAATTACGCCCTGGCGGACGGTCGTCGCCTGCCGCTGGCGCAGTGGCGGGAAGTGGGCATTACCGACGCCTTTGGCCGCGCGCTGCCGCAGGAACCCATTGAGGCGTCCCTGGTGGTGCCGGCGGGCCACGAAGGCCCGGCGTTCCTGGCCTACCATAACTTCCGGGTGATCATGGGCTGGAACCGGTCGGAGTTCTATGCCATCGCCGTCGGGCACCTGGCCGACCGCATCGCCGGCGCCGGCAAGCTCCAGAACCCTCCACCGGAGGATGCGCCGGCATTGTCCCGTGACAACATACTCCAGCTCCAGGAGGCGTTGCAGAAACGAGGCTTCGACGCTGGCGAACCGGACGGCATTATGGGGCCAGCTACCCGGGCTGCCATCCGCCAGTTCCAGTCCGCCAATGGGCTGGTAGCGGACGGCTATCCAGGCGAAACCGTACTCGCCGAACTGGGCGTGCATGCCGGCCAGTGATCCGATCGCGCAAGGGCAACCTACGACTCCAGGCGACTTGGTGTAAGGCGGGAACCAACCACTATGGATTCAGTTACCCAGGCAGCCCTTGGCGCCTCCCTGGCCGGTGCGGTTGCCGGCAAGACCCTGGGCCGGTCAGTGCTGCTGACCGGTGCCGTGCTGGGCACCCTGCCCGATCTGGACGTGGTCATCGACTACGGCAACGCGGTGGCCAATTTTACCCAGCATCGGGGCTTCAGCCACTCGCTGTTCATACTGGCACCCCTGGCCGTCCTGCTGGCCTGGCTGCTCTGGCGCTGGAAACCGCAGTTGAGCTTCAGGCGTTGGCTGGCACTGACCGGCCTGATCCTGATCACCCATCCGCTGCTGGACTCGCTGACCACCTACGGCACCCAGCTGTTCTGGCCGTTCGGCCGGCCCATTGCGGTCAGCAGCATCTTTATTATTGATCCGCTCTACACGCTGCCGCTACTGGCAGGGTGCATCGCCTTCCTGGCACGACCACCGGCAAAAACCGCACTGGTCACAGGCCTGGCGCTGTCGACCCTGTACCTGGGCTGGAGCCTGGCGGCACAACAGGTCATTAGCCAGCGGGTGCAGCCGGCCCTGGCCGAGGCCGGCATGAAGGCGCCTGCCCTGCTGGTTCAACCGATGCCGTTCACCACGCTGCTGTGGCGCGCCACCGCGATTGAAGGAGACCAGCGCATAGAGATCGTCACCGGATTCCTGGACGGCAGTGGTCCTCTGAACCTTGAGCGGTTCCCGCGCCGGCTGGAGCTGGCGGAATCGGTGGCGCACCTGCCCCAGGCCCAGCGCCTGGAATGGTTCACCCGGGGGTTTCTTGCCTACCGTCAATCGGACAACCAGATCCTGGCCACCGACATCCGGCTGGGCCTGCCCGGGGCGCATCCATTTACCTTTATCCTGGCCCGGAAGCAGCAGGGCCAGATAGAACCGGTGGCAAGCACCCGCATGCCCAGACCACCGATGAACACCGATGCGCTGGCCCTGCTGTGGGCACGAACCACGGGCGAGACGCCCGTGCTCTGCCTGGCAAGCCTGAGCGCGCCGGCGCCCGGAACACAGTGTTAATGGCCATGCGACTGGATCAGTTCGTCGCCCAGAGCGCCGGGCTCTCCCGCAAGGACGCCAAGCGGGCAATCGGCCAGGGGCGGGTAACAGTGGACGGCAAAAGCGGTGTCTCGGCCAACCAGAAACTGTCCCCTCAGGCCCGGATCGCCCTCGAGGGCCGGGTGTTGCAACTACCCGGTGAACGCTACCTGATGATGTACAAGCCCGCCGGCGTGGTCAGCGCCACCACCGACAGTGACCACCCTACGGCTCTGGATCTGTTGCCATCGGATCTGGCGCGAGATCTGCACATAGCCGGACGCCTGGATGCCGATACGACCGGGTTGCTGTTGCTGACCACCGATGGTCAGTGGTCCCACAGGGTGACCTCCCCTCGCACGGAGTGTCCCAAAACCTATCAGGTCACGCTGGATGCACCGCTTACCGACGAGGCGGTTCGGCAACTGGAGTCAGGTGTCCACCTGAGGGACGATCCGAAACCGACCCGGCCGGCCCGGGTGCGGGTCACCGGGGATACGATGATCGAGCTGACCATTTCCGAGGGTCGATACCATCAGGTCAAACGCATGATCGCTGCCGTGGGCCATCATGTGGAGGCCTTGCACCGGATGCAGATTGGCCCGGTACGGCTGGATCCGGCGCTCAAGCCCGGCGATTTCCGGCCACTGACCGACGAGGAGAAGGCGAGCCTGGGCTGAGCTCAGGTGCGTTCGAAACGCTGGGCCTGGAGGTTCTTGCGCACCGAACCGGCTTCGAATACCTCACCGTTCATCGCAATGTAGACGCCCGCGGGCAGCAGCTGTACCGCCGCCCAGGCAAAACCGATGTTGAACACCGCATCGGTTCGCCGCATCCGGGCCGGCTGCATGGCGCCCGTCAATACGATGGTTTTATCCTTGAGGGACGACAGTACCGCCGCGGTATCAGCCATGGTATCGGTGCCGTGGGTGATCACGATCCGCTCACAGTCACACGCCTGCACCGCCTCCAGCACCTGCTGACGGTCAGCATCGTCCATCTCCAGGCTGTCCTTGCGCAGCAGTTCCCTCAATCGGTAGCCCTCGTGAATGTTGGATTCGGAGAGCAACTCGGGCAGCAGGCTGTGGCCCACCTCGAACTGGCTGTTGGCGTCAAAGTAAACCTTGTCGATGGTGCCACCGGTGGTGAAGATCTGGATCATGGCTGGGTTCCTCCGCGCTCAGTTCACGCTGGCTGACTGCTGGCCGGAATCGGCGTATGCCGCGTTCTTTTTTTGTTCATAACGGCGGGCGGCAGCGGCCACCGAGCCCGGCGCACCGGTATCCAGCCAGCGTTTGATGCGACCGGCATCGCCCAGGGGCGACCGGGTGCCCAGGGAATCCAGCAACACGGTAACCACATCCTTGCCGTCCATGCGGGAAACCATCACCAGGCATCGCCCGGCTTCGGACAGGTAACCGGTCTTGCTCAGGGCGACGCCCCAGCTGTCCCGGTGGACCAGGGCGTTTGTGTTACCAAAGGACAGGCTGTAACGGGGGTTGCGGAACTGGCCCCGGAAATAGCCGGTGGTGGAGTATTGCCTAATCTCGGGATGACTGGCCGCAGCATTGACCAGCCGCACCAGATCGGCGGCGGTCGATACGTTGTCCGCTGACAGACCGGTGGGATCAACAAATCGGGTACCGGTCATACCCAGATCAGCCGCCTTGCTATTCATCGCCTCAATGAAGGCATCGAAACCGCCGGGATGGCTGCGGGCCAGGGTGTAAGCGGCGAAGTTCTCCGACGACATCAGGGCAATACGCAGCACATCCGCCCTGCGCATCTGCGAATCAATGCGGATCCGGCTGTAGGCGTTGGCCGCGGCGGGCGTGTGGCGCTCGTGGAAGGTCAGCCAGGCATCCAGGGGCTCCCCGGATTCGAGCACCACTAGGGCCGTCATCAGTTTGGTGATGGAGGCAATGGGCACCGAGCGATGGGCATTCTTGCCATACATCAGCTCTTCCTGCCCGACAACGGCAACCGCGGCGTTCACCGATGCCAGATTGGGACCTGCGGCCTCGTTGGCGGTGGCAGCAGCTGACGGCGAGCTCTGTTGGTGGGCCTGAGCCCCCCCGGGCAGCAACACCAGCAGGCACACCCACAACACCATCCAACTCCGGTTCTGCATCATCAAACGCCCCAGCCTCGTCTTGTTGAATTGTTGGAACAGGCAGCAAGCGCCTCCCACTCATGCGGCATTGTAACAGCGTTTACCGGGCCGGCGACCTTCATGGCAGATCGGTAATGGCGCCCTTCGAGGCTGAACTGACGGTACGGGCATACTTCGCCAGCACACCCCGGGTAAACCTGGGGGCGGGGGCCTGCCAGGCCTTCCGACGGCGTTCCATTTCTTCCTCGGAAATGTCCAGTTCAATACGGTTATTGACCGCGTCGATGGTGATGGTGTCGCCGTTCTCGACCAGGGCGATCGGACCGCCCTCTGCGGCTTCCGGCGTCACATGACCCACCACGAAGCCGTGGCTGCCCCCGGAAAAACGGCCGTCGGTGATCAACGCCACGTCGCTGCCCAGCCCCTTGCCCATGATCGCTGAGGTGGGGCTGAGCATCTCACGCATGCCCGGGCCACCTTTCGGGCCCTCGTAGCGGATCACCAGCACGTCTCCGGCCACCACAGTGCCATCGAGGATCCGTTCCTGGGCTTCCTCCTCGGAATGGAACACCCGGGCGCGGCCCGTGAAATGGGTGCCTTCCTTGCCGGTGATCTTGGCCACGGCGCCGGTGGGCGCAAGATTGCCGAACAGAATACGCAGGTGACTGTCGGCCTTGATGGGGTTATCAAAGGCATGAATGATGTCCTGCCCTTCCGGGTAGGGCGCCACGTCTGCCAGATTCTCCGCCAGGGTCTGGCCGGTAACAGTCAGGCAGTCGCCGTGCAGCAGACCACGGTCCAGCAGCATTTTCATCAGCGGCTGGATGCCGCCAATGGCGACCAGCTCGGACATCATGTAATGGCCACTGGGTCGTAGGTCGGCCAGCACCGGCACCCGCTTGCCAATCTCGACAAAGTCTTCCAGCTCAAGCTCCACGCCCACGGTACTGGCCATGGCCAGAAGGTGTAGCACGGCGTTGGTGGAGCCACCCAGGGCAATCACCACGGTAATGGCATTCTCGAACGCCTTGCGGGTCATGATGTCGCTGGGCTTGATATCCTTTTCCAGCAAATTAAGCACCGCTGCCCCGGCACCCCGACAGTCCGCGGCCTTGGTGTCGGAAACGGCATTTTGGGCAGAACTGCCCGGCAGGCTCATGCCCATGGCCTCAATGGCAGAGGCCATGGTGTTGGCCGTGTACATACCGCCACAAGAGCCGGGTCCCGGAATGGCGGTCTCCTCGATCTGTTTCACCTCGATGAGATCCAGATCGCCCCGGGCGTGGGCGCCCACCGCTTCAAACACCGAAATAATGTCGGTGTGGTTTTCGCCGGGCAGGATGGTGCCGCCATAAACAAACACCGACGGTCGGTTCAGGCGCGCCAGTCCCATCATGCACCCGGGCATGTTCTTGTCGCAGCCACCAATGGCCACCAGCCCATCAAAACCCTCGCAGCCCGCAACCGTCTCGATGGAATCGGCGATCACCTCCCGGGACACCAGCGAGTACTTCATCCCCTCGGTGCCATTGGCGATGCCATCGGATATGGTAATGGTGTTGAAGATCAGCGATTTGCCCCCGGCCTCATCGGCACCGGCAGCGGACTCCTCTGCCAGTTGGTTGATGTGCATGTTGCAGGGGGTAAGGTTGCTCCACGTTGACGCAATACCGACCTGCGGCTTCCTGAAATCCTCGTCGGTGAACCCGACCGCCCGGAGCATGGCTCGACTGGCCGATTTGCCGATGCCGTCCACCACCGGTGCGGAGTATTTGCGGCGCTTGTCCTGGTTCTGGTCCTGCGTCACGGGGCTCTCTCCTCTGTCAGCGTGTTATCGCTTTAGCCTCTCAGAAACCGGCACCCTCGGCAACGGGCATTGACGCCTCTCGCCATGGGTCTGCACAGTTTAATGTCCATATGACCTGCATCAATGGCGCTCCGCCAGGGCCGTCCTAGAATTCAGTCATACACTGACGCCAAGGAGGCACTCATGTCCTCACCCACCGAATCGGCACCGGAAGATCCCCGGGCGCCGGAATGCCCGGAGTACCGGCACTGGAGTGACGGCTATGGCGTCATCCAGCACAGCGATGCCACCCGGCATCAGGTGCGTCTCCTCGCCGAGCGACTGGTGGCGGCCGGCCACCAGCCAGACACCACCACCGTTTTTGCCCGGCTCGCCGACCTGGACCGCCTGACCAGTGCCGGCCTGTGGCTGGTGGTGCACATGACCTACGCCAGACGCGTGGACATGTCCGGACAACCGTTAACACCCCAGGACTTCAAGACCAGCCCGGAAGGCCATACCGGCGGCGCCCTGAACATGGTGCCGGCCTACGCCGCTTACCTGGCGCTGAACAATCTGACCGGCCGCACCCGCAGCTGGCTGATGGGTCAGGGCCACTGCGTCGCCGCTGTCGAGGCCCTGAACGTACTGACCGGCAACCTGCACCCGGAACAGGCGGAACGGTACCGTGGGCCGGAGGGCCTTTCAGCGCTTGTGGCCGATTTCTACAGTTACCGGCAGAGGCCCGACGGCACCATGGATGCGCCCCTGGGCAGCCACGTCAATGCCCACACCGCCGGCGGCATCCTGGAGGGTGGCTACCTCGGCTTTGCCGAACTGCAGTATGCGCACATGCCCCTGCCCGGTGAGTCTCTGGTGGCGTTCCTCTCGGACGGCGCCGCCGAAGAGCAGCGGGGCAGCGACTGGGTGCCACGCTGGTGGCGGGCCGAGGACTGCGGCGCGGTGCTGCCGGTCATGATTGCCAATGGCCGCCGGATCGAGCAGCGTACCGAACTTGGCACCCGCGAGGGCCTGGAAGGATTCGAAACCCACCTGTCCCATCGGGGGTTTCTGCCGTGCCGGTTCGACGGTAGGGATCCGGCGGCCTTTGTCTGCGCCCTGTTCGAAATGGAGCAGGCCCTGGCCGCCAACGGCGACTCGGCGCTCAAGGGCGAGAGCAAGTATCCGGTGCGGGTCCCCTTCGGTATTGCCGAAACGGTCAAGGGCTTCGGCTTCTACGGGGCCGGCAGCAACCCGGCCCACAACCTGCCCCTGCCTGGCAACCCGCGGATGGATGCCCGGGCCCGGGAGCTGTTCAACCAGCACGCAGGCCAGCTGTGGGTACCGCCAGACCAACTGCACCGCTGCGTGGCCGCGCTGAATCAGCACCAGGCCCAGGACCGTCCACTCGAGCGGGATCATGCCCTGGCTACCCGCAATCCACCGGAGCCAGTTTTACCCCGGCTTCGAGCCACCGCCGACCTGAGATCTCCGATGCAGGCGGTTGATGACTTTTTCCGGGCCCTGGTGGCGGCCAACCCGACCTTGCGAGCGCGGATTGGCAATCCGGACGAGCTGGCGAGCAACCGGCTCGGGGGTGTGCTGACTGCCCTGAAGCATCGGGTCAACGACCCCGAGAACGATCAGGAGTCGGTGCACGGAAAGATCATTACCGCGCTGAACGAGGAGGCGGTGGTCTCCGCATGCCTGGCCAACAAGGCTGGCCTCAACCTGGTCGCCAGCTATGAGGCTTTCTGTGTGAAGATGCTCGGCGCCATCCGTCAGGAACTGATTTTTGCCCGGAACCAGAAGGAAACCGGACGACCGGCGCGCTGGCTGGGCTTTCCGGTGGTGGCCACCTCCCACGCCTGGGAGAACGGCAAGAACGAACAATCCCACCAGGACACAACCTTCTGCGAGAGCCTGCTGGGGGAAATGAGCGACGTCTCCCGCGTACTCTTCCCGGCCGACTACAACAGCACCCTCGCGGTACTGCCCTCGGTGTTCACAGAGCGGGGCCGGATAAGCTGCATGGTGATCCCAAAACGGGACCGGCCCTGCGTATTCAACCGCGAGGAGGCCGATCTGCTCGCCCGGCACGGCGCTCTGGTGGTGGACGAGGACACCGGCGACGGCGAGCCGCTGCTGCTGATCGCCAACGGCGCCTATCAGCTATCCGAAGCCATACAGGCCTGCAACCGCCTGCGCGAAAAAGGCACCCCCTTCCGACTGGTATACATTCAGGAGCCGGGTCGCTTCCGGCAACCCCGGGATGCCATCGAGGCCGGCGTGTGTCTGGCGGAATTCGAACGGGAGCGGCTGCTGCCAAGCCGGATACACCGGCGGGTGGCCCTCACCCACATGCGCCCGGAGGTGTTCCGGGGCCATCTGCATGGGCTGTTTCCGAAACCGTCGAGATCGCGGGTGCTCGGCTACGTCAATCGCGGTGGCACACTGAACGAGGCTGGCATGCTGTTCGCAAACCGATGCTCCTGGGCCCACGCCCTGGCGGCCTGTGCAGAGGTCATGGACCGTCCGCCCGGCGAGTGGCTGTCCACCGCTGAACTGGCGGCGGTGGAAAGCCGGGGCGACCCTTCGGTGATCACCCGCGGAGGGGGCTGAACAGGCGCCTGCGCAAGGCGGTCTCAGCCTCCAGAACAATCAACAGCAGCACGCCGGTAGCGCCAGCAAACCCGAGCATGCCGAGACTCAGCGGAACCGTGTCGAAGGTCTGGTTGAACCATGGCAGGTAAGTGAACATCAGCTGCAGAATGAGGACGGCGGCGACCGCCAACAGCACCACGGGCGTGCCCAGCACACCGCGCAGGGTCAGGGAAGCGCTGTCCAGATAGCGCACCGCAAACAGGTAGAACACCTCCATCGCAACCAGTGTGTTGACCGCCAGCGTCCTGGCGGTCTGGTCATTTCCATAGTGATGAATGGCCCAGTACCAGGCCGCGAATATGCCCGCCAGGAAGAGCAGGGATACCAGGGCCACCCGCCAGAGCACAAAGCCCCGCATGAGTGATTCGTTTCTGGCCCGCGGCGGACGTTGCATAACATCGGGCTCGGTGGGCTCAAAAGCCAGGGTCATCGCCAACACCACCGAGCTGACCATATTCACCCAGAGAATCTGCAGGGCCGAAATCGGTAATGTCAGCCCCAACAACAAGGCGGTAATCAGGCTGATCGATTCCCCGCCGTTGATCGGAAGCATGAAGGCAATGCCTTTCTTGAGGTTGGCGTAGACGGTTCTACCCTCCCGCACCGCGGCGGCAATGCTGGCGAAGTTGTCATCCAGAAGCACCACCGAGGCAGCCTCGCGGGCGGCTTCCGAACCTTTCACGCCCATGGCGATACCCACTTCTGCCCGTTTCAGGGCGGGCGCATCGTTTACCCCGTCACCAGTCATGGCAACCACGGCGCCCCTGGTCTGGAGCGCCTCAACCAGCCTGAGCTTGTGCTCGGGGCTGGTACGGGCAAACACATCCACCTCGGCCACCCGCTCCCTGAGCTGACCGGCGTCCAGACGATCCAGATCGCTGCCGGTCAGCACTTCACGGGTATTCGCCAGGCCCAGCTTTCGGGCAATGGCGCCGGCTGTGAGCGCATGATCGCCGGTAATCATTTTCACCTCGATGCCCGCCGCCCGGCATTCGGCAATAGCCTGAATGGCCTCCTGCCGTGGCGGATCAAGCAGGCCCACCAGGCCCAGCAGTTCCACACCCTGAGCCAGATCCTCGACCGCCAGATCGCCAGCACCGCGGGCGACCGGTTTGCGGGCCAGGGCCAATACCCGGAAGCCTTCCGACGCCATGTCAGTGATTGCAGCGTGCCAGAATGGTTGGTCCAGCTCAGCCACGACACCGGAATCCACCACCTGCCCGGAGCACATGTCCAACACCCGCTCCGGCGCGCCCTTCAGATAGATCACGTTGTGCCCGTGATGGTCGTGGTTGAGGGTGGCCATAAAGCGGTTTTCGGTGTCGAAGGGAATCTCGTCGCGGCGGGGCCAGTCCCGGGCACTGTCGTCAACATCAAAACCCACCTTGCGGGCGAACACCAGCAGGGCGGCTTCCATGGGATCGCCGCTGACCCGGACACCAGACGAATCCTGGACAACCTGGGCATCGTTGCAGAGCGCTGCCGCCCGGGCCAGCTCGTCGAGGCCCGGCGACCGGGCGGGGGCGCCCCTGGCATTGGTAACGGCACCATCAAAGCCATAGCCTTCGCCGGTCACCTCCAGTTTCCCCCCAGAGACCATGGCCCGAGTCACCATCATTTCGTTGCGGGTCAGGGTGCCGGTTTTGTCGGAGCAGATCACGGACACCGCGCCCAGGGTCTCGATGACAGGCATGCGTCGAACGACCGCGTTACGCCGGGCCATCTGGCGTACGCCAATGGCCAGGGTAATGGTGAGAATGGCCGGCAGGCCCTCGGGAATGGCCGCGACGGTCAGCCCCACCACCGCCATGAACAATTCCCGGAAAGGCAGGCCGCTGAACAGGAGGCCGCCAAAGAAGATGGCAACTCCGGCCAGGATCACGATCGCCGATAGCCGGCGCGCGAAGCGATCCATCTGCTCAAGCAGCGGCGTTCTCAGGCTCAAGGTATGGGCGAGAAGCCCCGAGATGCGTCCGATCTCGGTGTCCTGCCCGGTACGGACCACCACGCCACGACCAGTCCCTGTTGCCACCATGGTGCCAGAGAAAGCCATATTGCTTTGGTCGCCCAGCACGGCGTCCGCATTCACGACCACGATTGTCTTGTCGGCGGCCTCGGATTCGCCGGTCAGGATAGCCTCATTGATTTTCAGTTGGTGGGCTTTTTCAAGCCGAAGGTCCGCAGGCACCCGGTCGCCGGGCTCCAGCAAAACGGTATCCCCGGGCACAAGCGTTGCAGCATCCACCAAGTGCTGGCCATCGGCCCTGAGCACACGGGCCTTGGGTGCCAGCATATGGCGGATGGCAGACAGCGCCTGCTCGGCCCGGCCTTCCTGGATGAAGCCCACGAGCGTCTGGATGACCACCACCGCCAGAATCACGCTGGCATCCACCCAGTGGCCAAGGCTCGCGGTAATGACCGCCGCCGTTGCCAGCACGTAGATCAGAAAGTTTCTCAGTTGTTGCACCAGCCTCAACCAGGGCCCACGGACACGGGCCTCGGGCAAGGCATTGGCGCCATGACGACGCAGCCGATCGCCGGCTTCGGCGGCGGACAGTGGCGCCGGCGCCTGCAGCTGACTTCGCGCCTCATCCGCCGCAAGTGCATGCCAGGCCAGCTCCGACACTCGGGCCGTGGCGGGATTTGTGTCCGGTCTCGGCATGATCATTCACTCCCTGAGGCTGCTTGTCTGTCCATTAGACCCGGACATCTGCGATACCGGATTGCCCTGGGTCAAGCCGATCACAACGGTTTGCCGGGCCCGCCATTCGGCCACAAAAAAGGGGAGCAAGACGCTCCCCTTCTGCTTCGTACTTTTCTGGACTGCGGTGCTAGCCGCTGACAAACACCGGACCCACGCCGAAGTTCCACAGGATGACCGACCCCACCCGTGTGGACACCAGGATCACCAGGGCAACGGTCAGAAGTGCGCCCGCGTACATGACCGCCCGCTCTTTCTCGATGCCCATGACAATCGGCAGACCGTCGTACATCAGCCAGGCGCCGTAGCAGGCAGCCACCAGGAACACAATGGCATTGAACCAGGGCACCGGATACAGCAGAGCAAAGCCTGCCAGGAACAGCGGGGTGCAGGAATAGGCCGCCAGGGCGATGCCGTTGGAGGGTACATGCTCCTCCTTGGCGCCATAGGTTCTGGCCATCCAGTTGATTGCGTAACCAAGCGCAAAGACCCCTACCAGCATCGCCAGATAGGTGAGCACACTGAGTTGCATTGCACTGATTTCCGTCAGCTTGATCAGCCGTTCATTGCCCACCGTCCAGCCAAAATAAGCTGTGGAGATATAGGCGCAGACAGGCGCGATGGCCGCCAGGATCAATACGTAGGCCACGTAAACCCGGCGCGGTGTTTCATGTTCTTTTCGTATGGAAGCCCACTCTTCATCAGGATGGGTGAAGAGACCGAACGCATGTGACAGGAGCATGGACAACCCCCTTCTTCTCTGTTGTTGGTATTTTGAACTACGGGATCCGGAAACTGGCGGATCAGCAACCGTTCCTTGACTTAACTATAGTCAAGAACCACAGCTTGGAAAGGGAAGTCGATCAAAATACCGACGGTTTATTCTACCCCGCTGGCTATGGCGTCAAGATCTGCCCGGGAAGGCAGCGCGTCAAAGGCGCCGAACCGGGTCGCGGTAAGGGCGCCACAGCGGCTGGCGAAGGCCAGCGCCCGCTTCAGGTTGCTACCTGCAGCAAGCCACCGGGGCAATGTCAGCGTGGTAACGCCGGCTTTGGCAAGCTGGTACAGCATGCCGGCCACGAAGGCGTCACCGGCAGCGGTAGTGTCCACCGCAGTCACCGGGGGCGGACGCAGGCTGAGAGCCTGATCTCCGGCCCAGGCCCACAGTTCTTCCGGTCCGTCGGAGACCAGGATCAGCGGCACGCCAACCTCGCGCAGCTCGGAGATGACGGCTTCAGTGTACCCCGCAAACAGCGCCTCCAGCTCCTCTCGGCTGAACTTCACCATGTCTGCAGCCCGGGCAAGCTCCAGGATTCGCTCTGGTGCCTCCTCTGGCCGGTCCCAGAGTGCGGCCCGATAATTGACGTCGAAGCTTACCAGGCACCCCTGTTCCCTGGCCCTGGCCACCAGGCCGCGGGTAGTTTCGGCGATCGCGGTCTCCGTCAGGGTGTTCGAGCAGATGTGGAACAGGGGCTTGGCGACAAAAGCCTCTGCGGGCAGTTGATCCGGTTTGAACAGAAGGTCGGCCGTGGCGGTACGGTAAAAGGTGAAGCTGCGCTCCCCCCGGTCGTCCAGTGCCACCATGGCCAGGGCGGTATTGGCGTCCACCGCGCGTGCCAGCCATGACGTATCTACACCGTAGCCGGTGAGAGCATCAACAATCTGGTGACCAAAAACATCGGCCCCAACCTGGCCGGCAAATATCGAGCGACCGCCCAGCCGCGCGACACCCACCGCCACATTGGCGGGCGCGCCCCCGGGCTGGGGTACAAACCGGTCCTGGCCATGCAGGCGCTCAGCGCGCATATCAATCAGCGCCTCACCGAAGCAGAGTACGTCAAGAGTCATGATGCAGGGGTCCTGTCAGGGGCAGCTTTCACGTACCAGTAGACAGGTAGGCAGCAGCACATTGCTGTCTTCCTGCTCGCCCAGGAATATGCGGGCGGCGATGCGCCCCTTTTCCGCGCTCTGCTGGTAAACGGTCGTCAGAGAGGGGTGCAGGTTGGCGCCTTCGGGTATGCCATCGAAACCGACAATCCGTACGTCCTCCGGCACTTTCAGGCCCATCTGCAGCGCGGCCTGAATGGCCGCCAGGCCGAGCCGGTCACTCATGCACAGCAGCAGATCCGGCCGGGGTGTGCTGGTCAACGCCTCCCGGGCGGCCTGATAGGCGTCCTGGTGAGTATTGGTCGGCGTTGACCAGATTCGCTCCGACGGCACCCGGTAACCGGCGGCTTCCAGAGCATCGGTGTAGCCGTGAAGGCGGCGCACGGAAATAGCGCGCACCTCGTTGAACAGCTCGCGGTCCCGAATCCGGCAGACACGGTCGGTATCCACCAGACGCAGGCCCAGAATTGCGACGTTCTCCGGTGGCTGGCGAAGTGCGTGCTCGGCACTACGGCGAGCGCCCTCGTAGTTATCGATGTTGACCCAGGTACAGCCTTCCAGATCAAAATCCACCGCCACCATGGGCTTCCCGTGTTGCAGCAGACGCTCGTAGGTGCGGCCCTTTTTCAGCCAGCCGTAGATAATAAATCCGTCAACCATGGACTCCTGGAGCCGGCTGCGGTGCTCGTCATCGTCCTGGCTGGAAAGCAGCAACATGTTCAGGTGTCGGCGATCAAACACCTCTGCCAACCCGTGGAGGAATTCACTGGCTACGGGGTCGGTGAGACTGTAGGCCAGGTTGTCCGCCAGCATCACGCCAACGTTGCCGGTGCGGCCGGTTCGCAAACTCCGGGCGGCGGCGTTGGGCCCCATGTAGCCCAGACGCTTGCATTCTTCGAGGATCCAGCGGCGACGGGACTCGGACAACTGATCCGGTCGGTTGAACGCGTTGGAGATGGTGGCGGTAGACACGTTCAGCTTCTCGGCCATCAGCTTGACGGTCAGTCGTCGGGGTTTTTCGGTCACGACTCGCTCTCTCCCAGTCTACTCATTCGCCGCGGTCAGCGCGTCCTCGGCCGGGCTCTTGCGACCCAACGGACCAAGGGCCTTGCCCAGGCCATCAAAGACATGAACGCAGGCGGGCGCTGTGCTCAAAGACACGCGGTGTCCGACCTGCACTTCACAGGGCACCGGTTGGCGCACCACTATCAACTCCTCCAGGCCCGGCAACTCCACGTAGACGTAGGCCTCATTGCCCAGGTACTCAACGTTGACCACCTCAAGCCCCTGATTGGGGCCGGACAGGCTCAGTACAAAGTGTTCCGGTCGTACGCCGATGGTTACCTTATCACCGACCTGCAGAGCGGCGGTATCCCGGTCTACGGTCAGCTCGCCGAGCCCACGTACGGCTATAGTGGTGGTGGCCGTGCCTGGATCTGCCGCCACCGTCCCCGGCATCAGGTTCATCTTCGGCGACCCGATGAACCCGGCCACGAACAGGCTGGCCGGTGTCTCGTACAGCTCATACGGTGTGCCCACCTGTTCGATGTTACCGCCATTGAGTACCACGATCTTGTCGGCCAGGGTCATGGCTTCCACCTGATCGTGGGTCACGTAGATCATGGTGGACTGCAACCGGTCGTGAAGCTTGGCGATTTCGGTACGCATCTGCACCCGAAGGCTGGCATCCAGGTTGGAGAGCGGTTCGTCAAACAGCATGATCTTGGGTTCCCGGGCCATGGCCCGGCCGATCGCCACCCGCTGGCGCTGGCCACCGGAAAGCTCCCGGGGTTTGCGGTCCAGCAGTTTTTCCAGTTGCAGGACTTCGGCCGTTTTTTCCACCCACTCACGGATCTTGCTCTTGCTGGCCTTGCCCAGCTTCAGGCCGAAGGCGATGTTCTCATACACCGACATGTGTGGGTACAGGGCGTAGGACTGGAACACCATGCCCACGCCGCGTTCCTTGGGGGAGAGGTCGGTAACCACTTCGCCGTCAATCTCGATGTCGCCGCCGGAGGGATCCTCCAGCCCTGCAATCAGCCGGAGCATGGTGGATTTGCCGCAGCCGGAAGGGCCAACGAAAACCACGAATTCGCCGTCTTCGATGCGCAGGTTCACGCACGGCAGTATTTCAATCTGTCCAAAGGTCTTGTTGATGTTTTTCAGTTCCACACAGGCCATGGTGGAGACTCCTCTGTTGATCGCCCGGCCAGGGCCGGACGCTCGTCTTGGTTTCTGCTCGGCAGGTTCTACAGCTCGGCGAACAATGCCTGGTAAGGCGGCAACACCAGTTCCTCACCCTCAATGTATCCGGAAAAGCCGTGCCCGGTGGCTTCCCGCTTCACTCTGGCTGGCACCGGCAACCGCAGGTCCTGGCCGGTGAGGTTCAGGGCCACCAGCAGAGACTGGTCGTCGGTACGGCGCACCCAGCACAGGGCATCACCGGTGTTTTCGATCAGGGCCAGGTCGCCGTGCACCAGGGCAGGCTGCTGCTGGCGCCAGCCGATCAACCGGCGTACCGCGTTCAGGGTGGAGTCCGGATCGTCCTCCTGGGCCTGCACCGAAAGCTCCAGGTGCTGACGATCCACTGGCAGCCAGGGCGTGCCACTGGTGAACCCGCCCTGAGTATCCGGAGTCCAGGGCATGGGCGTCCGGCAGCCGTCACGACCCTTGAACTCGGGCCAGAATTCGATGCCGTAGGGGTCCTGCAGCGCTTCGAACGGAACCGATGCCTCCGGCAGGCCCAGCTCCTCACCCTGATACATGGACACGCTGCCACGCAGGCTCAGAAGCAGAGCCATCAGCACCCGTGCGTAGGCCTGGGGATCATCCACGCCCTCCCCCCAGCGCGACACCACCCGCACCACATCGTGGTTGCTCAGGGCCCAGCAGGGCCATCCGTCGCCCAGACCGTGCTGAAACCGGCGCACGACATCGCGCACCCAGTCCGGGCCATGCTGATCCGACAGCAGGTCGAAGGAATAGGCCATGTGCAGGCGGTGATTGCCGTGGGTGTACTCGGCCATGCGTTCCAGCGGTCGATCATCGCCGATCTCGCCCACCAGGGTGGTGGCCGGGTACTCCTCCATCAGAGCCCGCAAATCCTCGAGGAACGCCAGGTTCTCGGGCTGGCTCAGGTCGTATACGTGGCGCTGGTAGGTGTAGGGGTTCACTCCCTTGGCCACGAAGGTCTTGTTCTCGCCCGCCGGCACTGCCGGGTTATTCTCCAGCCCCTGGCTGTGGTAGTAGAAATTGACGGTGTCCAGGCGGAAGCCGTCGGCACCCAGCTCCAGCCAGTAGCGCATGTTTTCCAGCTGGGCCTGGCGCACCGCCGGATTGTGGAAATTCAGGTCGGGCTGGCTAGCCAGGAAGTTATGCAGGTAATACTGCCCACGACGGCTGTCCCAGGCCCAGGCGCTGCCGCCAAAAATCGACAGCCAGTTGTTGGGCGGAGTGCCATCGGGCCTGGGGTCGGCCCAGACAAACCAGTCGGCCTTCGGATTATCGCGGCTGGCCCGGCTTTCCTCGAACCAGGGGTGGGTGTCGGCCGTATGGCTTAGCACCTGGTCGATAATCACCTTCAGGCCCAGACGGTGGGCCTCCGCTACCAGTGCCCGGTAGTCGTCCATGGTGCCGAAGATCGGGTCCACACCCCGATAATCCGAGACGTCATAGCCGAAGTCCTTCATCGGCGAGGTGAAAAACGGCGACAGCCAGATGGCGTCGACGCCCAGGGAGGCCACATACGGAAGTTTCCGGGTAACGCCCGGCAGGTCGCCAATCCCATCCCCATTACTGTCGAGAAAACTGCGGGGATAGATCTGGTAAATAATGCCACCCTTCCACCAGGGCTGAGACTGGGTCATACAAACTCCTTGGTTAACCTTTCACCGCACCCGCCGTCAGGCCGGATACGATACGACGTTGGAAAATCAGCACCAGCACCACCAACGGCACTGTGACAATCACCGAAGCGGCCATCAGGTTGCCCCAGGGCAACTCGTACTGGGAGCCACCGGTGAGGAGGGCGATGGCCACCGGCACCGTGCGCTGGTCGTCGGTGAGGGTGAAGGTGAGTGCAAACAGGAACTCGTTCCACGCGGCGATGAAGGCCAGCAGCCCGGTGGTCGCCATGGCCGGCCACATCAGCGGGATGAACACCTTGAACAGCGTGGTCACCGGCGAAGCACCATCAACGATGGCCGCTTCCTCGAGTTCCTTGGGCAACTGTCGCATGAAGGTGGTCAGGATCCACACGGTGAACGGCAACGTGAAGATGGTGTAGGAAAAGATCAGCGCCAGCGGGTTGTTGTACAGGTCCAGCACCCGGATCACCTCGAACAGTCCCGACAGTACCGCCACCTGCGGGAACATCGACACCCCGAGCACAATCATCAGGACAGCGCTTCGGCCACGGAACTGCACCCGCCCCAGGGCGTACGCCGCGGTCAGGCCAAAGGCCATGGCGATAATGACCGTGGCGAAGGACACCAGCACCGAATTCCAGATGCTGCCGACGAAAGAACCGTCACTGATCACCGACGTGTAGTTGGAAAAATCGAAGCTGTTGATCCACCAGGTCACCTCGAACAACTCCGAACCGCTCTTGAACGACGTCACGATCGCGTAATAAAACGGGAACACGGTGAACAGCAGGATGGCGGCGAGCAACAGGCCGAAACCGATCTTGGCCGCGATTTTCTTGAGCAACTTGCGGTTCATGCATCACCCCCGATCTGTTTGCGGCCCAGGTAGAGGTAGCTGATGGTCAGCAGGGCAATGATCAGGAACAGCACCGTGGACGCCGCCGAGCCATAGCCCACGTCCTGGAACTCCACCAGCTGCTGGCGGGCATAGACCGACATGGACATGGTGTCCTCGCTGTTGGAGGTGAGCACGTAGATCACATCGAACACCCGCAGCGCATCCAGTACCCGGAAGATGATGGCAACCATCAGCGCTGGCAGGATCAGCGGCAGCGTCACCCGGAAGAACACCCGAACCGGGTGGATACCGTCCACCTTGGCCGCCTCGTAACAATCCGACGGCAGCATCTGCAGCGCTGCCAGGGTCAGCAAAGCCATGAAGGGCGTGGTCTTCCACACGTCCACCATGATCACCGCCCACATGGACAGGTCGGCGTTGGCGGTCCAGTTCAGCGGCTCGGCAATCAGGCCGAGGCCCATCAGCATCTCGTTGACGATTCCGAACTGGTCGTGCAGCATCCAGCCCCACATCTTGGCCGACACGATGGTGGGTACTGCCCAGGGGATCAGGGTGGCGGCCCGCACCCAACCCCGCCCGCGGAACTGCGCGTTCAGGGTCAGGGCAATGATCAGGCCGAACACGGTTTCCAGACCCACCGATACCACGGTGAAGAACAACGTATTCCACACGGCGTTCCACCAGGCCGGATCCGCCAGCACGCCATACCAGGCGCCGCTGTCGTACACCAGGTAATTCTCGAAACCCACCAGGCCGTAATCGCTGATGTTGGAGAAACTGGCATCGGTGAAGCTGAACCAGATGGTTCGCATCAAGGGCCAGCCTGCGACGGCAGCCAGAACGACCAGCATGGGGATCAGGAACAGCCATGCCGCTCTCAGGCGCTGGCGGCGCACCCGACTGGCTTGGCGTTTGCCGGGCAGGGGCCGGGCCGGCGACTTGCCGCCCGCGCCCGTTTCGGCTGGTGCCGGTGTGGTATGATCCATGGCCGGTTACCAGCCCCGGCGGCCCAGGCGCTGGAGCTGGCGCTCCAGTCCAGTCAACGCCTGCTCCGGCTCCGCCTCGCCGGAAAGCACCTGGTGGGTAGCGTTGAAGAAGGCGTTGCTGACCCGGCCATAGCTCTCACCGGTCACCGAAGACGGTCTGGGCACGCCGTTCTTGAAGGTTTCGAACAGCTCGCCAAAGAAGGGCACAGCCGCCAGCACCTCCTGATCCTGGTACAGATCGGGGATAGTGGGGTTGTAGCTGCCCTGAATCGCCCGGCGTTTCTGCTCCTCATAACTGGTGAGGAAACGCACCAGATCCGCCGCTTCCTCGGTGTTGGCCGAGTAGCGGGAAACCGCCAGCTGCCAGCCGCCCAGGGTACCGGCGTGAGCACCTTCATCGCCACCGCGGGGCAGCGCCACCACACCCACCTTGCCCTTCACCGGGCTGTCGTCGCTCTGGGCGAGGCTCCAGGCGTAAGGCCAGTTCCGCATGTACAGGGCGTTGCCGGACTGGAACACACCCCGGGCCTCTTCTTCGGTGTAGTTCAGCACGCTGCGTGGGGAGATATCATCGATCCAGGTGCTGGCCAGTGCCAGGGCCTCTCGGGCCTGGGGATTATTGATGGTGACCTCGCCTTCGGTGTTCACCACGGTGCCACCGTTGTGGGAGGCGATCCATTCCAGGGCATTGCAGGTCAGGCCCTCATAGGCCCGGCCCTGCCATACATAACCCCAGAAACGGTCGTTACCCGCCTCACGCTCGCCGGCCATGACTACGCGGGCAGAGTCGGTAAGCTGCTGCCAGGTTTCCGGTACGGCCTGACCGTACTTTTCCAGCAGGTCCTTACGGTAGTACAGCACCCCGGCATCGGTGAACCAGGGCATGGCCACGAGACGGCCATCCACGGTGTTGTTGGCCACCAGGGACTCGAAATGACTGTCCTCGGCCCCGTTGGTGTACTGCGACAGATCCACCAGGTGCTGGGCCAGCATACCCGGCCAGACCACGTCGATCTGGAAGACATCGACATCTTCGGACTGGGCCGCCAGCAACTGCTGGTACAGTGACAGTCGCTCGGTGGCGGAATTGGGCGTGGACACCACCTGGACTTCATGGCCGGTCTCCTCGGCCCAGGCCTGCGTGCCCTCCTCGCACAACTGCTTCTCGGCACCCACGGCGCCACAGGAAATGGTGATGGTTTTGGCCTGAACACCGCCCGCCAGGGCAAACGCGGCCAGGCCGCCGGCCATCCACAGGTTACGATTGAATCTGGACATGTTGATTACCTCGTTTTGTTATTGTCCGGCTCAGAACCAGATTTCCATTTGCGTACCAAAGGTCCACTGACCACTGGTGAAATCAGTCTCGGCATCGCCCAGGGCATCCCCGGCGGCATAGGCATCCAGCTCGTCATCCCAGGTGGAGTAGCTGGCAAATACCCGGATCTCCGGCCGGTTCCAGAAGCCGCCCACCTGGGGCTTGAAGGTCGGTGCCACTGTGAAGCGCGAGTAGTCGCCGTCCACAGCGCTGCGGCCCGCGTAGCCAAGCGGGTCAATGTCCATGGTCTGCCATGAAGCCTCGTACTGCATCTCGAAGTTGCTGCCGATTTCATGGGCCAGGCGGGTGTTGAAGGTCAGCCACTGATACTCGTCCCCTTTGATGTAGCGGTCTTCGCTGGTTTCCGCCAGGATGGCCGGGGCAAATCGCCAGTTCTCGCTCAGGTAGGTGGTGCCATACAGTCCCAGCCGGGTGCTGATCGCATCTTCATGCAGGTCGCCATCGGCACCAATGTTCTTGGCCTCGGCACCCAGGCCCTGCCCGTGCATGACCGCCACTTTAAAGTTCCCTTCAGACAGGCCGAAGAAGTCATCGCCGTGGTAGGCCAGCATGGTGTGGAAGCCGGTATCTGCAGCTTCCTGAACGCCACCAACCACCCGGGTCTCATTGTCCTGAGCATGAATGCCGTTAAGCATCAGCTGCACGTTTCCAAAGTAGTTGTTGGCGGTGAGAATCAGGCTGTCGGTACTTGAGGTTTCGGTCGCGGTCTGGGGGTCTGAGGGAAAGTCTATGAAGCTTCGGCCGTACAGCGAGAAGTTGGATTTCACCGAGTCAGCGAAGGTCACGTCGTACACGCCCGCACCCAGCCCGGCGAGGAAGATGAAATCGCTGTCAAGCCAGTGAATGTCGAAGTTGTCCCGGTCAAACCGCTTGCCCGCCCAGATCGAGGCATCCCGGAAGATACCGGAAAATCCTGCCAGATCACTGAACTCTACATAGGCCTGACGCACATTCAGGGCGCCGTCGCCCGCGGTCCAGTCGTTACTCGATGTGGTGGAATCCGCAATCATCAGACGGTAGTGGGATTTGGTGCCGTTCTCAGCCACCTGCTTGTAGTTGAGGATGGCTTCCAGGTAAGTGTCCGGCTCATTGCCAAGTCGACCCACCGCACCGCCGACTGAGCCGGCAGGCGTCAGATAGGGACCGCCGGGTGCACTCTGCAGATCGCCGTTCAGGAGCAGTCCGGAGCGGGCGTAGGTGTTGAAGGAAAAGCCCTGTTCACCGGTGGCCTGGGGTTCAACCTCGGCCAGCTTCTGCTCCAGGGCGGCGAGGCGCTCTTCCACGCTTTGCCCGTCCTGTGCCTGGGCGGCCAGCGGCATTGATGTCATCAGCCCGAGGGTAAGGGCTGTGGCCAGGGGGATACGGATTGGTGTCGTGCCAAGCATCATCTGTCGGAACCTCGTGTTGTTTTTGTAAGGTCGTATTTGATGTAATTCGGTCGCAACTTAATGCATTAAGTCTTTAGCTCAAAAAAATCGGACTGACGTCCGGGCGAGCCACTTAAATGATTAAGTCCTGATCAACGATAAAAGCACCGAGTAGCTTCTGCAACCTTTCAGGCGGCTTAATTTCGACTTAATTTTCGGCCGGCCAGACACAGCCGGCCGGCATGCCTTGATGTTCAGGCCTTGCGGGGATCTGTTTCGGCCACCCAGGGGTACTCACGATGGCTGTCGCGAAACGCCAGCAGGCTGGCCACGTCGCTGAAGTCCACCAGATCCCGGAAGTCGAGCCAGTCCACCAGGGCATACAGACAGATCGCCGGGTAGTTCCACTGCTCGAACTGACCATCCTCCACCATCGCCGCCAGCGTGCGCAGGGTGGTCATGATCCGCTCCCGTTGCAGGTTGTAGAACATCAGATCCTGACTGGTATCGATACCGGACTTTTCTGACAGGAGCAGCGTGACCGCGGAATCGTTGGCGCCATCGATCATGGTCAACTGGTTTTCCTGGTCCCAGGTCAGCGGATCCCGGCCCTGCTTGGCACTGATGTAACGGGCAATGATCCGGGAGTCGAAGAGCTCCTGACCGCCGTCCTCGAGGACGGGAATCTTGAGGGTCGGATTGTTCCGCCTCAGCTCATCCCGGCCCTCGCCGTAGATGTTGAGGTTAACGAACTCGTAGGGCTCCTCGTCCAGCAGGATGCGAATGCGCCGAACGTAGGGGGAAGTGGTGGATCCAATCAGTTTCATGGTGTCTCCGAGTGCTTGTCGCTCAGGATCCCAGCAGGGATTCAGGGTTTGTATAAGGATGCCCGGTGGCTTCTGCCACTTCCCTGTAGGTGACCTTGCCTGCGGTTACGTTCAACCCCGCCCGCAGATGGGGGTCCTCCTTCATTGCCCGATCCGGCCCTTTGTTGGCCAATGCTATTACGAACGGCAAGGTGGCATTGTTCAAAGCCAGTGTCGAAGTCCGCGCCACCGCGCCGGGCATGTTGGCCACGCAGTAATGTACCACACCGTCGACAAGATACACGGGATCATCGTGGGTGGTTGCCCGGGAGGTTTCCGCACATCCCCCCTGGTCGATGGCCACGTCCACAATCACACTTCCCTCCGGCATCCGGCGCACCATGTCCCGGGTAATCAGCTTGGGGGCAGAGGCACCTGGAATCAGCACGCTGCCAATCACGAGATCGGCTGCGGTGACGGTTTCGTCGAGGGTCTGGGCGGTGGAGAACAGCGTGGTTATACGGTTGCCGTAGTGTTGGTCGAGGGCGCGCAATACGTCGAGATTGCGATCCAGTACGGTTACCTGAGCACCGAGGCCAACGGCCATGGCGATGGCGTTCTGCCCAACCACACCGCCGCCAACTACCGCCACCCGGGCGGGACTGACCCCGGGTACACCGCCGAGCAGTACGCCGCGACCACCGAGAGCCTTTTCCAGACAGTGGGCGCCCGCCTGGATTGACATGCGCCCGGCCACTTCCGACATGGGCGCCAGCAGGGGCAGTCGACCGGCCCGGTCGGTAACCGTCTCGTAGGCAATGCAGGTGGCGCCGGAGTTAACCAAATCATCGGTCTGGGCCTTGTCCGGAGCCAGGTGAAGGTAGGTGAACAAGGTATGCTCGGGCGTCAGCAGTGCCCGCTCCCCGGCCTGGGGCTCCTTCACCTTGACGATCAGCTCTGACGCCCGGAACACCTCAGCCGCATCGTCCACCACACTGGCGCCGGCCTGCCGGTAATCCTCGTCGGAGAAACCGATGGCGTTACCGGCACCACTTTGCACCAAGATGTCGTGGCCATGGCCGGTCAGTTCCTGGACCGCCGCCGGCGTCATCCCGACCCGATATTCACGGTTCTTGATTTCCCTGGGTACGCCAATTTTCATGCGCAGCCTCCACTGTCCAAAAGTGAGTTTGACGGATGAAACTGAATCCTACTGCTTCAGTGTAGACAAACAGGCCTATACTGAGCGGGCAACTGATTGCATCGGTTTACCGGTTCCGGGCGTAGATAACCGGACTGAAAACCTCTACCAAAAGGAGCAGGATTGACCATGACAAAACTGACACTGGCGGTTGCCGCTACTACCCTTTCACTCTCTCTGGCAGGTACACAGGCACTGGCGGATATGCAGACCAAAACGATTGAGTACACCATTGGCGACACCACCTTCACCGGCTACATGGCCTGGGATGACGATAGCGAGAACAAGCGCCCCGGCGTGCTGGTCGTTCACGAGTGGTGGGGACACAACGAGTTCGCGAGGGAGCAGGCAGAGCGACTGGCTGCCGCCGGTTACACGGCGTTTGCCCTCGACATGTATGGGTCGGGCAAGCTGGCAGATCATCCTGACACGGCCCAGAAGTTCATGCAGGAAGCCACCAAAGACATCGAGCAGGTCAAGGCCCGCTTCCTCAAGGCCAAAGAAATTCTGCAGAATCACGAAACCGTCGATGGGTCACGGATCGCCGCCCAGGGTTACTGCTTCGGCGGCGCCGTGGTGCTGAACATGGCAAGGCTTGGCGTAGACCTGGACGGCGTGGTGAGTTTCCATGGCGCCCTGGGTAGTCCGTTGACCGCCGAGCCGGGAACCGTCACGGCGCGAGTGCAGGTGTACACCGGCGGCGCCGACAAAATGGTACCGTCCGACCAGGTGGCCGGTCTGGTCAAGGAAATGCAGGATGCCGGGGTAGACCTGACCCTGGTGACCTTCCCCGGCGTACTCCATTCGTTCACGAACCCTGGGGCGGACAAGTTTGCCGAGGAGTTCGGCATGCCCGTGGGATACAACGAAGAGGCCGCGACCCGCTCATGGGAGGGCACCATGCGTTTCTATGAGGATATCTTCGCGCAATAAGTCCAGGGGGCTCAGAGCGACGAGGCAATACTGTTGCGTACGTCGGTCATGAGATCGTCGATGGCCAGGGTGCCGGTGGCCATCGGCGGATGAATAACCACTTCAATCTCGCCCGGGGAAAATGCCGCGTGCCCCTTGGGCAGACGCTGGTGCGAGCCGCGGATGGTCACTGGCAGAATGGGCAACTGGCCATCGGCGGCAATCACAAAGCCACCCTTCTTGAACGGCAGCAGTTTTCCGTCCCACGATCGGGTTCCCTCGGGGAAAATCAGTATGCTGGTGCCGTCGGGTAACTGTGCCACGCCACGCTTGATGCTCTCCAGGGCATCCCCGCCTTTGGACCGGTCGATGAACAGGTTGCGGGAGGTTTCCAGTGCCAGGCCAAACAGCGGCACCTTGCGCAGCTCCTTCTTGATCACCCATCGGTACTGCAGCCCCAGCGCCAGCACCAGGGCCGGAGGGTCGAAATAGGAGGCGTGGTTGCTCAGGATGACGTAACGTTGGCCCGGTTCGATGTTTTCCCTGCCCCGAACCCGCAGACGGATTCCGCAAACTTTCAGGATTACCCAGGCGAAGATCTGGGTACCCCGGAACGCGGCATCGCCCCGCCGGCCCATCAGAGCGGCAACCACGATCGGCAGGAACAGAATCAGGGTAAGCAGACTTGCCCAGGACAGAATCCAGGCGG
Source organism: Marinobacter gudaonensis (assembly GCF_900115175.1). Lineage (NCBI taxonomy): Bacteria > Pseudomonadati > Pseudomonadota > Gammaproteobacteria > Pseudomonadales > Marinobacteraceae > Marinobacter > Marinobacter gudaonensis. Next base: position 1,952,782 of record NZ_FOYV01000001.1, read on the forward strand.
CTTTGAGCACTCGGAGCATGAACGTTTCCTGCAGATCTCGACTTCTGATTAAACGAGCGACAGGGAGAAAAGCTTACACGGCGGAGGCAGAATCACAAAGTCTGCCAATGGCGACGGCGATTACCGGCCATAAAAAAAGGCAGCCGAAGCTGCCTTTTTGCGGATGTTGCCGAATCCCTCAGGGATTAAAGGGCAACAACGTTCTCCGCCTGAGGACCTTTCTGGCCCTGGGTAACGGTGAACTCGACCTGCTGGCCTTCAGCCAGAGTCTTGAAACCGCTGCCCTGAATAGCGCTGTAGTGAACGAAAACGTCCGGGCCGCCTTCACGAGTGATAAAGCCAAAGCCTTTCGCTTCGTTGAAGAACTTAACAGTACCGGTAGTAGTAGACATACTTAAACTTCCTGAAATCAATCATATTATCTGCCGCCATGCACCTCCATGGTGCCGGGTCGGCGTTTTGCGGAAAAACAGAAATCGCGGAATCAAAAACAGGACGGTCACTACTAACTACGGAGGTACGTCTTATTCATGAAATGCTTTACTGAATCTTTCCTACGCCTTGCACTCTACTCCTGAATCCGAAGCTTGCCAAGGGTATTTTTCAATAATTCATGTAGGTAGAGGTACCCATCATCCCTTCAGCAGCGTAAAGGTGTACAGGCCGAGTGCCGTCATCAGGATGGAACCGATCACGTGGGCCAGAATACCGACCAGGGCCATGGCCCACTTGCCTTCCTGGATGGCCGCAAACATTTCCAGGGAAAACGTCGAGAAGGTGGTCAGGGCCCCACACAGCCCGGTAATGGCAAACAGCCGCCATTCCGGGGCCAGCGTGGTGCCATGACTGAAATAACCGATCAGCAGACCGATCAGCCAGCCGCCGCTGAGGTTGGCCACGAGGGTGCCATAAGGCACCGCATGATAGGTGGTGTTCAACCACAATCCCAGGGCCCAGCGGAGGTTGGCGCCAATAACGGCGCCAACACTGACCGCAAGTACCGACCACCACATCCCGATCAGGCCGGATTGTGGTCGATCACCGACTTCTTGTTCTGCGCGAAGGCATTGAACTCGAAGTCGTCGACGGTAAGCATCTCCAGCACCTGAACCTCATACCGGCGCATGAAGTCCGCCTCCTCCTTGGTAAAGATGCCGGCCTCGAGCGCTGCTTCAAAGCGCTCTTCCGGATGCAGGGCGGTCATCGGCAGTTCGCCCTTGGCATAGGCCTTGGTTGCCTTGCGGTACAGCTGCTCGGCCTTGTCGTAATCCTTGAGCAGGCTGTTGTAGGTGGCCACCGGGTTGTCCTCGGGGCCTTCGCCATTGGTGGTCCAGACGCTGGCGAGCAGCTTGCCACGAATCGGCGTATCCGTGGAGATGGCCCGGGCCAGTTTGCGCGCCAGATCATCATGCGGGCTGTCCCAGCGACGTCCCAGCGGCATGGTTACCGCCCTCAGCACCAGAGCGACGGCGCGGTTGGGCAGATTCTGCAGGAACTCGTCGAGAGCATTCTCGGTGCGATACAGCAGCAGCTCGAGGCTGTATTCCATCGCCTCTTTCTCCCCCTCCACCGGCTGGGTTTCATGCCAGTTCTTGAGCACCATGGAGGCCAGGTACAGGTTGGACAGCATGTCGCCAAGGCGTGCGGAGATCAGCTCGCGCATTTTCAGTTCGCTGCCCAGCGTTGTCATGGCCGCGTCTGAACACAGCCCGAAGGCCGCGCTGAAACGCGACACCGCCTGGGCGTACTTCCGGCTGGCACTGTCGAAGGGCACGTCGGCGCGGCCCAGACCCAGAGCCTGGGTAAAGGCACGGGCTGCGTTACCAAAGATCAGGCCGGCGTGACCGAAGAAGGCGTCGTCGAAGGCATCAATATCGTCGTTGTCCTTCGCCGCCAGCTCCTTCAGCACATAAGGATGACAGCGAATAGCGCCCTGGCCGAAGATCATCAGGCTACGGGTCATGATGTTCGCGCCTTCCACGGTGATCGAGACCGCAGCGCCACTGTAACCAATACCCAGGTAGTTGCGCGGCCCCAGAGTCACGGTTTTGCCACCGTGCACATCCATGGCGTCAGTAAGGACACCGCGCTGGAACTCGGTCAGGTGATACTTGAGGATTGCCGAGGGCACGGACGGCTTCTCGCCCTTGTCGATCATGTTGGCGGTGTGGTTCACCGCCGACTGGGCAATGTAGGTCTTGGCAGCGATCCGGGCCAGGGGCTCCTGCACCCCTTCCATATCCGCCACCGGGGTGTTGAACTGGCGGCGAATACGGGTAAAGCCACCGGCCGTGCCAACGGCATAGGCCGCGGCGCCAGCGGCCCCGGATGGCAGGGTGATGCAACGACCCACCGACAGGCATTCAACCAGCATGCGCCAGCCCTGCCCGGCCATATCCACGCCACCGATAATGTAATCCAGCGGAATGAACACGTCCTTGCCCTTGATCGGCCCGTTCAGGAACGGACTGCCAATGGGGCAGTGGCGGCGACCAATTTCCATGCCTTTGGTGTCACGGGGAATCAGGGCGCAGGTGATGCCGTAATCCTTGGTATCGCCGAGCAGACCGTCCGGATCGAACATCCGGAAAGCCAGCCCCACCACCGTGGCGATGGGCGCCAGGGTAATCCAGCGCTTCTCAAAGTTCAGACGGATACCGACGACTTCCTTGCCACCGACTTTCTGTTTGCACACGATCCCGGTATCCGGCAGCGATGTGGCGTCTGACCCTGCCCTCGGGCCCGTCAGCCCGAAACACGGAATTTCGCGGCCGTCGGCCAAGCGTGGCAGGTAGTGGTTCTTCTGTTCTTCGGTACCGTACTTGACCAGCAGCTCGCCTGGGCCGAGGGAGTTGGGCACGCCCACCGACACCATCAGCGATTCGTTGGCCGCCAGCTTCTGCAGCACTGCGGTCTGGGCCTTGGCGGAGAACTCCAGGCCTCCGTATTCCTTCGGGATGATCATGCCGAAAAACTTTTCCTTCTTCAGGAAATCCCAGAGTTCCTTGGGCAGGTCGGCACGTTCCACCGCCACGTCCCAGGCGTTGCACATGGCAATGGCCTGGGCGCACTGATTGTCCACAAACGCCTGCTCTTCCTCGGTCAGGCCGGTGTGACGGTTGATCAGCAGGTTGTGCCAGTCCGGGCGGCCGGTGAACAGTTCACCGTCCCAGCCCACGGTGCCGGCTTCCAGCGCTACCTTTTCGGTATCGGACACCCGGGGCGCCACCTTCTTGAAGGTGGCGAAAACACGCGGAGTGAGCCAACTCTGTCGAAAGCCAGGCAGGCCGGCGGCGGCGGTTATGGCGGCACCGGCGAGCAGTATCAGCGCCAGCCATCCGGAGGCGAAGAACAGCGACAGAAGGCCGGTCACCAGCAGAACGCCAATGGCCGATTTGGCACCGGCCTCGCGCCGCATCACGATCAACAGGCCGGCCAGTGCCGCGACAAACAGAATGAAAGTCATCATAGGTTCTCTCTGTCATCCATGGTTAGTGAAGCTCTTAGACTAAAGTAGGTACGCCCACAGTACCGCATCAGATGATGACTGGCCAGCAACCGCCCGGGAGTCAGCAGGTTACGGCTGTTGTGCCGTGACTACTGGGTCACAATTACCCGAATTCCTTCCAGGGCCAGGGTGGCGTGACCAATAGCCTCACGGGCCGCTTCGAACTGATCCCGAAAATACTGGATCTCTTCCTCACGCACGGCCGGATTGATCTTCCTGAGCGCCTCGAGGCGACGGATCTCCGGCTCGAAACGTGTCGAAAGCTGCTCCAGTGCCTGCGCTTTCAGAGGCTCCAGATGGGGCCCTGACAGCTGCTCCACATGATCCACCATGGTCTCCACCTGGGGCCGGATCTGCGGCACGATGGCCTGGGCCGTACGCCGACGGATATTGGCACAGAGTTCGTTAAGCCGCTCATGAGGCAACGCTGCCGACAGCTCCTTGCCGTTCACATCCACCAGTAGCCGGAGGGGCGATACCGGCAGGTAACGGGTCAGCTGGAGCGCCTCGGGCGCCGGGCAGTGCACGGTGAACAGCGCTTCCATCAGCAGGGTGCCCGGCGGCAGCGCCTTCACCGACAGGCTGGCGAGCGCCGCCTTGCCCAGGCCCGAGCTGGTGACCGAGTCCATGACCCCGGTCACCATCGGGTGCTCCCAGCTCATGAACGCCAGGTCCTCGCGCTCGAGGGCGTTCTGGCGGCTCCAGGTGACGGTGATACCATCCTCGGGCAGCTCCGCCACATGGCCGGCCTGGTACTGCTCACCCGGGCGCAGAATGTCGGAGTGTTCAGCATGGTCTTCCACGTCCACCCCGAGTATGTCAAAAGCCTGCATCATGTAATCCCGTACCGGGGCTTCGGCCTCTTCAGCCTCAATGGCTTCAATCAGGGCTTCCGCTACCTCGGGCCGACAGGAATTGAGCTCGATCAGGGCGTCGCGGCCGTTTTGTAACAGGGTCTTGAGCCGGGCGGTTTCCGAGGCCGATGCCTCCACCAGTCCGGCAACGGCTTCCTGGTCGCCGTCAATCGCCTGCTGCCACAGGTCCTGCACCGTTCCCTGAACGGTCACGCCCACCGCGCAGCTTTCGGCGAGCGCATTGAGCCCCTCGTGGAACCAGCGGAACTGGATTTCCTGGCTGGTTCCCGCCAGATAAGGGATGTGAATGCGAATGCGTTCGGTCTGGCCTATGCGGTCCAGTCGACCGATCCTCTGCTCCAGCAGGTCCGGGTTGGCGGGCAGATCAAACAGCACCAAGTGATGGGCGAACTGGAAGTTGCGGCCCTCGCTGCCAATCTCGGAGCAGATCAGCGCCTGGGCGCCCTGTTCACAGTCGGCAAAGTAGGCGGCGGCCCGGTCCCGCTCCAGCAGGCTCAGGTGTTCGTGGAACGCCGCACTGCGAATGCCGGCCCGCAACTGTAAATAGTGCTCCAGCGCCATGGCGGTCTCGGCCCGGGCGCAGATGACCACCACTTTCGAGGGCCGCAGCCCTACCAGAGTCTTTTCCAGCCAGGCAACCCGGGGATCCTCCGCCAGCCACTGTTCCTCCGGCACCTGTTGCTCAGGCGCGAGCCCGGACACGCCCCAGGCCCGGGTTTCGTACATGGCCGGGCATGGCAGGGCGACGGGCTCGGGGACACGCTCGGGGAAGCCCTGGACCGCCGCCCGGGTATTGCGGAACAGCACACGGCTGGTACCGTGGCGATCCAGCAACGCATCGATCACCGACTGGCGCGGATTGCTGCCTGCCAGCAACTGGTCCAGCTCATCACCCAGCCACTGGTGCAAGCGTTCATGGTCGTCCTCGCCGATTTCACTGCCCGGAACCTGGATACGGCGGACCACCTGATTGATCAATTCGTAGTGCTGTTCCTGCTCCCGGAAAGCCTCCAGATCGTGGAACCGTGCGGGATCCAGAAGACGCAGCCGGGCAAAATGGCTGGCCACACCCACCTGTTCAGGCGTCGCCGTCAACAAAAGCAAACCGCGACTCCTCGCAGACAACTGCTCGACCACCTGATATTCCGGGCTCGGCTGTTCCGGGCTCCAGACCAGATGGTGGGCCTCGTCAACAATGCTCAGATCCCAGTCCGCCTGCAAAACATCGTCACGGGCCTGCTCACTGTTCACCAGAAAGTCCAGGCTGCACAACACCAGTTGCTCGCTTTCGAACGGATTGACCGAGAGCGAATCGCCGAACACATGGTTCACCAGGGCATCGACATCGTCTTCGTCGTCCTTGAGGGCGTCGTAGCGACTCTGATCGACAATGGAAAAACGCAGGTTGAAACGCCGGAGCATTTCCACCAGCCACTGATGCGTCAGCGAGTCCGGCACCACGATCAGGGCCCGCTTGGCCAGTCCGGTCTGCAACTGGTAGTGCAGGATCAGGCCGGCCTCAATGGTCTTGCCCAGGCCCACCTCGTCGGCAAGCAGCACACGGGGCGCGTGCCGTCGGGCCACTTCGTGGGCGATGTAGATCTGGTGAGCCAGATGCTGGGTTCGCGCGCCAATAAGTCCCTGGGCAGGCGACGCCCGCAGGCGGTCCATGTGCTGAAGGGTGGCGTAGCGAAGGCGAAAGGCGCCATTGCGGTCGAACTGACCTGCAAACAGGCGCTGGTGCGGCGCCGAGAAGTTGACCGACCCGGCCAGCTTAACCTCGGAGATCTCCTGCAGGTCGCCGCCGTTGTCGCCGTGATAGATCAGAACACCGCCGCGATCTTCCACCGCTCGCACGATATACAGGGTGCCGTCGAAGGTCTCGATCTGCTCACCTATCTGGTAGATGATCCGGGACAGCGGCGCATTATCGATGGCGTAGGTGCGCTCTTCATCGGCGGCAGGAAAGCCGAGGGTCACGCGACGACCGGAGATGTCGGTCACAATGCCCAGGCCAAGTGCGGTATCGCTGTGACTGACCCAGCGCTGGCCGATCACAAATTCCGATGTATCCAAGAAACCTCCAGAAAGACAGCAATCAAGTTCGTGTAGCGCCGTTCTCACGCACCCAGTAAGCCGTGGCTCCGCACACAGCGGCCGGCACCACAAACAGGTTCAGCACCGGCACCATGGCGGCGAGCGCCACTGGCAGCCCGAAGCCGAACGCCGACAACCGGGTATCGCCCAGCAGACGGCGCAGGGCCGGGAAACTGACCTTGTGGTTGTCAGCGGGGTAGTCCACGTACTGCAACGCCATCATCCAGCTGTTGAACAGAAACCACAGTACCGCGGCCACCAGGTTGACCACCGGAATCAGGCCGATGAGCAGCAAGCCGATGGCGCGGGGCAGGTAATAGAGAATCTTCTGTACTTCCCGCCAGAGGGCCCGGGGGATGTCCTTGATAATAGCTGCCCAGCTTTCATCTGTGCTGATTTCCTGGCCGGTCAGGTGCTTCTCGGTCAGTTCGGCAAGATAACCATAAAAGGGTGAGCCAATCAGATTGGCGACAATAACGAAGCCGTAGGCCAGCATCAGCACAATCACCGCCCCGTAAAGAATCCAGAACAGCCAATCCAGCGCCTGCAACCAGGCCCAGTCCGGAAGCCAGGCCATGGCAGCGGCAATCAGGCCGGCAAAGAGCTCACCCAGAAAAACGAACAGAAGACCGAAGAGCAGAATGTTGATGACCAGCGGTATGATCACAAACAGCCGAAGACCTGGCTGCCGGATCAGTCGGAAACCTTCACCCAGATAGCCCAGTCCACGAAAAAAGTTACCCTTGAGCATCGTCGGCAGGACCTCCGCTTCCATGACATTGACGGGCCGCAAAGCATATCATGTTGATACCTTTCCCACAGCCCGCGCGCACTCAGGACTTCCCAGACATGCCAGTAAACCGTCCGCAACCAGACCGACACCGGCTTCGATCCGCGCTGAACCGGGTACTGAACTGCCGGCCCCTCTGGCGCGGCGCTCTGGTGCTCTCGCTACTGGCCATCGCGTTCCTCGCCACCACCGCCAACCCCTACCCCGTGCCCTCGGCACCTAGCGACAAGATCAATCACCTGATTGCGTTTGCGGAGCTCACCATCCTGACGCGTCTGGCATGGCCCGAGCTGGGTGCCCGCTGGTTCGTGCCAGGCCTTCTGCTCTTTGGCCTGTCGATCGAGCTGGTTCAGGCGACCTTGCCGTATCGGGATTTCTCCCTGGCCGATCTGGCTGCAGACGCCGCGGGCATCGCCATCGGCCTCCTGCCCTGGCCCGGCGTTCGCAAGGCCCGAGCCTCGGATTTGAGACGTTCGCCCGAATCCTTGTGAGACATTTCCTACAAGTGTGTGCGATCCCACAGTGACATCGCGTACGCGCGCAGAACCGATCCTCCCCAAAGAGAACCTAACTACCTGATAACCATATTTTATTGGATTTCGGGACTAAGCAACGGGCCAAGAACCGTGCACAGTTCACACGATTGTCAAAAGCCGATTGTTATAGTGTTTACGTCAGGGATGACAGGGAAAAGGACGCCGCATCGGATGCTCCCCGGCACGGAGTGCAGGGAGAGGCAAGGACACAGGGACGCCTCGCTTAAGGGATAACTATTCGGATGGCCGGCTCGGAGGCTGGCACCAGGGAGTGGCATAGGGATCTGGCAACACGGCTGTTGCCCAATGCGCAAGGAGGCGCCGACCTGTTCCGAAAGGGCAACCTCGCGTTGCCCTTTATTTTTTTCAATACTCCCGGGATCACTCGCCAGCCAGGTAGATCCGCACCCGATTGAACTCCTCGAATTCATGCAAGTCCGGCCAGGTCCTCGCCTCGATGGTTGTCTGCTTGCGGTAGCCGTCGTCACCAAGCACCTTCATTCTGGAGTCCGCCAGAAGAACCCGTCCCGCCGATTCACGAAACACCCCCAGCAGGGGCCGGTTCTCCGGGTCGTACAACACATCGGCAGCGGTCACGACATCCAGCCCGGCGGGTCGGTTATCCCAATCGTCACACAGGCCGATCTCAACACCATTGAGTTCCGCGTTCGCCCGGGCGGCGTCCAGGGCAGCCGGGTCGGTGTCGCAGGCAATCGCCTGCCTGGCCCCGGCCAGGGCCGAGGCAACAGCCACAACGCCAGACCCCGAGCCGAAATCCAGTACCCGCTTGCCCGCCACCCAGTGCGGATTATCCAGGATCCACTGCGCCAATACCTGGCCACTGGCCCAGCAAAACGACCAGTACGCGGGCTCCGCCACCACCGCCTGGGCTTCTTCATGGGACAGCGGCCCCTCGAGCACTCCGGGGTCAAACAGGTACAGGGCAATCCGTGGGCAGCCGGCCGGGTGGGAGACAGCCACACGACCACGCGCGAGGGTCTGACGCAGATGGTGATTCAGGCGCTGTGTCCACATGGTTGAAACTCCCGATTCCGGAAAGCCCGGTATTGTAGCTCACCCCGCCGGGTGTGAGCAGAATTGGCCGGTTTTCGCTATACTGCCCGCCTTCATTTGATAACCACCCAGACCCTGACATGGCAAGCAGACCCGACACCGACGACTACCTCGCCCTGTTCCTGAACGACACCCCCCTGCTGGACGTTCGGGCACCGGTGGAGTATTCCCGCGGCAGCTTTCCCAGCGCCACCAACGCGCCACTGATGAACGACGAAGAGCGCCATCGGGTCGGCATCTGCTACAAGGAAAAGGGCCAGGACAAAGCCATCGAGCTGGGGCACCAGCTGGTTTCCGGTGACATCAAGGCCCAGCGCATCGAAGCCTGGAAACGGTTTGTCGCTCAGCACCCCGACGGTTACCTGTTCTGTTTCCGGGGCGGCTTGAGGTCGCGGCTGACCCAGCAGTGGATCCGGGATGCCGGCATCAATTACCCGCTGGTCAAGGGCGGCTACAAGGCCCTGCGCCGCTTCCTGATTGACAGCCTTGAGGCCCGGATCGAATCCGGCAATTTCCGGATCGTCAGCGGCCGCACCGGCACCGGCAAGACACGTGTTCTCAGACAACTCCCCAACCCGGTGGACCTGGAAGGCCTGGCCAATCACCGCGGATCCAGTTTCGGACGGCAGGTGACGCCACAGCCCTCGCAGATCGACTTCGAGAACCGGTTGGCAGTCGCGATGCTCAAGGCGCACCACCTCGTGGGCGGCCCCATCTACCTGGAAGACGAAAGCCGTCTGGTCGGTCGCTGCGCCCTGCCCGAATCTCTGAGGGCGCGTATGGCCGCCTCACCCCTTATGATCCTGGAACAGCCAATGAAAGAGCGCGTGGCCATCATCCGAGAAGACTATGTGGAAGGCATGCTCGCGGATTACACCCAGCGCGACGGCCCGGAAGCCGGCTGGCTCAATTTCCGGGACTACCTGCTCAGCGCCCTGGACCGGATTCGCAAACGCCTGGGTGGCGAACGCCACCGGCAGCTGCGGGCACTGATGGAGCAGGCCCTCGAGCAACAGCAGCTGGAAGGCCGGGTGCAGGGCCACGACGCCTGGATTGAAGCCCTTTTGCGGGATTATTACGATCCCATGTACGACTACCAGCTGAGCCAGAAAGAGGGTCGCATTCTTGTCCGCGGAGGCCCCCGGGCCCTTACGGACTGGGCCAACTCCGTTTCGGACACGTAGACTTACGTGCCTAGAAAGGTCCTGAGTCAGACAGGGTTCACATTTGTCTGCTATAAAAAGTGGATGGCAAATCAGCTAGCTACAGAATCTTGTCGGTTTCTCGAACACGAATGAAAAACACCAATGAACAAGGAGTCCTCCATGGAAAACCTTTTCGGCGCTGACGGCAGCGCCTCGGAACTCATGAACCAGGCCATGGCCCTGGTGATGACCTACGCCCCGAAGGTGGTGTTGGCGATTGTCACGCTGATCGTTGGTCTGTGGCTGATCAACCGCTTCGTGGGCGTACTGGACAACAAGCTCGGCAAGAAGGATCCGACGCTTAACAAGTTCCTGTGCGGCCTGATCGGCGCCATTCTCAAGATCCTGCTGCTGATTTCCGTGGCCTCCATGGTTGGCATTGCCACCACTTCGTTCGTGGCCATCATCGGTGCCGCCGGCCTGGCTGTTGGCCTGGCGCTTCAGGGCAGCCTGGCCAACTTCGCCGGCGGTGTGCTGATCCTCATCTTCAAGCCGTTCAAGGTGGGCGACACCATTGAAGCCCAGGGATACCTGGGCGCCGTTCGCGAAATCACCATTCTCTATACCATTGTCGACACCTTCGATAACCGCCGCATCGTTATCCCCAACGGCAGCCTGTCCAATGCCACGCTGGTGAATGTCAGCTTCTACGACACCCGTCGTTGCGACATGACCTTTGGCATTTCCTACAGCGACGACATCGACAAGGCCCGCGCCGTGATCAAGCAGCTGCTGGATGAAGACGAGCGGGTCTTGCCAGAGCCGGCGCCGAGGATCTCGGTGGGCTCACTGGGTGACAATTCCGTGAACATCATCGTGCGCCCGTGGACCAAGACCGACGATCTCTGGCCGGTCTACTGGGACATGCACGAGCGCGTCAAGAAAGCCTTCGACAAGGAAGACATCACCATTCCGTTCCCGCAGCGAGACGTGCATCTCTACAAGCACGAGTGATCGGTTTCTCATTGATACATCCGGTTACTCGCAAACTGCGTAACGTCAACTAAGCTGAGCAGTAATGGTGGGACGCCCGAGTCCCACCAGCCCATCGGGGCCAGGCACCTGAAGCATCACAGGCTCCGGAACGCTGTCATTGCTGGTAGGAGGTTGTCACTATGCCGGTACAGCAGTTGAAGGAATTCCTCGACGAAGCAGGCGTGGAGTACATGTGCCTGTCCCATCCCCCCGCGTTCACTGCCCAGGAACTGGCACACCATGTGAAAATCGCCGGCGACCGCGTAGTGAAAACCGTGATCATAGAGCTCGATGGCAAGATGGCCATGCTGGTGATGCCCGCCACCTGGCGCATCCGCTGGGACAGACTCTCTCGTATACTCGACACCGATTTCGTTGATCTGGCCGATGAGCAGGAATTCCAGGATCGCTTCCCGGACTGCGAAGTCGGGGCCATGCCCCCGTTCGGCAACCTCTTCGGCATGACGGTCTACTGTGCCGAAGTCCTGACGGAACAGCCAGAGCTGGCCTTCGCTGCCGGCAGTCACACCGAATCTGTGCACATGAAGACCAGTGACTTCCTGTCGCTGGTGCAGCCCATGGTACTCAACCAGGGTTTCACCAAACCCGGTGCCCAGAAGCCCGCATGGCTGGCCAAGGGGCGCCGGCAGCCGGAACAGGTGGCCAAGGAGCCGGTGTCCGGCGCAGCCGGTTACTGAGTCCCGTTGAACCGGCTTGAAGCCGGTCTCTTGTCTGGCCGCCGTCATCGCGTAAACTGGGCGCATCTGACAGGAAACCGATATGACTCAAGCCTTTGATATCGTGGTGGTCGGCGCCGGCATGGTCGGCGCTGCCCTGGCCACCGGTCTTGGCCAGGCCGGATTCAGTGTGGCCGTGGTGGACCGTGCACCGCCCCCCTCGTTCAATCCAGACGAACGCCCGGACATTCGGGTCTCAGCCCTCAGTGCCGGCAGTGAGCGTTACCTGGATACCCTCGGCGCCTGGCAAGCCATACGGCAGATGCGCGCCACCCCCTATCGACGGCTGGCGGTCTGGGACGAAACCCGTCATCCCCTGCAGACCCTGATTCCCGGTCGCCTGGCCGAAGTGGCGTTCGATGCCTGCGAACTTGGCGCGCCGCATCTGGGACACATTGTCGAAAATTCCATTACCCAGCAGGCGCTGTGGCAGAGTGCAGAAGCGGAACCCTCGGTAACGCTTGTCCATGGCCAGGGCGTGGCTTCGCTGCAGCAGGACCAGCACTCGGCAACGGTCACCCTGGACGACGGCCAGACGCTGACCGCAGCCCTGATTATCGGCGCCGATGGCGCCCGCTCAAGGGTCCGGGAACTGGCAGGTATCGGCACCACCCGCAACCAGTACAGCCAGCAGGCCATGGTAATTTCGGTGCGCTATCAGGGATCAGTGGAAGACATCACCTGGCAGGGCTTCCTTCCCAGCGGGCCCAGAGCCTTCCTGCCCCTGCACACCGCCGGCGACAACCACCCGGGTGAAAGCTGGGCTTCGCTGGTCTGGTACGACGCACCGGATGAACTGGCCCGCCTGAAATCACTGGACAACGCCGAGCTGATGGCGGAGATCCAGTCCGGTTTCCCGGCCGACTTGCCACCGCTCACGCACATCGACAGGAAGGCGTCCTTCCCCATTGCCCGCCAGCATGCCAAACACTATTTCGCAGGCCGCGTGGTTCTGGCCGGCGATGCCGCGCACACCATCAATCCCCTGGCCGGCCAGGGGGTCAACCTGGGCTTCCAGGACGCCCAGTGCCTGCAGATGCTAATGCGTGAAGCCAAACGGGCCGGGGAGGACCTTTCCTCCGAACGCTGGCTGGCCCCCTACGAACAGCAGCGCCGCCCGGCCAACCACCGGATGATGATGACCATGGACCTGTTTTACCATCTGTTCAGCAACCGCATTCCGCCGGTGCACCTGCTGCGCAACCTGGGCCTCGGCGCCGCCCGCGCCCTGCCCTTCGCCCGCAACCGGGTGGCCCGGTACGCCATGGGCATCGACGACGAGCTGCCGGCCGTGATTCGGCAACTCGCCAGCCGGTTACCCGGCCTGGGCCAACTCTAAACCCGAGAATCCGAACAAACACCAAGGAGCCCGTATGTCAGAGACGATTTTCACCAAGATCATCAACCGGGAAATCCCCGCTGACATCCTCTACGAGGACGACCTCAGCCTGGCGTTCAGCGACATCAACCCCCAGGCGCCGGTGCATTTCCTGGTCATCCCGAAGAAACCTATCGCCACCATCAACGACATCACCGAAGATGACCGTGAACTGGTGGGGCACCTGTATGTGGTGGCGGCGAAGATTGCCAAAGAGCAGGGATTTGCCGACGACGGCTATCGAGTGGTCATGAATTGCGGCGAAAATTCGGGCCAGACGGTCTTCCACATCCACCTGCATGTACTGGCCGGCAAGCCCCTGGGATGGCCGCCTTATACCGATAAGATGAAGCAGGCCTGACTGTTTTAGCTTGGGAGGAGGGCCGACATGTGGTGGGGCTTTCCGGGACCCGCTCGAGCCGTCCCTGGTCGCTTGACTTTCGCCATCCATGGCGAAAGACAGTCCCGGAAAGCCCCACCACACGTCGGCCAGGCGAACTATTCAGTCAGGCAAACTCAGTAAAACCAAAGCTGACTGAAACTCCCTGAGAAGGATTCGCGGGTATGATCGGAGGGGCTGGTTCGGCCTTTCCAGACTGTCTGTGGCCAGGGATGGCCACAGCCAAGCCCTACAGGGACGTACTTGCGGGCGTGTCTGGAAAGGCCGAACCAGCCCCTCCAGACACCCAAGTAAAACGCTCAACGGCCGACGACTTTCTCGGCTTCCTCCACCGGCGTATGCCGAACGTCCTCGCCTTTGACCATGAAGATCACGTTCTCGGCAATGTTGCAGGCGTGGTCGCCCACCCGCTCCAGGGCACGGAGCACCCACATCACCGACATGCATCGGGAGATGTTTCGGGTGTCTTCCATCATGAACGTCAGCAGGGTACGGGCCGCCGCCTGATACTCCTCGTCAACGCGCTTGTCTTCCTTCATGATCCGCAACGCTTGCTCGGAGTCCAGCCGGGCAAAGGCGTCCAGGGCGTCATGCAGCATACTCAGAACGTGGGTGCCAATGTGGCGAACCTCCACATAGCCTCGGGGCGCCTGGCCCTCTTCCTGCAGCTTGATGGCCAGCTTGGCGATTTTTTTGGCCTCGTCACCGACCCGCTCCAGGTCGGCCACCATCTTGATGACCGAGATAACCAGACGCAGATCCCGCGCTGTCGGTTGGCGGCGGGCGATGATCAGTGTGGCTTCCTCGTCGATCTCGACTTCCATCTTGTCGACTTTCTTGTCGTTGGCGCGGATTTCGTCGGCCATGTGGCCGTCGCCATCAACCAGGGCCTGAATCGCGTTCTCAACCTGGGCTTCAACCATGCCGCCCATTTTCAGGAACTCGGTCTTGAGCGCCATGAGTTCATCATTGAACTTGTGGGAGATGTGATCTCCGTAAACGTCGTCCTTCTTCGTTGGCATACTGTTCTTCTCCAAAATTCCTCGGGTCCGGAATCAGCCGAAACGGCCAGTAATATAAGACTCGGTCAGTTGATGTTTCGGCGAGGTGAACACCTTGTTAGTCTCGTTCACTTCCACCAGGTGGCCAAGGTGGAAATAGGCCGTGCGGTGGGAAACCCGGGCCGCCTGCTGCATGGAGTGAGTCACAATCACGATGGTGTAGCTCTCGGACAGCTCGGCAATCAGCTCTTCAATCTTCGCCGTGGCGATCGGGTCCAGGGCCGAGCAAGGCTCGTCCATCAGCACCACCTCAGGGCTCACCGCGATGGCGCGGGCAATGCACAGGCGCTGCTGCTGGCCACCGGACATGCCGGTGGCGGTTGCATCCAGGCGGTCCTTGACCTCATCCCATAACCCGGCCTTGCGCAGGCTGTTCTCCACGATTTCGTCCAGATCAGACTTGCGGTTCGCCAGGCCGTGAATACGGGGGCCGTAGGCCACGTTGTCATAGATCGATTTCGGGAACGGGTTCGGTTTCTGGAACACCATGCCCACCCGGGCGCGGAGCTCCACTACATCCCGCTTGGGGTCGTAGATGTCGTGGTCGTCCAGTTGCAGGGAACCCTTAACCCGGCAGATATCGATACTGTCGTTCATGCGGTTCAGACAACGCAGGAAGGTGGACTTGCCACAGCCGGAAGGCCCGATAAAGGCAATCACTTCGTTGCGACCGATGTCCAGGCTGATGTTCTTGATGGCGCGATCCTGGCCATAGAACACCTCGACATTCCGGAGCTTGAACTTCGGATCCTCAGAGAACGGCTGACCGACGGTTTTGCCTTCATCAATCTTGGTCTCTGCAGGCCGTTCTTCCTGAACGGGAATGGTGCTTTCCTCCGGCTGCTCTGCCTCGCTGGTCACCGTTGTGTTGAGCGTATTCATAGACATCCTCCTTACCACCGGCGCTCGAGTCGCTTGCGCAGCCAGATGGCCAATGCATTCATACCAATCAGGAAGGTCAGGAGCACCATAATGGCCGCTGACGCGCGTTCAATAAAAGCCAGTTCCGGACTGCCCGCCCACAGGAAGACCTGAACCGGAAGTACCGTTGCCGAATCAAAGAATCCGTCCGGCACGTCCACAATGAAGGCCACCATGCCGATCAGCAGCAGCGGCGCGGTCTCGCCCAGGGCCTGAGCCATGCCGATGATGGAGCCGGTCAGCATGCCCGGCATGGCCAGCGGCAGTACGTGGTGCAGCACCACCTGCATCTTGGAGGCGCCAATGCCCTCGGCCGCTTCCCGGATGGAGGGCGGCACGCTCTTGATGGCGGCGCGGCTTGAGATGATGATGGTGGGCAGCGTCATCAGGGTCAGTACCAGGCCGCCGACGACGGGAACCGAGCGCGGCATGCCGAACAGGTTGATAAACACCGCAAGACCCAGAAGACCGAAGATGATCGACGGCACCGCCGCCAGGTTGTTGATATTGACCTCGATAAAGTCGGTCAGCTTGTTCTGGGGCGCGAATTCCTCCAGGTAGATTGCAGCCGCGACGCCAATCGGAAACGATAGCGCCAGGGTCACGACCATGGTCAGCAATGAGCCCACCACGGCACCCAGAATCCCGGCGCGGGATGGATCCCTTGAGTCCCCGCCGCTGAAGAACACGTCATTGAACGAAGTATCAATCACGCCCCTCTCATACAGCTGATCCACCCAGGCCTGCTGCTGTTCATTGAGTTTGATGGAGTAGGCCTCATCGCCGGCGTGTTTCACGTAGACATCCACGTCGGTATGGGCGAGGAAGGTCATGGTCTGCGTGGTGTTGAGCAGATCCGGATTGTTCTTGAGAGCTTCCCGCAGCTGATTGCCCGCGTAGGGGTTGATGAGGTCGCGCACATCGTCCCGATCAGACGGGCCGGCGTCGGGAATTTCCTGCATCAGGGCCCGCACCAGGGGCTCCACGAAATCCGCCATTTTCATCTGACGCGCATCCGAGGCATCGTCCAGATACATGGCCTCACCGTCGATGTTCACATCAAGGGTAATGGTGGTCTTCACAAAGGCTGTGTGACCCTTGCCGATAATGTCGGCAAACAGGATCACCAGGGCGCCCAGGGCAATGGCGATGGCTGCCATGCCGTAGGCGCGGAAACGGCGCTCCTTGCGGTAGCGACGCTTGAGCGACTGGCGGACGATCTCCGCCTGGGTACGTTGATCAGTCATACTGTTCCCGATATTTGCGGACAATTTTCAGAGCAAGAACGTTAAGCAGCAGCGTCGCCACGAACAGCATGGCGCCCAGGGCGAAGGCCGCCAGGGTCTTGGCGCTGTCGAATTCCTGATCACCGGTCAGAAGGGTCACGATCTGCACGGTCACTGTGGTGACCGACTCCAGCGGGTTGGCCGTCAGGTTGGCGGCAAGGCCCGCAGCCATGACCACGATCATGGTTTCGCCAATGGCGCGGGAAACCGCCAGCAGAACACCCCCCATGATGCCGGGCAATGCCGCCGGGAAGATCACCTTTTTCATGGTTTCAGACTGGGTGGCGCCCAGCGCGAGTGAGCCGTCCCGAAGGTTCTGAGGCACGGCGTTGATCACATCGTCCGACAGCGATGAGACAAAAGGAATGATCATGATGCCCATGACGCCACCGGCAGCCAGGGCGCTCTGGGACGATGCATCGATACCGAAAGAAGCGGCAAAATCACTGATGAAGGGCGCCACGGTGAGCGCGGCGAAAAAGCCGTAGACCACGGTCGGAATGCCCGCAAGCATTTCCAGCAGCGGCTTGAAAATACCTCGGACCCGCTTGTTCGCGTATTCCGAAAGGTAAATGGCCGAAAGCAGGCCCACCGGAACCGCTACCACCATGGCAATGGCGGAAATCAGCAGGGTGCCGGTGAACAGGGGCACCATGCCGAAGGCGCCCTCGGCCGCCACCTGGTCGGCCCGGAGTGCCGTCTGGGGGCTCCATTGGGTGCCGAAGAAAAACTCGAAGAAAGAAATCTTCTGGAAAAACCGGATGGTTTCAAAGGCCACCGAGAAGACAATGCCTACGGTTGTGAGAATGGCCAGCGCCGCACAGGCGAAGAAGATCCACTTCAACGTCGTTTCCACCTGACTGCGGGCGTTCAGCGTCGGACGAATACGCAACCAGCCCAGGAAACCCGCCAGTACCGCCACCGCAACCACCAGCACCGTCATGTAAAGCCGGCTCTGGGCGCGCAGTGATTTCAGTCGTTCTGCCGCCTCGGCCACCGGCGCCTCGACAAACCCCGGCGGCAGGGCGCCGCTGGCCACGTTACTGATCTGGCTGAGCAGCAGGCTGGCACGGCCCTCGCCCTCGGGTACCAGCTCTGGCGGCAATGAACCAATCACCAGCAGTTGAATAACCTTGCCCTGAAATGCGGCCCACAGCGCCAGGACAATCAGCGCGGGAATGCCGCACCAGAGCGCAGCGCGGGCACCGTAGTAGAACGGCAGGGATTTAAGATGCCGGATACCGCCCATGGGCATGGCCAGGGAGCGGGAGCGGGCGTATCCAAGACCATAGGCCACCGCGATACAGACGATGACCAATAGCATGAGGTTAGCCGGTTGCATGAAGTTTCCTGTTTGGCATGTTTAGCAGGTCACAAGTGTAAAGGGTCAGACAAGGATTCGCACCCTGGACCCTGACGCACGAAAGGGTGCGGCCCCGAAGAGCCGCACCCTTTTGCTCGTCTGGCGTGAAAGCCGGGCTTACATCAGCTCGTCTTTCGCCAGGTTCGGCATGTTTTCAGCTTTGTCCTGAAGCTGCATCAGGGCATCGCGCGGCGGTACAATCAGACCCACGCTCTTCAGGTAGCCGTTAGGGCCCATGGCGCCAGGGCTGGTGAATTCAGCCACATACTCGGCAATGCCAGGAACAACGCCAACGTGCGCCTTTTTCACGTAGAAGAACAGGGAACGGGCCACCGGGTACTCGTCGGCAGCAATTGCCTCGGCAGTCGGCACCATGCCGTTCAGGGTAGCGGCCTGCAGACGGTCGGCGTTCTCTTCCAGGAAGCTGTAGCCGAACACACCGTACATATCGGTATCGCCGATCAGCTTTTGCACGATCAGGTTGTCGTTCTCGCCAGCTTCAATGAAGGCGCCGTCCTCACGAATGCTCTGACACACCGATTCCATGTCGTCTTCGCTCATGTTGGCAACCGCTGGCAGGTCCTCACAGCCACCCTGCAGGGCCAGCTCGTTGAAGGAGTCACGGGTACCGGATGTCGGGGGCGGTCCCATCACACGAATCGGCTTGTTCGGCAGACTGGAGTCAATGTCGCTCCACTTCTTGTAAGGGTTGGCAACCAACTCGTTTTCGTTCTTGGGATTGGGCACTTCCTTGCCCAGGGCCAGGAACAACTGCTCCAGGGTGATCTCGAGGTTCTCGGCCTCTTTGGAGCTGGCAATCACGATGCCGTCGGAACCGATACGGAACTCAGTGATGTCCTTAACGCCATTGCTCTGGCACAGATCAAACTCGGACGGCTTCATGCGGCGGGAAGCGTTGGTGATGTCCGGGTGCTGGGTGCCCACGCCCTGGCAGAACAGTTTCAGACCGCCGCCGGAGCCGGTGGACTCGAGCTTGGGAGTCGGGAAATCGGAGTTGGCACCAAAACGCTCAGCCACAACAGTAGCAAACGGATAAACCGTGGAAGAGCCCACGATGCTGATGGTGTCACGAGCCATGGCAGGTGCGGACAGGGCGGCCACCGAGCCGGCCAGCGCAACGGTCGCGAGTGCTTTGTTCAGTTTCATCACGTCGAGTCTCCATTATTGGTTTGGACGTTGTGTCGGATGTCTTTTACCGATGGGTGCAGACTAATGGCACTCTGTGACAACTTTGTTACAGCTCCTGAAATATAGTTGGGAATACTGAAATTTGCTTGCAGCGGCGCGCAAGGCAGTTACCATGCGGGGAACAACAATTCCAGGCATGCGCTGAGGCAGTACGATGACAGCATTCGACGATGACAAACCCACGCCAAGGGGCGAACTCACGCTCCAGGTTATTCCCCTTCCCGCAGACACCAACGCCAACGGCGATGTGTTCGCAGGCTGGCTGGTCAAACAGATGGATCTTGCCGCCAACACTGTGGCCGGACGGATATCCCAGGGCCGCAACGCCACCGTGGCCATGGACAGGATGGAGTTCCTCTCGCCACTGCGGGTCGGCTCCCAGGTTGGCTGTTATTGCGAGCTGGTGGACATCGGTCGCAGCTCCATGAAGATCAACGTGGAGGTCTGGACTCTGGACCGCACCGCCCGGACTCCCCGCAAGGTGACCGAAGGCCTTTTTGTTTATGTTGCCATCGATGAGCACGGGCGAATCCGGGAAGTGCCTGACCAGAGCCTGTAATGATTATGTCCAGCCATGCAGCAGACGGGCATAGTTGAGGCGCTCCCAGGTTCGACTGTTGGGCGCGTTTGCCATGGACAGTGCTCCCCGTGCCTCCGCCAGGTCACGGTACCCCATATCCGACAGCCGCCGGCCCAATTCGCCGTGTATTCGCGCCATGGCCCTGGGACCTTCTGCCAGCAAAGCAGAAACCACCTGAACCACCGTTGCTCCGGAAAGCAGGGCCTTGGCCGCATCATCACCGGTATGCACCCCACCGGAGGCGGCCATCTCCAGCCCTGTCCGGCCAAAGAGCATGGCAATCCCGTGCAGCCGCAACGGCAGCTCGGCACTGGAGGACAGCACCACCTTCCGGCTCAGCTCCAGCGCATCCAGATCCATCTCCGGCTGGTAAAACCGGTTAAACAGCACCAGCCCGCGCGCCCCGGCCTTTTCGGTTCCGGCCACGAACGCAGGCAACGCCGAGTAGAAAGGGGATAGCTTCACGCTGACCGGGATGCTGACCTGCTCAGCCACCGCATTTATGACCGCCAGTTGCCGCTGCTCCAGGGTTTGTGCCGTTTCCGCGGGGTCTGACGCCGGGTCATAAAGATTCAGCTCGATGGCATGGGCACCCGCCGCTTCCATTTCCACGGCGTGCCCCGTCCAGCCTCCGGTCGAGATGCCGTTGAGCGAGGCAATCACCGGCACATCCAGCGATTGTCGCAGCAGCTCCAGGCGCTGCAGGTAGCTATCTGATCCCATCTCAAACAACTCGGATTCCGGGAAGAAGGAGCGCGCCTCCGCATCGGTATGGGTTCGGGAATCGATAAACCGGTGAGCGGCCATCTGCTCCTCTACCAGCTGCTCCTCGAACAGCGAATGCATGACAACGGCGCCCGCACCGGCCCTGACGCAGGCCTTCAGTGCATCCAGGTCGTCGGTCAGCGGACTGGCGCCGACCACCAGGGGCGAGCGGAGCTCGAGGCCCAGCCAGCGGGTTGCCAGATCAGTCATGACGTTCACCCTTATCGTTGTCAGCATCGGACGATTCGTGAGGCTCGAAATGGATCCCCGCCAGTTGCTTGTAGAGCTCCCGCTGTTCCGTTGCCGCCTCCGACGCTGCGGCCACCAGCTGTTCGTAGCGCTGGGGTTCTCTCAGCTCCAGCATCCGGAAGCGGGCCTCTTCCTGCATGTAGGCTTTCATGGTGATTTTCTGGCGCGGCGAATCCAGTTGCAGGGGCGGAAGGCCCTCATGAATGCGTCGGGGATCAAACCGGTACAGTGGCCAGGCCCAGCTGTCCACCGCCCGTTTCTGCTGGGCCGGCGAATGCACCAGGTCATAGCCGTGGGCAATACAGGGACTGTGGGCAATGATCAGGGCCGGGCCCTCAAAACTCTCGGCCTCCTGCAGCGCCCGGGCAGTCTGGTTGCTGTGGGATTGTAGGGCGATCTGGGCCACATAAACGTGACCGTAGCTCATGGCCAGCAGACCCAGGTCCTTCTTGCGGGTGGCCTTGCCGGCGGCGGCAAACTTGGCGATGGCACCCATGGGCGTGGCTTTTGATTGCTGGCCGCCGGTGTTGGAATACACCTCGGTGTCCAACACCAGCAGTTTCAGATTCTGGCCCGAGGCCAGGGCGTGGTCCAGGCCGCCGTAGCCAATGTCATAGGCCCAGCCGTCACCGCCAATCACCCAGACGCTCTTCGGGCAGAGCTCGTCGGCCAGACTTTCAAGTTCCCGGGCCTCCGGCCCCTCCTGGTCCGTCAGCCAGCTACGGAGCTGCTCGATGGCGGCGCGCCGCGACGCCATGGCGGTTTCATCGATTGTCGTGCAGGGAGTGGTCAGGTCCGTATAAAGCCCCCCGGGCAACTGACCCTGCACTGCGTCCAGCAACTGCCGGGCCCGGTCGACAAGCTTGTCCAGCCCCAGACGCATACCCAGGCCCAGTTCTGCGGCGTCTTCGAACAATGAATTGTTCCAGGTGGGCCCCCGGCCGTCGGCATTCACCGTGTAGGGCGTGGTTGGCAGATTGCCACCGTAGATCGAGGAACAACCGGTGGCGTTCGCAATCAGCAGCCGATCGCCCACCAGTTGAGTCAGCAGACGGATATAGGGTGTTTCACCGCAACCGGAACAGGCGCCCGAATATTCGAACAGCGGAATCAGCAGCGGCAGGGCTTTGAAGTCGCGGGGGATGCGGTCTCTGGGCACATCCGGAATACGCCGGAAGAACGCCAGGTTCTCCGCTTCCACCTCACGATGCTGCTCGATGGGCTGCATGTTGATGGCTTTGCGCTTTGGCTGGGTCCGGTCCTTTGCCGGGCAAACCTCGACACACAAACCGCAGCCGGTGCAGTCATCAGGGGCCACCTGAATCCGGTAATCCAGACCTTCCAGTTCAGAGGTCTGGGTTTCCGGCACGGCTTCGAAGCTCTCGGGAGCCCCCTTGGCCGCCTCGGGCTCGAACACCTTGCTGGCGATCGCGGTGTGGGGGCAGATCATTGCGCAGAAGTTGCACTGAACGCAGAGGTCGGACTCCCAGATCGGAATGTCCAGGGCAATGGTTCGCTTCTCGTACTGGCTGGTGCCCGTTGGCCAGGTGCCATCTGGTGGGAACGCACTGACCGGCAGCTTGTCCCCTTGTCCTTCCAGTAGCAGACGAGTAACTTTTTGCACAAAGTCTGGCGCATCTTCTGGCACTCTCGGTGATCGGGTGCGGGTGGCCGTTACCTTATCCGGCACCGTTACTTCATGCAGGTTGTCCAGCGCCGAGTCCACCGCCTCCACATTTCGGCGCACCACCTCGGGACCGCGCCGGCCCCAGGTCTTGCGGATGGACTCCTTGATCTGGGCAATGGCCTCATCCCGGGGCAGGATATCCGCCAGGGCGAAGAAACAGACCTGCATCACCGTGTTGATCCGCCGTTCCAGCCCCGCTTTTTCCGCCACCTCGGCGGCATCGATAACAAACAGGCGTGCCCTGCGCTCAACCAGCGCCCGCTGGATCTCCACCGATAACCGGTCCCAGACCTCATCTACTCCCCAGGGCACATTGAGCAGCACCGTTGCGCCCTCGGCGGCGTGTTCCAGCACATCAAACCGTTCCAGGAACTGGGGTGCATGAATGGCCACAAACTGGGCCTTGTTGATCTGGTAGCTGGAGCGGATGGGCAACGGGCCGAACCGCAGGTGGGATACCGTGGTCGCGCCGGATTTCTTGGAGTCGTAGACGAAATGGCCCTGGGCAAAGAGGTTCGTGCCCTCGCCCAGAATCTTGATGCTGGCTTTGTTACTGCTAACAGTGCCATCGGCGCCGAGACCGAAGAACAGGGCCCGACGGGTTTTCGGGGATTCAATATCCAGTTCGCTGTCCACGTCCAGCGAGAGATGGGTGACATCGTCGCGCACACCGACCGTAAAACGGGTCTTGGGGGCTTCGGCCTTCAGCTCCTCGAAAATGGCGCACACCATGGCCGGGGTAAACTCCCGGGAAGACAGGCCGTATCGACCGCCGATCACCCGGGGCAGCACCTTGCGCTCACCCTGGCTCCAGGCGTCCATCAGAGCGCCACTGACTTCCAGCAGCAGTGGCTCGCCCTGGGCTCCGGGTTCCTTAGTGCGGTCCAATACCGCCAGGTGCTCAACCGTATCCGGCAACGCGTTCAGAAAGCGATCGGTGGCAAAGGGCCGGAACAGACGCACCTTGAGGACCCCGACCTTTTTGCCCTGCGCCAGCAGCCACTCGACCGTCTCATGGGCGCATTCGGCCCCAGAGCCCATCAGAATGACCACCCTGTCGGCCTCGGGGTGACCAACATAGTCAAACAACCGGTACTGACGGCCGCTAATGCTGGCAAACCGGTCCATCACGGCTTCCAACTTGTCCGGAAACGCTTCATAGAAGGGATTGATGGCCTCCCTGGCCTGAAAGAAGGCATCCGGGTTCTGGGAGGTGCCTCGAACTAATGGCCTGTCCGGCGTCATCCGGCGGCTGCGATGGGTTTCCACCCCTTCATGAGATACCAGCGCCTTCAAATCGTCATCGCTCAGGGCTGCGATTTTGGAAATTTCATGGGAGGTCCGAAAGCCGTCGAAGAAATGCATGACCGGCACCCGGGTTTCGAGGGTGACCGCATGGCCGATGGCCGCCAGATCCTGGGCTTCCTGAACCGACCCCGACGCCAGCAGGGCAAACCCGGTACCCCGGGCACTCATCACATCGGAATGGTCGCAGAAGATAGACAGCGCATGGGTAGCAATGCTGCGGGCGGCAATGTGCATGCACAACGGCGACAGCTCGCCGGCAATCTTGTACAGGTTGGGCAGCATCAGCAGCAGCCCCTGGGAAGCAGTAAAGGTGGTTACCAGTGAACCGGCCTGCAAGGCGCCGTGCATAGCGCCGGCTGCGCCCGCCTCCGACTGCATTTCCACCATAGCAGGCACCTGGCCCCACAGGTTGGGTCGACCCAGGGCGGCCCAGTCGTCGGCGTGCTCGCCCATGGCTGACGCCGGGGTGATCGGATAGATGGCGATGGTTTCACTGAGGCGATAGGCCACCGAGGCCACCGCTTCATTGCCGTCGAGGGTATGGAATTCCATGGCCACGACTCCCTGTGCTAAGGCCGACAGACAAATTTGAGTCTAGTTTGGGGCCGGACAACCGCAAGGGGGCGGGTTTGATCTGGGACAGGTTTGGTTGCGAAATCGCGTCAACCGACAGCAACACCGGTGGCAATCATTTGCTCAAACAGCAACCGGTAGTCTTCCGCCAGCCGGGTTGCCCGCCAGGCGTCCGGCGCCGAGGTCGGCGGGCGATTTGCCAGCAGGGACACCAGTTGATCGGTGGCGGCCTCGGCTTCCTGTTCGGGGTCCTGCTCGTGACTGGCGTAGCGGCATGACTCGGGCACGTACTCGCGGTAGGCCAGCCGGTCTGGCGCCAGCGGTACGCAGCCGGAGGCCATGGCCTCAAGCATCGCCAGGCCCTGGAAGTCGTGCAGGGCCGTCGAGACCACCACATCCGCCTGGCACAACAGCTGCTCGTAACGGGCGCGATTGTCCAGGTAGCCCCAGTGTTCAATCCGCCCGTCGAACTCCTCCCGTATCCGGTCGAACACCGTCGGGTATTGGCGGAAACGCTCCCCCACCACACTGAGCCGGAACGGGATCGATCGCCGCCGGAGCACCTGCAGGAACCGATGCAGCCGTTCCGGGCCCTTGTCGTACTCCCACCGATGGTTCCAGAGCAGGTGCGGGCAGTCGGGGTTGGCCAGTGCCGGACGGTCGCAGAACAGCCGATCTTCAATGGGCACCGGCAAAACCCGGGATTTGAGCCGCAGCTGGTCCACCAGTCCCGAGGGCACCTGGTCCGGCAGCCGGTCCAGAAAAGTCGCCACGCCGGACAGGAAGCTGTCCCGGTTCCAGGCACTGTTGAACACCACCTGTTCCGCCGAGATCGCGCTGTAGAGGTTCACCATCTGAGGGTCGGCGCTGGCGTTCTGGCCGCTGGACACCGGGAAGGCAAACTGGTTTTCGTGCATGTACAGCAGGCAGGGCGTGTCTGCCAGTTGGCGATGCAGGCCCCGCAGGGTGGCCAGATCCACCATGGACGTGGCCACAACAAGATCCCGGGGCTCCGAAAGCAGCGGCTCGTTCAGCCAACTCAGGGGGTTGCCCCGAATTCGCCAACGAAAATACCTGGGCGGCAGCGCCAGGTGACTCCAGACATACTCCGGACACAGGCTCGCAAGCTGCTCTCGCCAGCGCTGGTGGCTGGCGGC
Organism: Marinobacter gudaonensis; assembly: GCF_900115175.1. NCBI lineage: Bacteria > Pseudomonadati > Pseudomonadota > Gammaproteobacteria > Pseudomonadales > Marinobacteraceae > Marinobacter > Marinobacter gudaonensis. The sequence goes on from NZ_FOYV01000001.1 coordinate 1,978,516, forward strand.
ATCGTAAGCCGAGAGCAACAGAAGGTTCGACACCGGCCAGCCCTAGATCCAGCCGCGGCGCCTGAAGAACCACAAAAGACAGGCAGTGATCCCCATCATCACAAACCACACCATGGGATAGCCGTAGTACCAGCCCAGTTCCGGCATCGCCCAGGGGCTGTCCGGATGCTCGAAGTTCATGCCGTAGATGCCCACCACAAACGTCAGTGGGATAAAAATCGTGGCGATGATGGTGAGCAACCGCATGGTCTCGTTCGTGCGCTGGCTGATGCTGGAGAGGTAGATATCCAGCATACTGGTGGCCATCTCCCGGAAGCTTTCCAGCAGTTCGATGATCTGCACGCTGTGGTCGTGACAGTCCCGGAAATACACCTGGGTGCCGGCGTTGATCAGCTCGTCCTCGGTGCGCATCAACGTGGTGAGCAGTTCACGCTGGGGCCAGAGCACACGCCGCAGCAGAAGCAGCTCCCGTTTCAATCCGTGGATACGGCTCAGGGTTTGCTGGTTTGGCCGCTCCAGCAGGTCGGTTTCCATCTCTTCCAGCTGGTAGCCAAACTGTTCCAGGACCGGAAAGGCCGAATCGATGATCAGATCCAGCAACGCATAGAGCAGATAGTCCACATCCCGCGTGGTAAACCGGCGATTGTTGGGCATCCGCATGCGTTTACGAACCGGTTCAAACGGATCCTCATCCAGGGGACACAGGCAGATCAGGTAATTCCGGCCTACGAACAGGCTGATCTGGACGATCTCCAGATTCTCACCGTCATACAGCGGCATGGCCGCGATAATGAACAGCTGATCATCGTAGAGCTCGATCTTCGGCCGCTGCCCGGTATTGAGCACGTCTTCGAGGGCGAGATCGTGGAGGTCGAACAGATCCCCCAGGTTTCTCAGAGTATCCGGGTCGGCCTGCCCGTTAACCTGCACCCAGGTGTTCGAATCCCGGGCGAGATACGCCCGGCAGTCAGCGGCATTGGCCAGGCTGACTTCCTCAACCTCTTCCCCCGTGTAATCAAGCACGCGGATGTTGACCGGTCGACCGCCGTCAGCCTTGCCAACGAGGGTACCCGGCGCGGTGCCGGGATTATGGTAATGCTTGCTGAAGTATGCCATGTCGAGTCCTTACCCGAGAGTCCCGGACAGCCGTATCACGGGCCCGATTCTTTGTGTTGAGTATAACGGGACAGCGACCAGAGACCGAAGACCGGGCCTGGGAACAACAGCAGGACCACCCACACTCCGAATCCGTTCCAAAGACCACTGGTCAGCCAGATCGCCGGCAAGGTCAACCCGAAACCGACGGCGTTCATGACCGCCAGGGAGGAGCCCACCGACTCCCGGGGCGCGGTTGCCGACGCCAGGGCTGAAAACTGGGGCGAGTCGGCCACGACGGCAATGCCCCAGACAATCAGCAATGCAATGAGCAATACCGGAGCCAAACTGCCCAACCAGGGGTACACCAGGCAGAAAACGCCAGACACCATCAGCGCCCGCCGGGCGACCCAGGCACTGCCCCGCGTCCGGCTGAGGCTGCCGCCACCCACACACCCCGCAGCACCAATGCCAATGACGGCAAACGATAGCCAGGGAACCAGCGCATCCCCCTGCCCGAGACGCTCAAGCTCCCGGCTGATCAGCAGAGGCACCAGCGTCCAGAACGCATAGAGCTCCCACATGTGACCGAAGTAACCCCCGGCCACGGCCCGGAACCCCGGGATTCGCAGCGCCGCCAATCCCTGACTCAGCGGCAATCGGCCACTGCTTTTCGGCAGATGCGGGCCGTCGCCCAGCAAAAACACCAGTACGCCGCCCATCAGGGCCAGGCAGGAGGCCGCCATTAGTGGCCACTCCCAGGGCATGCCAAGGGTAGCGCCTCGCATCAGATGAGGCAGCGCCGTACCCAGGGTGAGCATGCCCACCAGCCAGGCCAGGGCGGCACCGGCGTATTTCGGGGTCCAGGCAATGACCATCTTCATGCCCAGGGGGTAGATACCGGCCAGGCAAAGACCGGTAGCAAACCGAAGGAGGAAATCCAGGGGGGGCGAGCCGGCGGCGAAGATAAACCCGCCATTCACCAGCGCTCCCAGCAGACTCGACAGGGCAAAGATCCGGCTGGCGCCGAAGCGGTCCGCCAGACCGGTCACGGCGATCGTGAGGGTGCCCGCGATGAACCCGGCCTGGACCGCCAGAGTCAGCCGGCCAAGGTCGGTCTCCGTCAGGCCCAGCTCCGCAGACAAGGACAGCCAGACGCCATTGATGCTGAACCACAGGGAGGTACCAAAAAGCTGGGCCAGCACTATTACAGGAAGCGGATAGCGTTTTAGCAGGTCGATCATTTTTATTGTCTTTCAGGCGAGCGATGGACCAAGCCTAGCTTCACGGGGGCTGTTTCGCCCATGCTACTTTGGTTTCTGGCGAGACATATCCCGGGGGATTTGGACGGATGTCGGGTTGGCAAACCGGAGACCGGGTCAGGACTTCACCAACCGATCGAGCCGCAAACGCTCCCGATCATCAAACAGTCTCCGACCACCCCAGGAAACAGCCATGATGGCCCCGAAGCCGGTGCCAACGGTAATAATGAGCATTACCAGAATCTGATATTTCACCGCCACTGCCGGTGGACTGCCCGCCAGGATCTGACCGGTCATCATGCCCGGCAGACTGACAATGCCGGCGGCCGCCATCGCATTGATCGACGGCATCATACCGCTGCGCATGGCGTCCCGCCGGATATCCTCCAGAGCCTGCTGCCAGGTCTGGCCCAGCATTAACCGGTTCTCGATAACCGCCCGTTGCCGCCAGACTGATTCATTCAACCGATCCAGCGCCAGGCTGACACCGGTCATGGTGTTACCCAACATCATGCCCAATAGCGGGATGGCGTATTGCGGGGCGTACCAGGGTTCGGGGCCGATCACCACGGTGAGGGCCAGTATCGTCACGGCAAAGGACGACACGAACATCGCACCCGTGCCGATACTGAACGCCCACCAGCCCTGCAGTCTTCTCCCCTGGCGTGCAACCACCTCCCGACCGGCCACCAACAGCATGACCAACGCCAGCAGGGCAATCCAGTAAAACGCGGAAGATTCGAACAAGGCTTCCAGCACCAATCCGATCAGCGCCAGCTGAATAATCGTGCGAGTCGCGGCCACCAACAGGCCCCGGGTGATGCCGAGCCGGGCCAGGTACCCGGTTGCCGCCAGCGCCAGAATCAATAGTGCCGCCAGGCCCAGTTTCCACCACGCCAGATCAATCACTTCCATGAACGCGCTCCAGGCTGGTGCCGTGAATCCGGTAGTGGGCATCTGCCGCCCGATGGATCTGCCCGGGGTCATGGGCAACCCAGAGCACCGCGATCTTCCGCTTCCGGATCTCGTCGAGCAGCCAGGCTTCAACGGTTCTCGTGCTGTCGTTGTCCAGATTGGCGGTGGGTTCGTCCAGAAGCAGAGCCTCGGGCTGAAGGCTCAGGGCACGCCAGAGCGCGAGCCGCTGTCGTTCACCCGACGACAGCCGACTTACCGACCAGCTCATCACCTCGGCCGAAAAGCCCAGCGCTGAAGGCAAACCTGCCTTCGCAGCATCCGGGAAGTGCCCACCCACCTCATCAAACCACCATTGACTGTCCGCCGGCACCATCACCACCCGGCTTCGCCACTGGTGTGCGGGAACATCCAGCTGGGCGGTGTCACCCAGGAAAACCCTGCCGTCGTGCGGTTCAAGGTCGGCCACGCCCCGGAGCAGGCGACTCTTGCCACTGCCGGAGGGGCCCGACAGGCAGACAACTTGCCCGCCGGGCACCGTCAAAGACACAGGGCTCAGAGTGCCAACGCCGAGATTATCCAGCACCAAATCTGTCAAAATAGCATCACCGGGGTTCGCCAACGTTCGTAACGGCTATACCATTGCATAGTGTCCTGCCAACAACCAGCCACACAGGCCAAGGATGTATGAAGCGTCGATCCATTACCGCGTTAGCCCTGGCATCTGCAGTCATCGCCCCGCCGGTAGCCGCCGAGGTCAGCCTGGCACCGTTTGCAGGTTTCCGCATGAGCAGTTCGGCGTACTGTATTTCCCCGGTGGCCAGAATCACGGCGAGTTTGTCTCGGGTGTACCGGGCGTTACCCGACTCGAGCCGGACGATTCCGGGTACCAAACCCACCACCGGGCCGCGCTGTCTCAGGGCGGTGGCTACCAGTTCTTCCTGACCGAGCAGCTGCGCCTGAGGCTGAACCTGCGCGGTGTTTACACAGCACTGAACCCGGGAGGTTCCGCGTTCTGCTCCGGCGGCTGCGAAGTCAGGTTCGACAGCAGCGGCTACCTGCAGGTGGAAGCCGCCGCCGGGCTGGCCGTTCGGTTCTGAGGTGTGCTCAGGCTGCCACTGGCCGCCGTTCCGGCAACATCAGGGACAGCAGCGCAGCCGTGGCCACCAGCCCGGACGATATCCACAGACAGGCCTCCAATCCCCAGGCCTGGTAGACCCACCCGGACAGAATGGTGCCCAGCAAACGCCCGGCAGCGTTCGACATGTAATAGAAGCCCACATCCAGCGACACGCCATCGCCACGGGCGTAGCTAACGATGAGATAGCTGTGCAGGGACGAGTTGACGGCAAACAGCACGCCAAACAACAGCAGGCCACCAACAATCACGATCTGGGGTGGCCAACCCGCAATCAGGCCAACAGCAATGGCGGCGGGAACCAATGCCAGCGCTGCTGCCCAAAGCACAGCAGGCTGGCTGCCTTCCATGTTGCCGGTAATCCGCGGCGCAACCGTCTGGACAAAGCCATAGCCGATAATCCAAGTGGCCATAAAACCGCCCACCTGCCAGAAATCCCAGCCAAAGACCGTGTGCAGGTATACCGGCAAGGCCACCACAAACCAGACATCCCGGGCACCGAACAGAAACATCCTCGCCGCCGAGAGCACATTGATGGCCCGGCTTTTTGAGAGAATCTCGCTAAATTTCGGCTTCGCCTTGCTCTTGCCCAGATCCTGCCCCAGCAGGAACAGGCTGGCCAGCCAGACCATACCCAGCGCCACGGCCATAATGATCACAGCACCCTTGAAGCCGGCGGCCATCAGCAGCACACCACCCAGGAAGAAGCCGACGCCTTTCAACGTATTCTTCGAACCGGTGAGAATCGCCACCCACTTGTACAGCGTGCCCTGCTGCTCATCCGGCACCAGCAGTTTGATGCCGCTCTTGGCGGACATCTTGTTCAGGTCCTTGGCAATCCCTGACAGCGCCTGGGCCGCCATCACCCAGGGCACGGTGAGCATCGCCGCCGGGACTGCCAGCATGCCCAACGCCACAATCTGCAGGAACAACCCGATGTTCATGGTGCGGTTCAACCCCATGCGGGCACCCAGGTAACCGCCCACCAGGTTGGTCACCACCCCGAAGAATTCGTAGAAGATGAACAGCAGGGCGATTTGCAGGGGCGAGTAACCCAACTGGTGGAAATGCAGCACCACCAGCATCCGCAGGGCGCCATCAGTGAGTGTGAAGGCCCAGTAGTTGCCGGTGATCACCAGGTACTGGCGGATGGCGGCTGTCATGTCAGGCAGAGCCCACTCTGCGCGCCAGCTCGGCGGTGCGATTGGCGTACCCCCACTCATTGTCGTACCAGGCGTAGAGTTTTACCTGGGTGCCGTTGACCACCATGGTCGACAAGGCGTCGATGATGGACGAGCGCGGGTCGGTCCGGTAATCAATGGACACCAGGGGGCGTTCTTCATACCCAAGAATGCCTTTGAGCTCGCCTTCGGCGGCTTCCTTCAATAACCGGTTCACCGCCGCGCGATCGGTAGGCGTTAACACTTCGAATACGCAGTCGGTCAGCGACGCGTTGGTCAGTGGCACCCGAACGGCGTGGCCGTCCAGGCGCCCTTTCAGTTCCGGGAAGATCTCGATAATTGCAGTTGCCGAACCGGTGCTGGTAGGAATCAGTGAACTGCCACAGGCCCGCGCCCGGCGCAGATCTTTGTGAGGCGCATCAATGATGGTCTGGGTGTTGGTCAGGCTGTGGATGGTGGTGATGGAGCCGTGCTTGATGCCCAGCTTCTCGTGAATCACCTTCACCACCGGCGCCAGGCAGTTGGTGGTGCAGGAGGCGGCGGTCACAATACGGTCAGTGGCCGGGTCGAAAACCTCATCATTCACACCCACGACAATGTTTTTGGCGCCCGGCTCTTTCACCGGCGCGGTCACCACCACCCGCTTCACGCCCTGATCCAGATAGGCCTGAAGCGCGCTAACCTTCCGGTTGACGCCGCTGGCCTCGATTACCAGATCGCAACCAGACCAGTCGGTTTCGCCGATGGTTTTGTTGTGGGTCACGCGGATTCGCTGGCCGCCGATCACGACGGCAGTGCCGTCGGATTCCGCTTCGTGCGCCCAGCGGCCATGCACACTGTCGAAGTTCAGCAGATGAGCCAGAGTGGCGGCATCGGCACCCGGGTCGTTGATCGCCACAAACTCCAGGTCCGGCCAGTTCCAGGCGGCCCGCAACGCCAGACGGCCGATACGGCCGAATCCGTTAATGCCTATTTTGATCTTGCTCATAGTCTGCTCCAGATAAACCTGTTCCGTAGATAAAACCGCGCCGGCCCTACAGGCATTGGACAGACGGGCGGTCTGCCATGGCCTGTAATCGCGCAAGTGGGTTCTCTATCAATCCGCCGTTATGGCTGGCGGTTTCCTCCAGCACCCGGGCCAGCCACTGGGGAATGCCTGGATTCAGGGAATAATAGATCCACTGACCACGGCGCTCTGTTGCCAGCAGTCCCGCATCCCGCAAGGTGGCCAGATGCCGGCTGACCTTTGGCTGGGGCGCCTCAAAGGCTTCGGTAAGCTCACAAACGCAGAGTTGTCTCTGGCTGCGGATCAGTAGCAGCGCCGCAAGGCGAAAATCGTCGGCCAGAGCCTTGAACACCGTGACCGGCTCATAGCTTGCGGGTTTCGGTCCCGTTTCTTTCTGGTGGACCAGCGCGAACAGCGCAATGCGCTCCCTGATTTCCTTGAGAGTAAGGGCAAAGGTGGCATGGCGGTTTGCCGGCACCGGATCGGCAAAATCCCAGGCAATCTGCTGGGCAGGCCGGCAGACCGTACCGCACTCGTTCGCTGCTTTTTCGCACAGGGTGATCACATAATCCCAGTATTGTCCCTGCACATCGGCCAGTTGCTTGCTGTGTAAGCCTTCTGTAGACAGGCCGGCTTCCTCAAGCACCTGCAGTGCCATAGGGTGGGGCCTCGTTGGCTCTGTGCCGGCGCTGGCCACTTCAAACCGGTCTCCAGCCATGTCCCGGAGCAAGGCTTCTGCCATCAGGGAACGGGCACTGTTGGCGGTACAGACGAATAAAACACGGCGCTTCATATCTGAACTTCCATATATTCGTTTTCACGCATATCTATATTTGTGCATAATAGTCACCGCATCTTCACGAGTAAAGGAATCCTGGCAACATGACTACCAACTCAGACATAGTCGAGACGGAAGGCTCCGGCGAAGGCATGGACCTGTTCGGCAGGTACCTGTCGGTGTGGGTGGCTCTGGCCATCATCGCCGGCGTGGCCCTTGGCCAGTTTGCACCCGTGGTGCCGGAAACCCTGTCCCGTTTCGAGTACGCGCAGGTCTCCATTCCCATCGCCATTCTGATCTGGGCGATGATTTTCCCGATGATGGCGCAGATTGATTTCAGTGCGGTGGTCGGTGTGCGGAAAGAACCCAAAGGCCTGGCGATCACGACCATCGTCAACTGGCTGATCAAGCCGTTCACCATGTTTGCCATTGCCTGGTTCTTCCTGATGGTGGTGTTCGAGCCCTGGATCGCGCCGGGGCTGGCCAGCGAGTACCTGGCCGGCGCCATTCTGCTGGGTGCGGCGCCCTGCACCGCCATGGTGTTCGTCTGGAGTTACCTGACCAAAGGCGATGCTGCCTACACTCTTGTGCAGGTATCGCTGAACGACATCATCATGCTGTTCGCCTTCGCGCCGATTGTTGTTTTCCTTCTAGGCATTTCGGACATACAGGTGCCTTGGGATACTGTGCTTCTGTCCGTAGTGCTGTACATCGTGATTCCGCTGACGGCCGGCTACCTGACCCGTCGCGCCCTGATCTCGCGCCACGGTCAGCAATGGTACGACGATGTCTTCATGAAACGGCTCAGCCCGGTCACCCCGGCGGCGCTGATCGTCACCCTGGTACTGCTGTTCGCCTTCCAGGGCGAAGTGATCCTGAACAATCCCCTTCACATCGTACTGATCGCCGCACCACTCATCGTTCAGACTTTCCTGATTTTCTTCCTGGCCTACGGCTGGGCGAGGCTCTGGAAAGTGCGCCATTGCATCGCAGCACCGGGCGCCATGATTGGTGCCAGTAATTTCTTTGAACTGGCGGTGGCAGCAGCCATTGCACTGTTCGGCCTGCAATCGGGGGCAGCGCTGGCTACTGTGGTTGGAGTGCTCGTGGAAGTACCGCTCATGCTGATGCTGGTGAAAATAGCCAATCGCACCCGGGACCGGTTTCCCGCCTAAACCCCGGTGGTCAGCACCGTGTTTTCAGTCACGGTGCTGACCTCACCCCACTACCTGTTCAGCTCACGCCCACCCTGCTAATATCGCGCCGACATTTCTGACGCACCGAACCTGACGGAATCCACACAATGGACGTTTTCCAGGCCCTCTTCCTTGGCCTTCTCCAGGGACTGACCGAATTCCTGCCCATCTCCAGCTCCGCCCACCTGATCCTCTCGCCGGCGCTGTTCGGCTGGACCGATCAGGGCGTGGGCTTTGATCTGTCCGTACACGTGGGCACGCTGCTGGCCGTGGTGCTGTATTTTCGCCAGGACGTCTTCGGCATTGCCCGGGACGGCCTGATTTCGGTCTCCCGTCGCAAAATCGTAGGCCAGGGTGCCCTGGCCTGGTACCTGGTGTTGGGCACTATCCCGGCGGGCCTCGCCGGCCTGGCGCTGCTGGATATGATCGACAACGAACTGCGGGCCGTGGAAGTCATCTTCTTCACCACTCTGTTCTTCGGCCTATTGCTGGGCGTTGCAGACTGGTTGCCCAAACGCCAACGCACCCTGGACGCACTCAACTGGAAAGACGCCGTCCTGGTCGGCATCGCCCAGGCCATGGCACTGGTCCCCGGCACCTCCCGATCCGGCGTTACCATCACCGCCGGCCTGTTCCTCGGCATGACCCGCGAAACCGCCTCCCGGTTTTCGTTTTTGCTGGCAATTCCCATCATCGTGCTGGCATCGGCGGTAAAACTGCTCGAAGTAGCGACTTCGGATGTGATCGTCGACTGGAGTGGTTTTCTGATCGGCGGAGTAACCTCATTCCTGATGGCCATCACAGCGATTCACTTCTTCCTGAAATGGCTGAACAAGGTGGGGATGTGGCCGTATGTGATTTACAGAATTGTGCTCGCAGGAGTGATTTACGCGGTTTTGATGTAAGACCGGTGCCACCAACTCAACGCGCGGAATCTAGCAGGCCTCCAAAGGCGCATAAGCCAAAACCAGCCACTTGGCCCCTTCATCAAAGTTCACCTGCACCCGGGTATGGTGCCCGGTGCCCTCAGAGTTCATCACGATCCCCTCGCCAAACTTGGGGTGGCGCACCCGCTGCCCGAGGCTGAAGCCTGATTGCTGGGCCGAATCCTGGGCAAACAGACTCTCGTTGGGACGCTCCACCATCGCCGGCCGGGTCACAGTATTGCGCAGCCGCACCTCCTGCAGACAGTCACCCGGGATTTCCCGAACGAAGCGTGACAACGCATTGAACTTCTCCTGACCGTACAGACGCCGGGATTCCGCGTAAGTAAGCACCAGCTTTTTCATGGCCCGCGTAATGCCCACATAGGCCAGGCGGCGCTCTTCCTCCATGCGGCCGGGTTCCTCGAGGGACATGCCGTGGGGGAAGAGGCCCTCCTCGACACCGGCCAGGAACACCATCGGAAACTCCAGGCCCTTGGCGGAATGTAAGGTCATCAGCTGCACGCTGTCCTCGTGGGCCTCCGCCTGGGCTTCACCGGCATCCAGGGCCGCCTGGGCAATAAACTCCGCCAGCGGATCGACACCGTCCTCCACTTCATAGTCAGACAGGGCGTTGACCAGTTCCTCAAGGTTCTCCACCCGGGCCTGCCCCTTCTCACCCTTTTCGCTGGCGTGGTAATCCTTGAGGCCACTGTCCTCGATGGTCTGCTTCATCAACCCATGCAGGGTTGCATCCCCCACCATGCCGGACAGCTTTTCGATGATGGCGATAAACGCCTGCAAGCCGGTCTTGGCACGACCTTTCACCTGCCCCGCGTCCAGCAGCCGTTCGGCGGATTCCCACAGGGAAATGCTCTGCTCGGTGGCATATTCACGGAGCTCCGCCAGGCTCTTGGCACCGATGCCCCGGGGCGGCACATTCACCACGCGTTCGAAGGCCGCGTCATCGCGCCGGTATTGCACCAGGCGCAGATACGCCAGGGCGTTTCGGATTTCCTGCCGGTCGTAGAAGCGCAGGCCCCCGTACACCCGGTACGGAATGCCCTGGCGCATCAGCGACTCCTCCAGCACCCGGGACTGGGCGTTGGATCGGTACAGTATGGCGCACTCGCTACGCAGGTTGCCGTCCTGGACCGAGGCGGAAATGCTGTCGGCGATGTAGTTGGCCTCGTCCTGCTCGTTGAAGGCCGCATACAGGCTGATCGGTTCGCCCTCCGGGCCATCGGTCCAGAGCTCCTTGCCCAGCCGGCCCTGGTTGTTGGCAATCACCGCGTTGGCGGCCTTCAGGATGGTCTGGGTGGAGCGGTAATTCTGCTCCAGGCGCACCAGCCGCGAGTTGGGGAAATCCCGCTGGTACTGCTGGATGTTCTCGATCTTCGCACCTCGCCAGCCGTAAATGGACTGGTCGTCGTCCCCCACCACCGTCAGCGGCACCCGGTTCCCGGCCAGAACCTGCAGCCAGGCGTACTGAATCGTGTTGGTATCCTGGAACTCGTCCACCAGAATGTGCTGGAACCGCCCCTGGTAATGGGCCAGCAGCTCCGGGCGATGCAGCCACAGCTCGTGGGAGCGCAACAGCAGCTCGCCAAAATCCACCAGCCCACCCTGCTGGCACAGCTTCTCGTACTGCCGATAGATCTTCAGCATGATCGACAGGAACTGATCGCCCGGATTTTCCTGAATGTGGTCCGCCCGCAGCCCCTCGTCCTTCTGGCTGTTGATAAACCACTGGGCCTGCTTCGGCGGCCACTTGCTCTCGTCGATCTGGTTCTCCCGCATCACCCGCTTGATCAGCCGCAGCTGGTCGTCGCTGTCCAGCACCTGGAAGTTCTCGGGCAGGCCCGCGTCTTTCCAGTGCGAACGCAGCAGGCGGTGAGCGATACCGTGGAAGGTACCAAACCACAGCCCCCGCGCCGGGATCTGCATCATCTGCTCGATGCGGTAACGCATCTCCTTGGCGGCCTTGTTGGTAAAAGTCACCGCCAGTATGCCGGTGGGCGGCACCCGATCCACAGTCATCAACCAGGCGATCCGGTGCACCAGCACACGGGTTTTGCCACTGCCGGCGCCGGCCAGCACCAGCAGGTGATCGTTCTGGGCGGTGACAGCTTCGCGCTGGGCATCGTTCAACGGATCGATGATGTGGGAGACGTCCATAGGGAATCGGTTCGCTACTGGCTAAATAAACAGGTTCACGAGTATAACAGGAGAAATGCGGGATTGCTTTTGGGCCTGGGTTAGCCCTCTTCCTGGGGGGAGCGCACGAGGGCGGGGCTCTGTTCAGGACACGCTACGAGCACCCGCAAGCGGGTCCAGCCAGCAATCATAGATTGCTGTCGTTCGCCTGCGCGCGAAGCTTCGCTTCTAAATCGCTAGGCTCACCCATGTGCGCTTGGCTGTGGCCATCCCTGGCCACAGACAGTCCTGAACAGAGCCCCGCCCCCGCGCTTGTCTCGCTTCGGGGATGGTTTCTCTCGTTAAAAACCTCTCGGCACTGTCTGCGCTTCCACAAACTCGAACAGACCTTCCAGGCCACCTTCACGGCCGATACCCGAGGCCTTCATACCACCGAACGGCGCTTCCGGCGTCGGGCCGGTGCCGGTGTTCCAGCCGCAGTGGCCGAAACGCAGGCCGGCGGCCACGCGTTGGGCACGCTCCGGGTCGTTGGTGAACACGTAGGAGGCCAGGCCGAACTCGGTGTCGTTACCGGCGTCGATGACTTCCTCTTCGGTGCGGAACAGCGCCATGGGCACCAGCGGACCGAACGTTTCCTCCTGGTAGCAGCACATATCGCGGTTTACACCGTGTACCACCGTCGGTGGGAAGAACAGGCCGTCACCCAGCTCACCGGGCTGCTTGCCTGCAACCAGCCGGGCGCCTTTCTCCAGGGCATCTTCAAGGTGACGCTTCACCTTGTCGAAGCCGGCCTTGTTGATCAACGGGCCGATGTCCACGTCACCGTTGATGCCGTCGCCCACGGTCATCTTGTTAACCCGCTCGGCCAGCTTCTCGCCGAAGGCATCCGCCACTTTCTCGTGCACAAAAATCCGGTTGGCACACACGCAGGTCTGACCGCCCCCACGGAATTTGTTGGCGATCAGGTTGTCGGCCGCCGCGTCCAGGTCGGCGTCTTCGAACACGATGAACGGGGCGTTGCCGCCCAGTTCCAGAGCCAGTTTCTTGACCTGCTCGGCGGTGTCGAGAATCAGCTTGCGACCTACCTCGGTGGAGCCGGTGAAGCTGAGCATGGGTACGTCCGGACTCTCGCACAGCACCTTGCCGATCACACTGGCCTTGCCCATCACCAGGTTGACCATGCCGTCGGGCATGTCGGTGTGTTTGTCCATCAGGGTGAACAGCGCAATCATGGTCAGCGGGGTCTCACTGGCCGGCTTGATCACCGACGGACAGCCGGCCGCCAGCGCCGCAGACAGCTTCTTCGCGATCATACCAATCGGGAAGTTCCAGGGCGTGATCAGTCCGGCCACACCGATGGGCCGGTAGTGAACCGTCCATGTGCAGTCCTTGGGCTTCTCAGGAATGGTGTGCGCATCCAGGGCCTGGATGTGCTTGGAGCAGTAATCAAAGAAGCCCGCGGCATAATCCACCTCACCCTGGGCTTCGTGCAGGGGCTTGCCGTGCTCAAGGCACAGAATGCGACCGACTTCTTCCTTGTTGGCCTTGAGGGCATCACGGATGTCTTCCAGCCACTTGCGGCGGGTCTCGATGCTGTAGGGACTGGTCAGTCGCAGGGCCGATTTGCCGGCGGCAACGGCGTCCTTTACTTCCTCCTCTGACATGGAGGCCACCTGGGCAATCACCTTGCCCGTTGCCGGGTTGTATACGTCAAACGTGTTGCCGTGCGCGTTGTCCGTCCAGCGACCGCCGATATAGCCGGTCAGCTTGTGCAGCAGGGGTGACTCGATCATCTCGGCTCCTCTTATGCTCGTCTTGACCCACGCCCGCCACACGGGCGCCGATCAGGGTGTCAGGTTGCGTCGTCAAATTATGTCTTTCATAGTGGATGTTGTATCTCAGGCTGTAAAGTCAAGGGCAGGCTTTTGATCATCCCCGGACTGTGCCTATACTCGGAAGATCAAACATTGAGGAGGCCGGACAATGAAGGCATTTTTCCATCCCGCTCAGGACCAGCATATTCCCAAGACTTACTTTACCCGTGGGCAGATGCGACAACCCCAGGAGGTGCCTGACCGGACGGGTGAGATGCTGAGCGGCCTGAAACAGATGGGCATTTCCGTGCTCCAGCCTGCCGACCAGGGCGCCGGACCGATCTCGAAAGTTCACGACCTCGGTTACCTGCGTTTCCTGGAATCCGCCCATCGGCGTTGGGTAGCCATGGGCGACTGGGGCGACGAGGTCATCTCCAATATCTTCGTTCGATCCCCCAACCATCTCACCGGCATCCTCGCCGAGGCCGCCCGCTACCAGGCCGACGGCAGCTGTCCCATTGGTGAGAGCACCTGGCACGCCGCCTACTGGTCGGCCCAGAGTGCGCTCGGCGCCGCGGATGCCCTGATCGCCGGCGACAGGACCTCTTACGCCGTATGTCGCCCACCGGGTCACCATGCCCGCCGGGATGCCGCTGGTGGCTTCTGCTATCTCAACAACGCCGCCATCGCCGCCGAACACATGAAGCATCGGTTCCCACGGATAGTGATTCTGGACACCGACATGCACCATGGTCAGGGCATTCAGGAGATTTTCTACGACCGCAGCGATGTGCTGTATATCTCGATCCACGGCGACCCCACCAACTTCTACCCAGTGGTGACCGGGTTCGAAAACGAGCGGGGTGAAGGCGAGGGCTTTGGCTACAACATCAACCTGCCCATGCCCCACGGCTCATCGGAAGAGGATTTCTTTGCCAGACTGGACGAGGCCCTGGCCGCCATCAGGCTGTATCAGCCGGATGCCCTGATCCTGACCCTCGGTTTCGACATCTACAAGAACGACCCCCAGGCCAAGGTATCGGTCTCGTCCGAGGGCTTCTGCCGGCTCAGCAGCCATATCCGCCAGCTCGGGCTGCCGACTCTGGTGGTGCAGGAAGGCGGGTATGACCTGGATGCCCTGAGCGAAAACGTCCAGCAGTTCTTCAAGGGCATGGCCGGCTGAGCAGTCAATGGCGCGGCCGGCCCACGGTTCAGGCTGCGGGCACGTAGACCTTGATGTTCTCGTGCCCCTCGGCTTTCAGATGGCCCGCATGCATGCGGCTCATGGTGCCGCGATCACAGTACAGCAGGTACTGCCGGTTCGCCGGCAACTCCGGCAACTGCTGGTTCAGCTCATAAAACGGGATGTGCAGAATCTCGTTGTTGGTGAGAGTCAGCGGTGACTGCTCCCCCTCCGAGGGGTGGCGTACATCAATGATCACATCGTCCACCGCCGGAGTCTGGACCAGCTCCACCTCCTCCGGGGTCACCGTGGTATCCAGCAGTCGGTTCACCGGCGTCTCGTCCCTGGCCTCAATGGCGGCCGCCAGCACCGATGCATCCATTTGAGCCTCGTCCTCCTCCACACGATGCAGTTTCGCGCGGGTGGCCGGCTTCTGGGAAATCACCCCACAGTATTCGGGCATGGTTCGGGCGAAGGACTCGGTGCCAATCTCCCGGGCGATGCGAATAATCGATTCCTTGTCCATGGACACCAGGGGCCGCAGAACCACTTCGTCGCTGGCTCGGTCCACCACGTTGAGGTTGCTCAGGGTCTGGCTGGACACCTGGGCCACGGCGTCACCGGTCACCAGGCCAACCGCATTATTGTTGCGGGCGATTTCCGCCGCTGCCTTGAGCATCTGGCGCTTCAGCACCACGCCCCAGTGCCGGTGACTGACCGAGCGCATGATTTCGGCCACCACGCCCTCGAAAGGCACCGAAATAAACTTGGCGCTGTGGGACGCCCCGTATCGGTCCCACAGGTAGTGCACCACCTGGCGCACGCCGACCTCATGGGCGGTGCCGCCTAGGTTGAAGAACAGGAAATGATTACGCAGGCCGCGACGCATCATCAGATAGGCCGCCACCGAGGAGTCATAACCACCGGAGACCAGGGTCAGTACATTCTCTACGCTGCCCAGCGGGTAGCCGCCCAGCCCGCGATGCTTGCGGTGGGCGATGTGGAACTGGTCACCGTGAACCTCCACCCGCACTTCCACCTGAGGCGCCTTGAGGTCGACCCCCGCGGCATTCGAGGCCTGCATTAAAGCAGCACCGACCGCCCGCTCCAGATCGATCGAACGAAAATCATGCTCGCCGTGGCGACGGGCCCTGACGGCAAACGTCTTGCCGTTCAGCCGGTCGGCGAAGGCGGCGACCGCCTTGTCGGCCACATCATCCAGACTCTCCAGCGGAAAGGCCGCGATTTCCTGGATGGTGGAAATGCCGGGGATGCGCAACAGGGCCTCAATCACTGGCCCGGACAGGCCGCGGCCATCCGGCACCTCCACATCCACCCGGTCCCAGCTGCCCTCTACATGGATCTCGGCATCCAGCCGGGCCAGCAGCTTGCGGATATTCTGCCGCAGGTGACGCATCTGCTGGCGGCGGACGGGCTTGCTCTTGATCGCAACTTCCGGGGCGGGACGGATAAGCAGTTTCATAGATCGGAATTTCGTCGGGTGGCGTATGAAATGGAAGGCGCTTAGTGTACCGTTTTGACTCTATGCCTCAAAATCGGGCATTGCCGAAACATTCAGGAGCTCCGCCGTTAATGCAGGAAATCACCATCAATGCCCTGGTTTCTCCCGAGGGCAGCCTTGAAATTCTCTCCAACCATGAAGTGAACCGGCTCAAGGACCGCAGCGAGGGCGGCCTGTATAGACTGTTCCGGCAGTGCGCCCTGGCCGTTCTCAACACCGGCATCGAGACCGACGACTGCAAGGCCCTGATGGAGGCCCACTCCGATTTCGATGTACGCCTGGTACCCCAGCCCCGCGGCCTGAAGCTGGAACTGATCAACGCACCGGCCCACGCGTTTGTGGACGGGGAAATGCTGCGAGCGCTGCGGGAACATCTGTTCTCGGTACTGCGGGACATCATCTATTCCCACTCGATTCCGCAATCGGCGGCGGGCTTCCGGCGGGACGACCCAGAGGAAATCACCAACTTTGTATTTCACATCCTGCGCAACGCCCGGGTGATGCAGGCCGGGCGCCAGCCAGACCTGGTGGTGTGCTGGGGCGGCCATTCCATCGGCAACGACGAATACCAGTACAGCAAGGAAGTGGGGCACCAGCTCGGGCTCCGGGCCCTGAGCATCTGCACCGGCTGTGGTCCGGGCGCCATGAAAGGCCCCATGAAAGGCGCCACCATCGGCCACGCCAAGCAGCGGGTAAAGAACGGCCGCTACATTGGCATCACCGAGCCAGGGATCATCGGGGCCGAAGCGCCCAATCCCATCGTCAACGAGCTGGTGATCATGCCGGATATCGAGAAGCGCCTGGAAGCATTCGTGCGCTGTGGTCATGGCGTGATCGTGTTCCCAGGGGGCGTGGGAACCGCCGAGGAAATCCTCTATCTGCTGGGCATTCTCCTGCACCCGGATAACGCCGACCTGCCCTTCCCGGTGGTGTTCACCGGCCGGAAGGAAAACGCGGAATACTTCGAGATGATCGACAAGTTCATCCGCAACGCCCTGGGCGACGAGGCCGCCAGCAAGTACGAAATCATCATTGATGATCCGGTGCAGGTAGCGCAAACCATGAAAAAGGGTATGAAGGAAGTGGAGACCTTCCGGCGGGCGATGCAGGACGCCTATTACTTCAACTGGATGCTGAAAATCGACCCGGTTTTCCAGCTGCCCTTCGAACCCAATCACGACAACATGCGCGCCCTTGAGCTGCATCGGGACCAACCCGTGCACCTGATTGCCGCCAACCTGCGCAAGGCGTTCAGCGGTATCGTGGCGGGTAACGTCAAGGAAGGGGGTATTCGACAGGTTCAGGAGAAAGGGCCGTTCGAGATTGCCGGCGACCCGAGCCTGATCAAGCCACTGGAAGCAATGCTGGAGCAGTTTGTGGCCCAGAACCGGATGAAGCTGCCCGGCTCCTCGGCTTATCGGCCGAGCTACCGGATTGTCAGCGGAGCGGCCTGAGCCGCTCGCTGACCCACTAAGGCCTTACTTGCCGCCTGCGGGCAGGCTCGCGTAATACGCGGCAAGATCAGCAATGTCCTGGTCGCTCAGGTTCGCGGCCTGGCCCTGCATGATGGCGGCCTGACCACCGGTCCGCTGCTTGTTCTTGTAGGCCTTGAGCGCCATCACGAGGTATTGCTCGTTCTGGCCGGCCAGGTTGGGATAGGTCGGGATCTGGGCAATGCCGTTCTGACCATGGCAGGCAGCGCAAACCGCAGCCTTGGACTTGCCGGCGGCCGCATCGCCCGCTGCGGAAACGACGGCCGGGCTGACCGCACCAAGTGCGAAAATTCCGGCAACAACGTAGTGTTTCAAGCTCATTCTCTTTACCCTCTCATCATTATCATCAGGATGTGCAACCGGCCTCGCAGGCCGAACAATCGATTGGCTTGCACTTACCAACACTGGCCTGCACTTATAGCACACAGCCTGAGATCCTCAAATGTGATAGGTCAAGGACCCTCGTGCGACGTTCGTCCTCTTTTGCGGGCACGATTGCCGATGCAGAGTAACGGCGCACCAGAGAATACGACCAGTTTGACAACAAGGTTTATTTTCATTTTTCGGAGATGCCCTCAATGACCGCAGAGGCCCAGGAACTCGCCTGTCGTGAAGGCCATATTGGCGTTCTGACACTCAATGCACCCGCCCGGCTCAATGCGCTTTCAGAGCCGATGGTTGACCAGATGCTGGACGTTCTCGATCGGTGGGCCGAGGACGACCGTATCTGCCTTGTGGTGATCCAGGGCGCCAGCGACAGAGCCTTCTGTGCCGGGGGCGACATCCGGGCGCTTTACCAGGCCATGGTCACGCCGGAGGACGAGGACCAGGCACAGCGCTTTTTCCGCAAGGAATACCGCCTCGACTACCTGCTGCACCGGTTCCCCAAACCGGTTCTTGGTCTGGCTCACGGTGTGGTTATGGGCGGGGGAATGGGACTGCTTGCCGGCTGTCGCTACCGGCTGGTAACACCGGACGTAACCCTGGCCATGCCGGAAATCACCATCGGCCTGTTCCCCGATGTGGGGGCGAGCTGGTTCCTGAACCGGCTGCCCGGGCGGCTCGGTCTGTTCATGGGCCTGACCGGCGCACGGCTGAACGTGACCGACGCCTTGCGGGTCGGCCTTGCCGACATGGCGATCGAACCGGAGGATCGCCACCGCCTGCTGGATAGACTGGCGTCAGAGCGCTGGACCGGACAGCGAGCCGCTGACGACAACCGGCTGTTCCGTCTGCTTGGCCAGATGCAGACCCCGGACTACCGGGCCTTGCCCGCCAGCCATCTCGAACGGCACGAACAGCGGATTGCCCGACTGAGTGCCGGTGACGAACTGCCGGAGATTGTTGATCAGTTACTGGCGGCCGAGGTGGATTGCACCTGGTGGCATAGCTGCATGAACACCCTCAGAAACGGATGCCCGGTGTCGGCCTGGCTGGTGTGGACCCAGTTGAAAAAGGCCCAGCAGATGTCGTTCAAGGACGTGCTTCGGATGGAACTGGCCATGGTCACCGAGTGCCTTCGCCGGCCCGATTTCAGGGAAGGCGTCCGGGCACTGGCGATCGAAAAGGATTTTCACCCCCACTGGAGCTATGCGGGTGTGGCCGAGGTGCCGGACGAGGTGGTGGCCGCCCACTTCCGCCCGGAGTGGAATGACGCCACGGATCCGATGGGGCTGGACTGACCAGCCTCCCATCAGCCGCTCAACTAGAGCCTCGCGCCCGCCTGCACCAGCAGCATTTCCAGGTCACGATGGTTGATGGCCCGGGCCACATCCAGCGCCGTGCGGCCGCTCCCGGTCTGGTAATTGACATCGGCGCCGGCAGACAACAGCATTTCCGCAGTCAGCAGATTGCCACTGGCCACCACTTTCATCAGCACGGATTCTCCCGCCTGGCTGACATTGACGTTGGCGCCGGCGGCCAGCAGGGTTCGCACCACCGACAGGTGTCCGTTCTCCGCGGCCCGCATTACCGGTGTATAGCCCTCGGCGTCGGTGGCGTTCACGTTGGCGCCGGCAGACAGCAGCAACTCAACACGCCGTTTCTCGCCCTTGGCCGCCGCTGAAACCAGCAGGGCATCAGCCTCGGCCAGTGCCTCCGGGCTGAGGGTGACCGTGGGATCCTTCGACGCGCAGCCGGACAGCAATGGGAAAACCAGAATCAGAAGCAGCAACAAACGAGGGGCGCCGATTTCCTTGGCCATAACAGGTGTTCTCTGTGGGAGTGCAAAGACCCCTATTCTGGTCAGGCGCCGGCAGGAATTAAATCGAGTCGTTCACAACTCCGGCCCATTTTCGAGCAGATCGCGAACCAGTTGCCGCAGGCGATCCTCTCCGTCTCTCTGGCCCAGACACAGAGCCTCGGCCTTCAGCCAGGACCAGGGTCGACCCTGCATCACGCCGAGGCACCAGAGGCCGAGCGACGGATGTTGCGCCAGCCGGACCATCACGCCGGGAGCCTGGCCCAGTTTTCTCAGCACCGGAACCGTAAGTGCAAAACCCCGATGCCCGTGGGCAAACTGGCGGAGATCCCGCAGATCCTCGGCATCGGGAGCCGGGCCGCCCGGCAGGTCTGCGGTCACTTGCGCCAGCAGTTCAGGTGCCAGCTCCGGCCAGTTGTCCGGCAGCAACGCCAGCCAGTGACTGGCCAGGCGCTTGCGGATGCGCTCCGCCAGTTCCAGCCCCGCCGACGAGAGCCCGCGCATCATCTGGATCGGGTACTCCCCGCTGGAGGCCTCCTGTTGCAAGCCCATGCGCGCCACGCCGAGGCCGCAGCCCTGCCAGAAGGCCACCAGATCGACACTGCCGCCGAAACTGGTACCCAGGTAATCGATACCGCTCTCGGTCGCAGCAACCCTGGCGGCATCCACCAGGCGGCGCCCGATGCCCAGGCGCCGGAATTCATCCGCCACGGCCACCCGCACCACCCGCAGGCCCTTCAGGGCAGCCGCCTCCGGATAGCCGCTGTGACTGGCCAATGACTGCGCCAGGAGATGGCCCCTTACCCGCCGGGTACCCAGGCTGACCTCCCCGGCCAGTTCCGGCGACAACCCGCC
Source organism: Marinobacter gudaonensis (assembly GCF_900115175.1). NCBI lineage: Bacteria > Pseudomonadati > Pseudomonadota > Gammaproteobacteria > Pseudomonadales > Marinobacteraceae > Marinobacter > Marinobacter gudaonensis. The sequence continues at coordinate 1,999,231 of NZ_FOYV01000001.1, forward strand.
TTCCTCGGTACTCCAGAGCACGCCGACGGTGCGACCGTTCAGCGTTGCGCGCCAGCTGCGCGCACGGGGATCATCCAGCCATTGCCGTAAATCGGCGGGACTGGTGCGGTAGTGGGCGTCCACCAGCAACCCGAACGCCTCCGCAAGCACCCGGTCGGAAGCGTGGGCAGGCTGGAAGGGCTCGATGACAGGCGCTTCAGCTGTCTCTGATCGAGTGAGTCCAACGTCGCCGTCCGCGCCCAGCAGAAACAGTTCCGAGACCAGCGCTTCCAGGGGATCGCTCTGCGCCCAGCGCACCGGCGCCGTCAGCGTCACGGCCTGCCACTGGGGTGTTTTTTCATCCAACACCTGCCGGAAACGGATAGCAAAGCCCCGCCCGGCGCCCTCGTAACCATGGACGGTGGTGGCGAACGCCACCCTGGGCCAGCCCAGCAGCACGGCTTTGAGAAGCGGCGCGGGCAACGCGGCGGCCTCGTCAACCAGAATGACCTCTGCCCCCGGCTTGGAAGCCAGCAGCGAACGGATCGGCATAAACCTCAGGCGCGCGCCTGAGCGGGTGACCAGGCACTTTCCATCCCCGGGGGTACCGAGCTGCTCGTCACCTCTGGCGTTGCTCCACCCCTCGTCACTGCTCTCGGTCAGGACGTCGGCGAGGACGACGCTGGCATGACGGAACAGGGTGTCAGTGCTTTGCGCCGAAGGCGCGGTGACAACGATGTCCTGCCGTCCCTTCAGCAACAGCTCTGCCGCCGCCATACCCATTGCCGCGGACTTGCCTCGGCCCCGGTCGGCGGTAATCACCAGCGGTCGACGCCGCCGGCCAAGCCCGAACCGGACCAGACGCTGTATCAGTTGCTGCTGGTCGCTGGTGGTGCCGACAACAAACGGGACGTCGGGCAATGGCGGAATCGGTGGCAAGGAAGCCCTGCCCGGGCTGACCCGGATCACCGCCTCATGATCGGCAAGGAGGGCCGACATGCGGCCAGCAAAAGGATGCTCACCGCCATGCTCCAGCCCGGTTCTCGCGTAATCCGGGTCGGCAAACCGCCGCCAGTCTGAGAGCGGCGGCATCAGCCAGAACAGCAGGCCGCCGGCCGTCAGCGCGCCGGTCAGTGCGGCCAGATCATCAGGAGGATTGCCTTGCCAGCCGTCCCACACGACGAGGGGAAGCTCCCGCCCCAGCCAGGACCGGGCCCGGGTCGGGGCCATTGGCACCAGGCGGCCGTCAGGGCTGTCACCTTTCGGACCGGTCCACAGGCCCTGGTGGAAGTCGAGGCCGGGCAGCCGCTGGCGGAGCCACTGCAGCGCGTCTTCCCGATCGCCCTCGATCAAAACCAGTCGGCGCTGGCCATTGGCGGTGAGGCTGGTCTGGAGGTCACGCCAGTGGGCAACCTCGGCCTCGGCGTCCGGTCCCGGGTGATTCATCAGCTGAGGTCGGCGCCGTGGGCCTTGAGGTCTTCGAGTGCGCATTTTTCCAGGGCCGCGCGGTGGGTCGCGCGCAACCGCACCCTGGGTGCACAGCCGGCTTCGAAAGCTTCCTGCCAGCGAGCGGCGCACAGGCACCAGCTGTCGCCGGCTTTCAGGCCCTCGAAGCCGAACTCGGGCCTTGGGGTGCTGAGGTCGTTGCCGTGGGCTTTGGAGAATTCCAGGAAGTCGTCGGTGACGACGGCACAAACGGCGTGCAGGCCGAAGTCATCGGGGCCGACGTTGCAACAGCCGTCGCGGTAGAAGCCGGTGACCGGGTCCTTGCCGCAGGTTTCCAGTTTTTCGCCTAGTACGTTGATTGATTCAGACATTTCCATTTTATCGAGACCTTTCAGTTTCGGGGGCAGCAAGTTTGGAGGAGGGTTCAATTATGCGGTAGCGGTATCCGCTCTACCAGCGGGCCGTTACAATACCGGCCATGCCGACCGAACCTCAAATTCCCGACACCAGCAACCTGCCGGATTACCTCACCGACGAGCAGCGGGCGATCATTACCGCGGGCTACGAGCATGCGGTGATTACCGCGGTGGCGGGCAGTGGCAAGACCTCGACGCTGGCCTGGCGAATTCGCTATCTGCTGGAGCAGGGCCATGATCCGGACCGGGTTCTGGTGCTGATGTTCAATCGCAGCGCCCGGGTGGATTTCGAGCGCAAGCTTCAGGAGGTGTGTGCCGGCAGCGGGTTGGCATTACCGGAGATCCGGACTTACCACGCCATGGGTCTGCGGCTGTACAAGCGATTTGTGCGGGAGGGCTATCTGCCGGGGTTCTCGGAGAAGATCCTGACCGAGCAGGAGATCAGTTTCCAGGCCTGGCAACTGACCCGCAGGCTGGCGCCCGAGGACCTGGCCGATGAGATCCGACGCAACAAGAAGGATTTCGTGGAGACGGCGACGGGGTTCATTGATCGGGTGAAAACCACTCTGTCACCGGCGGAGATTGTATTCGAGGAGCTCGGCTACTCGGACAAACACAAATACCTGATTGATCTGTTCCACAGCTTCGAGCAGTGGCGCAAGGGCCAGGGCCGGATCAGTTACGCGGACATGCTCTATGAGCCGGTCATGGCCATTCACCAGAATCCGCCCCTGCAACGGCTGGTGGCCAACAAGATGGATCTGGTTCTGGTGGATGAGTATCAGGACACCAATGAGATACAGCACCTGCTGCTGCGCTACGTGGCCGGCGACCGGGCCCGGGTGACGGTGGTGGGCGACCCGGACCAGACCATTTACGAGTTTCGCGGCGCCCGGCCGGAGTTCATTCTCCGGCGCTTCAGCGATGAGTTCGAGAGCCCGCTCGAACAGACCCTCAGCTACACCTTCCGCTATGGCCATCGCGTGGCCCTGCTGGCCAATCATCTGATCTGCCACAACACCGGCCGCAAGGATGTACTGTGTCACTCGCACCCGTCCACGCCCGATACCGGCATCACGCTGCACCGGGCGGAGAGCGATGCCGAAACGGTACTGCAGATCCTGCAGGGCCTGTCGGAGCCGTCGCTTTCGGACGCCGCCATCCTGTTCCGGGTCTGGAGCCAGAGTGTGCCGATCGAATTGAAGCTGCTGGCCCGGCAGATTCCCTATCGAATCGACGCCGGCAAGGGCGCTCTGTTCAGCCGAGAGGTGCAGGCAATCACCGCCCTGTTGATGGTGGTGACGGGCAGGTTGGCCAACCTGCCGGACGAAGACCGGCTGGAGCTGGCCCGGCAACTGCTGCGGTTTCCCCACGTTGGTCTGAAGGAACCGGAACTGGAACAGCTGGCCCGGTTCCTGGCCGGATTCGCCGACGGCTGGCACGAGCGCCTGATGGCCCTGGATTTCGATGCCCTGGCCCCGATGGCGGCCCGCAAGCTCAGGAAACTGGGTGAGGTGCTGTCCCAGCTCCGGGGTTTTTCAGGGCCGGTGGCGGGGTTAATCAGCGTCTACGCCGAGCACACCGATCTGTACGAAGGCATTCGCAGCCTGGCCCTGACCCACGACAGCGCCGAGGAACGTATCGATACGGTGCAGGGATTCCGGCAATATCTGAAGAGCCTGGACGTCACGGCCGATGGCGCCCTCGACCATCTGAAGGCGCTGAAACAGCAGGCGGGGGAGAAGCAGGAAGGCGGTGTGTTGCTCTCCACCATCCACCGCACCAAGGGTCTGGAGTGGCCCACGGTGATTATCCCCGGCCTGCAGGAAAAGTACCTGCCGTACAGCCCCCGGCCACAGGACGATGCCCGGAGCTTTCTGGAAAGCGAGCGGCGCCTGCTCTACGTGGCCATGACGCGAACCCGCAGGCAGCTCCATCTGATTAGCCGGCCCGAAAGCCGGCAGCCCCACCTGGACGGCGACATGGGCCCCAGCCGATTTATCGAGGAATGTTGCTTCGGGCTGGCCGACGAGTTCGGCAGCTGGCTCGACGACCGGGACCCGACACAGGCCCACAGCATCCGCCTGGAAGCTCCGCTTACATCGGTGAGCCTGCGCTACGCCCACCGCGAAGGCGTAGAGATTGAGGGCCAGACGGCAGTTTCCCGGCGCGCCAGGGAACCTCTTTGGCACTCGTCCCGTGTCAGCCATACCATTTTCGGTGCAGGCTCGGTGACGAGAGAAGACGAGGCCTCGTTCGAAGTGCACTTCGACAACGGCGAGACACTTAACTTCAGCAAGAAAAGCGCTCACCTGTACTTCACCCATCTGGCCTGATACGCCTGATACAAAAGTGTTTCGGCACCGTAGCACTCGGTACAAGTGCGGATGTAACAGTCTGTTTCAATTCTTTGCTTTTTTTGGCCTACTACCGTCCATTGCGTTGCAAGGCCCCGCCGGTTGGCGGCCGCGGCGTAATAACCACAATGAACAGGAGGTTCCGAATGAACGTCATTCGTCCGATGTCTGCGGCCGTGCTGGCTGCTTCTCTCGCAACACCCGCCCTGGCCGACCGCCAGGAAACCGTTTACGTCAATCCGTTCGCTGCGTTCCAGCTGTTCGACGACAAGCGCGACCTCAGCGAAACCGGCACCTTTGGTGTGGGCGCGGAGTATCGTTTCCTGCCGAACTGGTCCGTTGAAGCTGTCTATTCGCGGGCAAACGCGGATCGCAAGTACGTTCCGGGCGAATCGGATTTCGATGAAATCCGGCTGGATGGCACCTACTACTTTGCCGGGCCCGACCAAGCCTGGAACCCGTATGTGTCCATCGGTGCCGGACATGCCGATTTCGGTGAAGACCCGACGGGACCCCTGACCGCTGGCAGCAACCATGACGAGACCCGGGTAAACATAGGCACCGGTATTCGCTACAACATCAACGACACCGTGTCTCTGCGCGGCGACCTCCGCGAGTTCCACGGCATTGACGAAAGTACCTTCGACACCCAGGTGTCCCTGGGCATCAGCTTCGCGTTCGCCCGCACCGTGGCCGACGCCAAGCCGGTACCGGCACGTCCGGCCGACGCCGACGGCGATGGCGTTTCCGACGACCGGGACCAGTGCCCTGGCACGCCTGCAGGCGCGCCCGTTGACAGCAAAGGCTGCGAACCCGATGCCGACGGCGACGGCGTGGCAGACACCCGCGACCAGTGCCCTGCCACTCCCCGTGGCGCGGAAGTAAACAGCCGTGGTTGCGAGCTGGACAGCGACAACGATGGCGTTGTGAACAGCAAGGACCAGTGCCCGGGTACCGCTGCTGGCGCCAAGGTTGATGATACCGGCTGCGAGGGGGTAACCGAGACCATCCAGACCTTCACCATTGAGGTCAAGTTCCCCTCCAACAGCTCGATCATTGGCAATGCCTACGACAATGAGATCCGTCGTGTTGCGGAGTTCCTGAAAGCGAACCCGGAAACCATTGTCGAGATTGCCGGTCACACCGACAGCCGTGGCGAAGCCGGATACAACCAGTTCCTGTCACAGCGTCGCGCCGAATCCGTGGCCGCTCGCCTGACCGGACCGCTGGGTGTTGATCCGTCCCGCGTGGAAGCCGTCGGTTACGGCGAGACCCAGCCGGTGGCCTCCAACGACACCGAGCAGGGCCGTGCTGCCAACCGTCGGGTGGAAGCCCGCATCCAGGTTGTCCGCTGATACTCGGGTTTACCCTGAGCATTGGAGAAGGCGCCTGCGGGCGCCTTTTCTGTCTCTGGAACACACGGGGAAACGATGCTGCGATCCGTTGTATTGATCACCACCCTGATGGGCATTGCTACTGGATTGCAGGCCCAGGTTTACCGGTGCGAAGCAAACGGCAACCCGGTGTTTTCAGACCGACCCTGCGGCACCGACGCCGAATCGGTTCCGATCCGGGACAACCGCATCGGCGGCAGCTTTGACCAGAATCTACCCGAACCGGCACCCGATGCTGACTCGGCCGAAGACACCGACCGCGAAGCCCGGGAAACAGAGCCAGGCACCTGTCGGTTCATCAACTCCACCGACCTGCGGCGTTACCTGGTTCGCGAACAGGTTGTTCAGGGCATGACCCGGGATAACGTGCGCCGGGCCTTCGGCAATCCGCCCGAAACCTACACCAGCCCCCAGGAAGTCTGGATCTACCAGACCCGCTACTACGGCGCGCTGTACGAACTCACCTACGTGTATTTCAGGGATGGCTGTGTGGAGCGGGTGGAGTATCGCAAGCCCTGACCGCATCCAGCAGCAGGTTTCGAGGCGTCAGCGATCGCTCACAGAAGGTGCCGAGTGTCACCCGGTAGCCCTGCTCTTCCAGATACACCGCGTAATCGAGCACCATCCAGAGTTCCAACGGGCGCCGGAACAGGTGGCGCACCAGCTCATACCGCCGCACCTGTTCGAACCGCCGCTCTCCAAATGCCTGCCAATGGCTAAAATCCGTGCCTGCAGGCAGAGCCAGGCCTTTCTTTGCCGCCGCCCAGCGGCAGAACGCCTGGAAATCCTCGTTGACCAGTCGCGGCGGGTGCGACGGTACGGGCAGATAGTTATCCTGCCCTCGCAACGCTCGCTGAAGCCCGTCAAAGCCCAGCCGCCACTGGCTGATCCGGCGGGTCTGCTCACGCACCCGGGCGGGGGCAGTCACGGTTTCCTGCACCGCCAGGCGCAGGTCGTTCGGGGTGAGTTTGAGTGTCGGTTCATGGCCTGAAGCCTGACTTGAGAGCGGCCGATAGTGGTCGGAAGCAGTGAGGTGGTAACAGCACGGCGAAATACTGAGCCTGGGCAGGCCCGCCAGAGCGCCGCGTTGGAGCAACTGCCGGTGCAGGTCGCCGCAGGCATGCAGGGCCACACCGTGGTGGTCCGCCGGCAGCGTCAGATCCGGGGCCATGACATCCTGGCAACGGATCGACACCCGGTCGCCAAACTGCCCGGCCAGGCGATTGCCATCACGGACCAGTTCCCCGTTCCATTCAAACCCGGTAACCAGGTCGGTGCAGTGCGGTGCCAGTGTTCGTGACAGGTGCCCCTTGCCACAACACCAGTCCAAGGCCGGTTTCGAGAGTGGCAACAGGGCCGAGGTAAAGGCCCCTGCCTGAAGGCGCTTGCGCCCAGGCATATCGGTGGCGCGGATTTCCGGGAGTGTCGCCGCCGCCACGCCGTCCGTCGATGCCGAGAGCACCGGCAGTTGCACCAGAGCCTCGTAATGGACGAGATCGGGGACCCACCGGGCGGACTGCTGTGCCAGCCGTTCCGGGGTATCGTCCAGGCGCTGGCAGGCGTCATCGGTTTGAGCCATCAGCCAGTCGGCGAGCGACGGATACTGCCGTACCCACTCGGGCTCTGGCGTCATGAACGGTGCCGGTTGCCAGAACGCCCGATGGGCCACCAGCCAGTCGTTGAGTCGCTGCCAATGCTGGTAAAAAGATTCCGCGCCCTGGTGTAAACTCGCCGCCGGAGGTAACGTCATGCAACTGGCCTTTGTACTTGTTGAACCCAAGGTTCCGGAGAATGTCGGAGCGGCGGCCCGCGCCCTGTGCACCATGGGCTTTGGCGAGCTCTGGCTGGTGAACTCCGACCTGCACACCCGCCCGGAAGCCCACTGGCTCGCCCACGGCAGCGACCACATCCTGGACCATGCGCGCATTTTCCCCGATCTGGCGGCGGTAAGAAACTCCGTAGACCTTCTGATAGGCACCTCCGCCAAGCCCCGGCACCAGCGCCAGGACTGGCACAATCCCGCGCGCCTGCAAGAGGTTCTGGCCAGCAAAGGTTCGTCCGTAGCCACCGCTGCACTGGTGTTCGGCCGCGAGGATCGGGGCCTCTCCAATGAGGAGCTGGCCCAGTGCGACCTGCTGACCGGCATTCCGATGAAAGTCGCCTACCCGTCGCTGAACCTCGCCCAATCCGTGATGCTGTACGCCTGGGAAATGTCCGGCTTGTCGGTCGCCACGGATAAAGAGGAAACGTCAGCCGACGCGAATCGCCTGGGCGCCCTGCGGGGCCGCCTGGAAGGCCTGCTGCCGGAGCTGGACACGCCGCCCGAGGGGAAGCTGTCCCAATGGGTCTTTGAGCGGCTGCCGTTGCTGTCAGACCGGGATATCGGGTTTGTGCATACGCTTTGCTCGAACATTGAGCGTGCCCTCGACTCTCAAGCGCGTTTTGTCTCGGGGAAGAGCCGAACGGACAAGCCCTCCCGGGATACGCTGTGAATACGTCCATGTACGCTAGACGAAAACATCCCTGTTTTCGACGATCCCGGGAGGGCTTGTCCGTCCGGCTCCCGGGCCTTTTGCGCGCGCCGGTTTGTTGAACTTACTCTTGGAATCTTCCTGGGCGGAAGGCATCGAGGCAAATTGAGGGCTCCTCTCCATCAATGATCTGGGCGATGAGGTCTGCACTGCCGGCGGACAGGGTCCAGCCGAAGGTGCCGTGGCCGGTGTTCAGATAGAGGTTCTCTCTGGGGCCGCGACCGATGATCGCGGGCCCATCCGGGGTCATGGGGCGGAATCCGGTCCAGGTTTCGGCGGCGTCGAGATCGGCGCATCCGGGGAACCGGGACTCGACCGATTTGCGAATGGTCGCCAGTCTGGCCTCCGGAATATCGCGGTTGAAGTCCGCCAGCTCTACAAATCCCGTGGCCCGAAGTCGATTGCCCAGGCGGGTTGAGACGACCTTGTAGTTGTCGTCGTGAATGGTCGACGTTGGGCCACGATCGGGGTCCGTCATGGGCACCGTCAGGCTGTATCCTTTCACTGGATAGATGGGAAGTTGCAGGCCCAGAGGCTGCACCAGATGGTTGGACCAGCAGCCGGCGCTGATCACAAAAGCATCCGCTTCCAGGGTTTCCATGGCACCATCGCCGTTGCTGAGTGAAATGGCACTAACCTTGTGGTCATCGGCTATCAGCTTTTCCGCCTCCACGTTGTAGCGAACGGCCACACCCTTTGCTTCGCAGGCTTTCGCCAGCTCCCGGGAGAACTTATGACAATCTCCGGTGCCGTCGGTATCGTAGCTCAGGGCGCCATGAAGCGGCCCGTTGCCGACCATACCGGGTTCGGCTTCCCGGACCTGTTCGGGCGTGAGCAGGCGGGAAGGAATGTTCAGCTCACTCAGCAGCTCCTGCGTGGCCCGGTACCCTTCCAGCGCGTCCGGCGTGCTGGCCAGGTGCAGCAGGCCCCGGTGGTCGCCATCGAAGGCCAGCTCCAGCTCGTGTTCCAGCGCCAGGAAACGCTCCCGGCTGTGGATGCCCAGGCGCAGCATGGCCCGTCGGTTCAGCCCGAACAGGCCCGGCGACCAGGCGTAGCGTAGGGTGCTGACCATGAACCTCAGGGTTTCCACCGAGGGCGGGAACCGGAGCTTCAGGGGGCCGTCCTGCTTGAGAATCCAGGGGATGGCCTTGAACACCATGGCTGGATCGGCCCAGGGGTAAACCACGCCATAGGAACGCTGGGCAGCATTGGCCCTGCTGGTTTCGTTGCCGGCGACGGCGTGGCGCTCAAGCAGGGTCACCGAATGCCCCCGGCGATTCAGTTCATAGGCGGTGGCCATACCCACAACACCACCACCGACGACCACAATGTGCATTCGTTTCTCCCGTTGCCAGGTTCGCGGCCGCTCCAACGGCCCCACATGACTGCCTATGAATGTAATACACGCCAACAATCGAACAAGCTGGTAGACTTGCGTGACCAAATTCACAGAATAGCAGCCATGCCGCTGGTTGCGATGGAGTCTGGTTCCGGATAATGAGCAAAAAACGTCGCGAAATTCCCGTTTTCGATCAGCCGATCATCGAAACTCACTGCCATCTCGATTACCTCAAGGATCGTCCTCTTGAAGAGACCCTGGAGCAGACCCGGGGCGTGAACATCGAGAAGGTGATTACGATCGCGGTGTCCCCGGACAACCTGTCCCGGGTGCGGGAGCTCAGCCAGATTGCACCCTGGGTGTATGGCACCCAGGGTATTCACCCCCATGACGCCGAAACCTATTCAGACAACGTGGAAACCGAGATCCGCCAGCACGCCCGGGATGAGAAAATTGTCGCCGTGGGCGAAATCGGGCTCGATTATTTCTATGACAACGCCGACCGGAACGTCCAGCGCGAGGTGTTCCGCCGCCAGTTGCAGATTGCCTGCGACACCGACCGGCCCGTGGTGATCCACAGCCGCGAGGCGGACGAGGATACCATCGAGATTCTCCAGGAGTTTGAAGATACGCTGAAACGTCGGGGCGTGATCCACAGTTTCACCTCCGGGCCGGGCCTTGCCCGTTACGCCCTGGACCAGGGCTGGTGCCTGGGTTTCAACGGCATCACCACCTTCAACAAGGCGGAGAACGTGCGCGACATCGTGCGCATGGCGCCGATCGACCAGATTCTGCTGGAAACCGATTCGCCGTTTCTGACACCGGTGCCTTACCGGGGCCGGGAGAATGCGCCCTTCTATCTGCCGTTCGTGGCCGAGAAGATCGCCGAGGTGAAAGAACTGCCCCTCGATCAAGTCATTAGCCAGACCTACACCAACAGCCTGCGGACGTTCTTCCCCGACGAATGATCAAGCGCGTCCCCATCTCGGCCCTCAGGGTCGGTATGTACATCACCGACCTCAACAACGACTGGATTCCCCACAACAGCCAGCGCAAGCGCGGCGTGATCAAAAAAGAGGAAACCATCGAGAAAATTCGCCGGATGGGCGTACAGTTCGTTTACATCGACGCCTCCCGGGGCCTAGACACCCAGGATTCTGAAACCGCCGCCGAAGTGGATCGAAGGAATGAGTCCGCCCTGCAAAGGGCTGGCGAGCAGTTACCGGGCCTGCGTGCCCGGGTTCCGCTCGAAGAAGAAATTGTCATTGCCCAGCGGATCCATAGTCAGGCCCAGGGCCTGGTGGGCGATTTCATGAACAACGTGAAGCTCGGCGGCGCCATTGATATTGCGCCGATCCACAAACTGGCCGACGAACTCCAGCACTCGGTGTTTCGCAATGCCAACGCGCTGAGCTGCCTCGGCCGCATCCGGGAAAAAGACAACTACCTGCTTGAGCACTCGGTCAACCTGAGCGTACTGATGTCGCTGTTTGGCAACTATCGGGGCCTGTCAGCCGATGTACTCCACCAGACCATTGTCGGCGCCCTGCTGCACGACCTCGGCAAGATTCTTACACCCGACGATATTCTGCACAAACCCGGTCGCCTGACTCCCGAAGAATTCGAGGTAATGAAGCTCCACGCCCGCCACTCGCGGGACATCCTGGCGGCGACCGAGGGCATCGGCGAGCTGACCGTGATCACCGCCGCGCAGCATCACGAGCGCCTGGACGGTTCCGGCTACCCGGAAGGCCTGAAGGGCAACGAAATTTCCGAATACGGGCGCATGGTGGCCATCACCGACGTATACGATGCCATTACCGCAGACCGCGTGTATCACAAGGGCCTGACGCCCACCCAGGGCCTGAAGAAACTGCTGGAGTGGAGTGGCGATCACCTGGACCCGGTTCTGGTGAAGGAGTTCATTCGCTGCATCGGGCTGTACCCGGTGGGCTCACTGGTACTGCTGGAAAGCGGCCGGCTTGGGGTGGTGGTTGAAGCTAACGACAGCGATCAGCGACTGCCCACGGTCAAGGTGATTTATCACACCCGGTTCCGGATGGCGATTCCGGTCGAGACCCTGGATCTGGCCCGGCCCGGGGCCCACGACCGGATTGTTCGGGCAGTGGATCCCGACGAGTACCGCATCGACGTCCGCAAGTTTCTGGCCTGAGCTCACTCCGCGAGCGGGGAGCCGCCTGCCGACTGTCCGGCTGATGACGCCTGCACGACCTCTCCGGCAAAGCGCACGTAGCGATTTCGACCCTGCTGTTTGGCCTGGTACATAGCCTGGTCCGCCTGGCGAAGCAACTGGTCGCCGTCCAACTCCTCCAGTAGCTGCTCGTTTTGCACGGGCGCAAACAGCGTGTAGCCGATGCTGGCCGATATCTCGACACTGTGATCCATAACCCAGGCCGGTGCCGAGATTTTCACCAGCAAGCGAGCGAGCAGGGTTTCCAGCGTTTTCTGGTCCTGCACGTCCATGATAATGGCGGCAAACTCGTCGCCACCCAGGCGGGCCAGGGTGTCCTCTTCGCGAAGCTCGGTCCGCATGCGACTGGCGACTTCAACCAGCAACTGATCACCTGCCCTGTGACCATAGGCATCGTTGACCGGCTTGAACTCGTCCAGGTCGATGTAGGCCACCGCCAGCCGGCTGCCTTGCCGACGCGTCAGTGCCATGGCCTGCTGCAGGCGGTCAGCAAACAGAACGCGGTTCGGCAGTGCGGTCAGGGCATCGTAGTGCGCCATAACACGAAGCTTGCGTTCCTGCTCCTTGAGACGACTGATGTCGCTGAAAATGCCGACAAAGTGGGTCACGTCGCCCTGCTCGTCCCGCACACTGCTGATGGTGGCGGATAAAATGAGCTCGTCACCATTTGGATGCCGGCTTGGAAACTCCCCCATCCAGAAGCCCTGACTGCGGGCACTGGAGAATACCGAGATACCCTCGTCCATGGGCAGTGGTGGCAGGCGCCCCAGGGCACGGGACCGGGACCGTCCGGTAATGGCCCGGTAGGCATCGTTCACATCGATCACCATGCCGTGATTATCGGTGATAAAGATGGCCTCCCGGGCGCAGTCAAACACACTGGCTGCCAGGCGCTGGCGCTGCTCGGCATGCTTGCGGACGGTGATGTCATACCAGGAGCAAAGCACGAGAGGATCGGTCTCACCTTTCTCGTGAATTGGTGCCAGGGTCATGTCGACATAAATATCGGAGCCATCCGACCGGCTGAGAAGCCACTCACTCTGCATCACGCGGTCAGCCTCTACACCGGCTAATAGCTGCTCAAGCTTTCTGTAGGAAACCTGGCCATCGTCCTGTCGGACTGGCGAAAAAGACGCCAGATTCCTTCCCAGCATAGATGTAACCGAGCGGTGTTTAAGTAAATCCATGGCAGCCCGGTTGGCATCCATCAGCACGCCACTCTTTAGCATAAGCATAGGCTGTGGCCAGCTGAGGATCAGCCGGTTCAGGCGTTTCTGTTCTATTGCCAGCTGGCGCTTGCGCTTGCCAAGCCAGAGGGAGCTGGCCACCAGTAGAATCAGCAGAATCAGGGTAGTGACAACCCAGAGCCGGTACTGGTCGAGGACATCCACCCAGGTCACCTGGGGCATCTGATCGTAGGGTGGCACCCGTAAGGTACGAGCCAGGTACTCCACCGACTGGTAATCCGCGGGTGGTGAGAATCCGGCAATGTCCATGATACGGGCCAGCGGGTCTTCCGGTTCGATCGCGAAGAGTGCCGATGCCACCCTTCGGACGATGCGCTGGTCCACGTGTGGCAAGGCAACCAGGGGCCACTCCGGGTAAAGTCGCGTTGACACGACAAAAGGAAACTCCGACAGCTCCTGCCGGTTAAGCACCTTGATTTGATCAAACAGATCGGGAATTTCGTGCTCCATCTGTTCCAGAATGGCGGTTCGGATAAACCCCACATCGGAGTCACCCGAGAGCACCGACCGGACAACGCGATCATGGGTATCCAGATAGCGAACCAGGTTCTGCCGCCGAATATCGATACCTGCGTCCTTTAACTCGAGAACCTGCGCCTGATAGCCACCAAGGAAATGGATCCCCGGAGAAGCGATGATCTTGCCTGGCAAATCTTCGAGTGATTCGATATCTGAGCGATCCGCACGGGTGATGATGACTCCTCCCAGACTTGTGGTCGAGACGTTGTCCGAGCGACGTATGAGAGTTGCCAGAACGCCCGAAAGACTGCGTTCACTGCGAATCTGCAGAAAGTGGCTGGGGTTGGTCAGAAACAGATCCACCTGATTGGCGGCGACCGCGCGATTCATGGCGTCCTGGTTCAGGACTTCAAGCCGGAATTCGACGCCGACTTGCTCGGAGAGATAGTCGGCAAGCGGTGCGTAGCGCTCCTGCAGAATGGTATCCGGCCGATAGGCGAAGACTCCGAGGGTGAGACTCTCTCCGGGGGTAAAAGCACTGGCGTCCGCAGAGATCAACAGAACCAGCAGACAGAACCGGAGGCGCCCCCTCAAGACAGCCTCCGGGGCAGAAATGAGGAGTCGCTCAGGGCCTGCAAGGCAGGTTGGCTGGCGATCAAGCCTGCACCGAACATCAGCCGCGACAAAGAGGCAGCCATGACCTCTATTCGCCCGGATTCAGCCAGGTAACGCTGATTGGCTGCGAGGTCCGGAAGGGTGATGGTAGCGAGCGCCTGACGAACCTCCGCAGGCGAGACGCCCTGTCGATTTGCCACCCGGTAGACGGCATCGTGAATGCCACGAACCAGGTGCTTCAGGCCGGCAAAATGGGCCGCTACCAGATCCTCGACGGCGCTGGGGTTTCCGGTCGCGATTTTGCGGGTGACAACAAGCAGATCGAAAATGGTTTCGGGTAGCTGACGACTGTCGAACAGGCGAACCCCTCCGGCCCGAACCAGTAAAGAGGCCACCGGCTCGTAGCTCACCGACGCGTCTATCTCTCCACGTTCCCAGGCTTGGGCATGCTGGCTAACCGGCAGATCGACCAGGGTTATCTGGTTGCTGCGCAGTCCGGCGACCTCCAGAACTTTTAAGAGAAGAATACCCGAGACACCGTTCATCTCCACCGCCACGCGGCGGGCCCGCAAATCGGCCAGACTATCGATACCCGGCCTGACCACCAGAACGTCCGCGCCCGCGGAAACATCGGCCACTGCGACCACCACCAGATCCATTCCCCTCGATATCAGACGAATGGTCTCATCGAGCGTCAATGCAGCCCCGTCCAACGATCCCGACAGCAGGCCATCCATGGAACTGGTCGCGGAGGAACCGGAGCGCAGAGTCACCGACTCCGGCAGCCAGCCAAAATCGCGGGCGAGGTAAAGCGGCTCGTAACCAATCCAGTGGTGAATACCAAAAGCCAGGGGCGGTCGGGACCAACAGCCAGAAAGCCCCCCGGAGGCAAACCCGGCGGCGAGAGCTAAACCTAGGAATCTGCGGCGCTGCATCGGGTTCTGGCCTGGTCAGATCATTAACAATTGTCAATAAAGGCAAGTGTACCGCCTGTCATCATAACGGTAAAACCGCTTCTTGCCTTGCACGGGGTCAATTTATCCCAGAGAAAGGAACACGGCCATCATCACCGGCGAGAGGAACGACAGCAGAAACCCTGAGGCAATGGCCACGGGCACACAGGCAAGCCCGCCGCTGCTGCGAATGACCGGCAGTGTGAAGTCCATGGCGGTAGCGCCGCCATAGCCGATGGCCATGGCCGGCCGACGGGCGATGAGCATCGGGATGATCGCCAGCGCAACAATTTCCCTGAGTACGTCGTTCAGGAACGCCACCCCGCCCCAGGCGGGCCCGAGAGCTTCTCCAATCACCACACCGGAGAGAGAGTACCATCCGAATCCTGATGCCACCGCCAGGGCATCGTGCCACGGCAGACCCAGCCAGGGCACGAGCGCAGCCCCGGCAACCAGTGAACTGGCGGCCAGGGCCAGGGCAATGCCCAGCCCCTGGCGATTCATCAGCAGCTTGCGCAGCGACAGCCCGGCATTACGAAGTTGCACCCCGATCAGGAACAGCAGCACCATCAGCGACCAGGTGGCCAGCTGTTCGGCCATTGGAAATACCGGCAGCAGGTAGTATCCGGCGAGCAGGCCAACAACCACTGCCAGCAGGGGCTTCAGGCCTGCCAGGAACAGCCTGCGATAGCCATGGTTAACGGTGTCCTCCGCCGGTTCCAGAGACAGTGGTCGCCAGCGATGAAACAGCCACAACCCCACCATGTTGGCCACAAAAAGGCTGGCCAGCAGCATCAGTACCTGGGCCATCATACCGCCCAGTTGAGCGGCCAGGCCCTCCATCTGGCCCAATCCCAGCCCCAGCAGCACCAGGATGAAATACACCAGCCCTTCAACGCTGTAGTGAATCAGGGTCATAACCTTTCGGTTTTCCAGGGCCAGGGCAAAGCCCAGAAACAGCGGGGCGAGAATCAGCAATGCGCCGGTGAGCATGGTATTCCTCAAAGCAGGGATAGAGGCCTGTCAGGCCAGGGGATCAAACTGGATGGTTTCGGAGGATGAAGCCGCCGCCGTCGCGCCGGTCTCGATCAGACGAACCAGGCGCTGGGCGGCCACAGACCAGACCACATAATCTTCGGGACAGGGCTCGAAGCCGCGGCCCATCAGCGTGCCGGCGATACTTCTCAGCGCCGATTCGGCCCGGGCCTGGGTCTTCCAGGGGCCTCGACGGCATTGCCCTTCCGGCTGCCCCTGATCCGGCCCTATCAGGGCCACTAGCCCCCAGAGGCCGCCAGCAACAGGCCGTATGTGCAGCTCCACTCGCTGTCCATCCTGGATCATCACCAGATGCCGGAGCGGGCCCCGCCCGTGAAAGTAATGGAGTTTCATGATCGGCGCCGATCAGTGGAGAACATGGCCGGACCTGTCCTGAACCAGCACCCAGGGAGCGACCACCACCGCCCACAATTCGGCGTTGCAATCGTACCAGGCCTGCGCGGTAGCCGACGCTACCTCACCCACCTGCCCTTCCTGCAGCCATTGCTCGAACCGGGGCTTGTTGTCTGCCGCCAGTTCCGCTGCCACAGCCAGCAGATCCAGTTCGGGTGCCACCCGCACCACCTGCCCCCTGGCAAAGTAGGTCTGCAACTCATGCCAGTGAATCCTGGAGGTTTCAAGGTTCAGTTTGGCTTTCAGCTCATCCGACGATGGCTTCGATGTCATACAGCTACCTCACAAATTCATGCCGGCGCAAGAGGGTAACCAATCGGCACGTGTCAAACCAGCTGTGCCACGCTTTCAGCGTCGGAATCAGGAAAGATCCGCCCAGATATCACGGATCCTGTCCGACAGAGTCATGGGATCAAAGGGCTTTGGAATGACGCCCGCCGCACCCTGGGCCAGATATTCGCTGACCTCGTCTGGCTGTACCTTGGCTGTCATGAACACGACCGGAGTATCACGGAAATCCGGACGCTCCCGAATGGCCCTGAGCGTCGACGGGCCATCCATCTCGGGCATCATGACGTCAAGCAGTATCAGCTGTGGCTGGTAGGCATCCAGATTGCTGAGCGCACAGGCGCCGGAAGGGCAGGCTTTCAGGGTAAATCCGCCCACGGCCTCCAGTGCCAACTCGGCCACTGCCCGGATATCCTCTTCGTCCTCGATCAGCATGATTCGCTCGAGCGTATTTGCGGCATCCACCATCTAACCCTCTCCCTTTTCCTCAGCCGCTGTCGCGGCCCTTTGCCAGTCTTCCAGCCCCAGCATCCTCAGGAGCCGCAAAACCTCGGTCTCTCCCTTAACCTCGTCAGACAGCAGGCCTGCCAGACGCATAATGAGCAGATCCTGGCGTACGCCGTCGCGCGGCAGAAAATGCACCGAACCAATCATTTGCCGCATGGTCATGGGCAAACGCCATTGGATTTTCAGCCGATTGCCGTATTGCTGGGCCCACTCCGACAATGCCCGTTCAATCTCATTCTGTGCAAGCGCCCCGCCTTCGCGGCTGTATTGCTCAAGAATATTGAGTACAGCGAGTTCACCCATGCGGCTCAGCAATCCGGCGGTCTGGAATTCTAGGGAGCGTTTGCCAAGTGCAATGGCAATCTTCTGGGCCTCTCGCCCGACCGCGGACGCTCGATCACGATAATTGTCGGCCAGCTCACGCAGCGTCGAGTTCTGAAAGGACGCTCCGACATCGAGGGATAACGCGAGGGCCTGGCCCAGAGCCATCGGTACGCCCATGACAGAAATGGCGTCCCGAACCGTCACAACCGGCTCCCCGGTTCGTCGAAACGACGATCGGTTTGCCACCTCCAGCAGGCGCGCGCACAAAGCCGCCTCGTTCTGCCAGCGCTCCGAAAGCTGTCCGGCAGAGAGCTCCTCGGATCGCTCCATCAGGGACAGAATCGTGGCGGTTTCGACCGTGCCGGGTATCTGAACACCAGATTCCAGGCCCTCGGTCAGACGCTCGACCAGTGAACGAACCTCGGGCTGACCCGGCAACACGGTCTCCAGCATGGTGGACAAGCGTTCGTGCAGCAGTTCGACGCTGAACGGTTTGCTGATATACCCGCTAATGCCCAGATGCTTGGCCTTCAGAATAGAGTCCCGGTCGGCTCGCCCCGTCACCATGACCACGGGTAGCTTACGATCCGTGGTTCGTATCCGGCGCAACAGTTCCAGTCCCGAGCCGTCGGGTAACACCCAGTCAACGATCAGAAATCCAGGTTGTTTCTCGCACCACAGTTCAGTGGCCTCGTGCATCGACGCTGCCTTGAAGACTTTAAGACTTGGATGAAGACCCGAAACAACCGTTGTCATCAGGTCTGCCATCAGATCATCGTCTTCCACGATCACCACATTCATAACACAGGGCTGTCCTGGTCAGGTTCCATGTGTCCCGCATCGCAGGTAACACCGTTCCGGCCGGCGGCCTTCCTCTGGTACAGCGCCCGGTCCGCCGCTTCTATGGCTTTGTCCGCACTGTCGTATCGGTCCAGGGCCGCCAGCCCCACGCTGAGGGTGACCGAAAACTCTCCGGAAGCGCCGCCGAAACGGATCTGGGCCATCTGATGACAGATTTCCTGCAGCGACCGAACGGCATTACCCACCGAACAATCCGGCAGCACGACTATGAATTCCTCGCCCCCATAACGCCCGATGGTGTCGGTTTTTCTAAGACGGTGACGCAGCAGGTTGGCAAGCCCCTTGATCACGAGGTCCCCGACCCGATGGCCATGCCGGTCGTTCACCTGCTTGAAGTGATCGAGATCAAGCATGGCCAGAACCGACGGTTCCCCCAGCCTGTGACAGCGCGCATGCTCCTTGACCGCCTCGGCGAGGGCGACCGAGTGCTTGAGCAGGCCTGTCAGGCTGTCTCTTGAAGCGAGTTTGTCCAGCTGACGGGCGCGATAACAGCGAACCTTGGCCGCCTGCACCAGGATCCGGTCAGACACCGGCTTGGTCAGGAAATCGTCACCCCCTTCCGACAGCGCCCCGAATTGAAACTCCCGGTCCTCGTCCGAAGACAGGAAGATAATCTGCAATCCCACCCACTCGGGGTCGAATCTGAGCATCCTGGCGAGCGTCGGTCCGTTGTACTCACCCATCTGGACATCCATCAGCACAATGTCGGGCCGGAATTCAGACAAAGCACCCAGAAGTGTTGATGGATCGCCCACGCAGCGTACCTCCAGACCGCTGTCCTCGAGAACAAGTGCGTAATGCTCCAGTAACTCCGGATCATCATCGACCACCAGAACGCGCCCCGCGCCGGCTTCGTGTCTCTCGTTGATGAGCCGTTCGATCGAGTCCGCCAGTGCCGGGACATCCACAGGCTCTGACGCAAATCCGTCGGCTCCCAGGGCCGCCAGGGCGTACCGGCGATCAAAACTGTCGTCAGGGGCAATAAACACGAGAGGCGCTACATCGACTGCATTCTTGGCCAATTGACTTTTGGCCGATAGGGTTCCTTCACGAACGATGATCGCCGAGACAGGCAGATCCGTAGGCTCGGGTACCTGTCGGCAATGAACGATGAATCCATGGGGCGAGAGAGCAGTCGCCAGCGATTCGGCCCTGGCGAGGTCAGGGTCAATGATCATGATTTCCGGCTGTTCCGATAATACCGTCTCCCTGTGCGTCACCGGCTCTGGCGCCTCCCGGGCCGACTCACCGGGTACCAGTAGCTGCGCCAGTCCGCGAACCCGTTCGAGAAACTCCGGATCAAGGCTGGTCAAACCGCTGGCCCGCAACTTCTGGCTGGCGTCCTGCTCCTCGGCAAACGGCTTCAGATGCACTTCCAGTGACCGGGCTTCGTTGCCCAGGGCCTGAAAGCCGAAAGTACCGGCGGAGCCGGCCAGTCTGTGCAGTGTCCGGTAGGCATTAACGAGCTGCTCTCGGCCCGGTTCAACCCCCGCGTCCGCGCCCAGATCGGCAACAACGGAAGCCACGTCCGTCACCGCTCTTTCCCGGAACCGCTCCTTTAATAGATCGAGCTTCCCTGCAACATCAACCAATCTGTCATTGGACATACACGACTCGATCTGCCTGACCCACAATTTATGCCATACTGCTGTTCAAATAGTTGCAACCTCGCATTAAAGGTACCATCGGGGAAACCAATTTGCCTTCACTTTCGCTCGGGTTCCGCCTGGCCGTCATCATCCTCCTAGGCTCTATTCTCACCGTAGCAAGCATTACGACCATAGCCTATCAGGCGCTTGTGGACGATTTCGAAACCCTGCTCACCCAGCAACAGCTCAGCGAGACCCGTCGGATTGCGAACGAGGTGGACGAGCGCCTGCAACTCAAGCTAGACGTGCTGGCCGAATCGGCCGCCGCCATGACAGACGGGCAGTCCTTACTTTCGCCCCACGGCATCCAGGAACAGCTGGATCGCCAGCGCCTGTTAAGAGAGCTGTTTCCCGATGGCATCATCGTGTTCGACGATAAAGCCACGGCCATTGCCGAGAACTTTTACGTCGAAGGCAGGATCGGCACCAACTACGGGGACCGCGACCATTTCAGGCGGGCCATTCGCACGCGGCAGCCCGTTATCAGCCGACCCATCATGGGCCGCACCACCGGGGTTCCCCTCGTTTCTTTCGTTGCGCCCATTGAGACGGATGATGGCGATCTTGTTGGCCTGCTGGGCGGCACCATCAATCTTGGCAAAACCAGCCTGATCCCCGCAGCGATGCGGAACCGCCTGCAGGACGAAAACGAAATTTTCAAGGTGATTGATGTCGAGAACTTTCTCTACATCGAAGGCGGCCCGGTAACGGATAAACGCGTTCAGTCGCTGCCATCGCCCGGCCAGGACCCGCTGGTCGATGCCGCACTCAGCGGGATCACCTTTGGCAAGGTAAAGGACAGCCGGGGGCGCGAACTTATCTACGCCGCCAGTCATCTGGAACGAATTGGCTGGATGTTCATCCGGGCGGTACCCTACGAGCGCGCTACCGCTCCGGCGCAGAGCTCCTTTATGGAGTTCCTTGGCATCAGCGCCGGTATCGGCCTGCTGATTGCCCTGTTCAGCTTCCTGGCCAGTCGTAGCGCGACCCTGCCCCTGGCACGAATCACAAGGGCCATTGAGTCCATGGCAAAGAATCCGGCCCGAGGGCAGCAACTGCCGGTGACCGGTAGCAGCGAGACCCGGAAGCTGGCCGCCGCCTTCAACGACCTGATGCGGGAACGCGATGCCATCAGCACCATGAAGGAAAACTTCGTCTCGAACGTCAGTCATGAACTGCGAACACCACTGACCTCCCTGAACGGAGCTCTGCGCCTGCTGACTTCCGGAACCGCCGGTGCCTTGCCCGACCAGGCCCGGGAAATGACAGAGCTTGCGGCCCGGAACGGTGAGCGCCTGCAACTGCTGATTTCCGATCTCCTCGATTTCAACAAGCTGTCTGCAGGCCAGATGAAGGTCAGCCTGTCATCGCAGCCACTTTCACCGATTCTGGAAGCCACAATCGCCAGTCAGGCAGCGCTCGCCGAAGAGCATGAGTTGAAGCTGGAGATTGTTGGAGACATCGATCAGATCGTTCTGACCGACCCCAACCGACTGCGACAGGTGCTGGACAACTTCGTGAACAACGCAATCAAGTTTTCGCCAGCCAACGGGACCATCACTGTCAGCACCCAAAGAACCGGGCCGAACCATACCCGGATAACGGTCAGCGATTCCGGCGAGGGCGTGCCCGCCCATTTTGAAAAGTCGCTTTTTCAACGGTTCTCCCAGGCCGAGGTAGGCGCCGCAAAATCGATCAAGGGCACCGGGCTCGGACTGGCGATCTGCCGCGAACTGGCCTCGCTGATGCAGGGAACGGTTGGCTATTACTATGACCGAGGCGCACACTTCTGGGTGGAAATACCCAACAGTGCGCCAGCCGAGGATCGGGGCGCATGAAAACTCCCGCAACTCCCCCAGACGAGCGCGCGCGCAAGCGTGCTCTGGATCGCACGGGGCTCCTGGACAGCTCGCCAGAAGAGCGTTTTGACAGACTGACACGCCTTGCCAGTCGCGCTCTCGGCGTGCCGATAGCCCTCGTGAGCCTGGTGGACACGGATCGACAATGGTTCAAATCCCGGGTCGGCCTGTCCGCCAGTGAAACCGGTCGCGACGTGTCGTTCTGTGGCCACGCGATACGCCAGCGGGAACCCCTGATCATTGAAGACACGCATGCTGACCCGCGCTTCGCCGACAATCCGCTTGTGGTGGGGGCTCCTTTCATCCGCTCTTATGCAGGGATGCCCTTCTGCGACTCCCAGGGGCATTGTCTGGGCACGCTCTGTGTTATTGATGATCAACCGCGTTCGTTCTCCGAGCGCGACAAGGAGACACTTGCGGATTTGGCCAGCTGCGTGGAACGAGAGATCAATCTCCTAGACGAGTCCGACTACGTGCAGGCGCTCAGGGACAGCGAACGCAGAGCCAACGCGATCATCAAGGGCACCCGGATCGGTACCTGGGAATGGAACGTCCAGACCGGGGAAACGGTGTTCAACGAACGTTGGGCCAATATCTGCGGCTATACCCTTTCCGAGCTGGAGCCGGTAAGCATCTCAACCTGGCTCGACCTGGCCCACCCCGAGGATCTGCAGGAATCGGAAAAGCGGCTGAACGCCCATTTCCGCGGCGAGCTGCCCGAATACGATTTTCGGTGCCGGATGAAACACCGCAAGGGTCACTGGGTGTGGGTGCACGACCGCGGTCAGGTCATTGAGTGGACCCGTGACGGCAAGCCGCTGATGATGTACGGCACCCACGCCGACATCACGGCTGAAATGGAAAATCTCACGCGCATCCAGCAGCAGAACCAGGCCCTTGGCAATCTGAACAAGCTGGCTCTCGACTACGACAGCGATGACGACAACCGAATCGAGAACGCCCTGCGCATGGGCTGTGAATTCCTGAACCTGCCCATCGGTATTGTCAGTGAGATCAACAGCAGCATCTATTCGATACGCTGGTTCGTTGCCCCCGAAGGCGCGGGGTTGCAGCGGGATATGAGATTCCCCCTCGAGGAAACCTACTGTTCGATGCTTCTGGGTTCCAGAGAGAGTCTGGCGATACCTCACATGGCCCGGTCCAGGTACCGAAATCAAAAGTGTTACGAGGTTTTCGGGCTGGAAAGCTACATAGCGGCACCAATCACCGTTCGTGGCCAGCTGTTCGGAACCCTCAATTTTTCCTCTCCAGAGCATCGCGAGGAGGACTTTTCCAGCACAGAGATCACGTATGTCACACTCCTTGCGCGCTGGGTTGCCAGTGTGCTCGAACAAAAACTCAGCAACGAAATGCTGACCAAGCTGGTGGAGCAGACGCCAGGGGTGCTTTACCAGTATCGCTGGTGGCCGGACGGCCGCTCGGCCTTTCCTTTCGCGAGTCCTCATATCCGGGACATCTATGGTGTTACCAGTGAGGAGGTCAGGGAGGATGCCTCGGGGGTCTTCAGCCGGATTCACCCGGATGATCTGCCCACAGTCACTGAAACCATTGAGCAGTCGGCAAGGACGCTCGCAACCTGGACCTGTCAGTACCGGGTGGGTAGCAGCTCAGAGGATTGGCGCTGGCTTGAGGGGCGATCAACGCCAGAACGCATGCCGGACGACAGCATCGTGTGGCACGGTTATATCGCAGATATCGATCAGTCCAAACGCACGGAACTCGCCCTGCAGGAAAGCGAGACCCAGCTTCGACGCCTGTACGAGCTATCGCCCATCGGAATTGCACTGAACAACTACCTCACGGGCGAATTCCTGGAGGTCAACGATGCCCTGCTCAGCCCCTCGGGCTATACCCGCCAGCAGCTCAAGGCCAAGAATTTTCACGACCTGATCAAGCCGGAATCCGCTCCACGGCTGAACCAGATTCTCGAGGAACTCAAGGACCACCAACGCTTTGGCCCTCATGAACTTGAAATCTGCCGGGCAGACGGGGGCAGCTATCCGGCGTCCGTTCGCGGCATGAAAATACGCAACACCTCAGGCATTCCGCTGATCTGGACCCTTGTTGAGGACATCTCGGAACGCAAGCAGGTCGACCGGATGAAAAGCGAGTTCATCTCAACCGTGAGTCACGAGTTGCGCACACCGCTGACCTCCATCTGCGGGTCCCTTGGCCTCCTCGAATCCGGCACGGCGGGCGTGCTCCCGGAACAGGCACAGAATCTGGTGACCATTGCCCACAGGAACGGCGAACAGCTGCAGCAACTGGTGGATGATCTCCTGGACATGGAAAAGCTCGTCTCCGGCAAGATGAGTGTTGATCGGACACCCTGCCGGGTTATCCCGATTATCCATGATGTGATCGATCGGCTGCAGACGTACGCCACCCGGAGGTCGGTCAGGATCGTACTCGATAGCCCCTTCCCGGATGAAGTGGCCATGGCGGATGCTCGCCGCCTGGCCCAGGCACTCACCAACCTGTTGTCGAATGCGGTCAAGTTTTCGCCCGAAAACGGACAGGTGGTGGTCAAGGGCAAATGCGAGGGCACCCACTTGCGAATTATGGTTGCAGACCATGGCTCAGGAGTCCCGGAGGAGTTCCGTGAGCGAATATTCGAAAAGTTCGCGCAGGCCGACAGTTCGGCGACCCGGGGCAAACGGGGCACAGGCCTTGGACTTGCCATCACTCGGGAGATCATGACCCAGATGGGGGGCGACGTGGGTTTCGAGTCTGTGGCCGGCGAGGGCTCGACCTTCTGGCTGGATCTGGACAGGGTACCCTGATAAATGGCCATCAGAACCCGGACCAGAGGTCTGCTGTCATTGGTGTGGGTTGCCCGGATGGGCGTACTCGTGCTCATGGTTTCCGTCGCCGTGCTGATCGACGATGTCCTCACCGAGCGACACCGCTACGACGTTCGCCAACAATGGCAAAGTGGCCTCAATGACCTCGGGCTAAAACTGCAAAGCACCATTCTCCAGAACGTGCAAACCGTGTGGGGCCTCGCAGCAACGGTCTCCGTCAAGCCGGACATACGGGAAACGGAATTCCGCCAGCTGGCATCGGTCATTTTTGAACTGGCGCCACAGCTTCGAAATATCGGGCTGGCACCCGACCTGACCATTCGCAACATCTATCCTCTTGAAGGCAACGAGGCTGCCCTGGGCCTGGACCTCACCAGAGGCAATCTGTCGCCAGCCCAGGTACAGACCCTGGTGCAGTCCGAACGGGCACTGTTCAGCGGCCCCATCGACCTGGTACAGGGTGGGAAGGGCATGGCAGCCCGAATTCCCATTTTCGAACAGGATACCGACCGGTTCTGGGGTGTCATTTCCGTGATCCTCGATCTTGAACAGTTGTATCGGGAGGCGGGCCTGGATCGCTTTGCAGAATCAGGGCGCCTGGCACTGCTCAGCAATCCCGAGTCTGCACCTGTCACTGCCTTTTACGGTGACACGAACGCCGAGTGGCATAACCCGGTCGACCACGAACTGACCATGCCCGGCATCAACTGGCAGCTGGTGGCCGAGCCCGGTGACGGCTGGCCCAGCCATCCTCAGTCGCCGTGGATGGTGCGCAGTCTGCTGGTGATTGCGGTACTCGTGGTGTTTGCAGGCGCCTGCTGGCTGACCAGCCTTCTGCTGAGGGATTTCCAGATGCAGCGGCGCTTCTGGGGCCTTTTCGAGCTTGCGCCTTTCGGCATCGGGCTTTATTCGACGGAGACCGGCGGGCTTCTGCGCAGCAACAACAGTTTTGACGATATGTTCGGCAAGAGCGCCAACGATCTGGCCTTCTTTCGCTCCGGCAGCGACCGGGCGGGCAGGGAGCGACCGGAGGGATTCGACATCCTGTACATGCTGCGAAAAAACCTCCGTTTCACTGGCCTGGAAGGTTACTTCCCGCTACCCGGGGCGGGACCGACACCGTTACTGCTTCATGGCCTGACACTCGATTCACCCAACGGCGAATCGGTCATCTGGCTGATCGCGGAAGACCTTTCCGAGAAGAAAAAGGCGGAGCGGGTCAAGAACGAGTTCATCTCAACCGTCAGTCATGAATTGCGAACACCCCTGACCTCCATCGCCGGTTCTCTGGGCCTCCTGGCCAATGACGCGGTCGGGGAGCTTCCGCCGCAGGCGGCGCGGCTGGCCGAAATTGCTCACAGGAACACCCTGCAGCTGACCTTTCTGATCAATGATCTGCTGGACATCGAAAAGCTGATGGCCGGGAAAATGGAATTTGCCATCACTGACTGTTCCGTCGAGCCCCTGGTTCGTGAATGCGCCGAGCAGATCGAGAACTTCTCGGAAGAAAAACGGATCAGGCTGACCATCGGTCACCTCGACCCGGTGGTCGTGAAGGCAGACGCGGCACGGCTGTCCCAGGCGCTGAACAATCTGCTGTCCAACGCCATCAAGTTTTCCAGCCCGAACGATTCTGTCGAGATATACACAGAGGTGTCCCCGGGCACGTTGCGCATCTGTGTCAGGGATCAGGGACCCGGAGTGCCGCTGGAATTCCGCGACCGGATCTTCGAGCGGTTTTCACAGGCCGATTCGTCAGACCGGCGCCTGAAGGGAGGAACCGGGCTGGGCCTCGCGATCACGCGGGAGTTGATGCGCGCGATGGGCGGCGATGTTGGATTTCACTCGAAGCCCGGCGCCGGCGCCTGCTTCTGGCTCAGCCTGCCACTGAACAGACCGGCGGTTCCCTGAGTTTTCCAGGGGCAGGGCCATACCGCCGGCCAACCTGGCTCAAGGGCGCATCAACCGTCCAGGCCCTCCAGAAGCCCCGCCATGTCGTCGGCATGCTCCTCTTCCTGGGCCAGGATATCCTCGATGATCCGGCGCGACGTGGGGTCCTGATCACCCAGGTAGCGCGCGATCTCACGGTAGCTGTCGATGGCGATCCGTTCCGCCACCAGATCTTCCACCACCATGTCACGCAGACTCTCACCCTCAACAAACTCGGCGTGGGAGCGGGTTAACAGGCCTTCCGGTGAGAAATTGGGTTTCCCACCCAACTGCACGATGCGCTCCGCCAGCCAGTCGGCATGCTGCTGCTCCTGGTCTGCGTGTTCCAGGAATTCCTGGGCCGCAACGTTGGCATTGATGCCATCTGCACGGAAATAATGGCTTTTGTACCTGAGGGTGCAGACAATTTCCGTGGCCAGCGCCTCGTTCAGAATCTTCACCACGTTGTCTCGGTTGGCCCCGTAGCCTTCGGTCACGGCGCCTTCTTCAATATGCCTGCGAGCCCTTTCACGCAGGGTTTTTACGTCGGTCAGAAACGGTTGATCAGTCATGAGCCCTCTCTCGTTTCTCGGGAATGGATGTGACAGATGTCAGGAGCCATGGCAGCAACCACCATGGCTCCTTGACCGGGATTTCTCCCCGGGTAATCAGGCTGTGCGCAGCATCTCACGCACCACGTAGTGCAGAATGCCGCCGTGCTTGAAGTACACAGCCTCGTTCGCGGTGTCGATTCGCGACTTCAACTCACAGGTTTCGGTACCACCGTCCTTGTATTTCACCGTCATGGTCAGGGTCTGGCCCGGTTTGATCTCTCCGGACAGACCCTCGATGGTGATGGTTTCCTCACCGGTCAGTTTCAGACTCTTGCGGTCCGTACCTTCCGGGAACTGCAGGGGCATCACACCCATACCAATCAGGTTGGAACGATGGATACGCTCGTAGGATTCGGCCACCACCGCTTTCACGCCCAGCAGGCGGGTACCCTTGGCAGCCCAGTCGCGGCTGGAGCCGGTGCCGTATTCCTTGCCGGCGACAACCACGAGCGGCGTACCCTGCTCCTGGTACTTCATGGCGGCATCGTAGATGGCCATCTGCTCGCCGGTGGGGACAAACTTGGTGTAACCACCTTCAACGCCATCGAGCATTTCGTTCCGGATGCGAACGTTGGCGAAGGTGCCGCGCATCATCACCTCGTGGTTGCCCCGACGGGAGCCGTAAGAGTTGAAATCCTTCGGTTCAACGCCGTGCTCCTGCAGGTACTTGCCTGCGGGCGTGTCCGGCTTGAAGGAACCGGCCGGGGAGATGTGGTCGGTGGTTACCGAGTCTCCCAGCAGGGCCAGGATGTTGGCATCCTTGATGTCGTCAATCGGCTCCGGTTCCTCCTTGAGGCCCTCAAAGAAGGGCGGATGCTGGATGTAGGTGGACTTGTCAGACCACTCATAAACCTTGCTCTCCGGCACCTTGATGGACTTCCAGGTGTCGTCGCCGTCGAAGACCTCGGCGTACTCCTTGCGGAACATGTCGGTCTTCACCTTCTCGACCGCCTCGGCGATCTCCTGCTGGCTGGGCCAGAGATCCTTCAGGTACACCGGGTTGCCGTCCTGGTCGGCACCGAGCGGGTCCTTTTCCAGGTCCAGGCGGACGTTGCCCGCCAGGGCATAGGCCACCACCAGGGGCGGCGACGCCAGCCAGTTGGTTTTCACCAGCGGATGCACACGGCCCTCGAAGTTGCGGTTACCCGAGAGTACCGAGGCAACAGTGAGGTCGCCATCGGAAATCGCTTTCTCCACTTCCTCGGGCAGCGGCCCGGAGTTTCCGATGCAGGTGGTGCAGCCATAGCCCACCAGGTTGAAGCCCAGCTCATCCAGGTCGTCCTGGAAGCCGCCGACCCTTAGATAGTCGGTGACCACCTTGGATCCCGGCGCCAGTGAGGTCTTGACCCAGGGTTTGGTTTTCAGCCCTTTGGCGACCGCCTTCTGGGCAATCAGGCCTGCGGCCATCATCACACTGGGGTTGGAGGTGTTGGTACAGGAGGTAATGGCGGCAATCACAACCGCGCCGGGGTCGAGCCGTGCCTGCTCGCCATTCATATGCAGCGGCTGGCTGGATGGGTGCTCGAAATAGGCATCCTGTGCGCCCACGGCGGTGCCGCCACCCTCGGACTCGAGATTGGCCTTGCGGCCCTCGCTCGGGCCTTCCGAGGTTTCCATCAACAACTCGAAGGAGGCCTTCATGTTTTTCAAGGCTACCCGATCCTGGGGCCGCTTGGGACCGGCGAGGCTAGCCTCGACATCGCCCATGTCCAGTTCCAGGTTGTCGGTATAGACCGGCTCATGGCCCGGCTCACGCCAGAGCCCCTGTGCCTTGGCGTAGGCTTCCACCAGTTCCAGTTGGGCATCGTCGCGGCCCGTCAGGCGCATGTAACTGATGGTCTGTTCGTCCACCGGGAAGAAACCACAGGTAGCGCCGTACTCCGGCGCCATATTGGCAATGGTGGCACGGTCGGCCACCGGCATGTCCTTCAGACCGTCGCCGTAGAACTCCACGAACTTGCCGACCACACCCTTTTTACGCAGCATTTCCGTAACGGTGAGTACCAGATCGGTGGCGGTGATACCTTCACGCAGCTTTCCGGTAATCTTGAAACCGATCACTTCTGGAATCAGCATGGACACCGGCTGGCCGAGCATCGCCGCTTCGGCCTCGATACCACCAACGCCCCAGCCCAGAATGCCCAGGCCGTTGATCATGGTGGTGTGGGAGTCGGTGCCCACCAGGGTGTCCGGGTAGGCGATGGTCTTGCCCTCGATGTCTTTCTGCCAGACCGTCTTGCCGAGGTACTCCAGATTTACCTGGTGGCAGATGCCGGTGCCCGGCGGCACCACACGGAAGTTGTCGAACGCCTGCTGGCCCCAGCGAAGGAACTCGTAGCGCTCCTGGTTACGCTCCATCTCGATGGCGACGTTGTCCTTGAAGGCCGACGGATCACCGAATTTGTCGACCATGACCGAATGGTCAATCACCAGATCCACCGGTGACAGCGGGTTGATCATGGCCGGGTCCTTGCCCGCCGCCTTGACCGCCTCGCGCATGGCTGCCAGGTCGACCACGCCGGGCACACCGGTAAAGTCCTGCATCAGTACCCGGGCCGGCCGGAACTGGATTTCGGTCTCGGAATGGCGGTCTTTCAGCCACTGCACCATGGCATCAATGTGCTTGCGCTCAACGGTGGAGTCGTCCTCGTTGCGCAGCAGGTTTTCCATCAGCACTTTCAGGGAAAAAGGCAGCCGGTTGAGATCGCCCAGGGCATCGGCCGCCTTGGGCAGGCTGTAGTAATGAAAGGTCTTGCCACCAGCCTCCAGGCTGGAAAGGGTATTCAGACTGTCTTTACTGAGACTTTCGGTCGACATGTGGTGCCTCCTTTTTCGTCGTTGTCCGAGCATTCCGGAAGGCGTTGACGAAGTCCTCTGTCATCATAGCGCCGGGGCATCGCCGAGTATGGGCACGAGACAGCCAGAGGAACTTCCGAGTGTGTAACCTCCTTTAACTATTGCAGCAATTAATGAGAGTTCAACCGCGCAGCGATGAATGTTCGCCATCACCACGGTGAATGTCAGACCAAGGTCGGAAGGCGGGATGACGGCCAGGGCCGCTCATCAATCGGGTCCGGTACGGTAGCGATTGATCAGCTCATCGAGCGTTTCTGTCACATGCTCCAGCCCCAGGGCCATCTCGCGCACCCGGTCCGCTTCCTCCACCAGATCGCCATTGCGATTGGCTATGGACTGAATGTTCTCGTTGATCTGTGCCGAGGTGGCCGCTTGCTCCTCGGACGCCGAGGCTATCTGGGTGTTCATCTGCGAGACCTCCCTGATGGCTGCCACCACGTCAGCCATGGCCACCTCCATATCCTTCATGGCCCGGGTGGACTCGGCCGAACGGCTTCGCCCCATGTCCATGGAGGCGGTGGTCGCCTCTGCCAGGTCCTTCAACTCGCCCACCGTCACCCGGATGGCGTCGGTGAGCTCGTGGGTTCTCCGGGAGAGAGTCCGGACCTCGTCGGCAACGACCGCAAAGCCCCGCCCCTGCTCACCTGCCCGCGCAGCCTCAATGGCCGCGTTCAGAGCCAGCAGATTGGTCTGTTCGGAAATGTCGTTGATCGACCCAACCACAGAGGCTATGGACACGACCTTCTTCCCAAGCTGCTCAACCATGGCAGTACTGCTGGCGAGGGCCTCGTTGGTCGCCTCCGTCAATCTGGACGCGTGGACCACGGCCTCGCCTCCCCTGGCGGCAGCGGCGGATGCGTGATCGGCCGCATCCGAAGCCATCTGGGCATTGCCCGCAACGTCCTGGATGCTGGACGACATCTCGTTCATCGCATCGGCCGCCTGCTCGGTCTGCACCTTCTGATCACTGGCGATGCGTGTGGCAGTATCGCTGACGCTGGTCAGGCCGTCGGCGTTCTCCCGCATACGAGACGACAGCTCCCGGAGGCGACCTACCAGTCCAACAAACTGGTCGAGCATGGCATTGAAAGACCGGGCAGTGACGCTCTCCCCGTCTTCGGCCAGCCGACCGGTCAGATCATAGTCATGGTCAAACTGGCGGACGACGTCGACAATCCCCATGGCCTGGGACTGCTCTGAATGCATCCTGAGTGCGAAAAACACGAGGATCGCCGCCTCGAAGACCACGAAGGCCGCGTGCAGGAAGGCCGTCGGCCAGCTGGCGCCGTAATTGAAGACCACCACGGGCATGCTGCCGATGGAGGTTTCGTTCATTTGCAGCGCGGTGATCAACAAATGGTGGACCGCAATGGTGGCCGCAGCCACGACCACCGGCAGCCAGTCCCGGTAAATAATGACCAGCGCCAGGGCTGCAAAAATATGGAAGTGCATTTCAATGCGGCCCAACTGCGCCTGGATCATGACGGCCGAAAACAGCATCAGGCAAACGGCGTTCAGGCACGACAGTGCCCGGGACCCGCGAAGCGTGTAAAAGCCCATCAGACCAATCGCGCCCACCACAAGCGCGGCCATCACGGCAAAGAGTGCGGTGTCGTAACCCAGCGGCACCAACAGGCCCACCACAGGAATGTGGGCCAACAGAAGCAACAGCATCTGTCTGTCGGTTCTTTCGCGAACCTCGAGTGCGTAGGAATGGGAAATACGATCACTGCTCATGGCGCTCTCTCAGAATCAGTGGCGGCCGAAACGACCGCCGGACAGGAAACCGTGGCAGCTATTACGGTCGCCATAAGCGACAGATCAGTTTTTGTTGTAATGAAAAGTAAACTTTAACCGGTGGGTCAGAGCTGGCGCTCTCCATAGAGCTGGGCGTACAGGCCTTCCCTGGCAATCAGTTCATCATGGCGACCTTCCTCAATAATACGCCCGTCCTCGAAAACACAGGCCCGGTTTGCCTGTTTTACAGCGCTAAGCCGATGAGCAATGATGAGCGTGGTGCGCTGCTTGAGAAAGGCCTCAAGGTCCCGGTGCAGCTGGTATTCGGTTTCGGCATCCAGCGCGGAGGTGGCTTCGTCGAGAATCACCACCGAGGGATCCGACAGGATCATGCGGGCAATGGCCAGACGCTGTCGCTGCCCGCCCGAGAGGCGCACACCCTGCCGACCAATGATTGTATCCAGTTGCGCCGGCATGGCCGCCACCGTGGCATCGAGCTGGGCAATGCGAAGGGCCTCCCAGAGTTCGGCATCCGGCTTGTCCCGGCCCAGGGTCAGGTTCTGGCGCACGCTGTCGTTGAACAGCGCCGGATGCTGGAGCACCGTGGCGATATGCTCACGCAGGCACGGCAAGCCGATGCGCTGGACCGGTACGCCGTCGATCAGGACCTCGCCCTGTTGCGGCGTATACATGCCCAGGATCACCTGTATCAACGTCGATTTGCCGCCGCCGCTGGCGCCAACCAGTGCCACCTTCTCGCCCGGCGCCAGCTCCAGGTTGATACCCCGCAACACCTCCTCTTCGCCATAACCGAAGTGGATGTTGCGCAGCGACAGACCCACGGTGTGCCGACCGCGAAACGGGTTTTCCAGGGCCGGGTAGCGGGGTTCCTCTTTCAGGTCCAGCAACCGGTTGATGCGCGCCAGCGCAGCATTGGCGGCAAACCAGGCGTACTGCATGTTCAGCATTTCCTGCACCGGCGTAAGCATGAACCAGAGGTAGCCGAAGATGGCGAACATCATGCCGATGCTCAGGTCGCTGAACAGTACGGTGACCATGGCCGCCGCCCGGAACGCATCCACGCCGAACTGGAACAGCGCAAAACTGGCCCGGCTGGCGGCGTCGCTGCGCCATTCGAACTGGATGGCGTGGTCGCGCACGTTGCGGGCCCGGTCGATCAACTGGCGCAGGTAGTGTTTTTCACGGTTAGCTGCCCGCAGCTGGTGGATGGCATCCAGCGTTTCGGTGAGATCGCCCTGGAATGCCTCGTAGGCACTGTTCTCACGGCGCTTCAGTTCCTTGACGCGTTTACCGATCAGAATGGTGGCGAAAATCACCAGCGGGTTGAACAGCAGGATCAGAAGGCCCAGTTGCCAGTGCACCCAGAGCAGTACGGCAGCGGTGCCCATGACCGTCAGGCTGGCCACCAGGAAGCGGCTGATGGTGGTGCCGAGAAACTGGTCCACCGTATCCAGATCGGTGATGAAATGGCTGCTGATGCCGCCGGAACCCCGGGTCTCATACTCGGACATGGCCACCCGTTGCAGGCGACCCAGCAGCCGGGAACGGATGCGGAACACCACATCCTTGGAAACCTTGGAAAACTCCCGGGACTGCAGCACATTGAAGGACAGCGCACCAAGACGCAGCAGGAACGCCGCCAGCACCATCAGGCCGATGTACACCACCGGCATCTGCCAGTTTTCGGGCAGCAGGGTGTCCATCACCGGCAAGACCGGCCCGGGCTCGTCCAGCAGAACCTCATCAACCAGCACCGGCAGCAACAACGGCACCGGCACACTCATGATCGTCGCCATGATTGCCAGCAAATTGGCGCGCACCAGCCGTGGCTTGTGCTTGAGCGCAAGCCCGAAGATGTCCCGCCAGGTATACCGCTGCCGGATTTCGCGGGTGTCGGTGCCGGCGTCGCTGTTCCGGGGATCTGCCAAACAACCTCCCAATAAACGGATGTGCCCGGTTGGATACGCGCGGGCGCTGACAATAGTCTACCTGTTAACTGGTTTGCTGCGATCAAAAGCCAGTTCTGTCATCATGGCCCCACGACTTTCTGAAGGACCAGGACCCACGCCTCTGTGAAACACGACTGCCATTATCATCCCGGCGACCCCGCCAAATGGCACTGCGGCGAATGCCAGATTCATTACTGCAGCCGCTGCATGCCCGACGCCGACACCCGCCAGCGGCGGGCCCTGTGCCCTCACTGCAGCAAGGCGATGCGATACCTGGGCGCCGCCACCGAGGTGGTTCCCTTCTGGCACCGACTGGGGGCGTTCTTCCGCTACCCGTTCCATACCGATCCGCTGATCGTGATCGCCATCTGCACCCTGGTGCCGGTGGTGGCTCCGGCCAACCTGGTCGGCATCCTGATCTGGCTGGTGCTGGCCCTGGCCCTGTTCAAATACACCTACGCGGTGATCAACCACACCGCCGAAGGTCACCTGAAACCGCCAGCGGTGTCGGTGGCCTTCACCGGCAGCGGCTTCGACATCGTCATCCTGCAGTTACTGGTATTCGTGCTGATGGGCGGACTGGTAGCCTCTGCCGCCATGATCGGTGGCCCGATTCTGATGCTGCTGGCACTGGCCTTCGTGGTGCTGGCACTGCCGGCCAGCATCATGGTGCTGGCCATGGAACGTTCGGTGGGTGCGGCGGTGAATCCGATGAACCTGGCGGTGCTGATTTCCCGCATCGGCACCCCGTACTTCCTGCTGTACGGCTACCTGATCCTGCTGACCCTGGCCTCGGGCGCGGCCCAGGACTTTGCCGTCAACCACTTCCCCTTCTGGGTAGCCCAGCCCCTGGCCGGTTTCCTGAACAGTACCTTCACCCTGATCCTGTTCCACATGCTCGGGTACCTGCTGTTCCAGTACCAGGAGGAGCTGGGCTTCGCCTCCGACATCCAGGACGAAACCGCCGGCCAGGATACCCACCAGCGGGATCGCAGCGCCCGGTTCGACGCCGATCTCGACATGAACCTGAAGGACGGCAACTACGACCGGGTGCAGAGCATGCTCAAAGAGGCCCTGAAGCGGGACCGGGACAACGCCCTGCGCATCGGCCAGTTGTACCAGCTGCTAACGGCCCGCAACGACACCGAAGAGCTGTACCGCTACCACCCGCGCATCCTGGGCTGGCTGGCCGACCGCAATGACGGCGAGGGTATCGCAAGGCTCCTGGCCACTCTGGTGGAGGCCGAACCCGGCTTCAAGCTCGAGGACCCGGACCTGGCGGTGCGCTGCGCCCGGGCGCTCTATCACCGCGGCCAGTTCAAACCGGCCCTGCGTTTGCTGCAGGATTTTCACAAGCGCTTCCCGGACAGCGACCAGCTGGCACCGGCCTACCTGCTGGTGGCCCAGACCCTGGCCAACGGATTATCCCAATGGGAGAAAGCGATGGCCTTCCTGACCTTTATCCAGAAGCGATGCGTGAGCCACCCGCTGCATGAGCAGATTGCCACTTACTTGCAGCAAGCCGAGAACAGGGAGCCGTTGAAAGGGCCCAAGGCGTCGTTTTCAGTTCAGGATTAATCGAGGTCTATGGCAGGGTATGGCAGTGGGCTTCCCAAAACCGTGCGGAGCCATGGATGGCGGAGCCGAGCGTACAGGGACGTATTTACAGCGTGTTTTGGGAAGCCCACCCCCATACCCTGCTTCCCCGAGGTCAGCTCGCCTGCAACAACTGCCTGTAGTGGCGAGCCTTTGGCGCCATCTGGCGCTTTTCGAACTCTTCCACCAGCAACCGGCAGGCCTCGGTTGTGAGCAACTGATCGCCGGTGCTTTTCAACCGCTCGAAGGCTTTCTCGGCGGCTTTCAGGTCGTGCTGCTTCAGGCTGGTGAACAACACCCGGTTGTGGTCCTGGGCCGACAGTGGCTTATGGCTCTCGCCTTTGCCGAGGTATTCCTGCCAGATGGCAATCATCTGTTCCGGCTGGTGACGACTCAGGGCATCGTTCATCAGTTCCCGGGCGCGCTCCCGGTACTCCGGCAGGTCCGGCCGGAGTTTGGCGAGCTGGTACAGATGCTCCAGCAGAATGTGGCGCTCCGGGTAGTGTTCGCGCAGGGCCTCGAACTGGCGGCGGGCCAGGTCAAAATCCATGCGGCCGAGGCTGGCCATGGCCTGGGCGTAGCCGGTGGTAAAACGGGCGTCCTGCTCCTCTTCTTCGGGCTCGAAAAACTCCTCGCGCACCTGCAGCCAGCTTTTACCCAGCAGCCAGACCAGGCCGGCACCGGCGATCAGCCCGCCGGCGTGGGCCATGTAGGCGATACCGGTGGCCCCGGCAAACCAGTAATCGTAGATTTCCTTGCCCAGCCACACCGGGAGCAGGGCGATGGCCGGGGCCCGGAAGTAGTTGAAGTAGACGCCCAGGAAATAGAAGAAGCGGATCTTTTGTAAACCGTAAATGGCCACGTACATGCCCATCAGACCGGAGATGGAGCCAGAGGCGCCAACCAGGGGCACATAGCTGCCTGCGGAAAACGCGGTAAACACCAACCCGGACATGGCCCCGCACAACAGGTAGGCGAGCAGGAACCGGCCAGGCCCGAGGGCTTTCTCAACGGTAAAGCCGAGCAGGAACAGGAACACCAGGTTGCCAATGATGTGGCCCCAGCCGCCATGCAGGAACTGGTAGGTAATCAGGGTGTACAGCGACAGGTCGGCGGGCACCAGCCCCAGTTGCTGGGCACTGAGGGTCTGAATGTAGGCCTGTTCGATGGCCAGGCGCTGTTCCTGCCAGTAGGCCCGCTCGCTGGCCGCCCAGATTATGTCCTGGTTTTGCAGCAGGTATTGGTAGAACTCCCGGTCCATCAGCAGGTTGATGGCCAACCAGAGGTTCTCGTCGTTTTCCCGCAACTCCTGGAACTGCTGCAGTTCGTAGATGCGGCTTTCCTGACCTTCAAACCGGATCTGTCGCTGAAGGTAGTCTTCGTAGGCCGGCGCCTCCAGGAGGTGCAGGTCGGCTTCGAGGTAGCTTTCAACGGCCTGTTCGAGCTTGCGGCTGTCGGCACCCTGGTAGAACAGGAACACCAGCAGGCAGGCCAGCATCAGGCCCAGGGTGACCCAGGGTGGGCGTTTCCAGTTGACGGCGTTTTCGGCGGGGATGATCAGCATGGGCGGTCACATTTCATCATTATCGGTCCTTGATTGTCTGCTTTTTTACCATAGCCACGCCTTCTTTTCGCGTTCAAATGGAATCCGGCGCAGAGGTCACACCGGGTCAATCGGGGAAATGTGCACCGCTCCACAGAGTGGATAGCTGCCACCTGCCGGGCTTCACTGTCATGCCATCGTCATGGCAATGCCATTTAATCGGGGCCGGCAAGCGTGTGTTTCGCGGGGGCCTTATCGACCAATCGCCAATTGCCGTTATTCCCGCATCCACCAATAGTGACCGGGAATAACAAGAAAAACCGGATACCTGAAACAAGGATTCTGAGATGACCGTACTCGTATTGGACAACCCTGAACTGATCGCCAAGGCCGCGATGGCATCCGGCTTCCTACATGCGGCTTTCGAGTCCGGCAGTGCGCGGCCTCACCGCATGAGGTTCCACTACGGCTTCAACCGCCACGCCCTGGAAGGCAAAGACCTCGAGATTATCAAGCAACACGCGGCGTACCTTGTGCACAACCCCACCACCATGGTGCGCATCCACGGCCACTCTGACAATTTTGGTGGCGAGGACTACAACCGGTTCCTCTCCCGCCTGCGTGCCAATGCCGTCGCCCGTGTGCTGATGCAGGAGGGCGTGCCGGAGTCCCGCATTATCATGAGCCACTGGGGCTCCTCCCGGCCGTTGGCCACACCGGAGGATCGCGCTGCCAATCGCCGCGTGGAACTGGAGTACCTCACGGTGGATGTGGCGCAGGCGCTCTAGGCCGCCCGGCAAATCAGACCGACAAAAAAGGGGCCGAAGGGCCCCTTTTCACTTTCGCTTATCGCACGGCCACCAGGCCGCCGCGATCGTCAGCCGTACAGGCTCCAGACATTCCATAGCAGGAAGATGGCCGTGGCCAGGATGGCCAGCCATGTGAGCACAATGCCGATCATCCGCGCCTTGTGGGGCCCACCACGACCATTAATCATGCCCCAGGCGTGGAGAATACGGCCGACCACCAGGGCCATGCCCGTCCAGTAGATCAGGCCACTGGCCACACCATTGAGCTCGGCGATAGCCAGCATGATCAGGCCCAGGGGGGCGTATTCCACCAGATTGGCATGGGCCCGGACCGCCGCCTCGAAATCCCGGTCGTCGGTCACGCCCATGCCCTTGCGATACTTCAGCCGGAACTTGACGACCTGGATCGACAACACCAGCAGCAGAATGCCGGTGACGGCAGCGAACACTCCGGTAACAGGTACGATCATGCTCAGCCCTTCTTGATCTTGCTGACAATGGCGAGCAGCAGAATCGCACCGACGGTGGCGGTGACCAGTTCACCCACGGCTCCCTGGGCCGCCAGGCCCAGCAGGCGAAATACAAAGCCGCCAATCACCGAGCCCACAATGCCAATGCCGATGTTGGCCAGTACACCAAAGCCACGGCCTTTCATGATCAGACCGGCCAGCCAGCCGGCGACACCACCGATGATAAGAAACAGTATCAGATTCATTGCTTGCCTCTCCCTGAGGGTCGTTGGACGAAAGAATCAGTCCCGCAAAGACTGCACTGTTTCCAGTGGTGCATCAAGCACTTCGCCACAGGTACTCAGAGCGAGGCGATGGCCTGCGCCATCTGCTTTTGGCATCGAGCCATGAGCTGCGGGATGTCTTCCACGGAGAGGCCCTCAGTTTCCACGGGCGGCAGGATGCGAATCGCAACCGACTCCCGGCGCCCGCTCCAGCCAACTGCCTGATCCCGGTATTCCTGGGCGCAGACCATGGTGATGGGCGCGCCAGCGGCTACGGCGGCATGGAAAGCGCCTTTCTTGAATTTCTGCAGACCACGGCCCCGGCTCCGCGTGCCTTCCGGAAATACCCAGAGGCTCTTGCGCTCCCGGGCAATGGCCTGGCTGGTGGCCTGCATCACCGCAACCGCTTTCTGGGAGCGACCCCGATTGAGGATAACGTTGCCCCCCAGCCAGAACACCTGACCGAAAAAGGGCACCCAGACCAGGGAAGATTTCCCGACGGTGACCGTCCTCGGCGGCAGCAGGTCGCCCATGACGAACAGGTCGTCGTTATGCTGGTGATTGGCGATCACCACAGTGGGGCGGTCCTGGGGCATGTTTTCCCGCCCCTCCAGAGGACGCTCCATACCCAGCAGTGCCCGGCCGATGCGGGCAACGGCGGCACCGAGCAAACGGTTGTTATCGGGGTTGAATGGCCGTGCCAGATACAGTACCAGCGCAATCAGGCAAATGACCGGCACGCTCACCCAGGCCAGCAATTTTCTCAGAACACCCATGCAAAACACTCAGCAATCGAA
Source organism: Marinobacter gudaonensis (assembly GCF_900115175.1). NCBI lineage: Bacteria > Pseudomonadati > Pseudomonadota > Gammaproteobacteria > Pseudomonadales > Marinobacteraceae > Marinobacter > Marinobacter gudaonensis. The sequence continues at coordinate 2,038,525 of NZ_FOYV01000001.1, forward strand.
CAAAGGCGCACAAGTGTACGCCAAACCTAGATACCAGCAACAGTTTCAATTTGTTCGCGCGTGTGGTCGAGCGCCGAGGCCCGGACCACGTATCGCAAGGGGCCGCCTGCGTCGATGCCATCGAAGGGGTAGCAGGTAATCAGCAGCAACGCTCCCTCCGGCAACTGCTCGGTGTCAATCAGCGTCGAGCGGCTGTCCACCACCCGGGATCCGTCCACCCGATAGCGACGCCAGCGGCCCTGCTCACCCTGGAGCCTCAGTTCCTGGCCCGGCTCGAGGTTCGCCAGCCCGCGGAAATGCGTATCGCGGTGACCAGCGATAACCACCGGCCCCCGATCACCCTTGCCGGCAAGCAGTCCCGGACCAAACGCCAGGCTTTCACCGCTGGTGTCTGCGAGCACAATGACCGACTCATCAAGCGCCGGCATGGCCAGCCTCGCCACCGGCCAGGTATCTGCCCACGGCCAGGGTCGGGTCTGCGACTGGCGCGCCTGGCTCTCGGCCCAGGCCAGCTCCAGCAGCTCCTGCGCCACTACCGCTTTCAGGGGAATCCAGAGCCCGAATACCAACAGCGTAGCAGAGCTGGTGAACAGCAGAAGCAACAGGCGACTCATGGGCATGCCCTCCGGTTCAGCATCAGCAGGGCCAGGGAGAACATCAGTCCCACCAGCCCCAGGGCCAACAGCAGGGGCGCCATGGTGGCGGTTTGCGGGTAACGGAGCATACCCTGGGAACTGCCGGCGGGGAGCAGCGTCGGGATCTGGTCCGAGACCAGTTCCGATTCGGCATTCCGGCTTTGAGATGTATCCACCGCAACAAAGCTCGTGTAAGGCGATATCAGCCCGTGCTTGACCGCCAATCGGGTCACCGCGTCTTCATCAACGTCGACACCGGACACGGTTCCTGCATCCAACAGACTGTCGAGCTTTTCCCTGGCCCAATGCCGGTGTAATCCCGAGCCCGGGGCCGCCTGCTGCAGATCCAGGGACTGCTCCCAGACTGTGCCGTCCGGCGACCGGCCCGACACCCTGAGCAGACCCTGCGGGGGCACGCCCCGGACCACACTGATCATGGGTTCTCCCTGGAACAGGTCACCCACCCGCGCCGGATAGCTTTCAGCCGCTGCGACGGCATCGGGCCACTGCAAACGGATATCGGTCAGCACCGGCGCTTCCATGGCGGTGAACAGGGCCTGGAGCGGGCCGCCAAGGTCGGATGGCCCACGGATGGCGGTGTAGGTGCCCCGGCCCCACCGGGCGGCCTCACGCATGAAATGACGATTGGGTGCCGAGCCGATACCCACGGTAAAGAGCCGGCGATTGCCCAACTGCTCCCGAATCTGGCGGAACAGAGCCGCCTCATTTCCAACGGCGCCGTCGGTGATGAACACCACCTGGCGCACACGGGGGCCCGACTCCGCCCCGTCCCCGGAATTCTGCAGCGCCAGTGCCAGCGCCGGTGCCATTTCCGTCCCACCGTCGGCAGCAAGCTGGCCCACGTAGCCGCGGGCCCGGGCCAGGTTATTGCCCGAGGCCGGCATCGGAGCCATGAACAGGGAATGTGTCTGGCTATTGAACTGGATGATATTGAACCGATCCTGGCGTGTGAGGGTGTCCAGCCCCGCCTGCAGAGCCGCCCGCGCCTGCCGGATGGATTCGCCGGCCATGGAGCCGGAGGTGTCGATCACAAACACCAGGTCCCTGGGCAGTGACGATTGACCAGCCTGCCCCGGCAACACCATGGCCATGAGGTATTCCTCGCCCTGCCAGGATTGGTGGAACACCGCCGCCGAGGGCGCATTACCGGCCGAAGGCCGCCAGCGCAGCACGAAATCCCGGTCCATCAGCGTGTCTCCACCTGCGGGTGACACCATAAACCGAGTACCCTCCTGGCCGGTGACCAGGGCATGGGTCGGACTGGTGACCCCGGCCAGTGGCAGTCCGGGCTCCAGGATTACCTCAATGGACGCCCGGTGACTGTCATTGGCCACGTCCTCTGGAGCAACCGTAAACGGACTGATGGCCCCCGCATCCGGGACTTCGGTGGTTGGCAGGGCCCAGCCGCCCTGCCATGTGGACGGTGACTGACTCACGGGCTGGCCGGGCATGTACCGGGGCGTCAGGGTGGTGGGCAGCGTCAGCTCGAACACACCGGCCTGATAACGCACCGGTTGCTGGTAACGAAGCTCTACCGTTACCGTCTCGCCGGGTGGAATGTTCGCAACCCGCGCGGTGAACAGATTGGGCCGCTGTTGCTCCACGGCCGCCGCATGCTGCCCGGCCTGCCTGGCCTGTTCATAGGTCTTGCGGGCCTCGGCCCTGGGCAACACCCTGCCCTCCACCGTCCGCTCACCGACGGTCATGGTCAGTCCGTACACCGACGCCTTTGCCGGCAGGGGGAACACAAGGATCCCCTCACGCCACCGGTCGCTGGTATTCCTGAACTGTCGCTGTAGCCGGGTGTCGGAAATCAGGCCACCGACCCGCACCCGGAAGTCACTGTCCAGCACCAGCGCCGGCTCCTGCAATTGCCCCTGGCCATCGACAAAATGCAACTGGCCGGCGCTCTCTGCCTCGCTTGCCTCGGCGTAAAGAGGATGAACAAACAGCATCAGCAACACCGCCAGCCACAGGCTGACACCCTCTGCCGTGCGCCTGACCCGGCGGCATTGACGCGCCTCGTTCCGGGCAGAACGCAGGCAGGGTTGGCTCAGCACCGGTGTCGGGGTGGGGATGAAACGTGAAAGCATCATGACAGAGTCCTTGTGAGTGCATGACTGGGCAATGACACCCATTCCAGCAACCCCGGAAGGAACCCCCGTGTCAGAAAGCGGCAAACCGGCGACCCAAAAATGATGAATTGTGGCAACCAGCCCCTTCGGCCTTGTGCTCCAGTAGTGGCGTGGTTAAATAGGAACCCATCGGCCAAGGAAACCGCCGCATCATGAAAAAACACCTGGTACTGATTGAGGACGAGCCGGCCATACGCGACAACTACCGGGCGGCCTTTGAGCGCCGGGGCTATCGCGTGACGGCCCATGGTGATCGCGCTGCAGCCTGGCAGTCCTTGCGCCAGGGTCTGCCAGACCTGGCGATTATTGACGTTGGCCTGGGCGACGAGCCCGAAGGCGGCTTTACCCTGTGCCAGGATCTCAGACACTTGTCTCCCACCCTGCCCATCATTTTTCTGACCGCCAGAGACAGCGATATTGATTCGGTCCACGGTCTGCGCCTCGGCGCCGACGACTATGTCACCAAGGACATGAGCCTGGACCACCTGCTGGCCCGGGTAACCGCCCTGCTGCGCCGAGCCGATGCCTGGGCCGAAGCCCTGCAAAAGCCCGATGAAGTCCTGCAGCGGGGTCGCCTCAGCCTGAATGTCGACCGGATGACAGTGGCCTGGGACGATAACCCCATTGACCTCACGGTTACCGAGTTCTGGATGCTGCACTCCCTGGTTCAGCACCCCGGTCATGTCCGCAGCCGGGAGCAGTTGATGGACGCCGCCAGCACGGTGCTCGATGACAACACTGTGACCTCCCACATCAAGCGCATCCGTCGCAAGTTCCAGCAACTGGACGACAGCTTTGACGGCATCCAGACCGCCTATGGCATGGGCTACCGCTGGAATGCCCGTGAGGTCTGATCCTTGAACCTGAAACGCCAGCTGTTCGTTGCCAGCCTGTTGATGCTGCTGATTCCCTGGGCCGGGCTGCAGTTTGTTCTGGAACTGGACGATGCCCTGCGCCAGCAGGCCCGTCAGCAGCTTCAGGAACAGGCGGTGCGCCTGGCCGATGTGGCAGGCGACGCCCTCGTGGGCCTGGACCCGGTCGCGCCGGGCCAGCCGGCCATTTATGTGAAATCGCTGACCGGAACCCTGAATCTTGACGGCTACGGTGACGACTGGCCCGGATACGAGGAGGACGGCGGCCGCGCCGAGTGGCAGAGCCAGGCTACGCCCGGTGCTGACAAACCAACCCTGCAGTGGCAGGCCGCAACGGATGAACGGCACCTGTACCTGCTGATACGGGTGAACCAGCGCCAACCGGTTTTCTTCAACCCGGGCTTGCCCGACCAACCCTACGATCGCCTGACGCTCTGGCTCCAACCGGCCTCCGGAAGCCTGGGTCCGGATGCAGGCCAGGCCTGGCGGCTGCAGACACCGGCGCCGGGCCAGTTCTACGGCCTGTCTGCCACCTCCGGTGCGCCGGACTATCGGGTATCCGGCGTCTGGCAGGGTGCCGGCTCGGGCTGGCAGGTAGAGCTCAAGTTGCCTGTACCACCAGACCGCAGTCGTCTTGGCTTCCGCGCTCAATGGGGTGAAAACCCCGACGAAGCGGTGGCCACCGCCACCGATCCGCTGCCGGTGCTGGTGCGGCGGCAGCCAATGATCGAACGGCGGCTTGCGCCCCGACTGGGCAGTGGGCAGCAGGTGCGACTGATCGAGCCGGCGGGCTGGGTAATCGCGACACAGCAAGGGGACACCAGGGAAATCAGGCCAGAATTCGACACGCTTACACCACTTGAGGTGATTGAGCAGATCAGTCTGAATGCGCTACGGGCGCTGATACGCTTCTACCAGCCGGAACCGGCGGCCATGCCCACCGGCATCGACCGGCTGGCGCCGGAGAGTCTGCCCGATCAGGGCCTGGTGAGGCACGACGACGGCAGCGTCTGGCTGCTGACCACCCGTACCGTGTTCGGCAATCGGACGCTGATTCTCGAACAGTCCATTGATGAGTTACTGACGCTTTCGGGCTCCACACTGGGCTCGGTGATTGCCCGCAGCACGCTGATTATCGTCGCTCTCACACTGGTTCTGCTGGGTTACGCAAGCTGGCTGTCCTGGCGCATCACCCGGCTGGAACGAGCGGTTGGCGCCAGCATCGATGAGGACGGACGCATTACCGGCACCGTGCCGCCGTCACGGGCCAACGACGAACTGGGGCAACTGCAACGCCAGTTCAGCCTGATGGTGGACCGCCTGCAGGGCTACAACCGCTACCTCGAGAGCTTTTCCCGGCGACTCTCCCATGAGCTCAAGACCCCGGTAGCGGTGGTGCGCTCTTCGCTGGAGAACCTGCAACATTGCCAGTCAGACCAGGAGCGACGCCAGTACCTCGACCGGGCAGCCTCGGCCACCGATCGACTGAGCCAGATCCTCAACGGCATGAGCGAGGCGGCCCGCCTTGAACAGAGCCTCGACCACGCCGACAAGGAACCGTTTGACCTTGCCGGGGTGGTTGCCGAAGCCACCGACGCCTACCAGGCGCTGGACAGTTACCATCGCATACAGTTTGTCGGTCCGGATCAGCCCTGCCCGATGCTGGGCTCACCGGAACTGATGGTTCAGCTGCTGGACAAGCTGGTGGATAACGCCCGCGACTTCACGCCCGAGGACGGTCTGATTGAAGTGGCCGTCGGACGGGAGGCCGGCTCGTTGCAACTGTCGGTATTCAATGAGGGGTCCCGACTCCCCGAGGCCCGGGAGACCGATATCTTCAGCCCGTTTGTGTCCCTCCGGGACGGTCAGCAACAGGGTCATCTGGGCCAGGGCCTTCTGATTGTCAGTCTGATTGCGGACTACCACGGAGGCCGTGTGGAGGCGCGAAACCGCGCCCAAAGTGGCATTGACGGGGTTTGCTTCCGGGTTACCATCCCAACTATCCATTCTTGATGACAGGACCGCCCCGTGAGCTCATGCCTGGCTTCTCTCGATATCCATCCGCTGCGAAACGAGTTGTATAACGAGCTGCATTCCCGGCCGTTCCAGGTTCTGCCCACCCCGGCTCGGGTCTCCCAGATCGCGGTGCTGACCACGCCCGAGCAGCGACAGGCGCAATTCCATCACCTCCAGGAGCTTCACCGCCTGCTGGGTCACCCGGTACCAGAAAAGGAGGTGAGCTGTTTCGAGCACACCTTCGGCACACTCCGGGTTCGGCGTGAAATGCACATGGAGTTTGCGTCCTACACCTTCATCAATCTGGCAGCGAGCGACCAGGCCCCGTTCCTGGAAACCGGCATCTCACCCCTGCCGGAGGGCTGGCTCGAAGCACTGACCGGCACCGTGATTGCCGCCTTCCATCTGGATGTCGGACCTGCCGCCGAAGGCACCCGGGACGACCTGGACTATGTGCGCAAGCATTTCGAGGGCATGCGGCTGGTCGGCAGCAGCCCCCAGGAAGGCGCCGCTCGGGTCTGGGGCACGTTCCGCCTGCACAGCGACGGCTTCGGGCGGTTCATGGTATTGAATCACCACATGTCCGACAGCCAGCTGGGGCGCCTGACCCAGCGGCTGATGGAAATCGAGACCTACCGCCTGATGTCGCTACTGGCGCTGCCGGTGGCCCGGGACATCACACCCTCCCTGAACGACATGGACGAACAGCTGGCGGTGATTACCCGGTCGCTGGCGGAGAACGAGGCGGTGGACGAGGAAACCCTGCTGGCCCGGCTGACCCACATTGCCGCCCGGATTGAAGCGTTCCGGGCCCAATCCACCTTCCGGTTTTCGGCCACCCGCGCCTACCACCGACTGGTACTGACGCGGCTGGAGGAGCTGCGGGAAGACGAGCTTTCCGGCCACCTGACGCTCACCGAGTTCATGACCCGGCGCCTGACGCCGGCGGTAAAAACCTGCGAGGCCGTCAGTGAGCGCCTGGAGGATTTGTCCCGGAGGGTGGATCGGGCCTCCGACATGATGCGCACCCGGGTGGAGCTGGCCATCCAGAGCCAGAATCAGCAGGTATTGAGCTCCATGGACCGCCGCTCCAAGATCCAGCTGATGATGCAGCACACCGTGGAAGGCTTCTCGGTGGTGGCCATCACCTATTACCTGATCGGGTTGCTCAAGCTCGGCCTGGATTCGTTGCAGGGCACCGGGCTCGAATTCAACAAGACCCTGGTCCTGGGCATTGCCATTCCCGTGGTGATGGCACTGGTCTACCTGGGCGTGCGTGTGGTTCACCACCGGTTTATCCGAATGGCCAAACACCAGTAACGGCTAGTGTCCCGGCTTTTCGGCCACCTGGCGATAGAACTGCTGGGCGGTGCGACCATTGCGAACGCCCTTGGCGGTGGCGAAGCGAATGGCCTCCCGATGCAGGGCGTCGCGGTCTGCCGCGTCGGGGAACAGGGCATCCACCGCTTGCAGGTAGACGTCCTGGGAGAACGCGTAGAACGACAGCTGCAGGCCAAACCGATCCGCCAGCGATACCTGCTCCTCGATGGCCTCCGCCGGATGCAGCTCGCCATCGCGCATCTCGCTCTTGAGGTTATCGGACATGAACTCCGGCATCAGGTGCCGGCGGTTGGAGGTGGCGTACACCCGGACATTCTCCGGCGGCAACTCCAGGGAGCCTTCGAGGACGCTCTTCAGGGCCTTGTACCCGGTCTCGCCCACGTCAAAGGACAGATCATCGCAGAAGATCACAAACCGGAACGGCAGATCGCAAATCTCGTCGACAATCTCCGGAAGGTTGACCAGGTCGTCCTTGTCTACCTCAATCATGCGCAGCCCTCGGTCCTGGTAGCGATTGAGCAGGGCCTTGATCAACGACGACTTTCCGGTGCCCCGGGCGCCCCAGAGCAGCGCATTGTTGGAAGGGGCTCCGCTCAGGAACCGCTCGGTGTTCCGGCCCAGGGCCTGTTGCTGCCGATCGATACCGGTCAGATCGCTCCACTGTACGGGGTCGAGCCGCCGAATTGGCCGAAGGCCCGAGCGATGACGCCGCCAGACCGCCGCCGGCGTGGTTTTCCATTCAATGGATTCAGTCGCGGACATACACCTCTTTCCTATTCCGTCCAGGGCCAGCCTGTGAAACACTGGCCGTTAGCAATCAAACGGTTTGCACAGGAGACTTTACCTCAAATGGCCGTAAAATCCGTTGCTCTGGTGGCGCACGACAACAAAAAGAAGGAGCTGGTGGACTGGGTTGCCGAAAACCGCACCCGATTCTCCCCCTTGAAGCTTTATGCGACGGGTACCACCGGTCGGCTGCTACGTGAGAGCCTGGAACGGGACGATGTACATTGCCTGCTCAGCGGCCCCCTCGGTGGCGACCAGCAGATTGGCGCCAAGATTGCCGAGGGCGAAATAGACCTTCTGGTGTTTTTCTGGGACCCCCTGGAGCCCCAACCCCACGATCCCGACATCAAGGCGCTTCTGCGCATCGCAGCACTCTGGAACATTCCCGTGGCCTGCAACCGCGCCACCGCGGAATTCATCCTGACGTCCGCCTACATGACCGACGACCAGCACCAACCCAGGAAACCTGATTTCTCTGATTATACGGGCCGATCCGTCGGCGCCTGAATAACCGGCAGTAGGCAAGGTCGACGGTTGAGACTACACTGGATATGTAGCTGTTAAGGACCGTCGGCACCCCATGAACTGCCCTGCCCATTCCCTTCCGAACCCGTTCGTGAGCGTCGCTTTATTCGTTCTGCTGGCCATCACGGGGCTGCTCGTTTCCGCCTCTGCCCATAGCCAGGAAAACACTCATCCGATCACCGTCGGCATCGTGGCCGATAACAAACCCTACTCCTTCGTTGAAGGTCGCACGGCAGGCGGTTTTTCCGTGGATGTTCTGAGGGACGTGGCCAGACAATCAGGCCTTGAGTTCACCTTTCGGGCCGGCAGTTGGCCGGAAATTTACAGCGCCTTTATGCGCGGGGACCTCGATGTCATCGATGGCATCTCCTTCCGGCAGGACCGTGCTCAGGAAATTCTGTTCACCGGGCCCTACCACATTCGCCAGACCTACCTGATGCACGACACACAGCACCCGATTGGCGAGGTGCAATCCATCGAGGATTTACAGGGTTTGCGCGTAGGTGTGGTTCGCGATGTCTATTATGCCGAGCGGCTGCGCGAATTCGGCATCGAGCACACCAGCTATGACTCCCTGTACAGCCTGATCCGTGCTCTGGCATTCGGCTGGGTGGATGTAATTATCGGACCAAGACTAACCCTGCAGTATTACGCCAACGAGGCCGGGTTCCGTTTTCTCGCCATTGCTGGCGAAGCGCCGCTGGGCGAGCTGTCCAGGGAGGATTTCCGACTCGGTGTCCTGAAGTCCAATGAAGCTCTGTTCAAGCGAATCAATGCGGGCCTCGAGCAGATTCCCGAAAAACGCATCCTGGAACTGCTGGAGCGCTGGCAGGAATTCGGTGGCACCCGCCTGGCCGCCTCCGAGGACCTGGTGCTCAGCCCGGAACAGCGCCGATTCATCGCCGAAACAGGGCCGGTGCGGGTCGGACTCATGCGCGATTATGCCCCCTACAGCTTCGACAGCGGCACCCGCATCGAGGGCCTGACCGTTGACGTCCTGCACCGATTGTCCGACCTGACCGGTCTGCAGGTGATCCCGGTGAGCGGTCAATGGGTTGAGCTGCTGCCGCTGTTTCGTGATGGTGAAATCGACGTGCTCGCCAACATGTCGTTCCGCCCTCAGCGCACTGCCTTTACCCGCTACACCGAGCCCTACCACACCATACCGAACGTTGCCTTTACCCTCGATCCCGACCTGGATTTCAACTCACTGGCCGATTTGCAGGGTCAGCGCGTGGCGCTCGGCTCAGGTATCTACTACGAGAAACCGGTGCGCGAGAGGCTCGGCGACGATGCCCGGGTTTTCACTGCTCAGGATGCCATGTTCGAAGCCCTCGCCCGGGGCGAGGTGGACGTGGTTCTGGCGGCACTGCCCAACGGCAATTTCTGGATCCGGGAACTGGGCCTCACGGGTGTGCGCATCGCAGGTGAATTGCTGTTGGAGGGCTTGCCCGGTGAGGATCTGCGCTTTGGCGTTCGCCCGGGCCTGGCACCACTGACCGATATTCTGGACCAGGCCCTGGCCAGTATCAGCGCCGACGAGATGCGGACCATCGAAAACCGATGGCTTGGCGCCAGCAACAGCCGGCAAAGGTCGGCTACGGGCGAAGTGTCGCTCAGCGCTGGCGAGCAACAGTGGCTCGAAGCCCGCGGGTACCGTTTGTCCATGTGCATCGATCCCGACTGGCTTCCGCTGGAAGGCTTCAACGAGGAGGGCAAGCATATCGGCCTTTCCGCAGAGGTATTCCGCCTGTTTGCAGAACGGACCCCGATCCGGTTCGAGGTGCTGCCCACCGAAACCTGGCAGCAATCCATGGTCGCCGCCCGGGAGCGGCGCTGTGACCTCCTGGCCATGGCCATGAAGACACCGGAGCGTTCCGAGTTCATGAATTTCACAGAACCCTATCTGGTGGCGCCCAATGTGGTGCTGGGCCGGATTGAGGCGCCCTTCATCGAGCGGGTCGGCGACCTGCGCGGACAAAAAGTGGGCGTGGTGGAAGATTATGCCTTTGCCGAATTACTGAAAGAACGATACCCGTCACTCAACCTGGTTGAAGTACCGAACGAACAGGAAGGGCTTCGCCGTCTTCAGCGGCGCGAGCTGGACGGCTATATCACCACCTTGCCTACGGCCAGCCACTACATTCAGGACCTGGGTTTTCCCGAACTGAAAGTGATTGGCCGCATCCCCGCGGACTGGTCGCTCTCGGTGGCCACCCGCTCGGACGAACCTCTGTTGCTGGGTATCATGCAGAAACTGGTGGCCAGCCTCACCATCGACGAGCGGCGGAGCCTGGAGAGCCACTGGCGAAACATCCAGTTGAAACAGTCGGTGGATTATTCCCTGCTATGGCAACTCGCCATCGTCGGTGCCCTGATCACCGTGCTGCTGGTTTACTGGAACCGCAAGCTCGGTCGGCTCAACCGGGAGCTGGCCGTTGCCAACGAAACCCTCGCTCGCCTCAGCGTCACCGACGACCTCACTCAGCTGGGCAATCGAAGCTATTTTGATCAGGAATTCCGCAAGAGCTTCCAGTGGTGCCAGCGCCACCACTCCGGATTTGCGGTGGCCATGGTGGACGCCGATCATTTCAAGCGAATCAACGATACCCATGGCCACGAGGCCGGCGACCTGTGCCTCAAGGCCATGGCGGAAATCATGCGCTCGCATTTTCGGCGTGAAACCGACCGTCTGGCCCGGTTCGGTGGAGAAGAGTTCGTGGTTTTTGCCAGTTTTGAGGACCGCGACGAATTCCGTAACCGACTGGAGAGCCTCCGGCAGGCCGTGGCCCACTCCAGTGTTCGATTCCAGGATGAGGAGATCCGGATGACCATCAGCATCGGCCTGGCTACCGGAAGACCGGGGCCGGAGGCAAGCGCCGCGGAGTACCTTCGCCAGGCCGACAACGCCCTGTACCAGGCCAAGCAGAACGGGCGCAATCGGACCGAGGTGCGTGCGATCTGAGTCCAGAACGTTACCTGAACGCCGCTGCTGCTACTATGCTTGTGGAACAAGGACAACCATCAGGAGACCGCCATGGCACGTATCTACGAGGACAACTCCCTCTCCATCGGTAACACCCCGCTCGTCAAGCTCAACCGGGTGAACGACGGCGCAACCATCTGGGCCAAGATCGAGGGCCGCAATCCGGCCTATTCGGTGAAATGTCGTATCGGTGCCGCGATGATCTGGGATGCTGAAAAGCGCGGCACCCTGAAACCGGGAATGACCATCGTTGAACCCACCAGCGGCAACACTGGTATTGCCCTGGCCTTCGTGGCGGCGGCCCGGGGTTACAAACTGGTCCTGACCATGCCGGCATCCATGAGCCTGGAGCGTCGCAAGGTATTGAAGGCCCTGGGTGCCGAGCTGGTACTCACCGAACCCGCCAAGGGTATGCCGGGCGCCATCGCCAAGGCCGAGGAGATCTTCGCCTCGGATCCTGACAACCATTTCCTGCCCCAGCAGTTCCAGAACCCGGCCAACCCCCGGATTCACGAGGACACCACCGGGCCCGAAATCTGGAACGACACCGACGGCGACATCGACATATTCGTGTCCGGCGTGGGCACCGGAGGCACGCTGACCGGAGTCTCCCGCTACATCAAGCACACCAAGGGCAAACAGATCCACACGGTGGCCGTGGAACCGAGCGATTCGCCGGTGATTCGCCAGGTGATGAACGGCGAGGACCCCAAACCCTCACCCCACAAGATTCAGGGCATTGGTGCGGGCTTCGTGCCCAAGAACCTGGATCTGGATCTCGTGGACCAAGTGGAGGCAGTATCCAATGAAGAGGCCATGGACATGGCCCATCGGCTGATGCAGGAGGAAGGGATTCTCTGCGGCATTTCCTGTGGCGCGGCTGTGGTGGCTGCGGTAAGGGTAAGCAAACAGCCGGAGCACCAGGGCAAGAACATCGTGGTGGTTCTGCCGGACAGCGCGGAGCGTTATCTCTCCTCCGCCCTCTTCGCCGACCGGTTCGGCGAGCTTGAGAACGTGCAATAGAACCGGTTATAGCGATGCAGTGAGGCGCGGCTACACACCGCGCCTCACTGTTATGACGGAATAAAAGACATCAGAACTGATACTTCAGGCCAACCCGACCGGTATCGAATTCCGGCCCACTGTTGGTGACCTGTCCGTTGAAATCCTCTTCATCCACGTCCACGTTGTAGCGATTGTACTCGGCAAAGGCCGACAACCGCGGTGTCACCCGGAAATCCACGCCGGCCCCGACAAACGGAGTGACCTCATCGTAGGTTTCACTCTCGTTAAAGGCATCGACATCCAGCGCCGAGGCGAAGGCGCCAGCCTTGCCATAGACACCGAAGCTCTCGGTGAGCGGCAGACGACCAACCGCGCCGACACTGACACCCTTGAGCTTGCCTTCTACGTCATCCTGACCAAAGTTGCCAAAATCGATGTACTCCGCCTCAAGGGCAAACAGCGGGTTGAACTGATATCCGAGTGCCACACCCAGCATATCGTTTTCGTCTTCAAAGTCTCCTCCGTGAGCTTTGTAACCACCGTAGCTACCACTGACATAGGGGCCTGATTGGTCCCGGTCCGGGCCATTCTGCGCCATGGCGACCGGCATTGTGAGCGCAGAGGCGGTCAGGAAAGCGGCAAGGAAATAGCGGGTTGCGGAATGCATGACGTTCCTCCTGAGGTTGAGATGTCCTGTCCTTACCCGGCACCTGAAGGCTGACTTCCAGATACCTGATCTCACCGTACAGGGGAATCCGGCCGGAGTGGGTTACGTCCGGACTAAGAATTCGTCATTCGTCGTTCATGAAGAAAGGGTGATGGGGCGCCCCAACGGGACACCCCGAGGGCTCAGCGCGCGACGGTGCTGGCCATACAGTTGGCATAGAAAGTAGTGGTCGCCGGCCAGTCCGAGAAGATGCCAATGACACCGACCTCCTTGGCCAGCACGTCGATCACCGTAAGCATATCGCCGTCATTGTTGATGGCATCGGTGATGGTCTGGTAATACCAGCCACCACCATTCGCCAGGGGGCCGCTACGCTCCACCGTCCAGGCGATGAGATCAAGACCGGCCATGCGGGCGTTATCCGCGTATTCGGAGGGCACGATCTCGCCATAGCTGTCCAGTGTCAGCATTTTCCAGAGAGCCGGGGCCAGAATGTTCACGCCCTGGGCTTTCAGGCTTTCCATATACGCCAGCGAGGTGTTCTCCGGCGTGGGCGCTGACTGGTCCAGAAACACGGCCTGTTTACCAAACCTGGGGGTCTCGTTTATCCAGAACAGGACATCCGCCAGATTGAAGGACTGGGGCCAGACATCTTTCGGCTTCACCCCGGCATCGATGTAGTCCTGGATCATCTGGCGAGCGTAATCCTGCTGGCTGTAGTCGCCTCCGAACGGCATATCCACCACCGGCGATTTGAGTTCCGGCGTAAACTTCACACCGAGGGCCTTGAACAGCTCGATGCTCTCTTTGTGGGTCATCAGGGTGCCACGGCTGGCGTAGAGGTCTGTGCGCCAGTCTGCAGTGCCCGCCAGATACTCTTCGGGCGTAGTCGCCATCGGATTGAACGCATCCATCTTGCCTTTCAGGCTCTTGAACTCCGCAAGCGTGATGTCGCTGGTGCGACACTCGGCTTGTGCGGGCGTGCCGCTGGCCGGGTCTGCAGGAACGAACGGCTGCGTGCATTTGGCGTTCAGCTCGGGTACGGCGACGATGTTGGTGGTGGTGTGCAGATCGTTCTGGGCATGTCGGCAGACCAGCTCACGATCCTTGGTGAAGGCGACATCGCACTCAACGATGCCCGCCCCCATCCGGGCCGCGGCCACGTACGATTCCAGGGTGTGTTCAGGGAACTGAAGCGGCGCGCCCCGGTGGCCAATGGAGAAATCCGTGCGTTTGAGATTCCGGGTATTGCAGGCTTGCAGGCGTTCTTTCAGCGGTCCCTCATCCATGTCCTCGACCAGCCAAAAGGGTCGTGGGCCCAGTTGAATCGGGGCTTTGGCATCCAACTGGTGCCATTCGTCCAGCCCCGGGGGAACCCAGGATTCATGGTGAGACTTGCCAGGCGCGGCCTGCGCCACTGACAGGGCAATCGTGCACAACGACAACCCCATAAACATGCGTAACTTCATAACCAGCTCCTTGTCCAATGAATGATACTGCACAGGCAGTGTTCACACAGAGGATTACGACCTGACGACGTTTCCATGACCAGTGAGCCACAAAGGGCCTCAGTTGCTCCCGCACTGGTCCTTCACCTTGCTACGAAAGTCGTCGCGAATGCGCCGGTTCTCGGCTTCGCTGACAAACACTCGCTCGCCCTGATCGTTGAGGTGGTAGAAGGTCGATACACTGGCCAGAAACTTCAGCCGTGCGCGCAATTCCCTGCACTGCTCCGCCTGTTCCCGGGCCGCTTTTTCGGCCTTGGCATCGGCGGCCTGCCGGGCTTGTCGTTCCGCCTGTTGCTGCTCCACGAATTCGGTCATTTTCTGGTGGCGTTGACGCGCCATTGCATCCACCTCGGCCGGTCTGGCATCCACCGCCACTTCACTGGAGCCCGCCTGCGCGGGCGGCCGATCGCCAAAATGGGTCTGGCCATTGGCATCCACCCATTTGTAAACGCCGGCGGATGCGGAGAAAGGAAGCAGGCAGATCGACATCAGCAGCAGAATTGATTTCACGGGGAACTCCTTTTCAATGTCATTTACGCCGTGACGTCTCCGGCAAACGGTAACCAGAGGCAGCCGCTCAAACCCACCCCGGAATCGGGGCCTACGCCATCGCTGCTTCGTTCAGATTCGGCACACTGTACTGCATCTGGTCTTCCAGCGTGTGCCACGGGAAGTTCCGAATTTTTTCCATATGGGCGGGGTAGCCCTCTTTCTCCCACCACTCCAAGTCCAGCGTAGCCCAGTAGTCGGCGGGGCGTTGGCGTTTTCCGGCTGCATCAAACTCAGCCGTGGTGGGATCCAGGTGGCGATAGGGTTCGAGGGCCGGGATATCCGGCAAGGGCTGGCTGACGTCCATGTAGCGCTGGAGTTCGTCCCAGTGGGCGTACAACTCCACTTTATGGATATCCGCCACCTGGGCCACGGTGGTCTGCCAGCCGGTGTAACGGTGACGCAGGAGCAGCTTGTAGCTCACCGGGCCCTTGGGGTTCACATGGAACGAGATGTAGGGATCAAACTCGATAAATGGCGCTTCGAAGGTTTCTTCACGCCAGGTACGAAACTTCACCATGCCGGTAGTCCGGAAGAAACCGCACCCCAAGTCCTTGACGATGAGTCCGGGGTGGCGCTCTAGGTACCAAGTGAATGGGTAGCGGAAAAACAGGTGCAGCATAAGAATAACCCCACCTATTTCCAAAAAACCAACAAAGGCCCAAATTGTCCCATCGACAATCGAAGTAAGAATTCCTGAAGCAAAAACACAAAACAACAAAAACTTCAACATGGAATAGTCGGCGAAGGAGCCGGCAAACATCAGAAGGAGCTGCCAGCGCGATTTTATAAGGTCTTTGGGTTTTTGAAGATGTGTCCAGCCAGCGCCTTCAAGCTTTTTCTTCCCGGATTTCAGACGCTCCTGATAGGCCTTTGCATACTGTGGCCGCACGTGGATATCAAGATGGGCATAGTCGCCCCAGGGCAACCGTTCGATAAAGTCCCCTGCCTCCAGGGACTTCGCAAACCCACTGATATCCTTCAGGGGTGCCTGCTCGGGAATGGCGTCCCGGCGATAGGCGCCCGATACATATGTCGCCATTGGTTCGTTACCGGCTTGCATGGTGTTTGATGTCCAGGTCGGTGAGCTGTTGGCTGATCTCCCGAATCGTATAGGTTTCCTGATGGCGGTCCCAGACCTTGACCTGGAAGGTGAGTTCCAGGCTTTTCACCGAGTAGCGCGTGGCCACGTATTCGTGATTGTGCTCGTTCGGGACCATCTCCGGGAGTTGGGCCTCCGACACCACGAAATGAATAGTATGGCTGCCGTCGAACCGATACTCGACGTGGCGGGTATTGCCGCTCCTAGAGGCAAGTGTCTTCGTACCGGCCCGGCCCAGCGCCTGGTAGTGGGTACGTTCGTATTCCAGTTCCCATTCGATGGTTACCGGCTCGCCCGAGATGGCCAATGCCGGTGCGGAAAAGGAAAACACGGATTCTGCCGCGCCCTGCCACGGCGACAGCTCATTCTCCTGCAGGAAGCTGTCCAGCCCGGCCCCGGTTACCCTCGTTATCGACAGGGGCATCATGGATTTAAGAAGCCCCAGGTATGCGGCATCCTCTTCCAGCAGTTCCGGGCGTTGATCTTCCAGGCTTCCCGAGAACGGGCCGCCCCGCAACCAGTTGCTGATGGCATCGTCCTTGATTTCGTAATACAGCCATTCACCCAACCCATAAATTCCCAGGCCGATGACGGTTACCCAGCCCGCGCTGACCGTACCTCCCCAGCCTAACGCCGCAGCGGCTCTGGATAACAACGCCGCTGCCACGGCCCGCTCACCGGTACGGTGCACCAACTGGCGCCCCATGGGGGTGAGGATTCGGCCGGCAATGATATCGGAATTGGTCATGACACCTACGCCCACCGCCTTGGTCAGGTCGGCTGAGGCCAGTTTCAGGCGCCCCTGAAAGGCGTTTTCCGCCGCATCCCAGACCATCACCGAAACGGTAAACATGCCAGCGATCCAACCCGCCGCTTGCAGTTTGTTGCGAATAACTTCTTCAGCGTATTCCTCAGCAACACTCAATGAACTAGCCATCGAGGTAAACCACTTTGCTTCCTGTTTCCAGAGACCAACTTGCGTGTCGACCCAAACAGTTCTTTTGGGCAAAACGGAAACCCACTGCGCTGAACTCACGGCCAAATCCACCGCCGCACTCGCTATTCCTACATTGCGTCGACTGCCTTCATCAGAGTAGGCAACCGCATTCATCAAATTAAACAAATCCATTAACACTAACAACGGCGGCAACCCTATCGGGCTCACCGAAGCCGTATGGAAAAACTGACCAACAGGGCGCCGCCTCATCACTTCATCAAAAGCCTGACTGTCAGCCAGTCTCAGTGTTGCACCCACCGCGGCACCGGAAGTCAGGGTATGGCCCTGTTCATCCACCACGTCCAGCAGCGTATAAAGCTTGCCATCCTCGGCACTGTTCAACTGGAGAGTGGTTTTTCCAGGTATGGCGGCTTCAGCGAAGCCTTCGAATGCCCCTTTCACCTGGCTGACTTTTGCTTCAAAGGCAACGCCTTTCTTCAGGAGGGTTTCTTGCACCCCACCGAGCCACCATTGGCTGAGTTCCGCGAGGGGTGCGGACAGCGCGTGCATACCGAAGCGGGTATCCGAGAACATTTCCGAAATATCAGGCGCACTGGTTTTGTCAAAATGCTCCGCAAGGCTGCGCAGTACGTTGGCCTCGGCTACTCGCATCGGCTGTTCACGGTCCTGGAGCGCTCTGACCATGGCACGGAGCTTTTCACCAGTGGCGTCGCCGGGCAATGCTTCCGATGGATCCTTGAACGGCAACAGCAGCGCCGCCAATGGATGTTCACCCACCATCAAGGATTCGTTCAACTCCTCCGCGCCGCTGGCTTTCATCCGGCCCGCATCCTGGGGCAACAACATGGGGTCGGTCCTGCCGACCGGCATGGTCAGAGCCTGGAGCAGAGGGCCGGCTTGAACGTAGCCGGCTACATCGTTACCGGCCTCGGCATTGAATAGATCACGCAGCGCTTCCGTCAGGTTTTCAGCGCGTGCGTCTTCCATCAGGCGTACAACCGCACCCTGGGCCTCGATCAAGTAGCGGCGCAGGGCTGCGCGCTCCACCTCATAGACAGTACGTAGCAGGCGCCCCTCTTCACTGTCATCCAGCCGATTGTCAAACCAGCTCCCCTCTATACACAGGGGGTTTTTCGAGCCGTCCGGCATAACCTCCCTTCGGAAGTTGGTGTGAAACAACTCTGCGGTGACGCCGTGAGGCCGCTTCTTGATGTTGTCCACCAACGCCAAGAGAAGCGCCAGGCTTTCATTCATGTGCTGAACGAGGTGCCTGGCCGCAAACAGCGGGTCCCGCAATGTCAGGGATAACAGGTGGCGGTTACGCAGGGGCTCGAATACATCCACGCCTTCGGTAATCTCCGGTAATGCTTCTCCTTTAAGGTGCAGGTATCGCCAGCGGGGGACCAGCATCTGCGGGTAGATATCCATGTCGGCATCAACAACAGCCTCATCGGATTCAATGGCATCTCGCTGGGTGACAATCTCATCCATCGTTCTCTGAGTGTCGCTGCCATCGATATCACGCAGCCATTGGTTCGGCATGAAAATATCCCGCTCCAGCGGGTTGTCCCGGGCACGCATGGGAACAAGTTCGTCAACCCGGTGCCAGTCAGGGAACATGCCTCCGGGTATCCGATCCAGGAAACCCTTTACGGCGCGGGCATTACGGCACCGGCTGCCACGGAGCGAGTCGTCGGTTTCCAAGGCTTCGATTTGGTGCCAGGACCACTGGGTATCGCTGAATGCCAGTTCCACATCATCGTATACGTCCTGGCCAAGTAACCTGGCCGGGATGTGCACTGTGTCCACTTCAGGGCCTACGGGAGTCCGTTCATTTCTGTCTTCATTGCCGGCCTGCCTGAATCGCGCCAGATCCGTATCCCGCAGTAACGGGGTCGATTCCTCGGCGGTGACTACAAACAGTTCGCGCCAAAGGCGCCCTTGGAAAAAGACGTACACCCATCCGGTTCGCAGTGGCGCCGCCACACTTTCCTCGTGACCGGTCATGGGGCGTGGATAGCTTAGTTCGCCAGCGTCACAGAACAAGGTGGGGTGTACCGCCACCATCAGGCTGTCCTGGAAATTCCTCTGGGGCGGGCGGAGGGTTGCTGGCGCGATCTGTTCCTGGTCTATCACAGGCACCACGACCTTTTCATCGCCATGGAGCTCCAGGACCAACGACCGTTTCGCGGGTTCTTCTGCATGGCCGGCCAGAATGGGCCCCATTCTCCCATGGTGATCGGCACAGGGCTCCATTGGCTCTGGAGACGGATTTTCCGCTTCGTGATCCAGCAAACAGTAATGGTGCCCGTCCAGGGAATCTTCCCCAACCAATTCCAGCCAAAAGGTGCGCGACGGGGTACAGGGTGGTGGCTTAATGGCTGACATTGCTACAGTCCTTTTTCATGTGGTCCGTGGAATTCCAGTTCCGCGTGTTGCCACAGTGCGCCTAACTCGGCATCCGATTCGGGACACGGATGACCAGCAGACCACAATTCACGAATAATCCGGATTCGATGACTAGTCGGGTGTCGATGCTTATTCGTAATGGCCATGCACCGAGGCCAACCACTTACCCACGTTAATAATCTCTCTAAGGAGCGTGGCTGGTGAGCATAAAACCCCTCCCCCTCCGTGCCGACTCCACTCGCGCCCGACCAATACATTCCTTCAGAGTGACAAGTGCACCATACCAGTAGATCGTCTTCACGGATCAGGCTGCCCACCGCCTCGGGCAGACAGGTGTTCACCACTTCGAGAAAACGCCCATCGTATGGCCGCACAAAACATGGACCATATGTTTCGAAATGGATTACCAGGCTTTTACGAATACCTGCCAATGCTTTGCTTGGCTCATACTTCGAAACCAGGATGGCCAGTGCCTCATCGGCCCCCCATCGGGATACGGCACACTGAAAAAGTTCACTGTTGACGGACGTCCTGACCACAATCGGGCCGGCGTCTTTATGCTGTTCAAAAGGCGTTCCGTCGAATAGCCAGAACCAATCAGGGTTGCCGTCCAATGTATAGATCTGCTGGGTCGTATCCACTTTGTCGTATCTTGCAGCGTCAATGATCAGCAGGCATTGCTCCCCAGATGCCACTCGAAAATCTCTGAGAGTTTGATCAAGTCCCAATAAAGATTTTGATTTATCCATCGCAGGGGCAGTCAATAACATCGCAGGTTCCATCCATTTTTTTCTGGCACAATTGCTGGGCCGCTGTTCGATCAGACGCTGCCATCAAGAGTGCATCGGAGTTGATTTCAAAAACACCCGCATTTGCTCTCCGGCCAACCTCCGTGAGCTCAACAGGCACAACAGCTCCTCCGTTCTTCTCAACCAACCCCGGCCGCTCCGGCACCTGCACCTTCTGCCCACTCCCCTTACCCGGCGCACCACCCGCATTCATCTTGATACTCGCACCACCCATGGCCACGCCGCTGGGGTCGATCTTCAAGAAGCTGCCGCCGGCCTTGAGGGTAATTTCAGCACCGGCTTCAATCACAGCCTTTTGCCCGGCTTTGATATGGAGTTCGGTGCCAGACTCGCTGAGCCAGGCGGTGCCGGCTTTCAGGTGCAGCGTGCCGGTGACGTTAAAGCTGTGGTCCTTGCCGGTTTGTTCGCGCTTTTCGCCATCCACGGTGTGGTGGCGGTTGCCCCTGGTGCGGCTGAAGCGGTTGTTCTCTACCGTCAGGTGGCTGTCGTTTTTGATGACTTCGGTGCGGTTGTGTTCGGTGAGCAGCGCCAAGTCTTTCTGGGCATGAACGTAAATTTGTTCCTGGTCGGCCTCGTCTTCAAAGCGCAGCTCGTTACTGCCTTCCCCCTTGTGCGTTTTGGTTTTCAGGGTGGTTCTGGTTTTGTGCTCCGGCAGCGCGTAGGGCACGGTGTTGGTGGCGTGATGAGTCCGGCCGGTGATGATCGGCTGGTCGGGGTCGCCGTCCAGGAAGGACACGATCACCTCGTGGCCAATACGAGGCAGAGCCTGGAAACCGTATTGGCCGCCGGCCCAGTCCTGGCTCACCCGGAGCCAGGCGCTGCTGTGCTCGTCGTTGGCACTGTAGCGGTCCCATGGAAACCGGACTTTGACCCGGCCGTACCGGTCACAGTGGATTTCCTCGCCCTCGGGGCCGGTCACCACCGCCATCTGGGGGCCGTCCATCAGCGGCTTGTGTTCGCACAGGGGGCGCCAGGTCCGGTCGGCGGGTATGGCACTGAAATAGTTGTGATAGGTGGTGGCACCGCTGCCGCCCTCTTCCTCGAGGGCCTGGGGCTGCCGACCGGTGTGGGTGACCGCCACCAGCAGCCAGTCGCGGTTGAGGGCCTCGTTATCGTGTTGGGTCAGCGCCACTCGGGCGCCGGCCACAAAATCCGCGCGGTTGCTCTCGCCGTTGCCCGTGGTGGCGTCGTTGCGCAGGGCATCCAGCCGCGCGGCCGTGAATCGATCACCGGCCTGATCCTGCTTGAAACGACCCGGATACTCATAGTGCTGATAGTCGGCCCGATGGGAGAGACTGGCGGCGCCCTGCTCCTGCAACAGACCGTAGGCCGGGTTCCTGAAGGTGTAATCCTTCATGGCCACCGAGGCTGCCCGAATCCGCTCCCGATGTTCGAACCGATACACGCAGGGCCCCTGCTCCGCGCCGCCGGCCCGGTTGTTGTACTCAGCCGCCTCAAGCGTTGGTGCACTGCCGTGGTGATCGGCCAGGATCAGTGCCGGCGGCTCCTGGCCATCAACGCTCCCGTGGCGGTACCGGTAAAACCAACCCTCTTCGGCCGCCAGACGTTCGACAAAGGCAAGGTCGCTTTCGCGATGCTGCACGCAGTATTCCCGCTCCAGGGGCGGGCGTTTCAGGTCGAACTCGGTATCAATCACGCCCCGTTCTTCAAGCAGAGCGCGGATGATGTCCCCGGTGGTCTGACCCTGAAAAATCCGGCTGTTGTGCATAAGGCCGAGTCGCCACACCGGCGGTTGAATCACCAGTTCGTAGCGGGTTCTGCGATGACCGGAATCGCGCCGGACGAATTCGCTCACCACCCCGGTGAAACGCCGCACGGCGGCGCCGTCACGCCAGATAACAAGGTCTGCCGGCTGCTCCAGAACCGCCGCCGCCAGCACCGATGGGTCGGAACTGGCCAACTCGATTCGACCGTGGAAAAGCTCGGATAGCCGTTCGGTCAGCGCAAAGCCAACCAGGGCGAAATGATCGGAGGGGAAGCCACCAATGGTGACCGTGAACTGCAGTCCGCTTGCCTGGGGCATGTCTTCGATCCCTGAAGAGTATTGAATCCGTTGCCTCGCCGTATCCCTGGTGGAGGCCCTGGCCCCGATCAGAACCTCCTGTTTTGATCGGGGCCACTAGTCTAATACAAGCTGCGTGGTATGCGGTACCCCGCCAGCAACTGCTGTGTGAACGGGTTGGTGTTACTGGCGGCATGCAGGCGGTAGCGCATCTCGCCGTCGTCCACCTGGAAGCGGACATCCACGGCGCTGTCGCTCACGCCGGTGATGTCGGCCTCGTCGAGCAGACGGAACAGCGCCCAGGGCCCCGATTCGGACAGACTCCGGGGCGATCGGTTAACCTGAACCGGCACCAGGGTGATCCGGCTTTCCACCGAGTCCCGCAGGGTGTTGGGCCAGACCAGCGGAATACTCTGGCGGGGGCCGTGGCTGAACTCCACCAACTGGCCATCGAGATTGACCACACTGCGTCGCTTGTTGGCGGAGAGGTTGAGTGGTTCCAGGGCAAATTCCACGTCCAGGGAGCCACTGCGGGTAAAGTAGGCCCGCCGGATGCGGTCGGCGCTTTCCAGGGAGGCCATGACGTCCCGGCGCACCAGGCTGGCCCGACGGGCGTCACCCACCTGCTCCGGGTGATCCTCCAGGAACAGCTTGAGGTTGTCCTGGTAGAAGGTGTCCAGGATGCCCCCCGGGGCAAAGAAGCGTTCGAAGTCCTGCAAGGCCACGTCACGACCGGCATCCGGATTGAACGGATAGTGCCGGGCCAGGTTTTGCTGGAATGGCTGATAGACTTCCCGGTACCAGTCACGCTCCAGTTGGGCCACAGCCTGGTCCAGCAGGACCCGCCAGCTTTCGGTGGCGAGACTGGTGAGGAGTCGATTCAGGGGCTCCGGCTGATGATCCGCCATGCGCTGCAGGGTGAAGATAGGGTCAGCCCCCTGCAGGCTCAGCCGGGCTCGGGCCGCGGCCAGAGCGGCCTTGCCCTGGTCCGGTGCCTCCTGGACGTTGCGCAGGTACTGGTGCAACTCGTTCACCACCACCATAACCTGCTCAAGGCCGGTGGGCTGATCGCCATTCGGAGCGGTCAGCTGGTTGAGGTCGGCAAAGCGGCGCTCGATGTCCTGCAGCATCCGGAAATGGGCGGACTGCTCCAGCAACTCTCTGGCACCGGCCGTTTCACCTTCGGCCGAAGGCACCAGCTGCGTGTTGTCCCGCACCCGGGCGAGTAGCCGTGCCAGGGGTTCGTGGCCCCCGGTCAGGCTCTCCAGCACCCGAACGCCGTGATTGAGATCCTCAAACCGATGGATTCGGATGCGGCTGATGGCCGTGCGCCAGGCGTTCGTGTAGTGCTCGGCATAAAGCGACTGCAGGCTGGCGCGCAGCTCCGCTTCGTCGGCCTCACTGAACTGCACATCCTCCCGACGCCCAAGCACCCACGCGTCAATCAGGGCCAGTTCGGTGACCGAGCCGGATTTGCGGAGGAACCATTTCTCGAGGCCTGCCCTGGTCAGCAGTGCGGGAATGGTCAGGGGGTCCTGCACCATGGTGTCGGTGTTGGCCGGCTCGCCGTGCTCGTCCACCCGGGAGAACACCGTGGCGAAAGCCGGACCCGCCGCCCGGGCCAGCTCCAGCGGCGCCTGGAACTCACGCTCGGCCTCAATTTCGAGGTCCCGGTACACCCGATTGGGTGTCGGTACGCGACCGAGTTCATGCTGGGCCCACTCCACACTGCTGATAAAGGGCGCCAGCGCCATGTCTGCCACCGGGTCACCGGCGCGTCGCTGTCGGGCTAGGTCGGTGTGAGCCATGGCATAGTCGAGATGCCCGAGCAGACGTTCCTGCAGAGCCTTCTGCCCCGGGAATTCTTGCTGCCAATAGGCTTTCATGTAGCCGTTAACAATATCGTTCCTGCGGCCGCTGGCGTCGTAAAGCATCCGCAAGACCCGCAGATGATCCAGACGCTCGTTGGTGTCCCGGGCCTCGTTCATCTCGGCCATAATACCCACCATCAGGGATGGCAAGTACTGGTAGGCCAGCATGTCCAGGTAGGAAGACTCAACCTCCGGGCCAATCCGATGCCCCTGGTACAGACCCATGTCGCGCAAGTACGGCCAGTTCCGGCGATGGTCACCGAACGCAAGCGTGGCCTGGCGCAGTTCATCAAGAGGACCGAGCAGGTTCCGGCCGGTGGTGTCAGGCTCGAAGCCAACCGGCTGCCAGTTGTCGATGAACCCTGTGACTCGTTGTTCCACAGCGGCTGCCGCTTCGGCGTTCTTGATGAAGAAGTGCTGCCAACCGGCGGTCATGCCGGCGCCGGCACACAGGGCGATCACCGCTGCCGTGGCCAGGCGACGTTGTCGCCCGCGCACCACCCGCTGATTGTCACTGGCAAGCCCGGCCTCCGGATAGATAACCCCGGGAAACAGGGTCTCGGTGAACAGATGCGTCGACTGACCGGCGCGCTGGGCCGGCTGTATGGGCGTGGCGAGCTGGTAGCTGGCCGCTGCCGCGGAGACGAAGGCGTCCTCCGGCACACCTTCCTGCAACACCGAGGTAAAGTAGGTGCCTCGCACCAGCGCCGGCGTGGAGAACACATCGGCCGAGAGCAGATCCGCCAGGAACTGCTCCAGGGCCGGCTTCAGCCCCGCCAGCTGCCGGGTGAACGAGTAGGCGGCGGAGCGCTCCTCGGCATCGCGGGTCTGCACCAGGACATCCGGCAGGCGGTCGGTCAGCCGCCCGACCATCGCCTCGAACCGGTCGGCAAACTCCTGAAGCCAGTCGTCATTGTCAATCTGGCCCTCGAGCCGGAAGGTGAATCCCAGAACGGCTTCCTTTTCGGATTTGGTGAGCGTGCGCGCCAGCGCCCCGAAGCCGTACAGCAGATCCAGCTTGGTAAAGGTGACATACACCGGCAGACGGGAGCCGAGCTGCTCCATCAGTTCCCGAAGGCGGGTTCGCAGTACAATGGCCTGCGCTTTGCGTTGCTGCGGATCGGCAACGCTCAGGCTGGCCAGATCGACAGCCACCACCACACCATTGAGCGGCCTCTGAGGACGATTCTGCTCGAGCCAGGTCACAAAGTGCTGCCAGAGCCGCTTCTGGACTTCGGCAGCGGCGCCCTCGCCGTCGTTCTGGCTCAACAACTCACCGTCGGGGTCGATCAGCACACCCTGGTCGCCAATCCACCAGTCAAAGCCAAAGGCATTGCGATCGGCCCTGTGGTTGCGGGTCACATTGGTGAGGGTGTAGGTCTGGCCGGAGCGCTGGATCAGGCTGGTTTTGCCAGCATCCTCGAGCCCCACGACCAGATACCAGGGCAGCCGGTAAATCCCACGCCTCCCCGGCAGGTTGCTTTTCAGCGCCGACAGCTGCCGGTCCAGCAACCGCTGCTGCTTGCGCTCAAGAGGCAGAATGGGGTCCTCCTGCTCGCGCTGCTCTTCCGCCTGTTTCACGTTCACCTTGCGTAGGCGGCGGGCCAGGACAAGGCCCCACACCATCGCCACCATCAGCACCACCCCCAGGGTAACCAGGGCCCGCATCTGCCAGGCAGCGAGCGGGTATTCCCCTCCCATCTGCCAGCGGGGGCCCAGCCACCAGGTGGCCACCAGCAGGGCAATAACGCCCAGCGTCAGGGTGACCGGGGCTGCGTTTTTCAGATACGGCAAAAGCCAGCGACCGATGAGTAAAGCTTTTCTCCACATGGTATCCATTCCCGGTGTTCTTCCTTGGTGAATGTCTTTGGTCAGCCCAGCTTCTCAAGCTGTTTGACCAGGGTTGGCTCCCAGGCCTCCAGGGCCAACCCGCGAACCTGGGCCTGCAGGTCCTGAACCAGTTGCGCCGCCAGCGTTTTCAGGCCTGCCTCTTTCATCAGGCGAGCGCTGGCCAACCGCCAGTAAAGGCGATCCCGCGGCTCCCGGGCCTCTGCCAGTCCGTCCTCGAGCAACTGCATGCCCTCGGCGAGTTCTCCAGCGGCCACCCGCTCCCGGGCCTTGCCATAAACCTGTTCCCAGGCGTCAACGGCACTGCCGGAGGCGCTCGCAGTCGGCGACGTCCAGAGCCAGTCGCTCGCTTCCCCTGACAGGAACGGTGTTCCGTCATTGAACGTGAGCTCCGGCAACTGCGGCAATCGCTCCACAAACTCACGGCACGCCCGGCGAATCGCTTCGGCACACTCACCATGGCCCAGCCGGTTTGCAACCTGGGCACTCAGCCAGTGCCCGTCCAGCCAGAACGGGCTGACCGACAGGCTCTGTTCTACCCGCTGCCAGAGGGCCTGGTCCGGGGCCTTTTCAAGCGCCTCGCGATAGTCTGCGACGCGGTCGGCGCTGACCGCTGCCAGGTCGGTTCGCTGGCCGTCCCGCGTCGGTGGCACCGTGGTGATGGTGTGCCAGATGGCGTAGCGTCGCAGCTGGTAGCCAAGCGGCTCACCGGGGCCGGTGTCGGTCAGCAGATCGGCCACCTTTAGCAGGCTCTGGCGGGTGGCCCGCTCATTGCCAGGATCCAGGCTGAGCGTGCCCAGGCTGGCCGTTGATGTGGCCGGCGATGGCTGTGTCTGGGCGTTGCTGCGCTCGGGTTCCGGGGTCGAAGGCGAGGGCGCGGGCGTGGTTTCGCTGGCCACCGGGAGCTTTTCGATGGCCCGCTTGAGGTCACTCAGCGATTCCTCCGGCAAAGCCCTGATGGACGCCTGCTCAAGCAGCGATGCCAGTAGCTCAAGGCAGTACTGGCGACCGTCGCCAACACTGCCGTCGAAGGACAGCCCTTCCACACCCTTGCCGGCCCGCTGCAGCATCTGGGTAAACATCATTTTGCGGGCCCTCTGGCCCTTTTCACCCGGATAGGGCCAGGCCTTTTCCCACCATCCATCCAGAACCCGGTGCAACAGGTACAGAGACAGCGCAAACCGCTCGCCATCGCCACCACGCTGCAGGGCTAGCAGCAGGAATCCCAGTACCTTGAGATGCTTGCTCCGGTCAGACAGGATCGTCAGTGCTTCCTGCTCAACCTTGCTCCAGTCAATATCGTTATGCGCCAGGGAGCCAATTTTCATGATTTCGTTCTCGAGGAACTCGAGGGCCGGATCCTCACCCAGCGCCTCGCCCACCCCGCTCTCGCCGGGCAGCGCCGAAATCACCTGGCTGACGTAGGGGTGCTGCTCAATCACCTGCATAACAGGGCTCCTTTGGGGACGTTGGCTCCGGCAAAACGGCGATCACCATCCGCACCTCTCCCGCAGGGGCTCAATGGCCTGGCGGAAGCCCGACAGGTCGAACAGCAAGCCGTCGATGGCACTGTCGGTGGAATCAATGCGCACGTCCGGGCCCACCAGCAGTGTCTGAACCGTGTGGATTGAGGGCAGACCACGACCACCGCTGAGAACAAAGCCGTTGTCCCGAACCCGCCATTCCATGGTGTCTGAACCCATGGCCAGACGAATGCGCTCTCTCTTCAGAGGTTCGGGCATCATCAAAGACAGTTCCGTGATGTTGTTGTGGCATTGCAGCACCAGCCGGGGCCTTGGTGGTTCAACGCCCAGTGCGGCGACGGTAACCAGCTGCCCGGCTGCCCGGCCGGTATCCCGGTACACGGCCGTGCCGGTGTCCTCCGGGTTGCCGGCGGAGGCATAGGCCTGGCGCCATTGCTCGCTGCGCAGGCTTGCAGGCACCGACGCCGGCGCCTCGGCCCGACGATCAACCGGCGTGTCAAACACCGCATCGAAACAGGCCAGTCGTTCAAGCCGCTGAACTTCACCGGTGCAGCGCCGGGCCTCCTCAATCAGCCCCGCCCAGGCCGACGGCTGCAAGGCCGTGAATGCGGTTGCCAGGGCAACCGAGCGCAGGATGAACCTGAGAAACGGCGTCATGATTCGCTGACCTGATACTTGAGACACTTGTGGGCCAGGGTGCGCTTCGGCAAGCCCAGGCTCTCGGCCGCCTGGGCCCGGTTGCCGCCATACTGGCGCAGCCGTTCCCGGATAATAGCCGCTTCGAACGCTTGGGCTGCCGCTTTAAGATCCCGGATTTCATCGGGGTCAGGCAGCCACGACAACGCCTCATGGCCGGCAACGGCGGGCTCGGCGACCCAGGTCTCGGGTGCCTCGAACAGGTCGTTCAATCGCAGGACTTCTGGCTGGATGTCATCCCCGACCGGTGTCTGCAGACAGGCCAGTTCAATGATGTTGCGCAGCTCCCGGACGTTCCCGGGAAAGTCGTAGCCGGAAAGCAGGTGCAGGGCATGGCTGGATATGCCCATGGGGCCGGCCCCCTCCCGCTCGGTGTAATGACGAATAAAATGGCGGCTGAGGGCCTCGAGGTCTTCCGGCCTCTCCCGAAGCGGGGTAACCCGGAGCGGGAACTGGCTCAGCCGATAGAACAGGTCCCGGCGGAAGCTGCCGTCCTCGATGCCAGCCTGCAATGGCTGGTGGGTCGCCGCCACCAGTCGGAAATCAGAGCGCTGCTCCTCTCTGGCTCCCAGCGGACGGAACTTCCGGCTTTCCAGCACCCGCAGGAGTTTGGACTGGAGGGCCATCGGCATGTCGCCAATTTCGTCCAGGAACAGGGTGCCGCCGTCGGCCTGGGCCAGTAGCCCCTCCTTGGTCTGGTCGGCACCGGAGAAAGCGCCTTTGGTATGACCAAAGAGTTCAGTCTCGAGCAGGGTATCGGGTATGGCGGCGCAGTTGACCACCACCATGGGGCCGTCAGCCCGTCCGGAGAGCTGGTGGATGCCCTGGGCCACCACGTCTTTGCCACAACCGGTTTCGCCCTGGATCAGGACCGATAGCTGGCTGCCTGCCGCGCGGACGATCTGGGCCCTGAGCCGGGTCATGGCCTGGGAGTTCCCCACCAGAGTCCGGGCCAGCTGGTCGCACCGATTGCGCACGGTTTCCGCATCGTGCAGATGGTCGAGCGAGCGCTTCAGAAGCCGGCGCTGCCAGACCTGGTCACGGCTTTGCAGCTGGGTGATCCATTGATGCACCAGCAGTTGCCGAAGCCCCAGGTACAGCGGTTGTGCAGTAATTCCTGCCCACTCCGGCTCGTCACGGCACAGCACGAGCATGCCGAGGGTGCGACCGTCGTCGCCGCTCAGGGGCTCAAGCCACAGTGAGCGGGGGCGGTTGCTGGCGTCGAACAGGGCCTGGAAGCCCGGGTGGTCGAGGCGGTAGCTGGCGGCTCGTGTCAGTTCCCGGGCCTGGCCGGTCTGGAGCACGTGGGCAAAGGGGTGGCTGAAGTCACCGCAGTCGAATTCGCCGTCTTCGGCCAGATCGCTGCAGTGCAGGGTGCGGCCACTGAGGTCGAGTTCCAGGGCCCAGCAGCGGCTCAGGCCGAAGGTGGTTTCCAGCTGGCTAGTGGCCGTTTTCAGCAGGTCCGGCAGGGTGTCCTGCTGGATCAGGGCCACCGCCAGGTCAATGCCGGTGTGCAGTTCCATCTGCATCCGTCCCATTGTCTTATTCCCAGTCTTATAAAAATTGAGATCGCCGTCCGCACAGCCTGCGGGGTGGCTTTCCAAAACACGCCGTGAATACATCCCTGTAGGCTCCGCTCCGCCATCCATGGCTCCGCAGGGTTTTGGAAAGCCACCCCGCAGGCTGCGCTAAATTTCGGTTGCCTTAAGCTACCGTTCCTACAAATCGATGCTCTTCGACACCAAGAGTGATTTTGTTCACCGGCTCCCTTGCTGCCAGTTTCTCCAGCAACGCCAAGGAAACCGGCGGCAACAACTCACCCTCTATGATCGACTCCAGCATCCTCGCGCCGTTTTCGCTTCGGGTCGCCCGGCTTCGGATGGCATCGACCAGCCCGTCTTCCAGTTCCACATCCGTTTGGTATCGGGTTCGGATCTGGTCGGCCAGCCGGTTCAGCTTGTCGCCGACAATGCGGTTGAGGGTGTCTTCGCCCAACGGCAGGTAGGGCACCACTTCCATCCGGGCCAGCAGGGCTGGTTTGAAGAAGCCTGCCAGTTCCGGGTAAAGCGCTTCTTCGAGGCTGGCCGGGGATTCGGCGTGGTTGACGATGGTCTGGTAGCCCAGGTTGGAGGTGAGGAAGAAGACCACGTTCTTGCAGTCGATCAACCGGCCCTCTCCGTCGGCCAGTTCGCCCTTGTCGAAGGCCTGGTAGAACAGGTTGAGCACTTCCGGATGGGCTTTCTCGACTTCGTCGAGGAGCACCACGGAATAAGGCTTCTGGCGGATGGCCTCGGTGAGGATGCCGCCTTCGCCGAAGCCGACATAGCCCGGGGGCGAGCCGATCAGGCGGGAGACGGTGTGCTTCTCCTGGTATTCGGACATGTTGATGGTGGTCAGGAACTGGCGGCCGCCGTAGAGCAGTTCGGCCAGTTGCACCACGGTTTCGGTCTTGCCGACGCCACTGGGGCCAACCAGCAGGAAAGCGCCCATGGGGCGGCCCGGCCGTCGCAGGTCGGCGCGGGCGGTGAGCAGGTGCTGGTGCAGGCACTCGATGGCGGTGTCCTGGCCCTTGATGTGTTCCTGCAGGTACGCCGGCAGGTGGGTGATCTTTTCCAGTTCGTCGGTGGTCATACGGTTCACCGGTATGCCGGTCCAGTCGGCGATCACTTCGGCGACCTGGCGGGCGTCTACCCGGGCGTGGACCAGGGGTTCGTCAGCCTGGAGTTTGGCCAGTTCCTGTTCGATGGCGGCCGCTTCGCTTTTCAGGTCCGGGCGTTCTTCGTGATCGGCCTCGGTCAGTTCAGCGGCGGCATCCTCGCCGGCTTTGTCGTCGGCATTGGTCTGCAACAGCCGCTCGCGGATGTCGACCAGCCGGGCCACCAGCTCGCGCTGGTCGTTCCAGCGTTGTTCCAGGGTTTCGGATTCATCAGTCAGGTCGGCCATTTGCTGTGCCAGCAACTGTTCCCTTTCGGTGTCCACGGTCTGGCCCAGGGCGTGTTCCCGGGTCATCAGGTGCTGCTCCATGGCCACCTGGTGCAGCTGGCTGCGAACATGGCTCAGGCGCCTGGGCGGTGTGCTCAGGTTCAGGCTCATACGGGCGCAAGCCGTGTCCAGAACGTCGATGGCTTTGTCCGGTAGCTGGCGACCGGCCAGGTAGCGGGCTGACATTTCGGCAGCAGCTTTCAGAGCGCTGTCGGCGATCAGTACCTGGTGGGCTTTTTCGTAGACGGTGCGCAGGCCTCGGAGAATATGAACCGCGTCGCCGGGTGTCGGCTCATCCAGCGCCACCGGCTGGAAGCGGCGGCTCAGGGCCGGGTCTTTCTCGAAGTATTTCTTGTACTCGCGCCAGGTAGTGGCGGCGATGGTGCGCAGCTCGCCCCGGGCCAGCGCGGGTTTCAGCAGGTTTGCAGCGTCGGAGCCACCTTCACTGTTGCCGGCGCCGATCAGGGTATGGGCTTCGTCGATGAACAGGATGATCGGTGTGGCGGCGCCTTTGACCGCTTCGATCACGCCTTTCAGGCGCTTTTCAAATTCGCCTTTCACCGAGGCACCGGCCTGCAGAGCGCCCATGTCCAGGGTCCAGAGCTCAACGTGTTTCAGGCGGTCTGGCACGTCGCCGTTGACGATGCGCAGGGCGAGGCCTTCCACCACGGCACTTTTGCCCACGCCGGCATCGCCCACCACGATGGGATTGTTCTTGCGGCGGCGGCAGAGGATATCGATCATCTGGTCGATTTCCGCGTCGCGGCACACCACCGGGTCGAGTTTTTGTTCCCGGGCCAGCTTGGTGAACTCGGTAGCGTAGCGGGTGAGCGGGTCCATGTCGGCTTGCACGGTCGGCTTCGACGCGCCGTTTTCGTTCAGTTGCGGGCGCTCTCCGGAGCCATCGGTCATCTGGTCAAACTGTTTGCGCAGCTGTTCCCGGTTGATGTCAATCAGGGCCTGGGCTACCCGGGGCATCAGGTAGCGGTCGGCATTCATCAGCAGGGCCAGGAACACGGCACCGGAGCGCAGCTCGGTGTGGCCGAGTTCGGTGGAGGCCAGCAGCCAGGCGTCCTGCATCAGTTCAACCAACAGTGGTGAGAACGACGGATACGGCTCGGCGGTTTGCGGCTCACCGTTCAGGCTCTCGCCCACCAGCGGTTGCAGGTTCTGATGGTTGATGCCGGTGTGTTCCAGAATCTGGCGCACGTCGGAGAACGGCGTTTCCAGCAGTTTGAACAGCAGGTGCGCCGGGGTAATCTCGGCGCCCTGGCGGCTGATGCACAGGGCGGCTGAGGCTTCCAGAGCCTCGCGTGACATGTCGTTGAGGCGCCCGATCAGCGCCGGCAGTTCTACCCGAATCACAGTGATGTCCTTATTTCGGTAGTTGGTCGAGTACGCGCAATACGTCCGTGATGCGCTCGTTCAATGCCATGTTGTAGAGGGAATAGATACCAGCCATCGCCGCGACGAACAGCCCGCCAATACCCCACAACGGCAGGCCGCTGCGAAGGCGGTTGCCCGAGGGGGTGACATTGAGCCGGGCGTCTGCCAGGGGCGCCGGGTCCTGCTCGTCCCGAAGGGTTTTGAGCTGCTCATGCAACCCACGAACAATCTGCTCGTATTCGTCCCGGCCGTTTTCCATGACCTTGTAGCGGCCCTCAAATCCAAGGCACAGGCACAGGAAGATGAACGCCAGCATATCCCGGTAACGAGCCGGCTCCTGTTCCATCCGCGCCAGAATGGCAAAGACTTTTTCGCCACCCCAGGTTTCGTTGTGGAATCGCGACAGCAGCGAATGCTGGGACCAGACGCTGTGGGCACCCCAGTCGGTGCCAAGCACCGCCTCGTCGATGAAAGCGCAGAGCACATAGCGGTAGGCAACAACCACCGGTCGGTCGTAGCCCTGCTCCACCAGTTCCCGGTCGACGGCGGCGATGTCGTCCACCACCTGCTGGTAGAGGCTCTCAACGGCCCGGTAGTCGACCAGGCGCCGAATCCGGATCACCAGCCCGAGCAGCGGTGTTGCTGCATCAATCAGGCGGTTGGCCTCCAGCCCCCGAAGCTGGAACTGTTCGTCGAGCCCACCCTCAGGGGTCTCGGGGTAGCCGGAACGGTCGGCAAACAGCAGGTCGCTGAACGCACTGCTGCCTGGGTCCTTGCTGCCATTCGGTAAATCCATTACCTGTGCGTCTGCCATGGCTTAACTCCTGATTGCCCAGAACTGCATTTCCATGCCCGGAAAACTGCCAGCCACGTGGAAGGCGAAGCCGCTGGCGTTGTCGAGCATCTGCCACGCCTGGCTCTGGTCGTCCAGGCGGAAATAAACGAAACCGGCGTGATAAGGAAGCTGACGCGGCGCCACCGGCAATGCCGTCAGCGGAATGCCCGGCAACTGCAGGCTGATGAGGTCCCGGATCTTCTCCACCGAGGCCACCTTGCACTGCTGGGTGAACTGCTTCTTCAGATCGTCCAGGGGCATGTCCGCCTTCACCGCCAGGATGAATTCGGCCTCCCGCACCAGCTGGGCGTCCTGCACCGGTGCCACCGTGAGACCGTACTGGCGCTCCTGCAGCTGGATGGCCAGGGCTCTCGGTTCCAGAACGGTGCTCAGGGACTGTCGCAGCACCTGCATCAGGGGTGTGAAGCAGTCCTCCGGCAAGTCGTGGTCGTAGGCCGGGTATTCCCTCGGCAGCCGCCCCTCGTCGGTGAAAGTCACCAGCTCGCCACACAGCTCCAGCAAGGCCTCATAAAGCCGCTCCGGATGCAGCTGGCGCAGACGGGCCAGGTGCAGAA
The DNA here is from genome assembly GCF_900115175.1 of Marinobacter gudaonensis. Lineage (NCBI taxonomy): Bacteria > Pseudomonadati > Pseudomonadota > Gammaproteobacteria > Pseudomonadales > Marinobacteraceae > Marinobacter > Marinobacter gudaonensis. The sequence goes on from NZ_FOYV01000001.1 coordinate 2,072,549, forward strand.
ACCGGGGGTGAGCCCGATTAAGCATCTGCAGCAGCATGAAATCCGCCACATCGGCCACGCCACCCTGCCCGGGCGCGCCTACCCGTTCGGCAATGGTGCGGGCCCGCTCACGCATCAGGCCCGCCATTTCGCCGACGAAGCGCTGCAGCCTCGGCGCCGCCCGCACACTCAGCATGGTGGGCACGAAGGCCGGGTCCATTACCAGGCTGCCGTCGGGACGCTTCTCCAGAATCCGCCCGATGGCCAGGGCCGAATAGGCGCTCCGGTCCTCCCGTTCCAGCATCAGCCTGGGCGCCACCCGACCGACATCAATGGCGTGGGCGTCGCCGTCAATGGAATGCAGGTCCCGGATTTCCCGGGTTTCCGCCCGGAAGCGGCCAGCCACCGGTGCCTCGGGCCAGGCCACCTCGGCCAGGCTGTCGCTGCCCAGGGGCAGTGCCAGGTACACAATCTGGTTGGCCACTGAGGCATCACTGATCTCCAGGGGCTCCGGCATCACGTCGTCCTGGGGCAGGCTGAACCGGGTCCCATCGGAAAACAGGCCGGAGGCCCGCACCAGGCCCACCCGGCCAAAGGTCAGATACTCGGCATTCAGTTCCAGATCGCTGAAGCCATAGAGGTAGTCCGATATCGCCAGGGCGCGCTCGTTGATCTGGTGCTCCAGATACCGCTGCTGTTGCTGGAAGTGCTGGGGTTTGATGAACAGACCATCACTCCAGACCACTCGATTGGTAACGGCCATCAGGTATCATCCGAATGCTTGAGTTTCACTTCCCGCTCCCGCAGGTTCACCAGCAGGTTATAGCGGCCTCCAATGGGATCCACCTTCACCACCTTTTTCCATTGCGACAGGTTCGGGTAGGCGTAGAAAGCAATCACGCCGATAAAGCGGGTGTCCTCGCCAATCTCGAAGGGTTCGATGTACTTGAACTGACCCGGTACCAGGGAATAGTCGCTGTGGTCCACGTAGTTCTGTCCCAGTGAAGCCTCAAGGTCGGTGAGCAGCTGGTCGAAATCCCCTGCCATCAGGAGGGAACTGTCACGCATTTCGATCACCTGGAAGGCGATGGGGGTTGGCGCCAGGGATTCATTGGGATTCATGTCCGGCTCCGCCACCATGGTCAGCCCAACGCGGCTGGGCAGGTCTTCCGGGTAGCCCACGGGAATGTCCGGATCCCAGAGCACCTTGGCGGTCTTGGTGACCGCGTTGTAGGGCGTGCTGCATCCGGCAAGCACCAATACAATAGCTAGCAAGCTCCATTTGCACGTCTTCACAACTGACTCTCCCTCTGTAGCTGACGCAGATGTTGGTCGTAGGCCTGCTCGAACACCTCCTGGAACAGGCGCTCGAATCCTTGCTGACGACTGGATTTCAATTCCCGGTAGTAATGCTGGTACATGTCCCAGGCCCAGCGGCCTTCGTCTTCGTTCTGGCGCAATCCCCGGCGATAGCCGTGGAACCTCTGTAACAGTGCTTCCGGCGAGAACGCATGCAGGATGGCCTGGAGTGCTTCGCTGATGCCGGCGCGGGTGGCCTGCTGGTGATGGTTCAGGCTTTGCAGGCTTTCCCGCACCGCCGCCGGTGCCGAAAGGTGCACGGGGCTGCGCTGACTGGCAAACAGGGTCTGTACCGTGGCCTGGTAGTCATCGCCCAGGCGCAGGGGGTTGTCTTCGATTGGCTGCAAACGGGTTCTCAAGGCCTGGTGCCGGCTGTCCTCGCACTGGTGCAGGGCCAGCAGCCCCTCCATGGTCGCCTTGAGTGTCTGGCCAGCTTCTTCCAGAAACAGCCGCATCTCGTCGCTGTCCGCAAAATCAAGCTCCGCCTCCAGACCTCTGAGCAGGGGCGCACCGCTGATGTGGGTACTGCTGCGATCCTGGCTTGCAGACGGCTTCCCGCGGCTTTCCCCGCTGGCCATTACCGGTGTGTTTCCGTTCTCATGCATCCCGGTCATAGTTCCGTTATCTCCTTTGCGAATCGGTAAACCGACGGCCACGTCCCGGTGTTCCCGATACTCGTCCGACACCGCCCTTTCCCCGGCCAGCCAATGCGCCTTCGAGGCCATCAGGGCATCGCTCTCTGCGTCGGGTGTCTGCGCCCCTGCCGGGTTCTGCCAGGCCGCCATCGGATCATCGCTGACGGTTTCGCCCGGCACCGGCTGCAATGGCGCCAGCGGCTCGGCGCCCTGCCACTGGCAGTCTTCGCCCCGGGCTTTCAGCAGGGGCCCTGCCGACGTCTCGACCAGCTCAGCGCACGGCTCAGTTTCCGTCGCCAGCGGCTCTTCGCCGGGCTCGATCAAATCCGCCCGAATGCGGTAACGGCCGATAACCAGGGTGTCACCGTGGTTAAGACGCGCCCGACGGCCACGCCCCACCGGCTGGCTGCCGCTATTGATATAGGTGCGGCCACTGCGATCAATCAGACAGAACACTCCGTCCAGGAACCGGATCTCGGCGTGACCGGGCACCGCTCCAGTACGCTGCGACGACAACCGCCAGGTGTCGTTTGCGGCGGTGCCAATGGACCCACCGCGGGCACTGAATTGATAATCAAGGCTGGCCCCGGCGGTTGCAGCGGCGGGGTTGACGATGGTCAGTCGGAGGCTCGGAGCCTGTGTTTCATTCATGATGCGCTTCCCCGCCCTACCTATCGGCGAATCTGAAGTCGAACGGCCGGCCGTTGCCGGGCCTGTTCCGGTGTCACAAAGCTGTTCCAGCCCAAGCGGACATCCTCGCCCAGTTGCATGGCACGAATGTCTTTCGGTCGCATCTGCAGTTCCAGGTCGTAAGCCAGCTGCTCCCGGGTGGCGAACTCAACCAGCTTGACCAGGCGCCGGTGATCGCGACCGTTGGGCAGGAAGTCAGCGAAGCGCTCCCGGCTGAGATTGCGCAGTCGCAGCACAAACTTCCCGCTGCGGTCGCGAATGCTGCTCCCTGCCAGGGTGTCGTTGCCCAGGGAGGCATTGGCGCGCCCCAACCGGGTCTGCTGATCGGGGGCAATGGCCACCTTGCGCAGCACCCACTGCTCGATGCTGACGTCATCCAGGTCAAAACAGTGAGAAACAATGCCGCTGACCACCTCAGGCGAGCGGCTGCGGCCCGCCATCAACCCGGCGTAGGCCAGCATCTTGGACCAGTTCACCGGCGTGGCTTCCCGCAACCGGCTGTCGCCGAGGCCCACCAGGGCGAAAATCAGCTCTGAAAAGCCGTCGGAAGCGCCCGGCTGGAAACGCACGTAGTACCGGTATTTGCGCCAGGCCCGGTGAAACAGGGTAACCAGACGATGGTTGAAGAAATCCAGGAAATGCCGACGGATGCCCAGGTTCTGGCCCGCCTCCCAGGCCAGGTCCTCCAGGTAATAGCCGGGCAACGGCGACTGGCAGCCATGCAGTCCCAGAAAGCTGACTTCCAGCTGGTAAGGCGCGTGCTCGTGCTCGGGCGACAATGCCGACACCACGTCGCTGCCGGGAAAGCCCAGCCCGGCAGAGGCCGAAAACCGGATTCGTTCCTGCCGCGGCTGATCGTCGCTGTTGCGCTCCAGATCGTCGCCGTGGTGCCGGTGAATCAGGTCCACCAGCTGGAAAAAACTGTATCGCCGCGCATTGCCCAGGACGGGTTGCAGCTCGGCTACATCAGCGGCTGCTGACCTTGCTGTAACGTCCATGTGTACCGTTCCTGATTGTCAGTGTTCACCACTTCCAGTTGGTGAAATGCGTTGATGCTGGCGTAAAGGGCAAAGAACTGGCTGAGAACTGTGCCGAACAGGTAAAGATCCCCTTCCGAGGCAAAGGCCTGCTGGTCCAGCTTGAGGACCGACCGGATGCCCCGCACCGGCAGCCCCTTCACCATCCGGTCCACCGGGCGGGTCTCAATCCCGGTAATGCCCGCGAGGCGCTTCTGGGACACCCGTTCCGCCTGCCGGTCCACCAGGGCCCGGAAATCGTAGACCCTGAGCACCGTGCGCAGGGCGTCCACGTCGAGCATCGAGAGATAGTTCAGTGACAGGTTGGAGATCAGTGTCCACAACAGGCTGCCGTCCAGGGTCGGCCGCAGGGTCGCCGTCGGCCGGGTGATGTTGCTGAAGGTGGCGAACGCTGGTGTGCTCTCGGTGGCCATGCAGATCTCGCCCACCGCCAATTGGCCCGGCAACTGCCGGTTGGTGCACGTGAGTGTCAGGGAGATGGCCTCCTGTCGGCTCAGGCATTCGGACTCATCGCCCCGGACAAACGACATGTAGTGATCGAAGCCGTCGCCGCGCACGCTGTCCCTGGCGCGCACCCGGTAGTATAGAGCGGTGCGTCCACGATCCCGCTCCACCTCGTGCTGAAAACTCTCGAACGCGGTATATATACGCGGCTCACCACGGCCGGAACGGCCTTCCAGCCAGCCCTCAACCTGCTCGATGCTGAACACCTCGTAGTGGTCCGGCGAGCGGCTGGAGGGCGAGATCCGGTATTCGGTCTGGCGTCCGTTCAGGTCCACCGGTTCGCCCTCGTGGGTGAACAGGTTCACCGCCGGGGTGCAGTAAAGCTGGAAATTCTCTTCCCGCACTTTTGCATCGGGCGGCAGTATCCGGCTGAAATGAAAACGCAGGCTTATTTCGTCCGCCTGCACCGCCGGCAGACGACGGCCAAGCCCGTGGATGTCCACAAACCGGAAAGCTTCGGGAAAACTGAGGTATTCCTGCAGAATGCGGTAACCCGGGTAGGCGTTCTTGGGATACGGCAGCAGGGCCTCGTCGCTGGCAAACCCTACAGGCTGCAACAGCGAGGCAGGCAGTTGGCAGACGGTGTCGCCCACCACCAGCTCAATTCGTTCCAGATAATGGTTCAACCACAGGAACAAGGTTTCGCCGATGTGGCTCTCACCACCCAGGTAAAACCGAAGGCTGTCCATACCCAGTGACGACAGCGGCTGGTCGGTATGCAAGGCCAGGTCCACGGTCACCGAGGATACTTCCCGGGAGTGCTCGGCATGGGCCGCCGCCACGCTCATGGGGTACACGTCCACCGTCCGGCAGGTCCGGAACCGACACTGGGTCTGGCGGGTGGCATCACCCACGGGGCGGCTTTTGATCTCGGTGTGGCGCTCCACCCGCTGGCGTTCACTGATGGCATGCAACTGGGGGTCGAAGCGCATGATGGTGCAACTGGGCACCGGCCTCAGGTAGTTCGGCCACAGCATATTCAGCAGCGAGTGGGTGATCTCCGGGAATTCGTCTTCCACCTTTTCCCGCAACTTGCCGGTCAGAAAGGCAAAGCCCTCCAGCAGTCGTTCCACATCCGGGTCGGTGCTCTGCTCGGACAGAAAGCGGGTGAGCTGCGGATGGGCATCCGCGAATTCCCGGCCCTGGAGCCTGAGAAAGCTTAATTCGTCCCTGTAAAAGCGATTCAACTTCATACAACTACCGAATCCTTGGGAGTATGAGCCGGTCGGTATGCTTTTCTTCCGGGAAAAAACAACTCGCTGCGCTCAGACATCTTTTTTCCCTGCAGAAAAGCATCCCCACCGACTCTCGCCATCCTTGGTGTTTGCTGATCGTTTCCGTTACACCACCTGGTAGTAACGTTTGTCATCCAGAACCAAATCTATGGTTGTTTTGTCGTCTTTCGAATCGACGTTGAGATAGACCGTCACCTGAAACCGCAGCTGCAGCGGGTCGGGCCCCTGGGGCAGATTGACCACATCCACCCGCTTCACCCTGGGTTCGAATTTCTCGATACACTGTCGTATCGCGCCGCGGATCTGGACACTCAGATCGTGGGTGCCGAGCGTGGCGTCGTTGAAGTCCAGCAAGCCCAGGTCCGGTACGCTCGCGCTGTTGCCCGGATGGGCATTGAGCAGTCGTACCAGGTGGCGCTTGATGGACTCGACCACATGGGTAGCCTCCCCCATGCTCTGGCCGGCCGGTTCGGCCGCCTGCTCGAGTCGTTCGAACAGGCTGCCGGTGCCGGCCTGCGATCCGTCGCTGGCCGGATGCCGGAACACGGATCAGTCCTTGTCCAGCCGGCCAACCAGTGACAGTTCGAAGTTGGCGCCCATGTACTTGAAGTGAGGCCGAACCGCCAGGGATACCTGGTACCAGCCCGGATCGCCGTCCACGTCTGAAACGGTGACCTGCGCGGCCCGCAGGGGGCGACGGCTGCGAACTTCTGCCGGCGGGTTTTCCTGGTCGGCCACGTACTGGCGTATCCAGGTGTTCAGTTCCCGCTCCAGATCCTGGCGTTCCTTCCAGGAGCCGATCTGTTCCCGCTGCAGCACTTTGATGTAGTGGGCCAGGCGGTTGACGATCATCATGTACGGCAGCTGGGTGCCCAGCTTGTAGTTGGTCTCCGCTTCCTTGCCTTCCTTGGTGTTCGGGAACTGCTTGGGTTTCTGCACCGAGTTGGCGGAGAAAAACGCGGCGTTGTCGCTTCCCTTGCGCATGGTCAGGGCGATGAAGCCCTCGTCGGCCATTTCGTATTCGCGACGGTCGGTGATCAGCACTTCGGTCGGGATCTTGGCCTCGAGCTGGCCGAAGGATTCGAACAGATGCACCGGCAGGTCCTCCACCGCACCGCCACTTTGCGGGCCGATGATGTTCGGGCACCAGCGGTACTTGGCAAAGCTTTCAGTCAGGCGAGTGGCCAGCAGGTAGGCGGTGTTGCCCCAGAGGTAATGCTCGTGATCGCCAGACACGTCTTCCTTGTAGTTGAAGCTGCGTACCGGGTTTTCGGTGGGGTCGTAGGGCACCCGCAGCAGGAAGCGCGGTGATGTCAGGCCCAGGTAGCGGGCGTCTTCGGATTCCCGCAGGGAGCGCCACTTGGCGTATTTCGGGCCCTCGAACACAGCCTTCAGTTCCTTGATGGCCGGCAGTTCCTGGTAGCTGTCGACGCCGAAGAACGACGGGGCCACGGAGGACAGGAACGGCGCATGGGCCATGGCGCCGACCGACGACACGTACTGCAGCAACTTCATGTCCGGCGTGGACGGGGTAAAGGCGTAGTTGCCCACTACCGCACCCACCGGCTCACCGCCGAATTGGCCATACTCGGTGGAGTAGATATGCTTGTAGAAGCCGGTCTGGGTAACGTCCGGCGCAAATTCGAAGTCTTCCAGCAGCTCGGTCTTGGTGGCATGGAGGATGTCCACCTTGATGTTCTCGCGGAAGTCGGTGCGATCGACCATCAGCTTGAGGCCGCGCCAGGAGGATTCCAGCTCCTGCAGTTTCGGCGCATGCAGGATTTCATCCATCTGGGCGCTGATCTTGCGATCCAGCTCCACCACCATCTGGTCCACCAGGGCCTTGTTGACCGGCTGGCCTTTTTCATCGCTTTTCAGCAGGTTGGCAATAAACGTTGCCACGCCCTTGCGGGCAACATCGTAACCCTCATCCGCTGGCGCCATGCGGCTGTTGGCCATGACCTGGTCCAGCAAGGACCCTTCGGCAACGGATTCGGAGGCAGCAGAGTGCTGCACGGCAGTATCAGACATACCACATCCCTTCAGTACGTTTTGATGAAAATAGGAGAGTGAGCGTGCGTTCGCTTACTCGTTGCTGTCGGTGGCCAGTTCCAGTTCGGCCAGCAGCTTGTCCCGGGCGTCGTCGTTGTCCAGCAGTTCCTGCAGCTTGGACCGGAACGAGGGTACGTTACCCAGCGGGCCTTTCAGAGCCACGAGCGCTTCCCGCAGCTCAATGAGCTTGTTCAGCTCGGGTACCTGACGGGCAACGCTGTCCGGGGAAAAATCGTCAAGGGTCTGGAATTCCAGGTTCACCGGCAACTCGTCGGCTTCCTCGTCCAGCTTGTTGGTCACGGTGGTGGAAAGAGTCAGGCCGGCTTCCTTCATAACCGAACGGAAGTTATTCTTGTCGACGGAAATGGCCTTGCGATCTTCGATGGGGGTTTCTTCGGCGTGTCCCTTGAAATCGCCAACCACGAACATCTTCAGCGGCAGCTCAGTTTCGGCCTGCTGATCTCCGGTGGCGGGGACATACTTGATATTGATGCGCTCTTTAGGCGCGACGGAACCGTCTTTTGAAGACATGCGCTTGCTCCCTGTGCAAATCATTTGCAGTTGTTCAATCCCTTGTACGCGCCCTCCTGGCGCGCAACCACCCGAACTCTACACAGATCGTTTTCCGTTCTCAAGCAAAAACTGGCCAGCGTTATCGGGAACTGTGCGCTCGGGCAAGCTTTTGCCAGAAGTCGGTCCGCTTTCCGATTTGCCGCACCCGGCCGGGCATTCGGTCAATGACGGCGACCGGGGTGCTGGCTATACTCGCCTGATCACCAGCCTGAGAACAACAGGAACCAACCCGAACCATAAGGAGAGACACCATGAGTGACCTGAAAACCCGCTTCGACGAGGCCGTGAACTACATCCAGACCGCCGAAGGCGACTTCAAGCCATCCAATGAGATGAAACTTGAGTTCTATGCGCTTTACAAGCAGGCCACCGAGGGAGACGTGTCCGGAAAGCGTCCGGGTATGATGGATTTCGTGGGCCGGGCCAAATTCGATGCCTGGGAAAAACTCAAAGGCATGTCCAAAGACGACGCCATGCAACAGTACATCGACAAACTGGAAGCCCTGAAATAAGCCCCCAGAGCCTGCCGATCCCGACTAACTACAGTCGGGATCTTCTGAATCCCGCGAATGCTTTGCGCCGGTAAAACGATTGTCATAAGATGCGCTCACCATAACAAGAACAAACTTCCAGGAAGCAACCACTCATGGATATTACCGAGGCGCTGGAGCAGTCCCAGCCGGGCCTTCTTGGCCGTGTCAGGGACGCCATCCGCAAACATCACCTGAACCAACGCTCCGAACAGACCTATCTGCACTGGATCACGCGTTTCGTGCTGTTTCACGATCTCAAGGATCCGGAGACCCTGGCATCTGACCATCGCCAGCAGTTTCTCGAGTACCTCGGCAATCGTATGCGCGTGTCCCGGGCGAGACTGAACCAGGCCAGACAGGCTCTGGCATTCTTCTACGAGGACGTGCTGGGCGAGACCTCCGTCGACAACGCCGCCAGTGCGGCCTGAAACGGGACTCAGCGCTCGGTCATATTGATATTGAGCGCGTCGTAGTTGCGGTTTTCAGGGGGACGTATCATGTAGTTGTTGCTGTGGGTCTGGCCCGGAATGGATTTGGGGTTGCTGAACCGGAATTCCACCGGAATCTGGGAGCGGCCAAGATCCGTGCGGTTGTCACCTGGTCTCAGCCCGAGTGGATCCAGGTAGAAATCGTCTTCCACCCTCGGTTTCAGGGGCACGCCGGCGGCAGGTGCCGTAAGCCCACCCTCGATGACGGTATTTGCCAGGGTTTCCTCTTCAATGGAGCGCAGAGAAATTGTGTCGATGGTAGAGCGCTCCTCATAGTCGAAGGCGCTCCCGGTGTCGTTGCTGTCGTCAGCCTGCTCCGCCAGCGAACCGACGGAAGCCAGGGTCGTTACGAGGCCAAGCGCAGCCCAGAAGCCGCTCCGAAGCGAAAAATACCTGCGGTGTTGTCCTGAAATACCCATGATAATGATCCTGGCAGACAATGGCTGCCCCACATGCCCTGTGACGTTTTTTGATCAGTCTATCGACAAAGACTACGCGCTGCCCGGCATTTCGACGATTTTGTGACAGTTTTCACTTGTCGGTCCCGGGCGCCTGGTAACGAATGTCCATCACGAAAACGGATTTCCAGCCCTCAGGCGTGCGCACACTGACTTCGTCGTCCAGACGCTTGCCAATCAGGGCCCGGGCGAGGGGCGAGTTAATGCTGAGGTAGCCCTTGCTGAGATCGAACTCATCGGCGCCAACCAGACGGTAGGTCTGCTCATTGCCCTCCTCATCTTCGACGGTTACCCAGGCGCCAAAGAACACCTTGCTGCGGTCCTCCGGCAACCGGTCCACCACGGTAAGCTCGTCCAGACGCTTGCTGAGGAATCGCACCCGCCGGTCAATTTCCCGAAGCTGCTTCTTGCCATAGATGTATTCGGCATTCTCCGAACGGTCTCCGAGGGCCGCAGCCTCACGCACCGCCTGGGTGACCTCGGGCCGCTTAGTCTTCCAGAGATACTGCAATTCGTCCCGCAACGCCCGCTCGCCTTCCGGCGTAATGTAGCGCGGTCGGGGCCCCCGGTTTTCTGATGCCTGGCTCATGGATGCGGCTATTCCCTGTTTTCGATCGGTTGAACAAACACTTCCGGCGTGGCCGGTGGCCGGCAGGGTGGCATAAAAAAACCCCGCAATTGCGGGGTTAAGGCTAGCGCTGTGCTGGAGGGAGAAGCAAGCAACAAACGGTGCTGGCTTCCTTCACTACCCTTGCCATTGTGCATACCGTGGATTACCCGGGCGTGGCCGCCAAATTACCTTTTGGTCAGGGACTATCGGCCTCAGGAATTAGGTTGTGCACTCTAGGAAGAGTCCCTAATGTCGGGCCATTGGTTCCATACAGACTCAGGTTACGGAGACACCCGACATGAACACCGACAAATTGCTCACTATGGCTCTCAATGGCGTGGATGCCCTGGGCTACCGACTGGACCAGCTAGGCATTACCGGCAAGGTCAATCGCCACAACCTGGCGGCGTTCCTGATGGTCGAACAGAAGCATCTGGAAGGCGAGTGGGATAGCATTCAGGTGCGGGTCAATCGTCGCCGTTCACAGGTTGAAACCCTGGCACACCAGATTGAAACCCGGGCCGACGCTTTGCTCACTCCGGTACTGGACCGCATCAACAGGTTCAGCGCCAGTCAGTGAGTCTCGGCGCCGGATGATTCGGCAGTGCTGACCAGTTCTCCGGGGGCGCCATCCGCAGACTGCTCAGCCTGGGCTGCGCGGATGCGTTTGCGCGCCTCTGAGTAGGCAGGTATCCGAACCGCTACCGTCAGCCCGGGTGAGGACTCCCCGGGCCGGGTGTCGCTGAGCAGAATCCGCCCCTGATGAATCTCCGCCACGGCGCTCACCAGACTCAGGCCAAGGCCGTTACCGGGCAGTGAACGGCTTTTGCCGACCCGGTAAAAGCGCTGGAACACCTGGTCTTTCTCGGCATCCGGAATCCCTATGCCACTGTCGCGCACCTCGAAGACAGCGTCACTGCCCTCTTTGCGTACGGCAACACCGATGACGCCATGTTCGGGGGTGTATTTGATGGCGTTGTCGATCAGATTGCTGACCATCTGGAAAAGCAGATCCCGGTCGCCTTCGATAATGACCCCTTTCTCCAGCTCCTGTTCGAACGACTGATCCTTGTCTTCCGCCAACGCTTCGTAGAGTTCACAGGCGTCCGTGACCAACTCGTCCAGGGACACGGGCTTCATGTCTGCGGCATTGCCCCTTGTCTCCAGTCGGGCGATGCGCAAAAGCGCGTTGAAGGTCGCCAGCAACTGGTCCGCTTCCGCCACGGCGCGCCCCGCCTGCTCCCGGGCCTCGTCGTTGTCTACTGACATCAGGGTGTTTTCCAGCTGGTTTCGCAGCCTGGTGAGCGGCGTGCGCAAGTCGTGGGCGATGCTGTCAGAGACATGCCGGATACCCTCCATCAGGTACACAATCCGGTCCAGCATCTGGTTCAGGTTCTCTGCGAGCTGGTCGAAATCGTCGTCAGTCCCGCGGGTGGGAATGCGCAGTGACAGATGGCCGTTCATGATCCGGCGGGAGGTGTTGTTGATCACCTCGATGCGCCGTGTGGTGCTCCGACTCATCAGGAATCCGCCCAGCAACGCCAGTGCGAGGGTAATTCCCATGCCCCAGTTGATGGCCGTTTCGATGACCCGCTTGAGGTTGGTCAGTTCATCCACGTCCCGACCCACCAGGAGCCGGAGGCCGCCCTGAACCTCGAAAATCCGGGCACGAGCCAGGCGCTCCGGCCCGCTCCAGCCCACCGATTCGTTCAGGGTGAAATTGATCCAGCCACTCTCGGAGCGACTCCCCTCAGGCCAGGTATCAATGTTGCCTGCCAGTTTCAGGAAGTCATCGGTGGTCAGCAGGTAGATGGACTTGGCGTTGGGATCGCGGGCAACGCGCTCGCGAATGATGGTGATCAGTCCGTTGACCCCGCGGCCACGATACTGTTCTGCCAGACCGGCGATTTCCGCTTCGATGGTTTCGTCGGTCTGGGCGGTCATGAAGCCCGCGGTACGCCAGTAAATGAACGCCAGCAGCAGAAAAACCGAGGTGGCAAACACCACCATGTAGAGCAGGGCGAGCTGAAAAGAGGACGTCCTGAGCTGGCTAAGCAGTTTCACGTAGCATGTACCCTGCACCCCGGATGGTCTGCAGTAAGGGGGTATCGAATTCCTTGTCGATCTTGGCCCGAAGCCGGCTGATGTGCACGTCGATCACGTTGGTCTGCGGATCAAAGTGATAATCCCACACCTTCTCCAGCAGCATGGTACGGGTGACCACCTGCCCGGCGTTGCGCATGAGGTACTCCAGCAGGCGAAATTCCCGGGGCTGGACGTCGATGTTCTGGCCAGCGCGCTTGACGGTGCGGGCCAGCAGGTCCATTTCCAGATCGGCAACCTTCAATACCGTCTCGGTCTCGGCCGCCTGCCGATTACGACGGATAAGGGATTCGATGCGCGCCAGAAGCTCGGTGAACGAGAAAGGCTTGGTGAGGTAGTCGTCGCCACCGCCCCGAAGACCCTCGACCCGGTCGTCGACATCGCCCAGGGCGCTCAGGATCAGCACCGGCACCTGATTGCCCGTCGCCCGCACCGTTTTGATGATCGACAGGCCATCCATCCCCGGAAGCATACGATCCACGATCATGATGTCGTAATCCTCGCTGGCCGCCATCATCATGCCCTCTTTGCCATCGGCGGCATGATCGACCACAAAGTCCGATTCCTTCAGCCCTTTGACAAGGTAGTTTGCAACGTCCTGATCGTCTTCGATTACCAGCGCTTTCACCGGTTCTCCTCCCGATAGCGGATTACAGTAGCGACACGTACATCTGCGACAAGGGTACGAAGGATTCCGCAAGCCGGCCAGTTACGATCTTGTAAGAGGGTGTCGCCTATGGCGACGGTCGATGACCACCGGCAAACCAATCCAGACTGTCGGCAGTCCGGCCCGAGGGCCGATATTCGGCGCTGACCCAGCCTTCGTACCCGAGGCGGTCGATCGCCTCGAAAACATTCAAAAAGTTAATCTCCCCGGTGCCCGGCTCATGGCGCCCCGGATTGTCCGCAAACTGGATATGGCCTATCCACGGTAACAGGCATTCCAGGGTGCGGACCAGATCGCCCTCCATGATCTGCATGTGGTAAAGGTCATACTGCAGGCGAACATTGTCGGCGTCCACCTGCTCAATCAGTGCCAGTACCTTGCCAGAGGTATCCAGCACGAAGCCCGGCATATCCACTCGCGAGTTGATCGCCTCCAGGCACAGGGTGATGCCCTGCTCTGCCAGCTTCGATGACGCCCAGCTGACATTCTCCACCAGGGTCTGCCAGGCCAGCTCCTCCGACACATCGGCAGGCTTGAGCCCTGCCAGGCAATTCAGCTGACGACAGTCGAGAGCCCGGGCGTACTCGATGGCCTGGTCCACGCCCGCCCGGAATTCCTCGACCCGGTCCGGCAGGCAGGCAATACCACGCTCACCGGCGTCCCAGTCTCCCGGCGGCAGATTGAACAGCACCTGGGTCAACCCGTGCTCGCGCAGCAGCCCACTCAGCTGCTCCGGGGGATAGGCATAGGGGAACAGGTATTCCACACCCTCAAAACCGGCGTCGCGGGCAAGGGCAAACCGCTCCAGAAAGTCCACTTCCGTGAACAGCATGGACAGATTGGCTGCAAAACGGGGCATGGCCGTTACTCCTTCGGGCCTTGGCCGTGCGCGCCGAGCAGGGCACCGTTCAGATGCTCCAGCTCCAGCAACAGGCCGCTGTGGTCAACATCGCTGTGGCCGTTGGCCACCAGTGACAGGTATTCATTATGGGTCTGCTGCGCCAGCGGCAGGGTCAGCCCTTCCGCCCGCGCCTCATCCAGGATCATCCGCATGTCCTTGAGCTGAATCCGCGCCGGCGCGCCGGGGGCAAAGTCCCGGTCGATCATACGCTGCCCATGCAGCTCCAGAATCCGGCTGCCGGCAAAGCCTCCGAGCAGCGCTTCCCGAACCGCCGCCGGATCCGCACCGCCTTTGGCGGCAAGCAGCAACGCCTCGGACACCGCGCCGATGGTGATACCCACGATAGCCTGATTGGCCAGCTTTGCCAGTTGCCCCGAGCCCACGGGCCCGATTCGGGTGCACTTACCGAGCGCCGCAAACACCGGCCGGGCCCGGCCCACATCCGCCTCCGTTCCCCCGGCCATGATACTGAGGCGAGCTTCCGCCGCGCCCAGCGTTCCACCGGACACCGGTGCGTCCACATAGCCGGCACCCCGGTCCGCCGCCAACTGGCCATGGCGCCGGGCCACCGATGGCTGGATGGAGCTCATATCAATCACCAACGCCCCCGGCTTCAGCGCATCCATCGCACCCTGGGCGACCAGTACCTGTTCCACCACATCGCTGTTCTCCAGCATGGTGATCACCACATCGGCCTTGGCCACCGCCTCCGCCGGAGAATCGGCAATGGTGGCCTCCGAGGCGAACGGCTCGCACTTACTGGCGGTGCGGTTCCAGAGGGTCATCGGAAAGCCCGCATCAAGAAGATTGCGAGTCATTGGCGCGCCCATCAGGCCGATGCCAAGAAATGCGATATGGAGGTGTTTATCAGTCATTTTTCAGGCCTTTGAACAAAGATTTGAGAAGGGATTGGGAGGGTCTTTCCAAAACCGTGCGGAGCCATGGATGGCGGAGCCGAGCGTACAAGGACGTATTCACAGCGTGTTTTGGAAAGACCCTCCCAATCTCTTCTGCCCCCAAGGTAAAGTTTCCGATTATACAAACAAAAACGCCACCAACCGGAACCGGTGGTGGCGTTCACTTCAGATTACCTGATTCGACAGGCCCGAACCTCAGGCCGCCTCAGACATCTGCATGCGAATCTTCTTCATGGCATTCTTCTCAAGCTGTCGAATCCGCTCAGCGGAAACCCCATACTTGTCGGCCAACTCATGCAGCGTCGACTTGCTCTCGGACAACCAGCGCTCGCGCAGGATGTCCTGACTACGCTCGTCCAGACTTTCCAGAGCCTGCATCAGACGGCCGTTGGCGTCGTCTGACCAGTCGGCGTTTTCCAACTGGGTGGCCGGATTGCTGCGCGCATCTTCCAGATAATAGGCCGGCGCCTGATAGGCGTTGTCTTCATCGTCGTCCATCGGACCATCAAACGCCGTGTCCTGCGACGCCAGACGTCCTTCCATTTCGCGGACAACACGGGGCTCCACGCCGAGATCTTCTGCCACCGCATTCAGTTCATCGTGGCTGAGCCACGCCAACTTCTTCTTCTGGCTGCGCAGATTGAAGAACAGCTTGCGCTGGGCCTTGGTGGTCGCGACCTTCACGATCCGCCAGTTGCGCAGGATGAACTCATGAATCTCGGCCTTGATCCAGTGCACCGCAAACGATACCAGGCGTACCCCATATTCCGGGTTGAAGCGCTTCACGGCCTTCATCAGGCCAACGTTGCCTTCCTGAATCAGATCCGCCTGGGCCAGACCATAGCCGGAATAGCTCCGGGCAATATGAATCACGAAGCGCAGGTGAGACATAACCAGCTGACGGGCAGCTTCCACATCGCCCTCGTAATGGAGCCGTTCTGCCAGCTCCCGCTCTTCATCTGCTGTGAGCACCGGAATACGACTCGCAGCCTGAATATAAGACTCGAGATTCGCACCCGGAACCAGTCGATCAACCAGTTGTAAACTCGTACCCATGCTCTAACCTCCGAACCCGACGGCCCTAAAATATACCAACTGACACTTAGACCGCCAAGAACCCTGAAAGTTCCCGAATTTTCCAGTAAAACGTTATAAATCAACAGCCTGAAAAATTCGCCTTGGCTTTTCTGACTCCCAACCTACGCCAGGGAAAGCTGTCTCTTCAATACGGTTTTCCCGCAATCCGGATCATCAACCGCCGGCAATGTCACCGGGCTCCAGATCGTCCAGGTGACGCTTCACAGCAACCCAGGCGCCAAGCCAGCCTAGCAGCATCCCCACAATAATCAACGCCAGAGCGCCATCAAATTGCAGCCCCTGCAGGGAGAAGTCACTGCGGTACAACCCCGCCAGCCTCTCGATCGGCGCGCTGAGCCACCAGAGGGAAAGTTGCAGCAGGATCAGTGCGACCACACCACCCCCAAGACCAAACCAGGCCCCCGTGTAGAGGAAGGGACGGCGAACGAAGCCGTCGGTACCGCCCACCAGCTTCGCCACCAGAATCTCGTCTCGGCGGTTTTCAATGGCCAGCCGCACGGTATTGCCAATCACCAGCACAACCGCTGCCGCCAACAGTACAGCGAGCGCCCATACCGCCCGGGCCAACAGGTCGGTCATGGCATTGAGTCGCTGTAGCCAGCCCAGGTCCACCTGAACACGCTCTACTCCGTCCATCGCTCCGACGAAGCGCACCAGTGCCTCAACGCCTTCCGCCGACCGGGCCGATTCCTGTGGGGTGACCAGCAAGGTGTGGGGCAGTGGGTTTTCCTCGAGGAAATCGAGCGCGTCCGCCAGCCCTGAGGACGTCCGGAACTCCGCCAGGGCCTGCTCTCGCCCGATCAGCTCAACAGCAGCCACCCGTCCGTCGGACGCCACCTCCTCCCGAAGCGCCTGGGCTTCTTCCAGATTGGTGTCGAGGCTCAGGTAAGCCGTCACCCGGGCACTGCTCTCCCAGCCGGCGCTGACACCCTGAAGACTGGTGAGCAGCAAAAGCAAAGCCACCGGCAAGGCCAGGGCAACGCCCATTACCGTCCAGGTCATCAGGCTTGCCACCGGCGTGCGCCAGAGCCGACGGGCACTGTCCCGCGCTACCTTGCGATGGTGACTGAGATAGCTCTCTGCCTGTTCCCGCCACGGGGAGCGCGCGGTGTTCGCCCCTCGGGACGACTCCTGTTTTCGCCTCGGGTCAGTGGCCACTCACACCTCCCACAACCGGCGTGCCACCAGCAACGAGACGACCGTGATCCAGAGTCAGGGTGCGTCGTCCCATGGTGTTGATGAGTGCGATATCGTGGGTGGCAATCAGTACCGTCACCCCGACCTGGCTGAACTGGCCGAACAGGTTCATGATATCCGCAGACAGCTCCGGATCCAGGTTACCGGTGGGCTCATCCGCCAGCAGAACCGGTGGCTTGTTGACCACGGCACGGGCGATGCCCACCCGCTGCTGCTCACCGCCGGACAGCTGCATCGGGTTCATTTTTTCCTTGTTAAGCAGGCCCACCTTGTCCAGCGCTGCCCGCACCCTCCGACCGGTGTCCCGGGGCGAGGCGCCCATGACTTCCAGGGGCATGGCAACGTTGTCGAACACGGTGCGATCGAAGAGCAACTGATGGTTCTGAAACACCACGCCTATGTGGCGGCGAATGTAGGGAATCTGCCGGCGGGGTAGTCGGTTCAGCAACTGGCCACCAACAATGACTTCGCCGGCACTGGGCCGCTCCATTACCATGATCAGCTTCAACAGCGTACTTTTACCGGCCCCGGAATGCCCGGTCAGGAAGGCCAGTTCGCCCCGGGCCAGGCCGAAATTGACCTGACGCAGGGCCGTGTGATCGCTGTCATAGCGTTTGGTGACCTGGCGAAACTCGATCATGGGCGGCTACCGCTGGGCTCTCGGTTATTCGTCAAAGAGCGCGTGAACAAAGGTTTCGGCGTCAAAACTGCGCAGATCCTCCACCTGCTCGCCGACACCGATAAAGCGGATGGGCAACTGCAGCTGGCGGGCAATGGCAAACACGATACCGCCTTTGGCGGTGCCGTCCAGTTTCGTCAAGGTAATCCCCGACACACCCACCGCCTGCTGGAACACCTGGGCCTGGCTCAGGGCGTTCTGTCCGGTACCGGCATCCAGCACCAGCATGACCTCGTGGGGCGCGGTCTCGTCGAGCTTCTTCATAACCCGAACCACCTTCTCCAGCTCCTGCATCAGGTTGTCCTTGTTCTGGAGGCGGCCGGCGGTGTCGGCAATCACAACGTCAACGCCGCGGGACTTGGCCGACTGGATGGCGTCAAAAATGACCGACGCGCTGTCGGCACCGGTATGTTGTGCCACCACCGGCACATTGTTGCGTTCCCCCCAGACCTGCAGCTGCTCCACGGCCGCCGCCCGGAAGGTGTCGCCCGCGGCCAGCATCACCGACTTGCCCTCGTCCTGGAATTTCCGGGCCAGCTTACCAATCGTGGTGGTCTTGCCCACGCCGTTCACGCCCACCATCAGGATCACGTACGGGGTTTTGTCGGCGTCGATTTTCAGGGGCTGGGTAACGTCCTTGAGCAGGTCGTGCAGCTCGCCACGCAACGCCTTGCGCAGAGCCTCACCGTCCTTGAGCTGATTGCGCTCAAGCTTCTCCGTGAGTGAATCAATGATCTCGGAGGTGGCGGTAACGCCTACGTCGGCCATCAGAAGCGTGGTTTCAATCTCTTCCAGCAGCTCTTCGTCAATCTTCTTGCCCAGTGAGAACAGGTCTGACAGGCCGCCCGTCAGACCCGCGCGGGTTTTACCCAGGCCCTTGCGGATTCGCTCAAAAACGCTGAGCTGGGGCTCCGGCTCCTCCGGCTCCCGGGGTTTCCCGGCGGGCCTGGGTTCGGCTTCGGGCTCTGGCTCTGCCACCGGCTCTGGTTCGGCCTCAGCAGCAGGCTCGGGCTCGACTTCTTTGGGCTCTGGCGCAGCCCCCCTTGCAACCTCGGGCTTGCGCTGGGGTACTGGCCGCGGCCTTGGCGCCCGGCTCCGGTTGCCGGCAACATCCAGGATGAAAACGAGCACAAGAAGGGCCAACAGGCCGATTGAAATCCACTCTGCCGTCATAAAATCAATCCATCAGTATGAATGGGCGGAACACAGAAAGCGCACATTCTAGCAGACTGTCCCATTGAAGTGAGGCTTGGCGGATTATCACGCTGGCACGGGATTCCGGTAACATGCCGGGGTTCGTCACCCTGTTGATCCGCTTCGGAGTTACCGCCATGGCGCGTCGAAAACCCGCTCATCGAACCCCCGGCACAAAAAGCCCGGCTCCCGCCCGCTCAGACAGCGGAACCCGGGGTGCTGGCGAGCTTCGGATCATTGGCGGCGACTGGCGCAGCCGCAAACTCAAGTTCCCCAACGCCGGAGGCGTTCGGCCCACGCCGGCCCGCACCCGGGAAACTCTGTTCAACTGGCTGGCCTTTCACCTCGCCGGCAGCGATTGCCTGGATCTGTTCGCCGGCTCCGGCGCTCTGGGACTTGAGGCGTTGTCCCGAGGTGCCGGCCATGCCACGCTGGTGGACCATACGCCGGCTCTGGCCAACGCATTGAGGACCAACCTGCGGCTGCTGAAGTCTGAATCGGGAGAGGTGGTGTGCAACACCGTGGAGCACTACCTGGCGCAGCGGCAGCGACCGCCGTTCGACATCGTGTTCATGGATCCGCCGTTCCGCCAGGGCTGGCTGGAGCGGCTGTTCCCGCTACTGGAGGCGCAGGGCTGGGTAAAGCCCGGTGGCTGGGTCTACGTGGAGCACGAGAGCGAACTGGTTACGCCGGCGGTGCCGGCGACCTGGCACCTGCACCGTCAGAAGCGTGCAGGCCAGGTCACCTATTCGCTGTTTCGGGTTCAGGCCGAAGGTCTGAGCGAGTAAGCCCGCAGGTGATCGGCAAATTCCTCAAGGTAGCGGATGCCGCTGACTTCGGCCTCACGGCACCAAGCCATCAGGGCATTGAGCTTGTCCTGGGGCTTGAGCCCCCGCTGACGCCAGAGCGCCTGCAGCTCATGGCTCTTCTCGTAAATCTGGCGAAGCACAGCATTACGCTCCAGGACTGATTCCAGGGTTTCCTTCTCCCTGGGGTGAATCAAGGTGATCTCCCGGGACAACAGCTGCTTGAGCTTGCGGTACCTGGGGCGGATTTCGTCGTCCATCAAGGACTTTTGCTGACGCAGCACCGGCTCCATGACGCGTTTGCGGTACTGTCGCATGATATCGAAGCGATTGTTGGCAATGGCCTGCACCGTTTCCACATCCATATCCAGCTTGCCCGGCACGTGATGGGCAATGGGCCGATATCCCTTGGGCTTGGCCAATCCAAACAGCTGGAACAGACGGATATAGCCCCAGCCAATGTCCACCTCGAACCAGCGGCGGGACAGCTTGGACGAGTTCGGGTAGGTGTGGTGGTTGTTGTGCAGCTCCTCGCCACCGATCAACAAGCCCAGCGGCGAAATGTTGCGGGCGTTGTCAGCGCACTCATAGTTACGGTAGCCCATCCAGTGACCGATGCCGTTCACCACACCGGCAGCCCAGACCGGGATCCACATCATCTGCACTGCCCAGATCCAGATTCCATGAACACCGAACAACGCCAGGTTGATCACAGCCAACAACGCAATCCCCAGCCCTTTGTAGCGACTGTAGACGTTACGCTCGATCCAGTCCTCAGGCGTTCTCTGCCCGTAACGCTCCAGGGTTTCTGGCGTGGCGGAGGCGGCGTAGAGCTCGGCGCCTTCGAACAGCACTTTACGGATACCCAGCACAACCGGGCTGTGGGGGTCTTCTTCGGTTTCGCACTTGGCGTGGTGCTTGCGGTGGATCGCCGTCCATTCCTTGGTGTTCTGGGCGGTGGTCAGCCAGAGCCAGAACCGGAAAAAATGCTTCAGGGCCGGATGCAGATCCAGCGAGTTGTGCGCCGAATGGCGATGCAGGTAGAGCGTTACACTGACAATCGTGACGTGGGTCATTCCGAGTGTCACCAGAACGAGCTGCATCACAGACAGGTCAAGAAGACCATTGAACCACATAGCAAATCCTCAAAATCAAAATCACTGGCACGAAGCCAGTGTCGCCGCTTCGGCAACTCCGACACTTTAGCTTACAGCTGTAAGCCCCAACAACCGCATTTGGATGCAAATTTGTTACTGATTACACTTACATGTTTCCAGGAGAGTTTCCGTGCCCGAACTGCCAGAAGTTGAAACCACCCGACGGGGTATTGCCCCGCACTGCGAGGGTCAGACCATCGCGAGGGTTACCGTCCGGAATGGCAGCCTGCGCTGGCCCGTTCCTTCTGACCTGGGCGCCCGCCTCGAAGGCCAGGTGATCCGGAGCATTGACCGGCGAGCGAAGTATCTGTTCCTCAACCTCGATCAGGGCACGGTGATTGTGCACCTCGGCATGTCCGGCAGCCTCAGGGTAATCACCGACGACACCCGCCCCCTCACCCACGATCACATTGAGGTCGCCTTGCAGTCGGGCGTCACCCTGAGGTTCAACGATCCCCGCCGTTTCGGCTGCTGGCTCTGGGCCGACTCCACGGAGGACCACCCGCTGATCCGCCACCTGGGGCCGGAGCCCCTGGTTCCGGAATTTAACGGAGCCCACCTGTTCCGGCTGTCGCGGGCACGCAACACACCGGTGAAGTCCTTCATCATGGACAACCACGTGGTGGTCGGCGTTGGCAACATCTACGCCAACGAGGCGTTGTTCAAGGCCGGGATCCACCCCCGACGCAAAGCCGGTCGAATCAGCCTGGACCGCTACCACCGGCTTGCGGAGGCCATTCGTGAAACTCTCAGTGCCGCCATTCTGATGGGCGGCACCACGCTCAGGGACTTTGTTAACAGCGACGGCAAGCCGGGTTACTTCGCCCAGTCCCTGCTGGTGTATGGGCGCGGCAACGAGCCCTGCAAAGAGTGTGGTCGCCCGCTCAAGGAAATCCGGATGAACAACCGGTCCACGGTCTACTGTTCCCACTGCCAACGCTAAAGCCCGACCCGGTGCACATTTTGCAACGAAAAATCGTTTGAAAATGCGCAAATATGATTCATAGTTAACGGAGGACTTATGCCCGGCGTATACAATAGGCCGGCATCCGATGGATGCCGTTCCGGTGCTGCTCCCCGCAGGGACCGCACCGCGAGGGCCAAGAAGCTCAGGAGACAGTAACGATGATCCGTAAGATTTCCCGCACCCTGGTGGCCACCCTGGCGGCCTGCCTGATGGCCTTTTCCTCCCTGGGCCACGCGCAAGCCGTGGATGAAACCCCGTCGGCCCTGGCCATGACCGGCGACGCCATTTTTGTCCGTCCGGCACTACTGGCAACCACCATTGTTGGCAGCGCCGTTTACCTGGTGTCCCTGCCCTTCTCCCTGCTGGGCGGCAACGCCGGGGAAGCCGGAGAAGTTCTGGTGATGGGCCCCGCCAAGGCGACCTTCGTTCGCTGCCTGGGCTGCACCCGCACCGGCCGCAAGCCAGAGACGGTGGAGCAAACCGGCAACTGATCCCCACCGACTCGGCCAGCCTCCGTACTATCACGGCTTGCCTGCCACGGGAAACTTCGGCAGCCTGAGGGAAATTCTTCAGGCTGTTTTGGCATATGGTTAACTGGTCGTCCCTCGACACTGTGTTCCTTGATATGGACGGAACACTGCTTGATCTGCACTTCGACAACCACTTCTGGCTCGAGCATCTGCCAGCGCGCTATGCCGAGCACTATGACCTGAGCCCCCAGCAGGCCAAAGACTATCTGATCCCGATGATCATGGCCGAACGCGGCTCACTGAACTGGTACTGCACGGATTACTGGAGCGAGCGGTTGTCGCTGGATATCACCGGCCTGAAAGCCGAAGTGGGCGACCGTATCGGCTACCGCCCCCATGTGATTGATTTCCTGAACGCGCTGAAAACCAGCGGCCTGCGGTCGGTCATTGTCACCAATTGTCACCCCGATCCCCTGGCCCTGAAGCTCGAAAGGACCGGGCTGGCGTCGCGGGTAGACGCCATTGTCTCCAGCCACGAGCTGGGCAAACCCAAGGAAGAGCCGGCGTTCTGGGAAGATCTCCAGACGCTGACCCCCTACCGCCGGGAATCCACCCTGATGGTGGACGACAGTTTCCCGGTACTCGAGAGCGCACTCCGGGCCGGGATCAGCCAGTGCCTGGCCGTGCTGGCACCGGACAGCAAGCAAGGCCCCCGTGAAGCTCATCCGGACATCCCCTGCATCCACCACTTCGACGAGGTGCTTCCGGCCCTCCGTGAACGCTCCTCCCTGTCAACCGGCCAATGACGGGTTATAATCCGGGTATAGACCCATCCGGTGAGGAGATATGACGGCACCAACCTCTGACGATCAACGTGTAAGACTCGACAAATGGCTGTGGGCCGCGCGCTTCTATAAAACCCGCACCCTTGCCAAGGAAGCCATCGAAGGCGGCAAGGTGCACTACAACAGCCAGCGCTGCAAACCCGGCAAACTGGTGGAGACTGGCGCCACTGTGACCTTGCGTCTGGGCTGGCAGGAAAGAGTGGTGGTCGTGGACGACATCAGCGACAAACGGCGGGGCGCGCCCGAAGCGCAAAAGCTCTACCACGAAACCGACGACAGTGTTAAAAAGCGCGAGGAACTGGCCTGGCAAAGGAAAACCATGCAGGCCGCCCAACTTCCACCAGCGAGAAGACCTTCCAAGAAGGACCGCCGGGATATCCAGCGATTCCGCGAACAGAACGGCCTCTGACCCAAGCCGGAAGGCGGTCGGAGCCGGAGCCACCCCTTCCCCATCGTTATTCAGATTTTCAGGAGACATCACATGGCATCCCGCGACCAGTTCCAGCGTTTTATCTTCGAGCACAGTCAGGTGCGGGGAGCCTGGGTCCAGCTAGGTGAAAGCTATCAGGTGATCGGCAGCCAGGCACCCTACCCCGATACCGTCCGCACACTGCTGGGCGAGGCACTGGTGGCCAGCATCCTGATGAGCAGCACCCTCAAGTATCAGGGCACAATCTCGATCCAGGCTCAGGGCGAAGGGCCCCTGCGCACGCTCATGGCCGAGTGCAGCCACGACCGATACATCCGCGGTCTGGCCCGGTTTGACGAGCACGCTGTGAGCGAAGACAGCTTCACCGACCTCCTGGGCCAGGGCCAGATGGCCATCACCATCACCCCCGAGCAGGGCCACCGGTATCAGGGCGTGGTGCCGAGGGAATCCGATACCCTCGCGGGCTGCTTGGAGGACTACTTCGAGCGCTCGGAGCAGATTGCCACCACCCTTATCCTGTTTGCCGACGACAACGGCGCCGCCGGCCTCTTGCTCCAGCGGCTGCCTGGGGCCACCGACGACGATGAGGACCTGTGGGAGCGGGTCAACCACCTGGCCCGCACGGTTGAGGCGGCAGAACTGCTGGAACTGGACAGCGAGACGGTACTGCACCGGCTGTTCCACGAGGAGACTGTGCGCCTCTTCGATGCCGAACCCGTGGCGTTCCGCTGTACCTGCTCACGAGAGCGGACCCTCGGCGCTCTTGAGGCCATCGGACGAGACGAGTGCTACAGCATCATTGAGGAACAGGGTTCCATCGAAATGGACTGCCAGTTCTGTCACGCTCACTATCGCTTCGATAGAAATGATATTGATCATCTTTTCACCGGTCATACGTTACACTGAACGTCGTCTTGATTCGCCCGGAAGCCGCTCATAGCAAGGGTTTCCGGGCAGTCGTTTTTTACCGGCGTCTCTGGCATAATAGCGCGCCTGAATTGACCCGATTGTTCAGATTTCCGTCAATTTTGGGGGGCGGCCTGAACAATCGCTAAGACATCCCGAGGGCGAGGTCGAAGTGAGCACTACTTATAATGATCTGAGTACAGCACGACTGGTTGAGGTGGCGCTGGCACGTGACGAAGGCCAGTTGGCATCCAACGGATCGCTGGTGGTAAGAACCGGTGATCGCACGGGCCGGTCTCCCATGGACCGCTACATCGTTGAGGAGCCGAGCACCTCCGACGACATCCACTGGGGTCCGATCAACCGCCCGTTCGATGCGGAAAAGTTCGACGCCTTGTGGGAGCGTGTCGAGGCGTACATCGCCGAGAAAGGCCAGTTTGTTTCCCATGTGCACGTTGGCTCGGATCCCGAGCACTACCTGCCCGTGAAAATGACCACCGAGACTGCCTGGCAGAACCTGTTCGGTCGCAACCTCTTTATCCGCCCGGAGAGTTACAACCCGGCCGACAAACAGGAATGGCAGATTCTTAACGCAGCCAACTTTGAGTGCGTGCCCGAGCGTGACGGCACCAACAGCAACGGCTGCGTGATGATCAACTTTGCCAAGCGCAAGGTGCTGCTGGCCGGCATGCACTACGCGGGCGAAATGAAGAAAGCCATGTTCTCAGTGCAGAACTTCCTGCTGCCCGAGAAAGACGTGCTGCCCATGCACTGCTCCGCCAACGTAGGCGAGAACGGAGAAACCTGCCTGTTCTTCGGCCTGTCCGGCACCGGAAAGACCACCCTGTCTGCCGACCCCCACCGTTACCTGATCGGCGACGATGAGCATGGTTGGGGCCCGGGCACGGTGTTCAACATCGAAGGCGGCTGCTACGCCAAGTGCATCGACCTGAGCCAGAAAAACGAACCGATCATCTGGGACGCCATCCGTTTCGGCGCCATCGTCGAAAACGTGGTGATTGATCCGGAAACCCGCGAGCCGGACTACACCGATGTCTCGCTCACCGAGAACTCCCGTTGCGCCTACCCGCTTGAGCACGTCGAAAAGCGGGTGATCGAGAACCGGGCCGGCGAGCCGTCCCACATAGTGTTCCTGACCTGCGACATGACGGGCGTGCTGCCTCCGGTATCTATCCTGAGCCGTGAAGGCGCTGCCTACCACTTCCTCAGTGGCTACACCGCGCTGGTGGGCTCCACCGAAATGGGCTCCTCCTCGAAGCTCAAGTCCACCTTCTCCACCTGCTTCGGTGCGCCGTTCTTCCCGCGTCCGGCTGGCGTCTACGCCGAGCTGCTGATGAAGCGGATGGACGAGTTTGGCAGCAAGGTGTTCCTGGTGAATACCGGCTGGACCGGTGGTCCTTACGGTGAGGGACAGCGTTTCAGCATCCCGACCACGCGCGCCATCATTGCCGCCATCCAGAACGGCGATCTGGACGACGTGGAAACCGAGCACCTGCCCACGCTGAACCTGGATGTGCCCAGGCACGTGCCCGGCGTCGATACCGAGCTGCTGAACCCGCGCAACACCTGGGTAAGCCCAGACTACTATGATGGCAAGGCCCAGGAACTGATTGCCCAGTTCGTGGAAAACTTCAAGAAGTTCGACGTGGCCGATGCGATTGTTGAGGCTGGTCCGAAACTGAACTGATGCCGTGAGCGGTCAACAAAAAAGCGCCCTGCGAAAGCACGGCGCTTTTTTTGTAAGATAGGAGTTCAATCCTGCAGGACACCACCGATGAAAAACCGTCTGCGCAAGCTCTTCTCACCGATCCTGACGCCCATGGAAAGCGGTGAAGTCGGGCCCAGCTACAAGGCCTCCCACCGAACCATCCTGAAAGCGGTAGGCGTGCTCTTTCTCATTCTGGCCACAGGGTCTGGCGTCGGCCTGACCTATACGGGTGAACTTGGCGCACTAATCCCTCTGCTGGTTTTTCT
This sequence comes from Marinobacter gudaonensis, assembly GCF_900115175.1. Classification (NCBI taxonomy): domain Bacteria; kingdom Pseudomonadati; phylum Pseudomonadota; class Gammaproteobacteria; order Pseudomonadales; family Marinobacteraceae; genus Marinobacter; species Marinobacter gudaonensis. Next base: position 2,099,034 of record NZ_FOYV01000001.1, read on the forward strand.
GGGCATTGGCGGCGTTTCAATTATTGTCGCAACGCTCGGGTCCGATGCGGCCGTCTCGAAAATGTGGGGTAATCGATAGTCCTGGCAAGTACACCCGCGCCAGGGAACATCTTTCGTTTTATCCGCCGTAGAAGAGCAATGGCACAAACGCCACCAGGATCAGAGAAATGCCCATGGCAATCAACGGCATAATAATCCGCTCGTGGCGCTGGTAGAAGGTTCCGGTTTCCTGCTGGGCCGCCAGCACTTCCGCTTCCCCGACCACCTGTCGCGTGAGCAGATGGTTCAGCGCAACCGGCGGACTCAGGTAGCCCAGCTCGAAGGCTACCAGGGTCACCATCCAGAAGTGGATCGGGTGGATACCACTGGCATACGCGATGGTGGCTACCGTGGCCGTTACCAGGATCACCGCCCCGAAGGCGTCCATGATCATGCCCAGAACCACCAGGATTACCACCATCAGCAGCATGGCCGACCAGGTGCTGTCAAACGACTGCGGGAAGGTTTCCATGATGTGGGAGCGCTCGATCACGCCCCCGATGCTGACAGACAGACCCAGCAACAACAGCAATGCGCCGATCTCGGCGGTGGTATCGTTGGTGGCTCCACGCAGACTGCGCTCCAGACCCTGGTGATTGACTTCGCCCGAGGCGCGGCCTTTTCGGTTCTTCAGGCGCACATGTTCGTACACCAGAATAGCCAGCATGATGACCGGTAGCAGCCTCGGCGCCGAGAATTCATCCACGCCCACGTCGAGCGCCAGACGATAGAACAGCACTACCGCGGCAATCACCAGAACATAGGGAACCAGCGGCTTCAGCGCCTGAAGCATCGCCGGAAAGGCTTCTGACGAGGGCGCCAGGTTGAATTCGCTCTGCCGGTTCACGCTCAGGGCCACCAGCGCGAACATAGTGGCAGTCAGCAGGAACACCCAGATACCCCAGCCAAACAGCTCGTCGGTGGTCACTTCACGGTTCAGGTAGGCAATGACCACCACCAGCAGACAGGGCCGCAAAACCACACCCAGGGAACCGGACATTGCGGTCGCCGCCAGGGCGAGATGGCGTCGTGCACCGGCAGCGCGCAGTTCGCTGTAGATCACGGCACCAGCGGCAATCACAAAGATACCGGAGGCACCGGTATAGGCAGTTGGCACCGCCGCCACCAGAACCGCCACCACGGCGAGCAATTCCGGGGGCATACGCCAGGGTCTGAACACGTTGAACACCAGGGTTGCCAGGCGGGTCTGCTTGAGCATCATGCCCACCCAGACATACAGGCCGACGTTGAGGAACATGTCCGACAGTTCCATCATCTTGCCCAGATAAATCCCAATGCCCGAGGCGTGCCCGATCAGCGCAAAATAGGTCCCGGAAATCAGGCACATCACCGTGTACAGGGGCACCGCGAGGAAGGCCTTGTTCAGGTTACCTCCCGGCTCCAGATCCCGCGGTACCCGCAACAGCCGATAGAGGCTGGCCAGGGTCAGGCAGGCAAAGCCAACAATCCAGAAATTGTGCAGCAGGAGCTCTTCCGACGAGACGGCGGTGTCCGAACCCAGGGTGGATTGCCGGAAAATCACGCTGGAGCCCAGCAGCATGGCGTTGGCAATGGTCTGCAGCGTATGAGATACGGTGTAATCCAGCCGGGTCTCCATCGCGCGCATGGCAATGTGGTGTCGGGTCAGGGTGGCTGTCACCGCACACAGCATGACCAGCACCACCAGAATGAAACGCTGGGACTCCAGCCCGTACGCAATCAGATCGGCGATGAACAGCTCCACCGCGCGATAGGCTTTGACTCCGGGGGAAAGTTGTTGCTGAAGGTTCTCGAAGCTCCGGTGTGCTTCGCGGCAATCGGTTACGGAGCGCTCGATGGCCAGGCGGACGTCGGCGGGGTCCTTCTCTTCAGCACCCAGCAGGGCCGCCATCGGATCGTCAGCTTCGGCACTGGCGGCCAGTTCGGCTTCAACCGCAGCGTCGATGTCCGGATCTGGATCACAGGTGGGCTGGACCGGATCCATCCGCAGCTTGTAATAGCCGCTCCAAAGCTGTTCGCCACCACGCAGCATCTGATTGTGGATGTCGCTGCTGGTGGAAAAAATAACCACCGCCAACAACAGCAGGCACGCCGGCAGCGATGAAAACCACTCCAGACCGCTGCGCTCAAAACCGCCCTTGGACATGACTCTTTACCCTGGAAGTGGAATGGTTACAGCAGATCGTCCAGATCCATGGTTTCAACGTTTTCCGGCTGGTCGTCCCAGAAACTCCCGAGCTGACCAAGCGGGGTCCGGTGCCCGGTATTCTCGACCCAGAGACGATCAGAAACGGCAACGATCATGTCGGTGGCCAGGGCGTCGACGAAGCGCCACTCCTCATTGGAAGGAGTGGTCTCCAGGGATTCGGCGTGATCGCGGATCACCTGGCGCACCATCGCTTCATCGCCCTTGTTCATCGCCGCCAATGCGTGAAATACATGAGCCAGGCGAACGCCTGCCGCTTCACCTTGGTCACCGGCGATCGCCAGTCGCTCGAACGCGTTCTCACCCTCGGGCTGGGCACCGGGAATCATGGCCCAGACGGTGGCCCTCAAGGCCATCGGGGCACCCCACCATTTCTCATTGTCCAGACAACTGGTGGCCCGGGCCGCAATGGAGCCGATGTTGGTGGGCACGCCGGTAGATGAGGTGGACTGGATCTGGGCATTCAACGCCTGCAGGCCCGAGAGCAGGCCAGCCATGTAGATGAATTCGTCCATGTCGTCATCAAAGCCGGGGCATTCGCCGACGGCGGGATCACCGTAATGGGCCTTGAAATGCTGCCAGGCCCGGAAATAACGCTGGGAAGCCAGGGTGTGGGCGCGCTTCTGGCGGATCATCGCGTCCTGCGCGGCGTTGCCATTCATGGCGTGCAGGGCCGCCAGCGCTGCCAGTTCATGCTCCCGGGCCTGCTCATCGGCACAGCCGCCGGCGGAGAGGTAAAGCATGACCGCCAACTGGTCCGGCTCATCGGTTACCCGACCGAAAGACATCAGCAGAGGTGCGGTCGCCTCGCTCATGGCGCATCCCATGGCCAGATCGTCGCTTTGCATCAGGAACGGCACGGTGTGGTTTCGGGAAAAGCCCTGCATGACATCGCCGGTGGTCTTGTAGATCATGTTGTTGACCACACCACAGCCACTGAGTAAAACGCTGGCAGCCACCGCCGCCAGCAGGCCGCGGACAGGTCGCATCCAGGACGTTGCCGGGCGCGAGGAGTTCCGGAGTTGACTCATAACTTCTATACCTTTTGGTTCTTGTTGTCCCGCCCGGTGATGCGGGCAGCGGTACCGGGAGTCGCGGCACCGCTTTGTTACAGACTGTAACCAGGCCCGCATTATGGCGTAGGTAACCCGCTTTTTATGCGACAGATGCCGCAAATGACACCGAATTTCACAGACTTCCGCCGCACCGGTGTTTGCACATTGGGGCGCAAGCCACTATAGATTGGAGCAGCCATGAGTCGTTTGATTCCGGCCGCACCAGACTGAAAAAGCAGAATTACAAAAAGGAGTATCCGATGCGCAAACCTGAACTCGCCGCTGCCATAGCCGATCGCACCGGCCTGACCCGGGAAAAAGCCAGCGAAGTCATCACCGCCTTTACCGACCAGGTCTCTGCGGCCGCGTCGCGGGGCGAAGATGTCACCCTGATTGGCTTTGGCACCTTCAACATCCGAACCCGGGAAGCCCGGGACGGACGCAATCCGCAAACCGGCGAGGCGATCAGGATACCCGCCAGCAAGACCGTGGGGTTCAAGGCAGGCAAAGCCCTGAAGGACCAAATCCGCTAACCGGACGCCGGCCCGCCCTGCGGGCCGGCGTCCGACCAGTTTCAGGTTCCGGCCACCGAGGCACACTCGGACCGGGTGGCGTCGACCCGACAGCGAATCGCCTTCATCAGCTTGATGGCGCGCTCGTCGTAGACGCCGTCTTCCAGCAACGACAGCCGCACCTTGCGCAGCATCTTGTCGTACTCCGCGGTATCCTCCTGCGGCAGGTACATCCAGACATTTTCCGGAATCTCGGCTTCCGCCTGGGCAATAATTTCGTAAGCCTCGTCAATGCGCTTGATGGACTCGTCGCGCACCATCTGTCCGGCGGAATCCGGGAACCGGTCACGATGGATGATCACCTGGAAATTCATATAGCCGAGGGCGTATTTGACCACGGCTCCGTTGGGTTCAACGCCCTTGTAGAGCTCCAGCGGCGTATAGGCCACGGCCGGCGCATAGGCCAGATCGACACTGCCATTGTTGAACTTGCCGGCGAAGTTGGCCGAGTTGGAACCAACCACGGAAGCGCCCACATGCCGCACCATGCGTACCGATGCCTGGTCGTAGTCGAGGGTGGCAATCCGTTTACCCTGCAGTTTTTCCACCGAGTCGATGCTCCGGTCGCGGGTATGCAGATAGATGGCGCCACCGGGGAACACGCCCGCCACCTCATAAGGACCGTCGATCAGGAAGGGCCGGGCCTTGGGCTGGCTTAGAGTGTTGTACAACAGGCGCATTTCCTCCTCGCCTGGCACTGCCCCCATGGCCTCGAGGCTGCCGGTGAACTTGTTGAACTCCCGGGCCCGGGTACCGGTCAGCAACACCGCGTCGCACTGGCCTGCCTTGAAGTCCTCCGCCGCCACCTTCTCATCGGTGTAGGCGCGCAGGTCCAGCTTGATGCCGTGGTTCAGGGCAACGGGCTGAAAGGTCTTGGTGATGGCGAAAAGGGGGCCGTTGGCGCCCACCGGGTCGAATACGCAGAAGCTGCGCTCAAGGGGCTCATTCTGCGCCTGGGCGTGGCCCGCCAGAGGCATGAACACGCCGGCACACAGGGCTACCGCCAGCGCGAAGCGCCGGGGATGTTTGATTGATTTCACGGGATAACTCCTGGTTGTTATTGTCGGACACCGGCACATCCGGGTACCGTTCAGGCCTTACGTTCCTTGGTCGACCATAGGCCGACGGTCACAAGAATACGTTGGCACCGGTGCCTGCCATCAAGGGCTTTTCGGCAAAAGGGGAAGAATCTGTGATGGCGTCGACAGAGGTCACGCTACCTCTGCCGCACTTTGCCAGTCAGGGCCGCTCAGGTTTCCGGATGTTCCCAGGCTTTGCGCCCGCCGGCCAGAGTCAGGCGCACCACGCCCGGCAACTCCCGATCCGTCACCGGCGCGTGGCGACCGGCGGAGACCAGAGTCCGGGGCCCGGGCGCCCAGAAGGCCTCCGGATCAAACAGGCACAGGTCGGCCGGTTCGCCCGGAGCAACCCTGGCAGAACGACCGATCACCGATGCCGGGCCGCTCGTGAGGGCACGCATCAGATCGGCCAGCGACAGCTCGTTCATTTCCACCAGCTCCAGGCCCAGCGACAGCACACTTTCAATGCCGGACAGGCCCGGTTCCGTCGCCGCCATGGGCGCCTGCTTGGCGGCGGTGTCGTGCGGCTGGTGCTGGCTGACGATGGCATCAATGATGCCGTCACGAACGCCGGCGATCAGCGCTTTTCGATCGGCTTCGCTGCGCAGCGGCGGACGCACGTGAAACCGGCTGTCAAAACTGGCCAGGGCCTCTTCGGTAAACACCAGCTGGTGCATGGCCACATCAGCGGTCACAGCAATACCGCGACGACGGGCCTCCGCCAGCATCTCCACGCTACGGCCACAGGACAGCTGGCTAAGGTGCAGGCGGACACCGGTTTCCTCCGCCAGCAGCAGCATTTCCATCACGGCAGCCGTTTCCGCCACCTCCGGGATGCCGAGCAGTCCTAGACGAGACGTCACCAGACCGTCATGGGCATAGCCGTCGGCTGCCAGCGCCTGATTTTCGGGGCTGAACATCACGGTCAGACCAAAAGTCTGTGCGTAGGCCATGCACCGACGCAGAATGCGGGCATTCCGCACCCCGCGGGAGCCATTGCCCACCGCCACGCAGCCCGCGGCCGCCAGGCCCGCCATGTCACTGAGCAGGTCGCCCTCCAGGCCGCGGGTGATGGCCCCCACCGGCAGCACCCGGATCGGAGACCGGCTGGCGGCGCCGTCACGGATCAGATGGGTGACCGCACTGGAATCGTTTACCGGCGAGGTTTCCGGCGACGCGCACACCGTGGTGAACCCGCCGTGGGCCGCCGCCCGCGTTTCCGAGGCAATGTTGCCCTTCTGGCCGTTGCCCGGTTCGCGAAGGTTACAACACAGATCGACAAAGCCCGGCGCAATCACCCAGTCATCGGCCCGAACGGTCTCGTCCGCCGTCGCCCGGAGGGCCTCATCGCCCAGGGCGGCAATGTGACCATCGCGAATCAGGATCGCGGCGTTGTCCTGCTCGCTCCCCAGGCCATCAAACAGTCGACCGCCGGTAATCTTCAGGCTGGGTCCCGGTGCGTTGGCACTGCTCATGACGAGGCCCCCTCACTCAGTTTCTGCTGGCGTTCGGCCACCTGGCCGCCCATGGCCATGGACATCACCGCCATCCGGATGGCGATGCCGTTGGTCACCTGATTCAGGATGACCGACTGGGGGCCATCTGCCACGGCGGATTCGATTTCTACCCCGCGATTAATGGGCCCCGGGTGCATGACAATGCACTCGGGGTGAGCCAACTCCAGCTTTTCCTGGTTCAGGCCATACAGCCGGTAGAACTCACGCTCGCTGGGCAACAGGGCCCCCTCCATGCGCTCCTTTTGCAGGCGCAGCATGATCACCACGTCCAGATCCCGCATGCCGCGCTTCATGTCGTAGTCGACCCGGCAGCCAAGGCTCTCCACGTCTTTGGGCAACAGCGTGCCGGGCGCAATCACCCGCACCTCTTCGGCGCCCAGCTCGTTGAGAGCTCGAATCTGGGAGCGGGCCACCCGCGAGTGCAGGACATCGCCCACAATCGCCACTTTCAGCCCCTCGAAACTCCCTTTGCGCTGGCGGATGGTGAGCATGTCGAGCATGGCCTGGGTTGGGTGGGCATGGCGTCCATCGCCGGCGTTGATGATGGCCACGCCGGGGGTCACGCTCTCGGCGATAAAATGCGGCGCGCCGCTCTGGGAGTGCCGAACCACGAACATGTCGCTGGCCATGGCTTCAAGGTTGAGCAGGGTATCGGACAGGGATTCGCCCTTGGAGGTGGCCGAGGTGCTGATGTCCAGGTTGAGCACGTCGGCCGACAGGCGCTTGGCGGCCAGCTCGAAGGTGCTTCGGGTGCGGGTGCTGGATTCGAAGAACAGGTTCACCACCGTCCGCCCCCTCAGCAGCGGTACCTTCTTGATGGAACGCTCGCCCACCTCGATGAACGAATCCGCAGTGTCCAGGATGTCGGTGAGCAGGCTGCGATCAAGCCCGTCCAGGGTCAAAAAATGCCGCAACTGGCCATCCCGGGTCAGCTGCAAGTGGTGCGGGGAGGAGTCTTGTGCGGTCATGGGTCGCCTGTTGTCTGATTCGGAGATTTTACCGCCCGGCTTCCTGAAGCTCGATCCGGAGCGGGTCGGGGCCCCGGAGCTTGACCCGCTGGTGGGATTCCAGGGCCAGGACACGGCCGGCCACGTCGGGCTGAATGGGCAGTTCCCGGGCGCCAAGATCAATCAATGTGGCCAGTATGATACTGGCTGGGCGGCCATAATCGAAGATCTCATTCATGGCCGCGCGGATGGTGCGGCCACTCATGATGACGTCGTCGATCAGGATGATGTCCCGGTCTTCGGTATCGAACGGCAGGCTGGAGGGTTTGACCCGGGGGTTGAGTCCGATGCGGCTGAAATCGTCCCGGTAAAAGGAGATGTCCAGTTCCCCGAAGGATTCCTCAATGCCCAAGCGCTTGCTGAGCACATCCGCCAACCAGACGCCGCCAGTGCGAATGCCGATCAGCACCGGCGCCTCAATGCCTCGGTGTTCGAGCACCTGGCGCAGGCCGGCTTCCATTTCATCCAGCAACTGGTTGATGTCGAGCAATGCGGTCATTTATTCCTCGCTGTTTCAAAAGCCGGAGCCAGTTCAGTGGCCGGGCGGGTTTGACTGCAGGCCAAACCAGGTTTCCAGTATCAGTACCGCGGCCCGATCATCCACGCCGTGGCGGCCAAAATCCCGACTGCCGCCAGCGGCCATCACATCGCCCTTGGCTTCGAAGCTGGTGAGTCGCTCATCCACCATCTCCACCGGCACGTGAAAACGCCCGTGCAGACGCTTGCCAAACTTGCGGGCCCGGGCGCACATCTCGTTCTCGGAATCGTCCATGTTCAGGGGCAGCCCCACCACCACCAGATCCGGCTGCCACTCGGTCAACAGGGCCTCGATCTGGTGCCAATCCGGAATTCCGTCACGTGCGGGAATCAGTGCTACCGGCTGGCCGGTTGCCAGCAGCTCCTGGCCGACTGCCACACCGATACGGCGGGTGCCAAAATCAAACGCCATCACCCGACGGCTGGCCGCTTCAGGCATGGCCTACGGATTCACTGAGCTGGTTGAGATCAATGCCTATCAATTTCAGGACTGCCTCGTAGCGATCTTCCCAGCGGGTGCGAAACAGGATATCGGTGTTGGCGGGGCAAGTCAGCCAGGCATTGCTGCCGAGCTCTTCCTCCAGTTGCCCCTCGCTCCAGCCGGAATAGCCCAGGGCCACCAGGTATTCCGCGGGTCCTTCCCCACGACCGATGCCGGCCAGCACGTCCCGGGAGGTGGTCAGCAATACCTCGTCAGTCACCCGGGCGGTGTTTTGCCAGTTGGTGCCTGGCGTGTGCAGCACAAATCCCCGTTCCGGCTGGACCGGTCCGCCACTGAAAACAGGGATATCGAGCTCATCCCCGGGCAGATCGAGCTGCTCGAGGATTTCGCCGAGATGAATGTCCAGTGGATGGTTGATCATCAGCCCCAGGGCACCCTCTTCGGAATGCTCGCACAGGTAGATCACGCCACCATGGAATCTTGGGTCGGCAAGATAGGGCGACGCCACCAGAAAGTGATGGCGCAGGCTGTGGGGAGAATGTTTCGATGCTGTCATCCGGATGTCAGCCCCCGACGCTGGAAAGACCAGGTTCGTATGATCTCGAGTTCGTCCACCTCCTGCCGCATCTCCTCGGGGAACGGGGCAAAAGGCGCTGCCATTCTCACAATCCGGATGGCGGCATCATCCAGCACCGTGCTGCCAGAGGACTGCAGAATGGCCACTTCCTTGATGGTGCCGTCCTTCTTCAACGACACCAGCATACGCAGTGTGCCATAGATACCTGCCCGACGCGCCTCGGTCGGGTAGTTGATGTTACCCACCCGGGTCACCTTGCTCACCCAGTTTTGAACGTACCAGGCGTTGGTGGATTTCAGAGTGGACGCCGCGGTCACACGCATCACCCGCGGCTTGCGGGCGTAGGCCCTCTGCTGGGCATCAAACCGGGCCTCCAGGCTGGCGATCTCCAGGCTGCGCTCCATCAGGCTCTTTTTCTCCCGCACCGGCAGCGGCTCTTCCTCGGGTGTCGTCTGCTCCTGCGGTTTCTGAATCTTCTGGCTGGAAGGGCTCTCGGTCTGGACCACGGGCCGCTCTTCCTTCGGCTGCGGCCGGGTTGTCGACGGAGGCTCCGGCTGCACCTGCGCCACCTCTGGCTGGCTGATCTCCGCCGGCTGAGGCGTGGTCATTTCCTGGACCTCTTCTTCGGTACCACTGCCCTGCTGGCTGGTCTGGGCCAGGAAGTCCGCTTTTTCCGGCGCTTCCTGGTCGTCAAACTGCGACAGGGTAATTTCCATGGTCTGGGCCGAGGAGCGCGGCTCCTCCGGGGCAAAGGTAATGCCCAGCACCACCATGGCGTGCACGGCCAGTGCCATGAAGAGGGTAAAGGAGAGCCGGTCGAAGTCGCTTACCTGAACTGCCATTCCTGAATTGAATCCTGTCGTTGAACCCGTCCGGCCGGTCTGGCCGGATCAAGCCTGGCCGAGACGCCGGGCGATGGCATCCATCAGCATGCCGCCAATATCGATCCCGAAGGCGGCATCAAGTTCCCGGATGCAGGTCGGGCTGGTCACGTTGATTTCGGTCAGGTAATCACCGATCACGTCCAGACCCACAAAGATCAGTCCCTTTTCCTTGATCACCGGCGCCACACGGGCACAGATTTCACGGTCCCGGGCGGTCAACTCACGGCCCTCGCCGCGACCACCGGCGGCCAGATTGCCCCGGTTTTCTCCGTGGGACGGAATCCGGGCCAGGGCATAGGGCACCGGCTCACCGTCGATCAACAGTATGCGCTTGTCGCCGTCGGTGATTTCGGGAATGTATTTCTGGGCCATGGCCTGATGGGTGCCATAGTTGGTCAGGGTTTCAATAATGACCCCCAGATTGAAGTCATTTTCCCGGATACGGAAGATCGAATGCCCACCCATGCCGTCCACCGGCTTCATGATGACATCGCCGTGCTTGGCGTAGAACTCCCGGAACCGGGTGGCGGAACGGCTGACCAGCAGCGGCGGGGTCAGATCCTCGAACTGGGTGGCAAACAGTTTCTCGTTACAGTCCCGCAGCGTGGCCGCCGGATTGACCACCAGCGCCCCCTGCTGCTCGGCGGCTTCCAGTATATAGGTGGCCATCAGGAACTCGCGGTCCACCGGCGGATCCTTGCGCATGAGGATCACGTCCAGGTCCCCCAGCGCCCGATCCCGGGCGGGCCCATAGCTGAACCAGTTGTCCGGATCCATGTGTACGGTCAGGTCCCGGGTGTGGGCCATGGCTTTGCCGCCGTCGAGGTACAGGTCGGGCAGCTCCATGTACTCAATTTCCCAGCCCCGGTTCTGGGCGGCCAACAACATGGCCAGTGAACTGTCTTTCTTGAAGTGAATGTCTTCAATCGGATCCATCACGATCCCGAGTCTGACGGTCATGGGCTTTGGTGGACTCCCTGAGGGTTAAAAACACGAACCGGTCTGCAGAGCGGACCAGTCAATCGATGCTATGCTTTGCATTGATAACAGATGGTATTGTACCCGAGCTGCAAATGCATCCGGAGAAATCCTCAGTCAGTAACGTGACAGTGCGGGCAGAAGTACATTTGGTCACAAACTAATACTTTTTATCCGTTCATTGATAATCTATAAATGATCGGGGTTTATAGAAGAACCTTAAGGTTTGTGTTAAAACCCTCGGTTCAAAATAACGACAGTCGCTGAGCGCAAGGCAGTTGGACAATGGATGACAACTTCGAGAACTTGAAGATCATGGTGATCGACGACAGTAAAACCATCCGTCGCACCGCAGAAACCCTGTTGAAAAAGGTCGGCTGCGAGGTGATCACCGCAACCGACGGCTTTGACGCTCTCGCCAAGATCGCCGATTCCCAGCCGGACATCATTTTTGTTGATATCATGATGCCTCGCCTGGACGGCTACCAGACCTGCGCACTTATCAAGAACAACTCCTCCTTCAAGAAGACGCCGGTTATCATGCTCTCCAGCAAGGACGGGCTGTTCGACAAGGCCAAAGGCCGGATCGTAGGCTCGGACCAGTACCTGACCAAACCGTTCAGCAAGGATGAACTGCTCAACACCATCCGCCAGTACGTTCCACAGGCGGAACAGTAAACCTGCTGATACAAAGAACCATTGAGGAAACCATGGCCCGCATTCTGATTGTTGATGACTCCCCTACCGAGGTTAAGAAGATCTCCACGATCCTGGAGAAACACCAGCACGAGGTGCTGACCGCCGACAACGGCGCAGACGGTGTTGCCAAGGCCCGTGCAGAAACACCCGACCTGGTTCTGATGGACGTGGTCATGCCCGGCCTGAACGGCTTCCAGGCAACCCGCCAGCTGACCCGCGCACCGGAAACCGCCTCCATTCCCGTGGTCATTGTTACCACCAAGGATCAGGAGACAGACCGGGTATGGGGTACCCGCCAGGGCGCCAAGGGTTACCTGGTCAAGCCGGTTAACGAAGACGACCTGATCAAAACAATCAACAGCCTGATTGCCTGATCCCCAACCGTGGAGTACGCATGTCCGCCCAGGCCGCCCCTTTTGCCGTTCTGACGGATATCGCCGAGCGCAGCCGGTCCATGGCCGCCGGCCTGCCGGAGCAACAGGAAGCCGTTGAGCTCTGGAACGGCATTGGTTTCATTCTCGCCGGCCAGCGCTACGTCGCTCCCATGGGCGAAGTTACTGAAATCCTCCACGTGCCCCGCTTTACCCACATTCCCGGGGTACGCCCGTTTCTGCTCGGAGCGGCCAATGTTCGCGGCCGCCTCCTGCCTCTGGTCGACCTTGCCAGCTTCTTCGACATCCCCCGTTCCTCCCGCAGCCAGCGGGAGCGGCGCGTGCTCGTTGTTGAACAGGGCGACATTTTCAGCGGGCTGGTCGTGGACAGCGTTCTGGGCATGCAGTACTTCGCAACTGACAGTTTCAAGGATTCGCCTGACGGCGTTCCTGAAAACGTTCGACCGTTTGTCTCAGGCGGTTACGAACGCAATGAGGAAGTCTGGAAAGTGTTCTCGGCCGTCGACCTGCTCGACGACGAACGCTTCCTGGACGTTGCCCAGTGGTAAGGGTGGTGACAATGGCAGGAACATCACCCTGACCGCCTGAAGCCCGACAAAACAAACTTGCCATTTTATTGAAAAGGCCGGGAGCCAGAAGATGAAGAACAGAGCCGGAAGACTCAGTATGGGACAGGGAGGCAACAAACTGGTTGCCGGCCTGATCGCCGCACTGATCGCACTCACCATCCTGCTCGTTGTGGTGCTGTTTATTATCAACCGGGACAGCCAGAACGATCAGGAATACATCGCCCAGACCGCGGAACTGCGGGTACTCTCGCAGGCCATTGCGAAGAACGCCACGGAAGCGGCCGGCGGCACCGCCGAGGCCTTCAACCAGCTGCGGCGATCCCGGGACGAATTCCAGCAGCTCTGGACCAACATCACCGAAGGTAACCCGGAAACCGGCCTGCCCCCCAGTGAAATGGCCCAGGAAAGCGGCGTACAGGCCACCTGGAACACGGTGCGGGAGAACGCCGACAGCATCCTCTCCACGCAGGATGCCGTACTTGGCCTGCACGAGGTCGCCCGGACTCTCAACGAAACCATTCCCCAGCTGCAGGTTGAGTACGACGACATCGTACAGATCCTGCTCGACAACAACGCGCCGGCCGAGCAGATTGCCCTGGCCCAGCGCCAGTCACTGCTGGCAGAACGGATTGTGCGCTCGGTTAACAACGTACTCTCCGGTGACGAAGACGCCGTTATCGCCGCCGACCGTTTCGGCCGCGACGCCAACCTCTTCGGCCGCGTACTCGACGGCCAGCTCAATGGCAACCCGGCCATGGGTATTTCTCGGGTTGACGACGAAGACGCCATCTACGGCCTGGAAGCCGTTGATGAGCTGTTCCAGTTCGTTTCCCAGAACGTAGACGCAATTCTTGAAGCCTCTCCCGACCTCTTCAAGGTGCGTACCGCTGCCAGTGATATCTTCCAGAACTCCGAGATCCTGCTCTCCGAACTGTCTGACCTGGCGGAAAACTTCCGGAACCAGTCCGGCTCCCGCGTGGTCAGCCCGACGCTCGCCTTCATCATCCTGGCTGCGATGGTGGCCATCGTTGTGTTCATCGGTCTGGCCCTGTATCGCGAAGCCCAGGCCCGCCTGGCCACGACCCAGGAGCAGAACGAGCAGAACCAGAACGCGATCCTGCGACTGCTGGACGAACTGGCCGACCTGGCGGACGGTGACCTGACCACCGAGGCCACGGTTACCGAGGACTTCACCGGCGCCATCGCCGACTCCATCAACTACGCGATCGACCAGATGCGCGGGCTGGTACAGGCGATCCGGGGTACGGCGGTACGGGTTGCTTCTGCGGCCCAGGAAACCCAGGCCACGGCCATGCACCTGGCCGATGCCTCCGAGCACCAGGCCCAGGAAATTGCCGGCGCCTCTGCCGCGGTGAACGAGATGGCGGTTTCCATCGACCAGGTATCCTCCAACGCCGCCGAATCCTCCGCGGTTGCGGAGCGCTCGGTTGCGATCGCGAAGAAAGGCGCGGAAGTGGTACAGAACACCATCCGTGGCATGGACAACATCCGTGAGCAGATCCAGGAAACGTCCAAGCGGATCAAGCGACTGGGTGAATCGTCCCAGGAAATCGGTGACATCGTATCCCTGATCAATGACATCGCCGACCAGACCAACATCCTGTCCCTGAACGCCGCGATCCAGGCCTCCATGGCCGGTGACGCGGGCCGGGGCTTCGCGGTGGTTGCGGACGAAGTTCAGCGACTGGCGGAACGTTCCTCTGCGGCAACCAAGCAGATTGAAGCGCTGGTTAAGACGATCCAGTCAGACACCAACGAAGCCGTTATCTCCATGGAACACACCACCGCCGAGGTGGTCCGTGGTGCCCGTCTGGCCCAGGACGCGGGTATCGCGCTCGAGGAAATCGAGAACGTATCCATGTCTCTGGCAGAACTGATCCAGAACATCTCCAACGCCGCGCGCCAGCAGTCTTCTTCTGCCGCGCACATTTCCAACACCATGAACGTTATCCAGGAAATCACCTCCCAGACCTCCTCCGGTACCAACGCGACAGCGAAGTCTATCGGTAACCTGGCAGAAATGGCGTCCGAGCTGCGGTCTTCCGTTGCCGGCTTCACCCTGCCAGAAGAGGACGCGGCGGATCAGGAAGAAGAGGAAGACAGCGACGTTCCGGTGGTGGGCTGATCTTCGCTCCAGGGCTGTTGACGGTTTATGGCGCACATGCATAACAACCTGTCACCTGCCGAGGGCATCTGGTCACTGCGCCGACTCCCCGACATGGATGAGGCGCAGTTCACCCAGTGGCAAACCCTGCTGGAGCACCGGACGGGTATAACCCTGCCGGCAGAGCGCCGTTCCTTCCTGGAGACCAACCTTGGCATCCGGATGCGGGAAATCGGCTGCAGCAGTTACCAGGCCTACTACGAGCAGATAGTCTCCGGACCGGACGCCATCCGGGAATGGGCCACGCTGGTGGACAGGCTCACGGTTCAGGAAACCCGGTTCTTCCGGGACCCGGACGCCTTCCGACTGGTGGCGGACTATGTGCTTACCCGGCCCAGGGAGCTGTTAAGGAAACGCCCGCTGGAGGCCTGGAGTGTCGGCTGTTCGACCGGCGAGGAGCCCTACACCCTGGCCATGGTGCTGAACGAGTGCATGAACCAGCTGGCGCTTCAGCCGTTGTTCGGCGTCACCGGTTCGGACATCAGCAAGCCTGCAATCGAGAAGGCCCGGAACGGCCAGTTCAATCCCCGCAAACTGCTGGGCATGGACGAAGAGATGAAAACCCGGTACTTCCGCCCGGCCGAGCGGAATACCGTCGAAATTGTGAACAGCATCCGTGACCGAGTGTGCTTTACCAGACTCAATGTACTGGATCTCGACAAGGCACCGATGCACGGCATGAACATTATCTTCTGCCAGAACCTGCTGATCTATTTCCGTCGTTGGCGCCGGCGGGAAATTGTCAAGCGACTTGCAGAGCGGCTGGCGCCCGGGGGGTTGCTGGTGCTGGGCCAGGGAGAGCTGACCGACTGGCAGCCACCCGGCCTTCAGAGAGTTCCCTCGGAACATGTGCTGGCGTGGATCAAACGCCAGACTGACGAAGAATAACCGGAGTGGTTATGGGCAATCACCATGACAGCATCGCCCTCGACTGGGTTCGGGGAGAGATACAGGACACGCTGACCCAGGGTCAGCATGCACTGGAGGCGTATGTCGAGAATCGCGACGACACTGCGCGCCTGCGCTTCTGCCTGAATTATCTCCATCAGGTACACGGCACCCTGCAGATGGTTGAGCTCTTCGGGGCGGCGCTGCTCACCGAGGAAATGGAGAAGCTGACCCAGGCGGTGCTGAACGAGACCGTGGCCAACACCGACGAGGCGGTGAATGTGCTCATGCAGGCCATTCTTCAGCTTCCCCAGTATCTTGAGCACCTCGGGACCAGCCAGGACGATTTCCCGATGGTGCTGCTGCCCCTGCTGAACGACCTTCGGGCAGCCCGTGGTGAATCCCTGCTCTCTGACACCTCGCTGTTCAAGCCGGATCTGGCACCTGCCCGCATCAAGGTAAGCGGCAAGGTTTCCCAGCGCCTGCAGGATCCGACCGTGCTTGGCCACATCCGCAAGCTGCGCCAGATGTACCAGTTCGCTCTTGCCGGCGTGATCCGTGAAGCCGATCTGGATGCGCACTTTGACTACATGCAGAAAGTCATCCAGCGGCTGATACGCCTGTGCCAGAAGACTCCAAGGGGTGAAGTCTGGAAAGCGGCCAGCGGCTTTGTCGAGTCCCTTCAGGGGCGCGTCAATCCGGTCAACCCGGCCGTCAAATCCCTGCTTCGGGAACTGGACAGCGAGATTCGACGGCTCATTGACGAGCACGCCGACATCCTGCTGCAACCGGCGCCGGAAGCACTGCTGAAACATCTTCTGTATTACGTCGCCCGGGCGCGAGACCTGGACACGCCTCACATCAGCGCGCTCAGGGAGGCGTACCAGCTGAGTCGCGCCCTGCCCTCGGATGATGACGTGGATGCAGCCCGAAGCCGCGTATCCGGCCCGGGTCGGGACGCCATCCACTCCGTGGTCGGCGCCCTCAACGAAGAGTTGGCGAAACTGAAAGATCAGCTTGATCTTTATGTGCGCTCCGAACTGCGCCAGAACAGCGAACTGGAAGACCTGCTGCCCGGCCTGCGCCAGGTGGCCAACACCCTGGCCGTGCTGGGGCTGGGCATTCCCCGCAAGGTAGTGACCGAGCAGGTCGAACTGGTACAGAAGCTCAGCGACCAGACAGAGCCCGTCGACGACGGTACCCTGATGGATATCGCCGGCGCCCTGCTCTACGTCGAAGCCAGCCTGGCCGGCCTCGAGAGCGATGGCCAGCCGGACACCGCCCAGCCGGATACGGATGCGACGGTGAACCTTGGCTCGCGAGAACTCGGCGAAGCCAGCAGTGCTCTGCTGCGGGAATCCCGCAACACCCTGGAGCAGGTCAAATCGGCGATTGTGAACTTCATTGCCTCCCAGTGGGACACCCGCGAAATCGAGCACGTGCCCGGCCTGCTGCACAGCATCCGCGGCGGCCTGAGTCTGATACCCCTGGAACGGGTGGCCAGCATGCTCGCTTCCGCCGAGCGCTACATCACCGACGTACTGCTGAGCAGTGGTCAGGTGCCCGACTGGAAGCAACTGGATACCCTGGCCGATGCGGTAACCAGCATCGAATATTATCTGGAGCGCCTGGCCGAGGGCATCGGAGAGAACGACTCCGTGCTCAGAGTGGCCGAAGACAGTCTCGCCAGCCTTGGTTTCCCGGTTGGTGCCGAGCCCACCTGGACCGAAACTTCCAGCGAGGACGTTCCGCTTGTAGAAGCAACGGAAGACCAGCCGGAAACCCCCGTGCCCATGCCGGAGGACGCCGGCAAAGGCTCTGATGCCGAACTTCTGGACGATGAAATCCTTGGCATTTTTGTCGAGGAAGCAGAAGAGGTGCTGGAGACCATCCACGAGTTTTACCCGCGCCTGCGCCAGAACCACGACGACCGCGAGGCTCTGACCGAAGTTCGTCGGGCCTTCCATACGCTCAAGGGCAGCGGCCGGCTGGTGGGCGCCACCAGTATTGGTGAACTGGCCTGGTCGGTGGAGAACCTGCTCAATCGCGTCATTGATCAGACGGTGCGCCCCACCGACGACATGTTCACCCTGGTGGACGAAGTCAACGCCCGCATTCCCTCGCTGATTCGCGAGTTCAAGGAAGGCCAGACCGCTGGCGACGTGAGTGCCCTGATCAGCCGCGCCGAAGCCATGGCCACCACCCGCCGTGCCGAGGGCGAGCCGACGGCAGCGGCGGAACCGGCGAGCGCGCCTTCGACAGACCAGCAGGTTGAGGATGCTTCGCCCGAGCCCGCGGTGGAAACGCACGCTTCCGAAACCGCCGACGAAGACGACCTGATCGACGACGAGATCCTGGAAATCTTCGTGGAAGAGGCCGGCGAGGTACTGGAGACCATTCGCGAATACCTGCCCATGCTCCTGCGTCAACATGACGACCGCAGCGCCCTGTCCGAGGTACGGCGGGCATTCCACACCCTCAAGGGCAGTGGTCGCATGGTCGGAGCCCTGGTGGTCGGCGAACTGGCCTGGTCCGTTGAGAACATGCTGAACCGGGTGATCGACGGCAGCATCTTCATGAACGACGACATCGCTGTTCTGCTGAAAGATGTCACCGCCGACCTGCCCGCACTGGTTGAGGATTTCGAGCAGCGCCGTGCGCCTTCGGTGGACACCTCCAACCTGGAGGCCCGTGCCAATGCCCTGGCCAACGGCGAAATCCCGGATGCCAGCACCATGCCGGCCGCCGAGGCGGACAGCACGGAAAGCCAGGCCGAAGAACCGGCCGTTTCCGACGCGACCGAAACCGAACCTTCTGACGAGGACGTGGTTGATCCCTTGCTGCTCGACATATTCGAGAGTGAGACGGAAACCCACCTGCAAACCCTGAAGGACTTTCTGGCTGCCGCCGGCGACAAGACGTCGGTAGCCTACACAGACGATCTCTCCAGGGCACTTCACACGCTCAAGGGCAGTGCCCACACGGCGGGCATCGCTCCGATTGCCGCGGTGATCACACCGCTTGAACGTTTCGTCAAGGAATCCCGGGCCCAGAACAAACGGGCAACCCGCGAAGTACTGGCCCTGATCGAGTCCGCCTGCGACTTTCTGACCCAGGGCCTGGCCCAGATTCGAAAAAACCCCCAATCGCCGCTGCCAGGTACCGATGCCTTCCTGGACAGCCTCGACCAGCTGCGCCAGGAAACCTTCCGTGGCCACAATGTCGAGACCGAGCAAACCCATGCACCGGAGGCGCCCTCCCGCCTGGTTCAGTTGTTCCTGAACGAAGGCCTCGACATCGTCCTGGATGCTGACCGCATTCTCGATCAGTGGGCCGCTAACCCGGAGGAAATTGCCGCCCTGGACCAGCTGCGCTCGGAACTTGAACAGTTGACCGTCGGTGCGTCCGATGCCGGCCTGAGCGACGTTGCAGCGCTGTCAGCAGCGCTCAAGGATACCTATAACGGCGTGGCTGCCGAGACCGTCACCGCTGACGAGGACTTTTTCGACACGGTAAGGGCCGCCCAGGAACAGCTGATCAATATGATGGATCAGGTGGCTGCAGGACTTGCCACCGAATCCAGTGAAGACATGGTGGCCGCGCTGGAGGCCCTGCGCCAGACGCCCTCGCCCGAGGCCGACACGGTGCCGGATGCGTTCGAGCAGGAATTCACCGGCGACCTTGAGGAAATCGATCTCAGCTTCGACCAGGACGAACAGGCTCTCTCACCGCCCGATCCGGATACCGAATCGCTGGAACAGCCACCGCTCCCCGAAACGTCCGAGTCTGACGACGACATGGACGAGGAACTCGCCGAGATCTTCCTCGAAGAGGCCCGCGACCTGATCGACAGCACCGCCGAAGCGCTTCAGAGCTGGAGCGAGAATACCGGCAATCTCGACATCCTCCGTTTGCTCCAGCGAGACCTGCACACCCTCAAGGGTGGTGCGCGCCTGGCCGACATTCCTGCGGTCGGTGACCTGTCCCATGAACTGGAGAACCTGTTCGAGGGGCTGACCGAGCAGCGGCTGTCCGTTAACGATGAACTGTCCGACCTGCTGTTCCGGTGCCACGACCGGCTGGCCGGCATGGTGGAAAACCTGGAAGCCCGGGAAGCGCCCCGCCCGGCCCCGGACCTGATCAGTGAAATCCGCGCCTATATGGATAGCGCCACCGGCAGCCGACCGGTCACGTCGGTACCGGAAGACGAGCAGTCGGAGCCCGAAGGCGTCGCCGAGGACCAGGTGCCGCTACCAGACGTGGATGAAGATACCACCGACACCCAAGCGCCGGCGGAGACCGGCAGCGATGGCACAGCCGGGGCCGAAGACGGCGTTGCCGACCTCTCTCACCTGGATCCGGAACTGGTGGGTATCTTCCTGGAAGAAGCCTACGACCTGATCAATTCCACCGGCAGCGCGCTGCATACCTGGACCGAAGACCCTTCCGACCGGGCCGTGGCCGCCGAACTCCAGCGCGATGTGCATACCCTCAAGGGGGGCGCCAGGATGGCCGGAGTCGAGGCCATCGGCGACCTCACCCATGTACTCGAGGATCTGTTCGAGAAAGTCGCCGAGGGTCAGCTGGAAGCCAGTGACTCCATGAACGACCTGCTGTTTGCCTGTCACGACCGGCTGGCGCAGATGGTGGAACAGGTGGCAACTCATAAACCCTGCCCGCCGGCAGACGAGCTGGTTGCCCGGGTTAAGGCGATCCTCCGGGGCGAATCCGCTCCCACCGATGACGCATCGCTCGTAGCCGAGCCGGAGCAGGAACCGGAAACGGAAGCCCCCGAAAGCGAACAGCCGGAGGACACCACCAGCCTCAGCGACACCCTGGCCCAGGCCAGCGACGAGGACCTCATCGGCATCTTCCTGGACGAGGGCCTGGAGATCCATGACGCCATCACCGAATGCCTGGACCAGTGGCGGGAAGAGCCGGATGAGCTCACCGGTGTCGCCCAGCTGCAACAGGAACTGCACACGCTGAAGGGCGGTGCGCGGCTGTCCGATATTGACCCGGTGGCAGACCTGGCCGAGGCCTGGTCCGATGCCCTGGATCCCCTCATTTCCGGGTCCAACAACCAGCAAACCCTGTTCAGCCTGAGTGAGCGGGCACTGACCAGCCTCAAGGCCATGCTCGACAGCATCGAAGAGGGCAATAAGCCGGCACCCGACGGGAAACTGGTTGCGGAACTTCAGGCGGTCCACGAAGCCAGCGACACCGACGGTGCCGAGCCCGAGTCGGCGGAGGCCAGCCAGGAAACCATCGATCCGGAAGTGCTGGAAATCTTCCTGGAGGAAGCCGGTGAAATCATGGATCAGCTCGAGCAACTGCTCGATGACTGGCGCAAAGAGCCGGCCAACCACAGCTTCAATCAGGAAGCCCAGCGGGCACTGCATACGCTCAAGGGCGGCGCCCGTCTGTCCCAGCTGACCCAGCTCGGGGATAAAGCCCACGCTTTCGAGACACGCCTGATTGACCTTGGCGGTAATGCCCCGGACGAGGCCCAGTGGCAGGCCATTACCGAAGATCACGACGCCATCATTGCCCTTGTGGCCGAGATCCGCAAAAGCTATGAAACCGGCTCCGCCATGCCCGCTGCGGCGCCGGCGGAACCGAGCACACCGGCTCCGACCGAACCCGAGCCGAAAAAGCCGGAACCACCTGCAGCCCCGGCCCGTGCTGAAAAACCCGCCGAACCGGCGCCGAAGCCCGGCAAGTCTCCGGCAAGGGCCCGCAAACAGGCCGCAGAGGCACAGCGCGCGGCCCAGGAAACCATCCGGGTATCGGCCCCCCTGCTGGATGAGCTGGTCAACCTGGCCGGTGAAACCAGTATCACCCGGGGCCGGCTGGAGCAGCAGACCAGCGATTTTGGTCATACTCTGGATGAAATGGCCGCCACCATTGAGCGTCTGCGCGAGCAGCTGCGTCGGATGGAGATCGAAACCGAGGCCCAGATCCTGTTCAGTGCCGAAAAAGAACACGGCCCTGACTACGGCGACGACTTCGACCCCCTGGAAATGGACCGCTACTCGTCCATCCAGCAGCTGTCCCGGGCCCTGACGGAATCCTCCTCGGACCTTGCGGACCTGCGGGAAACCCTGTCCGATCGGGTACGGGACACCGAAACCCTGCTGGTACAGCAGTCACGGATCAACACGGAACTCCAGGAAGGTCTGATGAAGACCCGGATGATTCCGTTTGCCTCCATGGTGCCGCGCCTGCGCCGGATCGTTCGCCAGATCAGCGGGGAGCTGGGCAAGAAAGTCGATTTCGACGTTCGCAACGCCGAAGGCGAGATGGACCGGAACATTCTGGAGCGCATGATTGCGCCCCTGGAGCATATGCTCCGGAACGCGCTCGACCATGGCATCGAGAGCCCGGAAAACCGCAAGAAAGCGGGCAAACCGGAAACCGGTGAAGTGACCCTGTCGCTGACCCGTGAAGGCGGCGACGTGGTACTTCGCATGATCGACGACGGCGCCGGCATCCCGTCTTCGGTAATCCGCGATAAGGCGATCCGTCAGGGCCTGCTTCGGGAAGACGAGGACCTCACCGAACGGGAGATTCTCCAGTTCATCCTCCAGCCCGGTTTCTCGACCGCCCAACAGGTAACGCAGATTTCCGGACGCGGCGTGGGCATGGACGTGGTTGCCAGCGAGATCAAGCAGCTCGGCGGCAGCCTCGATATTGACTCGGCCGTTGGCCGCGGTACCACCTTCACCGTGCGCCTGCCGTTCACGGTGTCGGTAAACCGGGCGTTGATGGTGTCCACCGGTGAAGACTTCTACGCCATCCCGCTGAACACCATCGAGGGTATCGTCCGGGTCAGCACCTACGAGCTCGAGGAGTACTACAAGCCGGATGCGCCCCTGTATGAATACGCAGGCCAGGAATATCGCCTGCAGTACCTGGGCAGCCTGCTGAACAGCGACCACCACCCGAAACTCCAGGGCCAGGCCCTGCCGCTGCCGGTGATTCTGGTGCGCGGTGCCGAACAGCCCATGGCCCTGCAGGTGGACAACCTGATGGGCAGCCGGGAAATCGTGGTTAAATCCCTTGGCCCGCAGTTCAGCTCGGTGCGCGGGGTTTCCGGTGCCACCATCCTCGGTGACGGCAACGTGGTGGTGATTCTCGACCTGCCGGCGATGATCCGGTCCGACATACTGTCCGAGCGCCAGCGTCTGGCCAACCTCGAGAAGGCCCGCGAGTCGGCCCGCTTCGAGGAGCAGGCCACGGTGGTGATGGTGGTGGACGATTCGGTTACGGTCCGGAAGGTCACCTCACGGCTGCTTGAGCGGAACGGTATGGAAGTCATCACCGCCAAAGACGGCCTGGACGCCGTGGCCCAGCTGCAGGACCACAAGCCGGACATCATCCTGCTGGACATCGAGATGCCCAGAATGGACGGTTTCGAGGTCGCCAGCTTTGTTCGCCACGACGACAACCTGAAGGAAACCCCGATCTGTATGATCACTTCCCGGACAGGCGAGAAGCACCGGGAGCGGGCGCTGGCCATTGGGGTCAACGAGTACCTCGGCAAGCCATTCCAGGAAACCGAGCTGCTTGAGACCATCGAGCGGCTGACCGGACGACAGTGATGACCGGCGATACAGGCCGGCCACAGGTTGGAATCGTCTCCGACATGGTCCTGCAGAGGCACCGGCTGCAGGCCGCCGCAGCCAGGTTTGGCCTGGAGGTCTGTTTTTCAGGCAACCCGGACCGGCTATTGGGCTATCCGACCTTTCCGGAGGCCGGGCTCTGGCTGGTGACACTGGAGGATGAAGCCGACCATCCCCAGCTGTTTGACCACCTGCTGGAAAATACCGAGGCGCCGGTGCTGTTCGGGCTGGACGAAGCGCCAAAGCCGGGAAGCACCGAATATTTCCGCTGGGAGCGCCGACTGCTGGGTAAACTGGAACAGCAGTTGGGGCACCTTGAGCAACTGGATTCCGAGGCGAGCCTCGAACAGCTCGAGGACAATGCTCCGGCGGTTCCTCGCTCGCCGGAACTGCCCCGCTGGATCACGCCGGCAGTACCCGGCTCCATTGCCGAAGAGGTCTGGATTCTGGGTGCCTCTCTCGGGGGACCAGCGGCGGTCAAGACGTTTCTCGACCACTTGCCAGCCGGACTGCCGGTGGGCTTTATCTACGCCCAGCACATTGATGGCAACTTCACAGAGGTGTTGACTCGGGTGCTAGGTCGTCACGCCCATTACCGGCTGCAAAAGGCCGAGGAAGGCTATCGGGTCAAGAATGGCGATGTGGTGCTGATGCCGGTCGAACACGAGTGGCAGCTCAACGAACAGGGCGCCCTCACCGAGCTCAGCAAGCCCTGGCCGGGGCCCTATGGGCCGTCCATCGATCAGGTGCTGTTGAACGTTGCCGACCATTACGGCCCCCGCTGTCATGCCATCGTGTTCTCCGGCATGGGCAACGACGGTGCCATTGCGGCGCCGCTCCTGAAAGCCTACGGCAGCCGTGTCTGGGTGCAGGAAAGCACCAGCTGCGGCAACAGTTCCATGCCGGACTCCGTGGCGGCAACCGGCTGCAGCGGCTTCTGCGGCACCCCCGAGCAACTGGCCCGGGAACTGGTAAAAACCATTGAAGAATCCTGCCTGCTGAAAAGCCGGCAGAAACGGGACTCCGCCTGAGGACACACGCCATGAACGACAACAGTCAAACCCTCTCCTGCGTCATAATCCCCATGAGCGGTCGCCAACTGTTGCTGCCCAACGTCTCGATCGCTGAGGTGGTCGACTACGCCAGCTCCGACGCCGGCACCAACAGCCCGGAATGGCTGGTGGGCTATCTGGACTGGCGCGGTTTGCAGTTACCCGTAATTTCCTACGACGCCGCCAACGGCGCGGCCCTGACGGTACCCGGAGACAACCGCGGGCGGATCGTGGTTCTCAACACCATCGGTGAGCATCACCAGGAGATTCCGTTCATGGCCCTGGTCACCCAGGGCATTCCCAGCCAGGCGCGCCTGACCGAGGACCAGGTTCGTAAACTGGACGGGGAGCCCGGCCCGGCCGACCTGATGCAGGTTGAGATCGAGGGCGAGCAGGCCTGGATACCCAACCTGGAGTTTCTGGAATCCCTGGTCCTTCAGACCCGTCACTGACCCCTTCGTGCCCGCCCGGGGATCCGGGCACCCTGGCAGGCCAGCCTGAAAATGTTATAATGTTTCAAATTTTTCAGGGTGCCTGCCATGCCTGCGCGAGCCATTCCCTATCGGCCACATAATCACGATGCCTGCGTCAGCCAGGCTCTGGGCGATGCCCGTCGAATCTGCCAGCGGCAGAACGCCCGCCTGACGCCCATCCGGGAACGGGTATTGGAACTCATCTGGCAGTCCCACAAACCTCTCGGCGCCTACGACGTACTCGCCGAACTGGCCTCCGATGGCCACAACGCAGCGCCACCGACGGTCTACCGGGCCCTGGATTTCCTGCAACAGCACGGCCTGGTCCACCGTATCGCCTCACTGAATGCGTTCATTGGCTGTACTCACGCTGGCCAGTCCCATACCGGCATGTTCCTGATCTGCCGCGCCTGCGGCAA
Source organism: Marinobacter gudaonensis (assembly GCF_900115175.1). Lineage (NCBI taxonomy): Bacteria > Pseudomonadati > Pseudomonadota > Gammaproteobacteria > Pseudomonadales > Marinobacteraceae > Marinobacter > Marinobacter gudaonensis. The sequence goes on from NZ_FOYV01000001.1 coordinate 2,124,229, forward strand.
CGTGCTTGAGCTCACGGCTCCCTCGGTGTCCACCGAAGTGCGCCGGGCCGCGACCAGTGAAGGATTCCAGGCCGAGAACACCACGCTCGAGATTGCCGGTCTGTGCCCCCGGTGCCAGACGGAGCCAGGCCATGAGTGACCCGCTGGTCCGCTTGCAGAATGTCAGCGTGCAGTTCGACACCCGACCCGTGGTGGAACGGGTCAATCTTACGGTGCATCGGGGCGACATCATCACCATCATCGGCCCTAACGGTGCTGGCAAGACCACATTGATCAAGGCAGTGCTCGGACTCCAGAGCGTGACCTCCGGACAGGTCTCGCTGGCCCGCAACCTGGTGGTTGGCTACGTGCCCCAGCATCTGACCCTCGAAGCCACGCTGCCATTGAGCGTAAGGCGTTTCATGCTGCTCAGCGGTCAACCCCGGTCTCGCTGCGAGGCGGCCCTCGAGAAAACCGGCGTCGGTCACCTGCTGCACGCCTCAGTGCACCACCTGTCAGGGGGCGAGAAACAACGGCTTCTGCTGGCCCGGGCCCTGGCACGCCAGCCGGACCTTCTGGTGCTGGATGAGCCGGCTCAGGGTGTTGATATCAATGGTCAGGCCTCCCTGTATAACCTGATCCGGCAACTGCGGGATGAGCTGAATTGCGGCGTGATCATGATTTCCCACGATCTCCACCTGGTGATGGCTGCCACTGATAAGGTGATCTGCCTGAACCAGCACATCTGCTGCAGCGGCTTTCCCGAGGACATTTCCCACGATCCGGCCTTTATCGAGACGTTCGGACGGCCGGTGGCGGAATCCCTCGCGGTGTACCATCACCGCCACAACCATCGCCACGATCTGCACGGTAACGTGGTGCATGGCGACACCCGCGGCCGGGACGGCGAGCACCAGGGGTGTGACCATGCCCACCATTGATACCGTGCTCGATGATTTCTTCTGGCGTGCGCTGATCGGGGGCCTCGGGGTCGCCCTGGTGGCAGGCCCCCTTGGCTGTTTCGTGGTCTGGCGCCGTATGGCCTATTTCGGCGACACCCTTGCGCATTCGGCGCTGCTGGGCATTGCGCTGAGCTTCCTGATCAGCTTGCCACTGAACCTGGGAGTGATCATTGTCTGCGTGGTGCTGGCCATGGCTCTGGTACTGCTGTCCCGCATCCGTACCCTGGCTACGGACACCCTGCTGGGCATCATGGCCCACAGCGCCCTGGCCATAGGTCTGGTCACCCTCAGTTTCATGCCGGACATCCGGGTGGACCTCACCGGTCTGCTGTTCGGAGACCTGCTGGCCATGAGCCGGGAGGACCTTCTCTGGATCTATGGAGGCGCGGCGCTGATCCTGGCCCTGCTCGCCGTGCTCTGGCGCGGCCTGTTGATGGCCACCATCCACGAGGAACTGGCCCGGGTCGAGGGGCTCGCGGTGGAACGCCTGCGACTGGTGCTGATGCTGATGTTCTCGCTGGTGATCGCCGTGGCCATGAAGATTGTCGGGGTACTGCTGATCACGGCCCTGTTGATCATCCCCGCCGCCACGGCACGGCGACTGGCCGGCAACCCGGAGATCATGGTGGCCCTGGCAGTGGCCTTCGGCTTTATCGCGGTGTCTGGCGGGCTCACCCTGTCCTGGCATCTGGACACCCCCGCCGGGCCGTCGGTCGTGGTCACTGCCTTCTCGGTGTTTCTGCTGGTATACGGCAGTGCCGGCCGGAGCCAGAGCTGAGCCTTTCCCTGTTCGCCCCGGCTGGGCTAGAGTAGTAGCGAGACAATGCTGGTGATACCGGGTACATGACCCCGCCGCACAGGATAGCTGCCATGGAACGCTCAGAGGCCACGGAACGTCGCAAACCGGTCGTCTGGCCGGGGCTGTGGGTACCCCTGCTCCTGCTCACTGCCGGCCTGATGGTGACTGCACTGGCCGCTCACCTTGATGCCCAACGCACCACTGCCACGGCCGAAATCCGCTTTTATGCCCAGCACCAGGCGCTGGTCAATCATCTGCTCATCCACACGCCCGAGGCCGCCCGCGCCGGACAGCCCGCGTCACACTGGCTTGTGGGCCTGTTCGAGGGCGCATTGCCCGAAACCCTGGGCCTGCGCATTGATACCCTGGAGCGGCACACCAAAGAGCCGCTACTGGAAATCGGAATCGACGGTACTCTGGATCCGACCCGGGCTCTGCGCACCGAAGTTAACGCGCTCGGCGAGCAATGGATGGTCACTACCCTGCCTGCCCCCGCTGCCCTGGAAAATCCGGCCGAGAATGCCCGACAGACCATCTGGCTGGTCGGCGGAACCCTGAGCCTGGCGGCCGCCGGTCTGGCGCTGGTGCTGAATCGGCGGCTATATCGCCAGGCGCTGGAGCTCCATGATCTGGAGCACCGGGAATCCGGTGCCGATCAACAGATCACCAATCTGCAGGTGGAAAAGCAAATTCTTCGACAGGCACTCAATGACAGTGAGCAGCGAAGCCGGGATCTGGTGGCGCTGTCCGGAGCGGTGATCTGGGAGCTCGATGAGAACGCAAGAATCGGATTCGTATCGCCGCAGATCGCAGACCTTCTGGACCGGGCGCCGACCGACCTGGCGGGACAGGCCATGGAAGCGCTGGTGGCGCCGGAGTCCCAGGCCCACTTCCGCCAGGCCCTGGCGGCGGCAAGACGCGACAACGCCATCGAGCGGGTTGATCTACCCCTGTTGCACCACGATCAGGAAAACCGGGTGCCGGTGGTGCTTCGGGTCAGAGCCCTGAAAGACACGGTTCACGGCCTGTCGGGCTATCGGGTCAGCACACTCCATCACGTGGCCCACCCGCCGCTGGCGTAACCCGGGTGATTCACGCCAGATTCTTGTGGCTACCGTCACACAAAGGCGCGTGGTCCGTTTGCTTGCAGCCGCAAAACCAGACCCACTCCTTTTTCTCGGCCTCGAACGACACCGGAGTAATGCCGGTGCCCCGGTGGGAGCCGTCACAGAATGGCTGGTTTGCGCTTCGGCCACACGCGCACCAGAGATAGTGCTTACCGGCCTCCAACAGCACAGAATAGGGGGTGATTCTGGCAACCACTGGTCTTGCTTCCGACATTCGTAATTCTCCCTTTCCTGTTCAAAGGCCTCATGGGGCAACCCCGGTGTATACCTATCACTGCCGTCACTAGTAGAGCCCATACTTAAAGTACCAGACCCCGTGCTCAGGCGGGACAGCAGAAGAGGATGGATGCCGATCGCCAAGGCTATTTCGTCCAATAACTTTTCTTATGTTTTAGCCGGCCATTGGTTGCGTTTTCTAATAGTAAGCCCAGCTTTTCTAATTCTTTAGGCTTCTTGCTACCACTGCTGTCTATTCCCATAAAAAACCTCAACCCGTCGTCAGTCCTGATCTCCAACCTGTAGTAAGTGGATGGCGCGCCGTCCGACATAACACCTTTAAGCACTTTGGAGGAGCCGAGGGAATAGTACTCTTCACCCCGATATTTAAACCACCAGGAACCCCTGAGAACGAACTTTAAGCCATCTTCCTCCAAAGTAATCAATTTATCCGGGATAAGCAGATGGGCGATAGCGTAGAAGACAAGTAAATCCGCAGCGGCAAAAAACTTGAGCCAGATCTCCCACTGCGGAGCATTCCACAGATACAAGACCAATGGCGAAAAGATCACTGAAGCGGCGATAAAATACCAAAGCCTCGGGTAAATGGCTCGGTCGATGTTAACCACACCACCCCTGGAATTGAATATTCTGTAGGTATCAGTGATCAACATAGACTCTTACCATGTTTCCAAAAACCGGGGGGGGGGGGGGGGGGGGATAGAACGCGGGCCAGAGCACCCGGGCAATTCCAGAAAACGAGGCCGACAAGCCGACTAAAACCTTAAACCTTTCCCTGTTCATCCAGACTACTTCCTGCGCAGTCCGCTTCCTATGCAGCGTTTCGTTCCTGAAACCCGAATTAAATACCATTCCTGAAGGATAGTAAGAGTAACAAAAGCATTCACGGACAACACCAATGCAAGCTCAAAGAGGTTGCGCAAACTCACAAATACGCCCGCTCTCCACCAGCTCCATGAACTCGTCCCCCAGCCGGTCACTTTCGGCAATGGCCTGTTTCCAGGCCCGTTCCCGGCCGGCGTCATCGCCCGCGTAACGCTCAAAATCCTTGCGATCCGGCAGCTTGCGATCGGGCAGAGACTCAAGGTAAGACTTGGACGGCGCAACCAGCAACACATCCTGCAACCGGGTGGCATCACCGCGCCGCCAGGGCAAAGACTTGTCGAACCATCCGGGCACCACGCGATCGGTAAAGTGGGGATACAGCACTACCCCGGGCTGCTGGTAGGGGAGGTCCAGGTGGTAGTCCAGAAGCCCGCCATCACGGTAGACGCCCTCCGGTGCCCCGGGGATGTTGCGCACACCCGACATCACCAGAGGAATGGACGCCGATGCCAGCAGCGCGGGCAGCAAGTTGTCCGGTGTCAGAGCCACTTCGTGGCTGGGAAAGTCCACCAGCTTGGCAACCGGCGCCTTCAAACGGGCATCATGAATGATGCCTCGCTCCATGAACCGGCCAAGGTGCCGACGGCTGACCATGTTGGCACTGATGGCACGCATCAGGCCGAGGCCGAGCCGGCCTCGGGTGTCCTCTGAAAGCATTCCCAGGCTGCGTACCACCACAATGTTCAGCCGGTACCATGGATGGTTGAGGATAGCCTGTTCCCGGCCACCCAATAGTTCCTCAAGGAACAGCACGCTTTTGCGGCTGACCTCGGCCGCGCTGACGCCCTTGGCAAAGCGCTGCATGGTGTACAGTTCGGCAAGCCGGGCGAGTTGCGCCCGGGGATCGTCTGAAGAGGCGATGGCGGCAAAACGCCAGCTCCCGATGGAGGAGCCGATCAGGGAACGCTCCTGGGGTACCTTGGGCAGCCAGTCACCGAAAATGGCCTTGTCGAGGCCGCTGATACCGAGCGCTTTGGGACCGCCCGCGGCGCCGGGTATAACGTGAACATCTTCTGCCGACAGCGGCTTGTCCCTGAGTCGCTGCAGCGCGCGCCTGCCTGCGCGTATGGTCAGTGCCGGTTCACGGGTCTGGATAGCGGTCATTGGCTGGGTCCCTGGAGTTGCTCCCTGAAAGTTTCCCGCAAAGTTTAACCAAGTGGACATCCGCCGGCCAACTGAACAAAACTAATGGTGGCCATAAATGGCGCTATCTGCTTCAGTAAGAACATGGCTCTGGCAGAATCAAGGACCGGCCCGACAACGGATGCGGGCTCTCAAGAACCAGACAGCAGGAGTAAGCTGTGAAATTCTCTGTACCCCCCGATTCCCTGGCCGCCAATCCAACCCTGGCGGTACTCGGTTTCAAACGGCAGTTGGTATACCACCTGCACTTCTGGGCCTTTGTTGCCGTTGCACCGCTGGTGATGGTGCAGTGGCAGCAGTCGCACTACCTGCTGTCTGCCATCCTCGTGCTGTTCTGCGTCAACGCCCTGCTGGTTATTGCCTTCCTGAAGCTACGGGGCACCTATTTCCTCAAAGGCCGACTGTTTCCGCTGCTCGCCGTCGTGAGCGCCGCCTACTCCACACACATTAACGGCCATGCCGGTCTTTACTGGGCTTACCCGGCAGCGACTGCACTGTTTTTCCTCCTGCCCCTGCGTGAGGCCATCGCCAGCAACAGTGTGTTTGTGGTGATCATGGCGGTGGTTTCTTTTCTTCGCTTTCCCGAGGCGGATTTCTGGCGCATCACCTTTTCCCTCGGCCTGACCTGCCTGTTTGCCATGATCTTCGCCTGGCTGGTGGGCAAGCTCCAGCATGAACTGACCCGGCTGGCTACCACCGACCCCCTGACCGGCTGCCTGAACCGGTCCCAACTGGCCGATATCCTCAATGGCCAGATCCAGATGCGGGAACGGTATGAGCGGGTCTCGAGCCTGGTGCTGCTGGACCTGGACTATTTCAAGACCATCAACGACCAGTGGGGCCACCTGGCCGGCGACCGAGTACTCCGGGAACTGGCCTTGAGACTCCGTAAACGTCTCAGGGAAAGCGACCAACTGTTCCGGATTGGCGGTGAGGAGTTCATGCTGGTACTGCCGGAAACCCGACAGAAAGATGCCGACGCCCTCGCCCACCAGCTATTGACCAGTATCAGTGCCCGGCCGTTCCTGGAGGACATCAAGGTCACCGCCAGCGCCAGTGTGGCGGAAGTCAGCAAGGGGGAGACCTGGTCGGTTTGGCTTAACCGCGCCGATCAGGCCCTGTACCAGGCAAAATCCCAGGGCCGCAATCAGGTGGTCAATGCGGCCCGACCGCTCCCGGTGATCGGTCGGGGGGCAATTGATGAAGCAGACTCCGCCTAGCGCTGATACCTTGATCCGGCTTAGTCGCCCGCGGCGCTCTGGCGAAAGTCCCGGTAAGCGCTGAACACATCCCAGGGACTTTCGAGGTGGGGGTAGTGGCCGACATTACGCAGGCACACCACGTCGGGGTCGGCCACCAGCTCCCGATACCGGCGGGCCATGGCTGCGCCCGAGACCGGGTCGGCGGTGCCTGAAATCAGTCGCAGTGGCTGGTCCGCCTTCTGCACTGCCGAGACCCAACGATTGCGGTGGCAACGGCGCTCCTCCATGAACTGAATCAGGCGATGCAGAATGCCCCGCCCGTTGTTATAGGTGAGCAGGTACCAGAAATCCTCCATGTCCTGGCGATCCGGAGGATTATGGGTCCCGAACAGGCGCCGGAAATTGCGCTCGAAGCTGCGCCTGCTCAGGCCCCGGCTGATCAGTCCTCCAAGAGGACTGCGCAACAGCTTCTGGATCAGCAAAGGGTTGTGTACCTCGGGGAAAAGCGCACCGTTGAGAAAACACACGCTGCGGATCCGGAATGGCAGGCTCGCTTCCTGCTCCCGGGCCATCAGCTCCTGGGCCACGCTGCAACCGTAATCGTGAGCCAGCAGGTGCACCGACGACAGCCCCAGCTGTTCGATCCAGCCCTGGAACAGGTCGGCCTGGTCCTGGATGCTGTAGGGATAGTCGGCCGGTTTGTCGGAAAACCCAAAGCCCAGCATGTCCAGGGTCAGCACGTTGTGGTGCGGCACCAGCATCGGCCACAGTCGATTCCAGTCCCAACTGGCCGTGGGGTAACCGTGAATCAGAACCAGTGGCTCGCCCCGTCCCGCCATGCGACTGAAAATAGCGTGGCCCTCGTAGCTGAACCATTTGCCTCCGTGCTGCCACCCTTCCAGGGTGTCGGCCTGACGCCCCGCGGCGGCCGCACCACTGACATTGGGTATCACCTGTTCCATGCGTTGTTCCCAGCGATTCGACACAGGCTGAAACTGTAGAACAAACCGGTGCAGGCTGCCATAGCCCGAGCGCTCGGTTACCCCGGCACCGCAGTCACAGTGGTCTTTTTCTGCAAGCTGCCCGTACATCCTGGAGATGCGATGCCGGGCAAATTGCCTTAAGCTTTGGCCCTCTACAGATTCAGCTAACCGGACAAGATTATGACCAAACTCCTAGACGACCTTTCGGGGCACTACCGGGCCATTATCAGCGGGCTGGGTGAAGACCCTGACCGCGAAGGTCTGCAGGACACGCCCATGCGGGCCGCCAAAGCCATGCAGTTCCTGACCCGAGGTTACCAACAAGATCTCGGCGACCTGGTCAACAACGCCGTGTTCGAGTCCGCGATGGACGAGATGGTGGTGGTTCAGGACATCGAACTGTACAGCATGTGCGAGCACCACATGCTGCCGTTCATTGGCAAATGTCACATTGCCTACCTGCCCCAGGGCCGGGTTCTTGGGCTGTCCAAGTTTGCTCGCATCGTCGACATGTACGCCCGTCGCCTGCAGATCCAGGAAAACCTGACCCGCCAGATAGCCGAGGCCATCGAAAGTGTGACCAACGCCAAGGGCGTGGCCGTGGTCATCGAAGCCCAGCACATGTGCATGATGATGCGGGGTGTCGAAAAGCAGAACTCGCGGATGAAAACCTCGATGATGCTGGGTCAGTTCCGTAAATCCCAGGCGACGCGTACCGAGTTTCTGAACCTGATCGGCGGCCACCGCTGATCAATCAGCTCCCGGAGGAAAGCGGCATGACAGAGGTTAGCGGGAATCGACAGGCAACAGTGCGGATCAAGGATCTGCTGCTCCGAGCCTACATTGGCATCAAGGAAGAGGAGATCAATAACAAGCAGGACGTTCTGATCAACATACGCCTGACCTATGACGCAACAGCGGCCATCAATGAAAACGAGATCTCGGCCGCCCTCAACTACCGCACCATCACCAAGCAGATCATCCAGCATGTGGACGGCAACCGCTTTGCCCTCCTCGAGCGCCTCACACATGAGGTGCTGACCATTGTCATGGAACATGAGGCCGTGCAATGGGCGCAGGTGGAAATCGACAAGCCCCACGCGTTAAGGTTCGCGCAGTCCGTTTCCGTTTGCCTGGAAGCGCATCGTCCCTGAACTGGAGCCACTCTCCGCCATGCCGACTGACGCGCCTGAACAGCTCCGCCAGATCCTGAGCTCCGTCAAGACCATCGCCCTGGTGGGTGCCAGTGAGAAAACCCACCGGCCCTCCCATGACGTCATGGCCTACCTCCAGAACCAGGGTTACCGGGTCATTCCGGTGAACCCTCGCCTGGCTGGCCAACAACTGCTGGGTGAAACCGTGTACGGGAATCTGCCGGAACTGTCGGAACCGGTGGATATGGTCGACCTGTTCCTGGCCCCCGAACGCACCGACCCCGTGATTGACCAGGCCATAGATCTGAAGATCCCGGTGGTGTGGCTGCAGATCGGGGTGATCAACCAGGAGGGGGCCGCCAGGGCCGAGGCCGCGGGCCTGACGGTGGTCATGGATCACTGCCCAAAACAGGAAATTCCCCGCCTGGGTATCGCTAAACGGGCCTGATTGCTGATCTGGATCAGGAACTGCGTCACACTTTCGCAACTCTGCTGTAACCGCCCCTCAGGGTCTGACATAATCGACCCACGTAAGTAATTCCCGCATTTTCGTCCTACCAGCAACTGATGGCGGTAACCGATCAAAATGGTTCATTTTTCTGCTGGCGCCGGCAACGTGCCTGCACCACCGTACATGGCCACGGAGTAAACTGTGGATAAACCCGCATCGCCCCCCAAAGCTGTTGTATCGGGCCTGCTGAGCCCGGTGTTTCCGGTGGTGATCTTTCTGGTTTTCCTGGGTCTGGCGACAGGCCTGCGCTACGGACTGGTACAACAGGACAAGGCCCAGATTGAAGCCAACCTGGCCAATGAGACCCGGGCCATGGCCAATCATCTGCAACGGGAGTTTCTGGTGCACGCCGAGGCTATTCGCCGCATGGCCAAACGCTTCCAGAACGATCCGTCTATTTCCCTCGAAACCTGGCGCCAGGATGCCCGGAACTACCTGGAGGATTTTGGCGTTTACCAGGCCATCGAGTGGATTGATCGGGATTATGTTATCCGGTGGCTGGAGCCGGTGGCGGACAACCAGGACGTTGTCGGCTATAACGTCGCCTTCAACGATGAGCGCCGCCGGGCGCTGGCACTCGCCCAGAGTACCGGCAACTGGGACCTGTCCGGTATCATAGACCTTCGCCAGGGCGGCAAGGGCATGGTGATCTACGCCCCGGTGGGTTCGGGCATCGCCAACAACGGGTTTATCGCCGGCGTGTTCCGGATGGAGACACTGGCGCGCCAACTGCTCACCGAACGGGTGCTGGAATCGTTTCGGGTGGAGATCCGCGAAGCCGGCGAGCTGAGTTACCAGTTGAACAGCGACCTGCCGGTCAGCGACGCGTTCTCGCACTCAATGCCGGTCGACCTGCCCACATTGGACTGGACGCTGACCCTGCGGCCGGCAAAGACCTGGGTTGAGAACCAGTACAGCAACTGGCCAACGCTGACCTTCACGACCTTCCTGCTGATGGGCCTGCTGACCAGCCTGACCACCCTGCTGGTACAGCTGATCCTCAAGCGCAACCAGTCGCTGCTGAAAACCCGGCGGGAACTGGATCTGGAGATTGCCCAGCGCACCGCCATCCAGATCGATCTGGCCCGCCTGGAATCCACCGACACCCTCACCGGCCTGGCCAATCGCCGGTTCTTCATGGAAGACCTGTCGCACACCCTGAACATTGCGGATCGGCAAATGCGACAGGTTGGCCTGATCATGCTCGACCTGGACCGCTTCCAGACACTGAACGATTCCCTTGGCCACCAGTTCGGCGATGAGCTTCTGATCAAGGTCTCCGAACGACTCAACCGCCTGAGCAATGAGCGGATCCTCGTCGCCTACTCGGGCGGCGACGAATTCATGGTGTGCCAGCAGCAGGTCGATGACCTGGACGATATCATTCACCTTCTTGGCCAGATCAAGCAGTGCTTCGACCAGCCCTTCGAGGTACAGGGCGAGGCCCACAGCATCACCGCGACCATGGGGGTGGCGGTGTATCCCCAGAGCGGCCTGGACTCGGACACCCTGCTGCGCAACGCCGACATTGCCCTGTACCGGGCCAAGGAGCAGGGCCGGAACACTTACCAGTTTTACACCGAAGGCATGCAGGAACGCGAGGTCATGCGACTGGAACTGGACAAGGACCTCAGCCAGGCCCTGACCAACGACGAGTTTGTCCTGTTCTACCAGCCGCAACTGAACCTGGACACCGGCGAGATCCAGAGCGTGGAGGCGCTGATTCGTTGGCAACACCCTCGACGGGGCCTGCTGCCCCCGGGGGAATTTATCCCGCTGGCCGAGGAGAGCGGCCGGATTACCGACATCGGTCGCTGGGTGGTGATGGCCGCCTGTCGGCAACTGGCAGACTGGAAAGGCACCGAGCAGGAAGGCCTGCGCATTGCCGTGAATCTCTCTGGCCGGGAACTGGACGACGAGGCCCTGGTGGATCACATCCGGGAAGCCCTTGAAGCCGAGAATGTCCCCGCCGAGCGTCTGGAATTCGAGCTTACCGAGGAAATTTTCATCCAGAACATCGAGCGCAACCGCAACCAGCTGTCGCGTCTGCAGAAGCTGGGCGTGCATCTGGCCATTGACGATTTCGGGGTGGGTTACTCCTCGCTTGGTTACCTGCGGGATTTCCCGGTGGATGTCCTGAAGATCGACCGTTCTTTCATCACCGAGGTCACCGAGCGCCACGACGATGCCGTGATCACCCGGGCGGTCATCAACCTCGCTCACAATCTCGACATACAGGTGGTGGCTGAAGGTGTGGAAACCGAGGAACAGCTGGCGTTCCTGAAGCGGCACCGGTGCAACTTTGCCCAGGGTTACCTGATCAGCCGACCCATTCCGGCGCGGGATCTGGAGCAGGCTCTGGCGTCGGGCATACTGGTCGCAGGCCTGGCCGAGGGGTCGAGTTTGTAATGGTGGTTATCCGCCCCCAAGATACGGATAAACGGTTGAGTGAGTGAGTATGTCTGCCCAATATCTGACACCGGAACAGAACGAGAAACTTCGCCAGTGGGAGCGCTGGAACCGCAATTATTTCCTCTTTGCCTTCGTGGCCCTGACCATAATCCTGGTGTTCAGCAGCCAGCTGGGGCTGTCCAGTGACGACAGCTGGGGCCCCCTGGGTGTGCTGATCGCAGCCCTGATTACGCCGATCATCGTGCTGCAATTGAAGCTGGCCTGTCCCGCCTGCGGCCACAAGATTGGCTGGCAGGCCAAGCTGATGGCGCCGGACCAGTGCAAGACCTGCGGGACCTTCCTGCGCGCCAGGGGTCAGTAAACCTCCCTACTTTTTCCTTTCAAAAACCTTTGACCTGTGAGTAGCTCACAGGTTTTAGTCTTATGCTGTGATTCTGGAGTTTGCCGTACTGGAGTGGGGCAGGCGTCCGAAAACCGCTGCAAGTACATCCATGTACGCTTGCGCTGAGCCATCCCTGGCTCAGAGCATTTTCGGACGCCTGCCCCACTCCAGCACTCCGCCGACTTCATTTTTTATTCCTGAAGCCATCGAGGATGGCTGGGTGAAAAGACGATGAAAGTAAAAGAGATTGCAGAAGCTGCAGGCGTAAATCCGGATACCGTTCGGTTCTATACCCGGGAAAAGCTTCTCAGCCCGACCCGGAATCCGGACAACAACTACCAGCAGTACGACACCGAGGATCTGCGCCGGCTACGTTTTGCCCGCAAGGCCCGGCAGCTGGGTTTTTCGTTGCCAGAGATCCGGGAGATTCTGGACCAGGCCGATGATCACAATTCGCCCTGCCCGATGGTGCGGGACGTCTTTCAGCAGCGTCTCGCGGAGGTTGAGCGGGAAATCCGGGAATTGCAGCAGCTGCGTAAGCGCATGATTTCGGCGCTGGCTGCCTGGCAGGACATGCCGGATGGCACGCCGGACGGCCACACCATTTGTCGCTTGATTGAACACTGGGACGATGCAGAGTCTTGCTGCCCGTCCGAGGACTACGAGGAGGTGACCTCGAATGAATGATGCACCTGTTATACAAACCGCTCTCAGTATTTCCGGGGCCTCCTGCCAGGGGTGCGCGAAGAAGATTCGCAACGCCCTGGAGTCACTGACCGGTGATGCCGACCTGGTCGAGGTGGATCTGGCCAACCAGACGGTGGCACTGCCGGAGGGCATTGATGCCACCGAGGCGGCCCGGATCGTGACCGAGACCGGTTACCCCGCACAGCCACTGAAAACACACTCTGAACCTGCCAGTTGCTGTGCCGGCGGGGGGCACAAAGAGAAGACACATTCTCCCGCGAACGACGCCCCCTCCGTCGAGGGCGACGCGCCCGAAGCCGATAGCGCCACCGAGGAAACGCCGGCTGCGGAACACGATCAGGTCCATCTGTCAGTCAGCGGGGCCACCTGCGCTTCCTGCGTGAATACCATCGAGAAGGCATTGCTGTCGGTGAAGGGCGTGCACCACGCCCATATGAACCTGGCCGACAACACCGCGACGGCCTCGGGCGACGCCGATCCGGTGGCTCTCGTGAAGGCGGTTGAAAGCGCCGGCTACGGGGCCCGCGTGATTGAGGACGAAGACGAGGCCGACGACCGGAAACAGGCCGAGGATCGCAAGCAGTACCGGGTCCTGCTGGCCAAGATGGCCGTCAGCCTGACCCTAGGCGTTGGTCTGATGGTCTGGGGTATGGGCTTTGGCTCCATGATGGTTACCGGGGCCAACCAGAGCACCTGGCTCGGCCTGGGCCTGCTGACTCTGGTGGTGATGGCGGCCACTGGTGGGCACTACTTCACCGGGACCTGGAAGGCCTTCCGGCATCACAACGCCAATATGGACACCCTGATTGCCCTGGGTACCGGGACCGCCTGGCTTTACTCCATGGTGGTTGCCAGTGTGCCCGGCGCGCTGCCGGAAATGGCCCGGCATGTCTATTTCGAGGCGTCCGCGATGATCATCGGCCTGATCAACCTGGGTCAGGCCCTGGAACTGCGGGCGAAGGGCAAGACCTCGGAGGCAGTGCGCCGGTTGCTGGACCTCCGGGCGAAAACGGCCCGGGTTATCCGCGACGGCGAGGAGCGGGATATTCCGGTGGAAGAGGTTCGCAAGGGCGATCACATCCGGGTACGGCCCGGAGAGAAACTGCCGGTGGATGGTGTGATCGCCGAAGGTTCCACCCGGATCGACGAAAGCATGCTGACCGGCGAGCCGATGCCCGTGAGCAAGGCACGTGGCGACGAGGTGTCTGCCGGCACTCTGAACACCCATGGCTCTATCGTGTACGAGGCCACGCGTGTGGGCAGCGAAACCGCGCTGGCGCAGATCATCCGGCTGGTGAAGAAAGCCCAGGGCTCCAAGCCCGCCATCGGCCGGCTGGCCGACAAAATTTCCGCGGTGTTTGTGCCCACGGTCATGCTGATTGCCATTGTCTCGGCACTGGTCTGGTACAACGTGGGGCCGGAGCCTGCGATTGTGCACATGATGGTCGCCGCCACCACGGTGCTGATCATTGCCTGCCCCTGCGCCCTGGGTCTGGCCACACCCATGTCGGTGATGGTCGGGGTTGGCAAGGCCGCCGAGTACGGTGCGCTGATCCGTCAGGGAGACGCCCTGCAAACGGCGGGCAAGCTGGATCTGGTGATTCTGGACAAGACCGGCACCATCACCGAAGGCCATCCGACCGTCACCCGGCTCTACAGCGTGGACGGCGACGACCATCGCCTGCTGGCCCTGGCTGCGGGGCTGGAACAGCATTCGGAACACCCACTGGCCGAAGCCATCCTCGCGAAGGCTCGGGAAGAGGGCGTTCGCCCGGACACAATCAGCGGCTTTGAGGCCCACAACGGCAAGGGTGTAGAGGGCCAGTTTGACGGCGAGCCCCTTCGACTGGGCAACCGCCGCTGGCTGGAGAGCCGGGGCATTGATCTGGGGGCGCTGGCGGATTCCGCGGACACCGTGGCCTCCGAAGCCGGTACGCCGCTGTTCCTGGCGCTGGGCACCCGCGCCCTCGGGGTGATCGGTGTGGCCGATGCTATCAAGCCGGATTCCAAGGACGCCATTCGCCGTCTGCACGATGCCGGCATCCGGGTGATGATGGTCACCGGGGACGTGGAAGCCACCGCCCGCGCCATTGCCGCGAAGGCGGGTATCGACGATTACCGGGCGGAAGTGCTGCCCGAAGACAAGGCGGAAGTGGTGAGCGAAATGCGCGGCAAAGGCTACACCGTGGCCATGGTGGGCGATGGCATTAACGACGCCCCGGCCCTGGCCGCCGCCGATGTGGGCTTTGCCATCGGCACCGGCACGGATGTGGCCATCGAGAGCGCCGGCATCACGCTGATGCGGGGATCACTGCACGGGGTGCCGGACGCCATCGAGATTTCCCGGGCCACCGTAAAGAACATTCACCAGAACCTGTTTGGCGCATTCGTATACAACACTATGGGTATTCCGGTCGCTGCCGGGCTGCTCTACCCTGTATGGGGAATACTGATGAGCCCGATTCTGGCCGGCGCCGCCATGTCCCTGTCCTCGGTGACTGTGGTGTCGAATGCCAACCGGCTGCGCCTGTTCCGGACCAGCCAACGGCCAACCCCGGATGCCCGCGAGCACGCAGCCACCCCGAAAGAGGAACGGAACTGATGGAATCTGTACTGGTCAACGTCGGAGGACTGGCTCTGATGGCCGCCATCGTCTGGTGGTTCTGGCTGTCCGGCTCCGGCTCAACTGGCGCAAACAACGATCAACACCACCATTGAGGTAACAGCGATGAAAAAACACACTCTTGCCCTGGGCCTGATGGCAGCTCTCGGATTCAGCACCTCTGCCCTGGCCGCCGGTGCCGCCCAGAGCATTCACGTGTACAAGTCTCCCACCTGCGGCTGCTGCACCGATTGGGTCAAGCATCTGGAGGACAATGGCTTTGAGGTGAAGGCCACCAACACCAACGACATGGGCAAAATCAAGGTCGATGCCGGCCTGCTGCCCGGCCTGGGCAGCTGCCACACGGCATTCGTGGGTGATTACGTGATTGAGGGCCATGTGCCGGCACAGGACATCCGGCGTCTGCTCAGTGAAGCTCCGCAGGCCACCGGTCTCAGCGTGCCCGGCATGCCTGCCGGTTCCCCCGGCATGGAGATGGGTGACCGCAAGGACCACTACAAGGTGATCCTGTTCAACGACGCCGGGCAAACCCGGATTTTCTCCGAGCACAACTGAGCAGAGCAACCGGTTTTCCTGTCCGTTTTTTCTACACTCTGGCCAATCGGTGTTCTATCATGAACCCGACCCAGCAGATACGGAACGAACGGAGAGGGACCCTCGTTGAGCCTGAAAACCCGAATTCTCGGTCTGGCCGCCAGCCTGATCATCGTGGCATCGGTGGCTTCCTGGCTGGCCTACCGCGAATTGTCGGAAGACATAATTGAGCGCTGGGGCCAGCAGGTAGCGGAAATCCAGGTGCGCTACGACAGCGCCCGCCTGCTGCAATCGCTGGAGCGGGAAATCGGTCTTGCCAAACAGATGGCGCGCTCATCGGCGCTGGTCGAGTGGGCGCAAAACCCCGACGACGCCTCCCTGAAGAACACCGCCATCCAGCAGATGGAAAGCTTTCGCGCCAGTTTCCGGGACAACAGCTACTTCGTCGCCCTGGTGGCCAACGGCCATTATTACTACAACAATGCCGCCAATGAATACGCGGGTAAGCAGTTCCGCTATGTCCTGGATCCGGAAAAACCCGACGACGCCTGGTTCTTCCAGCTGATTGAGGAAGGCCGGGATTTCCACCTGAACGTGAATCCCGACACCGAGCTAGGCGTAACCAAGCTCTGGATCGACGTCCTCATGCGGAACCAGGAAGGCACCATTGTCGGCATGGTGGGTACCGGCCTGAACCTCGACAGCTTCCTGCAGGACATTGTCGATATTGGCCAGGAAGGCATCACCACCCTGTTTGTCGATTACAACGGCGCTATCCAGCTCTACCGCGACCGCAATTACATCGATTTTGCCAGCATCATCAAGCCCGAAGGCCAGAAAAACACCGTCGACCTGCTGTTTGATGACCCTCAGGACAAGCAACAGATCCTGGGCATGCTCCAGCTGCTCAAGAAACGCAGCACCGAAGCGGGGCACGTGGAAAGCGGGTTTGTCACCGTGGACGGGCGCAAGCACCTGGCCGGAGTGGCCTTCCTGCCGGCCATCGGCTGGTTCGAGATCACCCTGCTGGATCTGAACACCCTGCTGCCCCAGAGCTATCTATGGCCATTGGTGGCGGTGTTTCTGGCCGCCCTGCTGGTCACCCTGGTGGTGTTTCACCTGATTATCCAGTCCCGCATTCTCAAGCCGATCATGGGCCTTGAGCGAGCCGTGGAAAAGGTTCGCGAAGGCAGCTTTGACCTGCCACGGCTGGACAAACCGGACAATGAAATCGGCTGGCTGGCGGATCATTTTGAAAAAATGACACAAACCTTGGGCCAGTCCACCCGGGAGCTGGAAGCCAAGGTGGCCCAACGCACCGAGGAGCTGAATCGCCTCGCCCGCATCGATCCGCTGACGGGCCTGAAGAACCGCCGGGGCCTGGACGAGATCCTGGATGAGGAAATCCAGAGGGCCCAGCGACAGGGCACCGGCTTCGGTATCATCTGGCTGGATATTGACCATTTCAAGAGCGTGAACGATGAGCTGGGACACCAGGCGGGGGACCAGATACTCTGCCGGGTGGCACTCTGGCTGAAGGCGGGCGTGCGGCCCTACGATCATCCGGGACGCTGGGGCGGCGATGAATTCGTGGTGGTGCTGTCCCCCTGTGATCAAGACACGCTGGCTAGTATTGCCCGTCGCATCCACGCGTCTGTGGAACAGGAAAGCCGGAAAACCGGAACGGCGGTCACCGTCAGCATCGGCGGTTATTTCTGCGCACCCGATGACACCATGGACAACATTCTGAGAAACGCCGACCGGGCGCTTTACCGGGCCAAGGCCAACGGTCGCAATCAGGTCTGTATTGATGCTTCCGGAGATGCCAGGGCTGGCGCCGAAAGCTGAGGGTAAGGGCAGGAATGCCGGGGCCAGAGGCCCCGGCGGGTCACCACCTCAGTAGAGGTAAGGTGCCAGAGCCAGCTCCAGGCGAGCCTGGGCGGAATACAGGTTGGCAACCGACATGGCAGGCTGCTTCGGCGGCAGCGCCGTCGGCCAGGCTTGCTGCAGCTCATTAAGCGCCTTTTCGGCATCACGCCAGGCTTCCTTGTTCTGCTTTTTCAGCATCCCCTGGTTGTTCTTCAGGTAATCCTGGGCTGCCAGCACAAAACCTCGACCGTCCTGGTACTCATGCTCGGCCACAAAGCGTCCGTCTTCCAAGGCTTCGTCGTATTCCAGAACCGCCTGCTTGGTCAGCGACAGCACCACCTTCGAGACGCTGGCAGCACTCTGGCCACCCACCGACTTGATGGCTTTTTCGATATCTACCCAGGCCGCCTGGAAGGTCTTGCTGGTGTCCCCCCACTTCTCCACCTGGCCCGCGTTCTCTGCCAGCGTTTTCAGGTGCTTGCCAAGGCTGTCCTGGCCCCGGCTATCCAGGCCGGCGTCGGCCATCGGATACACTTCTGCCCAGGGGTGGGTCAAATGCGGACGGCCCTCGGCCACATTGCCGGCTTTGATCAGCTCTCGAGCCGCCATGAGATGGCCCTGCATCATGTGCAGCATGGCCACGTAGGCGCCGTCGGACTTGACCGCAGATACGGCACTTCCAGCCTCACCGCCTTCTCCACCTTCTCCGCCTTCTCCGCCTTCTCCGCCTTCGCCACCAGCCGCGAAGTAGCTGAACGCGGCACCGGCTTCACCACCATGGGCTTCACCGCCTTCGCCGCCGTGGTGTTCGCCACCTTCACCGCCGTGGGCAGACTTTTCACCACCTTCGCCGCCATGGCTTTCGCCACCTTCACCACCGTGGGCAGACTTTTCACCGCCTTCACCGCCATGGTGTTCGCCGCCCTCACCACCGTGGGCCGATTTTTCACCACCTTCGCCGCCGTGGTTCTCGCCACCCTCACCGCCGTGAGCGGACTTTTCACCACCTTCTCCACCGTGGTGCTCACCACCTTCACCGCCCTCGCCGCCGTGGGCACCGGAGGTCATCATTTCGTCGTGGTGCTCTCCACCGTGCTGGTCTGCCATCGCGCCGGAGCTGGCCAGCAGGGTCGCCATGCCGATGCCGGTCCAGAGTTTCAATTTCTGGTTGTTCATCCTTCTCTCCTGAAAAAGCCCGCCACGCTCTTCCCATGACGGTATTATTGATGGTTCTGACATGGTGGTGCATGATGCTCTAAACCATATAGTGATTGCAAATTATTCCCATTAAGAATTGGAGACCCGATGATTCTCTGCATCAGCGACATCCTGAACCACGAACAACTGACCCGTGTCCGGGCAGCGCTGGACGACGGCCACTTTGAGGACGGTCGCAAAACCGCGGGCTGGCACGCCCGGCTGGTGAAGAACAACGAGCAAATGGCCATGGCCAGTGACACCGCCAGGGCCCTCCGGACGGAGGTGGAGAAAGCACTCACGAGCCACCCGCTATTCCAGATGGCGGTGCGACCGGCGAAAATGACACCTCTGCTGTTCAGCCGCTATCGCGACGGCATGACCTACGGTAACCATGTGGATGATCCGGTGATGGGGCGGGGCGAGGGCCGGCTGCGCACGGACATCTCCTTTACCCTGTTCCTGGACGACACCGACAGCTACGACGGCGGCGAACTGGTGACTGATACCACGGCCGGTGAGCAGTCCTACAAATTGCCTGCCGGGGCGGCGGTGATTTACCCCTCCTCTACCCTGCACCGGGTGCAACCGGTCACTCGAGGCCAGCGCCGCGTAGCCATCGGCTGGATCCAGAGCACCATCCGCGATCCAGCCCAGCGGGAGGTGCTGTTCGACATCGATACCGCCCGCAGGCAGCTGTTCGAGCGGGAGGGCAAGACCGCGGAATTCGACCTGCTGACCAAATCCCTGGCCAACCTGCAGCGTTTCTGGGCTGAAATCTGAAGGCTGACACCGGGTATCTGACGCATGGCGCCATAACCGTTATACTCCGCCCCATCATTCATTTTTGCCAGCCAGGTTTACTTCATGCTCAATGCCGACGCCCTCAGCCAGTTGCGCCAGCTGAAATCCGATATCAAGGAAAACAAGGTGGTTTTCCCCGGCACCGTTAAAGCCACCAACGGGCGCTTCGGATTTGTGGCTCTGGACGAGGGGCGCGACGTGTTCCTGCCGCCTGAGGAAATGCAGAAGGTGTTGCCCGGGGACCGGGTCAATGTCACCGAGCAAGAGGTGGAGAAAGGCAAGACCCAGGGTGTGGTCGACGAACTGCTGGAAACCCGTCTGAACACCTTCGTTGGCCGTTACCTGGTGAAGGGCAAGGGTCACTTTGTGGTGCCGGAAACCCCGGGCATCAATCGCTGGATTTTCATTCCTCCAAAGGAACGGATGAATGCCCAGCAGGACGACTACATCTATTGCCAGATTCACCGGCATCCGATCAAGGACGGCAAGGGCCAGGCGCGAGTGCTGCGGGTGATCGGCAAGGCCGGTGAACCGGGCATCGAGCGCGCCTTTACCCTGGCCACCTTCGATCTCGCCGATTCCTGGCCCGAGCCGGTCCGCAAACAGGCGGACGCCCTGACCGAAAGCGATCTGACCAGCCGGGAAGCCGGCCGCGAAGACCGTACCGACCGTCCTTATGTCACCATCGACAGTCCCGGCACCCAGGACATGGACGACGCCCTGCTGGCCGAACCCAACGCCACAGGCTGGACCCTGTCCATTGCCATCGCGGACCCGACCGCGGTGATCGAACCTGGCAGCCCCGCCGAACAGGAGGCGTTTAACCGTGCCACCGCCATTTACTTTCCCGGCGAGCCCCTGCCGATGCTTCCGGACAGCCTCAGCACCCGGCTATGTTCGCTGATGCCGGAGGTACGGCGCCTGGCACTGGTGTGTGACCTCCAGGTCAACAACGATGGCAGCCTGGGCGACTACCGCTTTCACCAGGCGGTAATCCAGTCCAAGGGCAAGCTGAGTTACGAGCTGGTCTCCAATTTGATCGAGGGCCGTGAGGATGATGAGATCAAGGCCCTGCCGGAGCCGGTGGCCAATAGCCTGGACCAGCTGCACCAGGCTGCCACTGCGCTCCGCAAATGGCGGGCCGAACACGCCCTGCTCAGCGCCGACCGGCCGGAATTCCGACTGCGCCTGGATGAGAACAAGCGCATTCGCCTGATCGAGCCGTCGGTACAGAACGAGGCCCATCGCCTGGTGGAGGAATGCATGGTGGCGGCCAACCGATGTGCCGCCGATTTCCTGACGGGCCAGGCCTCGGGCCTGTTTATCCAGCATCCGGGCCTGCGGGATGACCGTGCCGACAACATCCGGGCGTTACTTGAAGCACACGCGCCCCACCTGGCTGGCGTGGACGCTCAACAAGCCGAGGGTTTCCGGACCCTGATGAAAGAAACCGAATCCCTGGAAACCGAGGTGCCGGTGAAAGCCATCCTGTCCCGGCAGCTGGCCCGGGCGGAGCTGGGCTTTGAGCCGGCACCCCATCAGGGCATGGGTCTGAGCGCCTACACCACCTTTACTTCACCGCTGCGCAAGTTCACGGACTTTTACGTGCACCGGCTGATCAAGGCCGCCCTGTGGGATACCCCCATGAAGCCACTGAATGCTGGCCAGTTGGAGCTGCTTCAGAACGCCCAGTTGCGGGCCCGGCAAGCGGCCAACAGCCTGGAGGCCTGGCTCAAGAGCGACTTCGCGAAAACCCTGGGCGAGACGCCCATGGCCGGCGTGATCAGCCGTACCGTGCCGGCTGGCTTCTTTGTGCGCCTGGACGCCAACGGACTGGAAGGCTTCGTCAGCTGCAAGGATCTGGAAGGCAAGTACAGCTTCGATCCGGTCACCCTGCGCCTGATCCACAACAAGAACGGCCGGATTTTCCAGCTGGAGCAACCGGTAACCGTGACCTTTGCCGGCGTGGACGAGGAGCGTCGACAGATCAATTTCAAACTGGTGGAAGCCCCGGACACCGGCTCACCGGAAGGTTCGGACAACGGTTGAAAAACCACTCGGGCAGGCGCATCGTAAACCTTAGACTATGATTGAGCACATGATCCGCTGAGGGAGATGCGCCATGCCCATCAGTCCTGACGAATTTCTGAGAAAGTACGGCTTCGACAAGGACGAGGAAGAGCGGGACCACAGCCTGCGCCATAACGCCATGGAGCACGCCCGGCACCTGCGCCGGCCCCACGCCGGAACGCCCCACGACTGGGAAGAGTGGGAGCGCTACAAGCGCGAACATCCGGATGAAGTGGAGGACGATTCCGACCGCTGAATCCGTTTCAGCGGCCCAGCATCCGTTCCAGACGCTCGTCCTTGGCCTGCCACTGTTCTGCCAGCCAGTTCTTCACATTCCGCCGGTGTTCCGCGTCGGTTGAATAGTCCCGGCCTTTGAGTTCGTCGGGAATGTCGTGGGTGTGAATTTCCATCTTCACTTCCCCCACCCGTCCACAGAGAAATTCCCAGAACGTCGGTGCGCCATCCGGGTAGGCAATCGTCACGTCCACCAGGGTCTGGATGGAATCACCCATGGCATCCAGCACGAAGGCCGCGCCGCCGGCCTTGGGCGTCAGCAGGTGCTGGTAGGGCGATTTCTGTTTGTCATGTTTAGCCTGGCTGAAGCGGGTGCCTTCCACGAAGTTCATCACGCTGACCGGCGTGTAGCGGAATTTCTCACAGGCCCGGCGGGTAGAGCGCAGGTCTTCGCCGCGCTTTTCCGGGTGCTTGATCAGGTATTCCCGGGTGTAGCGCTTCATGAACGGGAAATCCAGGCCCCACCAGGCCAGGCCAATCACCGGCACCCAGATCAGCTGCTGCTTGAGGAAGAATTTCAGGAACGGCGCCCGGCGGTTGAACACCCGCTGCATGGCGAAGATATCGACCCAGCTCTGGTGGTTGGCCAGTACCAGGTACCAGCTCTCACGTTTGAGCTTGTCGGCCCCCTGCACCTCCCACTTGGTGCCATGGGTCAGTTTCATCCAGCCGGTGTTGCAGGCGACCCAGGTTTCGGCGATGGCGATAATCACCTTGGTGCAGAGCACGCGGAAGCCGTGGATCGGGATGATCAGCTTCAGGATGGCCGGGATGTACAGCAGGACGCACCAGACCAGGGTATTGATTCCCAGCAGGATTGAGTTGATGACACCAATTACGGGAGCGGGCAGAAAGCTGAGCATGGCAATCCTGTTTTTTTGGTTATTGTTTCCAAATGGGGTGCAATCATATCAACCCGAGTCCGGATTGGGCAGTGGCCGTAAGTGACCGGTTTGCCCATTGAGTTGGACAGTTCTGCCATGGTTCTGGGCGGTGCAACTGACTTATTCTTGCCCGATCCGAGTCAGCCACGGTTATGGATCACTGCTTTTATGGACGCCCCCATGCCCAATCTCTTCAAATCCGCCGCCGGACGCGCCGCAGGCCTGTCCCGACAGGCGGCACTCTACGCCGGCAACGCCTTCGACCGGGTGTTCCGGGCTGCCAGCCTGGTCCAGGCCGGACAAACACCGTTTGAGACTCTGTTCACCGATGGTCTGGTGAGTCTGCGCTACTACCCGCCCCTGGCGGAGGATTTTATCGAGCTGGACGGCGAAACCATCCCCGTGGAACGCCAGGCCCACAAGACACCGATTGTGATTGTGCCTCCGCTGGCGGTGAACATGCTGATCTACGATCTGTTTCCTCAACGCAGTCTGGTGCGTTTCCTGCGGGCCAGGGGCTTTGAGGTATACCTGATCGACTGGGGCATTCCCACCCGGGAGCACAGTCACTACAACCTGCACACTTATGTGGCGGAGTTGCTGCCGGCCTACCTGAACCGGGTGCGCGAGCACAGTGGTGAGCAGGAGCTGTCGCTGCATGGCTGGAGCATGGGCGGCATGTTCACCCTGTTCTATTCGGCCCTGAGCAACGATCAGCACGTGCGCAATGCCATTGTGCTGGGCTCGCCCATCGACAGTCATGCTTCCGGCATCCTCGGGCTGCTGAACCAGCGACTGGCGGACGTGGCGGGGTTCATTCGTAAGCGCAGCGGGTTCCGCCTGCACAATGTGAAGCCGCACTGGTTCCACACACCAGGCTGGGCCAACACCATTGGCTTCAAGCTCACCAATCCGATTGCCAGTGTGATGAGCTACTGGGAGCTGATTATCCGGCTCGGTGATCGCGAGTTTGTCACCAACCATGCCACCACCTCGGCCTTCCTGGACCGTATGGTGGCGTACCCCGGCGGGGTGATTCAGGACACGGTGGTGCGGGTATGGATCGATAATCAGCTCTCGAAGGGCGAGATCCAGATTGGCGAGGACATTGCCAGGCTCGACAATGTGAGTGCCAACTTACTGGCTATTGCCGGCCGCGAGGACACGCTGGTGACCGAAGGCGCGGCCAAGCGGGTGATGGATCATGTGAGTTCCACCGACAAGACGTTTCGGGTGGTGCCGGGTGGGCACATGGGGATTCTGGCGGGGAGCAAGGCGCCGCGGGAGAGCTGGCTGGCAATGGCTGAGTGGTTGGCGGAGCGGTCGGACTGATTGTTTCGGTTTGGAGCATGCCGGCGGGAGTTGGGGTGTGCCTTCCAAAACACGCTCCTTGCGGCACGTCCATGTGACGCTTGACTGTCGCCATCCCTGGCGACAGACAGTTTTGGAAGGCGCACCCCAACGCCCGCCTCCGCTGGCTTCAGAGGTTTTTCAGGGTCGACTTTAGTTCTGACAGGCTGTTGATCACCGCCGAGGGCTGGATTCCCCAGTCCTCGAAAACCTTGTCCGGATCCCTTTTGACCCAGACGGCCAGCAACCCCGCTGCCCGCGCCCCGATCACATCCCAGGCGTTGCTCGATACCAGGCACAGTGGCTTGTCCCAGGCCCCGGTGGCTCTGCGGGCGTGGGTGTAGACGGCCGGATCGGGTTTGAAGCTTTTGATGTCGTCTACCGAGACCAGACCATCGAACTGGTCCAGCAACTGGTTGTGACCGAGCACCTTCTCCAGCGCCGGATAGCTGCCGTTTGAGAAGGCGAACAGCGAATAGTCTCCTTTGAGGCTTTTCAGTGCCGGCAGGGCATCGTCGAACGCGGGCAGCGACAGGTAGGCGGCCATAAGGGCGTTTTCACGCTCCTCAGCCAGGGGCAGCTTGTGGGTCGCCATGGCGTAGCGCAGAGCCTGTCGGGTGCAGGCGCCGAAGTCTTCGTAGACTTTCATCAGGCCTTTCCGGAACGAGAACTCCAGCTGTTTTTCCCGCCAGAGGGCGGCCACTGCCTCGGCCCGGTCGCCAGCGTCTTCCGCCAGCAGGCGGGACATCCCCATGGGGTCCACCAGGGTGCCGTAAACGTCGAACGCGAGGGTCGGGGTCATTGTGCGGGCTCCTCATCCGGTAGCGGTTATGCTGTCGTATCTGAAGGACACTAGCGGATTTTGAACGATCGCTCAATCGGAGCACCCCAAACAGTATGATCATTCAGAGGAGCCCCGTGGACCGGCCAATCATAACGATTTTCCGAACACTCGCTGTCACCCTTGCCCTGGCTACCACCACAGCCTGCGCAACCGGTGGAAACCTGTACCGCCCAGGGCCATCAATGCTTTCTGCCGGGCCGGTGGAGGACTTTGATCGGTACGTGCAATCGGTGCGGGCTCACGTTGCCACCAATCTTGTACCCGTGAGCGGCTTTGAGCGCGAGCAGCAGGTGGAATGGAACCTGCCGTTCCGGCGGACGCCGGCGGCTGGTTGCCCATCCGGCGACCGCACAGGTCTGCTGCTGGTGCATGGCCTGAGTGATTCACCATTCGTGTTCCGGGATCTGGCCGAGTATCTGGCCGCGCATTGCGTGGAGGTCCGCTCGCTCTTGCTGCAGGGTCACGGCACGCGGCCCGGCGATATGGTGACTGCCAGCGCCGAGGTCTGGCGGGCGCAGGTGCGCGATCACTTCACTGCCCTGTCACAGGAGGTGGACCGGGCCTTCATTGGCGGGTTTTCCCTGGGCGGTGCACTGGCGACTGATTACGCCCTGGCCGACAGCGGGCCCCGGCCGGCGGGACTGATCGCCGTGGCGCCCGCCTGGCAGCTCAATGGCCTGCGGGATTACCTCTGGCTGGCGCCCATTGCCGATGCGTTCGGCGACTTTTTGGAGAAGGAGCCGGAGCTCAATCCCGTGAAGTACGAGTCGTTTTCCTTTAACGCCGGCAGTCAGCTCGATACGGTCATGTCGGCGGTGCAGAAGCGGATGTCAGAGTCACGCTCGCTGGAGATGCCGCTGTTCCTGGCGGCCACGGAGGCGGATTCGGTGATCAACCTGGAATACCTGGTCAGCCGGTTCCGGGAGCGTTTCACCCACCCGGCCAATACCATGATAATTTTCCGGGATACGCGGAATCCCTGGCCGGAAGCGATGGCGGACGATCGCATCCAGTTCCTGAACAGCTATCTGCCCGAGGCCAACATTCTCGAGTTTTCCCACCAGTCTCTGCTGATTTCGCCAGACAACGAGCTCTATGGTCTGGGCGCTCCACTGCAGCGCTGCCTGGAACCCAACAATCTGTCCCTGGAGGCGTGTCGGGAGTTGCCGGAGGAAGAGCTATGGTTCAGCGCCTGGCACGACACTGAGCGGCCGGTGTTCACCAGCCGGCTGACCTACAATCCCTGTTTCTCGGAATTGGCCGGGGGCATGCTGGCCTTTCTGAAGGCGAACGGGGCGGCGACTACGGCGCCGTAGCGGTTTACCGGATGGCGGGTTAGACTGCCATTCATGAACCCGATTGATACATTGAACCTGGATTTTCGCGCCCTCACCACCTTTCTGGCGGTGCTGGATGAGGGCAGCGTGTCGCGCGCC
Source organism: Marinobacter gudaonensis (assembly GCF_900115175.1). Lineage (NCBI taxonomy): Bacteria > Pseudomonadati > Pseudomonadota > Gammaproteobacteria > Pseudomonadales > Marinobacteraceae > Marinobacter > Marinobacter gudaonensis. The sequence continues at coordinate 2,150,618 of NZ_FOYV01000001.1, forward strand.
GCAGTCAGGCTGGGCGTGACCCAGTCGGCGGTCAGCCACACCCTGGAGCGCCTGCGCCAGGCCTTGGGCGACCCGTTGTTCGTAAAGTCCGGGCGCGGCATTGTGCCCACCCGTTACGCGCTTCAGGCCGGCCCCCATGTGCGCCAGATCCTGGACGATCTGCAGTCCCTGTCCGCGGGCCCGCCGTTCAGTCCGGCCACGGCGGAATTCACGTTCACCATCGCCGCCAATGACTACCAGCGGGATCTGTTGCTGCCCGGGCTGGTGCGCACCCTGCGCCGGGAAGCCCCGGGCATCCGCCTGCAGGTGATTCCGTCAGGGATTCCGCGGGCGGATCTGTTGCGCAAGGATGTCTGCGATCTGGTGATCTCCCCCCACGCCCCGGAAGCCACGGACATCATGCAGCGCGGTCTGATGGCTGATCGCATGGTGGTGTTCTACGATCCCGAACACCGGAACCCGCCAGCGGATCTGCCGGAATACCTGAAGGCAGACCACATTGCCCTGCTGTTTGCCACCGGTGAGAAGCCGACCGTGGAAACCGCCATGGAGGCCCGGGGCATGGTGCGTCGCAATGTGGTGACGGTGTCGAACTTCTCGGGGCTGCCGGAGTTTCTGCGCGGTTCCGATATGCTGGCCACGGCCCCGGAGGGTATGAGTCAGCACCTGCTACGGGATTTTGCCTGGGTGCCCCTACCCTTTGATTTCAAGCCTTTTACCCTGCTGATGCTGTGGCATCGCCGCAATCAGAATGACCCGGCCCACAAGTGGCTACGCAATCAGGTGAATGCGGTGGCGGCGGGGCTTAATGCCCTGAAGCATTAATCAATTAGTTTTGCTCATAGGTTGTATGAGCTTTCTTGCCGTTATCTTCTTCGCACTCCTGCCCTAGACTGCCTCTACTCCCCTATCGGCCGGGTCGGGTAGCGCTCTCCAAAACACGCTACAAGCACATCCATGTGCGCTTGTTTCGGGCCATCCATGGCCCTCTACAGTTTTGGAGAGCGCTACCCGACCCGACCTGTTGAACTCTTGCGATAACAACGCATCAGGAAACCCATGCTGACTTTGACCAGTGTCTGGACAACCGTATTACTTGCCGCCGCCGTGGCTCTGGGGCCGCTGGCGACGGACATGTATTTGCCGGCACTGCCACAGATCGGTTCCGACTTTACAACCGGCGTTGATCAAGTGCAGCTGACGCTCAGCCTGTACATGGTTGGGTTTGCCATCGCCCAGTTGATCTGCGGGCCCCTGGCCGACCGGTTCGGGCGCAAGCCGGTCATGATCGGCGGGTTTGTGCTGTTTGCCATGGCCAGCATTGGTTGTGCCCTGGCCACCAATATTGAAACCCTGATCCTGTGCCGGTTCCTGCAGGCCCTGGGCGGATCGGCCGGGCCGGTTCTGGGTCGGGCGGCGATCCGGGACATTTATACCCCACGCGAGGCAGCAAAGATTCTGGCGATCCTGGCCAGTATCATGGCCCTGGCACCGGCGGTGGCGCCGACCATTGGCGGCCTGCTGACCGCCAACCTGGGCTGGGCCTCGGTGTTTCTGGCATTGGGTGGTTACGCGCTGGTGATGGCGGTGGTGGTGGCCTTCGGGATCCCCGAGCCCATGCGCCCGGAGCATCGCCAGTCCCTGAAGCTTTGCAGCTTGCTGCGGAATTACCGGACCATCGCCAGCGACGTCAGCTTCCTGGGCTATACCCTGACCAACGCGCTGATTTTCTCGGGACTGTTCGCGTTCCTGTCCGGGTCGTCGTTCGTGCTCATCGACTTCCTGGGCGTGCCCACCGAGCAGTTCGGGCTGTACTTTGCCTGCATGGTGGCCGGCTACATTACCGGCAACCTGACAGCGGTGCGCCTGGGCAGCCGCCTGGTGCCGGACCAGATCCTTTTACGCGGGCTGATCATCGCGGTAGCAGGCGGCAGCCTGATGGCGGTGCTGGCCGTCAGCGAGGTGTACAACGTCTGGGCGGTGATCCTGCCCCAGGCGCTGTTCATGATCGGCACCGGCATGGTGCTGCCCCAGACCATGGCCGGCGCCTTGGCCAACTTCCCGACCATGGCCGGCTCCGCCTCGGCCCTGTTCGGCTTCACCCAGATGGCCATCGCAGCCATTGCCGGCATGCTCGTCGGCCACCTGCACGACGGCACTTCTCTGGTCATGGCCACCATCATCGCCGCCTGCGCGGCCTTTGCAATGGCTTGTTATCTGCTGCTGGTTCAGCGGTTTCCGGCCAAGGGATTTGAAACCCAGGAAAGTCTCCGTTCGCTCGCAGAAAACTGAGGGCTTCGAATTTCCCAGAGACTGTGGGGGCAGGTGGTGGATGGCTCGCGAAAACTGTCTGTCGCCATGGATGGCGACAGCCAAGCGTCACAGGGATGTGCCGCAAGGAGCGTGTTTTCGAGAGCCATCCACCAGCTGACCTTTCCCCGAAGCCCGAATGCAAAATCATCCAAAGTGGTCTACACAGAGTACGTAAGACTCTCACCCAGACACCAAGGAGCACATCATGAGCAGCGTCACCCTGGACGGCAACCCCCTGGAACTGAGCGGTAAGTTCCCGCAAAAGGGCGACAATGCGCCGCCCTTTACCCTGACCAACAGCGGCCTGGAAGAAGTGAAGCTGGACAACTGGGCCGGCAAGCGCAAGATCCTGAACATCATCCCAAGCATCGATACCGGCGTCTGCGCCGCCTCCACCCGCAAGTTCAACGAAAAGGCCGGCAATCTGGACAACACCGTTGTGCTGGTCGTCTCCGCCGACCTGCCATTCGCCGCCGCCCGGTTCTGCGGCGCCGAAGGCCTGAAGAACGTGGAAACCCTCTCCACCTTCCGGAACTACAGCTTCCAGCAGGACTACGGCGTGGCCATCCAGAACGGCCCCCTGGCCGGCCTCTGCGCCCGGGCGGTGGTGGTACTGGATGAAAACAACAAGGTCCTGCACAGCCAGCTGGTCGACGAGATCAAGAACGAGCCGGATTACGACGCGGCCTTGAAGGCGTTGTAAAGCCGGCAATCAATGATCCGGCCGGCGGCCGTATCGCCGGAGTTCGGGCGAAGCAGCCGGCACGGCTTTCCAAGACTGTGCATTGCCAGGGATGGCAATGCCAAGCCCCCATGGACGGGTTCACGGCGTGTCTTGGAAAGCCGTGCCGGCTGCTTTGCTAACTCCCGGGCCCGGACCTGTTAGAATTCCCTTCCAAAAAACCGAAGGCCCCCAAAACCCCGTGCAGACCACCACCCAGAACCGATCGCTGGCCCGCCACCTCTACAGCATGACCTGGCCCATGCTCTTTGGGGTGCTGTCGCTGATGACGTTCCAGTTGGCGGACAGCGCCTTTGTAGGTCAGCTCGGCCGGGACCCACTGGCAGCCTTGGGCTTCACCCTGCCGATGCAGCAGTTAATCATCGGCCTGCAGGTGGGCCTGGGCATCGCCACCACGGCCATTGTCTCCCGCACGCTCGGCGCCGGCGACGAGCTGCGGGCCTTCCGGCTTGGCGGGCTGATCATCACCGTGGGCGGCAGCCTGGTGTTCGTTATCTGCGTCACCCTCTGGTTACTGCAGGAAGTCATCATGACCGCCCTGGGCGCGGAGGCATCGCTGCTGCCGCTCATTCGTCAGTACTGGATTCCCTGGCTGATCGCCGCCTGGACCGGAGCCTTCCTGTATTTCGGCTACAGCGTGTGCCGCTCCCACGGCGATACCAAACTGCCGGGCTACATGATGGTGGCCACCAGCCTTACCAACATTGCCCTGGACCCACTCTACATCTTTGTATTCGACTGGGGCCTGCCCGGTGCCGCCTGGGCCACGGTGACCTCGTTCGGCATGGGCTGCCTGGTGATCTACCCCAAGCTGCTGAAACGGCACTGGGTGCGGTTTGACCTGCAGGAACTGGCACTCTGGAAGGCGCTGAAACAGCTCAACGGCATCATGGCCCCGGCCATGGTCAGCCAGCTGATGCCGGCGGTCTCGGCCATGCTCGCCACCGCCCTGGTGGCCGGCTTTGGCTCGGCGGCGGTAGCCGCCTGGGGCCTGGGCACCCGGCTGGAGTTCTTCTCGATTGTGGTGGTGCTGGCGCTGACGATGTCCATGCCGCCGATGATTGGCCGGATGCTCGGCGCCGGCGACATCGAGCAGATCCGCAGGCTGGTGCGCCTGGCCGTGCGTTTCGTGGTGGTCTGGCAACTGGCCATAGGGCTGGTCTGGGTGGTCGCGTCCGGGCTGGTGTCCGATCTGTTCTCCAGCGACCAGGCGGTTCAGGAGGTGTTGGCCGGTTACCTGGTTCGGGTGCCCCTGAGCTACAGCGGCCTGGGCGTGTGCATGCTGATGGTGTCGGTGTGCAATGCCCTGGGACTGGCGATGCGGGCACTGCTGGTGTCCACCCTTCGGCTGTTTCTGTGTTTCCTGCCGCTGCTGTGGCTGGGCAGCCAGCTTAACGGCATCTATGGCCTGATGAGCGGTGCCCTGGTGGGCAACCTGTGCGCCGGCGCCATGGCCTACAGTTTCTATCGGGCGGGCATGACGCGGCTGAAGGCCGAGATGGCTTCAGGCAAAGCGTGAGCGGAAGCTCTCGGGCATGGGCACCACTTCCTTGCGCTGGTAGTTGAAGAACACGAATCCATACTTGGCCAGGGCTACCGGCTGGCCGCTTTCAGCCTTGGTAACCCGGAACACGAAATCCCCGCCGTACTTGTTGAAGTCCATCACGCCCACTTCAAAGCGCAGCATTTCCGGGAAGAAGGATTCCGACTGGTACATGGTGGCCAGGTCGGTGACGATGATGCCGGTGCCGTCCTTGCCCGCTTCCTGAAGACCGTAGCTCACCAGGAACTGGGCGCGGGCTTCGGAGAGCATGGAGATCAGGGCGTCGTTGCCCAGGTGGTTGGCGCCGTTGATGTCGGTGATGCGCACGGGCATGCGGGTTTCGAAGCAGAAGGCGTCGTCCGGGAAGGCGAGTTTGATTCGGGCCACGGGGGTGTCCTGTTCTTGCTGGGCATTGGGGCGTGAATGATACGCCCTTCGACTTTGGTGTTCATCCTGAGATCTTGCCGTATAAATCGGTTATCTTGCTGGTAGACCTTTGCGCATCCAGCTTGGTGGACCGACGGTTGGGAGGGGCCTTCCAACCGTCGACCTTAGCTTTTTCGCGCGCCCAATAATAACGAACGCATCTGGAGTTTTATGGAAATTCGCCCTGCTGCCACTCTGGTTCTGGCCCGAGACACATCGGAAGGCATTGAAGTCCTGCTGCTGCAACGCACCTGGGAGGCCGTGTTTATGCCCGGGTATTTTGTGTTTCCCGGTGGCCGGGTTGAGGACCATGAACCCCATGGACGGGCGCACGCGGTCGGGGCCGGAGACGCCGAGATCAGTCAGACGTTAAGCGTCGACGAAGGCGGCGCGGATTTTATGCTGGCGGCGGTTCGGGAGTGTTTCGAGGAGTCCGGGATTCTGGTGGCGATGAATCAACAGGGCATGCCGGTTGCCGGGGATCATCCGGCCCATGGTGACAGGCAGGCGTTGTTTGACGGCGAATTAACGCTGGCCCAGCTTTGCCGGAAGCACAATTTGTCGATTCCCCTGGACCGGTTGGCCTATCTGGGGCACTGGATTACGCCGCCGGGGCCGCCGCGGCGGTTTGATACACGGTTTTTCGTGACGCCGGCACCCGAGGGGCAGCTGGCCAGTCACGATGGCATCGAGACCATTGATCATGTCTGGCTGCGGCCGGAGCAGGCGCTGGAGGACCATCGCAGCGGCCGGCGGTTGCTGGGGCTGCCAACCATCCGCACGCTGCGGATTCTCAGTGACTTCGACACCACCGAGGCGCTGATGCGTTACGCCCATGCCAATCCGCCGGAGCCCCATCCGAGCGAGCCCTGGCCCGCCGTGAAGAAGGGCAAGCCGGTTACGCTGGAGCCCGGTGCCCCGGCTTATGACGAGGCGGTGAAGCTGGATCCGGAGGGCGAAGGCTCAACGAAGGCGGAGATCACCCCCGGGGAGCCGGTGGAGGTGGCCGCGCGGGTGGTGCGGCTGACAGCGCCCAACCCGGGCATGATGACCGGGCTCGGCACCAATACCTACATCCTGGGCCACGAGCGGTTCACAGTGATTGATCCCGGCCCCGCCAAGGACAGTCACATTGAGCGGATCCTGGAGCTGACCGGCGGAGTGATTGATCAGGTGCTGGTGACTCACACCCATCAGGATCATTCTCCGGCAGTGGCCGAGCTGAAAGCGCGGACTGGCTGTCGGGTATTTGGCTGGCCGGCGCCCGAGGGTGCGGGCCAGGACCAGACGTTCGTGGCCGACGATGAGCCAGCACATGGCGATCTGATCGTGACCGAGGCCGGTATCCTGAAAGTGCTGCATACCCCCGGGCACGCCTCCAACCACCTGTGTTTCCTGCTCGCGGACCAGCAGCTGCTGTTCTCCGGCGACCACATCATGCAGGGCTCCACGGTGGTGATCAATCCGCCGGACGGCGACATGAAGGCCTACATCGAATCGCTGTACGATCTGCTGGCCGAATCCATCCGGTTCATTGCGCCGGCCCACGGCTTTCTGATGGGGCACCCGCCGGCGGTCATCGATTTCCTGATTACCCACCGGCTGTCCCGGGAACACAAGGTGATGCGGGCCCTGGAGGCGCTGGCGCCGGCGGATCTCAAGTCGCTGACGGCCAAGGCCTATGACGACGTACCGGCCGCCATTCACGGCCTGGCGGCACGGTCGGCCCTGGCGCACCTGCTGAAACTGGAGGCCGAACACCGGGCCTACCAGGACGACGACCAGTGGCACCTGGTACACGCGAACTAACCGGACGTAACAGACGCACACCGTATTTCGCAAAACCCTTCTGTTGTCGGCCTCCGCTCGGGCGTATAAATGTAACAGCAATGCAAAACGCCCCAGCGGTAAGGATTCCGGGCGGCCCTGCGCCGCTCTGAGGCATTCATGAAGACGGCATTAAACCTTTGTTACAGCCGTATTCAAGACTGCCACCGCCACTCTATCCTTGCACGCACACGGTCGAACCGAGAGGACGGAACAGAAACCACCATGCTGTTTACGCGGCTTCCATCACCCATTCGCCATGCCCTGATCGCCGGCCTGGTCACACCCTGGCTGGTCCTGTCGGTCAGTGCTGCTCCCGCACAGGGGGAAACCGGGGCATCCAGTACCGGCAAGAAGTCAGACGTCCTGATCGCCGAGCTGGCGGAAGATGAAAATGTCGAGGATGTGGAGGACTCGGTACCGCTGAAGCACTCCGAGCGGGAAAGGCGCAGTGCTTCTGCCAACACGCGTAGCGGGGCCGGTATTGATACCCCCTCGTCGCCCGCCCGCAAGGTAGCGCCCAACATTGACCTCAAACAGGTGGCGCCGCCGCCCGAAGCCCAGCCTGCCACCCAGACGGGCCAGACCGGGGAACCGCCCGGGCCGGAGGTAGCGACGGAGGACACCGGTACCGCTGCGCAGCCGGAGATTCTGCCCGGAGAAGTGTTCACACTTCTCGGCAGCGATGTCATGCCCGGCACCTCCACCCGGCTGGCGTGGACCCCCGGCATCCAGATTGCCGGCCTGTCCCAGCCAACCCCGGTGCTGGTGGTAAACGGCGTCAACGCCGGCCCCACCCTGTGTCTGACCGGCGCCATCCACGGCGACGAGCTCAACGGCATCGAGATCATTCGCCAGACCATGTACGACCTCAACCCGGAAAAACTCTCCGGCCGTGTGGTGGGCATCCCCATCGTCAACCTGCCGGGGTTCCAGCAGGGCAGTCGCTACCTGCCGGATCGTCGCGACCTGAACCGGCACTTTCCCGGCCACCCGGAGGGCAGCCTGGCGGATCGCATCGCCCATTCGCTGTTCGAGAACGTGATTCGCAAGTGCGACATGCTGGTGGACATCCACACCGGTTCGCTCAAGCGCACCAACCTGCCCCAGCTGCGGGCCGACATGAACAACCCGGAAGTGGCCGAGTTCACCCGCGGCTTTGACCGCATGGCGGTGGTGCACAGCACTGGCTCACCGGGCATGCTGCGCTCTGCTGCGGTGGCCGCCGGCATCCGCACTGTGACCCTGGAGGCCGGTGAGTCCCATCGAATCCAGCAGCACCAGATCAGTGCCGGTGTGAACAGCCTGACCAGCCTGATGGAGCGCCAGGGCATGATTTCGCGAATGTTTGTCTGGGGTGATCCGGAGCCTGTCTATTACGATTCGGACTGGATCCGCGCCGACCACGGGGGCATCCTGTTCAGCGAAATCGAACTGGGTGCCCGGGTGTCCAAGGGCGAGATTCTGGGTTACGTCTCCGACCCCATTACCAACGCCCAGCACCCCATCCGCTCCACCAGTGATGGCCGGGTGATCGGCATGGCAGTGGACCAGGTGGTGATGGCGGGCTTTGCCGCCTACCACATTGGTACAGAGGCGGAAGTGCCCGGAGAGTAGTATGCTAGGCTTTTTTTTGGGTGAGACCGCGACCCCAGAGGAGCCTCAGTGTCTTCAGAAATCAACGGAGAGAGCCAGGGAGAGAATCAAGGAACCCTGGCGCGCATTCCTGGCCTGGCCTACATTGGCCTCGTCCTGACACCCCTGTTCTGGGCCGGCAACGCGGTTGTGGCCCGCGGCACCGTAGACAGCATTCCCCCGCTTTCCATGTCGTTCTGGCGCTGGGTCATCGCCCTGGCGATCCTGCTGCCGTTTGGCCTGCCCGGCATGTGGCGTCATCGGCACACCATCCGGCAGCGGTTCGGCTCCATGCTGGCCCTGGCCACCTTCAGCGTGGCGGCGTTCAATTCGCTGCTGTATTTTGCCGCCACTACCACCACGGCCACCAACATCGCCCTGATCAACGCCACCATTCCCATTTTTGTCGCGCTGCTGGCCTGGGTGCTACTGGGCGACCGCACCCGGCCCTTGCAGGCGTTGGGTATCGCCCTGGCCATTATTGGCATCGTCATCGTGGTTGCCCGGGGCGAATTGTCGGTCCTGACCAGCCTGCAGGCCCAGCCGGGCGACCTGATCATGGTGGCGGCGGTCTTCAGCTGGGGGCTGTTCTCGGTACTGCTGCGGCGCCAGGCGGTACCACTGCCGGCCCTGACGTTCCTGACCACCCAGATCCTGCTCGGTACGTTGGTGATCCTGCCGTTCTATCTGGCGGATCTGATGTTTTTTTCCGGCGGCTTTGAGCTCTCCCGTGGCACGGCTTTGCCACTGCTCTATTTCGCCATCTTTCCCGGTATACTCGCCTACGCCTTCTGGAACCACGGTGTCTATCGTATTGGCCCTGCCCGGGCGGCGATTTTCATGTACCTGACCCCGGTGTTCGCCTCCATACTCGCCACGGTTTTCCTGGACGAATCCCTGGGGCTGCCACACGTTGTCGGTGGCCTCTTGATCCTCGCGGGCCTGCTGCTGGCCACACAGACCGGTCGTCGTGCACACTATCGCCCGCAAAGTTAACCCGCAAAAGGAAACGCCCATGAGTTATCCCCTCCACCATATGTTTCGACGCGTCTTTTGCCTGGTCCTGTTTCTTGCCGGTGCCACCACCACGCTCTCGGCGGCCGCTCAGCCCTGCGACCCCGAGGCCTCCCAGTGGATACCAAGCCGCTATTATCCAGCTGGCACCGTGGTCTTTCACAAGGGCGACTGGTACGAATCCCGGGAATTGCATCAGGGGCTGGAGCCCGGCATTACCTTTGAGTGGATTGAGCTGGATTCCGTCCCCGATTGCGGCAAGCCTGAGCAAGCGGCCGAGGACGCCGGAAAGGATGCCGCCATGGGCGCTGCGAATGGTGGTGGCGGGAAGGCGGTGCCGGAAATGCCGAAAGCCGGGCCCTCCGAGCGCGGTATGAACGACCTCGGCCAATGCGAGAAACCGGACCCGTGGCAGTTTTCCCGGAGCTACACGGTTGGCAGCCTCGCCACCCACGGCGGGCAGATCTGGGAGGCCATTCGGCCGACCAATGGCGATATGCCTGGCATGACCGAACCGCCGCGCTGGAAGCTGGTCAAGGAGCACTGCGCACTGGAAGCGCTGTAACGCTCAGCAAGGGACCTTCAGTGCCGCATCGATGCGGCTGACAACCTGTTCAAGCACCGATCTCGGACAGCCGATGTTCAGCCGCATGAAGCCGCTGCCCTGTTCCCCAAAAGACAGACCGGGATTCATGCCCACGCCTGCCTCCCTGACGAAAAATCGCTTAAGTCCGGCATCGTCGAGGTTCCGGTCTCGACACAACTCCCGGCAGTCCAGCCACATCAGGTAGGTGCCTTCCGGTGCCGTCACCCGGATGCCGGGCAGCCGCTCTGCCACCGCCTGCGCAATGAAATCCCGGTTACCCTGCAAATACTCCATCAGCCGGTCGAGCCATGGCCCGCCGTGGCGATAGCCCGCTTCAAAGCCAGCAATGCTGAAGGGGTTGCACTGGGGCAGATGCATGGATTCGAAGACCGACTTCATGGCCTTCCTACGCTCGGGATCGGCAATCACCAGGGCCGACAACCCAAGACCGGGCATGTTGAAGCTCTTGCTCGGGGCCACCGCCGTTACCAGGGCATCCTCGGGACCGGCGAGATTGGCGAGCACCGTGTGGCCGGGTTTGTCCGGGAAGGTCAGATCGCAGTGGATTTCGTCGGAAATCACCACCAGACCGTGGCGACGGGCAATGGCCAGAACCGCCCGCAGTTCGTTTTCGGACCACACCCGGCCCACCGGGTTGTGGGGGGAGCATAGCAGCAGAATCCGGGCATCCGGCCGCGCCGCGCACGCCTCCAGATGGTCCAGATCCATCCGGTAGTGGCCTGCCCGCTCCTCGTCCGGTACCAGGGGATTCTCAATCACCGCGCGCCCGCTGTGGCGGACGGAACTGAAGAACGGCGGGTACACCGGTGGCTGGATAATCACGCCCTCCCCCGGCGCGGCATAAGCCATGCAGGCGGCGTTCAGGGACGGCACCACGCCCGGTGCCATGAGTATCCAGTCCCGTTCAATCCGCCAGTCGTGACGGTCAGCAAACCAGTCGATCATCGACTGGTACAGGGAGTCCGGGAACAGGGTGTAACCGTAAACGGGGTGGGACGCTCTCTCCTGCAGCGCCCGGGTGACCGCCTCCGGCACCGCGAAGTCCATGTCGGCAACCCACACCGGGATGATGTCGTCACGGCCAAACACCGCCTTCCGAGCATCAAATTTCACCGAGCAGGTATGCTCTCTGGACACCGGCACATCGAAGGGATTGGACACAGGCGCTCTCCACGGCAACGTTAAAACGGTTTAGCGGTATTGTGGTGGGCCTGACAGGCAACCGCAACCGCGCTCACCGGGCTCTCCACCGGGTCGGTTCATCCGGCTTTGGTCTAAGATCGGCGAATTTCCCTTGCCCGAATGGGCTGATACTTGCGAACCTAACGGTTTAGCCCATAACAAGAGTCACAACCCCCCGGAGCCCATGTCCATGATTGGTCAGATCCTGTCCACCATGTTGCCGGTCTTCCTGATTGCCGGGTGCGGTGCCCTGTACGGACGCTACCGCACACCCGATATCAAGGGTCTGAATGTTCTGAATATGGAACTGTTCGTGCCCATGCTCGTATTCGCTGTACTGGCCGACCAGAAGGCCCCCCTGCAGGATTACGCCCAGCTGGCACTGGCAGCCACCGTGGTGGTTCTGGGATCAGGCATCGTGCTCTACCCGCTGGCGAAGGTACTGAAGCTGAATCTGAAAACCTTCCTGCCGCCGATGATGTTCAACAACTCCGGCAATATGGGCATCCCCATTCTGGTGCTGGCGTTCGGCGATGCCGCGCTGCCGGCGGCGGTGGTGCTGTTCATTGTCGAGATGCTGCTGCACTTCTCCGTGGGTCTATACATGCTCGACCCGCACACTTCCATCATCAAGCGTCTGCGATTGCCCATTGTCTTTGCCAGCATTGCCGGCCTCGCCGTCAACCTCGGGGGAGTGGAATTGCCTGAATGGCTGCTGGAAACCCTGAACATGCTCGGTGGTGTCTGTATTCCGCTGATGCTCTTTGCCCTGGGCGTACGCATGCTGGATGTGGACTTCAGTGACTGGAAGCTCGGTTTGCTCGGCGCCATTGCCTGCCCGGCCAGTGGCCTGATCCTGGCCTGGCCGATGATTGCCCTGCTGGACCTGCCCGGCCTGCAGATCGCCGCGCTCTGGGTGTTTGCAGCCCTGCCGCCCGCGGTACTCAACTACATGGTGGCGGAACAGTACCAGCAGGAACCGCACACGGTGGCCTCCCTCGTGCTGCTGAGTAACCTGGCGAGCCTGGTGGTGATGCCGGTGGTGCTCGGCCTGGTGTTTGCCGCCGGCTACGTCTGAGCCGGCGGCACTGTAACGCCTATTAAAGTTCAGCCTTTGAGGCGAAACACGCTCACCCGGGAGCGCAGCTGGCCCGCCAGCACCGCCAGGTCTCGGCTGGCTCCGGCTACCTGATCGGAGCCGGCGGAGGTTTCGACGGTGGCATCGTGGATGCGGCTGATGTTCCGGTTTACCTCCTCGGCCACCGAGCTCTGTTCCTCTGAAGCGCTGGCGATCTGCGCGTTCATGTCGTTGATGGCACCCACCTCGCTGCGAATGCGGGCCAACGCCTCCTCGGCCTCGCGGGTTTTGTCGACGGTGGTACGAGCGAGCTCCCGGCTGCTTTCCATCTCGCTGGATGCCTGGCCGGCTCCGGTCTGCAGGGCGCCGATCATCTCCTGGATCTCGCGGGTGGAATCCTGGGTTCGGGACGCCAGGGACCGTACTTCGTCGGCCACCACCGCAAAGCCACGGCCGTGGGTACCGGCCCGGGCGGCCTCGATGGCGGCGTTGAGCGCCAGCAGATTGGTCTGCTCGGCAATGGCGTTGATCACTTCAATGATCTTTTCAATGTTGGCACTGTCTTCCGACACCCGCTGAACCGTTTGCGACGCCTGCTCCAGGGTCTGGGCCAGCCGGCCGATGGAGCTGGCGGTTTCCTCAACCACCCGGTTACCGCTCTCCACCTCGGCGTCGGCCTTCTGGGTGGCTGTCGCTGCGCTGGCTGCAAAGCCGGCCACTTCGTTCACCGTTGCCGCCATCTGGTTCACGGCGGTGGCCATCTGTTCGGCCTCACTGGCCTGCAAGCGAATCTGCCGGCTGTTGTTCTCGGAGGTGCCCTCCAGCTCATTGGAAGCATTGGACAGTTCCTCTGCCGCCGCGCGCACCTCATGAATAATGCCCGCAAGTCGCTCAACCGTGTCCTGCAGGGCGCCCATCACGCTGTCCGGGTACCGGGTCTTCAGGTCCTGGTCGAGGACACCGTCGGCCAGCTGGCGAATGGCGCCGGCCACGTCTTCCGGTTCGCCACCCAGGATTTTCTTGAGCCGGCGGATAATCACGATAGCCACCAGGGCACCCAGAATCACGGCAAGGCCCGTTACCGTGAGGTTCAGGGTGTTGAACGTGCCGGCCGTTTCCCGGACTTCGTCGACTCCGCTGGTGACCACCTCTTCCTGGTAATCGATAAACGCGTTGACCCGTTTGAGCCACTCGGAATAGGCACCGGAGACGTCACTGAGCAGGAACGCCCGGGCCTGATCGATCTTCCCCGCCAGCCGCATCTCCAGGAGTTCCTCGGTCAGGGCCAGTGCACGTCGCTCAATCTCCTTGATGGCGCTAAGCAGCTGCCGCTCCCGGTCGGTGGCCCCCTCGCTGGCAAACATGGCATCCATGGGGCCTGCCGATTCGCGATAGAAGGTTTTCAGGCGCTCGATATCCGCCAGGTGCGTCTGCAGCTCGCGGTCGTTCTCAACCAGCACCGCATCACGAATGGCAATGGCCCGATCATGCACACTGCCACGGAAGTTGATGGCATAGCGCTGTTTGACGGCGGCACCGTCGCCCACTTCGGTCAGGGTGCGGTCAATAAAGCCCACACGCTGGTTACCAATCAGACTGACCGCGATCATCAGCGAAAGAATGAGGCCGAAGCCAAGGGCAAGGCGTTTTGCGACGGTGAGCGGGCCAATCATGAATACACTCCGGGGTCCGTTTTATTGGATGAAGCTATGTATTCAGAAAAAGTCGCAGACTGGATCAATCAATCGCCCGGAAATACTGCCCGTGTGACAACACTTTTCATTCCTGCAATCAATCTTTACATCTCGCCGCCCGGGGCCTTGCAACCGCCGAAACTTTGGCCGATGGTAAAGAACAGCTTCTGGTTATTGCATTCACGATATGGAGGTCTGCCCATGAGTGTTCTTCTCTTGCTGACCAGTGCCCTGGCGCTGATCTATTTCGGTATTGGCGGTACCACCGCCGCAGCGGTGATGGCCATCGCCACCGTGGTTGGCCTGTTCCAGGACGACTGGCACGTACTCAGCATCCTGTTCGGTGGCGGTCTGCTGGCCCTGGCCCTGATCCTGGTCATTCCGGGCGACCTGCGCCTCGACAAGCTGAGTCGACCGCTGCTGGGCTGGGTGCGCAGCCGCCTGCCCAAACTCTCGGACACCGAAGCCGAAGCGCTCAAATCCGGCTCCGTGGACTGGGACGGCGAACTCTTCTCCGGCCAGCCAAAGTGGAACAAGCTGCTGGATGCCAAGCCGGCACACCTCACCAGCGAAGAACAGGCCTTCCTGGACGGCCCGGTCGAAAAGCTCTGCGCCATGCTCGACGACTGGAAGATCACCCACGAACACTACGACCTGCCCGACAAGGTCTGGAAGTTCATCCGCGAGAACGGCTTTTTTGGCCTGGTGATTCCGAAGGAGGACGGCGGCCTGGGTTTCTCCAACACCGCCCATTCGGAAATCGTGATGAAGATCTCCACCCGCAGCGTCTCCGCTGCGGTTACCGTGATGGTGCCCAACTCCCTGGGCCCGGGCGAACTGCTGATGCACTACGGCACCGATGAGCAGAAGCAACACTACCTGCCCCGCCTGGCCGGTGGCGAAGAGATTCCCTGCTTCGCCCTGACCTCGCCGGTGGCCGGCTCCGACGCCGGGGCTATTCCGGACAAGGGCATCGTCTGCAAGGGCAAGTGGAACGGCAAGGAAGTGCTGGGCCTGAAAGTCACCTGGAACAAGCGCTACATCACCCTGGCGCCAGTGGCGACGCTGATTGGCCTGGCCATCAAGGTGTACGACCCGGACAAGCTGCTGGGCGAGAGCGACGACATCGGCGTGACTTGCGTGCTGGTGCCCCGGGACACCGAGGGCGTGAACGCGGGGCCCCGTCACCTGCCCATGAATACCGTGTTCATGAACGGGCCTACGTGGGGCAACGAGGTGTTCATTCCCATGGAGCAGGTCATCGGCGGCCAGGACATGCTCGGCAAAGGCTGGACCATGCTGCTGGAGTGCCTGTCCATCGGTCGCTCCATCTCCCTGCCGGCCCTGGGCACCGGCGCCGGCAAGGTGGCCAGCCTGGCGACCGGCTCCTATGCCTACACCCGGGAGCAATTCGGCCGCTCCATCAGCCAGTTTGAGGGCGTTCAGGAAGCCCTGGAGCCCATTGCCGGCTACACCTACATGATGGACGCCGCCCGGCTGCTCACCTCGGGCATGCTGGATCGGGGCGTTCGGCCTTCAGTGCCTTCGGCGCTGCTCAAGTACCGCAACACCGACCTGATGCGTGAGGTGATCAACCACGCCATGGACGTGGTGGCCGGCCGGGGTGTGATTACCGGGCCCCGCAACTTCCTGGCCCGGGCCTACCAGGCCGTGCCCATCGGCATCACCGTGGAAGGTGCCAACATCCTGACCCGCAGCCTGATGGTGTTCGGCCAGGGCGCGATTCGCTGCCACCCGTTCATCGTGGAAGAGATCGAGGCCGCCGGCATGGCAGACGAAGACCGCGCGGCGAAGAAATTCGACGGCATCTTCTACCGCCACCTGGCCCACACCACCCGCAACGCGCTGCGGTCCGTTGTCCTTGGGCTCAGCCACGGCTGGCTGGAGTCAGTACCCCGCCAGGGCAACATCAAGCCCTGCTACCGGCAGCTGGCGCGGTTCTCAGCGGCCTTTGCCCTGATGACCGACGTAACCCTGCTCACCGTGGGCGGCGGTCTCAAGGCCCGCCAGCGGCTTTCCGGGCGGATGGCCGACTGCCTTGTACAGCTGTACTACGCCACCGCCGTGATTAAACAGTGGCATGAGGAAGGCTATCCGGACGACCAGCGGCCCCTGGTGGAGTGGTGTCTGAAAACCTGCCTGCGGGACCTGCAGGGCTCCATGCGCGAGGCCATCATTAACTTCCCGGTGCCGGCCCTGCGCTGGCCCCTGCGCCTGCTGGTGTTCCCGCTGGGCGCCACCGGCCTGAACGGCCCGGATGACAAGCTGGGCGCCAGAGTGGCCGAGACCATCGTCAAGGACACCCCGGTACGCCAACGCATCAGCCGCGGCGCCTACACCACCATGGATCCCGAGGATCCCCTGGGACGCGTGCTCAACGCCTACAAACTGGCCAACGAAACCGCGGAGATGCGCAGCCGGCTGCACGAGGCCATCCGCAACCGGGACGAGGACCAGATCGACGGCATTGCGCTGCTGATGGGCCATCAACGCAAGGAACTGGTGGACTGGGCCTGCGATCAGGGCATCGTGAAAAAAGAGGAATGCGACAAGCTGCTGGAAGCACTGGAAGCCCTCTACGACGTGATCCGGGTGGATGCCTTCGACGCCGATGGCCTGAAAGCCCTGAGCCGCTGCGCCAAAGGCAAGCGCAAAGTGGTGGAACGCCCACCACGGGAAGAAGAGTAGCGGGTAGGGCCATACCATGAGCAGCGTTCAGGAATTGCGCGTTAACGAGCAGGCGGTGGAACTTGCACCGCCTTCAGACGCCACGCTGCGTTTTATCGGCACCATCCGCACACCCTGGCACGACCGCAAGGACTGCCCGCGCCAGGGCCACCACGATGGCCCTGAGTGCCAGCTGGTGCTGGATCCCGTCTGGCATGACGCCCTGGAGGGTCTGGAAGACTACGACACCCTCGAGGTGCTCTACTGGCTGGATCAGAGCCGGCGGGATCTGGTCCGGCAAAGCCCGAAGAGCGATGGCCGCACCTTCGGCACCTTCGCCCTGCGCTCGCCGGTTCGGCCCAATCCGATCGGCACCGCAATGGTAAAACTGGTGGGTATCAACAACGGCACGGTGGTGGTGCGTGGGCTGGATTGCCTGGATGGCACTCCGTTACTGGACATCAAACCGGATCGCTGCGCCTTCAGCCCGAAGGCGCCGCCAAAATCCGGTACGCAGACGGAATAGCTGCGATTATTGATCGAGAATATTGATGATCTCCCGGGTGTCCTTGATCACCGTATAGATCCGGTCCTCTACCCGGACTTCCTGGCGCCCGTCGCCAATGTCACGAACCTCGCCATAGTCGTACAGGTCCCGATAAAGGCGGTCGCCCGGCCGAAGATCCAGTTTCTTCTGCCAGCCTGGGGGCAGCGGCTTGCCCTGCTCCACTTTCTTCTGCAAACCGGGCGGCAATTCCGCGCTGTGATTGCCTGCGCTTGCGGGCAAAGCCGCGCCCATCAAACATGTGATTGCAACAGCAAATACTGCTTTGTGCATGGTTGCCTTGCTCCTGTTGAAAATGGCTTCAGGGCGGGGTGGTGGATGGACCAGTCTCCTACTCTCCCGTCCCTGTTGTCTACACGCGTACATGCGGTGCTTCGTTCCCTGCGTCGCCGATCCCCTGCTGAACAGACCCTTCACTCGGGCAGCGTTTCCGGACGGAGCCCCCCGGCAATCGCCTCCGAAACCAACCACCGGCGCAGCAGTTGAATGCCCCGCTCCCGCCGGCGGCTGGTTTTCCAGGCAAAGAAAAAACTGTCGCCCGTCATTACCGAATGACAGGGCAGGCGCACGAAGTCGCTGGAATCCTGGCGGGTGCTGAGCATATAGTCGTTGGTGAGCGCGATGCCCTGGTGAAACCGGGCTGCCTCCAGTGACAGCAGCATATGACTGGAGTGCAACAACCGGCTCGACGCCGGCAGCGCCAGACCCGCCTCACGGTACCAGGCCTCCCAGTCGCCACCCTGCCGATCATAGATACTGTGAGTCGACAGCAACGGAAACTCCGCCACCTGGGCCGGCGTTAGTGACACCGACGCCGGATCTCCGGTGACTTCCTCCAGCCCCAGCTCCCGACGAATCTTCTGCCAGTAATCCTGGCTGCAAACGGGGAACAGGCGCTCCTCGTAGAGCAATTCATAACTGAACGCGGTTGAGTTCGGCTTGACCGTGATGAAACAGTCCGCCACCCGGTCCGACAGCACCGGGTTGGCACTGCTCATCTCCAGCGACAGATCCAGCTGCGGGTGCTGACGTTTCAAGTCCGGCAGGCGCGGCACCAACCAGCGCACGGCAAAGGAACTGAACACCGACAGCCGCAACAGCGACTCCTCATGCCCCAGCAACGCCTCGCTCGCCCGTTCAATCTGCAACAGCGCCGAGCTGATCCCGTCCAGATACTGACGCCCTTCATCGGTCAAGGTCACCGACCGCCCCGAGCGCCAGAACAGCCGTTCCCCGAGGTAGGTTTCCAGCTGCTTGATCTGGTGACTCACCGCACTCTGGGTAATGGCCAGCTCCTCGGCGGCCTGGGAAAAACTCTTCAGGCGGGCGACGGCTTCAAACACGGGCAGGGATTTCAGGGGTGGCAGACGCATCTATCGAATTTTCTAATAGTAGAAGAATATTGATCATTTTATCGGATAGTTAAGCACACCTAGAATCTCTCTGCATTGGAAACACATTACCGATGTTTGGGAGCTGGTGAGTCCGGGTACTTCCGAAAATGCTCGTAGCCAGGGATGGCGGAGAGCAAGCGTACATGGATGTACTCGCAGCGGTTTTCGGAAGTACCCGGACTCACCAGCTCTTCCTCCAAACGTCAGAGTTCGAAGTGGAAGGGAAGACAATGTCAGGCAGAACCATCAACAGCGCCATCCTGCTACTGGTCATCGGCAACGCCCTGGCCATCGGCTCCGATGTGTTCATCAAACTGCTGGAACCGGGTGCCCCGATCTTCCAGTTTGCCTTCCTGCGCTGCCTGTTCACGCTGGCGTTCCTCATGCCCCTGCTCGGCCAACTCAACCGCCAGCACCTGTTCAGCGGGCTGGGCATCCACACCCTGCGGGCGCACATCCATCTGGCGGGCATCCTGTGCATGGTGGTGGCCCTCAGCCACCTGCCGCTGGCCACAGCCAACGCCCTGTTCTACGGCGCGCCCATACTTGTCATGGTGCTCTCCGCCCTGGTGTTCCGTGAGCGGCTGACACCGCTGAGCGTGGTGGCCGTGTTCAGCGGATTCGCCGGCATCATCGTCATCCTGCGCCCGGTTGAGTTCAACTGGGCCGCCATTGCCGCCCTGGGCTCGGCACTGGCACTGGCCCTGAACGCCGTTATGGTGCGCACCTTACCCCGGCAGCAGAGCACCGTGCACAAGCTGTTCCTGAACTACCTGCTGATCCTGCCGGCCGCCGCTGCCCTCGCCTACTGGGAAGGTGCCGACTGGAACGCCGGCATGCTGGTGAGCGCGGCCGGCTCTGCCCTGCTGATTCTCGGATACAACATTACCGTGCTGCTGGCCTACCGCCAGGTGGACGCCAACCAGGTAACCAGCGCCGAATACACAGGGCTGATCTGGGCCGTGGGGATTGGCTGGATCTGGTTCGGCGAGGTGCCCGACCTCTGGTTCGCCGTGGGCAGTGCCATGATTGTGGTGCCACTGGTTATGCTGGGCCTGCGCTCGCGGCAGCGGAGTCACCGGGTGTTGCAGGTCCAAGCGGTGAATGGTTGATGCTCGCGGCCATTAGAGATGCGAAGGAATGACCCGACCCCGTCCGCAAGGTCTGTTGTGGGGTTAGGGTCATTGAATCGACGTAACAGGTGATTCGATAGTGAGTGGGACGCTAGAGGCCGATTGGCGGAGGTTCAGAAGGGTCGCAAAGCGGACATTAAGACTCGAGTCCCACCTAACCATTCTCCGCTTCAATTTGTTCGAACCCCTCGGTTTTCAGGCTAATACGCAATCGCGCATCAACCTCTTCAAGGCTGTGATTCAGGCCTTGGAGACGGTCTTCACGGAAGGCTATTCGACATCAATAACACAACAAATCGGAATGAAAGATGGAAACCCGAACTAAACTGAATGAGTAACGTGACCGCAAACTAACCAGTGAAGCCATCGAGCCGTGAAGTGATGAAAAAGGTTGCGTCGTTCTTGGGAGTTCATGATGAACGAAGAACTTGAAACGGACTATCTCATCGTGGGTGCCGGGGCTGCGGGCATGGCTTTTGCGGACTCGCTGCTCACTCATTCCAACGCATCTGTCACCATCGTTGATCGACGCCACGCGCCTGGTGGGCACTGGATTGATGCTTATCCCTACGTCCGCCTGCACCAGCCTTCTTCCCTTTATGGGGTCAGTTCGGTACCGCTTGGTCAAAATGCCATCGATGGCACTGGCACGAATGCCGGCTTCTACGAGCTCGCCGGTGTCGACGAAATCCGGGCCTACTACAGCCACGTGATGCAACGCCACTTCCTCCCTGGTGGCCGTGTTCGTTATTTTCCGAACTGTGACTATCTGGGTGATGGCCACTTTATCTCCCGGCTGGGGCAAAAATCCTGGACGGCGAATGTCCGGCGTAAGGTGGTCGACACCACCTATACCGAAGGCGCCGTTCCCGGTGCCAGTGCGCCGCCGTTTGAAGTGGCCGACGGCGTTCACTGTGTCCCTGCAGGTGGAATTGCCAGTATCACGGACCGCCCGGAACGCTTCGTTATCATCGGTGCGGGCAAGACCGCTCTGGATGCCTGTGTCTGGCTGCTGGAACAGGGCGTTTCCGCTTCTGCAATTCAGTGGATCAGACCGCGCGAGTCATGGTGGTTGAACCGCCGTTTTCACCAGCCCAATGATCTGCTTCCGGATTTTTATCAGGGTATGGCTGTGCAGCTCGAAGCCATGGCACAGGCGACCTCGATTGAGGATCTGGTATCGAGGCTGGAAATTGAAAAATTCTTTCTTCGCATTGACCCCGACATTGTTCCAACCATGTTCCGGGGTGCGGTGATCAGCGAAGCAGAACTGGAGCTTCTGCGCCAGATCAAGGACGTTATCCGCCTTGGGCATGTGCGGCGAATAGAACGGGACCAGATCATCCTTGAAGAGGGCAGCGTGCCCACAAGCGAGGGGACCATGCATGTCCACTGCGCCTCGAAAGGGCTTTCGCGCCCGCCTCTTCGTCCGATTTTTGAGCCTGGCCTGGTAACCGTTCAGCCATTCCTGTGGGGGTTCGCGTGCTACCAGTTCGCCATGCTGGGCGTTGTCGAGGCAACCCTGGACAGTGATGACAAGAAAAATCGCCTGTGCCCACCGATCGCATACTGGGACGTGAATACAGATTATCTGTCGGCGTTCCTGAGTGGACTTGCAAACGAACATGCCCGGGCGGCCTACCCGGATCTGGCACACTGGGCCAAGAATACAAGGCTGAACCCCCTCTGCGGAATCAAACTCTACCGCGATCTGCCGATCGTCGCCGATGCCCACGAACGCATCAAGCGCTCTGGGATGGCGGCGGTGGGCAACCTAGTGAAACTCATCCGGACCAAAGCCGCCTGACCAAAAATGACTAATCCTTCTGCTGTAGTCCCGAAACGGTCTAATAATGCACTGGTATTCCGGCTGGAAGGGCGCAGGATAAAGAGTCAAGCCCCATTGGGGCAGGGAGATGGCTATGACCAGTTTACAGCAAGGAACGGTTGATACCTTCAAAGAGCAGTTTGCTGGCTCTGTCTTTGAGCCGACCGACGCCGGTTACAACGAGGCTCGTCAAATCTGGAACGCCATGATTGACCGAAAGCCGGCGCTGATTGCCAAGTGCAGCTCGGTGGAAGATGTGGTGTCTGCGGTCAACTTCGGACGTGATCAGTCACTGCTGATCTCGGTCAAGGGAGGCGGGCACAACATTGCGGGCAATGCCGTTTGCGACGATGGCCTGATGATTGATCTGTCGCAAATGAAGGACATCGAGATTGATGTTGAAAAACGTCGTGCGTTTGTCGGACCTGGCTGTACACTCGCCGATTTTGATGCGGCGGCCCAGATGCATGGCCTGGCGACACCGCTGGGCATCAATTCCACAACCGGTGTCGCAGGGCTGACCCTTGGGGGCGGGTTTGGCTGGCTCAGTCGCAAATACGGCATGACCGTCGATAATCTGATGTCCGTTGACATGGTGACAGCCGATGGCCGCCAGACACGCGCCAGTGCCAACGAGAATTCCGATCTTTTCTGGGGCACCCGCGGTGGTGGGGGTAACTTCGGTATTGTTACCCGGTTCGAGTTTGAGCTGCACCCCGTAGGGCCGGAATTGTTGAGTGGGCTCATGGTATTTCCGTTTATTCAGGCCAAGGCGGTGGTGACGCAGTTTGCGCGCTTTACTGAAACCATGCCCGATGAGCTCAATGTGTGGCTGGTTATTCGTCATGCGCCGCCCTTGCCTTTTCTGCCCGAGTCGGTCCACGGCCAGCCGATTGTCGCCCTGGCGATCTGCTATGTCGGAGATCCGGAGGCTGGCGAAAAGCTGATTGCGCCCCTGCGCTCATTCGGCGACCCGCATGGCGAGCATGTAGGTGTTCAGCCTTTCGTCAATTGGCAGCAGGCCTTTGATCCACTGTTGACCGAGGGTGCACGCAATTACTGGAAGTCCCACAACTTTGTAAAGCTGACCGACGATGTAGTAACGGTTGCGCTGGAGTACGGGGACGAGCTGCCATCGCCCCATTGCGAGATATTTATCGCTTCCATTGGTGGCCAGACCGGCCGGGTGGCGCCTGATGCCATGGCCTATTCCAGCCGCGACGCAAATTATGTAATGAATGTGCACGCACGCTGGGAAACACCCGCGGAAGACGAACGTTGCCGCCAGTGGGCCCGCGCATTCTTTGATGCCGCCAAACCCCATGCCAGCAGAGGCGCCTATATCAACTTCCTTTCAGAGGACGATACCGACCGGGTTGAGTTCGCCTACGGGGAGTCTTACGAGCGGTTGGTAGAGGTGAAGGGGAAGTATGATCCGGAAAACCTGTTCCGGATTAATCAGAATATCAGTCCCCACTGAGGACTTTCCCCGGCTTGGAATTCCCAGAAGGCCCGGAAAAGTGAGGTCACGGTTGTTTTTGGGCACGACCTGCCAGCAGCTCTTTTCCGGTAATCCTTTGGCTAGCCGCTAACGCCATTGGCTACTGGTAGCGCAATGCTGAATGGGGCCGGTTTTTCGGAGGTAGTTACCCACTAGCGGTTTTACAACGGCTTACCAATGGTCGCTTTTGCTTAAAAGCAAACATCACTTCCAGATCCTTATATTCTCGCTCCTACCAAAATCTGACAAATACCTGAGCCAATCGACAGTCTCTGACTGCGGTGCCGCCGGTTGTGATTTGCCGGCGACACCCGATCCAGAGCCCAGAGCTCAACGCCGATTCGATTCGATCAGCACGTGAGTGTCGTGAATAATGCGGCCAATGCGGGCCTCGGGCGGTAGGTGGTCGCCATAGCCCAGGCGGATTCGGTAATGGCCGCCCGGGTGCTTGTAGCCGTAACGGTGCCGGTCGTAACGATCGTGCCGGTCCCGATGCCCGTGCCACTCGCGCCTGTCGTCCCGTTTGTGGTAGCCGCCATGATGCTTGCGGTGCCCGTGCTTCCATTTGTGGTGGCGGTCATGGCCTCGCCGGTGGTCGTAACGGTCGCGGGAATCGCCGCGGTAATGGGCCGGCAGCAGGTGTTTCTGGTGGCCCGGCGGCACGGCCAACCCGCGCTCGAGGGGGGGTTGCCAGCCAACGCTGCGCCGGTCGTCGGCCATGGTGGGGGCAGACAGCGTCAGCAACGCGGTGACCAGGCTTCCAATCAGTAATCGCTTCATGATTATCCTCCGGTTTCTCCAGGGACAGAGTCCGCACCCGGTCCAATGCCGGGTGCCTCTGAGGCCAGATTATCGAACCGGCGGCGGTTGTCAGCGCCCGGGGGGCGGCTTTGCAGGATTTTTACGTGAGACGGGGCCAGCTTGACGTTCAGCTGTCGCCGGAGTCGGCAGATCGCAGGTGCGCTTCCAGGGCAAAGGTGTGGGGGCAGTCGGCACCGAGGGCTCTAAGGGAGTCGGCAAGGCGCAGCAGGTACTCGGCGTTGGGGCCGCTCGGCCCCGAGGCCGCGGCAATCTGGCGGGCAATGTCGGCTTCCGGCGCGTGGCCCAGGAAGGCTTCGTTGTCTTCGGTGGCAATGTACACCAGGCCCTCGGCGTGGCTGCCATCGTCGAAGGTGAGCGTGGTGCTCAGGCGCAGGTAACCGTTTTTCTCTCGCACATCCAGGTGCTCAAACACATTGGGCGACACCCGGAAGGCCATGCCCTTGCATACCGCGCCCGGTTTTTCGATCAGGGTGACCACCCGCCCTGGCTGCTCCGGCGTGCCCCGATGATCGTGGGAACCCTGCCAGAAGCGCCGCTCCCAGCCACGAATGGACGCCGGGCGCTGTTCCAGGAACGGAAAATCCACCTTGTAGATCAGCGAGCCGTAGCCGAACAGCCACACCGACTCCACGCCGGCGAAATTGTAGCGGTTGCGGTTGTGTTCAATGGTGTTTGCGGACATTACACTCTCTGCGCGGAACCCGGACCCGCCTACTTTAGGTGGAGGCAATAAAGCCGGCAATGCCGGTCAACACGATTTCCGCCGCCATGGCGGACAGGATCAGGCCACTGATCTTGGAGAGGATATTCAGTCCGGTCTTGCCCAGCGCCCGCTCCAGGTATCCGGACAGGTGTAGAAGCACTGCCAGAATCAAAAGGCCGGAGACCAGGCCCAGCAGGCCACCGGTTACCTCGGCAAAGGACTTGAGCTCGGCGCCGTAGACCAGGATCGCACCGATGGTGGCCGGGCCAATCATCACCGGAATGGCCAGGGGCACCACCGCGATGTCGTCACGATCCTCCTCGGGCAGGCCGGTGGCGTGGTTGCGGGTTCCGCTGGTGACCAGGCTGATGGCGGTGAGGAACAACAGGCTGCCGGCACCGATCCGGAAGGAGTTCAGGGTAATGCCGATGGCACTGAACAGCAGCGGCCCGGCAAAGAACAGCACCAGGCCAAGCACGAAGGCGGACACGCAGGCCCGCCGGATGATCGACGACTTCTCCGGCGCCGGCAGGCCCCGGGTCAGCGCCAGGAACATGGTGACCACGAAGAACGGGGCCAACAGAAACAGGAAGCGGATGGTGCTGCTGAGGTAGGTGGAGAAAAACGTGTCAATCATTCCGGGTGGTCCAGGGTTTCACAAAAGCCCGCAAGCATAGCCTGCCGCCGACCGGTTTGCCGTAAGGAAGACAACCTATGAACAGCTCGCGCAGGCACTGCCCTCGCGATGCAGTTGCCGTTACGCCGCCGGCGTAACGTAACTGAAGCGCCGACGATACTGCTCCATGGTACAGCCTACAGTGCGCTTGAACAGCCGCCGGAAGGAACTGGCATCCTCATACCCCACGCCCCAGATGATCCGGGCGGTCTGCTCCCGGCTCGATTCCAGCCGGTGCTTGGCCGCCTCGATCCGCAGGTGCTGGAGGTAGCCGATGGGTGTCTCACCGGTGGCCTCCTTGAACCGCCGCTTGAAGGTTCGGGTGCCCAGGCCGGCCACGGCGGCGACGTCGTCGATGCTGACCGGTTCCGCGAAGTGCTGCTCAAGCCAGGCCTGGGCCCGGCGAATGGCGTCATCACTGTGGGCCTTCTGGCTGTAGAAGGCCATGTAGGGTGTCTGCTCCACTCGACGACCGTCCAGCACCAGCATCTTGCTGCAGGCTAGCGCCACCGACGGCGAGGCAAACCGCTCGACCAGATAGAGGCAAAGATCGACAAACGCCGTTGCACCGCCCGCGCAGATGATCTGGCCGCTGTCCACCAGCAGCTGGTCCGCCTCCAGGCGGATATGCGGGTAGCGGGCCCGAAACAGGTGCGCCGCCCGCCAGTGCGTGGTGGCCACCCGATCGTCGAGCAGGCCCGCCTCGGCGAGCACAAAACTGCCGGTGCAGACACTGGCCAGTACCACGCCCCGGTCAAAAGCCTGGTGCAGCCAGCCATGAAGCGGAATCGCCGGTGCCAGCGTGCGGTCCAGCGCAGCCAGGCTGACGGCCGCCTCCACCGAGGACCCCACCACTATCAGGTCCGGCTGGAAGTCGGAGCGCCGGGCGGTGGGCGTCACTACGGCGCCGCTGTAGCCCCGCACCGGTTGATCATCCACGGTCACTACCTGGGCGTTGAACGGCGCCGCATCCCGGGACCCGGGCACCTGCGCGCAGAAGTTGGCCACGGTGAAGAAATCCATCACACCGTGCACCCCCGAGGCGTGACAGTTGGGCAAGGCAACAATGGCGACGTTCATCATGGCAATGGCCCTTTTCGCACTTTATATGTCAAATATGACACTCCTTGCGACCGGAGACAAGGCCTAACCTGAAGCTGTCACTCACCACACCAGATCAAGGAGGTGTGCCATGACTTCGAAACTGAACGTGCAATCCCCGGTTATTGCTCCCGCCGCACAGGTGAAAGTGCGCCGCCATCGGGTGTTATCCACCACACAGCTGGCACTGCGACTGTATGGCCGGCTGTCGCCGGTGAAAGCGGGCCGGCTGGTGCACCGGATGGCGTTCCGGCCGTCCCGGCTGCCCGCACCGGGCCGCTATGAACACCTGTTCGACACCGCCGACAGCTATACCCAGTTGCAGCACGGTACCCGCACCATCCCGGTGTACGCCTGGGGCCAGGGGCCGACCATTCTCGGCGTGCACGGCTGGTCCGGCGCTGGCATACAGTTCGGTGCCTGGGTAGAGCCGCTGCTGGCGGCGGGGTACCGGGTTGTACTCTATGATGCCCCCGCCCACGGCCGTGCCCAGGGCGAGAGCACCGATCTGTTCGAGATGGCGGATGTTCTGCGCAGCGTGGCCGCCAGCGTTGGGGGCGTGCACGGCGTGATGGCCCATTCCATGGGTGCACTGGCGGCTGCGAGAGCCATTCAGGACGGGCTGGATGCCGAGTATCTGGCACTGCTGGCGCCGCCGTCCGGGCTGCGCGGGGTCATGCACAGCCTCGGGCGGCAGCTGGCCCTGAGCCCGGAAGTGCTTGCTGTTCACCTGCAACTGATGGAGGAGCGGTTCGGGGCGAGCGTTTGGCAGCAGTTCGACCTGCAGGCCCTGGCCGGAACCCTGACCCAGCGAGGCTTGATTGTTATCGACCACGACGACGCGTCGATCGCACCGGAGGACAGCGAGCGGGTAGCAGCGCAGTGGCAGAACGCCGGACTGCTTCGCACCAGCGGCCTGGGCCATAACCGCATACTCTGGAGCCCGCTGGTGATCGACCGGGTGTTAACCGACCTGGGCGAGCCTTCAGAGCGCCAGAGCCGTCAGGAGGACAGCTCTTCGAGAAAGGTATCGCCCTCGGTGTAGAGCGATCCGAACTCTGCCTCGGGCACCACGGTGACGGCGATCTCCGGCTCGTGTTCGCCGCCGCCCAGCAGCACCCCTCGCAAGGGGGTAACGTCGGAGAAATCCCGGCCCCAGCCAAGGGTGATGTGCTCCAGGTCCGGTCGCACCGCGTTGGTGGGGTCCAGCTCCAGCCAGCCGAATCCCGGCACGAACAGGGCCACCCAGGCGTGGGTGGCATCAGCCCCCACCAACCGTTCCTTGCCCGCCGGCGGATGGGTGAGGATGTAACCGCTGATGTAACGGGCCGCCAGCCCCACCGAACGCAGGCAGGCGATCATGATCTGGGAGAAGTCCTGGCACACGCCTCGCCGGGCATTGAACGCCTGCTCCACCGGCGTTGAGGTCTCGGTAGCGGTGGGGTCGAAGCTGAAATCCCGGTGGATCATCCGCATCAGGTCGTCGGCGGCCTCCACCAGCGGCCGGTCCGGCCGGAAAGCGGCGCTGGCGTAAGCGGCGTACTGGGAATCAATCGGCACGTTGGGCGAGACAAAACGGAACGCCGCAGCCTCCAGGAACTCGGGGGTGAAGGGTCGGTCGGCCCGGTAGCGAAGGGCGTCGCGCACCGCCTCCCAGGTCACGTTGAGCGCCTCGCCAGCCGGTTTCGGATGGGCCCGCAGCTCTACCCAGAACTCACTGATGATCTCCAGGTACTCGTGTTCTTCGGTGAAATGAATGGCGGTGATGCGGTTGCCGAAGCTGTCGAGGAAGGAGCGCCGCACCGAGGGGTCGGGATCGATGGCCAGGTGATGTTCCAGATTGCGCTGCCAGGGCAATGGCCGGGGCGTCAGCCGCAGCAGGTGATGGGATTCCCCAACCACCTGGTCGTACCGGTACAGGGTCTCATGGCGCACATGGTAGCGAACGAACGTCATGGCTGCGGCCTCAATCCGGTGTCACGGACCGGTTCGAATACCGGGTATGGATGAAATACTGGCGCTGGATTTCATCGGATACACGATAGACCTCGTCACGCACCGCGTAAAGCGTTTCGGCGAGGGTCTCGCAGGCCTTGTCTGGCCGCTTGCGCTCAAATTCGTGAAGGTCCACCGCCCGCAACCGCTGCAGGCAGTCGCCGAGGTCCGGCGGGAACAACTGACCGGTCTTCCGCCCCATTTCCGGCAGGTCTTTCTGAAGCTGGAGCACCTGGAACATCACCGAATGAGGGTTGCTGGCATCCATCACCAGGGTATGCAGAACCCCGAGCAGTTCAGGCGTGCGGCGGTATCGGGTGCGGTAGGTCACCTCGGAGTTGGCCACCTCCAGCAGCCACTCCAGCATGGCGTTGCGGCCGAAGCGGTCACTGAACAGCGGCACGCAGATCAGCGTACACAGATTGGCCAGGCGCTCGAGTCGGCGGCCAATCACCAGGAACCCCCAGCTGGTGTCGCGGGTGATGTCGTCCATGGCAAAGCCGGCCAGGGAAATACAATCCAGCAGCACCAGGTTCAGGGCCCGTACCGCCTGGTCCGGCGTTCTTGGCGCCGGGGTCAGCGGCCGGCCAACCCGGTTCAGGGTGTGCCAGTTGTCGGCCGACAGCCGGTCCCGCACCTGGCTGGCATTGAACAGCAGGCCCTGCAGTATGGAGGCGATGGATCCGGGCAACTTGAGATCACTGACGGCCCTTAGCAGAGCTTTGGGCAGCGGTTCCGGCTCGGCCTCCTCGTCCGGCTCTGGCAGCGTGCCGAACTGTATCGCTGCCTGCTGCAGTCCCAGCAGCGCTTCCTCACCGGCATGATCGTGGCCCGAGAGCCGGTTGAACGCCGCCCGTAAAAGGCGTGCTGTGCCCTCGGTCCGCTCCGAGTGCCGGCCCATCCAGAACAGGTTCTCGCCCACCCGCGAGGGAGTGTCCCGTTCGCCATCAAGCAGATCCGACACCTGCAACCGCTTCTTGAGCAGCGAGGTGGAACTGGCGGTACCCCGGGCCTGTACCCAGGTGTCCTTGGACAACCCGCCCCGCTGCATGGAAATAACCTCCACCCCTTCATCAGCGGCCACCCGGGTAAGCCCGCCCGGCATAACCTGCCAGCCATCGGGTGTGGCGGCGGCAAACAGGCGCAGGCCGATGGAGCGGGTGGCCAGGGGTCGATCCGGCTGGCCCCGCCAGACCGGCGCCTGGGAAAGATGCACCAGTTCCTGGCCGACAAAGGCGTGCGGATGCGCGTGCATTTTCCGGATCAGGGCATCGCGCTCGGCGCCCTTCAGGCGATGGCCGAAGACCGGCTCCATGCGCATGCTGCCAAACGCGGGTTTGACCACCAGCTCGTCGAGGTGCTCGATTACATAGTCGAGGGCCGGCTTTTCGCCACACCACCAGGAAGCCACCGAAGGCATGGCCAGGGATTCGCCCAGCAGCTTCTTGGAAATCTCGGGCAGGAAGCCGAACAGCGCGGCGCTCTCCAGCACGCCGGAGCCCAGGGCATTGGCCATCAGCACCTTGCCGGCGCGAACCGCCCCGAGCAGGCCGGGAATGCCCAGCACCGAGTCGGCCCGCAGTTCCAGCGGGTCGCAGAAGCCGTCGTCGAGCCGGCGGTAGATGGCATGCACCCGGCGCAATCCCTGGAGGGTTTTCAGGTACACGGTGTCGTCGCGCACCGTCAGGTCCTGGCCTTCCACCAGCGGCAGGCCCAGGTAGCGGGCCAGGAACACGTGTTCGAAATAGGTTTCGTTGAACCGGCCCGGGGTCAACAGGACACACAAGGGCCGTTCGTTGCCGGTCGGCGCCATGGTGGCCAGGCCGTTCTGGAAGGCCTGGAAGAACGACGACAGGTTAGTGGCCGGCAGATTATGAAATGGCGCGGGAAACGCCCGGGAAATCACCAGGCGGTTCTGCAGAGCGTAGCCCGCCCCGGAAGGTGCCTGGGTGCGATCGGCCATGACCCACCAGCTGCCATCCGGCGCCCGGCCAAGGTCCAGGGCATACAGATGCAGGAAACGACCGCCGGCCGGGCGAATGCCCTGGCACGGCCACTGAAATCCCCCCTGGCCGTACACCAGCGCCGGAGGCAGCAAGCCCTCTTTGAGCAGCGACTGCCGGCCGTAAAGGTCGGCCAGAACCCGATCCAGCAATTCTGCGCGCTGGGCGACAGCCCGGGACAACCCCTGCCACTCGTCGGCACCCAGCACCAGGGGTAGGAGATCGACTTCCCAGGGGCGGGTAACGCCTCGGGGGTCCTCGTAGACGTTGTAGGTAACGCCATCTTCGGCAATGGCCGTGGACACCGTCTGGGCTCTCTGGTTGAGGCCCTCGAGCGACTCACCGTTCAGTTGCTGCAACAGCGGACGCCAGTGGCTGCCGGGGCCGCCCCGGGAGCCCAGCTCATCAAACCGGTCGGACACCGGGTGATACTGGCTGAGGATGTCCGTTACTGCGCGTTGCTTGGCCACCTTGAGGTCGGGCTCCGTTGGTTCAGTGAGCTTGAAGCATAGCCGCT
Source organism: Marinobacter gudaonensis (assembly GCF_900115175.1). NCBI lineage: Bacteria > Pseudomonadati > Pseudomonadota > Gammaproteobacteria > Pseudomonadales > Marinobacteraceae > Marinobacter > Marinobacter gudaonensis. The sequence goes on from NZ_FOYV01000001.1 coordinate 2,181,605, forward strand.
TTGCCACCCGTGGAGCCAGCACCGCAGGATCCGCACAATCCTCCCCCCGATTCACTCCCCGTTGTGATAGCGCAGGTCCAGAGTAAACGGAAACTCCCGGTGCTCGGGGACCGGGCGCCGGGGTTGCCTGCCGTCACTGTGTCCCATCCGGAAGAAACGCGCCATGCGACGGCCCTCGGCCTCGAAGGAGTTCACTGGCAGGGTCTCGAAGTTCCGGCCGCCCGGATGAGTAACGTGGTACTGACAGCCCCCCAGGCTGCGCTCGTTCCAGGTATCCACCAGGTCGAAGACCAGCGGGCCATCCACACCGATGGTGGGGTGCATGCACTGGGGCGGCTGCCAGGCCCGGTAACGGACGCCCGCCACGAATTCACCCACCTTGCCGGTGGCCTGCAGCGGCAGCGGGACCTGGTTGCAGGTCACCTGATAGCGGTCGGGCGCGGCGCCGCGAACCTTCACCTGCAGGCGCTCCAGCGACGAATCCACGTAGCGCGCAGTACCGCCAATGGCGCCGTGCTCGCCGGTCACATGCCAGGGCTCCAGGGCGGTGCGCAGCTCCAGGGCAATGCCCTGCACCGCGTAGTCCCCGATCCGCGGGAACCGGAATTCAAAGTGCGGCGCAAACCACTCGCGCTCCAGCGGGTAGCCCCGGCCCTGCATGTCGGCAATCACATCCTCGAAATCCTGCCAGACGTAATGCGGCAGCAGGAAGCGGTCGTGCAGCTCGGTGCCCCAGCGCACCAGCCGCGAGGGCCGGTAGGGCTCTTCCCAGAAGCGGGCCACCAGGGCCCGCAGCAGCAGTTGCTGGGTCAGACTCATGCGGGCGTGGGGCGGCATCTCGAAGGCTCGCAGTTCCAGCAGCCCGTGGCGCCCGCCCGGGCCGTCAGGCGAATACAGCTTGTCGATGCAGAACTCGGCACGGTGGGTGTTGCCGGTCACATCAGTGAGCAGGTCCCGCAGCAGGCGATCCACCATCCAGGGCGCCACCTTCTTGCCGATGGGACACACCCGGTCCATTTCCTGGAACGCCAGTTCCAGCTCGAACACGTGGTCGTTGCGCGCTTCGTCGATGCGGGGCGCCTGTGAGCTGGGCCCGATAAACAGTCCGGAGAACAGATAGGACAGGCTCGGGTGGTTGTGCCAGTAACTGACCAGGCTACGCAACAGGTCGGGCCGTCGCAGGAAGGGTGAATCCTCGGCAGATCGTGAACCGAGTACGAAGTGGTTGCCACCGCCGGTGCCCGTGTGGCGGCCATCGAGCATGAACTTCTCGCTGGTCAGGCGGCATTCGTAGGCATCGGCATAGAGCGACTCGGTCTGCTCCACCAGCTCATCCCAGGTATCCACCGGCTGCACGTTCACCTCAATCACCCCCGGGTCCGGTGTTACCCGGAAGTGGTTCAGGCGACGATCAGAGGGCGGCTCGTAGCCTTCCAGCAGTACCGGCTGCGCCAGTTCGGCGGCGGTTTTCTCGATGGCGGCCACCAACGCCAGGTACGGCTCAAGCTCCGCCAGTGGTGGCATGAAAATCCGCAGAATGCCCTCCCTGGGCTCCACGCACAGGGCGGTACGGACAATGTCGGTGGCCGACTCGCCTTTTTTCGGCTCAGCTGCCGCCATCTCGGCATCGCCCGCGCGTCCGCGCAGGTTCCATTGCAGGATGTCTTCGTTGCGCGGCAGAGCCTCACGGGGCGCAAAGGGATCCGGCTCGTGGATCCATGGATAGTCGGCCTCCGCCACCCAGGGCTGACTGTCCAGGGGCAGCCGGTAGCCCATGGGTGAGCCGCCGGGAATCAGGTAACAGCGCTCGCTGCGCAGGAACCAGGGGCCGGTCTGCCAGTTGTCGTTGTCTTCCCCGCGCTTGAGCGGCAGTACATAACCCACCGGCTGGTCCAACCCGCGACTGAAAATCTGCTGCAGCTGCTTTCGCTCCAGCGGGTTGTCCAGCTTCGAATCAAAGGGGTCCACGTTCACCGGCAGCCGCCGCTCCCGCCACAGGTAATAGAAGGCGTCCTCGAAGGCCGGGAACACCTGGTCGTCTTCCACACCCAGCTGACGGGTCAGCGCTTCAACAAACTGCCGGGCCGATTCCGCCGTGGCCTCGCCCGCCTTGCGTTCATCCGCCAGCCAGAGCTCGTCCTGCCAGATGGTCTCACCGTCGCGACGCCAGAAGCAGTTCAACGACCAACGCGGGAGGGGCTCGCCGGGGTACCATTTGCCCTGCCCGAAGTGCACCAGCCCGCCAGCACCGTAGCGGTTACGCATGCGGTGGTACAGGTCGATGGCTTTGAGACGTTTGGTCGGGCCCATGGCCTCGGTGTTCCACTCGGGCTCGTCGCGGTCGTGATTGGCGACAAAGGTGGGCTCGCCGCCCTGGGTCAGGCGCACGTCCAGTTCCCGAAGGCGGCTATCGACCTGATGACCGAGCGCCACCACCTGCTGCCACTGCTCTTCGGTATAGGGCTTGGTCACCCGGGGCGCTTCCCAGATGCGCTCCACGCTCATCTGGTGTTCGAACTCAACGTCACAGTCTTCCACCATGCCGGTGATGGGCGCGGCGGAGGACGGCTCGGGGCTGCAGGCCAGGGGAATGTGCCCTTCCCCGGCGAACAGGCCGGAAGTGGGATCCAGGCCCACCCAGCCAGCGCCGGGCAGGAATACCTCTGCCCAGGCGTGCAGGTCGGTAAAGTCGGCTTCGGCCCCGGAGGGCCCGTCCAGCGCTTTCTGGTCCGCCTTGAGCTGGATCAGATAACCCGAGACAAACCGGGCGGCCAGGCCGAGATAGCGAAGCGTCTGCACCAGCAACCAGGCGGAATCCCGGCAGGAACCGGAGCCTTTCTTCAGGGTTTCCTCCGGGGTCTGCACGCCCGGCTCCATGCGGATGAGGTAATCCACCCGATCGGCCAGGCGCTGGTTCAGGCCCACCAGAAAATCCACGCTGGGGGTTTCCGAGCGGTCAATCATCGCCATCCATTTCCGGAATTCCGGCGTTTCCGGCAGCTTGTGCAGATAGGGCGCCAGCTCTACTGACTGCCAGTCCTCGTAGCTGAACGGGATGGTTTCCGCCCTGGGTTCCAGGAAGAAATCGAACGGGTTGATCACCGCCATTTCCGCCACCAGGTCCACCACGATCTTCAGTTCCGGGGTCTTCTCTGGAAACACCAGGCGCGCCAGGTAGTTGGCCTGGGGGTCCTGCTGCCAGTTAACAAAGTGGCCCTCGGGCTCAACCCGGAGGGAATAGCTCAGGATACGCGTCCGGGCATGGGGACAGGGCCGCAGGCGAACCACCTGTGGCCCCAGGGTTACCGGCCGCTCGTAGCGGTAATGGGTGGTATGACTCAGGGCTACGTGAATCGACATGGTGGCTCTCTCGCAATCGCTTCAGTACGGAAAATCAAACAGGTCTCAGGCCGCTTCGTAAACGGGAAACCAGGTCTCGACAATGTCTTCGTGGAGTTCGCCAATCTCCAGCTGCAGGTTCTCCAGGAACAGGATGCCACCCTCCTTGCGGATAAGCGCATCCACATCCGCCTCTCTTGTGTGCCGAACCGCCTGCAGCGCGGTGCGCAGGGGAATCTCGTTCCGAGGCAGCCGGCCCAGGGCACTGGCTACTTCACCAAGGCTGTGCAACACCGACCGGGGAAAGGGCTCGTTCTGCAGCAGGAACCGGACCACCAGAGGGCCGCTGACCTTGCGCCGGACATTGTGGCGGTACATCTGGAAGGCACTCTGATAGCGCAGCACGCTGGTCCACATGATCCCGCCGTAGGTGTCGGTGCCATCCCAGCCATCCAGGAACTGCAGCGCGCCCACCTCGATCTGCCGTGTGGCCATGTCGGCCCGCTCCAGATTGCGCCCTACCCGGATAAAGTCGTAACCGATGTCGTGGCTCATACAGCCGGCCAGCAGTCCGTTGAGCATCTGACACCGACCGACGATTTCGGTCAGAAAGTCATAACGGGCGCGCTTGCCAACGCCCTGGTCCAGGTTGTCCTGGATATAGCGATACAGCTCGTTGATGACCTCCCAGGCGTCGGTGGGCACCTGGTCGCGGGTGGTGCGAACGTTCTCCCGGGCGGCCTTGATGCAGGAGGCGATGGAACTGGGGTTGTAGTTATCAGCCACCAGGAACTTCACGCAGTTGCGCTCATCGGCCCTTTGATAGTGCTCGTCGAACACCGCCCCCATGCCGGTCACGGCCACCAGCCCCTTCCAGGACAGCTGGGTTTCCCGGGGCATGTCCAGGGCCATGGAATTGAAGGCCATGATCATCCGGGCGTTGTTCTCGGCCCGTTCCAGGTATCGGGCCATCCAGTACAGTCGTTCCGCTACACGTGACAGCACATCAGTTCTCCTCGTCCACAATCCAGGTATCCTTGCTTCCCCCGCCCTGGGAGGAATTCACCACCAGGGAGCCCTTACGCATGGCAACGCGGGTCAGGCCGCCAGCAGTCACGTAGGTCCGCACCCCCTGCAGCACGAACGGGCGCAGGTCCAGATGCCGGGGCGCCAGGCCCTCCTCGGTGAGGGTCGGCGCCACCGACAGACTCAGGGTGGGCTGGGCAATGTAGTTGCGCGGGTTCTTGTTGATCAATTTGGCAAACTCGGCGCGCTGCTTCTTGGTGGAGTGGGGCCCCACCAGCATGCCGTAGCCGCCGGACTCGTTGGCCGGCTTCACCACCAGCTCGTCCAGGTGCTCCAGCACGTATTCCCGGTCCTGCTTGTTCACGCACATGTAGGTGGGCACGTTGGGAATGATCGGCTCCTCGTCGAGGTAATAACGGATCATATCCGGCACGAAGGCGTAGATGACCTTGTCGTCGGCCACCCCGGCGCCAGGCGCGTTGGCCAGGCCCACCTTGCCGTTGCGCCAGGCCCGCATGAGCCCAGGTACGCCCAGGGTGGAGTCGGCCCGGAACACTTCGGGGTCGAGGAAATCGTCGTCAATCCGGCGGTAGATCACATCCACCCGTTCCAGACCCTCGACGGTGCGCATGTAGACGCAGTCGTCCTCGCCCACCACCAGGTCGGCGCCTTCCACCAGCTCGGCGCCCATGCGCTGGGCCAGGAACGAATGCTCGAAATAGGCGGAGTTGAAGATGCCCGGTGTCAGCACCGCGATTTTCGGGTGGTCCTGAGGCCGCGGCGAAATAGAGGCGAGCATGTCGAACAGCTGGTTGGTGTAGTCGTCCACCGGCAGGATGGCGGTGTTCTCGAACAGCTCCGGGAACACCCGTTTGGTCAGCTGGCGATTCTCCAGCATGTAGGACACACCGGAGGGCACCCGCAGATTGTCCTCCAGCACATAGACCTTGCCGTCCTTGTCGCGCACCAGGTCGGAGCCGCAGATATGGGCCCAGACCCCCAGCGGCGGGGTGAAGCCCCGGCACTGTTCCCGGAAGTTTTTGGAGTTGGCGAACACGTACTTGGGGATGACCTTGTCCTTGACGATCTGCTGGTCGTTGTAGATGTCGTTGATGAACATGTTCAGGGCGGTCAGGCGCTGGGCCAGTCCCTGTTCGATGGTTTCCCACTCACTCAGGGAAATGACCCGGGGAATGATGTCGAACGGCCAGGCCCGGTCGATGTTCTCGCCTTCGCTGTAGATGGTGAAACTGATGCCCATTTCCAGAATCGCCAGCTCGGCGGCCTGCTGCCGGGCCTGGATCTCCTCCGAATCCAGGTTGCCCAGGTACTCGGTGATCTCGGTGGCCGCCGGCCGGGGCTGACCCTTGGCGGCGATCAGTTCGTCGTAGAAGTCGTTCGGGTCGTAATTCTTCCAGTCAATGAGTTTGTTTTTCTTCATGGTCTGTCCTTAACAGGCGTGTACGATTTGGTGAACCAGCCGGAGTTTCTCCACCACCGGCTCTGCCAGCACGAAGGGGTAGGCGTGTTCGTGCCCCATGCTCCGGTTCAGGCTGTTGAGGGCGAGGGTCAGGGGCAGCCAGTGGCGAACGAGGCCATCAAAGTCGTCGATCCGGTAGGAATCAAACGCGGGGTCCGACGCCGTATCCGGATGCACGTCGTCGCGGGCATCCACACGCAGCCCGAACTGCCAGGCGGTTTCCAGGGTATCCACCATATGCAGGTAATGTGCCCAGGTTTCGGCCCAATCCTCCCAAGGGTGGCTGCTGGCGTAGGCACTGATGTAGGCGTTCTGCCAGTTCGCCGGTGGCCCGGACTGGTAATGCCAGTCCAGGGCCTGCCGGTAGTCCCGGGTATCGTCTCCGAACCGTTGACGCACGGCCTCCAGCCAGGGGCTTCCCCGAACCAGACGATCCCAGAAATAGTGGCCAGACTCGTGGCGGAAGTGCCCCAGAACGGTGCGGTAGGGTTCGGCCATCTGGCTGCGCATGCGCTCCCGTTCCACCGGATCGGCCTCGGCGATGTTGAGAGTAATCACTCCGTGGGCGTGGCCGGTCACGACCTTTGCGCGCTCATCGAACATCGCGGGCTGGTCTGACAGGAAATCAAACGCCAGGCCTCCCTGCTGTTCACTGAGTGGACCGAAGGGCAGACCCAATCGGAGCAACGAGTAAACCAGTCGACGCTTCTCTTTCTCAAGCGCCGACCAGAGCGCCCGATGGTTGGCAACGCCGAGATCGGGAATGGTTCGGTTCAGGCGGCAGGCAACGCAGTAGGTGTGGGTGTCGTTTTGCGGAATCAGCCAGTTGCAGACCCCATGGTTCAGGTAGTTGCCGCAGGGTCGGTAGATATTGCCGCTGACAATCGCAACCCATTGATCACCGGCTCTGGGCTCCATGGCCAGCAGGTCCATGACGTCCGGGGCGAACCCCAGATCGGCGCCACACTGGGTACAGCGGCTATTTTCAAAATACAGCAGATTGGCGCATCGGCCACAGTGAAACAGCTTCATCAGGGGACAATCCTTGGCCGAAAGCGGCAAGACCTGACTTCAAGTATTGGCCAAAAGGGCCAAAACGCAACCCGGTCTGCCGCTCCGGCGCGGGACTGCCCCGCTCAGCCGCCGGCCGCCAGCGCGGGCTTGGCGTCGGGCGCTGCCCTCGTGGTCGAGCCTTCAGCTCCGGCTATCCGGTACTGCGCGGCGTCGAACCGCCGGGTCTGCTGACGAAACTGCCAGGTAAAGCCTGGCCAGAGCGTGGTGTTCTTGCCGTTTTCATTCACATACCAGCTCTTGCAGCCGGTCTGCCACACCGAATCGCCCAGCTTGGCGTGAATCGACGCGTTGTACTGGCTCTGCGCGCCCTGCTTTACTTCCACGCTGGTCCACTGTTTGCCGTCCATCTGTTTCAGGGCATCCAGCACGTACTGGATCTGGCTTTCGATCATATACACCATGGAGCTGTGGCCCAGGCCCGTGTTTGGCCCCATCAGCATGAAGAAGTTCGGAAACCCGTGAATGGCGGTGCCTTTGTAGGCCTCGGCGCCGTCCTTCCAGGCGTCCAGCAGGTCCTGACCATTGCGCCCGAAAATCATACCGGCCGGGATCGGATCCTGGGCCTTGAAGCCGGTGCCATAGATGATGCAATCCACCTGACGCTTGTTGCCCTTGCCGTCGACAATCACGTTGCCTTGCACTTCCCGGATGCCGTCGGTCACCACATCCACGTGGTTCTGGGCCAGGGCTGGATAGTAATTGTTGGAAATCAGCACCCGCTTGCAGCCAAAGTGAAAATCGGGGGTGACTTTCCGGCGCAGCTCCTTGTCCTTGATCTGGCTGCGGATGTGGCGACGGGCCTGCAGCTCACCGATTTTGAGGATCCGCGGGTTGCCCACGAAGCCCAGCACCCGGGCCTCCAGGGTCCAGTAGATGCTCTGGCGCAGGGCGTTCAGTGATTGCGGAACCATCCGGAACAGACGCTTCTCCAAGGGGCGGATGGCCCGGTCCGGCTTGGGCATGATCCATGGCGGTGTGCGCTGGTACAGATCCAGCCGCGCCGCCTCCCTGGCCACCTCCGGTACAAACTGGATCGCCGAGGCACCGGTGCCGATCACCGCCACCCGCTTGCCGCGCAGATCGTAGTCGTGGTCCCAGTCCTGGGAGTGAAAGCGCTTGCCGGTAAAGCTCTCGATGCCCTTGATCTCGGGATAGGCGGGCGTGCTCAGACCGCCCATGCCGGACACCACAACATCAGCGCGGAGGCTGCCGAATTCGGGCAGCTCCGGATCCTCCCGGTCCAGCCGGTCTCCGGGCTTCAACCCGCGCGCCTGCATATAGCGCCAAAGCGCCGGGCTGTCACAGGTTTCCACCGTCCAGGTGCTAGAGGTCTCATCGTAACGGGCCCCCGCCACGTGGGTGTTCAGGCGGATGTGCGGCAGCAGCCCGTATTTCTCGGCGCAATGTTTCAGGTAAGCCTTGATCTCCGGCTGCTGGGCAAACATCCGGCTCCAGTTCGGGTTCTGTTCAAAGGAGAAGGAGTACAGCGCCGACTGCACGTCACAGGCGCACCCGGGGTAGTGGTTCTGGTGCCAGGTGCCGCCGATGTCGTCGCTCTGCTCCAGAATCACAAAATCGTGATAGCCGGCCTCCTTGAGTTTGATGGCCATACCGAGGCCGGAGAAGCCGGTGCCGATAATCGCGATTCGCTTAGTCTGTGTCATTGCTGCACTCCTGTGTTGGCCCGTGTGGCCTTGTCTGTTGTTGTGCGGTTGGTCATGATGACCGGTAGACACATGTATACACAGGGAAGTAGACAGACGTATACTGCAGTCCTGGAAGTTGGCCTCTAATACCATCACGATGGCCCAATCAGACCTGAGTCATGGACGCCAGGTACCTCTGCAGCGGGGGCAGGCTGGTTTGGGTAGTGCTTTCCAAAACACGCTCCTTGCGGCACGTCCCTGTGACGCTTGACTCTCGCCATCCATGGCGAGAGACAGTTTTGGAAAGCACTACCCAAACCAACCGTCAGTCCAAGTGCCATGCCGTCTCTTTGTTGCGGTATTCGCGGACGGCAATCAGAGAAGAGGATCGGAGCGGTCTGGTATCCCTCCCGAAAATGCTCGGAGCCATGGATGGCGGAGAGCAAGCGTACATGGACGTACTCGCAGCGGTTTTCGGGAGGGATACCAGACCGAGCCGCTCCCGAAGCTAGAGGTAACCGTGCATTCAATAACAGGCGGAAAACTCAAACTGATTCAGGCGGCGCTGCGGCTGATTACCGAGACCCGTAGCCTGACGTCTCTGGGATTGCGGGAGCTTGCCCGCGAGGCGGGTTTGAACCCGAATACGTTTTACCGGCATTTCAAAAGCCTGGACGAATTCGGTCTGCAGGTGCTGGGCTACATCGCCGAGGAGATGAAAACCGGGGTACGGGAATTGCGCCAGATGGCCGACACTTCTGAACAGGCCTCCCGGGATACCGTGGCGTTTGTCTACCGGTACTTCCTGGCCAACCCGGCGGCCACCACCGTAGCGGTGCGTGAGTTACATGGCCCATCGCCGGTACTGCGCCGCGCACTGGAGGCGCAGTTGGACGCCAGTGCCCGGGAAATGGCGGAAGACATTATTGATCGAAACCTGGTGAACGCGGTGCCGCCGGAAACCATCCACGAGATTTCCCGCATGACCATCCGGTACATACTGTTCCGCGCCCTGGATTACATCGAGAAGCCTGGTCAGAGGGCCGCCATACAGGTTGAAACCGAACATTTCATCAACCGGCAGTTCCGGGGCGCCCTGCTCGATGACCTGACGGAGTCCGACATTCTTGCCCTCAGGACCCAGAACCACGGATAGGCGGACCCCTGCCTTGATCGAAATCATTTTCGTTTAGGAAAACGCCTGCAAATCTGGTACCGTACGCACCTCAGTAAAAACCGAGATATCCTTTAAGTCGATCGTTCGGGAGGACGAACTTAACATGAAAATCGGTATCCCCAGGGAAATCTTCGAGGGAGAGCGTCGGGTAGCAGCCACCCCGCCCTCGGTCCATAAACTGATTGGCCTTGGTTACGACGTTGTCGTCGAGGGCGGGGCCGGCGAGCCTGCGAACTATTCCGATGCCGCCTACGAGAAAGTCGGTGCGTCCATTGCGGCCGACACCACCTCGTTGTGGCAGGAAGCGGACTTCATCCTGAAAGTCCGCGCGCCCATGGAAAACCCGGCGCTGGGTAAACACGAAGCCGACCTGATGAAGGAAGGCGCGTTTCTGGTCAGTTATATCTGGCCGGCCCAGAACCCGGAGCTGCTGGAAAAACTGGCGGGCCGGAACATCACGTCGTTTGCCATCGACAGCCTGCCGCGAATCAGCCGGGCGCAGAAGATGGACGCCCTCAGCGCCATGGCCAACATCGCCGGCTATCGGGCGGTGATTGAGGCGGCGAACCATTTTGGCCGCTTCTTTACCGGTCAGGTGACGGCCGCAGGCAAGGTGCCACCGGCGAAGATCATGGTGATCGGCGCTGGCGTCGCGGGCCTGGCCGCCATCGGCGCTGCCAACAGCATGGGTGCGGTGGTGCGCGCGTTCGATACCCGTCTGGAAGTACGGGAACAGGTCGAGAGCATGGGCGCCCAGTTCCTGGTGCTGGACTTCGAGGGCGAAGACGGCAGCGGCACCGGCGGTTACGCCAAGCAGATGAGCGACGAGTTCATCAAGGCCGAGATGGAGTTGTTTGCCGAACAGGCGAAAGAGGTGGACATCATCATCACCACCGCCCTGATTCCTGGCAAGCCGGCGCCTAAGCTGATCACCGCCGACATGGTCAAATCCATGAAACCGGGCAGCGTGATTGTCGACCTGGCTTCCGAGCGTGGCGGCAACTGCGAACTGACCGAACCGGGCAAGGTGGCGCATCAGCACGGCGTCACCCTGATCGGCTACACCGACCTGCCCAGCCGCATGGCCAAGGTGGCCAGTGATCTGTACGCCACCAACCTGGTGCACCTGCTCACCGAACTGACGCCGGAGAAAGACGGCAAGCCGGTGGTCAACATGGAAGACGACGTGATCCGTGGCCTGACGGTGGTCCATGAGAAGGACATCACCTGGCCGCCACCCAAGCCGGAAGCTCCGGTCAGTCCCAAGCCGGCTCCGGGTACCGAGGAGCCGTCGGCTGAAGCCAAGGCCGCCGCCAAGAAAAAGGCGGACCAGCGCAGCGTGATCGGCAAGAGCGCACTGCTGGTGGTTACCGCGCTCGCGCTCTACGGCGTTGGCGCCTACGCGCCGGAAAGCTTCCTTCAGCACTTCACCGTGTTCGTGCTGTCCTGCTTTATCGGCTGGCAAGTGATCTGGAACGTAACTCCGTCCCTGCACACGCCCCTGATGAGCGTGACCAACGCGATCAGCGGCATCATCGTGATTGGCGCCATCCTGCACCTGGCCCAGGCCGGCAGTATTGCCGTGGGCGTCATGGCGTTCCTCGCGGTGCTTATCGCCAGCATCAACGTGGGGGGTGGCTTCCGGGTTACCCATCGCATGCTCAAAATGTTCCGCAAGTAGGAGACGCCCGACATGAGTACAGGATTGGTGAGCGTGGCCTACGTGGTCGCGAGTATTCTCTTTATTCTCAGCCTGGGCGGCCTCAGCCACCAGGAATCCGCTCGACGCGGTAATATCTACGGGGTTGCCGGCATCATCATTGCCGTTGGCGCAACCCTGGCCAGCGTGGATGGTGGCATTATTGCCATTCTGATTGCGGTCCTGCTCGGTGCCGGCCTTGGCACCATGATCGCCAACAAGGTGGAAATGACCCAGATGCCGCAGCTGGTCGCCCTGCTGCACAGCTTCGTGGGCCTGGCCGCGGTATTTGTCGGCTTTGCCGGCTATCTGGAGCCGCTCGTTGCCACCTCCGGTGCCGAGCACACCATCAAACTGGTGGAAGTGTTCGTAGGCATCTTTATCGGTGCCATCACCTTCACCGGTTCACTGGTGGCCTGCGGCAAGCTGGACGGCCGTATCGACAGCAAAGCCCTGACCCTGCCAGGACGCCACCTCATGAACCTGGCGGCGCTGGTGGTGTGCGTGGCACTGGGCGGCTGGTTCCTGAGCACTGACAGCACAGCGGTGGGCATCATCGCCCTGATCATCATGACGGCCATTGCGGCTGTGCTGGGTATTCATCTGATCATGGCCATCGGCGGTGCCGACATGCCGGTGGTGGTGTCCATGCTCAACAGCTACTCCGGCTGGGCTGCAGCGGCCATCGGCTTCATGCTCGGCAACGACCTGCTGATCGTCACCGGCGCCCTGGTGGGCTCAAGCGGTGCCATCCTCAGCTACATCATGTGCAAGGCCATGAACCGGTCGTTCATCAGCGTGATCCTCGGCGGTTTCGGCCAGACCAGCAGCAGCTCGGCTGCCGCTGACGGCGACCAGACCGTGCACGAATCCAGCGCCGATGAGGTGTGCGAGGAACTGCGCAACGCCTCATCCGTGATCATTGTGCCGGGCTATGGCATGGCAGTGGCACAGGCTCAGAACGGCGTCAGTGAGATGACCAAGATCCTCCGGGACAAGGGCGTGAACGTGCGCTTCGGCATCCACCCGGTCGCGGGCCGTCTGCCCGGTCACATGAACGTTCTGCTGGCGGAAGCCCATGTGCCCTATGACATCGTTCTGGAAATGGACGAGATCAACGATGACTTCCCCGACACCGACGTGGTGCTGGTCATAGGTGCCAACGACACGGTGAACCCGGCCGCCGCCGAAGACCCGGGCAGCCCCATTGCCGGCATGCCGGTACTGGAAGTGTGGAAAGCCCACCAGGTGGTGGTGCTCAAGCGCGGCATGGCCACCGGTTACTCCGGCGTCGAGAACCCGCTGTTCTTCAAGGACAACACGCGCATGTTGTTCGGCGATGCCAAGGACAGCATCGACAAGCTGGTCGGAGGCCTGCGGGGCTGATCTGATTCATCAGATGCCTGCCAACGGAAGCCATGCTCTGCCCCAGAGCATGGCTTCTTTGTTTCCGGAGGTTACTCTGTAGTGTTGTAAACGTAGGACGACACCGTGCCATCCTGGTTGAAGCGCACAACCAGATCGGTGGTTTCGGCGTCACCGAAGGCAGACCATTTGTACTTGCCGTAGGTCCAGGTGCGCTTGCCGTCCTCAATCCCGGTACGCCAGGGCTCACCGAACATCTCCTGGATATCCGCCCGGGTGGTTTCCCCGATCCGGATCTGGTCCACATTGTGGGTCGCAAAATCCTGTCCCACCGTGGCACAGCCCACCATGGCCGCCATGACCATGGCAACGGCCAACGTTCTGAACAAACCCTTGATTGTCATATCGATCCCTCTCAATGGGTGAATTTCGTCCATCTTAACGCGTCCTCTGGCGAACGCGATTACAAACACGACAGGATCTTCAGGCACAAAAAAGCCGCAGCCCCGAGGGAACTGCGGCAGGCCTTGATCGAAGGGACGATCAGTAAAGCTTGGCGAGGGACTTTTTGGCGAAGGAGCCCACTTCGTCCAGGCGCCCTTCCCTGACCTTGACCAGCCACTCGGGGTCCTGCAGCAGTGCACGGCCCACGGCGATCAGCTCGAACTCATGGTTGTTCATGCGCTCTACCAGTTCATCAATACCGGCCTTTTCCACGGCGTCCTTCTTGCTCGCAAAGGTGCCGCTGATAAAGTCTTCGGTCAGCCCGACGCTGCCCACCGACATCGTCGGCTTGCCGGAGAGCTTCTGGGTCCAGCCGGCGAGGTTCAGGTCCGAGCCGTCAAATTCGGGCTCCCAGAAACGACGGGTAGAGGCGTGGAAGATATCGACTCCGGCTTCCACCAGGGGCTTGAGGAAGCGCTCCAGCTCGTCCGGACTGTGCACCAGTCTCGCCTCGTAATCCTGCTGCTTCCACTGGGAGAACCGCAACATGATCGGGAAGTCCGGGCCCACGCGATGACGCACGGCCTCAACGATCTCAACAACAAAGCGCAGGCGATTCTCCAGGGAACCACCGTACTCGTCGTCCCGCTGGTTGGTACCTTCCCACAGGAACTGGTCCAGCAGGTAGCCGTGGGCACCGTGAATCTCGACACCGTCAAAACCCAGCGCCTTGGCGTCCTGGGCGGCATCGGCAAAGGCCGTCACCACATCCTCGATATCGTCCTTACTCATGGCCTTGCCGTTTGGCTTATCCGGTGCAAACAGGCCGGACGGGCTGTAGCCGGGCACGGCTGGATCCGGCGGCGTACCCTCCTTGCGCACCGCACCAACGTGCCAGAGCTGAGGGAAAATGGTGCCGCCGGCCTCGTGCACCGCGTCTACCACTTTCTTCCAGCCTTCCAGGGATTCGGCGCCGTGGAAAGCCGGAACGTTCGGGTAGCCATTGGCTGCCGGATGGTTCACCGTGGTGCCCTCGGTGATGATCAGGCCAACGCCGGCCTCGGCGCGGCGCCGGTAGTAGGCCACTACGTCCTCTCCGGGCACACCGTTGGGTGAGAAATTCCGGGTCATCGGGGCCATGGCCACGCGGTTCCGCAGCTTGAGGTTGTGAAGTTCAAAAGGTTCGAAAAGCGGGCCAAGATTGATGCTCATGGTAATGTGCAACCTCACTAATTTGGTTTCGTTAAGCAACCCTATTAAATCTGGTTTTAAAATGCAACCCTATTCGGTACACTGCCGGCATGGCCAGAAAACGTTTTGACGATTCCAACTGCTCCGTCGCCCGCGCCCTCAATGAAGTGGGGGACTGGTGGTCCCTGCTGATTGTGCTGCAGGCCATGTACGGAACCCGCCGCTTTGTCGATTTCCAGCAGGAGCTGGGTATCGCCAAGAACATCCTTTGTGATCGCCTGGGCCGCCTGGTGGACAACGACGTGCTGCGTAAGGTGGATGTGGGCGAACACGGCTCCCGCTTTGAATACCGCCTGACGGAGAAAGGTCGGGATCTGTTCCCGGTGGTCATCGCCCTGCGCCAGTGGGGTGACAAATGGAACCCCGCGCCCGATCAGCCACCGCTGGACCTGCGCGATCGCGCGACCGGCCGGCCCATTCATCCCGTTGAAGTCCGGAATGCCGATGGGCAGCCCCTGACCATCCGCGACGTGTTCGTGCCGGACGAAAGCCTGCCTGCCAGCAAAAAAACCTCAGCCTGACCATAGGTATCGGTCCCGGATCCGCTGTTTTTTTGAGTTGCATCAATCCCGTGTCTGAAGCCCGCCCAGCAGCCGGGCGGTCTTGAGCCATATCAAGTTTTCCTTTCCCGGCCGCCTTAACCTGTACTCATCAACGATTCAGGTTAAGGAGATAATGATGTCCCGCACAGTCAGACTTGGCGTTATTGCCGCCGCGATCATGGGCGCTGCACCCGCCGTTCAGGCCTACGAGGCCGGAGAACTCATTGGTCGTGCCGGTATTGCAGTGGTCGATCCGGATTCTTCCAGCGGCAATCTGAATTCCAATGCCCTGGGCGAGATTGATGGCGCGAGAGTCAGCGTGGGCTCCGACACCCAGCTGGGACTGACTCTCAGCTACATGCTGACAGACCAGCTGGCAGTGGGTGTGCTGGGCGCCACGCCGTTCAAGCACGACATCAAGGGCGACGGTTCGGTGCTGGGTGGTACTGGAAAGCTGGCGGAGACCAGACACCTGCCCCCCACCATCACGCTCCAGTACTTCCCGATGCCCAGTGCCAGCAAGCTGCAGCCTTATGCGGGCATTGGCGTGAACTACACCAACTTCTTTGAAGAGAAGACCACGCAGACGCTGACCAACACCTACGCCTCGCTGGCAGCCGGTGTGGATCGCACCGATATTGAACTGGACGACAGTTTCGGTGTCGCCGCCGAGCTCGGCCTCGACTACATGATCACCGAGAACGTGGGCATCAACGCCGCCGTCTGGTGGGTCGACATCGACACCGAAGCCACCATCAACGCCTACGCCGGTAACACCCGGGCCGACACCAGCACCATCGACGTGGATATCGACCCCTGGGTTTACATGGTGGGTGTGTCCTACCGCTTCTGATCCCCGTGCCCGCGGCAGTCTTTCATGGTCTGTGGACTGCCAGAGGTGCGTTCTCCTGTGCGGGGCCCTCCGGCCCCGCTTTTTTATCCCCGTAAAAAAAGCGGAGCCGAAGCTCCGCTTATCAGTCAGCCAGGCTGGCCGTCACGCGCTGATGCGCTGGGTTGACCGGCCGCGCTGGCCACCGCCGTTCTGGCTTCGACCACCGCTGCGTCCACCGGGCCGGGGACCAAAGCTCTTCGGTTTGCCACCGGGCCGGCCATTACCGCCGCCGTTACCACTGCGATTGCGGGCACGGCTCGGGTCGGCCTTGGCCTTGGGTTTCAGGGGCAGGTTGTTGGTGGGCTCGAAGCCCTCCACCTGGGTGCGCGGCAGCTGCTTCTTGATTAGCCGCTCGATTCCGGCCAGAAGCTTGCCCTCATCGGCGCTCACCAGTGAAAGTGCGTGGCCGCTCTCGCCAGCCCGGCCGGTACGACCAATGCGGTGCACGTAATCTTCCGCAACATTGGGCAGTTCGAAGTTCACTACCTGCGGCAGCTGCTTGATATCCAGGCCGCGGGCGGCGATATCGGTAGCCACCAGCACCCGGATCTCACCGGCCTTGAAGTCCGCCAGTGCCCGGGTTCGGGCGCCCTGGGACTTGTTGCCGTGAATCGCCGCGGCGGTGATGCCGTCCTTCTCCAGCTTCTGGGTCAGGCGGTTGGCGCCGTGTTTGGTGCGGGTAAACACCAGCACCTGATCCCAGCTGTTGTCCCGCACCAGCTTGCTTAGCAGCGCGGTCTTCTGGTTCTGATCCACCGGGTACACTGACTGCTTCACCTTCTCGGCGGTGGTGTTGCGCGCGGCGACTTCCACCTGCACCGGATTGTCCAGCAGGCCTTCGGCCAGGGTACGGATCTCGTTGGAGAAAGTCGCCGAGAACAGCAGGTTCTGCCGCTTGGTGGGCAGCAGCGCCAGGATCTTGCGAATGTCGCGGATAAAGCCCATGTCGAGCATACGGTCGGCTTCATCCAGCACCAGGATTTCCACTTCGTTGAAACGCACGGCGTTTTGCTGGTGCAGGTCGAGCAAACGCCCAGGTGTCGCCACCAGCACATCCAGCCCTTTGCGCAGTTTCATCATCTGGGGATTGATTTTCACGCCCCCGAAAACCACCGCAGAGCGGGTGGGAATGTACTTGCTATAGAGCGTGACGCTGTCGTGCACCTGGGCCGCCAGTTCACGGGTCGGGGTCAGGATCAGCGCGCGCGGTCCCTTGCCGGTGCGCGGGTTTTCACCCAGGCGCTGCAACAGGGGCAGGGTAAAGCCGGCAGTCTTGCCGGTGCCGGTCTGGGCAGCCGCCATCACGTCCTTTCCGGACAATACCGCCGGAATGGCCTGGGCCTGGATAGGAGACGGGGTTTCGTAACCCTGGTCGGCTGTGGCACGAACCAGCTGCTCGGACAAACCGAGTGAAGAAAAACTCATAGATATCAAACCTTGATTGTGCTGCCTCCACGAACACCGTGATAAGTGAATGCGGGCAGATACCATGAACAGTCATGGAATAAGAGACGACTACAGTCACGCGCCGTTAGCGGGGTGACGTCCTCTGACAGGTCGTATGGAAAGGTCGCAGGGGCCAAGGCCCTTAATTGCGGAATCCCTAGAGGCAGGATGCGAGCACGTTAACAGAGGCTTGGCCAATAAGCCATAGGTGATTGTGCCTCGGCAACAACAGCCGATGGGCCCGATCAGACTAATCCAAACTGACCAACGGTCAGTAACGACTAGGGAGGTACGTAAAAATACGTAGAATTCACGCAACCGGAAGACCCGATTGTTATGTTCCATTTCAGATTCCTTGCTGCTCTCACCCTGGCGCCCCTGATCCTTGCGGGCTGCAGCGACAATAACAGCCAGCAGTCAGCACAGACCACGCTTCAGCCGCCCTCGGAGACTGGCGTTCTGAAAGTTGCCACCCGTAATGGCTCCACCACCTACTATCTTGATCGACATGAAAACCCGATCGGCCCGGAACACGCCCTGATCAGTGCCTACGCCGAGGCAAGGGGCTGGGAGGTCGAGTGGACCATGCTGGATTCCACCAGCAACGTGCTCGATGCGCTGACGTCCGGCAATACTCACCTGGCAGCTGCCGGGCTGACGCACCTGCCCTCCCGGGATGAACGGTTTGCCCGGGGCCCGGCCCACACCGAGATCACCGAACAGCTGGTATGCCACCGGGACACCCGGCCCATGCCGCGAAAGCCGGAAGATCTGCCGGGCACAGACATTGTGGTGACGGCTGGCTCCAGCTACGTGGAAACCCTGAACGCCCTGAATGAACAGTACCCGGGCATCGGCTTCCAGGAAGACACCGACCGCACCACTGAGGTCATCCTTTCGGCGGTGGCGGAGCAGGATGTCGGCTGCACCGTGGCCGACTCCAACATCGTGCAGGTGATGCGGCGCCACTTCCCGCACCTTGAGGTGGCCATGACCCTCACCGATGGCCGCAACCTGGGCTGGTATCTGCCCGCAGGATCCACGGATCTGGCTGACGACGCCCGGGAATGGATGAACAGTCGCGACGGCGACGAGGCCCTCGCCGCGATGGAGGACCGTTACTACGCCTACATTGGCGACTTCGATTTTGTTGACCTCCGGGCCCTGAACCGTCGCATCGAGGACCGCTTGCCAGATTTTATCGATGAGTTCCGTGAAGCCGAGGCGAAAACCGGCATGCCCGCCGATCTCCTGGCTGCTCTTTCTTACCAGGAATCCCACTGGGACCCGGAGGCAAAATCACCCACGGGCGTTCGTGGCATCATGATGCTGACTCAACGGACCGCAGAGTCCCTCGGGGTCGACGACCGGCTGGACCCGGAGGCTGCCATTGACGGTGGCGCCAGGTACCTGGCCGACCGGCATCGCCGCCTGCCGGAGACCATTCCGGAGCCGGATCGGACCTTCCTGGCCCTGGCCAGCTATAACATTGGCCGTGGGCACCTGCTGGATGCACGGGAACTGGCCCGCAGTCTCGACAAGAACCCGGATTCCTGGAAAGACATGAGCGAGGTTTTACCCCTGAAGGCGGACAAGCGATACTACCCCAGTACCCGATACGGCTACGCCCGCGGCTATGAGCCCGTGCACTATGTGCAGCGCATCCGTAACTACCGGGACGTGATACGTTCCGCCTTCGAATAACTTACAGACCAATCACAAGGAGCGCGGCCCTGAGGGGCCGCACGCAGCCATGCACCAACGGATTCTGCTTTTCATCACCCTGCTGGCCTTTAGCGCCATTACTCCTCTGCACGCCCAGAACGCGCCCCTGAAGGTAGGCATTACCGAAGTACCGCCCTTTGTGATGCAGACCGAGGACGGTCGCTGGGAAGGCATCAGCATCGACCTCTGGAAAGAGGTGGCGGCCGGAATGGGCCGCGAGTACAAGTGGGTGCCCCTGAGTTTCAGGGAGCTCCTGGATGCCGCCGAAGCCGGCGAGATTGACGTCGCGGTTGGTGCACTCACCATGACCGCCGAACGCGAAAGCCGGTTCGACTTCAGTCACCCCTTCTATCAAACCGGACTGTCCATTGCCATACCGCCGGTGCCCGAGCAGGGGCTTCTGGCCAGCCTGAAGGCTCTGATCAGCTGGAAGTTCGTGAGCGTGATTCTGGCATTGGGCGCCCTGCTGCTGGCGGTCGGGTTCTTGCTCTGGCTGGTTGAACGCCGACGCAACCCGGAGCAGTTTGGCGGCTCCGCCGCCGAGGGCATTGGTGCCAGTTTCTGGTGGGCGGCAGTGACCATGACCACCGTGGGCTACGGCGACAAGGCGCCCACCACCTTCGCCGGGCGGGTCATTGCCCTGGTGTGGATGTTTGCCGGACTGATCATGGTGGCCAGCTTTACCGCCGCGATCACCTCATCCCTGACGGTGAGCAACCTGCGCAGCGGTATCGAGGGCGTGAGTGACCTGCCGGGCAAAGTGGTGGCCACCATCGGCCAGACCGCCAGCCAGCGTTATCTGGAAGAGCAGCGCATTCGCTATCAGACCTACCCGAACCTGACCACAGCGATGACGTCAGTGGCCGAGGGTGAAACCGACGCCATCGTCTACGACCGACCGCTGATGCAATACCGGAATCAGCAGCTAGGGCCCCAGCGCCTGAGCCTCCTGCCCGGCGTATTTGCCGAGCAGCTATACGCCCTGGCGCTGCCAGAAGGCAGCCCGCTGCGAGCACCGGTGTCCCAACAGATCCTCCGGGTGACCGAATCCGACGAGTGGTCGGCCATCAAGGCGGCCTATCTGGGCGCAGACTGACGCCAGCCCCGGGCGCCGGCCATCGGCGCCCGGGATCAGGCTCCGAACAGGGCCGAGCGCAGGGGTTTCAGAAACCCGCCTGTGTCACGGCTACTGGCGTGGGTGCGCTTGCCGTCGAACTCCAGATAACCGTCCTCGATCGGCTCAAAGCGCAGGATCTTCACATCCTCCAGATAATTCTGGGAGGATTTCCAGGGGCCATGGGTGCCCTGGCGGGGCAGCCGGTCCGCCGCGCGGCGAATGTAGCCAGAGTTGAGTGAACCCAGCACCGTTTCCTCGCCCCGGCTGTTCTCCAGGTCCCGGGCCACCACCTTACGGTAGCCCCGCTTGTCCATCAGGTTCATCAGCCGGCACAGGTACTCGGCGGCAATGTCCACCTTCAGGGTCCAGGAAATATTGGTGTAGCCGAAGATCATGCCGGCGTTGGGCACGCCTTCCACCATCACGTTTTTGTAGATGACCTTGTCTTTCATCACCACCTCCTGGCCGTCCACGGTCGGCTTGATGCCTCCCAGCATCTGGATCTCCAGACCGGTGGCGGGAATGATGATGTCGGCCGCAAGCTCCTCGCCCGATTTCAGGCGGATGCCGGTTTCGGTAAAGCGTTCGATATGGTCGGTGGCGATGGCGGCCTTGCCCGACTTGATCGCCTGGAAAAGGTCGCCGTCCTTGACCACGCACAGGCGCTGGTCCCACGGGTTGTAGTCTGGGGTGAAGTGCCGCATGTCGGCCTTGCCCTGGACCTGCCGCTTGATAATGCCCAGGAACAGTTTCCGCATGAACTGGGGGCTCTTGCGCGAGCGCTGGTACAGAAACCGTGAGATGGAAATGTTACGAGCCCGGGTCAGCCGGTAGGCGGCTTTTTCAGGCAGCACCTTCTGCAACGCCAGGGTGACCTTGTCCGTCGAGGGCAGTGGCATCAGATAGGTTGGCGAGCGCTGCAGCATGGTCACGTGGGCTGCTTTCTCGGCCATGGTCGGCACCAGGGTGATGGCGGTGGCGCCACTGCCGATGACCACCACCTTCTTGCTGGTGTAATCCAGATCCTCCGGCCAGTGCTGGGGATGCACAATCTGGCCGCGGAAATCGCTTTCACCCGGAAAATCAGGCTTATAGCCCTGGTCGTAGTTGTAATAGCCGGTACAGCCGACCATGAAGCTGGCGGTGTAGTGCTCAGTCTCTCCGGTGGCCTCGTTCAGGGCTGTGAGCTTCCAGCACTTGTCGGCGCTCGACCAGTCTGCACTCTTTACGGCCAGGCCATAGCGGATATGGCGCTCGACATCGTGTTCCCGGGCGGTTTCGGCCACGTAGTTTTTGATCGAGGCGCCGTCGGCCAGCACCTTGCCGCCGGTCCAGGGGCGGAAGTTGTAGCCAAAAGTGAACATGTCAGAATCCGAGCGAATACCCGGGTAACGGAACAGATCCCAGGTGCCGCCCAGGGACTGACGACGCTCCAGAATGGCAAAGGATTTGCCGGGACACTCACGCTTGAGGTGACACGCCATGCCGATGCCGGAAACGCCGGCGCCGATGATCAGAACATCGAAGTGCTGGTTACTCATACCTGTCCTCTGGAATAGCTGTCCGCTTTTTATCGTTGGTGGTGTGGAATCAAGATAGCCCAGTCGTGGCGGCACGGAAATTGGCCAGAACGGACACCGGCACCGGTTGTTTCAGCCAGTCGTTACCGGGCAGGGGCGTAGGGAGGAGGAGGATCACGGCGCCAGCCACCGGGCCCAGAATGACGGAATACCATCCATAGGGAAAAAAGCCAGATGACACAACCGGTCCTGATTCTGGGGGGCGCCTCCCTCGATACCATCATTCACCTGGCGCAGCTGCCCGAGCCACGCCCCCAGACCCTTTGGCCCCGGGAAAGCTACCAGTCCGTCGGCAGTACCGGTGCCGGCAAGAGCCTGAACCTGGCGGCGCTCGGCCAGCCCGTGGTGTTCCATACCCTGCTCGGCCAGGATCCGGAGGCTGGGCAGATTCGTGATGCCCTCCGCCACCGGAAAATCCACCTGCTGGCCGAGGAAACCCGGGCGCCAACCGAGCAGCACGTGAACCTGATGGCAGCAGACGGCAAACGCATTTCCCTGTTTATCCAACCGCCGCCAGAACCGGCCCTGATCAACTGGGCACCAGCACAGGAAGCACTGGCCCGATGTACCCTGGCCGTGGTCAATATCCTGGGTTACGTTCGCTCCGCCCTGCCCTGGCTGGTTGAGGCGGGCGTGCCAATCTGGACCGACCTGCACGATTACGACGGCCGCAATCCCTATCACGAACCGTTCATCGAGGCCGCGAATGCGGTGTTCCTGTCCAGCGACAACCTGCCGGACTATCGCAGCACCATGGAACAGCTGATCGAACGGGGTAAGGCATTTGTGGTCTGTACCCACGGATCGAAGGGCGCCACCTTGCTCACCGCAGGCGGGCAATGGCTCGAGCAGCCCGTGGTGCCCGTGGCCGAGGTGATCGACACCAACGGCGCGGGCGATGCGTTTTTCAGCGGTTTCCTGTACCGGTACCTGGCAGGCGCCGACTGGCCGGAGTGCCTGCGGGCGGCGGCCATCTGCGGGGCGCTGTGTGTGACCAGCCGGGCCCTGGCCTCCGAGTCGCTGAGCCCGGATCGACTCGGGTAGGGCCGTTTCAGTCCCCCGGTGAAAACTCCGGGTACTTTCTCTGCAGCCGGTACAGGCGGATGATGGTGATGATGTTCGTGACCAACACCATACCCTCCGCCAGGGTTCCGCCCACGGAGCCGATCACCAGGTTGTTCAGCATCCAGCACAGGGCCGCCAGCCCGAGCACGATGCGCAGGGGAATGCCGCGGAGCATGAACATGGCCACCGTGCCAAAGACGGCGGCGGCCAGGGGAAACAGGTCGGTGGGCGATTTCCAGGTGGCCCAGGCCACCACCAGGTTCACCGCCAGCATCGCCAGCATGATGGGCCAGTGACCCTGGAATTTCCGGGCCAGGGTAATGCGCACAATCACCAGCACGGTCAGGGCCGAGGCCGTCCAGCTCTCGAAGAACGCGAACATCAGGGCAAAGGCCACGTTGGCGGAGATCAACAGCACCATCAGCCGGTCGTCGTTCTTGTTGGCAAAGCCGGCGATACAGAACGCCAGCGCCACCAGGCCGCAGATCTGGCCCAGTGTTTCCGCCAGGGTCAGTTCCGTGAGCAGCTCAGTCATCGTTCACCGGTGTCGCGCGCCATTGCGGTAATCCCTTGTCCCTGTTTACGCTCCCAGCCTGCCACACTTGCCGATATTGAGCCACGAGGCCCCCAGAACTCACAGCAAGGACCCGACCATGAAAACCGTTTTCTCGCCCCTGCACAGCCGCCGCCATGTGAAAACCGAACTGGACGGCGGCCTGCTGATCGAGCCCCACGAGAAGCCCTCCCGGGCAGAAACCATCCTGGCGCGGGTCAAGGACCAGGCACTCGGGGAGGTCCTGGAGCCGGAGGAGTTCGGCCTTGAGCCGGTCAGGCGCGTGCACACCGCCGACTATGTGGCTTTTCTCGAGACCTGCTGGCAGGACTGGCAGGCGGCCGGCAAGCCGGGCGAGGCCATTCCCGCCGTGTGGGCCGGGCGTGGCATGCGCCACCGGCTACCCAAAGACATCGATGGCCGCCTCGGCTATTACAGCTTCGCCGCAGAAACCTCCATCTCCGACGGCACCTGGGAAGCCGCCCGGGCCTCTGCCAACGTTGCCCTCACCGCCCAGAAGCTGGTGGCCGGCGGCGAGCGCGCCGCCTTTGCCCTGTGCCGGCCCCCGGGCCATCACGCCCATGCCGACCTGTTCGGTGGCTACTGTTTCTTCAACAACGCGGCCATCGTTGCTCAGGCGTTTCGCGACCAGGGGTATGGCCGGGTGGCCGTACTGGATGTGGATTTTCACCACGGCAACGGCACTCAGGCGATCTTCTACCAGTGCAGCGATGTGCTGACCCTCAGCCTGCACGGCGACCCGGACCTTGTGTTTCCGCATTTTCTGGGCTTTGAGGACGAGACCGGCGAGGGCGACGGCGAGGGCTACAATCTGAACATCGTGTACCCGCCCAACACGCCCTACAGCGTCTGGAGCCAGGGCCTGGAAACCGCCTGTGAGCGAATCGCCGCGTTCCAGCCGGACGCTCTGGTGTTGGCCCTGGGCGTCGACACCTTCGAAGACGACCCGATTTCCTTCTTCAAGCTGACCTCCAGCGACTACCTGACCCTGGGCGAGCGCCTGGCCCGGCTAGGGCTACCCACAGTGTTCACCATGGAGGGCGGGTACGATGTCGACGCCATCGGTGTGAATGCGGTGAATGTGATGCAGGGGTTTGACCGGGCCGCCGGCTGACTCAGCCCTTGAAGCCCTTACCCAGAATATAGACTTCCCGGGACCGTGCCCGGGAGGAATCGGGCTTGCGCACCACCACCTTGTCGAACACGGCACGCACTGATTTCAGGTACTCGTCGTAGCCCTCGCCCTGGAACACCTTGGCGAGAAAGCTGCCCCTGGGCTTGAGCACCTGGCTGGCCATATCCAGGGCGAGCTCCACCAGGTACATGGAGGCCGCCTGGTCGGCCACGGTCACGCCGCTGATGTTCGGCGCCATATCGGAGATCACCACGTCTACCGGGTCGTCGCCGAGGGTGGCCATCAGGGCGTCGAACACGTCGTTCTCGGTAAAGTCGCCCTGGATGAATTCGACGCCGGCAATCGCATCCATGGGCAGGATGTCCGAGGCAACCACCCGGCCCTTGTGCCCCACCAGGTTGGCCGCCACCTGGGACCAGCCGCCGGGCGCCGAGCCCAGGTCCACCACCACCATACCAGGCTGGATCAACCGGTCTTTCTTGTTGATTTCCAGGAGCTTGTAGCTGGCGCGGGAGCGGTAGCCGTCCACCTGCGCCTGTTTCACGAAGGGGTCGTTGACGTGCTCTTCCAGCCAGCGGTTACTGCTTTTGGATCGGGCCATGGGGTCTCTTCAACTCGGGAATGCCAGAGCCCAATTGTACGTGGCGCGCCGGGAAGCGGCAAAATCCTGACAACCGGGCCGGCCACACGTACAATTCCGCCAGCGTCCGGTGATTTCTGCCACCGACCACGCCCACCCGACGGGAGACCGGCCCTGTGAACCTCGCAGACATCAAAAAGCTGCACCAGAAAAAGTACCGGCAGTCGTTCGGTCATTACCTGGTGGAGGGCGAGCACCTGATCCTGGAGCTGCAGAAAGCGGCGGCCCGGGAACCGGCGCTGGAGGCTTCGCAGCTGTACGTCACGGGCGCCCACGAGAACTGGCAAAGCCCGTTCAGGACACACGTGATTAACGATCGCCAGATGGCCCAGCTGGCCGACACCCGGACTCCCCAGGGCATTCTGGCAGTGGTGCCCATGCCCGAGCGCCCGGCCGCGCCGGTGCCCGGCGAGAAGGCCATTTACCTGCACGAAGTTCAGGATCCGGGCAATCTGGGCACCATTCTGCGCACCCTGGCCTGGTTCGGCGGTTTCCGGTGCCTGCTGAGCCCCGGCAGTGTGGACCCCTTCAATCCCAAGGTAGTGCGCGCGAGCATGGGCGCGCTGTTCCACGTGCCCCTGGAAACCGAGGTGGGCCTGTCAGACCTGGGCACCCGCTACCAGAGCCTTGCCTGCCTGGATCTCAACGGCGCCTCCACCACGGCCGGCGGCTTCCACCGTCACGACTGCTACCTGTTCGGCAACGAAGCCCGGGGCGTACCACGGGAGGTGCTGGACCAACTGCAGGCCGTGCCCTACAGCATTCACGGCCAGGGCCAGATTGAATCGCTGAATCTGGCGTCGGCGGTGAATATGTGCGCTTACGAATTAATGCGGGATCGTTAAGCTGCAAAGCTCACAATCTGAGCAGATTAGGCAATGGTTCTGGCGGATCCCGCCATTGCCTCCCGGGTGCGGATTGCCCAGGATCAGGAACTGATCAAAAGACCGGACCACGATTATGGAACGCTACCTCCAGCCCACCGACTTTTTCGACTTCGAGCACCCCGAGGTGCAAGCCTGGATGGAATCCCGGCTGGAAGGCGTGTCCGAAGACCCGGTAGAACAGATCAAAGCGCTCTACCTGGCGGTGCGCGACGGCATCAGTTACAACCCCTACGTGTTCCAGACCGACGCCCACACCTTCAGCGCCAGCTACGCGCTGAAAAGCGGCGAAACCTACTGCATTCCCAAGGCGGTACTGCTGGGCGCCGCCGCCCGCTCCCTGGGCATTCCCAGCCGGCTGGGCCTGGCCGATGTCCGCAACCATCTGTCCAGTCCCAAGCTGATCGAGTGGCTGCGCTCGGACATCTTCCGGATGCACGGCTACATCGAACTGTTCCTCAACGGCCAGTGGGTGAAAGCCACGCCGGCCTTCAACCGCCAGCTATGCGAGTTGATGAAAGTGGAACCGCTGGAATTTGATGGCGTGCACGACTCCATGTTCCAGGAATACACCGAGGAAGGTCAGGCCCACATGGAATACGTCAACGACCACGGTCTGTTCGACGATGTGCCCCACGATTTCATCGTCTCGGGGGTGCGAGCGGCCTATGGCCACCTGTTCAACGACCAAGAAGTCCGGAACAGCGGCCACCGCACCCTGGAGCAGGAAATTCCGGGGTCTTGAGGGCTTTTTGGGGGATCGAGGGCTCTTTTCGGCGCTAGAAATCCAGATACAGGCTTCCAGCCAGTTGCCGGTATACGCCGGCCTCTTTCAACGCCTTCAACCGGGCCGACAGGCTGTTCAGGAACTGCCGGTTGGCGTCGGTGTTGTGGCAGGTGAGGCGATCGTAACTTTCCAGCAGGGGCGCTTGCGGATCGTAGCTGAGGTTGTCCAGTAATGGTCGCACATCCGGCACCGCAGCAATCATGGCGTCAAATCTCTGATGCTCAAGCATGGCCAGGTTCTGGGCATCACTCTTGGACCAGATCACATTCAGATCCTGGTCCTCCAGAACCCTGTCCAGATAGACCTCGTGGCCAATCACCGCGCCCACGGTTTTATCCTCAAGCTGCGACAGGTCGCTCACTGGAGCCTGATCCCCGGGTGTAAACAGGAAGTAGATGAACTTGCCAAGCGGGAAACTCGCAATCACGGCGTCTTCGCCAAGCCGCCGCTTCAGGACGTCCGTGAAGGAATAAATACAGTCGGCGCCGCCCTCCTCGAACACCAGCATGGCCCGCTTGTAGGGATAGAAGCTTTCAGTCACCTCCACATCGAGCCCTTCGAGAGCCCGGTGCATGATCTTCTGATAGACACCGTCCCGATCGTCAGTCAGCAGGCTGGTGATGTCCGGGACCGCGATACGGACGACCGGTTCCGCCATCACAGTCGCGCTCAGAAGGCTGGCACTGAACAGGAGGATCTGGAGTGGGTAAAGGAGACCTTTCATGACTCGCTCATCGGTTCACAAGAACCTGCTAGTGACCATTCGCTATACAGGTTTCACAGTATGACGCTCTTGCTTTCACCGGGCCAGAAAAACCTTGTTAAATGTGTGGTTTTTACACGAAAAAGGCACCGGATTGCTCCGGTGCCCTGCTCTCTCATCAGGCGGCTGCTACGTCGGTTTACGCCGCTTCGTCTTCACTTTCTTCCACAGAGTTGCGGATCAGGAAATCGAAGGCGCTCAGCGCCGCCTTCGAGCCCTCACCCATTGAAATCACGATCTGCTTGTAGGGAACGGTGGTGGCATCACCGGCCGCGAACACTCCGGGAATGGAGGTCTCGTTGCGGTCGTTGACGATGATCTCGCCGTGCTGGCTCAGCTCAATGTCGCCCTTCAGCCATTCGGTGTTGGGCACCAGGCCGATCTGGACAAAGACCCCTTCCAGGGCAACGTGATGGGACTCACCGCTGTTGCGATCGGTGTAGTTCAGGCCGCTCACCTTGCCGTTCTCACCGGTGATCTCGGTGGTCTGGCCAGAGGTGATGATCTCCACGTTCTTCAGGCTGCGCAGCTTCTTCTGCAGCACCTCGTCGGCACGCATCTCGGCACCGAACTCGATCAGGGTCACGTGGCCGACAATACCGGCCAGGTCGATGGCCGCTTCCACGCCGGAGTTGCCGCCGCCAATCACCGCCACACGCTTGCCCTTGAACAACGGGCCGTCACAGTGCGGGCAGTAGGCCACGCCCTTGTTCCGGTATTCCGCCTCGCCGGGCACGCCCAGCTGACGCCAGCGGGCACCGGTGGACAGCACCAGGGTGCGGGCCTTGAGGGTCGCGCCGTTCTCCAGGCGAATCTGGTGCGGCTGACCCTTACGGTTTGCCGGAATCAGCTTCTCAGCGCGCTGCATGTTCATGATATCCACGTCGTATTCCTTGACGTGCTGCTCCATGGCCGCCACCAGTTTCGGGCCCTCGGTGTAAGGCACGGAAATCAGGTTCTCGATGCCCATGGTGTCTGCCACCTGGCCACCGAAACGCTCGGCGGCGATACCGGTGGAAATGCCTTTCCGGGCCGCATAGATGGCGGCCGAGGCGCCCGCCGGACCACCACCGATCACCAGCACCTCGAAGGTGTCTTTCTGGTTGATCTTCTCGGCATCCTTCTCGCTGGAGCTGGTGTCCAGCTTGGCCACGATTTCTTCCAGGGTCATCCTGCCCTGGCCCCAGGGTTCGCCGTTCATGTACACGCTGGGTACCGCCATGACTTCCCGCTGCTCCACTTCTTCCTGGAACAGGGCGCCGTCAATAGAGGTGTGTTTGATGTTGGGGTTCAGCACACTCATCAGGTTCAGGGCCTGGACCACGTCAGGGCAGTTCTGGCAGGACAGCGAAAAGTAGGTCTCGAACTCGAACTTGCCTTCCAGGGACTGGATCTGCTCAATCACGTCCTGGGATGCCTTGGACGGGTGGCCGCCCACTTGCAGCAGAGCCAGCACCAGCGATGTAAACTCGTGGCCCATGGGGATGCCGGCGAAGCGCACACCAATGTCGCTACCAACACGGTTGATGGCAAAGGAGGGACGACGCACGTCTTCGGCCTCTTCCGTGCGCAGGCTGATCTTCGAGGACATCGGCTCCAGCTCTTCCAGCAAGGCCCGCAATTCCTGAGACTTCTTGCTGTCGTCGTAGGCTGCCACCAGCTCGATGGGCTGCTGCAGCTTGTCCATGTACGCCTTCAGTTGCTCCTTGATGTTGGCATCCAACATGTTCGCGCTTCTCCTTTATGTGTTAATACCAAGTATTTGAATTGAATAGGGGTTATCTATAAGTTGGCGCAACAATACGGCCTGTCAAAAAAAGGCTCAAATTAATTGCCACAAATGGATTAATAGGGCATCTCTATCTAGCTTGATCCAGCGTATCAGGCGCTTGACCAATAGCGCATATGCCCCCGCCGGCTGCCGCAGTATCATGGTGTCAGACTGACGCAACATCATTCTTCGGCACTCAGAATAGGCAACGCATGTTTCTAGACCGTTTCCACTCCGTCCAGGACGGACGCATCGTTATTTCAGCGCGCCAGGCCAGCCAGTTCGCCAAGGAGATCGCCGGGGATTTCAACCCCATCCACGATCCCGACGCCCGCCGCTTCTGCGTGCCGGGCGACCTGCTGTTCGCCCTGGTGCTGGCCCGCTACGGACTGTCGGAACACATGACTTTCCGGTTCCGCAGTCTGCTCGGGGAGAACGTGCCCCTGCACTTTGTGGAAACCGAGGGCGGCCTGGAAATCCGGGATGACGCCGACAAGGTATATATCGAAGTAGACCGCAGCGGCGCCACCACCCGGGATGAGAGCCTGATCGAGGACATCACCCGGGCCTATGTGTCGGCTTCCGGCAAGAACTTCCCGCACACCTTGAAACCATTGATGGAGTCGAACGGGGTGATGTTCAATCCCGACCGGCCCATGGTGATGTACGAGAGCATGAGCCTGGCCCTGGACAGCCTGGACCTGCCGTCTCCGGATCTCGAGCTGCATAACGCCAGTCTGGAGGCCGCCGGCAAGCGCGGCAACGTGCTCCTGGAATACCGGCTGAAGGCCGATGGCCAATCGGTGGGTGAGGTAACCAAGCGTCTGGTACTCAGTGGCCTCAGGCCCTACTGCCCGGATGCCATGGCCGAGGTGATCGAGGAGTTCTATCGTCTCAAGGCCCGCGGCGCTGACTATTTCAACAACGACAACAACGGAGACTAACGCAATGCCGATTCAGCCAGGTGATACCCTGCCCGATATCGAACTTCAGTTGATGGGCGCCAAAGGCCCGGAAAAGGTCCGCACCCGAGACCTTTTTGCCGGCAAAAAAGCCGTACTGTTTGCCGTCCCCGGCGCCTTCACCCCCACCTGCTCTGCGGCCCATCTGCCCGGGTTCGTGGTGAATGCTGACAAACTGCGCGCCAAAGGTGTGGATGCCATCGTCTGCACCTCAGTCAACGATGCCTTCGTGATGGACGCCTGGGGCAAGGCCCACAACGCCGAGGAGATCATCATGCTGGCCGATGGTCTGGGCGAGTTTGCCAAAACCCTGGACCTGACCCAGGATCGCACGGCCAACGGCATGGGTATTCGCAGCCAGCGCTACGCGATGATCGTGAACGACGGCAAGGTGGAGCTGCTACACGTGGATGCCCAGGGCCTGGATAAGACCAGTGCCGAGACCATCCTTGAGGCACTCCAGTAAGCGCAGGTTCCTCCAGGCATAAAAAACCCCGGACATTCCGGGGTTTTTTGTGGGTCAGCTTCTCCGTGGAGAGGCTTAGATCTTGCCAACCAGGTCCAGGGAGGGAGCCAGGGTCTCTTCGCCTTCCTTCCACTTGGCCGGGCACACTTCACCCGGGTGCTTGCGCACGTACTGGGCAGCCTTGATCTTGCGCAGCAGGTCGTCGGCGTCGCGGCCGATGCCTTCGGCAGTGATCTCAACGGCCTGGATGATGCCGTCCGGATCGATCACGAAGGTGGCGCGATCTGCCAGGCCCTGGCCTTCACGCATCACACCGAAGTTGTTGGTGATGGTGCCGGTCTGGTCGCCCACCATGTAGTACTGGATCTTGCCGATGGTCTCGGAAGTATCGTGCCACGCTTTGTGGGTGAAGTGAGTGTCGGTGGACACAGAGAACACTTCCACGCCCAGCTTCTGCAGCTCTTCGTACTTGTCAGCCACGTCGCCCAGCTCGGTGGGGCAGACGAAGGTGAAGTCGGCCGGATAGAAGAAAAAGACAGCCCACTTACCTTTTACGTCGGCTTCGCTGATTTCAACGAACTCGCCGTTCTTGAAAGCAGTGGCGTTAAACGGCTTGATCTCGCTGTTGATAATGCCCATCTAAAGATATCTCCTTTTTAGTGGATTTCTAAGTCGATGAATTTACGGCGCATAAAGTACGGATAATGATGGCGCGGATAAAATTGATAATTCCCAAACCACAGATAGGGAAAGCCTATGGCAACCCCTTCCTCCGATCCGGGGTCGGGAAATTCCTGCCCGCGCCTTATTCATGGGGCCTTAACCGGCAAGTTCAATCTTTCGGAAATCCAGAATATTTTCCTTCGGTGACGCTTTGATGGCAGCCACGGCCTCCCGTTTGCGAGCGAGGATATACACAAAGCAGGCAAAGTAGAGGGCGATGACCAGGGCGCCCACCCACTGGATGCGCAGAAAATCCAGCTGGAACAGCATGGTCAACCCGATCATGGCCACCAGGTTGAAGATCACGTAGTTCACCCGGCCAAGCCGCTGCGCGGTCAGGTTCAGGTTATCGGTGTAAAGTCGGATCAGGGAATCCAGCGAATTGACCACCATCAACACGCCCACCGAGATCATCGCGATGTTGGTAAAGGCGGCAATCTTCAGGCCCTCGGCGTGGTAATAGTAGAGCACGCTGAACCACACCCCGATCGCGATGGACGGAACCACCAGCATGGCAATCAGCAGCTGCCAGGTGCGGATGCCACTGACAAACCGGGCGGTGAACTGGCCAATCATGATGCTCCAGGCAAACCACCAGAACAGGTAGAAGGCGTGGTAGTCATTGATCGGCAGCACGAAATGATGAATGTTGGCAAAGTACTCCCCCAGCATACCCGCGGTGCCGAAGAAATCTGTCGGAGAGCCCTTGCCCAGGACAAACGCCCGGAACCACATGCCCACAATCAGGGCAATGAACAGAATGCTCGAGCCAATGGACAGAATACGCACGTACTTGATCTTCGAGCTCGAGTACACCGCCAGGGCGATGGACAGGAATACGATCACGTAGAACGCCGGCACCACCGATTCACCGTCACCCAGCTGAGGCAGGTACCAGGGCAGGTTCACCAGCAACAGGTAGGCCGTAAAGGCGCAGGTGCCAATGATCACCACGTTGTTCACCAGCTTGACCAGTGGAATCTCGAAGAATTTCACCCGCGGTTCGATGATCGCGAAGTAGAAACAGGTCAGGAAATAGAACCCCCAGATCAGGAAGGCCCAGAAGCCGAATTCGATGGCCAGGGGGTTGGCAAAGCCGTATTCCGGGCTGGCTGAAAGGTCGCCGTAGCCACCAAACTCGGTGAGCGGGAACATGATCAGCCCCACATCGAGCCCGGAAGTGAACAGGATGGCAATAAACGTCAGCGTACGCACCGGCGTTACGCCGATGCACTGCATGTCCCACCATTTGTACAGAATCAGGGCAATGGCGGCGAAGGTAAAAATGAGTCCTGAGGATAACCAGAGTGTCATTGGATGGCCCTCCGGTTATTCCTTGTCAGTGTAGTGCACAGCATGGGTGTTCCTCCTCTACTTGGTTCGAATCGGACACAAACCCAGGACTTGCCTATCCGGCGCCCGAAAACGGCGGGATGCCGTCGCGCTGATAGGGAAATCCTGAGGGCTTGCAAAACCCCGGGCGCCTTGCACGCCCGGGCGGGATGGCCATGCGCTAGGCGAGCGCGCGTTTTGCCTGTCCCGGTCGCTGGCGTGCCTGCCACTGGTCGTCCATTACCACAGGCACCTCCGCAGATTGCAGGGGCTCCCTGCCCCGTATCAGATCGGCTGCCCGCTCGGCCACCATGATGGTGGGCGCGTTCAGGTTGCCGTTGGGTATGGTCGGGAAGATGGACGAATCCACCACCCGCAGATTCTGGATGCCGCGAACCCGCGTTTCCGGGTCTACCACCGCCCGCTCGTCAGTGCCCATCTTGCAGGAGCAGGACGGGTGATAGGCGCTCTCCACCGCCTGGCGGACAAAGGCGTCGATTTCGTCGTCGGTCTGCACATTCGCCCCGGGCTGGATTTCCGCGCCCCGGTAGTCGTCCATGGCCGGCTGGCTGATGATCTCCCGAGTCAGCCGCACGCAATCCCGGAAGCCCTCGCGATCGGCTTCGTGTTCCAGGTAGTTGAAGCGGATGCGCGGTGCCTGCCTGGGATCGGCGGATTGCACATGCACAAAGCCACGGCTTCTCGGCTTGTTGTGGCCGATGTGCAGCTGGAAGCCGTCGCCATTGAAGGCTTCCTTGCCGTCGTAGCGCATGGCCGCGGGCAGGAAATGGTATTGCAAGTCGGGCCACTCCACGCCCGCCTTGGAACGGATGAAGCCGCAGGACTCGAAGTGGTTGGTGGCGCCCAGGCCATCCTTGCGCAGGATCCAGCGCAGGCCGATCTTGAGCTTGTTCCACCAGTCCAGCTTGCCGTTGAGCGACACTGGTTGCTTGCAGCGGAACTGGAAATAGAACTCCAGGTGGTCCTGCAGGTTCTCGCCGACGCCGGGCAGCTCGTGCTGCACCTCAATACCGGCCTGCTCCAGTACCTCGCGCTTGCCGATACCGGACAGCTGCAACAGGTGGGGTGAGCCGATGGAGCCGGCCGACAGTATGACTTCCTCGGCAGCGGTCGCTTCATGGAGCCTGCCGCCCTGCTCGTAACGCACGCCGGTGGCGGTTTTACCCTCCAGCACGACCTTGTGCACCAGAGCGTGGGTGACCACGGTCAGGTTCGGACGGTCCATGGCCGGGCGCAGATAGGCGTTGGCGGTGGACCAACGCCGGCCATTTTTCACCGTCATGTGCATGGCACCGAAGCCTTCCTGCCGGGCGCCGTTGTAGTCGTCGGTTTCCAGGTAACCGGCATCCACGCCCGCCCTGATGAACGCCTTGTAGAGCGGGTTGCGCATGTTGTTGCCGTTGTTGACGCCCAGGGGCCCGCTATCGCCCCGGTAGTCGTCTCCGCCAAAGGCCCATTGCTCGGCTTTTTTGAAATAGGGCAGCACGTTCTGGTAATCCCAGCCGGACGCGCCTTCGCTTTCCCATTCGTCAAAATCCCGGGCGTGACCGCGCACATACACCATGCCGTTGATGGACGAAGAGCCCCCCAGCACCTTGCCCCGGGGGCAGTGCATGCGGCGGTTGTCCAGGTACGGCTCCAGCTCGGTCTCGAACTGCCAGGCGTACTTTTTGGTGTTCATGGGAATGGACAGAGCGGTGGGCATCTGGATGAAGATGCTCTTGTCGCTGCCGCCGGTTTCCAGCAGCAATACCCGCTTGTCGCCATCCTCGGTAAGGCGGTTGGCCAGGACACAGCCGGCCGAGCCCGCGCCCACAATGATGTAGTCGTATCGGTTTTCTGTCATACGCAATCTCCTTTGTGGCCCACGGGTTAAAACGGCGCGTCAATATCGTTCATGCCCACGTACACCGATTTGATCTGGGTGTAGTGCGCCAGGGTCTCGCGCCCGTTTTCCCGGCCAATGCCGGAGAGTTTGTAGCCGCCCACCGGCATTTCCGCCGGCGAGGCGCCGTAGCTGTTGATCCAGCAGATGCCGGCCTGGATCTGGTGAATCACCCGGTGCGCCCGGCGGATGTCGTTGGTGAATACGCCGGCGGCCAGGCCGGTGTCGGTGTTGTTGGCCCGGGCAATCACCTCGTCCTCATCGGCGAAGGTGAGCACGGACATCACCGGCCCGAAGATCTCTTCCCGCACGATGGTCATGTCGTCGGTGCAGTCGGTGAAAATGGTCGGCTCAACAAAATAGCCACCTTTCGAGCCTTCTGGCTCGAACGCCCGGCCGCCGTGGCTCAGGGTGGCGCCTTCGGCCAGGCCTTTGGCGATGTAATCGAGCACCAGGTCCTGATGCTTTTTCGAGATCAGGGCGCCGAAATTGGTGGCGGGAGCCATCGGATCGCCCGGCTTGATGTTGTTGCGAGTGCGCTCCAGCAGGCGCTCGATAAAGCGCGGGTATATGTCTTCATGGACGAACACCCGGGTGCCGTTGGTGCAGATCTCACCCTGGGTGTAGAAGTTGCCCACCATGGCCGCAGAGATAGCATTCTCCAGATCGGCATCGTCAAAGATGATCAGCGGGGACTTGCCGCCCAGCTCCATGGTCACGTCTTTCAGCGACGAAGCTGCCGCCGCCATCACCTTCTTGCCGGTGGCCACCTCACCGGTGAACGACACTTTGGCAATGTCCGGATGGTGGGTCAGCCACTGGCCCACCTCGGCCGCGCCCTGAACCACGTTGAACACGCCAGCCGGCACACCCGCTTCGATAAAGATTTCCGCCACTTTCACCGCGCCCATGGGGGTTTCTTCCGACGGCTTGAAGATCATGGCGTTGCCACAGGCCAGTGCTGGCGCGGATTTCCAGCAGGCGATCTGGATCGGGTAGTTCCAGGCGCCGATGCCGGCGCAGATGCCCAGCGGCTCCCGGCGGGTGTAGTAGAAATCCCCGCCCAGGTCCTGCTGGTTGCCCTCAATGGACGGTGCCAGGCCGGCGAAGAATTCGATGGCGTCGGCGCCGGTAACCACGTCCACCGCTTCCGCCTCCTGCCAGGGCTTGCCGGTGTCGCGCACTTCCACGGCGGCCAGTTCGTCGTTCCGCTCCCTCAACAGTGCCACGGCCTTGAGCAGGATCCGGCTGCGCTCGATGGCGGCCATCCCGGACCATTCGGCAAAACCGGCCCGGGCGCTTTCAATGGCCGCCTGCTGCACGGCCTCATCCGCCACTTCCACCTCGTAGATCACCTGGCCGGTGGCCGGATTCACTACCGGGAAGGTTTCACCGGTGCTGTTGGCCAGGAACCGGCCGTGGACAAAGTTCTGAACAACGGGAACGGATGCAGACATAGTCAGTGCTTACCTCGATTCGGTGTCTTCGGGCCTTGTGGGCCGCTGAATTCGTGTGTGCTCAGGCGGTGACCCGAGCGTGTGTGCCGGCGATGGTCTCGTGGACAAACTGTTTGCACAGCCGTTCGCCGGCTTCGAAGCTTTCCGCCGGGTCCAGGCTCAGGGCGCTGCGCAGCCAGAAGCCGTCAATCATGGCGGCGGTCTGGCGGGCGGCCTCGGTGGCGGCTTCAGGCGCCAGTACCTGGGCGAAGGAATAGCGCAGGTTGCTGTACAGCCGGGCGTTGTTGATCTGCTGCAGTCGCTTGAGCCCGGGCTCATGCATGGAACGGGCCCAGAAACTGAGCCAGGTTTTCGCCGCCAGCGCCGAGCGCTGGAACTCGGAGAAATTCGACTCGATGATGCAGTTCAGCCGCTGCTCGGGCGAGCCGTCGGTTTTCGCCATGCGCTCCCGAAGCTCCTTGCCCAGCTGGTCCAGCAGGTACCGCAACGCCGCCTCGATCAGCCCCTGCTTGCCTCCGAAGTAATGGCTGATGATGCCGGAGGACAGCCCCGCCCGCTTGCTGATGCTCACGATGGTGGTGTTCTGCATGCCCAGCTCGGCGATGGAGGCCATGGTGGCGTCAATCAGTTGCTGTCGGCGGGTGTCTTTCATTCCTACTTTCGGCATGGCGTTGTCGTTTCCTGATTACCGCTTCAAAGGGCGCAATTTACCGCTCACCTTCCGGTCGGACGTTTTTAATTGAACGTTCAATTAATAAAAAGCTTACAGAAGCGGGATAGGAAATTCAAATCTGCTCGGAAAATGAACAGGGACGGGCCCGTCGGGAACGGGCCACAGCGATTCAACCGACGCCGAAGCGGTCAACCGTGACGGCGATAGTCAGGATCGGTCCAGCACCGGGGCAGAGACTCGCCGGAGGGAAAGGCCAGTTCCGATTTGGCAAAGGGCTCAGGGTCCTGGGCCTCCTCACCATAGTGCAGGCTGCCGCGAACTTCGGGCATGTGGGGGTCAAACAACGCCTGGGTGTCCAGCACCTCGATCAGGTGTCCGGTTGCTTTCTCAGCGACAAACATAGGGACCTCCGAAAGCGGGAAAATACTCCCTTAAACGTAGCAGAGGCTCGGACTTACAGACAGGTCGGAGGCAGTCTCACGCCGGGTCGGCAACCGGCGCGGGGTTGAAAAACCGAATTACCTCCTTAACGACTATGGTTATAAGCTCATTTTCCAGAGACAGGAGGGTCCCTATCGTGAGCCTCGAGTACATCCAGAATCTGATCGACACCTGGACCGGTCTTGGCATCTGGCTGGCCCTGGTGGTCGCCAGCGTTGCCTGGGTTCTCTACGATCTTCGAACCCGCAATAGCCACATTGCCTCCATGATGCAATGGGTGTGGGGCCTGACTGTACTCTATTCCGGGCCCATCGGTCTCGCCATCTACCGGTTTTCCGGGCGCAAGCAGATTCCCACCGACAGTCTCGCGCGCAAGGGTTTTCGTTCCGTTGCGCACTGTTATTCGGGCTGCGGTATCGGTGAGATTCTGGGTGTGATCATTTCCGTCGGCCTGTTTGCCATGGGTAACTTTTGGGCCGCGATTATCACCTTCAGTCTGGCCTACATCTTTGGCTTTGCCCTCAACATCGGGCCGATGATGCAGAATGGCATGCCCTTCAAGGAGGCCTTCAAGGGGGCTTTCGTGGCCGAGACCATCAGCATTGTGGTGATGGAGTCTGTGGCGATCACCACCGACCTCTACCTGGGCGGCGAAGCAACTATGGGCGACGCCCTGTTCTGGTCCTCGCTGTATGTATCCCTTTCACTGGGTCTGTTCGCGGCCTGGCCCGCCAACCTGCTGCTGATCAAATACGGCCTCAAGGGTGGCATGGGCGATCCGCGGGATGAAGACGCGGCCGCGCATGCGCACTGCCACTGACGCTGTATCGGCTCATTCTGCGTATCGCCAGCTCTATTTGGGCCAGAGGATGAAAAGGTAGACGCCGTAAAGCCCAAGCAAAAAACCACCTTCCAGCCTGTGCAACCGGCGGCCCGTGTACAGTAGTGGAATGATCAGCACCGTGAATACGAGCATGGTGATGTAATCCACTACGGAGATGCCCGGCGCGGAGATGGGCGACACCAAGGAAGCGATACCCAGGATGCCCAGGATGTTGAAGACGTTTGAGCCGATCACGTTACCTATGGCGATGTCCGGTTGACGTCGGAAAGCCGCCACGAGGGAAGTGGCAAGTTCCGGCATGCTGGTGCCCGCCGCAACAATGGTCAGTCCGATCACCGCTTCGCTGATGCCAAACAGCTGGGCCAGATCCACGGCGTTGGTGACCAGCAGCCGGGAACCCAGCACCAGCAGGGCCAGACCGCCAACAATAAACGCCAGATCCAGGGACCAGTGGCGAACCGCAGGTATCGGAATGTCTTCCACTGGGCCTGCGCCTGCGACCGCGGGCTGTCGACGGGCCATGATCACGTTGATGGCGGTGTAGGCCACAATGCCCGCGAACAGGAGAGTGCCTTCGAGGCGACCCAGGGCATTATCCATCAGCAACAGCACCAGCAACAGCGCCACGCCGAGGGCAATAGGGGCATCCATCCGGATGATCTGGCGGTGCACCGGAATCGGACACACGAGAGCCGTTAAGCCCAGAATCACCGCAATGTTGAAGGAGTTGGAACCGACCACATTGCCCACAGAAATATCACCCTGCCCGGACAGCGCCGCCTCGATACTGACCACCAGCTCCGGAGCACTGGTACCGAAGGCGACAATGGTCAGGCCCACCACGAGAGGGCTCAGCCCCGCCCGAATGGCCAGCGAGGAGCTGCCACGAACCAGCGCCTCGGCCCCGAAAAACAGCAACGTCAGTGCGACCGCAATAAACGCAACGTTGGCAATCATCAAATCATTCCTTGTCCAATGAGTGAATGTCCGCGGGCGGCGCCTGCGGCGCCCTCAGGGAATCAAATCCAGTTGCTTCTGAAGTTCCTCCCGGGTGGGCCGCAGCTGGGCCAAACCGTTCCGGAATCGACGCTGGCCCAGGCCATAAAGAATTGGCGCGGCGATCAGGATGGACGAACTGGTGCCAATCACGATGCCGAACAGCATGGGCAACGCGAAGCTGGCCACCGCATGACCACCAGCCACGGCCATGGGCAAGAGGGCCAGGAAGGTGGTCACCGAGGTGAACGTGGTTCGGGTCAGCGTGGATGAGATGCTTTCGTTCAACACCTGCAGCAAGGGTTTGTCCGGCGTCTGGCGAAGCGTTTCCCGCACCCGGTCGAACACCACCACCTTGTCGTTGATCGAATAGCCAATGAGCGCCAGCAGGGCGGCAACGGCTGTCAGATTGAACTCCACGCCCGTGAGCGCGAAGAAGCCCAGGGTTTTGGTCAGGTCCAGACCAATGGTCAGCGTTGCCGCCAGGGCAAAATGGTACTCGAATCTTACCCATAGATAGCAGAGCATGCCGGCACCTGCCAGCAGGATGGCCAGGATGGTGGCATCACTGAAGTGGCCACTGACCTTGGGACCCACCAGCTCCACCCGTGAAAATTCAGCGTCCGGCGCTACTTCCGCGATGGCGGATTTCAGGGCCTCCACCGGTTGATCCACCGACAGCTGGAGGGCATCGCCCTGGGCCAGGCGCACCAGCACCCGCCCGTCCTCGCCGAAACTCTGAATGGACGCCTGGCCCAGACCCTGCTCGGCCAGGCCCTGGCGCAAATCCGACACGGTTCTGGTCTCGGTGGTGACTTCCGCGGCGACACCGCCGGTGAAGTCGATTCCGTAGCGCAGACCCGGATGGATAAACAGGCCAATCGACGCCAGTGACAGAACGGCTGACAACACCACGCCCAGCACCCGCCCCCGCATCACGTTGACGCCGCGATCACTGAGCCGGTCCAGGAACCCGAGCCCGCCGATGACCAGCGGTTGGTTCCGGTGGCGGCGGACCTGCCACTCCATCAGCAACCGCGTGACCGAGATCGCCGTGAACAGGGAGGTGACCAGGCCAATGCCGATGGTGACCGCAAACCCGCGGACCGGGCCACTGCCAAACAGGAACAGCAGACTCACGGCAATGAGCGTGGTCAGGTTCGAATCCAGGATGGTGCCGTAGGCCCGGCGGAAGCCTTCGGTCAGTGCCAGGAAGGCCGGCCGGCCTTTGCGGGTCTCCTCCCGGATGCGCTCGTTGATCAGGATGTTGGCGTCCACGGCCATGCCGATGCTCAGGATTATGCCGGCGATACCCGGCAGCGTCAGGGTGGCGCCGAGCACGCTGAGAATTGCAAACACCAGCACCACGTTGACTCCCAGGCCCACGCAGGCAATCAGGCCCCAGCGACCGTAGATGCCCACCATGAAGGCAACCACCAGGGCCGCGCCCAGCAGCCCGGTCACCAGTCCGGCGGCGAGGGAATCACTGCCGAGCTCGGGGCCTACCGAACGCTCCTCGATCACATCCAGAGGTGCCGGAAGGGCACCGGCGCGCAGTAAAAGAGCCAGTCTTGCCGCTTCACTCGGGGTAAAGTCACCGCTGATCTCGCCGCTGCCGCCGCCAATCAACCCGCGGATGACCGGCGCGGTGATGACTTTCTCATCGAGGACAATCGCCAGCGCACGACCGATGTTGTCGCGGGTCGCCGCTGCAAAAATATCGGCGCCGACGCCGTCGAGCCGGAAATGGACCACCGGCTGCCCGGTATCCGGGCTGAACGCCATTTCGGCATCAACCACGTGCTTGCCGCCCAGCAGCTCGCGCTTTTCCACCCGGTACGGTTGCGTGCCTTGCTCTGAGGCTACACGCAGGGTCTGGCTGCCCTCCGGCGTGCGGTGGTCAGCGATCCAGTGGAAGGTCAGTTTGGCGGTGGTGCCCAAAAGCGACCGGATCTCGCTCGGGTCGGCCAGACCCGGCATCTGCACCAGAATGCCGTCGCTGCCCTGACGGGTGACGCTGGGCTCCACCAGGCCGGTCTCATTCAGCCGCAGGCGCACGATCTCCAGGCTCTGCTCGATGGCGCCATCAATCAGTTGATCACGATGGGGGGCGGTGAACTGAACCGTGAGGTTCTTTGCCGAGGTTTCAGTATCCAGGCTCGGGAGCCCATCCCGCACCGGTTGGTCCAGAGTCTGGACAACCTGGCGGATTTCGGCGAGGCGATCGGGGTTGGTCGGCTCAATCGTCAGCCCCTGCGGACTGATCACAACCTCCGGCGGTGCAATGCCAGAACGTCGAAGTTCCCGGCGCAGCTCGTCGGCCAGGGTGGTGTATTCGTCCTCGATCAATACCTCGCTGTCCAGCGAAAACAGCAAGTGCGAGCCACCCTGCAAGTCCAGGCCCAGGGCGAGCGAATTATTGGTGTACCAGTTCGGCAGTTTCTGGGCGGTCGATTGAGGTAGAAAACTGGGCAGAGCGCTCAACAGGCCCAGCAGGATAATCAGACCGTAGACCACAACGCGCGTGCGGAGCGGTTTCATGGGGAACCCTCGATAACATCAATGAAGAAATTGTGAACAACGTCAAAACAGAGGGTTAACGCACAGGAGGAGCGCGGAAGGGCGGTCGTAGATAGCGCTCGGCGGACCAAAGCGTGAGCGCCAGCAGCTCGGGGTGTAGGCAGGCGTCGGACAGTTCCGCAAACAGGAACGAATCGGGCGGGGCTCCCGGTACCACGTCATCAGCGTCAGTAAGGAGGCTTCCTGAGAGTTTTCGGGTATTGGGGCATACGATATCCGATGCCACCGGCCACGGCTCAACCGTCGGGCCGGTATAGGATTCCACGCCATCGGCCTGAGCCTGGATACCCGGGCCGGCAAGCAGAACACTCAGAAGAAAAAGTACCAGCAGCCTGAATTTCTGGCCTTGTCTGGAGACTGGGGGGAAGCGCAAACTGTGTGTCATTGGACGCACTCGGGTGAGCAGACCCCAGTCTCCGAACAAGACGTAAAGCCGTCAAGCAGCCAGAAGTACCTATACGTTGCGGGCGACCCGCTTGGTCTCGCTACTGGAGCCAGTCACTCGATAAGCCGGGCCTGATTCGAAATGGGGCCGAATACCGCCACACGCAGGCCTTCAAGTTGCGCCAGAGCCTTGTCCAGGCTCAGTTTTCCGGACATGAAGTCGACGAAGACCTCCATGGCCGGATTGGACAGTGCGCGCGGGGTGTTGCGATCAAAAAACTGCGAATAGCCATCAGCGCCCGCCAGCACCTCACCGCCCTGCTCGTCGATTGAATCCCCATAGCCGGTGACGTTGATGTTGGGTGCCGTCGTACCAAGGCGATGATTGAACCAGGCCTGGGTCTCCGGCTCGCCCATGTAGGCCAGTAAGGTTTTCGCGCCCTCCGGGTTATCGGCACCCGCAGGTATGAAGAAAATATCGGTGGGCGCGTTCTCATAAACGCCGCGGGTGCTCTGGAGCAGGGGAAATCGCACCACACCGATATTGTCGAGCACCGAATCCGGAAACTGGGGTTTCACAAAACCACCCATCAGCATCATGCCGGCGTGGCCCCGGTACAGGAACGGCAGGGCGTTGCGCCATGACATTCCGGCATGGCCCTGCAGAAAAAAATCGCCCTTCACCAGCTGCTGCCAGTGTTCGAACACGGCCCGAACCCGGTCGTCGTCAAAGGGCACTTCGCCGCGCATCAGGCGCTCATGGAAGGCCAGACCATTGAGCCGCAGATTCAGGTAGTCAAACCAGGCGGCGGCCGTCCAGCCGGCTTTGGTACCGACCGCCACCGGCGTAATACCCTCGGCTTTCAGGCGCTCGCCCGCTTCCAGCAGCGCGTCCCAGGTCTCTGGGGGGTTCAGGCCAAGGCGCTGGAACAGGGCCTTGTTGTAGTAAAGCCCCCAGTGATAGTAGGCAATAGGTACGCCCATGGGTTGTCCGGCAAAGCTGACTACCCTGCGAATACTCTCCGGGAACACCGTATCCCAGTTCTGTGCTTGCCACAGGTCATCGACGGGCCGGATCAGCCCCTTGCGGTAGAAATCGTCCATCAGGTGCCCGGCAAACCAGAACATCACATCCGGGGCCTGACTGTCGCCGGTGAGCCAGCTTTCGATGTTGGCCTTGTAGTTCTCCTGTTCGTATTCACGGTGACGCACGTCCAGGTGAGGATGTTGCGCCTCGAATGACCGAAGCAGCTCCATGTACACCTGCCGCTGCTCACCACCGGACACCATCAGCACAACATCGAGTGGTTCACGTCCGGATTTGGCAATGGCCAGCGCAGGTATTGTCATGATGGTTATCAACAGGGCCGCGGTACATCGAAATACAGGCATCCGCCGGGCTCCTCCTACAGCGGGTCAGCAGATTCATAAGTGTAGCGTGGTGAACCGGAGGTGACGAACCCGACGGACTTTATCGATAACGTTCGATCAGCTGGTTCCGTTGCGACATGAATTCCGGGTCCTGCATCACCTCATCCACCTGATTGACCACCTGCGCAGCGGAGCGAACGTTCCGGGACACGCCGATATGAAACGGGATCAGGGCATTGGGAATAAAATCCACCTTGCGGACTCTCAGGCGGTCCGCGTAGCCAAGTTTCCGAGCGATGAATCGTGCGTCTTCGGCGGGCTGCACAAAAAAATCACCGGCTTTCCGCAACATGAGAAGATGCATCATGGTTTCAACGTCCCGGCCCGGCACCCGCTCCAGATAGGCTGGAAGATTCTCTTCTTCCCATTTCGACCCCTTTTCAACAATTATCTTGAGGTCGGCGAGGTCGGCAAAACTTGTTGCCGATTCAATCCGTTCGGAATTGGGATTGTCGACCGAGTACACCAGATGGCCGAAGTCCTGTGTGTGGAGGGGTTGTTCCGCAAAGATGGCGTAATCCTGTCTTTCCATGGATGGATAGGTGAGAAAACCATCGGCAAGGCCCCGACTGACGTTATGCTGGGCCCTGGACCAGGGCATCACCGCACTGTCCACGGTGTAGCCTTGCGTAAAACTGAACACCAACTGCACCAGCTCGGGGAAAAGCCCCGCTGCCCGGTCGTCCAGTGAGTAACTGTAGGGTGGTGCATTTTCGGCAAACGCAAACTTGAGCCTGTCGTCGCCCGCCGAAACGCCCGGCGAAGCAACGAGCACAACCAGGAACGCAAGACGCAGGGTTGCGGCAAGTGCACTTGAGAGTCGTTTGTTCACCTGGTTTCCCTCTGGAGAGCTGTCGGCCTGTCGCGCGCATGATGGCCCGCTGAACGCACAATATCGAAAAGCCGAGCAATCCTAAAGCCACTTCTACCAAATCCATACGCCCTCTGACCCCTGATGGTTCATGCCGGCAGAGGGCGCAGGACGCCAGCCGTTATCGATAATCTACCATTCCAGCTGCGCACCGGTTTGGTACTCGATCACCCGGGTTTCAAAGAAATTCTTCTCCTTGCGCATGGTGGCCTGCTCGTCCAGCCAGGGCGAGACGTTCTTCGCCCCCGGAAAGGGCTCTTCCAGGCCCACGGTGCGCGCCCTGCGATTGGCCACAAAGCGGAACTGCTCGCTGTGGTACTCCGCGGAGTAACCCAGGATGGGGTCGCGCAGGATGTAATTGGCGTAGGCGGTTTCGGCGGCTTCGGATTCTTCCCACATCTGGCGCACGGCTTTTGGGTCGAAGGTAATGTTCTCTTCCTCGACGATCTGGTTCACCACTTTCA
The DNA here is from genome assembly GCF_900115175.1 of Marinobacter gudaonensis. Lineage (NCBI taxonomy): Bacteria > Pseudomonadati > Pseudomonadota > Gammaproteobacteria > Pseudomonadales > Marinobacteraceae > Marinobacter > Marinobacter gudaonensis. Next base: position 2,226,557 of record NZ_FOYV01000001.1, read on the forward strand.
GGCCGAAAGAGAAGTGCATGGCTTCGTCCCGCAGGATGTACTGCAGCTGTTCACCGGTGCCACGCATCAGGCCCCGGCGCTGCAGGGCGAAGATGGGGCTGAAGCCGTTGTAGAACCAGGTGCCCTCGAACACGGCAGCAAAAAACAGATAGGACATGATGAATTCCTGCAGGTCATCGCGGTTGCGCAGGTTCATGTCCGGGCGCATGGCGGCATCCAGGCGTCGGTTGGCGATCTGGATCTTGCCGTTGATGGCGGGCACCACGCGGTAGCGGTTGTAGATTTCGCTCTGGTCCAGGTTGAGGGTTTCGATGCAGTGCTGGTAGGCCCAGGTGTGCATGGCTTCCTCGTACACCTGGCGGGCCTGGTAGATCTGAAGTTCCGGGGCACTCATTTTCTCCATCACCGCCAGGCCGATGTTGCGCATGGCCAGGATGTCGGAGGTGGTGAGGTAGGCCAGCACGTTCTCGTAGACGTGTTTTTCCGGCGCGGTCAGGCGGTGGTGGTAGTCCGAGACGTCCTGGGCCATGTTCACGTCCAGGGGGGTCCAGTGGTTCTTGTTGGCGTTCATGAAGTACTCCCAGGCCCAGGGGTACTTGAACGGTGCCAGCTGGTTGATGTCAGTCTCGCCGTTGATGACGCGCTTGTCGTCGACGTTCACCGGGGCCGGGCCCTGGTGGCTGGCGGTATTGGCTTCGGTTTTTGGTTCGTCGTCCCAATCGAGCATGTTTTTTTAACCTCCGAGTTCTTTGTCTCCCAGCCTACTCGGCTTGGGGGCGGAACCTGTCTGGTACACCCTCCCGAAAAACGCCCGTGAATACGTCCCTGTAGGGCTTGGCTGTGGCCATCCATGGCCACAGACATTTTCGGGAGGGTGTACCAGCCAGGTTCTCAGGCTTGGCAGTTGTAGTCGTATGTGCCCGTTGTAGGTCGGATTAACGCCCTACTGACAGGCCTCGCAGTCCGGGTTGTCGATGCTGCATACCTGCGGCTGCGGTGCCGCCACCGGGGTGGTTTTCTCTGCGCCGGTGGCGCCCAGGGAGCGCAGGTAGTAGGTGGTTTTCAGGCCACGTTCCCAGGCCAGCTGGTACAGGGCGTCGAGTTTTTTACCGCTGGGTTCGGCCATGTAGAGGTTGAGGCTCTGGGCCTGGTCGAGCCATTTCTGACGGCGGGCGGCGGCTTCTACCAGCCAACGGGCGTCGATCTCGAAGGCGGTGGCGTATCTCGCCTTGAGTTCGGCCGGGATGCGGTCGATTTGCTGCACGCTGCCGTCGAAGTATTTGAGGTCGTTGACCATCACGTTGTCCCACAGGCCCTCGGCCTTGAGGTCCCGGACCAGGGACGGGTTGACCACGGTGAACTCGCCGGAGAGGTTCGATTTGACGAACAGGTTCTGGTACGCCGGTTCAATAGACTGGGACACGCCCACGATGTTGGAGATGGTGGCCGTGGGCGCGATGGCCATGACGTTGCTGTTGCGCATGCCGTTTTTGGCGATCAGTTCGCGTACGGGAGTCCAGTCCAGGCGGGCATTGGTGTTCACCGAGAGGTCGCCGTCGCGGCGCGCTTCTTTCAGCAGGCTGATGGAGTCGATGGGCAGGATACCCTGCTGCCAGAGCGAGCCTTCGTAGCTTTCGTAGGCGCCGCGCTCTCCGGCCAGGGTGGCGGAGGCGCGCAGGGCGAAGTAACTGAGCTGCTCCATGGCCACATCGGCGAACTCCACCGCTTCCGGGCTGGAGTACGGCAGGCCCAGTTGGTAGAGGGCGTCCTGGAAGCCCATCAGGCCGAGGCCGACCGGACGGTGTTTATGGTTAGAATTGCGGGCCTGGGGCACGGCGTAGTAGTTGATGTCGATGACGTTATCGAGCATGCGTACGGCAGTGTTCACGGTGCGCTCCAGGCGCTGTACGTCCAGCTCGCCGTCCTTGATATGAGCGGCCAGGTTTACCGAACCCAGGTTGCACACGGCAATTTCGTCGGCGCTGGTGTTGAGGGTGATCTCGGTGCACAGGTTGGAGCTGTGTACCACACCCCGGTGCTGCTGCGGCGAGCGCAGGTTGCAGGGGTCCTTGAAGGTGACCCAGGGGTGGCCGGTTTCAAACAGCACGGTGAGCATCTTGCGCCAGAGCTGTTTGGCTGAGACTTTCCGGAACAGTCTGATCTGGCCCTGTTTGGCCAGCGCTTCGTAGTGCTCGTAGCGCTCGCGGAACGCATTGCCGTAGAGGTCGTGCAGGTCGGGCACGTCGCTCGGGGAGAACAGGGTCCAGTCCCGGTCTTCGCGCATGCGTTCGATCAGCAGGTCCGGCACCCAGTTGGCGGTGTTCATGTCGTGGGTTCGGCGGCGCTCGTCGCCGGTGTTCTTGCGCAGCTCCAGGAATTCCTCGATGTCGAGGTGCCAGCTTTCCAGGTAAGCACACACGGCGCCCTTGCGCTTGCCACCCTGGTTCACCGCCACGGCGGTGTCGTTGACCACTTTCAAAAACGGCACCACGCCCTGGCTCTGGCCGTTGGTGCCCTTGATGTGAGATCCGAGCGCCCGAACCGGCGTCCAGTCGTTGCCCAGGCCGCCGGCCCATTTGCTCAGCAGGGCGTTGTCCTTGATGGCGCCGTAGATGCCTTCCAGGTCGTCCTGCACGGTGGTCAGGTAGCAGGAGGAAAGCTGGGAATGGCGGGTGCCGCTGTTGAACAGGGTGGGCGTGCTGGCCATGTAGTCGAAAGAGGACAGCAGGTTGTAGAACTCGATGGCCCGCTCGTTCGGGTCGTCCTCGCGCAGGGCCAGGCCCATGGCCACGCGCATGAAAAACACCTGGGGCAGTTCCAGACGGGCCTTGTTCCAGTGCAGGAAGTAGCGGTCGTACAGGGTCTGCAGGCCGAGGAAGCCGAATTGCAGGTCGCGCTCGGGCTTGAGCGCCTCACCGAGGCGCTCGAGATCAAAGCCGACCAGGGCTTCGTCCAGCAGTTCGTGGCGAATGCCGGCGTGTATAAAGGCGATCAGCGCCTGGGGATACACCTCCGCCAGGGACTGGTTACGCGGCAGTTCCAGGGCTTCGCCGGTTTCCAGGCGCAGCTGCTCCAGCAGCAGGCGGGCGGTCACGGCGCTGTAGTCCGGCTCCCGCTCGATGCGGCCCCGGGCGGTCATGATCAGGGCCGAGAGCACTTCGGTTTCTTCAATGCCGTCGTAGAGATTGCGCAGTGCGTCGTCCACCAGAGATCCACCGTCGATGCCGTCCAGCCCGGCGGCGGCCTGCTCCACCTGCAGTTTCATCAGACCCAGGTCCAGGGGCGCGATGGTGCCGTCGGCCTTTCTCACGGTCAGGTGCGGGTGGGCTTCCACCGGCTCATCGATGGCCCGCTGGCGCGCGTGTTCTTCCCGGTACAGCACGTAGGCGCGAGCGACTTTTTGTTCCTCGGCCCGCATCAGGGCCAGTTCCACCTGATCCTGGATGTCTTCGATGTGGACCTTGCCGCCGGCCTTCAGGCGCCGGCTGATGGCCTGCACCACCTGGTCGGTGACCAGTTTGACGGCGTGGTTGATGCGGGCGGAACCGGCGGCCTGGTCGCCTTCCACGGCCAGGAAGGCCTTGGTGACGGCCACGCTGATTTTGGAGGCATCAAAGCCCACCAGGGTGCCGTTGCGTTTTATCACCTGCAGGGCCTGGGTGGAGGCCTCGGAATCGGTGTTCGGTTTGGACTGGGGTTCGGACTGGGATTCGGCCAGAGCGGAGGCGGACATGGTTGTTCTCCTGAATACGCGTTGAGTTCCTTTCACCTTCGCGTACGCAGGGGCGCACCTCGCCATGGGCATGGCTGGGCAACACCGGTCTGCTCACCTTGAAACGCGAAGGTGCAGTCATCTCCCTGGCAGGTCTTCGGACTCAGGGGCGTGAATCGTTGGATTCGGCCTCGCTCGGCGACTTCCCGGTTTCAACCAGTGTCGTAATGCCGTGCTTGTTCCCCAATACCGCTGCGCGTCAGTTCCGGAGTCTCACCGGATTCCCGATACCGGATGCGTTGATTACGAAGTAATCACTACATCTGGTATTTGACCAAGGATAAGAACACTATATACAGGTCACTCTTCAACAACAAGGCACTTTTCTGTAAAACCCCTGTCTGCACCGGTAACCTTCAGACTCGAGAGAACACCATGGCCCGAAACCTCTACCCGGTATGGGCGGCGCTGCTGCTCGTCGGCCTCTTCAGCTCCAGCCTCGCCCATGCTCAGAGCACTACTTTGAAGCCCTTCTCGGCCATGAGCTCGATTACCGACGGCTGGGAGCCCCTGAATTTCCCCAATATCGAGCAGCACACCCGTTATGAGCTGGTCACCGAAGACGGCCAGCAAGTGGTCAAGGCCACCACCGACGGCGGCGCTTCCGGCCTGATTGCGCGGGTAAGCGTTAAGCCCGGCGATTCGCTGATTCTGAAATGGCGCTGGAAGGTTTCGAACGTGTTCGACAAGGGCAACGCCCGCAGCAAATCCGGGGACGATTACCCGGCCAGGATTTACGTGGCATTCAAGTTCCAGCCGGAGAAGGCCGGCTTTTTCGAGCGGGCAAAGCGCAAGACCGTGGAAGTGCTGTTCGGCGAGTCCCTGCCCGGCAATGCCCTGAACTACATCTGGGCTAACAGCCTGCCGGAGGGCACCGTCATCGCCAACGCCTACACCGACAAGACCATGATGGTGGCGGTCAATTCCGGCAGGGAGCAGATTGGTGACTGGGTAACGGTTCAAAGGGACATTGTGGCTGACTATCGGCAGGCGTTTGGCGAAGCGCCGCCGCCCATTGTTGGCGTGGCCATCATGTCGGACTCAGACAACACGAGTGAGCAGGCCACCGCCTGGTATGGCGATTTACAGCTGGAACCCTGATCACAGTCACTGGAGTTCGCCGGGGTAGCCAGGAATCACGTAGGCGCCGGTGAGGTCTCGAACCGGGGGCACTTCACCCCTTTCCACCAGGCGCAGATAGGCATCATCGAACTCATCCCGCATCAGTGCCGCTCGGGGATGGGCCAGCGAGAAAATCCAGGCGAGATCCCGGGTGCGGACTTCCGATTCCCGGAGCATGTCATCGGATCCCGGAACCAGCACCTGTCGCACGGGCTGGCGATAATCCAGAAGGTAATCCCCCCGCCTGCGCTTGAGCATATCCACGGCCGAGCGGTGGTTGGGGGCTTCAGTGATGCGAATGTCTGGATGGGCGGCCAGCCAGTCCAGCAGTCCCGCATAGGTATAGCCGCCAATGACGATAACCCGCTTGCCCCGCAACTCTTCCAGATGAATGAGCGGGGGCGAGCTCTCCAGGTACCAGGCGCTCAAGTGCACGGGTGCCGGACTGATCCAGCTCTCCAGAACATTGCCCTGCAACACCGGGACTTCCGTGACCCCGGGCCACACGTCAATCAGGCCGTTGATCAGGTACAGGTACACCCGGCTCACCGGCAGATAGATGAACTCGGGCTGATAGCCTGCCTCAACAGCTACTTTGCGGGTCAGCTCGATAAAGCTGCCTGCCGGCTGGCCGTTGCTGTCCTGATAGGTAATCGGGGGAAACTCAAGGTACGCCACCCGCAGGATCGGGGCCGCCGCCACCGTTTCGGAATCTGATTGGGCGGAAGCGCCCATGACCGCGAACATCAAAAGGCACAGGCCGGCGAGCCGGGCGACGAGCACCCGCCCGTTCGCCAGCCTCCGGAACTCGGGAGCGTGGAAACAACAGCTGTACATGGAGTCCGTTTATCCGCTTTTATTTAAGGGAAGATTAACAGACACCGGCAGATCTGCACTGACCCAGGCCGCAAAAAATCCGGCCGGGATGTCAAATGTGGTTAACCACCATGTACAGGCCCACGCCGCCCATCACCAGGGTGTAGGGAAATGCCATGATAACCATCTTGCCGTAAGACAGCCGAACCAGCGGCGCGATTGCCGAGGTCAGCAGGAACAGGAATGCCGCCTGGCCGTTGGGCGTGGCCACACTGGGCAGGTTGGTACCGGTGTTGATCGCCACCGCCAGCTCCTGGAAATGCTCGTAGCTGATGGCGCCGGCTTCCAGCGCCTGCTTGACCTCACTGATGTACACAGTCGCTACGAACACGTTATCGCTGATCATCGAGAGCACGCCGTTGGCGATGAAGAACATGCCCGGTTGTTGGGCCTCGGGCAGCGACAGCACGTAATCGATGATCGGTTTGAACAGGTGCTGCTCGTGGATCACCGCCACCACCGCGAAGAACACGACCAACAGGGAGGTGAACGGCAGCGATTCCTGGAAGGCCTTGCCAATCTGGTGCTCGTCGGTAACGCCAGTAAAGGAGGTAATCAGGATGATCACCAACAGGCCGATCAGCCCTACCTCCGCCAGGTGCAGGGCCAGGCCCACCACCAGGATGGCGGCGGCAACCGCCTGCACCCAGAGTGCGGCCTGGTCAGCTTTGGTGCGTTTGGCGCGCTCGTTTTCAGCAAATTCCTCCAGCACCCGGCGCACCGGCTTGGGCAGCCGACCGCCGTAACCAAACCAGCGCAGCTTCTCCAGGGCCCAGCAGGTAACCAACCCCGCCGCCAGCACCGGCAGGCTCACCGGCGCCATATGCAGGAAGAACCCGGCAAAATCCCAGCCCACGACCTTGGCAATCAGCAGGTTCTGGGGTTCGCCCACCATGGTGGCAACGCCGCCCAGGGCAGTACCGATGGCGCCGTGCATCAGCAGGCTGCGCAGAAAAGCCCGGAAGTTTTCCAGATCTTCCCGGTGCAGTTCAATCACTTCGTCATCACTGCCAGCGTTGTGGTCCTTGTGCTGGTAGCCCTTGCCCGAGGCCACTTTGTGGTACACCGAATAGAAACCCACCGCCACACTGATGATCACGGCGGTTACCGTCAGGGCATCCAGGAAGGCCGACAGCAGGGCCGCAGCACTGCAGAACAACAGCGACAGCGCCGACTTGGAGCGCACCCCCACCAGGATCTGGGTAAACGTCACCAGCAACAGTTCTTTCATGAAGTAGATGCCGGCCACCATGAACATCAGCAGCAGGATGACCGGAAAGTTGGTGAGTACCTCCAGGTAGACCGCATCCGGCGTTGTCAGCCCGATCAGCAACGCCTCCACCGCCAGCAGGCCACCGGGCAGCAACGGGTAGCACTTGAGTGCCATGGCCAGGGTGAAAATGAACTCGGCAATCAGGAGCCAGCCGGCGGTTCCGGGGCCCAGGGTCCACATCACAATGGGATTGGCCACCAGAAACAGCAGGACGACCTGCTTGTACCAGACGGGCGCTTTTCCAAGGAAATTGTGGGTGAAGCCGGAGAGAACGGTTGTGGGCATGGCGAACATCTTCTGAGAAAGCGGTTTGTTGGTATTGTGTGCCAGAGGCCCCGCATCTTCCTTGATATTTGCGTACCAGGGTATGGTTCAAAGGTACAACGTTCCGACCGCTTTTGGTCTTAATAGCAAAAAGAAAAGAGAACAGGTCTGGCCAACAGCATTATTTTCGTAATATTACTTAATTAGTACCCCAGGGGCGACCGCATTCTAACCGATTTCCCGCCACATTCGGTGTTTTCATGAACATTTAACCGGAATTACCGGCTATCCGGGCATCTTGCCACGCTCATGTTAATGATATTGGTTTGCATTACGATTTCTTTAAGAATAAGATTCGGCGAATTTCGGTGAGTTCTTCACCGCCCGACCAACATCCGTGATGCAAAGGTGCTCTCCCTATGTCCGCCGCTTTCTTACCCACTCCCCTGGCACGCGCCATCCGACTTACCCTGAGCCTGGGTATTGTTGCCACGTCAATGCCCGCCCTGGCGCAGGATGACTCGCCGGAAAGTCTGGACGCCCTGGTGGTCTCTGCCACGGCGCTCAAAGTGGAGGCGCCGCTGGTGGAAACCCCGCGGCCCGCGTCGGTGGTCGAGGAGGAGGAACTCAGGGAGCGCAACGTGCAGTCCCTGGATGAAACCTTCCAGTATCGGGCCGGCGTGCTGTCGGGCCACTACGGTGACGACAACGACACCGACTGGCTCAAGATCCGGGGCTTTGACCAGGCCACCTATCAGGACGGCCTGCGCATCTACCGCGAGGGCTTTTACCAGTGGCTGCCAGAGACCTATGGCCTGGAACGGGTCGAACTGCTCAAGGGTCCGGCCTCCATCCTGTACGGTGAGGCGCCTCCGGGCGGCGTGATCAACGCCATCAGCAAACGCCCGACCAAGGAGGCTCAGGGCGAGGTGCTGGTGCAGGCGGGCACAGACAAGCACCGCCAGCTTGGCGTCGACACCTCCGGACCGGTCGCCGGAGCCGATAACGTCCGCTACCGGCTTGTGGGCCTGTATCGCGATGGCGAAGGCGACTTGGACTTCACCGAGAACGAGCGCTACTACGTCGCGCCCAGTCTGGCCTGGGACATTACGGACCAGACCAGCCTGACGGTCCTGGCCAGCTTCCAGAAAGACGACGCCATCCCCACCAACCCGTTCAAACTGGCCTACGGCACCGTTCAGGGCACGCCGTTTGGCAAGGTGGATCCTTCCACCAACTACAGTGAGCCCGGCTACGACACCAATGAGCGCACCCAGTCTTCCCTGGGCTATGCCCTGAGCCACCAGATCAACGATGTCTGGCGGTTCGAGCAGGATTTCCGGTACAGCGAGCTGGACCTGCTGTTGCGCAGCAGCTACATCTTCTTCCAGACCGGTCCGCGGGAAGGCCAGCGCTACCTGACCTACCGGGACGGTAAGATCGACAGCTGGACGGTCGATAACCGCGTGGTGGGCAACTGGTACACCGATCGCACCGAGCACACCTTCCTCGCGGGGGTCGATTACCAGGATCTGAATAACAAGGGTCAACAGAACGGTGTTGGCGGCTTTTCAATGTTCGGAAGCCCCATTGATCTGTTCGATCCGCAGTACGGCAACTTCACACCAATCACGCCCGCCGATCTGGTCGTTACCGAAATCGACAAGCAGCAGACCGGCTACTACCTCCAGCATCAGCTACGCCTGGACGACCGCTGGGTGTTCCTGGCCGGCGCACGCTACGACCAGGCGAAGGTGGACAACATCAACCACGAAGCCAACACCCGCCAGGAGGCGGACGATGATCAGCTGTCGCTGTCGGGTGGCGTGATGTACCTCGCCGAAAACGGCGTCTCCCCCTATGTGTCCTACACCGAATCCTTCCAGCCCATTGCCGGCACCGACGGCAACGGCGATCTCTACGAGCCGCGTACCGGCGAGCAGATCGAGCTGGGTGTGAAGATTGCGCCCCGCAACCTGGACGGTTACGTGACCGCCGCGGTCTACCGGATTGACGAAGAGAATTCCCTGGGCACCAGCCAGGGTGGCTTCCAGATCCAGGATCGTGAGCGCACCACTGAAGGCTTCGAGCTTGAGAGTGTCAGCTACCTCACCGAGCAGCTCGAGCTGACCGCCGCCTACACCTACAACAGCGCCAAGGTTCGCGACCAGGCCACCGCCGGCAGCGAACGCCAGGCGCCGCTGATTCCGCGTCACCAGGCGTCGGCATGGCTGGACTACAGCTTCACCGACCTGGCCCCGGGCCTGAAAGTCGGCGCCGGTGCCCGGTTCGTGGGTGAAACCAAGGATGGCAGTACGGAAGTGCCCTCCTACACCGTGTTCGACATGATGGCCCAGTACGCTTTCGCGCCCCAGTGGCAGGCCCAGTTGAACGTGAGCAACCTGGCCGATCGCGAGTACGTGGCGAGCTGCGACTACTGGTGCTACTACGGCGCAGAGCGCAGTGTGGTGGCCAGCCTGCGCTATCGCTGGTAGTGGTGGGGAGAAGAGACGGACGTTAAGCAGAAGGCCCCGCGATGGCGGGGCCTTTCTGTTTTACTCAACCGTGACGCTTTTGGCCAGGTTACGAGGCTGATCCACGTCGGTGCCCTTGAGCACGGCCACGTGATAGGACAGCAACTGCAGCGGTACGGTGTAGACAATCGGCGCCGTGACCGGATGCACCGAGGGAATCTGCATCACGTGGATGCCCTCCTCCGGCTTCACGTCGGCTTTTTTGTCAGCGAACACGAACAGCTGGCCGCCCCGGGCACGTACTTCTTCCAGGTTGGACTTGAGTTTCTCCACCAGGTCGTTGTTGGGCGCCACGGTGACCACCGGCATCTCGCTATCCACCAGGGCCAGCGGGCCATGCTTGAGCTCGCCGGCCGGGTAGGCCTCGGCGTGGATGTAGGAAATTTCCTTGAGCTTGAGCGCCCCTTCCAGGGCCACCGGGAACTGAGAGCCCCGGCCCAGGAACAGGCTGTGGTTCTTGTCCATGAACGCCTTGGACATCTCGGCGATCTCGCCGTCGAGGGCCAGCACATCGCTGACCTGGCCCGGCAGCAGATGGATGGCTTCCACGATCTCTTTTTCCTTTTCCTCTGACAGGCCGTTATGGCGCGCCAGGGCCAGGGTAAAGATCAGCAGGGCGGTAAGCTGGGTGGTGAAGGCCTTGGTGGAGGCCACACCAATCTCGGGACCGGCCTGGGTCATGATCACCAGATCGGATTCCCGCACCAGGGAACTGCCGGGCACGTTACAGATGGCCAGCGCGGCCCGGAAGCCGGCTTTCTTGGCCTGGCGCAGAGCCGCCAGGGTGTCGGCAGTCTCGCCGGACTGGGAGATACACAGGAACAGGGTGTCCTGCTGGATCACGTGCTTGCGATAACGGAACTCGGAGGCCACTTCCACGGAACAGGGCACGCCGGCCAGTTCCTCAATCCAGTAACGGGCCACCATGCCCGCATGGTAACTGGTGCCGCAGGCGATGATCTGTACGTGGCGAACGTTGTCGAGCAGGTTGGCCGCCTCGGTGCCCAGTGCCTGTTCGAGCACCCGGGCTTTGGTCACTCGGCCTTCCATGGTGGCCTTGATTACCTTGGGCTGCTCGTAGATTTCCTTGAGCATGAAGTGGCGGTATTCGCCCTTGTCGGCGGAATCGGCACCGTGCTCGAAGCGGGTGATCTCCCGCTCAACCGTGTTGCCATCGCGGTCCAGGATCGACACGCTGTCCCGACGGATATCGGCGATGTCGCCTTCTTCGAGAAACATGAAACGGTCGGTGACCGGTAGCAACGCCAGCTGATCGGAAGCAATGAAGTTTTCGCCGATACCCACGCCGATAACCAGGGGACTGCCTTCACGGCACACCACCAGATGGTCGGGCTCGTCGCCGTGCACCACGGCGAGGGCGTAGGCTCCGCGAAGCCGGGCGATGGACGCCCGCACGGCCTGGTGTAGATTACCGAGGCTGCGATAATTCTTTTCGATCAGGTGCGCCACCACCTCAGTATCGGTCTGGGACGTGAACGTGAAGCCATCCGCCCGCAACTCATCGCGCAGTTCCTGGTAGTTTTCGATAATGCCGTTGTGGACAATCGCCAGCCGATCACCAGACATATGCGGGTGGGCGTTGGTCTGGGAGGGCTCGCCGTGGGTGGCCCAGCGGGTGTGAGCGATACCCAGGTGGCCCGGAAGCGGCCGGGCATCCATGGCGTCTGAGAGCGACGCGACCTTGCCCACTTCGCGGGCACGCTGGACACTGTGGTCACCGGCAATCACCGCCATGCCGGCGGAGTCATAGCCCCGGTATTCCAGACGGCGCAAGCCCTCGAGAAGGATGCCCTGGACGTCCCGTTCCGAAACCGCGCCTACAATTCCACACATGCTGCTCTACCTGTCTGTTGTTCGTCGTGATCAGTGTTTTTTCGGCTTTTCCCAGCCGGTAATGTTCCGCTGCCGGGCCCGGGCCACGGCCAGCTCGCTGTCCGCCACGTCCCGGGTGATGGTCGAACCGGCACCGATGGTGGCCTCAGCGGCAATGGTCACCGGCGCCACCAGCGCGGTGTTGGAGCCTACAAAGACGCCGTCGCCGAGTACCGTCTGGTACTTGTTCACCCCATCATAATTACAGGTGATGGTTCCTGCACCCACATTCACATTACGGCCCAGTGAGGCGTCACCCACGTAACTGAGGTGATTGATCTTGCTGCCCTCGCCCACCACGGCTTTCTTGGTTTCCACAAAGTTGCCCACTTTGGTGTTGGCAGCCAGCTCGGTGCCTGGTCGCAGGCGGGCGAATGGCCCGATCTGGGCATTGGCACCAACGCTGGCTCCTTCAATCACACTGTTGGCCTTGATCTCTGCACCATCGGCGATGGTGGCGTCCTTGATAACACAGTTGGGACCAATGGAAACGTTGCTGCCGAGCGCGACCTTGCCCTCGAACACCACGTTCACATCGATCCAGAGGTCATTGCCGATGGTGATTTCTCCGCGCACATCCACTCGGGCCGGATCGGCCAGGGTCGCGCCTTCGGTCATCAGCCGTTCGGCCTGACGACGCTGGTACCAGCGTTCCAGTTCGGCCAGTTGCAGGCGGTTGTTCACTCCCTGAACCTCGAACGGGTTTTCGGGCTGGGAAACCGACACCGTCAGACCCTGGGCCACCGCCATGGCGATGATGTCGGTCAGGTAATATTCACCCTGGGCGTTACGGTTCGACAAGGCCGGCAGCCAGGTTTTCAGGTGTTTCGCGGAAACCGCGAGAATACCGGTATTTACCTCGCGGATCTGCTGCTGCTCGGGGGTGGCATCCTTCTGCTCCACGATCGCCTGCACGGCACCATCGGCATTACGCACGATGCGGCCATAGCCCTGGGGATTGTCCAGGGTAACGGTGAGCAGGCCGAGCGTGGAGTCATCCAGGGTAGCCACCAGCCCTTCGAGGGTTTGGTGTCGGGTCAGGGGTACGTCGCCATAAAGCACCAGCACCCGCGCCTCGTCCGGGAGATCCGGAAGCGCCTGGGCAACGGCATGGCCGGTACCCAGTTGTTCGCTCTGGGTGACCCAGTTCACCGAGTCTGCCCGGGTGGCTTCCCGTACCTTGTCTGCACCGTGGCCGATCACCGTGTGGATCTTCTCGGCACCGAGTTGTTCGGCGGTGGCAATAACATGATGCAGCATCGGCCGACCGGCGATCGGATGCAGCACCTTGGGCAGGGCGGACTTCATTCTGGACCCCTGGCCAGCGGCCAGAATGACAACGTGTAGCGGGCTCATGGCAACGTCAGGCTCCCGGAGTGTTTATTGTCGGCTTTCAGAAAATAAAAAACCGCACCCTTTGAAGCCGGAAAGCCCAGGCATATGCGTGGTCTTCCAGCCGCTCAGGATGCGGCTATGGTGTTCGGCAAACCCGAAACGAGGATGCTTAACGCATCTTGTTACGCAGCTGCTGGATGGTGCGAAGCTGGGCCACAGCCTCGGCCAGCTCTGCAGCGGCACGGGAGTACTCGAATTCACCGGTCTTGTTGGCAAGTGCTTTCTCGGCTTCTTTCTGTGCCTCGAGCGCTGCAGCTTCGTCCACATCCTTTGCACGAACCGCGGTGTCGGCCAACAAAGTCACCAGATTGGGCTGAACCTCCAGATACCCGCCGGACACGTAAAGAATCTCTTCCTCACCGCCCTGCTTGATAATCCGAATGGGACCCGGCTTCAGCTGGGTCAGCAGCGGGGTGTGGCCCGGGGCAATACCCAGGTCACCTTCAGAGCCCGCCGCAATCAGCATTTCAACCAATCCGGAATAGATCTTTGTTTCGGCACTTACCACATCACAATGCACGGTCATACCCATGTCAGTTGCCTCTTTGATCGATCCGGAAACAAGGGTTCAAGCGCAAATTACTTCTTGGCCTTGGCCTTCATTTCCTTCGCTTTCTCGACCGCTTCCTCAATGGTACCAACCATGTAGAACGCCTGCTCGGGCAATTCGTCATAGTCGCCATTCAGGATGCCCTTAAAGCTGCTGATGGTTTCCTTGAGGGAAACGTACTTACCGGGGGAACCGGTGAAGACTTCAGCAACGTGGAACGGCTGGGACAGAAAACGCTCGATCTTACGGGCACGGGCTACGGTCAGTTTGTCTTCTTCTGACAGTTCGTCCATACCCAGGATGGCGATGATGTCTTTCAGTTCCTTGTAGCGCTGCAGGTTGGTCTGCACGCCACGGGCCACTTCGTAGTGCTCCTGGCCGATGATCAGCGGATCCAGCTGACGCGAGGTGGAATCCAGCGGATCAATCGCCGGGTAGATACCCTTGGAGGCGATGTCACGGCTCAGTACCACGGTCGCATCCAGGTGCGAGAAGGTGGTTGCAGGCGACGGGTCAGTCAAGTCATCCGCCGGTACGTAGACCGCCTGGATGGACGTGATGGAACCGTTCTTGGTGGAGGTGATCCGCTCCTGCAGCTGACCCATCTCCTCGGCCAGGGTCGGCTGGTAACCTACCGCAGAGGGCATACGGCCCAGCAGTGCGGATACTTCGGTACCGGCCAGGGTGTAACGGTAGATGTTGTCCACGAACAACAGAACGTCACGGCCTTCGTCACGGAACTTTTCGGCCATGGTGAGACCGGTCAGGGCCACACGCAGACGGTTTCCAGGGGGCTCGTTCATCTGGCCGTAAACCATGGCAACCTTATCGAGAACGTTGGACTCCTTCATTTCATAGTAGAAGTCGTTACCTTCCCGGGTCCGCTCACCAACACCCGCGAATACGGAGAGACCGGAGTGCTCTTTCGCGATGTTGTTGATCAGCTCCATCATGTTAACGGTCTTGCCCACGCCGGCGCCGCCGAACAGGCCAACCTTACCACCCTTGGCGAACGGGCAGATCAGGTCGATAACCTTGATGCCGGTTTCCAGCAGGTCCGCAGACGCTGCCTGGTCGGCATAGCCCGGAGCCTTCCGGTGAATCGCCCAACGCTCTTCCTCGCCGATCTCGCCGGCTTCGTCGATGGGACGACCCAGAACGTCCATGATCCGGCCCAAGGTCTGGGTGCCAACCGGGACGGAAATCGGCTGGCCGGTGTTTTCTGCTTTCAGGCCACGCTTGAGGCCTTCGGTGCTGCCCATGGCGATGGTACGAACAATGCCGTCACCCAGCTGCTGCTGGACTTCCAGAGTTGTTTCGCCACCTTCAAGCAGCAGTGCGTCATATACTTTGGGTACGGAGTCACGTGGGAATTCCACGTCGATAACCGCGCCAATGATCTGAACGATTTGTCCGCTACTCATGCTCGGTTCCTCGTTATCTTGATAGTCAATAAAACCAGTTGGATTGGGAGCCGGATCAGACCGAAGCCGCGCCGCTCACAATCTCCGATATCTCTTGGGTAATGGCTGCCTGACGGGCCTTGTTATAAGCCAGCTGAAGCTCGTCGATAATGCTACCGGCGTTGTCAGTTGCGCTCTTCATGGCGATCATCCGGGCTGCCTGTTCACATGCCAGATTTTCTACCACACCCTGGTATACCTGGGATTCAATAAAACGTGGCAGAAGGCCATCGAGGATCTGCCTGGCATCGGGCTCGTAGAGATAATCCCACTGGTTCTTGATCTCTTCCTCGTCCTCACCCTCGGGCAGGGGCAGAAGCTGCTCCACCTTCGGGCTCTGGGTCATGGTGTTGACGAATTCGTTGCTCACCACGTACAGGCGATCGATCTTGCCCTCGGAGAACGAATCCAGCATGACCTTGACGTTGCCGATGAGTTTTTCGGAGCTCGGGCTGTCGCCCAGGTGGGTCAATGCCGCAACGACATTGCCGCCATAGCTCCGGAAAAAGGACGCACCTTTCTGCCCGATGGCGCACAGATCGGATTCCACGCCTTTTTCTTTCCACGCTTTCATTTCACGGACAAGCGCTTTGAACAGGTTGATGTTCAGACCACCGCAGAGGCCACGATCAGTTGACACCACGATATAGCCCACGCGCTTGACCTCGCGCTCGACCATGAACGGGTGCTTGTACTGAGCATTCGCCTTGGCAATGTGCCCGATCACCTGACGCATCTTGTCAGCATACGGGCGAGTTGCCTGCATGCGCTCCTGAGCCTTACGCATTTTGCTCGCCGCCACCATTTCCATGGCGCTGGTGATCTTCTGCGTGCTCTTGATGCTCGAAATCTGGTTACGTATTTCTTTGCCGACGGCCATAACTCACTGCCTTCTCAAGTTAGACACTCGTTGCTACGAAAAGCGGCCCGCGGCATCTGCCGCAGGCCCGTTTTCTTACCAGCTCTGAGTGGTCTTGAATTTCTCAAGTGCAGCTTTGAGGCCGGCAGCGATTTCGTCGTTGTAATCGCCTTTCTCGTTGATCTTGTCGAGGAGGTCTTTCTGCTCGGAGCGCATCCAGTCGAGCATCTGCGCTTCAAACTTCACTACCTTGTCGACATCAACGTCGTCCAGGAAGCCTTCGTTGGCTGCGAACAGAACCGTACCCATTTCAGCCACAGACAGCGGGCTGTACTGGTTCTGCTTCATGAGTTCGGTTACACGCTGACCGTGCTCAAGCTGCTTACGGGTTGCTTCGTCGAGATCGGAAGCAAACTGGGCGAAAGCGGCCAGTTCACGATACTGGGCCAGAGCCAGACGGATGTTACCGCCGAGCTTCTTCATGATCTTGGTCTGGGCGGAACCACCAACCCGGGATACCGAGATACCTGCGTTCATCGCCGGTCGGATACCGGAGTTGAACAGGTTGGTTTCCAGGAAGATCTGGCCATCGGTGATGGAAATTACGTTGGTCGGTACGAACGCGGACACGTCGCCGGCCTGGGTTTCGATGATCGGCAGGGCGGTCAGGGAACCGGTCTTGCCTTTCACTTCGCCGTTGGTCAGCTGCTCTACGTAATCGGCGTTAACACGGGAGGCACGCTCCAGCAGACGCGAGTGCAGGTAGAAAACGTCACCCGGGTAGGCTTCACGGCCCGGCGGACGACGCAGCAGCAGGGAGATCTGGCGGTAGGCCACGGCCTGCTTGGACAGATCATCGTAGATGATCAGGGCATCTTCGCCGCGATCGCGGAAGTACTCACCCATGGAGGTACCGGCGTACGGCGCCAGGAACTGCATCGCTGCAGGATCGGCGGCACCGGCGGCAACCACGATGGTGTGGTCCATGGCGCCGTGCTCTTCGAGCTTGCGCACAACCGCTGCGATGGAGGACTGCTTCTGACCAACCGCCACGTAGATACACTTGATGCCGGTATCTTTCTGGTTGATGATCGCGTCAATCGCAACCGCAGTCTTACCGATCTGACGGTCACCGATGATCAGCTCCCGCTGGCCGCGACCGATCGGCACCATGGTGTCGATGGCTTTCAGACCGGTCTGAACCGGCTCGTCTACGGACTGACGTGCGATAACGCCCGGCGCAACCTTTTCGACCGGAGAGGTCAGGTCGGTGCCCAGGTCGCCCTTGCCGTCGATGGGGTTACCCAGTGCGTCAACAACACGGCCCATCAGTTCCGGACCTACCGGTACTTCCAGGATCCGGCCGGTGCAACGAACCTTCTGGCCTTCAGCCAGATCTTCGTAGTCACCCAGCACAACCGCGCCTACGGAATCACGCTCCAGGTTCAGAGCCATGCCGTAGGTGCCGTTGGCAAATTCAATCATCTCACCGTACATAACGTCGGCAAGACCGTGGATCAGCACGATACCGTCGGAAACCGACAGGATCGTACCTTCGTTTTTTGCTTCGGAAGAGATATCGAGCTTCTCGATTCTCTTCTTGATGATGTCACTGATCTCGGATGGATTCAGTTGCTGCATGCCAATATCCTCAAACCTTGTGCTGAAATCAGGAGCCCAGAGCGTCGGCCAGCTTGGTCAGCTTTCCGCGTACAGATGCGTCAATGACCAGATCGCCAGTGCGAATAATCACACCGCCAATCAGAGACTTGTCCAGTGACGCTGCGAGTGACACTTGCCGCTCGAGTTTCTTCGAAAGTGCCTGGGCGAGCTTCTGTTGCTGTTCGTCCGTCAGCTCGAAAGCCGCGGTGACTTCAATATCAACAGTGCGCTCCAGATCAGCCCGGTACGTGTTGAAGAGCGCTGCAATCTCAGGAAGAAGAGTCAGCCGGCGGTTTTCAGCCAGTACAGCGAAAAAGTTGCGAACCTGCTCCGTAACGCCGTCCTCGACGACCTCCAGAATCAGATCCGCCTTCTTCTGCTCTTCCAGACCCGGATTCGCGAGAAGCTGTCGAATGTCTTTGTTCGCGGTGACCTGCCCGGCAATCGTCAGCACCTGTGACCACTCAGCCAGCTGTTTGTGCTCCTGAGCGGCAGCAAAGGCTGCCTTTGCGTAGGGACGGGCCAGCGTTCTCAGTTCTGCCATGGTGAACCTCGCCGTTTAGAGTTCTGCCGCCAGTTTTTCCAACATCTCGTTGTGCTTGGAGGCATCGACAGAGGTTTCCAGGATCTTCTCAGCACCGGCAACGGCAATGCTGGCAATTTCTGCACGCAAAGCGTCACGAGCCTGATTGCGCTCCTGTTCAATTTCGGCCTTGGCCTGCTCAATCAGCTTCTGGCCTTCCTTGCGGGCGTCATCCTTGGATGCTTCCACAATCTGGGCCGCACGCTTGTTCGCCTGTTCGATCAGGCTCGCAGCTTGCTGCTTGGCTTCACGCAGTTCCTGAGCTGACTTTTCCTGAGCCAGTTCCAGATCGCGCGCCGCGCGGTCTGAGGCAGCCAGTCCGTCAGCGATCTTCTTTTGACGCTCCTGCAGTGCGGCCATGATTGGCGGCCACACGTACTTCATGCAGAAGACGACAAAGATAAAGAACGCGATGGCTTGACCAATCATCGTCAAATTAATGTTCACGTCTTCACCTCTCGCCTGTTTTGTTAAGAATCATCTGACCGGGGAAAGCCCCCGGCTGGCGACTCGATTAACCGGCGATCTGGCCGACAAACGGGTTGGCGAATGTGAAGAACAGAGCGATACCAACACCGATCATGGTTACGGCGTCCAGCAGACCTGCAACGATGAACATTTTAACCTGCAGCATCGGGGTCATTTCCGGCTGACGCGCAGCGCCTTCCAGGAACTTGCCACCGAGGATACCAAAGCCAATCGCAGTACCCAGGGCACCCAGGCCAATCAGCAGTGCAACGGCAATCGCGGTCATTCCAACTACAGTTTCCATGATAACTCCCAGTTTCAGTTAGGTTTTTCAGTTTAAGGGTTTAGGGTTTAGAACTACGGCTTAATGGTGTCCGATCAGTGACTGTCTTCGTGAGCCATGCTCAGGTACACGATCGTCAACATCATAAAGATGAATGCCTGCAGGGTGATAACCAGAATGTGGAAGATCGCCCAGGGGACAGACAGCGTCCACTGTGCCCACAGGGGCAGCAGTGCAATCAGGATGAAGATCAACTCGCCGGCGTACAGGTTACCGAACAGACGCAGCGCCAGTGAGATCGGCTTGGCGATCAGGCTCACGCCCTCCAGCAGCAGGTTCACCGGAACCAGCAGGATCTTCAGGAACAGGTTGTCGGAAGAGAAGGGATGCAGGGTGAGCTCACCCAGGAAACCACCCACACCCTTGACCTTCAGGCTGTAGTAAATGATCAGGAAGAAGACGGACAGGGACATGCCCAGGGTAACGTTCACATCGGTGGTCGGTACCACCTTCATGTATTCGAGACCCATCAGATGGAACAGCTGGGGCAGGAAGTCTACCGGCACCAGGTCCATCAGGTTCATCAGGAATACCCAGCAGAAAATGGTCAGTGACAGCGGCGCGATCACCTTGTTACGACCGTGGAAGGTTTCCTTCACGCTGTTGTCGACAAACTCGACCATGACTTCCACAAAGTTCTGCAAGCCACCGGGCTGCCCGGACGTGGCTTTCTTGGCGGCCATGCGGAACAGGAACAGGAACAGGACACCGAGCGCAACCGCCCAGCCCAGAGAATCGATGTGCAGGGCCCAGAAGCCCATGTCGGAGGCTTCGGCTGAAGTCCGCGCGAGCGTCCAGGTGGATTCTTCAATTACGGTCCCGTCGGCGCGCTCGTAGCCTGCCGGCAGTTTACCGTAGGTGAGGTTCTGGAGGTGATGCTGGATATATTCGGATGCACTTCCTGCCATAACGGTTTCCCAGGTCCAGTTAGCTTTGCTGCGTATTGCTGCCCGCCAGTAGCGGTGTCAACCAGTTGGTGACCAGCATGATCGCAAATGTTAGAAAAAGTGCCGAAACATCAATCGGCTGAATCCATTTGAACACCACCGTGAAACCGATGGCGCACAGGATGAGCTTGCCGGCCTCACCCTGGTAAAAAGAACTCATGATCTTTTTGGCAGACCGCGCGCCGGAGTAGCGGAATGCCTTGAGCGCAAAGTAACCATGGGGGATGAGAAAAATAAGTCCACCCAACAGCGCTGAATAACCGGACACCTGGCCTCGAAACAGGAGAAACGCCAGGCTTGCGAAGACCAGCATCACACTCTCTATTGCAAACCACCGTGCGATGGGCGGCCGACCGATACCGCCTGAGCTAGCCTTCGTCATGTTTGTTCCGGGAGTACGGTGCCTTTATATACGATGCAGTTTAAAAAGTAAGCAAATACACCGATACGAGCGCCGCAGATTATATGTGTTCAATGTGCACGAATCAACAAAACCGGGCACCAGCAACGGGCCCGAAGCGGGCGTTATGAAGGGCCTTCGACCGTTTTCGACACAAATAGACACGCGTTCAATTTTTCAACACTACATGTTGTGTGTGCCGACAAATACGAACTTTCGTAGGGGGCCGGACGGCGGACCTCAAATCGACCAATTCAGGTAGACGTTACTTTATATGGCCCAGAATGCCGTCCAGTTCGTCCAGGGAACTGTATTCGATCACCAGCTTGCCCTTGCCGCGCTGGCCGTGATCAATGGAGACCCGGGCGCCAAGCCGCTCGGCCAGGTCGTCCTGGAGCGCACGAATGTTGGGATCGAGCGCAGCCTTGCTGGCGGACTTTTTGTTGGGAGTTTCCTGCTGGACCCGGCGCACCAGCGCTTCGGTCTGACGCACCGACAGCGATTTGGCGACCACCTGTTTGGCCACCTGCATCTGCAGCTCCGGTGGCAGGGTGAGCATGGCGCGGCCGTGGCCCATTTCCAAATCACCGTGCTCAAGCATGATCCGTACGTCCTCGGACAAACCGATCAGCCGCAGCAGGTTGGTGATGGTGGTGCGGGATTTGCCCACCGCTTCGGCCACCTGGGCCTGGGTGAGGCCGAATTCGTCCTGCAGCCGCTGGAGGGCAAAGGCTTCCTCGATGGGATTGAGGTTTTCCCGCTGGATGTTCTCGATCAGCGCCATGGCAATGGCGGCCTCGTCGGGCACATCCCGGATGATGGCAGGAATCCGGTCCAACTCGGCCATCTGGGTGGCCCGCCAGCGGCGCTCACCGGCGATCAGCTCGTAGCGGCCCTCGCTGATGGGGCGAACCACCACCGGTTGCATCACACCCTGCTGTCGAATCGAGTCGGCCAGTTCCTGCAACGCCGCCGGGTCCATATCGCGACGGGGTTGGTAGCGGCCACGCTGGATGAGGTCGATGGGGACTTCGCGGAGCTCGCCGTCGTGATCCTTCAGCTCCTGGTCCAGATTGACCCTGGAGCCCGCCAGCAGAGCGCCCAGTCCGCGTTCACCCAATCCTCGTTTTTTCGCCGCCATGGTGTCAGTCATTCTTCCCGTTGAAAATCGTTGTACTTAAGTGAGTGACAGGGCGGTATGTTACACCGCCACCGGCGCGGATGTCTTTTTTGAACCGTGGCGGCGCACCATCTCACCAGCCAGGGCCAGGTATGCTATGGCGCCCTTCGAGGCGCGGTCGTACACCAGGGCCGGAACGCCGTAGCTTGGCGCCTCGGCCAATCGCACATTACGAGGGATCACCGCCCGGTACACTTTGTCACCAAAATACTCGCTGAGCTGGCCAGAGACATCCAGGGTCAGGCTGTTGCGGGGGTCGTACATGGTGCGCAGGATGCCTTCCACCTGCAGGTTCGGGTTCACCGTTTCCTGGATCTGCTCCACCGTGTTCATCAACGCCGCCAGCCCTTCCAGGGCGTAGTACTCGCACTGCATGGGAATGAGCACGGCATCGGCCGCAGACAGCGCATTGACGGTCAGGAGGTTCAGGGACGGCGGGCAATCGATCAGGATGTAGTCGTAGTTGTCACGAACCGTGTTCAGGGCCAGGCGCAGGCGGTGCTCGCGCCCGATCTCGTTCATCAGTTCCACTTCCGCGGCGGTCAGGTCCCCGTTGGCCGGCAGGATATCGAAACCCGAGGCCTCCGCCAGAATGATCGTTTCGGCGGCACTGGCGCGCTTGGTCAGCATGTCGTAGCCGGACAGCTCCAGGCTGTTTTTGTCGACACCGCTGCCCATGGTGGCGTTGCCCTGGGGATCCATATCCACCAGCAGTACCCGGCGTTTGGTGGCGGCCAGGGAGGCAGCAAGATTGACGCAGGTGGTGGTCTTACCCACACCCCCTTTCTGATTGGTCACTGCAATCACGCGCGCCATGTCGTGCCTCCTTGTTCGGTTAGCGGGAATCGGCTGCCCGGGCGACCACCAGCAGATGGCGTTCGCCGTCGGCGCCGGGGACCTCCAGGGAGTGGCTGGATTTTACCTGCCAGCCGGCCGGAAGGGCAGCCACTTCATCATCCGGAAACTGGCCTTTCATGGCAAGGAACTCGCCGCCATTTGCCAGCAGGCCGTCGCACCAGTGCACCAGATTTTCCAGGGCGGTAAAGGCCCGGCTGCTGATCTGGCTGAACGGCCGGGAGGGCTTGCAATCCTCGGCCCGACCGTGGATCACCTGCACATTGTCCAGGCCCAGCTCGAGAACGCACTGGTTGAGAAAGCGGGTTTTCTTGCCGTTGCTGTCAAGCAGGGTGAATTGGCGGTCCGGCAGCGTAATGGCCAGGGGAATGCCGGGCAGGCCGCCTCCGGCACCGACATCCAGCAGGTGATCGGTAGTTACCCAGGGCAGGATGCTCAGGCTGTCGAGCAGCTGGCGGGACACCATCTGGCTTTCGTCACGCACCGCGGTGAGGTTGTAGGCACGGTTCCACTTGTTGAGCAGACCCAGGAACGCCAGCAGCCGCCTCTGCTGGTCGTCGCCCAGCGCCAGCCCCATCACTGCCAGCCCGGTGCTGAGCTGGTCCTGCCATTGCGCATTGATCATGGCCGGCGCTCAGGCCGACTGCTTGCGCAACAGGTCGCGCTTTTTCAGGTGCACGAGGATCTGGCTCACCGCCGCCGGGGTCACACCCTGAATGCGGGAGGCCTGGGCCACGGTTTCCGGACGCACGGTCTTGAGTTTCTGCTTGATCTCGTTCGACAGCCCGCCGATCACGTCGTAGTCCAGATCCACCGGCAGAACCGTGTTTTCGTTCCGACGCAGGCGCTCGATCTCGTCAGTCTGGCGGGAGATGTAACCCTCATACTTGATCTCGATCTCCACCTGATCCGCCACCACCGGATCCTCAGCCTGGTCGGCGCCAATCTCGGC
Source organism: Marinobacter gudaonensis (assembly GCF_900115175.1). Classification (NCBI taxonomy): domain Bacteria; kingdom Pseudomonadati; phylum Pseudomonadota; class Gammaproteobacteria; order Pseudomonadales; family Marinobacteraceae; genus Marinobacter; species Marinobacter gudaonensis. The sequence goes on from NZ_FOYV01000001.1 coordinate 2,249,948, forward strand.
GATGTGGCTGTACACGATCTCCGGGCGGCGCAGCAACTCTGCCAGGGACTGATCCCGGGTCATCGGCTGTTTGAGAAAGCCATTGGCCCGCTCTCCGGCCTCGGTGTTGGGGTGAATGCGAGTGGATTCCAGGCGGCTGCGTTCAGTGGCAATCGCCTCGCGCTTGGCGTTGAACTTCTGCCAACGGTCATCGTTCACCAGGCCCAGCTTGCGACCGGTCTCGGTCAGGCGCAGGTCGGCGTTGTCCTCCCGCAGGATCAGCCGGTACTCGGCGCGGCTGGTGAACATGCGGTAGGGCTCGGAAGTGCCCATGGTGATCAGATCGTCCACCAGCACGCCCAGATAGGCCTCGTCCCGGCGCGGGTACCACTCGTCTTTCTCCTGGGCGCGCAGGGCGGCGTTGATGCCCGCCAGCAGGCCCTGGGCGCCGGCTTCTTCATAGCCGGTGGTGCCATTGATCTGGCCGGCAAAATACAGCCCCTGGATGAACTTGGTTTCCAGGGTGTGGCGCAGGTCCTGGGGATTCAGGAAGTCGTACTCAATGGCGTAGCCGGGCCGGGTAATGTGGGCGTTCTCAAAGCCGGGAATCGAGCGCACCGCCGCCAGCTGGATATCGAAGGGCAGACTGGTGGAGATGCCGTTCGGATACAGCTCGTTGGTGGTCAGCCCCTCGGGCTCCACGAAAATCTGATGCGAGTCCTTGTCGGCAAACCGGTTGACCTTGTCCTCAATGGACGGGCAGTAGCGGGGGCCAACGCCCTCGATGTTGCCGGCAAACATGGGCGAGCGGTCGAAACCGCTGCGGATGATATCATGGGTCTGCTCGGTGGTGCGCGTCACGTAACAGCAGATCTGCTCCGGGTGCTGATCGCGGCTGCCGATAAACGACATCACCGGGGTTGGGTCGTCGCCCCACTGCTGTTGCATCACCGAGAAATCCACCGAACGGGCATCAATACGCGGGGGCGTACCGGTTTTCAGCCGGCCCACATTGAAGGGCAACTCCCGAAGACGTTTCGCCAGGGCGTTCGCCGGAGCATCGCCGGCACGGCCGCCGGAATGGTGCTGCATGCCGATGTGGATAACGCCGCCCAGGAAGGTGCCGGTGGTCAGCACCACCGTTTTCGCGTTGAAGCGGATACCGGTCTGGGTGACCACGCCGGTCACCTGGTCGTTTTCCACCACCAGGTCGTCTGCCGCCTGCTGGAACAGGGTCAGGTTGGGCTGGTTCTCCAGGGTGTGCCGGATGGCCGCCTTGTACAGCACCCGGTCGGCCTGGGCGCGGGTGGCCCGCACCGCCGGACCCTTGCGGCTGTTCAGCACCCGGAACTGGATACCGCCTTTGTCAGTGGCTTCGGCCATGGCGCCGCCGAGGGCATCGATTTCCTTGACCAGGTGGCTCTTGCCAATCCCGCCGATGGCCGGGTTACAGGACATCTGGCCCAGGGTCTCGATGTTGTGGGTCAGCAGCAGGGTTTGCGAACCCATGCGCGCAGCCGCCAAAGCGGCTTCGGTGCCGGCATGGCCACCACCAATGACAATGACATCAAAACGGGTCGGAAAATCCACGGTCCACCTCGAACATCGGGCTGAAAATTAGGGACGAAAACAGGGCGGCGAGTATAACGCCTCACCCGGCAAATTGCAGTGGGAATGCACAAATTTTAACCAGATGGCGGATAACTTGAAAGCCAGCCAAAGCGCAGGTTCGTCCCATGGCCGGATTTCACGGCTCGTATGGGATAAGTGAAAACCGAAATTTATGCTTTTTCAGGGGCTTGGCCGAGTCTTCTCAGAAAACTTTTCAAGAAAGTTATCCACACTTCAGCAGTACCTCTCACACCCCCTAAAAATCCATTAACATATTGTTTTATAAAGCCAAATAAAATTTCATCCAGCGTCTTTCCGGAGGTTATCCAAGTAATTATCCACAGATGCTGGGCGCCGTAACCCGGATTCGCGGATTGGCGCCGATCCGGTGCACAAGCTCACCCCTGCCCCGGTACCGCCGCCCTGAATTGGTGCAAAGGGAATGTGTGACTGGCCGGGCACGAGGGTCCAGACACCCTCCTCCTGTTGCGACCAGCGGCCTTGCCCGCTGGTTGGTACGAAATTCGCAGTCTGTTTCATCTGCACACCAGCATCACACACGGCCAGGAAGGCTTTAACCGCAGTAGCAGTAGAAAGGTTCCTGACCATGAGCAGCGTAGTCCGACTTTCACGTCGCAGCTCCAGGCCAGACGGCGACTCGACCGATCCGGATATTATCCACAGCCACGACTTCAGTTCCGTGTACCAGCCTATTCTCAGCCCCACGCACCAGAAGCTGGTGGGTTACGAGGCACTGGTCCGCGTCCATAAAAACGGTGAAGCGGTTTCGCCGCTTGCGCTGTTCGAACAGGCCGAAGCACACGGCCAGACGCCCGCCCTGGACCGCCACCTGCTACAGCTGCACCTGGATAACTTTGCCGCCAGCGGCCAGCCGGTCTGGTTGTTCCTGAACATCAATCCGGCCACCTGTATTCATCCGGAGGCCTCGCTGGAACGGCTGGCCAGCCAGTGCCAGCAGAGCGGCATTCATCCGGAGAAAGTGGTGCTGGAACTCGTGGAAAGCGCTTCCGACAACCCGGCTGCACTGCTGGAATTTATCGACAAGGCCAAAACCTGCGGTTTCCAGATTGCCATTGATGATTTCGGCATGGGGGACTCGAATTTCGAGCGGCTCTGGCGCATCAACCCACTGATCGTGAAGCTCGATCGCAGCCTGCTGGTAAACGCCGAGAGTCACAGCCGTGCGCGAATGCTGCTGGAGAGTCTGGTGAAGATGATCCGGGAGAGCGGTAGCCTGGTCCTGTTGGAAGGAATCGAGAACCACACCCAGGCGCGTATCGCCCTGGAAACCGAGGCCGATTTGCTACAGGGCTTTCTGCTGGCCCGACCTTCGGTGCTTGAAGACCATTCCCAGGAGCTGACCGAGCACCGGCTGCGCACTGTAGTCGCCGATTCCAGCGAGTGGACGTTACAGGATGTCCGCGACCGGGAAGGCTATCTGCGACTGTTGCGTTTCGAGATCCTCGAAGCCTGTCACTCCCTCAGCCGCGAGCTTCCGTTCGATACCGCCTGTCGCCGGCTGCTGGAGGTGGACGGCGTGAAACGCTGTTTTCTGCTCGACAGCCGGGGCATTCAGCAAGGCAATCTGGCCCGGGCCAACCCGGACCTTCAGCGCGGCCGGTTCAATCCCCTCTACCACTCCGCGGGCGCCTGCTGGTCGCATCGGGAATACTTCCGCAATGCCCTCGAGCGGCCACAGAGCATCAGCAGTTGCCGGCCCTATGTGGCCCTTCCGGATGCCAAACGTACCATCACCCTGTCCACCATGCTGCCCGGGCAGCGGGTGTTCTGTGTGGATATCCACCCAGATGAGGTGTTTGGCGGCAAAATCACCTTTCCGGCGACACTCTGAGCCCGCGCCAGGCGGGATCAGAAGTCATCGGCGCGGCTCTGCGGCGCTGCCGCCACCCCGGTGCCGCCGGCGGTTCCAGCCGCCTGACGCTCCAGTTCCCTCTCCACCGCGTTGGTGGACTTGGCAAAACGGGCCAACAGGTTGTAGAGCACCGGAATGATGAACAGGGTCAGGGTGGTCGCGAAAATCAGGCCGCCGAGGATCACCATGCCAATAGCCGCGCGACTCTCGGCACCGGCACCGGTGGCGATGACCAGCGGTACCGCGCCAAAAATGGTGGAAATGGTGGTCATCAACACCGGCCGGAACCGCAGGCAGGCGCCTTCGAGGATGGCATCCCGGACCTCATAGCCCCGGTCCCGGAGCTGGTTGGCGAATTCCACGATCAGAATCCCGTTCTTGGCCATCAGGCCCAGCAGCATGATGATCCCGATCTGGCTGTATATGTTCAGGCTGATACCGGCCCACCACAGTGCCAGCAGGGCACCGGTCACCGCCAGGGGTACCGAGAGCATGATGATCAACGGGTGGATCCAGCTCTCGAACTGGGCGGCGAGCACCAGGAACACGATGACAAACGCCAGGGCGAAGGTCACGTAGATGGCGGACGAGGATTCCTGGAATTCCCGGCTCAGGCCCTTGTAGCTGACCCGGGCCTCGGGGGGCAGGTTATCCACCGCCAGGTTGTTGAGGTAAGTCAGTGCTGACCCCAGATCGTAGCCATCGGCCAGGGAGGCGCTGATCACCACCGCGGGCAGTCGGTCGATGCGCCTGAGATCCGGATTGGCGCCAATTTCGCGAACCGATACCAGCGCCTTGAGCGGAATCAGGCGGCCGCCTTCCCGGGGCCGCAGGAAAATCTGCTCCAGATCCTCCGGAGTTGCCCGGTTGGCATCCTCGGCCTGCACGATCACATCGTATTCCCGGCCCCGGTCGATGTAGGTGGTGACCTGGCGGGAGGCCAGCATGGTCTGGAGTGTCAGGCCGACATCCTCGATGGTGATGTCCAGATCCGCCGCCCGCTCGCGATCAATGTTCACCCGCAGCTCCGGCCGGGTCAGTTCGAAATCGGTGTCGAGATTCTGCAAGTTGGGGTTTTCCCGGGCCCGCTCTACGATTTCTTCGCTCCAGGCCTGCACTGATTCGTAATCCGGGCCGGCAATCACAAACTCCACGGCCTGACTGAAGCCTCGCTGGCCGAGACCCGGCGGATTCACGGCCACGGTGCGGATACCGGAGACATCGGACAGTTTCTGACGAATCTGGCTGGTGACTTCCTGCTGCTTGATGTCCCGCTCTTCCCAGGGCACCAGGCCCATGATCAGGAACGCGTTGTCCTCCTCATCGCGAAAGCCGACGATGGACAGCAACCGGTTGGCAATGCCCTGATCGAGATAGGGCAGCAGCGTTTCCTCTACCTGGCGCACGTAGTGATCGGTGTATTCCACGGTGGAGCCGCGCGGGGCGCTGGTGGGCATGATGATCACCGCCCGGTCTTCGGTCGGTGCCAGCTCCTGGGGCAGCTTCGGGTAGACCACGGCCGCAATCACCAGGCCCACCAGGCCCAGGCCCAGCAGCAGACCGGGCTGGTTCAGGGAGAACTGCAACAGCCGACGGTAACCGTTGGTGAGCCCGTTCAGCACCTTCTCGCTGGCGGCCCACAACCGGTGACCTTCCGCCGTTTCCGGACTGTGTTTCAGCCACTTGGAACACAGCATGGGGGCCAGGGTCAGCGCCACCAGGCTGGACACCACTACCGCCGCCGCCAGGGTAAAACCGAACTCCGCGAACAGCCGACCGATGTTGCCGCCCATGAAGGAGATGGGTACAAACACCGCCACCAGGGTGAGGGTGGTGGCGATGACCGCAAACGCCACCTGCTTGGCGCCTCGATAGGACGCCAGCAGCGGCGGTTCGCCTTCGTCGATGCGGCGCTGGATGTTTTCCAACATCACGATGGCGTCGTCCACCACCAGCCCGATGGCCAGGATGACCGCCAGCAGGGTGAGTACGTTGATGGAAAAGCCCAGGAAACCCAGGCCGATAAAGGCGCCGATCACCGCCACCGGAATGGTCACCGCAGGAATCAGGGTCGCCCGCCAGGAGCGCAGGAACAGAAAGATCACCAGGATTACCAGTGATACCGCAATGGCCAGGGTGGTCACCACCTCCTTGATGGAGGCCCGGATAAAGATCGACTCGTCGTAGCTCTCGGCAATGGTGACTTCCGGAGGCAGGGTTTCACGGATGTTTTCCAGCTCGGCCCGAACGGCGTCCGAAACCGCCACGGTGTTGGCCTTGGACTGGCGGATGATACCCATGCCGATGGCGGTCTGCCCGTTGGCCCGCAGGCGGCTGACGTCCGACTCCACCCCCATCTGGACATTGGCTACTTCGCCCAGGCGCAGGAGGTCGTTGCCGTTCCTGCGAATCACCAGCTGGCGGAACTCTTCCACGTTGGACAGTCGGCCCTCGGCCCGAACGGTGAAATTGCGGGTGGAAGAATCCACCGAGCCGGCCGGAAGCTCGATGTTGTTGGCACGCAGGGCCCGCTCCACCTCAGCCACGGTGATGTCCCGGGCGGCCAGGCGCTCCCGGTCGAGCCAGACCCGGATGGCGTAGCGACGCTCACCGCCAATCCGCACACTGGCCACGCCGTCCAGCACCGAAAGCCGGTCCGCCAGCACCCGGTCGGCAAAGTCACTCAGCTCCGCGCTGTCCCAGACGTCACTGCGCAGAGTTATCCACATCATCGGCCGGGCATCGGAATCCGCCTTCTGAACCACCGGCGGATCGGCTTCCTCCGGCAACTGGTTGGCCACCCGCGATACCGCATCGCGCACATCGTTGGCGGCAATATCCACATCCCGGGAGGTGTTGAATTCGATGCTGGTGCGGGATTCCCCCTGTTCAGTGGAGGATTCGATCGACCGGATACCCTCGATGCCACTGATGGCCCCTTCGATCACCTGGGTAATCTGGGTATCCACCACTTCCGCCGCCGCGCCGGTGTAATCCGTGGAGATGGAGACCACCGGAGGATCGATGTCCGGGTATTCCCGCACCGGCAGGCCCAGCAGCGCTGCCAGTCCGAACACCACAATCAACAGGCTGAGGACGGTAGCGAACACCGGTCGCTTGATGGAGACATCGGAGAGAATCACGGATTACAGCTCCCGCGCAGTGACAAACCGGTTATCGGGAATGGCGTTGTCATCGCCCAGAATCCGGATTCGATCGCCACTGCTGAGACGGTCCTGCCCGGTGACAATCACCGCATCCTCCGGCCCCAGTCCGCTGGCCACTTCCACCAGACCCGGCATGCGTGAGCCCAGGGTCACGGAGGTCCGACGGGCGGCGCCGTCGTCCGCTACAAACACGTATTGTTCATCACCGCGCACCATCACCGCCTGCTCCGGAATCACCAGGGCGTCGCGCTTACGCAGGGTCAGGGTGGCCGACATGAACTGACCGGGACGTAGCAGTCCGTCGGGATTGTCGATCAGGGCGCGAACCGGCAGCGACCGGCTCAGTTCACTGACCCGGGAACCCAGCTCCACCAGTTCGCCTGAGAAGGCCCGTTCGGGGTAGGCCGGTGAGGTGCCGGTTACCGCCTGGCCCAGGGAGACCGCCCCCAGAAAACGCTCGGGAATGGCAAAACCCAGCTCCATGCGGTCGGTGGTATCCAGAGTGGTGACCGTGGTACCGGCGGTCACGTAGGCGCCGACGCTGATATCACTGAGCCCCACCACGCCGGCAAACGGCGCCTGGATGCGATGGTTCTCCAGCCGCACCCGGGCCGCCTGCCGCTGGGCCTCGGCCACATCTACGGCGGTTCTGAGTTCATCCACCTGGGACTGGGAAATGCTGTTGTTGGAGCGCAGCCTCTGGGCGCGCTCCAGTTGCCGGCGGGCATCGGAGAGCTGGGCCTCAATCACCTGCAGGTCGGCACGGGCCTGGCGATCATCCAGCTGAAGCAGAACCTCACCCTCGTTGACCCGTTTGCCAGCCTCGAGGTTCAGCCGGACCACCCGACCACTGACCTCGGTGGTCAGTTCCACCGCATTCAGGGCCTGCAGACTGCCCACCGCCTTGACCACATCCCGCACCGTCTCACGGCTGGGAAGCACCGTGTTGACCGCGCTGGCAGGTCGCTCCCGGGCGCTCATGGCCTGGCCATCGCCGTCGAGATTGCGGTACATCAGGGCACCACCCACGGCAACGGCCACCAGCACCAACGCAATCACACACTGTTTCCACATAGCAATTCCCGATTATTCGCCGTCTCAGTCTGTCGAATTGTTCGCTGTCATTTTTTCTGGATCACCAGGACCACCTCGCCCACATCGATCCCCCACTTGCTCATGGTGGTCTCGTTGATCAGGGTGTCCGGCGTAATCAGGTACATCCAGTCGTCCATTCGGACATCCAGGGTGCCATCACCATAGGCCACCCGGAGCACGTAATTCATGTGGATCGCATTGCCGCGCCAGCGCATGGTGCCCGGCTCCACCACGTCACCGGCATTGGCGCGGTAACCCTCATCGCTCGGGGTCAGGGTCCAGACCCGGGTCTGGACTTCGCCGTCGTTGAAGCGAAATACCTCGTCCAGCGTGCCCACACCCTCGTCGTTCCAGGACGCGGTGATGTCCGCGTCGAAGGTGCGGATCACTTCGCCGGAGAAATTCTTGACCACACCACGGGCGGAAAGTTCGCCGTCAAAGAACTGCTCGGGAACCAGTGTGGGCGTACGATCTGCGTAATCCTCAAGGGAAGGGCTGGCACAGCCGCCCAGCAGCAGTGCCGACAACGCTACCCACAGTATAGGGGTCGCCGCGTTTTTCGATACCAGGGAGATCAGGCTTTGCATGACTTTTACACTCCTTGCTCGGGTTTCCGGATGGGTTGCAGGCAGGCGTTCAGTGATACGCCCGCGGAAGGTTCACCGATCATTCCGTGGCCGTGGCCGCCCGTCGGCAAAACCGTCATTTCGGCCAATTGTCCATTCTGACATCCGTGCCGGCGGTTTTCGTCAATGGCAGTGGCCGGGGATTGGCGTAAAACAGAAGACAAGCGAGGCCATCGAGATGCGGCCAGCACGCCATTCAGGCATCAGATCAACGTGTGAGAGAGGAATCCGCCATGCCCGTTTACAAGGCGCCCCTGCGCGACATGAAATTTCTGCTTAATGAGGTGTTCGATTATCCGGGCCATTACGCCACCCTGGCCAGTGGCGAGAACGCCACGCCGGATATTGTGGACGCCATTCTGGCCGAGTGCGGGAAATTCTGTGAGGAAGTTCTGAGCCCGCTGTACCTGACCGGTGACGAGGAGGGCTGCAAGCTTGAAAACGGCGAGGTAAGCACCCCGGAAGGTTACCGCGAAGCTTATGAGCAATACGCCATGGGCGGCTGGCAGAGTCTCTCGGCACCGGAGGAATTCGGTGGCCAGGGTCTGCCGGCCTCCATGGGGCTGTTCAAGCAGGAAATGATGGGCACCGCCAACTGGCCATTCTCCATGTACCCGGGCCTGTCCCTGGGGGCCATGAACACCATTTTTCTGCACGGCTCCGACGAACAGAAACAGACCTACCTGCCGCCGCTGACCGAAGGCCGCTGGGCGGGCACCATGTGTCTGACCGAACCCCAGTGCGGTACCGACCTGGGCCAGGTGAAAACCAAAGCCGAACCCCAGGCTGACGGCAGCTACAAGCTCACCGGCACCAAGATCTTCATTTCCTCGGGCGACCACGATCTGACCGAGAACATCGTGCACATCGTACTGGCCCGTTTGCCGGACGCCCCGAAGGGCACCCGGGGTATCAGCCTGTTCATCGTGCCGAAATACCTCCCGGGCGAAAACGGAGGTGTCGGTGAACGTAACGCCGTGGTCTGCGGCAGCCTGGAAAAGAAAATGGGCATCAAGGCCTCGGCCACCTGTGTCATGAACTTCGACGGTGCCACCGGCCACCTGATCGGCCCGGAAAACGAAGGCCTGAACTGCATGTTCACCTTCATGAACACGGCCCGCATCGGCACCGCCATCCAGGGTGTCGGACCCGCCGAGCTGTCCTATCAGTGGGCGCTCGCTTACGCCAAGGACCGCCGCTCAATGCGGGCGCTCTCCGGCAAGAAGGAACCGGAACAGGTGGCCGACAGCCTGATCCACCACGCCGACGTTCGCCGCATGCTGCTGACCCAGAAGGCGATCGCCGAGGGCGGCCGGGCCATGCTCTATTACGCCGCGCGGCTGGCCGACCACATGGTGGAGGGCTTTACCGAAGGCGATGAGCAAAAGGCGGAAAAATACGACGACAAGCTGGGCTTTCTCACGCCGATCCTGAAGGGCTTCCTGACCGAGCTGGGTTACGAGGCAGCCAACCTGGGGGTTCAGGTGTTCGGCGGCCACGGCTATATTCGCGAACACGGCATGGAGCAGATCGTCCGGGATACCCGGATTGCCACCCTGTACGAGGGCACCACCGGCATTCAGGCTCTGGACCTGCTGGGGCGCAAGGTGCTGTTGATGACCCAGGGCGGGGCGGTTCGGGAATTCACCTTCAAGATCGCCAACTTTGCCCGCAAGCACCTGACCGACAAGCGGCTGCGGCCCTGGGCCCTGGAGCTGCTCAAGCTGACCGGCCAGTGGAACCTGCTGACCGTGCGCCTGATGCTGGCGGCCCGCAAGGATCGTGATGTGGTCAGTTCCGCTGCCTACGACTTCCTGATGTACAGCGGCTACGTGACCATGGCGTACATCTGGCTGCGCCAGGCCGCGGTGGCGGTCGACAAACTGGACCATGGCGGCGCCGACTCGGAAGGCTTCTACCAGGCCAAGCTGGCCACCACCGAGTTCTACTTCGAGCGGTTACTGCCCCGTGCCCAAAGCCATGCCTCCAGCATGCTCAGCCCGAGCAAGAACCTGATGCAGCTGGATGCCGACGATCTGGCCTTCACCGGTTAAACGCCCCGTTTTCCGGTGCTTTCCGATCCCGGGCACGGCCCGGGATTTTTTTGCCCTTGAAAACCCGGGACGCGCCCTTACTTTTTGGCAGGCTTCTCTGAAAAAGACATTAACTATATGAGTTAAATAAGGAAACTGAACAAGTAGACAGGCTTTCGACAATAAAAGAAGGAGGTTCGAATATGGATACTCGTACTGACGACTTTTACCCGACCCGCCTCGAGCGCCCCACCCCAAGCTTTGAACGGCTGGATCCCGTTGTCCACAGCACCGGCACGGACCGTACCGACGGACCTTTGAGTGAAACCGAACTGGCCCAATACGAGCGCGACGGTTTCCTGGTCTTCAACCGATTTCTCGACCCGTCCACTGTTCGCCGGTTTCGCGAGGATCTGCGCGCCTACGAGGAGGATGACAGCATCCTGCGTTCGGAAGGCACCATCACCGAGCCGGGAAAGCAGGAAATCCGTTCAATCTTCGGCATTCACGAGCTGTCTGACCGGTTTGACCAGCTGACGCGGGACCCGAAAATTCTGGCCATGGTGCGCCAGCTGCTGGGCAGCGACGCCTACATCCACCAATCCCGCATCAATTTCAAACCCGGATTTCATGGCAAGGGCTTCGACTGGCACTCGGATTTCGAGACCTGGCACGCCGAGGACGGTATGCCCCGCATGCGCGCGGTCAGCTTTTCCATCGCCCTGACCGATAACACCCCGTTCAACGGCCCGCTGATGCTGATCCCCGGTTCCCACAAGACCTTTGTGCCCTGCGTTGGCCGCACGCCGGAGGACAATTATCAATCCTCTCTGAAAAAGCAGGAGCTGGGCGTTCCCAACGAACAGGATCTGGCGGCGCTGGTGGACCGCAACGGCATCAAGGCGCCTACCGGGCCCGCCGGTTCGCTGATCATCTTTGAGTGCAACACGCTACACGCCTCGAATGCGAACATGTCACCCTGGCCCCGGAGTAACCTGTTCTTTGTCTATAACAGTGTGGAAAATCAACTGGAAGCGCCCTACTGCGGCAACAAACCTCGCCCGGATTTCCTGGGCAACCGGACCAATACCCGCGCGCTGATGCCCAACGACTCCAGGGATGCACGCAAAACCGGCTGAGACCGGGACGTTGTCGGCGCGCCCTACTTGCCGATGCAGAAACTGCTGAAGATCTTGCCCAGGAGTTCGTCCGGCGTCAGGTGGCCAGTGATCTCACCGAGGGCGTCCTGGGCTGCCCGCAGATCCTCGGCGAGAAGCTCGCCGGCACCAAAACCTTCAAGCTGATCCTGCCCCTGGAGCAGAGACGACCGGGCGCGCTCCAGGGCATCCAGGTGCCGCCGCCGGGCCAGAAAGCCACCCTCGGTGGTGCTGGCAAACCCCATGCACTGCTTCAGGTGGTCCCGGAGAATCTCCAGACCTTCGGCAGATTTGGCGGCCAGTCGGATCACCGGCGCGCTCTGACCGGGCTCGGCGGTGATGCCCACCGCTTCACCAGACAGATCCACCTTGTTGCGGATCACGGTAACCGGGGCATTGGCCGGCAGCCGGTCGATGAAATCCGGCCAGATTTCGTGGGGCTCGGTGCGGTCCGTAGTGGTGGCGTCCACCATCAGGAGAATGCGATCGGCCTGGCGGATTTCCTCCCAGGCCCGGGCAATACCGATTTGTTCCACCTCGTCCGGGCTGTCACGCAGGCCTGCGGTATCAATGATGTGCAGGGGCATACCATCAATGTGGATATGCTCCCGTAACACGTCCCGTGTGGTGCCCTCGATGGCAGTGACGATGGCCGCTTCACGCCCGGCCAGGGCGTTGAGCAGGCTGGACTTGCCGGCATTGGGGCGGCCGGCAATCACCACCTTCATGCCGTCCCGAAGAATGGTGCCCTGCTGGGCTTCGCCCAGGATCCGGTCGAGCCGTGCCAACAGGTCCTGAAGATCGCTGGCCACCTTGCCATCCGCCAGGAAATCGATTTCCTCCTCGGGAAAATCGATAGCGGCCTCCACATAGATTCGCAAATGGGTAACCGCGCCCACCAGCTCATCGATCTGGCGGGAGAAGACCCCCTGCATGGAGCGCACGGCGCAGCGCGCGGCCTGTTCAGAACTGCTTTCAATCAGATCGGCAATGGCTTCGGCCTGGGCCAGATCCAGCTTGTCGTTCAGGAACGCCCGCTCCGAGAACTCCCCTGGCCTGGCCAGCCGCGCCCCCTGGGCCAAGACTTCCCGGAGCAGAAGATCAAGGATGACGGTACCACCATGGCCCTGCAGCTCGAACACATCCTCACCGGTGAACGAATGAGGATTGGGGAAAAACAGCCCGATGCCCTCATCGATTAGTTCACCCTGCTGGTCCAGAAACGGGCCGTAATGGGCGTAGCGCGGTTTGGGTGTAAAACCGAGCATGCGGCTGGCAATGGCACCGGCCCGGGGGCCGGACACGCGCACAATGCCGACACCGGCCTGGCCCGGCGCGGTGGCAATGGCAACAATGGTGTCTGAAGTCTGGCTCATGGTTTTTCCACCGTCTGAAAAGCACAAAGGCTCCGTAGTGGAGCCTTTGTCAGGTCGGCGAACTGACAGGTGTCAGTGTTTCTTGCCGGCCATTTCTGTCTCGATCTTGCGGGTAATGTACCACTGCTGGGCGATCGACAGAATGTTGTTCACCAGCCAGTACAGCACCAGACCGGCCGGGAACCAGAGGAAGAAGACCGTGAAGATCAGCGGCATCAACTTCATGATCTTGGCCTGCATGGGATCCGGCGGCGTCGGGTTCAGACTCATCTGCAGGAACATGCTGGCGCCCATCAGGATCGGCAGGATGAAGTACGGATCCATCTGGGACAGGTCGTTGATCCACAGCATGAACGGCGCATGGCGCAACTGCACGCTCTCGAACAGTACCCAGTACAGGGCGATGAACACCGGCATCTGAACAAGGATCGGCAGACAGCCACCCAGCGGATTGATTTTCTCCCGCTTGTACAGCGCCATCATTTCCTGGGACATGCGCTGACGATCATCGCCGTAGAGCTCCTTGAGGCGGGTCAGTTGGGGAGCAACCGCTCGCATTCGTGCCATGGAGCGGTAGCTGGTGGCCGAGAGGTGGAAAAACACACCCTTGACCAGCACCGTCAACAGAATGATGGCGACGCCCCAGTTGCCTACCAGACTGTGGAACCACTCCAGAATGATGAACAGTGGCAGGGAGATGAAGAACAGCCAGCCGAAGTCGACGGTACGGTCGAGATTGGGGGCCATGTTCTCGAGGCGATCAATGATTTTCGGTCCGACGTAGGCACGGGCACCCACTTCCGCGGTTTCGCCGGGAGCCACAGTGGTCGCAGGATAGACAAAGCCCATCACGTAGTTGGAACCACGGCGGGTGGTCTGGAACTGGGCCGGGACGTCCCGTTCCGGCACCCAGGCCGACAGGAAATAGTGCTGCAGGAAGGCCAGCCAGCCGTTGGTGATCGACTGGTTGATGCGGGTTTCCTGCAAATCACTGAAATCAAACTTTTCGTAGGGATCCTCCGGAGAGCTGATGACCAGGCCAAGGAATGCCTGGATACCCATGCTCGCCTGGGAGGTGGGATCCGGTGACTGGTCCCGCACGATCTTGCCAGTAAAGTTGGCCTGCCAGGGCTGACCGGACTGGTTGTCTACCAGGTAACGAACGTCAATCTCGTAGCTGTTACGTTCGAACTGGTAACGCTTGGTGATCTTGACACCGGATTCGGTGGTGAACGTCAGGTCCACCTGAAGCTGGTTTTTGCCGTCGGCCAGGGTGTAGCTAGTCGCCGCGCTCTCGTAGACAGGCGCAGAACCGCTGTTCCGGCTGTCGGGGCCATCCCGACCAATCAGTCCACTTTCCAGTACGTACAGACGATTCTGTGTGTTGTTCAGAAGCGTCAGTGGAGCTTCGCTGTCCAGGGTCTTGTCGTAGTTGAGCAGTTGCGCCCGGACAAGATCGCCACTGACCCGATCAATCACCAGCTCAAACACATCGGTGGTGACCTGGATGTACTGATCGTCAATCGTGGTTTCAGAAGGCTCGGACGGTGCCAGCGTCTGGCCGGATTCAGGGGTGCTGAATTCCTCTGATTGACCGGCCTGCCCGGTGTTGGCGTCCGGGAGCACCATATCATCCGCCGCGCCGTTTTCGGTCCCGGATTGGGCCTGTACAGACTGGGTTACCTGAGCCGTTTGTGGCTGCTGGTGATAGTCCTCATTCCAGGCAAGCACCATCAGATAACTGACAATAGCCAGGCCGCCAAATAATACGATGCGTTGAATATCCATAGAGTTACTGTCTGGTCTGGGTTGTTGTGTAGGGGTGGTCGTTATGCCCGCAGTGTGGCCCGGCCTGGTGTTGTTCTGACCTTCCGGTACCGGGCACCGGATCGTAGCCGCCCTGGGCCCAAGGATGACACCTTAACAGACGGCGGATTGCCAGGAACAATCCTTTCGCCGAACCATGCCGGTTGATGGCCTCGATCGCATACTGAGAACAAGTGGGGTAGTGGCGGCAATGACTGGCCATCAGGGGACTGATCGCATACTGGTAGACGCGAATGGGCAGAAGCAGCAGCTTGCGCATTACCCCGTTCCTCGACTGGCACCCTGGGAGGAGGCCGTAGCGGATGGTTTTGTCTGGGCGTGTTTTTTTCTGAGTCGGCGCCAGAGATCGTCGACCGATGCCCGGATGTCGGGGTTGCCCAGAGCGGCGAGACCCTGTCGTCCGAGGACTACGATATCAAGGGCTGGCAAATCGGTCTGATGCCTGAAGCTTTCCCGGATCTGGCGTTTGATGCGGTTTCTCTGGACCGCAAGTTTCAGGTTCTTCCGTGAAAAAATCAGACCGATCCTGGCGTGGCCAAGAGTATTGGGCGTTGCCAGGACCAGAAAATTCCGGTGTGGAACTTTCAGTTCCACGTTGTCGAAGACTTTGCCGTAATCAGCAGGTCGCAGTAGCCGGTGCGATTTCGGGAAATTCAAAGCCTTCATAGAGGCACGCTGGTCTTATGCAGACAGACGTGCGCGGCCCTTGGCACGGCGACGGGAAAGGACCTTGCGACCGTTGGCAGTGGCCATACGGGCACGGAAACCGTGAACGCGCTTACGCTTCAGGACGCTAGGTTGAAACGTTCTTTTCATGGTGATGATCTCACAATTCGTCAGTTGGTTGTTCGGTTGTTGGCCGGAAAATGTACAGCCAAAACAGGAGCGGCATTCTATGCAAATACCGGTGGGAATTCAATGGCTATTGGTAGGGGGTTTTGCGGAGGTGCGTGGTAGTGGCGAGTGGGCAGGCCACTAATAAATTCTTTAGGTCTTTTTAGAATTCTTTTAAGGATTAATTATTACTGTTATTAGCACGGGCTGTTTCTGTGGGTAACCAGGAAAATAGTCAGAAATACAGAATCTTGAGCCGTTGACAGATACTTTGAAAACTGCCCGTGAGCTCTGTGGACAAGGCCGGGGCGAAATGTGAAAAAGTCGGGTATGTGATCCCGTGGCGAGTTATTCAGGGGTGGGTCCAGTGTTTGCCAACAGGGTTGACCCCTGGCTGCACACAGGGGCTTGTGAGTAACTCCATTGCAACATTTTTTCTGTACACAACCCTGTAGGTAAGTTTTCAAGTTATTGAAAAATATATGTTAAAATTTCCACAGGCTGTTTATTAACTCGGTTTGACTCTTTCACTGGCGGGCCGGGCGGGTTAGAATTCGGGGTCATCTCACAGGACAGGACGCCCCTTGTCCGGGGGAGACATTTCTGGATTATCGGGAGCAGGCTGTCGTGCCGAACAGTATGTGGCATCAATGTCTTGAAGTTCTTAGGGATGAGTTTCCCGCACAACAGTTCAATACCTGGTTGAGGCCATTGCAATCCGATCACCGGGAGGGCCAGCTAATGCTGTTCGCACCCAACCGGTTTGTGATGGACTGGGTCAACGAGAAATACCTGCGTCGTATAGAGGAGGTCCTCAAGGATCTGAACGGTGGTCAGGCACCTCGAGTCAACATGAAAGTGGGTTCCGCCCCGAGGGAAAGCGAACCCGTCGAGCGCTCGGAAGTGCCGGTCCGGGTCAACGGACAGGTCCACGAAGAAACCGGCAGCCAGGTGACCGAGGAAGAGAAAGGGGTCGCCGCAACGGTGGCGGGACCCGCCTCAATCAAACCCAAGAGCAGCGGTGACCGGCGCCCCGTCCAGGTGGAAGGGGACATCAAGCACCAGAGTTTTCTGAACGAAGGGTTTACCTTTGAGACCTTTGTGGAGGGCAAGTCCAACCAGCTGGCCCGGGCGGCGTCCATGCAGGTTGCGGAAAACCCGGGAGGCGCCTACAACCCGCTGTTCCTGTACGGTGGTGTTGGCCTGGGTAAAACCCACCTTATGCACGCCATTGGCAACGAGATTGTTCGCCGTAATCCGCGGGCCAAGGTTGCCTATCTGCGCTCCGAGCGTTTTGTCGCCGATATGGTCAAGGCGCTGCAGTTGAACGCTATCAACGAATTCAAACGGTATTACCGGTCGGTTGATGCCCTGCTGATTGACGATATTCAGTTCTTCGCCCGAAAGGAACGTTCCCAGGAGGAGTTCTTCCATACCTTCAACGCCCTGCTCGAAGGTGGCCAGCAGGTAATCGTCACCTGCGACCGATTCCCGAAAGAGATCGTTGACATGGAGGAACGTCTCAAATCCCGTTTTGGCTGGGGCCTGACCGTGATGGTGGAACCGCCGGAGCTGGAAACCCGGGTTGCCATCCTGATGAAAAAAGCCGATCAGGCGAATGTGAAACTCAGCAGCGAGGCGGCCTTTTTTATTGCCCAGAAAATTCGTTCGAATGTACGGGAACTGGAAGGTGCGCTGCGTCTGGTGATAGCGAATGCTCACTTTACCGGGTCCGAGATCACGCCGCCGTTTATCCGGGAAAGCCTGAAAGATTTGCTGGCATTGCACGAAAAACAAGTCAGTATCGACAACATTCAGAGGACGGTGGCGGAGTACTACAAGATCAAGGTGGCGGATCTGTTGTCCAAACGTCGTACCCGTACGGTAACTCGACCCCGCCAGGTGGCGATGGCACTGTCGAAGGAACTGACCAACCACAGCTTGCCGGAAATCGGTGACGCGTTTGGCGGTCGGGACCATACCACCGTGTTGCATGCCTGTAAGAAAATCGTGGAGTTGCAGGAGACTGACCCCAGCATCCGCGAGGATTATCAGAATTTTATGAGGTTGCTGACCACCTGATGCCAGGCGTCGGCGAACAACATTCACCCTTCCAACATCAAGAAAGCTGAGTGCCATGAAACTGACGATCAGCCGTGAATCCCTGCTTACCCCGCTGCAAAGCATTGCCGGCGTGGTGGAAAAGAAACAGACCATGCCGGTGCTGTCCAACGTGCTGCTGGTAGCCGAAGACAACACCCTCACCCTCACCGGTACCAATATGGAAGTGGAGCTGGTGGCGCGGGTTACGCCAGTGCATGTGGATCAGCCGGGGCAGATTACCGTGCCGGCCCGCAAGCTCTCCGACATCTGCCGGGCACTGGGTGACGAATCGCCCATCGATCTGTCCCTGGAAGGCGATCGTCTGCACGTTCGTTCTGGCGCCAGTCACTTCACCCTGTCTACCCTTCCGGCGGAGCATTTTCCGAACGTTGAGGATGAAGCCGAGAGCTTCCGGCTGGAATTGCCCCAGAAGGAACTGGGCAGAATGCTGGATGCAACAGCTTTTGCCATGGCCCAACAGGACGTTCGTTATTACCTGAACGGTCTTTTGCTGGAGGTGAACAAGGATCACGTGCGGACCGTCGCCACTGACGGGCACCGGCTGGCCATGGCTCATCTGGAGTTGGCTACCCAGTGTCCGGAGTTACGGCAGGTGATTGTGCCCCGTAAAGGGGTTCTGGAACTGGCCAGATTGCTGGATGACGTCGATACGCCGGTGACTCTGGTGATCGGTGACAATCATCTTCGGGCCACCGTGGGCAGTTATACCTTCACCTCGAAGCTGATCGAGGGCAAGTTCCCGGACTACAACCGGGTGATTCCCCGGGGCGGAGACAAGGTGGTGCTGGCCGACAGGGCCACGCTCAAGAATACGCTTCAACGCGCTGGCATCCTCTCCCACGAGAACATTCGTGGCGTACGCCTGAATCTTTCCAACAATGAGTTGCAGGTGTTCGCTAATAACCCGGATCAGGAACAGGCCGAAGACGCGCTGCCAGTTGAGTATCAGGGCGAATCCCTGCAGATCGGTTTTAATGTAGGCTATCTGGTGGATGTGATGAACGCGCTGGACGAGGATCAGGTGAAAATCACACTCTCCAATCCGAACAGCAGCGCACTGATTGAAGCGGAAAACGACAGCCGTTGCCTGTATGTCGTTATGCCCATGAGGCTGTAGGAGTTACAAGTTTGATGAGTACCGTAACGAATGGAATCAAGGGTGCGTTCCGGATCGGACAAACCGTGTCGGTGCTCGGGCGCACCGGGATCAACTGGCTTCGGGGTGATCGGCCACCGACGCCCCGACTGTTGCGACAGACGTTTGAATCCCTGGGTGCTACCTACATAAAACTGGGGCAGTTCATTGCGAGCTCGCCCACGTTTTTCCCCAAGGAGTATGTCGAGGAGTTTCAAAACTGCCTGGACAAGACGCCCGTGCTTCCGTTCGGAGTGATCAAGAAGATCATCCGTGAAGAGTTGGGTCGTCCCCTGGATGAAGTCTACTCGGAGATTGACCCGGTGGCTCTCGCCTCCGCGTCCATCGCCCAGGTGCATGCGGCGCGCCTGGTCTCCGGTGAGGAAGTGGTGATCAAGGTACAGAAGCCGGGTGTCGAGAACATCCTGCTGACCGATCTCAACTTTCTCTATATGTCTGCGCGAATTCTGGAGACGTTGGCGCCGAAGCTGTCCTGGACCTCGTTGTCGGGTATTGTTGAGGAAATCCAGCGCACCATGATGGAGGAATGCGACTTCATCAAGGAAGCCAACAATCTGAAGGTGTTCCGGGATTTTCTGCACGACACCCATAACGAGGATGCAGCGGTACCACGGGTGTTTGAGCACTGCAGCACGCGCCGCATTCTGACCATGGAGCGGTTCCATGGCGTACCGCTGACCGACCTGGAAAGCATCCGGGGTTACGCGAGAGATCCGGAGCGAACACTGATTACCGCAATGAATACCTGGTTTTCGAGCCTGACCCAGTGCGAGTTTTTCCACGCCGATGTCCACGCGGGCAATCTTATGGTGTTGAAGGATGGCCGGGTCGGTTTTATTGATTTTGGAATTGTTGGGCGTATCAAGCCGGATACCTGGCAAGCGGTGAGTGATTTTATTTCATCGATCATGGTCGGTAACTTCGAAGGTATGGCAGACGCCATGATCCGCATTGGCATTACTCGCCAGACGGTTCGGGTGGAAGATCTGGCGGGCGATCTGCGTCGACTGTACCAGCAGATGGACAAGATGGTTCCGGATCAGGTGCCCTACGAAGCAGACCAGGCGGAAGACGATGTAAACCATATTCTGATGGATATGGTGAAGATCGGGGAAAGTCATGGTCTGCATTTTCCGAGGGAATTCGCCCTGCTCCTCAAGCAGTTCCTGTATTTTGACCGGTACGTGCATATCCTCGCCCCGGAAATGGACGTGTTCATGGACGAGCGTCTGAACATGTTGCACTGAGCCTGTCGCCTTCGGGCACCGGCTTTTGTACACTAAGGCAGCACCGTTTTGGGTGCTGCCTTTTTCGTTGGGCTCCGCTTTTTCACCGGGCTTGGCCGCCCGCCCCGCTTCCTCGTTGAGCTAGCTCCCGTATGGCGCTTGTCAGATTCCAGACCGAGAACTTCCGAAACCTGTCCTCTGCACCCGTCAGCTTTTCACCGTCTTTTAACCTGCTTTACGGTGAGAATGGCAGTGGCAAGACCAGTGTGCTCGAAGCCATCGGCTACCTTGGGCTCGGTCGGTCATTTCGGGTGAGTCGGCATCAGGCGGTGGCGAGGCATGGGGAACAGCGTTTCACGGTATTTGGAGGATTGGACCAGGGTCTTGAAACATTCGGATCGGACTCGTCAGGCGGCGATGACCTGGTGCACAGACTGGGTATTGGTCGGGACCTTTCCCAGAAAGAAACCACTTTACGAGTGGATGGTGTGAGTGTTCGGAGTCTTTCCTCCCTGGCCAGGCATCTGCCGGTGTCGGTGATTGACCCCGGGGTGTTTGATGTTGTGGCGGGCGGTCCGGGCAAGCGCCGACAGTTTCTGGATTGGGCAGTGTTCCACGTGGAACCTTCCTTCGGTTCTGTCTGGCAGCAGTGTCAGAGAGTGACATCGCAGCGGAATCAAACGCTGAGAAATGGTAGACTAGACGAAGCCATGATGCGTGTCTGGGACCGACAATACGCTGCGCTGAGCGCCCAGATTTCCGAGGCCCGTTCTGCCACCTTTCATCAGTTCAAAACGGCATTCGAGACACTGGTGCAGGAAGTGGATGTACCCTGGACCGATGGTTTGAAGCTGGAATTGTTTCAGGGGTGGGATATTTCTCAATCCCTGGAAAGCCTGTTGCTGAATCATCGGGAGCAGGAGCGGAAAGTGGGGCATACCCTGTATGGACCCAATCGAGCGGATGTCCGGCTAAAGTTCCAGGGAAGGCCCGTCTCGGAGACGTTTTCCCGGGGCCAGCAGAAGACGCTGGTCATTTTGATGAAAATCGCCCAGGGCATGGTGTTGAGTGCTTTGGGCAAGCAGGTAACGTTTCTGCTGGATGATATTAATGCCGAGTTGGATGAAGGGCACCGCGCCATGCTGGCGCAGCGGCTCCAGTCCCTTCGTTGCCAGGTGTTTATGACCTCGATTGAGCACCCGGTCGTCGACCAGCTCTGGCCCCGGGGGACTGCCCCGGATTACAGATTGTTCCACGTGGAACATGGAAAATTGACGGAAGAATAAAAGCGGTGGGGTCTGTCAGGCCCCTCCCATTCCAGGCTTCAGGAGTTTCCGAATGAGCGAATCGAACTACAATTCCTCCAGTATCAAAGTCTTGAAGGGCCTCGATGCGGTGCGAAAGCGTCCGGGTATGTACATCGGCGATACCGATGACGGCACCGGCCTGCATCACATGGTCTTTGAATTGGTGGATAACTCCATTGATGAAGCGCTGGCGGGCTACTGCTCGGAAATCGGCGTGGTGATTCACCCTGATGAGTCCGTAACCGTCAAGGATAATGGCCGGGGTATCCCGGTGGATCTGCACGAAGAGGAAGGTGTTTCGGCGGCGGAAGTCATCATGACTGTCCTGCACGCAGGCGGTAAGTTCGATGACAACTCCTACAAGGTCTCCGGTGGTTTGCACGGCGTTGGCGTATCGGTAGTGAATGCCCTCTCCTCCACCCTGACCCTGACCATCCGTCGTGATGGCAAGGTGTACGAGCAGTGCTACACCCATGGAGTGCCCAATGCACCACTGGCAGAAGTGGGTGACACCGATGCCTCGGGAACCAAGGTCCATTTCATCCCCTCCCCGGACACTTTCACCCACATCGAATTCCATTACGACATCCTGGCCAAACGGCTTCGGGAACTGGCGTTCCTGAACAGCGGCGTTCGTATTCGCTTGACCGATGAGCGCACTGGCAAGGAAGAAGTCTTCGAATACGAGGGTGGTCTGCGAGCGTTCGTTGAGCATCTGAATGCCAACAAGACCCCGATTAACCGGGTATTCCACTTCAATCGGGAGCGGGAGGATGGCATTGCCGTGGAAGTGTCCATGCAGTGGAACGACGCCTTCCAGGAGAACATCTACTGTTTCACCAACAACATCCCGCAGCGTGACGGTGGTACCCACCTGGCGGGCTTCCGGGCGGCACTGACCCGTTCCCTGAACAATTACATTGAACAGGAAGGCCTGGGCAAGAAGGCCAAGGTAGCCACTTCCGGTGACGACGCCCGTGAAGGCCTGACCGCGATCATCAGCGTCAAGGTGCCGGATCCCAAATTCTCCTCCCAGACCAAGGACAAGCTGGTCTCCTCCGAGGTAAAAACCGCGGTTGAACAGGAACTCTATCAGAGCTTTGCCGAGTATCTTCAGGAACAGCCCAACGAGGCGAAGCTGATCGTCAACAAGATGATCGAGGCGGCCCGTGCAAGAGAAGCGGCGCGAAAGGCCCGTGACATGACCCGCCGGAAGGGTGCTCTGGACATCGCCGGCCTGCCCGGCAAACTGGCCGACTGCCAGGAGAAGGATCCCGCCCTTTCCGAACTCTACATTGTGGAGGGTGATTCCGCGGGCGGTAGCGCCAAGCAGGGCCGGGACCGCAAAACCCAGGCCATCCTGCCCCTGAAAGGTAAAATCCTGAACGTGGAGAAAGCCCGGTTCGACAAGATGCTGTCTTCGGCCGAAGTTGGCACCCTGATCACGGCCCTGGGTTGCGGCATTGGTCGCGAGGAGTTCAACCCGGACAAGCTGCGTTATCACTCCATCATCATCATGACGGATGCCGACGTGGATGGTTCGCACATCCGCACCCTGCTGCTGACGTTCCTGTTCCGTCAGATGCGGGAGATTATCGAGCGCGGGCACGTGTTCATCGCCATGCCGCCCCTGTACAAGGTCAAGCGTGGCAAGCAGGAACAGTATCTGAAAGACGAAAAGGCCAGGGAAGCCTACCTGACACAGACCGCCCTGGAGAATGCGCAGCTGTTTGTGAACCCGGAGGCACCGGCGATCAAGGAGTCCGCCCTTGAAACCATGGTCAAGGACTACCAGGCCGTTATGGCGATGATCGGTCGCCTTTCCCGCGCCTACCCCGCCAAGGTGTTGGAGCAGATGCTCCAGAACGTGACCCTGAGGTCCGAGCATCTGAAGGACGAGGCCGAAGTCGCGCGCTGGGTTGCACGCCTGGGAGATGGACTGGATCTGGACACCCGCACCGGTACCAAGTACACCTTCTCGGTGACCCGCGACACCGAGCGCGACCTTTACCTGCCGAAGGTGACCATCTATGTGCACGGTATTCCCCACGAGCACGTGTTCAGCCACGATTTCTTCGAATCGTCGTCCTACGCGGCCATTGCCCGCATGGGCGAAACCCTGGACGGGCTGATTGAAGAAGGCGCCTATGTGCAGCGCGGGGAGCGCAAACAGGCGGTGCTGTCTTTCGAGGGCGCCCTGGACTGGTTGATGAAGGAAGCGCAGCGCGGCCTCAACATTCAGCGTTACAAGGGACTCGGCGAAATGAACCCTGAACAGCTCTGGGAAACCACCATGGACCCGGAGACCCGCCGGATGATGAAGGTAACCATTGAGGATGCCATCGCAGCCGACCAGATCTTTACCACCCTGATGGGCGACGATGTGGAGCCCCGCCGGGACTTCATCCAGACCAACGCCCTGGAAGTGACCAACCTGGACATCTGATTGATCGGTCCGGAATCCGGCCTGGCCTGAATTGGCCGGACAGAAAAAAGCGGCGGAGGCTCAAAGCCCCCGCCGCTTTTTTATTGGCTTTCAACCTTGGGCCGGGCCAGGCACACCGCGGGCCCGGTGGTTGTTCACGACTCGGAAGATTTTTCCCGGGCCGTCTTTTCCTTCTCCGCCAGGTGTGGCGCCATAACCTCTTCCAGGGTATATCCGGTCAGGCGCCGGATGGTGCGCCACAGGTAGTAGAAAATCAACATCATCATGATCATGGAAGGAATGGCGATCATCGGGTAGCTAACCAGCGTCATCCGCCCCAGTTCCTCATTGAAAGCCTCGGTGCCCGAGGGGCTCACCACGATCCACTTGGCCAGTACATAGTTCATAATGGAGGAAAACAGGAAGGTACCGGCAAAAAAGTAGCTGGCTTTCAGTAAGCGAGCTTCAAACTCTTCCACACAGCCCTTTTCTTCCAGTGACCGGTGCACCTTGTCCACATCCAGAACGCTCGGGTTGTACAGCAGGGTACGTACCAATGGGTACCGGGTGCGGGTGGATACCAGCACTGCCAGGCCAATGATCGCGGGAATCGCCGCTTCCTTGATGGCCAGCCAGCCGGCGTCAAGCTCAAGCAGACCAATGCCGCCGGTGAGCCCGACACTGATCAGCCCCAGCACCGCAATGAAGTTTTTCTTCCGGTAACGGACCAGCTCGAACAGCCCCCAGCCCAGGGGAAACGCCAAACCAATGATCAGTGCGTTGACGCTGCCCAGGTGCTCTTCTCCGCTGAACTTCATCAGAATCACGGAGGGGATGACGATACTCACCAGCAGATCAATCCACGGACGGGGCTTGTGGTCTCTGGACTGCGGCTGGGAACTACTGGAAGAACTCGGAGACGTCATGGCGGAACCTGATTGGTGAAACAGCGGCAGCTCCGTGCGGACTGCCGGAAGACTCCCGGCAGTATACGACGAATCCGAGCCAGGACATAACCGCCCTCAGAAGCTCCCGGACGTGCTGGCGGTGCTGCCAGAATTGCCCGTCCGAAGGGTATTGTTGGCCCCGGATTGCCACTGGACCTGGACTGCAGGGTCGGTCTCGCTGCGTTTGAGACACTTCCACTCAACCGCGGAGTTGGCCGGCAGGTCCAACTGCCCGGTCCAGGTCGGATAGGCGGAGGGCTCAAGTTTACGGGCCGAGGCCGGTGACCAGGCCCCCAGTTGGGAAACATTGCCGGTGACGTAAACACTCTGACCCCACTCGGTGGTGCCGTTGCCGCAGGTGAACGTGGTAGAGACCTTGCCGCCGTCACCGGAGCTGCCATCGCCGCCACTGCAATCGGCCCCGACATGCAACGCCGCAGCTTCCATCGCGGCGACGTTGAGAGTGACCTCGCCGCCCTGCACCGTCACGCAGCTGCCGTCTCCCGCCACGTTGCGATATTGACCATCCGGCAAGCCGGTGTTGAAGGTCCTGGACAGGGGGGCACCTTCCCGGTTGATGACTACAAAGCCGCGGGCGCCGCGCCCGAACGCAATCTGGTCATTGCCGTTATCCCACCAGTAGGAAACCCCGGTACCGTCGGTGGCATTGCGGAAGCCAACCATGTTGGCAATGGAATCCCAACGGTGTTCGCAGATCCAGGCTCCCCCACACTGGGCACTGCCGTTCTGGTACACCGCCTGCGCGGGAGGCCCCTGGTCACCGTCCGAGAATCCGTAGCTCGACATCACCTTCGGGTAGCCATAGGGCCAGGCGAGCATGAACACATTGGCGAGGTTATACAGACTCCCGTCCTTGTAAGTCAGCACATTACTGCCGCCGGCCCCGTGGCCCCGCTGGTTGTCGTGGTTATCGGTGAACACCACCGCATCACCGCCGGCCAGGAAACCCCAGCTCTCGCCGAAGTTGGCCAGGTAAGCCAGGCTCTGGTTCTTGAAGACATTGCCGAGAGACGCGCTGTAGCGAAACTCTGTTATGTCCGACGTGCCCGTGTATTCGGTGGCACTGACTGCTTCCCCGCCCAGGTCGATCACCTCCTGGAACACATACAGCGGACTGTTCACCCGCCCCAGAATCCCTGTGATGTCGGAAGGTGACATATGCTTGGCGGCGTCCACCCGAATGCCGGCCACACCCATAGTCACCAGCTGATTGAGGTAACCGGCAATGGTGTCCTGCACGTAGCTATCGGCGGTATCCAGATCCGGCAGTCCCACCAGCTGGCAGTTCCGGACCCGCCAGGCATCGGTGCCATAGTCTTCCGGATTGATGCCGCAGGGGGTGTGGAAATCGTTGCTGCTGTAGATCGGATAGCTAAGGGAGCCGGAACTGTACGGGGATCCGGCGGTACCCGTACCGCTGCCATTGGCCATGTGATTGATCACCGCATCGGCATAGACATCCACACCGGCGGCATTACAGCGTTGGACCATATCGGCAAAAGCCGCGGCATCACCGCTGCGGCTGTTCAACTGATAACTGACCGGCTGATAACGCGTCCACCAGGCACTGCCCTGGATATGCTCCTGGGGCGGCGACACCTGCACGGCGCTGAAGCCTTTCGGCCCCAGGAAGTTTTCACATTCCTGGGCGACATCGCTCCATTTCCACTCGAACAGATGCACAAACGCCCCGGCCTGGGCCGTTTGAACCGGAAGTGCCAAAGCCGCGCCCAGGGTGGCACCGGCGATAAACCGAGAAAACTGACTCATTGCATGCTCCTGTCTTGTCTTTGTTGTGGTGCATTCAGCAGGCGATTGGAAAAAGAGAACACGTTTTTCGCCCGCTACAGGACAACATGCAGTGATCAACTATTGCTCAAAACATCCTCAACGCAAATCAGAGGGGCGTAGATGGAGGAAGGGTACACATTTAGGTCACACTGAATGGTATGAGCGCATGCAACCTCCCAAGCCGGGAACAAAAAAGCCGGGCATAATGCCCGGCTTTCGCGTCCTTCTGGGAGTAGAGCGCCCTTATCAGGCCCCCACCTCCTTGAGGCTCTCTTCCACAATCGCGAGCCCTTCTTCCAGCACCTCATCCTCGATGGTCACCGGCATCAGGAACCGCAGGGTATTGCCGTACATGCCGCAGCTCAGCAGAATCAGCCCCTTTTCCTTGGCCTTCTTGGTGACCGCTGCTGCCAGCTCCGGCTTGGGTGTCCGGCTCTGCTTGCTTTCCACCAGTTCAAACGCCGCCATGGGCCCGAGGTTGCGGACATTGTCCACGTGCTCGAACTGCTCCTGCCACTGGCTGAAGCGCTGCTTCAGTTTCTCGCCCAGTGCTTGGGACTTGCCG
This sequence comes from Marinobacter gudaonensis, assembly GCF_900115175.1. Classification (NCBI taxonomy): domain Bacteria; kingdom Pseudomonadati; phylum Pseudomonadota; class Gammaproteobacteria; order Pseudomonadales; family Marinobacteraceae; genus Marinobacter; species Marinobacter gudaonensis. Next base: position 2,277,109 of record NZ_FOYV01000001.1, read on the forward strand.
AGGATGTCCTCCTCCTTGAACACATCGAACACCGCCAACGCTGCGGCACAGGCGGTCGGGCTACCAGTGTAGGTACCCCCCAGGGAATTGGGGCCGGAGGAATCCATGATCTTGTCGGTGCCGACAATCGCCGAGATAGGCATGCCGTCGGCCATGCTCTTGGCCATGGTCATGATGTCCGGCTCAATGCCGCTGTGCTCAATGGCGAACATTTTGCCGGTGCGGCCAAAACCGCTCTGAACTTCGTCCACCACCATCAGGATGTCGTTCTCATCGCAGATCTTGCGAATTTCCTTCAGGAAGCTGGTGGGTGCGGCGTAGAAACCGCCCTCGCCCAGCACCGGTTCGATCACGATGGCGGCGGTGTTGCGGGCCGGGGAATCCGCCTTCATGGCCATTTTCAGGCCACGGAGGGCTTCCTCCTCGGAGACCCCGTGGTACGGCACCGGATACGGGGCGCGGTAGACCGTACCCGGCATCGGGCCGAAGTCGGTCTGGTACGGTGCTGCCTTGCCGTTCATGGCCATGGTGTAGAAGGTACGGCCGTGGTAACCGCCGTCAAAACAGATCACGTTGGTCTTGCCGGTGGCCGCCCGGGCGATCTTCATGGCGTTTTCCAGGGCTTCCGCGCCGGAGTTGGCCAGCATCACCTTGGCGTGGCCCTTCACCGGAACCACTTCACTGAGTTTCTGCGCCAGCTTTACGTAGCCCTCGTAGGGCATTACCGTCTGGCAGGTGTGCATCAGCTTGTCGAGCTGCGCCTTGACGGCCTCCACCACCTTCGGGTGGCGATGGCCAATGTTGAGTACACCGATACCGCCGGCAAAATCGATCATGCGCTTGCCGTCGGCATCCCACAGTTCCGCATTGGTTGCGTGGTCGGCAAACTGTTCATTGGGACTTGCCGCGCCCGCCGCAACGTAGCGTTCTTTGAGTGCCTGCAATTCTTTATTGCTCACTTTGCCATTCTCCCTGAGGTCAGGTTCGAAAGTTTCACATACCAGTGTAAGTAGTACGGGAGCAGGAAACAAACCGACCATGGTCGCCGTCAGCCGGTATTCTCACGGAACTGCAGGTTGGCCAGGCGCCGATAGAGACTGTTTTCCCGCATCAACTGCTCGTGGGAGCCCACTGCGAGCAGATGGCCGCCGTCCATCACGGCAATCCGGTCGGCGTCCCGCACCGTGGCCAGGCGGTGGGCAATCACCAGCGTGGTGCGACCTTCAGTGAGCGCCGGCATGGCCTTCTGGATCAGGTTCTCGCTCTCGGCATCCAGGGCACTGGTAGCTTCATCCAGCAGCAGGATCGGGGCATCGGCGAGCAGTGCCCTGGCAATGGCCAGCCGCTGTTTCTGGCCACCGGAAAGACCCTGACCGGCGTCACCCAGCCGGGTGTCATAGCCCTGAGGCAGGGCCAGAATGAAATCATGGGCGTGGGCAATCCTTGCCGCCTGCTCCACCGCTTGCTGGCTGGCCTCCGGCCGGGCATAGCGGATGTTGTCGGCAACCGTGCCATGGAACAGGGCCGGGGTCTGGGGCACCAGGGCAAAGCAACGGCGCAGGGATTCCAGGGGCCAGCCGGCCGTATCCACACCGTCGATGAGAATCCGGCCCCTATCCGGCTGATAGAAATGCAGCAGCAGATCGAACAGGGTGGATTTCCCGGCACCCGAGGGGCCCACCAGAGCCAGCGTTTCGCCGGCCCGGATATCGAGGGTAAGACCGGCGATGGCGGGCCGGTTCTGGCGGCCGGGGTAGCTGAAGAACACCTGGTCCAGCCGCAGTTCGCCGCGCACGACCGCGGGCAGATCCCCTACGCCCTTTTCCCGCTCGCCTTCACGCGCGAACGCCGATTCAGTCTGCAACAACTCGAACAGCCGTGCCGCGGAGCCCGCCGCCCGCTGCAGCTCACCGATCACCTCGCTGATGGCGCCAGCCGCCACGCCTACCAGCAGACTGTAGAACACAAAGGCCGCCAACTCGCCCGGACTGATGCGCCCGTGGATCACATCCAGTCCGCCAATCCAGATCACAATGCCCACGGCGCCCATCACCAGGGAGATCGCCAGTGTGGTCAGCCAGGCCCGCTGGCGAATGCGCTGCCGGGCAATCTCGAACGCGCGCTCGGACACCTCGGCAAAATACCGGCGGTCGTGGGGCTGGTGGTTGAACGCCTGCACCGTCTTGATCTGGGTAAGATTCTCGCCCACGTAGCTGCCGACATCGGCGACGCGATCCTGGCTGAGCCGGGACAGCGCCCGCACCCGCCGTCCGAAGAACAGGATGGGAGCAATCACCACCGGGAAACCGAGCAGAATGATGCTCGCCAGCTTGGCGTTGGTGATGAACAGCAGCAGCAACCCGCCCACCAGCATCAGTGCGTTGCGCAGGGCAATGGACACCGTGGAGCCAATCACCGATTGCAGCACGGTGGTGTCGGCAGTGAACCGGGACTGGATCTCCAGGGCCCGGTTCTGCTCGAAAAAGCCCGGGTGCAGGTCAATCAGGTGGTTGAAGACTTTCTTGCGAATGTCCGCCACCACCCGCTCGCCAATCCAGGACACCAGGTAAAATCGCGCGAAGGACCCGAACGCCAGGCCCAGCACCAGCAGGAAAAACAGCCCGATGGCCCTGGCCAGGTTCTCCGGTGATTCGGTGGCCAGCCCCTGATCCACCAGGATACGGAGCCCCTGGCCCAGCCCCAGGGTAATACCGGCGGTGATGACCAACGCCACCAGAGCGCCAGCCACGGCCCGGCGATAGGGGCTAATAAACTCGATGACCAGTTTCAGGGCTCTACGGTGGCGTGTGTTAATGATGTGCCTCCAGGGTGTTGGCTGCTGTAGACTCCAGCGTCAATACGGTTTGTTCTTGAAACAGGACCTATCATACAGCTACGAAAGAGCGAGCGGGGTGGCAGGCCCAGTTACCTCGCGCGCTCGACGTCACCGAATCAGAAGGAAAGTCAGTGCGCGCCTACGCCGACAACGATTACCCGGCAGACCACAAACCGGACTGGACCATCATTTCCGGCCTCTGGCCCTACCTGCTCGAATTCCGGGGCCGGGTCGTGACTGCCCTGGGCTTTCTGATCCTGGCGAAAGTTGCCACCGTCGCCACACCGGTAGCCCTGAAATACATTGTCGATTATCTGGACCAGAATCGCGGTGCCGATCTGCTGCTGTGGATACCGGTGATTCTTGTGGTCGCCTACGGCTCCCTGCGCTTTGGCGCCACCTTGTTCAGTGAACTCCGGGATGCCGTATTTGCCCGGGTAGCCGAACGCGCCATGCGGCGGGTGTCGCTGCGGGTGTTCGAACACCTGCACCAGCGGGAGCTGGCGTTTCATCTGGATCGAAAGACCGGTGGCCTGGCTCGGGACATCGAGCGGGGCACCAACGGTATCAGTTTCCTGCTGCGCTTCACCTTGTTCAACATCGTGCCGACTATCCTGGAAATCCTGATGGTGTCCGGCATCCTGCTGTGGGTGTTCAACGTGGGGTACGTGCTGGCCATCCTGGTGGCGGTGGTGGTGTATGTGGTGTTCTCTATCAAGATTACCGAATGGCGCACCAAGTTCGTACGGGAGGCCAACGCCCGGGACAACCAGTCCAACTCCCGGGCCATCGACAGCCTGCTGAACTATGAGACGGTCAAATACTTCAATAACGAATGCTACGAAGCCGAACTCTACGACCAGGATCTGGACGACTGGGAGCAGGCCCGCCTGAAAAACCGCCTGTCGCTGGCGACCCTGAACGCCGGCCAGGCACTGATCATTGGCGTGGCACTGATCGTGATCATGTCCATGGCGGTGGCTGAGGTGGCCAGCGGTGAGATTACCCTGGGGGATTTCACCATGATCAACGCCTACCTGATCCAGCTGTTCATTCCCCTGAACGCCCTGGGCTTTGTCTATCGGGAGATTCGCCAGGCGCTGGTCAACGTGGAGCGCCTGTTCAAACTGCTCGGCGATCAGCCTGCAATCCAGGACGCGGAAGATGCCAGGCCCCTGAGTGTGGACAAGGGCGAAGTTCATTTCGACCATATCCACTTTGCCTACCGGCCCGATCGGCCGATCCTGCAAAATGTGGACTTCACCATTCCGGCCGGCCACAAAGTGGCGGTGGTAGGTGCCAGTGGCGCCGGCAAGTCCACCCTCGCCCGCCTGTTGTTCCGGTTCTACGACGTCGATCAGGGAGCCATCCGCATTGACGGCCAGGATATCCGGACGGTGACCCAGGCCAGCCTGCGCTCGGCCATTGGCGTGGTGCCCCAGGATACCGTGCTGTTCAACGATACCCTGTACCGGAACCTGGCCTATGGCCGACCCGGGGCCACCGAGGAGGAGGTCTACCGCGCGGCCCGCATGGCCCACCTGGACAGCTTTATCAACAGCCTGCCGGAGGGTTATCAGACCAGGGTGGGCGAGCGGGGCCTGAAGCTGTCCGGGGGTGAAAAACAGCGTGTGGCCATCGCCCGGGTCATCCTCAAGAACCCGCCGCTGCTGATCCTGGATGAAGCCACGTCTTCTCTGGATTCGCTCTCGGAGCAGGCCATCCTCGGAGCCCTCAAGGAGGTCAGCCAGCAGCGCACCACCCTGGTCATCGCACATCGCCTGTCCACGATTCGTGATGCCGATACCATTCTGGTGATGGACGGTGGCCAGATTGTGGAGAGCGGCAGCCACAGCGAACTGCTGGGCGCCGGTGGTCACTATGCCCATCTGTGGGAGCAGCAGCACCGGCGTGAGGATAACTGAGAAGTCAGGGGTGCGGCGGGGGAGGCCTTTCCAAAACCTTGCGGAGCCATGGATGGCGGAGCAGAGCGTACAGGGAGGTATCCACAGCGTGTTTTGGAAAGGCCTCCCCCGCCGGAGCCCGGGGCTAGGACTCCCCTAGCCGAAGCGCTAATCCTGAAGCGCGAATCACCTGCTGTTCCACGCTGTCTCTGAACACCTGTGTATCGCCAGTGATCAGACTGAACCAGTTCCTGGCCCGGGTGATGCCGGTGTACACCAGCTCCTTGGTGAGTACCGGGCTGAGGCGATCGGGTAGCACAAGGCAGGTGTGGTTGAACTCCGATCCCTGGGACTTGTGCACCGTCATGGCGTACACGGTTTCCAGCTGTTGCAGTCGGCTGGGGGAAATCCAGCGGATACCGCCCTCGGCATCGCTGCTGGGGAAGGCGACTCGCAAGGTGTCTTTCGGCTGGCCGTCGTCCGTGGTGTCCCAGGGTACCCGGAAGGTAATGCCGATATCCCCGTTCATCAGGCCCAGGTTGTAGTCGTTGCCGGTGATCAGTACCGGGCGGCCGGGGTACCAGCCCTCGGTTCGGTCGATCAGCTTTTCCGTCATGAGCTGCTGGGCGATGCGCTGATTCAGGCCCTCCACGCCCCAGGGGCCGCGACGCAGCGCGCAGAGAACCTGGAAATCGCTGAATGCCTCCAGTACGGCCGCGGCGTGGGTATCCCAGGCCTCCCGGGGGCTGTCTGCCCTCAATCCTGAGTTGGCCATCACCTCAAGATAGTGGCGATAGCCCACGGGCGGCGGCAGCGTCTCTCCATTCACGACCCGGCCCTGCCCCTTGTTGCGGAAGCGTTCCGGGGTGCCGCTGATGGCATGGTGGCAGATCTGCTCGAGCGTCTTTTCCGGATCCGACGTTGGCCCGTGGCCATTCAGCCAGACCACATCGTCAAATTCGGAATCCCTTATCCTGGCCAGCATGGTACCGGTCAGCGCGCTGGTGTTGACCGCTTCGGCAAGCTGGCGGATGCCGCTGTCCTCGCCAAAGCGGTAGCTCTTGCGCAGCATGGCCACGGCCTGGTCCAGTGCCTGACCGCGGTCATCCACAAGGTTTGGTGGCAGCTCGGCACCGGTGATGGCACCGAGCCAGTGGGCGGTTTCCGGTGTGTAATGAGCGTCGGAGGCGCGTTGGCACAGTTCCCCGAGGACGGCGCCGGCGTCCACCGAGGCCAGCTGGTCTTTGTCGCCCAGCAGGATCAGCCGGGCGCTGGCGGGCAGCGCGTCGAACACCGAGGCCATCAGATCGACATCCACCATGGAGGCTTCATCAATGACCAGGATATCTACCAGCAGCGGATTGTCCCGGTGATGACGGAACTGACGGGTGTCCGGCCGACTGCCCAGCAGTCGATGCAGGGTCGTGACCCTGGTCGGGATATCGTCCAGTTGCACGGCGCCGGGCAGTTCCGCCAGCGGCAACCGTTGCACCGCGCCGCCGATGGATTCGTTCAAGCGGGCCGCGGCCTTGCCGGTGGGTGCGGCCAGGCGGATGCGGACCTTGCGACCTGCCCTTGCCGGGTCGGCGCCGGCCACCGCCTGCAGCGCGGCCAGCAGATTGACCACGGTAGTGGTCTTGCCGGTCCCGGGGCCACCGGTGATCACCGCAAAGCCACTACGGGCGGCCAGGGCGCAGGCCAGCTTCTGGTAGTCCACGGGCTCTTTCGACTGAAACAAAATGGTCAGCGCCCGGGACAGGGTTTGTGCCGGTAAGGCGTTTGGGTATGCAAGGGGGGAGGGCAATGCCAGCCGCTGCCGGATACCCTCGGCAATGCGCTGTTCGTAACGCCAGAACCGGCGCAGGTACAGCCGGCTGCCGTTCAGCACCAGGGGCGTTGGCACCGCTCCGTCGCTGACCGCCGGCGATGCCCGGAGCGCGGCCAGGCAGTCGGCCAGTTGTACCCGGGCGAGCAGGTCCTGGGGGTGCATGCCCTGCAATGCGGTGGCTTCGGTGTCGTTCAGTGCCGGCCCGGCCGGCTCCTCCGGCGGCAACGCCAGGGTGTTGCCGGCATCCGCCAGCAGGTGCGTGAGGTCTACGCACACGTGGCCCCGGCCCACCTGATGGGAGGTCAGCGCGGCCAGCAACAGCACCAGGGGCTGCGGGCGATCACCCTGCTCTTCGCCCAGTTGCCGGATTAGCCGGGCAAAGCCTACATCCAGCGGGCGAATCCAGCCGGCCTGCTGCCACTGGTTCAGAAGGGCCTCGGTCTCTGCAAGACTGGCCAGTCGCTCAGCGTTATCCACCGCGCCGTGCTGGTCTGGTGTGCTGTCGCCCAGGTCGAGGGCAAACTGATTCTCACTGTTGCGGGTCCGACTCATGCGGCCACCTCCCCGTCGGTCAGCTCGCCATCGAACAGTGCATCCAGCTGCTCGATCAATGCTCTCGGCGGTTTGTCGGTGAAAGCTCCTTGGCTTGCCGAATTCACTCCGCGCAGAAACAGGTAGACCGCGCCACCGATGTGGCGGTCGTAGTCGTAGCCAGGCAGCCGGGCTTTCAGCAGCCGGTGCAGGGCCAGCAGGTAGAGCACGTATTGCAGATCGTAGCGCTTGGCCAGGATGGCATCGCCCATGGCCTGGCGGGTGTAGGCGGTGTCGTCCTCGCCCAGGGTGTTGGATTTGTAGTCGAGCACGTAGTACTGGCCCTCGTGTTCAAACACCAGGTCGATAAAGCCCTTGAGCATGCCGTTGAATTGGCCGCTCTCCGCTTGCGGCCGGTCGGCGCCGTTCAGGGTATGGTCGGTGACCAGTTTGTCCAGGGTCTGGATGTCCACATTGCGGCTTTCGAACCAGAATTCCAGCTCCGGGCGCAGGCGGGTCAATTGCGCCAGGCTGGCAGTGCGTTGGCCGTCGCCGCCCAGGGGGAGCGGCTGGCGGATCAGCGCCAGCAGCCACTGGTGCAGGGGCTCCACCCACTCGCTCCAGCCCCGGGTGCCGCAGCGGCGGGTGAGCTGGTCGTGCAGCACAGAGGGATGGTCCAGCACCCGCTGGAAGCCCTGGGCGGTGCACCACTCCAGCAGCTCGTGCAGGAAGGTGCCGGGACCGGCGCCTTTCGGAAAATGATGGTGATCGCGGGCGGCGACCGGGCTGGCGGGTTCGTCGGCGTCCGCCTCGTCCTGGGCACTTTCCTCCAGCAGGTTCTGGGTCTGGGCATCTTCCACCTCGCCGGTGAACCCGATGCCGCTGCCGGACAGACCGGTGTATTCAATGCTGGAGTAGCTGGCAATCCACCAGTCTTCCTTCGCCTCGCGGGTCGACACCAGGGCCGGCCCCAGCGCCTCGGGTGCCGTCTCGATGAACACCCGGTCCTCGGGTTGTGGCAGTGGCAGCACCGCAACCTCCGGGCGCCCTTCGGCCAGGGGTGCCAGGGCGGCCGCGAGCCCCTGTTCCGGACTGCCCGCAATGGCATAACCCAGGCCGCTCTGCTGCCAGTTGTCCAGGGCGGCGGCACCCACCCAGGTGGCGAACCGGGCCCGTGTCAGGGCCACGTAGAGTTTGCGGATGTCCTCGCCCAGGCGTTCCTGGTCTGCCCGGGCAATGTCTTCGGGGCTGGGATCGAACACGGTCACCAGGCGACCTTGCTCATTGTGGTAGCGCACGTAGGCCTGCTTCGGGTTCTCTGCCCGGAACGCGGTCCCGAACGGCAGGAACACCAGCGGGTATTCCAGGCCCTTGGATTTGTGCACGGTGATCACCTTTACCAGGCCGGCGTCGCTTTCCAGGCGCAGGGTGCGGTGTTCGTCCTCTTCGTCGGCCGCCCGCAGGATCTGGGTGAAGTGGTGCACCAGCGCATGTTCCCCGTCCAGCTGCAGGCTGTCCTGCTGAAGCAGCTCGGCGATGTGCAGGATGTCGGTGAGTCTTCGCTCACCGTCCGGCCGATGCAGCAGGCGGCCGGGCACCTCGAAATCCATGAGGAAGGTGCGCAGCATGGGCAGCACGCCCTGGCTTTGCCACTGGGCCTGGTAGCCCTGGAAGCGGGCGATCTCCCGCTCCAGCACGTTCTCGTCGGTCAACAGCCGGTCCAGGGCCTGCCAGCTCTGGCCGAGCGTCGGCGTGGCCAGGGCGGCGCGAATCAGCGACAGCTGGCGGGGTTCGGCGAAGGCCTGCAGCCAGCACAGCAGTTCCGCCGCCTCCGGCGAGGTCAGCACCGAATCCCGGTCCGACAGGTACACGCTCTTGATGCGCCGTCGGCCCAGGGCATCGCGCACCGCGGCAGCCTCGTTTCGGTTGTTCACCAGTACCGCGATGTCTTTCGGCTGAACCGGTTCCAGATCCGCCGGGTTCTCCGACAGGGCAAAGCCGGCATGTCCGGCCTGTCCGAGGGTGAGCAGGCGCGCAATCTCGCTGGCGCAGGTCTCGGCAAGGTCGGCGGTGGCGGTGCCCTTGGCGAGGCCTTTCGGGCTGCCCTCCTTGCCGGTGTCCTCGGACTCGTGGGTCCAGAACACCAGGCTGGGCTGAACCTCCCCCTGCACCGACCAGAGGCGTTTGGTGCCGTTGGCGTCCACCCCCTGGAACGGCAGCGGCGTGGTGTCGCCCTGGCCAAACAGGAACGCGCCCTGCGGGCTGTGCCGGTCGCTGTGCTCGAACATGCGGTTAACGGCATCGACCATGGGCCTGGCCGAGCGGTAGTTGGTGCCGAGCGTCCAGGTACGATCCTGCACGCCGAGCCGGGCCTGCAGGTAGGTGTAGATGTCCGCGCCCCGGAAGCCGTAGATGGCCTGCTTGGGGTCGCCGATCATCAGCAGGCAGGTGTCCGGGCGGTTTTGCTCTACCTGATAGATCCGGTTGAAGATGCGGTACTGCACCGGGTCGGTATCCTGGAACTCGTCGATCAGCGCCACCGGGAACTGGCGGCGGATGGTGGCGGCCAGCTGCTCGCCCCGGGGGCCGTGGAGGGCGTCGTCGAGGCGGGTGAGCAAATCGTCGAAACCCATTTCCGAACGCTGCTGTTTTTCCTCATCCATGCGCGCAGCTATCCAGTGGCTGGCGTGTCGCAGGATGTCGGATTTGGCAGTCGGCGGGTTGCGGCTGAACGCCAGGATGGCCCCGATGGCGTCGAACGCCGGGTGCCGGGGGGCCGGGTCCTCGCCTTTGAGAATGTTGTCCAGCCCCTCCGGCGTCTGGTTCCTGAAGCCGGCCTTATCGAGGTCTTCCGGCAGCAGGTCCTCGGAGTCGGCCCAGGCGGTCAGGGCATCCCAGGCCGTCAGCATGGACTTCTTGCTGCCCCCATGCAGGCGTTTGGCCTTCTGCAGGTCGTCCAGCAGCGGTAGCACCTCGTCGCGCCAGGCGGCCCATGGGTGGGCCTTCAGCTCGGCGGAACGGGCCAGGCGCTGATCCACCACCTGGCCAATGGCCTGGTGCACGCTCTCCGGCGGCGTGCCCAGGGCGTGCGGATCGTCGATCAGGTTGCGCACAGCCTTGCGTAGATCCGCCGGCGTTTGCCAGTGCCCGAGGGCTTCGTCCATCAACGCCGGGGGCAGTGGGTACACGAAGGTGCGCCAGTAATCCCGGGCCACCTCGTCCAGCAGCTCGCTCTGGTCGGTTTCCAGGGTCAGTTTGAACAGGCTGCCGCTGTCGAACGCGTGCTCGCTGAGCATGCGGTTGCACCAGCCGTGGATGGTGGACACCGCCGCCTCGTCCATCCACTCGGCGGCCAGCAGCAGTTTCTTGCGGCAGTCGGGCCAGCTCGCCCGGTCCGGGTAGCTCTGGTTCCTCAGATCGTAGATCAGTCTGGTTTCGGCAGGCGGGTTCGGGTCGTCCGGGCCGTCGGAGAACACCTCGGCGGCCTGGGTCAGCCGGGTGCGGATGCGGTCCCGCAGCTCCTTGGTGGCGGCATCGGTGAAGGTTACCACCAGCAGGTTGGGCGGCAGCAGGTTCTGCAGGGGGCTGTCGTCGGGCTGACCATGACCCAACACCAGGCGCACGTACAGGATGGCGATGGTGAAGGTTTTGCCGGTGCCGGCGCTGGCCTCGATCAGGGCGCTGCCGTTCAGGGGCAGGGCCAGCGGATCCAGGTTCGGGTTACGGTTTTTGGTCTGCTCGGTCATGCCACGCTCCCGATCTGCTCGGCCGCCGATTTGCCCTGCTCCGCTTCCCACAGGGGCACATAAAGATCATGCAGCAGGGCCTCGAATTCGCCGCTGGCCATCAGTGCCTCGGGGCTGTCAAAGCTGCCGCGCAGGTAGCCGGTGTCCCGCTCCAGGGCGGTCAGGTAGGCCGTTTCCGCCTCGCTGATGGCGCGTTCGTGGTCGCCCAGGTATTTCTTGCCGCCGTAATAGCTTGTGACCCAGGCAAAGCCCGCCTCGCAGTGCAGCGGCAGGGCGCGGGTGGTGGCTTCCATCCAGCGCGCAAGAATGGCGTGGAACGGTGCCCTGGCCTGCTCCGGCGTCATGGCCGGGAAGTGGAATTTGCGGTCTTCCTCCTTGCCCAGGATCACAGTCTCGAAGGGCTGCCCGCCGAGCTGGCCGGCCAGGTGAATCAGCCAGTCCCGCAGCAGGTTGGCGTAGCGCACCTTTTTGCCGTTGCCGGCGCTGCTCAGCAGGCTGGAGCCCGCGATCACCAGCCGGCAGAGCTGCCCTTGCGGGTTGCAGCGCAGGTTGTCGATAAGGTCGACCACCTCCACTGAGCCCAAATCGGTTTGGTGGCGAACCTCGAACGGCAGCGGTTCGGCCACCGCTTCCGGCCAGTCGACAAGCGCCCTGCGATAACGTTCGAACAGGTTCGGCAGCCGGCCCGCCAGCTCCGTGCGCAGCCGGTGCTCGGTCACGCCCATGCCCAGCTCCCCGCGCCGGGCCATTCGGTCCAGGGTGATTTCAAGGCGCTCGTGCAGCTCCTCCTCGCTGGCCGCTTTTACCACGCCTTCCTGAATCAGCTCGTTGTCCAGGCGCCAGCGGTCCAGGCCGTTCAGATCGAAGTTCTCGTTGTCGGTGTCCTCGTCTTCCACCGCCTCGAAGCGCACCTGCAGCCGACGCTGGTAGAAGATCTCGATGGGCCGTTTCAGGAAGTTGGCCAGGTCGTTCAGGCTGATGGGCTCCTCCGGCGCCAGGTAGGGCAACGGCTGATGAGACTGCTCGGCCGTGTCGACACCATGGGCGCTGCGCCATTCCCGCTCGAAGGTGAACAGGCGCCGGGCCTCCAACACCTCGGCCAGTGGTCGTGGTCGGGCGTGGTCCCCCTCACCTTCACCGTTGGCTTTCGGGAAATAGTCCCGGCTGAACGGCTGCAGCGGGTGCCGGGTGGTCAGAGCCTCGACCACCTTCATCGTCGGTTGCCCGGCTACTTTCCACAGGCTGTCCAGATGATCCTGCAGCTGGCCCACCAGTACCGACGGCGGCCGCTCGGAATCGTCCCGAATGCTGCGCCCCACCCAGCTGATGTACAGCTGCTCCCGGGCCGACAGCAGGGCTTCGAGGAAGAGGTAGCGGTCGTCCTCCCGGCGCGAGCGGTCCCCGGGCCGGTAGTCCTGAGCCATCAGGTCGAAATCCACCGGCGGTCGGGAGCGGGGGTAGTCGCCGTCGTTCATGCCCAGCAGGCAGACCCGGCGGAAGGGAATCGCACGCATCGGCATCAGCGTGGCGAAGTTCACCTTGCCGGCCAGGAAGCGCTGGTTCAGGCCGCCTTCGTCCAGGCCTTGCAGCAGCACGTCCTTGACGATGTTCAACGGCAGCGTCTGCTCGCCCAGGCCGGCGGCCAGGGCGTCTTCCAGCCACTGTTCCAGCTGGCGCCGGAAGCGGTTCAGCAACAGCAGGTCCTGGCCTTCCACCTTGTCAAAAAAGCCAACCAGCATGTTGGAAAACAGCGCTTCCCAGTCCGCCGGTGTGCGCTGGCTCTGCAGCGCCTGCCACAGGGCTTCCAGCTGGTGTACAAAGTCCGCCAGGCGTCCGGCCAGGCTGGCCTGCAGGCCACCGATCTCGCCGTAGGGCTCCACGCCGGCCCAGGGCTCGTCGTCGCCCATGCCGTAGCCCAGCAGCATCGAGCGCAGGCCCGCCTGCCAGGTGTTGCGCTCCAGTTCGGCTGGCAGGTCCAGGCTTGCCCGGTGCTGGCCGTGCAGGCCCCAGCGGATGTTGGCCCCTTCCACCCAGCGCCGGGCCAGGGAAATCTCGTCCTCGCGAATGTCAAAGCGGTCGCGGATGCCGGGCACTTCCAGCAGGCTCAGGATCTCGCTCACGCCAAAGCGGCTGCGGGGCAGCGACATCAGGGTTTCCAGGGCGATCAGCACCGGCTCGTGGTGGCGCTGGCCCTGGTCGGAAATGGTGAACGGAATATGGCGCCTGCGCCCGGGGGCGTAGCGGCCGAACACCGCCTGGATGTGGGGCGCGTAGACGTTAATGTCCGGCACCATCACGATTACATCCCGGGGCCGGAGCGTGTCGTCGGCGTTGAAGGCGGCCAGCAGCTGGTCGTGCAGGATCTCCACCTCCCGCTGGGGGCTGTGGGCGTCGTGGAACACCAGGGAGTGGTCGGCGGCCAGATCCACCGTGCGCTGCTGGTCGCGGATCTCCTGCAGCGGCGTCAGGTTGTGGATATCGTTCTGCAGCTGATGCAGCAGCCGGGGCGACGCGGGGTCGCCGTGGTCGGTGAAGATGTCGATCTTCTGGCCGGGGGTCTGGAAGCTGGCGCGGTACTCGTCCGGGTTGTCGAACTCGTCCAGGAGGCGGATGTAGTCCCGGCCCTGCTTGCCCCAGGCCGCCAGCAGGGGGTTGGCGTGCTGGTGCAGCTGATCCGGATCGTCAATGGTGGCGAGCACCGGGTGGGCGGCGCCCCGCTTGCGTTCGGCCTTGAGCAGCTCCCGGTCGCTGATGATGTCGGCCCAGTAGTACTGGCAGGGGTTGTGAACGCACAACACCACCTGGCTGAACCGGCTCAGCACGTACAGGGCCTCGAGGGCCTGCCGGGGCAGGGACGACACCCCGAACACCACGATGCGACCGGGCAACCGGCCCGGATTGGCCGGCTGGCTGAGTCGTTGGCCCTGTTCCATGAATCGGGTGTGGATCTGCGAGCGGCTGGTGTGGGCCTCGGCGCCGACATCCTGCACCAGGGCCCGCCAGAGCAGCGGCTGCCAGAGAGTCTCGGCTTCGAGGGGTCTTTCCTCGCCCCGGGCGCTGATCACCACATCCTTGCCCTGTTCCCAGGCGGCCAGCCAGTCGGCCCGGAACACCTGGTACTGGTCGAACAGGTCCGCCACCTTCTCGGCCAGCTGGAAGTTGCGCAGGTCGGTGTCACTGCCGTCCAGAAATCTCGCCAGCGGGGTAAAGGCGTCGTCCTGCCCCACCAGTTCCGGCAGCAAGCGGTAAAGCCGCCACACCAGGCGGGATTTGTCGAAGGGCGACTGTTCCGGTACTTCCCCGTCGGGCAGTACGGCGCGATAGGCCTGCCAGATAAACCGTGCGGGAAACAGGAATTCCATGCCCGCTGCAATCCCCAGCCCGCCCTCTACGCCATCGTCGGTGCGCTTTTCCGCGAGCGCCAGCTTCAACCACTGGGCAATGCCGTTGCTCTGCACCAGAAACGTCTCGCTCTGCAACGGCGGCATAGGGTTCTGCCGGCAGAGGTAGACCACGGCCCGGCGCAGGTCCTCTAGATGGTTAGCGTGGATGGCGTGAAAGCCCGGTTCGATGGCGGATGGCGTGGCCATGGGTTTCCTTGTCTGGGAGTCGGTTCAATCCTGATTCCAGAGGTTACCGTATGTGACCTCAGATGCCGATAACCGAACGATAACCGATCACAGAGGCAATGTAGGAGGCAGCGCAATGTGGACACTGATTACCGGGGCGAGCTCCGGCATCGGCCGGGCCCTGGCCCTGGAGCTGGGGCAACAGGGCCACGACCTGATGCTGTCCGGCCGCGACAAGGGCCGCTTGACGGCGGTGGCAGAGGCAATTCGGGAGCAGTCGCCCGGATGTCAGGTTGAAATACTGCCTGCGGACCTGTCAGACCCGGCCAGCACCCGGGAATTGGCGGCCAGGATCGGCGAGGAGGTCGAGCGCCTCAATGCCTTTATTTACTGCGCCGGCATTGGCGAGCCGGCGCCGGATTTCGCCAGCCTGGAACTGATTGATTTCCAGGAAGCGCTGGCGGTGAACGTCTCGGCGCCCCTGTTGCTTTGCCAGCAGCTGTTGCCGTTGATGCGTGGCGGCGATACGGCGTCCCGCATCGTGATGATCGGCGCCGGAATGGATAAACAGGCCCAGCCCGGCACCGGTAGCTACGGCATCAGCAAGATGGCCCTGCGCCGGCTGGTGCGCCAGATGGCGGTGGAGTTCGACACTATGGCCGACGGACCGGTGGTCAGTCTGTTCCAGCCGGGGTTGGTGGATACCCCGGGCATCCGGAGACACATTGCCAAGGCGGAAAACCTCGATCTGCCCCATGCCCGGTGGCTGGCAGGCCGGCTTGAGGCCGGCGAATGCCTCACCGCGGAACAGGCGGCCAGCGCTCTGGCCTTCACTCTTCGGCAAGTCCCCGACAGCGATTTCCATGGGGCGGTATTTAACGGTCGGGATCTGGTGGATTCGCTGTCGTTCGCGGCCAGTTGACGGGGCCCGGAGGCCTGATCAACTTCGTTGGGGCCTAGAGCGGCACCCGCATGGTTTCCGAACCGCTCTCCGGCATGCCGATCATCTCATCGGTGCCGGTGGGCGGAATCACCTCGGTGTGTTCAACCTGATAATCGTGGAAATACTCCCGTACCGCACAGGCGCCGGAGAACATCACCGGCTTGTCGTAGGCGTCGGTGAGTACATAACCCTGGCCGTTCAGGTAGAACCGCGCCATGTAATAGCGGCCCTCCATGGAAACAATCTCCAGAAGGGAAATCGGATCGTTTTTGTGGGATTTCAGCTCTCCGGTATCCATATGCATGGGAAGTCTCCCGCAGGTTTGTTGTCGTAAACATCTCTACGGCGGATCCTGGTAAACAGGTCATATAATGATCAGAAAAGGGAGGCATCCAGGGCAGGTCGTATTGATCCGTGAACGAGCAACCACGAGGTGGTGCTATGAGACTCAAACAGGAACGGGCCGGGATCCCGCCGGCCCCATGGCTGCTAGCGGCGGCCTTCGCCTGGGCACTGGTCTGGGCAGCCGGCGTTCAGGCCGAGAGCGCAGACAAAGACGCAGACATCCAGGAAACCATCCTCCGGCAGATCGAGGCGTTTGCCAACGACGATCGCGAACAGGCCTGGGCCTTTGCCTCCGAAGGTGTCAAACGACGTTTCGGTTCTTCCGATGTCTTCGTCGCCATGGTGCGGGAGGCCTACCCGGCAGTGCATCAGGCCACCGCCATTGAGTTCACTCAAAGGGTGCCCCACGGCGCCTTCGAGATTCAGGTGGTCCGGTTGCAGGGCCCCGATGGCAAACGCTGGGATGCCTATTACCGGATGGTGATGAGCGAGGGCGACTGGAAAGTCGCGGGGGTGCGGCTGCACCCCGCCGAACTGGGTATCTGAGCGGCGTCGTCAGACCAGGTGTCGGCCGCCGTCCAGCGGCAGCGTGCGGCCTGTAATGTAGGGGTTGTCCAGCAGGAACTGGATGGTGTCCACGGCCACCCGGGTGCCCGGTTCGATGCCCATCAGGGATTTTTTCAGGGTTTTTTCCCGGTATTCGGCGCTGTCGTCGTCGTTGAAGATAATCAGCGAGGGCGCCAGGCTGTTCACCTTCACCCTGGGCGCCAACAGCCGCGCAAACGACAGGGTCAGATTGGTCAGCGCCGCTTTGCTGGCGGCATAGGCAATGTGTTTGGCGCTGCCCCTCTCCACCACATAATCCGTCATGTGAATGATATCTGTGGTCGAATCCCCCTTCTCCAACAGATCCCGGCAGGCCAGGTTGATGCGGTAGGGCGCCATGGCGTGTATCTGCATCATGGCGCTCATCACGGCTTCCGGTGGCTGGTCTGGACTTTCCGGGAGCCAGTCGGAGGCGTTGTGGATGATGGCTCTGAGCTGGTCGGTCTCATGCCGGAGTGTCTCGATAAACCGGTCGATGCCCTCGTTGGTGCCGAAATTCGCCTGGATGCATCGGGCGCCGGCTTGCTGCAGTTGGTCGATCCCCGGTCGGTGGGATCGATAGGTGGCAATAACAGGCTGATTGCGGGACAGGCAGGCTTTCGCGTAGGCCAGGCCGATTCTCTGGCCGGCTCCGGTGATCAGGATGGGGGCGGTCATGACAGCTCCGTTCAGGGTTCGATCTGTTTAATCTCCGCATTGAATACGTCGATGATCGTCTCACAGAGCCATTTGTGTCCGGATTCTTTTTCCGAGTTGGGGTCCCAGCACAGGTCGAAGGAGAAGACGACTTCCTCCAGGGGCAGCGGCGCGGCCTTGAGGTGTTTGAGGCGCGGGTCCAGGTCCAGCAGACGGCGCGGCGCTATGGCAATGAGGTCGGTGGTCAGCAGCATGTCCGGGATGGTGTCCCAGCTGTCCACCACCAGTGCCGAGTGCCTTTCCAGTCCCCGACCGGCCAGGGCATCGTCAATCACCGTGGTGCCCGTGGACGCCTGCGACAGCTTGACGTGGGGCAGGCGGGCATAGAGCTCCGCGGTCATGGGTTCCGCCGCCCGGGGATGGTCCGGTCGCATCAGCACCACCACGTCGTCGGCCATCAGGCGCTGGCTGCGCACGGCTTTCGGCTTGAGCCGGCCGGGCGTCAGACGGATCTGGGCATCCACGCGGTCCCAGCCCGAGCTCTCGGAGGAAATGGAGAACGGCAGGATATCAATCGTGATGTTGGGCGCTTCTTCCCGGACTCGCCGGGCAAAACTGGGGAGAAAGAAGCCGGAGATGTAGTTGGCCACCTGCATGCTGAAGACCCGGTCGGATTCCGCCGGCACGAACTGCTGCTGGGCGCTGATGGCACTGGACAGGCAGGACAGCCCGTCCTCCACCTGGACAATGATCTCCCTGGCCCGGTCGGTCGGCTCGAGCCCCTTGGCGGTCCGGTAGAACAGCTGGTCGTTCAGCATCACGCGCAGCCGGCCCAGGGCGTGGCTGACCGCTGAAGGGGACAGCCCCAGCTCACTGGCCACCTTGGAAATAGAGCGTTGTTCCATGATGTTGGTGAAAATAACCAGCAGGTTCAGATCAAAATCCCGAAGATTCACCATGTTTGTCCGGTCTCGCTGCAGCCTTCGTTATTGTTATCGGAGACTAGTCTTGCAGACCGGCCGGGGAAGCGCCACTTTGGTGAGCGTTGCGGCGGGAAGCAAACAGACCCGGTGCCTGGACCGGGCACCGGGTTCGGCAAAAAACGCCGGAAGGAGAATCGTCGGTTGCCTGCGGATGCCCGGCGGTCAGCCGAAGGTCTCCGGCAGCCAGAGGGTTACCGCCGGAACGTAGGCCACCAGGGCCACCACGGCGATCAACACCAGCATGAAGGGCCAGATATGCCGGGCCACGGTTTCCACGCGTAGGCCACTGATGCTGGAGGCGACGAAAATGGAGTAGCCGACCGGCGGTGTGACCATGCCCACGGCAAAGTTGATCACCACCATGGCACCCAGCTGGATCGGCTCCAGGCCAATCTGTTGGCCAAGGCCAATGAGCACGCCACTGAGGATCACCATGGCGGAAATGTTGTCCATCACCGCGCCCAGCAACAGGAGCATGACGTTGACGATCAGCAGCAGCAGGATCGGATTGTCCGTGAGGGTCAGCAGGGCCCGGGTCAGTTGGGCGGGAATCTGCTCGCTGGCCATGACCCAGGCAAAGCCGTAGGCCACGGCCACGATGAACATGATGACGCCGGTGGTTCGCATGGAACTCATCAGGATGGCCGGCAGGGTTTTCCAGTCCAGATCCCGGTAGAGGAACACGCCCACGATGGCGCTGTAGAGAACGCCGACCATGGCCGCCTCGGTGGGCGTGAACATGCCGCTGTAGATGCCGCCCAGGATGACCACGGGCGCCAGCAATGCCCACACGCCATCTTTCAGCGCGTGCAGGAACTCCCGGCCGGTGGCGCGTTTTTCCCTCTCCACGCCGTGAAAACGCGCGTACAGCACGCTCACCACACAAAAACCGGCGGCGGCAATAAGGCCGGGAATGATGCCGGCCAGGAACAGCTTGGCAATGGATTCTTCGGCGAGCACGCCCCAGATCACCATGGGAATGGAGGGCGGAATCATCTGCCCGAGCGGGCCCACGGCGGTGGCCAGTGCCGCCGCGTAGCCGCGCTGATAGCCCCGACTTTCCATCTCGTCGATCATGATCGAGCCTACCGCCGCGGTGGTTGCCGGTGCGGAGCCGGAAATGGCGCCGAAGAAGGTGCCGGCGGCCACGGTAGACAT
Organism: Marinobacter gudaonensis; assembly: GCF_900115175.1. Taxonomy (NCBI): domain Bacteria; kingdom Pseudomonadati; phylum Pseudomonadota; class Gammaproteobacteria; order Pseudomonadales; family Marinobacteraceae; genus Marinobacter; species Marinobacter gudaonensis. Next base: position 2,296,194 of record NZ_FOYV01000001.1, read on the forward strand.
GGAAAGACCGCCGGTGAGATGGCCAAAACAGGTTTCCGCCACCCGAACCAGGCGCCGGGACAGGCCGCCGGCACTCATCACCTCGCCGGCCAGGATAAAGCCCGGAATGGCCAGCAGGCTGGTGACGTTGCTGCCGGCGATGAGCTGCTGCGGCAGAATCATTGGATTGACCTCGGCCATCCACAGGCCAACGGCAGCCAGCAACCCGATGGTGAAGGCAATTGGAACGCCAAGGGCCAGTAGAACCACCAGCCCGACCACCATGACAGTACCGATTTCACCCATGGGTTTGCTCCGCGGAAGAATGGATCGGCCGTGGCCGAACCAGCAGGATCAGGGCGTGAATACCGATCAGGGCACCACCAACGGGTACCGCGGCGCTCTCCAGCCAGATTGGATAACGGACTGCGGGTGACACCTGCCCGCTGGTAAACTCGGCAAAGTTCCAGCCAGTCCAGAGCATCACCAACCCCAGAGCCAATACCAGTACCAGGATACCCCGCTCAACCAGCTCGCCAAGAAGCGGTGGCAAGGCGTCGACCAGCAGGGTTACCCGAACATGGCCACCGGTGCGAACCAGGGCGCTGGCGAAGAGAAAGACCGTCCAGGTGAAGGCCAGGGCTGCGACCTCATCACTCCACACCAGCGCATCACCCAGCACGTACCGATAAAAAACACCCAGTAACAGGCTGATGATCATGACCAGGGCAGTTACCGCACCGATCACCTGGGACCCGAAGGCCAGGCCCAGGCCGAACTTGTCCAGATACTGATACATTCACAAGGTTCCCATTGAAAATCCCGGAACGCCGGCCATCCGTGGCCGACCACTTTATCCGACTGCGTTATTCACTCACCTGCTTGAGTGCGGTATCAACGATGTCCGAGCCGATCTTGCCGCGGTACTCGTCGTAGACGCCGGAAACCTTGTTGCGGAAGGCGTTGATATCGTCCACCTCATTAACGGTCATTCCGGCGGCCTTGATCTGCTCAAGCACCTCGCCGTTGTTGGCGGCTACCGTCTCCCGCTGGCGGTCTATGGCGCGCCTGGCGGCCTGACGGACCTTTTCCTGGGTATCGGCGGACAGCTTGTTGAAGGTCTGTTTGGACATCAGCAACGCCAGGGCGTTGTAGGTATGGCTGGTCAGCGACAGGTAGCTGGTGACCTCGGGGTATTTGTTGGCATAGATAACCGGCAGGGGAATTTCCAGGCCGTCCACGGTGCCCTGTTGCACGGCGGTGAACACGTCACTCCAGGCCATGGGCACCGGGTTGGCGCCGATGGCGCGGAAGCTGGCGATAAACAGGTCGCTGGGCTGAACGCGCAGTTTCACGCCGTTGAAGTCCTCCGGGGTCTTTATCGGGCGTTTGTTGTTGATGGTGTGGCGAAAGCCGGCCTCCGGAAAACCCAGCCCGATGATGCCCTTGGAATCGAGTTTGGCCATCAGCGTTTTACCCACCTCGCCGTCCAGTACCTTGTGGGCCTGGGCATTGTTGGCGTAGAGGAACGGCAGGTCGTTGAGCTGGAAGGCGGAGTCGAGCGTGCCTACCTGGGTACCGGTGATCACGCCGGCATCCATGGTGCCAAACTGCATGGCCTGCAGCATGGCGGTGTCGTTACCCAGCTGATGGTTGGGATAGAACTGCACATTGAATTCACCCGGTGCGGCCGCCTCCAGCTCCTCGGCAAAATAGTGGGCGGCGATGGCGTAGGGGTCCACCTTGCTGTCGGCGGTGGTCCAGCCCAGTTTGATGGTGGTCTGGGCCTGGCTGACCGTGGCAGCACAGAGCAGCAGGGCGGTGGCAATGGACTTGCGAGGGATCAGTTTCATTGTTGTTCTCCGGTCAATAGCAAACTGGGATTATCGATTGGTCGGTTTATCCCGTTCTTTTATTCCGTTTTACCCAATCTTTATCCGTTTATTGTTTCCCGAATTCAATCGGTAAAAATCAATTTAGGGTAAAGAAATAAAAAGCGCAAATTTAATGTAATTCAGGGGTTTGTGAATACTGTGCACGTTACCTTTTTGAACTTGATTCATGTCTATGTGCATGAAATTGAATTTATAAAAACCGCTTCAAATAAAGGATATCAGCGGATATATTTCATGTGTTCGCTATTTATAAAAAGATAAATAAACGAAAAGGGCCGGATTATGACTCGGGATTTATCATGTGCAATAAAGCGATTGGATAAAGATTTTCTGTGGCCGGAAAACAGTCGCTTGGCCGTTAACCTGAACATCGCCTATGAGATGTGGACACCCGGGGCCTGCTCCAGTGTGAACCCTATGGGCAACGTGCTGTCCGGCGACCGGATTGACCCCAACGCCGACAGTTACGGCCGCTATAACGCCAATGCCGGAGCCAGGCGATTATTCGATATTGCCGAACGCCACGGCGTCGCCGCCAGCGTGTTTACCTCCGGTCGCGTGGCCGAACATCATGCCGGAGAGCTGAAGCGGCGAGCAGACGTTGGCCACGAGATCATCGGCCACAGCTACGGCCAGGACATGCTGTTTCCCTACCTGTCTGAAGACGAGGTTGAAGACAACATTGCCACCTCCACACGTCTGCTCGAGCAGGCCACCGGCCGGCGGCCCCGGGGCTGGATCAGCCCGAGGATCACATCGGATCTAGCGGTTCAGCAGCGTCTGGCGCGGCATGGTTACCAGTGGCACGGCGATGCCCTCGATGACGATGTGCCCTACCTGCAGCAGTTCGACGACAGTGAGATCCTGGCCATTCCCTTTACCATCGACTTCAACGACCTGCCCCACGCCATGCGCTTCGGCCGGACCCCCGCGCAGTTCGTGGATATGTTCTACCTCACGGTGGACAAGCTGCTGGCCAGTAACCGGGAAACCCTGATCCTGGATGTGATTGTACACGGCCACTGTTACGGCCGCCCGGCCGGGGCCTGGGCGTTCGAGGACATTGTCCGGCGCTGCGTGGATCAGCCGGGCGTGTGGGTAACCACCAGGGGACAGATCTTCGATTATGTGAGACCATTTTTCGACGACTGAAACCGGAGGCACATCGCCAGGACACCATGGCAGTACGGAACCCGACCCATCGACCATCGGGTACCGCAGATCTGAACAATCCGCTGTACTACCTCGAGAACATGGAGACCGTGGTGGACTGGGTGTACCGTCATCACCCGGACCTGCTCACCCCGGCGGAAGGTGACCGGCTGGCGGACTTTGCCCGATTGACGGTGCCGGCCCGGGCCCTGTTGACCCGGATGGTGATGCGCTCGGGTGAATTGTTCCGCACCGACAAGCTGCATTACCCGGAGCTTGGCGCGCCGGCGTCGCAGGCGCTGGCCGAGCTGGCTGGCACCGGCTGGCTGGACGCCGAACCGTCGGTGAGCCTGGATGACCTGTTCAGGCTGTTCACCCTGGCCGAACTGCGCCCTGTTTTCGCCGACACCCTCAAAGGCGCCGGCGCGCCTCCCTCCCTCCCTAAAGCCCAGATGCGTGAGACGTTACGCGCCCGGTTTCCCGATGCGAGGTCTATTGAAGACTGGCTGGGTGCGGGTCAGCCAGGCGTTGTGAAGCTGAACACCATGGCCCTGTTCGATCGGATCCGCCTGATGTTTTTCGGCAATCTGCGCCAGACCTGGTCGGATTTCGTCCTCGTGGAGCTGGGCCACCAGCGCTATGAAACCGTCCCTTTTACTCCGGAGTCCCGGGCGTTCCAGCACCGGGCCGAAGTGGACCTGTACCTGACCATGCACCAGTGTCGGCAATGGCTGGATGACGGGCTGCCCGCCCGGGAGGTGTGGCCAGAGGTGCCGCCACCCTCAGACAACGCCTGGCTGGCCAGCCGCCGAGACCGCCTGTTGCTGGAGCTGGGCCGACAGGCCGAGCGCCAGGGCGATCGGGAACTGGCCCTTAAGGCCCTGTCCGAAAGCAGCCACCGGGAGGCCAGGCTGAAGCAGTTGCGCCTGCTGGAGCGGATGAAGCGCTTCGGGCAGGCCTGGGAGATTGCCATCGCCTGGGACGCACAGGATCTGAGCGACGCCGAGAACCAGGGGCTGGCCCGCATCCTCCGGCGGCTGGCCCCAAAGGTTGGAGGCCCGGCGCCGGTAAGGACCGACTCGCCAACCCTCCGTGAAACGGTTCTCACCCTGCCAAGACCCGAGGCAGGTTCGGTGGAGCATGCCGTGCAGCAGCACCTGTCGCGGCCCGATGCACCCGCCTACTACGTGGAGAACACCCTGATCAACGGGCTGTTTGGCCTGCTGTGCTGGCAGACGATCTTCGCGCCGGTGCCCGGGGCCTTCTTCCATCCGTTCCATGTGGGCCCGGCGGACCTGACCCGGGAGGATTTCGTCAGCCGGCGGCGCCTCGCCCTCGAGCAGGCCTTCGGCTATCTGCAAGATGGCAGCTACCGGCAGCGTATCCTCGAAAATTACCGGGCCAAGTACGGCATCAGCAACCCGTTCGTGGTCTGGCCGGTGCTCACCGAAGACCTACTGGAGGTGGCGCTGGACTGCCTGCCGGCGGTCGACCTTGAGAAACTGTTCCGTCGCCTGCTGCGCAACATCCGCGAGCATCGCAGCGGCCTGCCCGACCTGATCCGCTTTTTCCCCAACCGCAACGATGGTCAGAAGCGCTACGAACTGATCGAGGTGAAAGGCCCGGGCGATCGGCTCCAGGATCATCAGATCCGTTGGCTGGAGTTCTTCTCGGTCGAAGGCATCCCCGCCAGTGTCTGCTATGTACGATGGCAGGACAGCGAGGCGCCGGAATGACGCTCAAGGTTGCCGTTCGGACATTGTGTGAGTTTGCCGCCCGAAAGGGCGATCTGGATTTCCGCTATACCCCGGCGCCGAGTGCCGAGGAGGGCATCGCCGGCCATCAGGCGATCCAGTCCCGGCGAGGTTACGGCTACCAAAGTGAGTACCCGCTGACCGGTGAATGCCTGGGCTTGCTGCTTTCCGGACGGGCCGATATCTACAATTCGCACCGCGGCCGACTGGAGGAAATCAAGACCCACCGGGGCGACCTCTCCCGGATCCGTGAGCACCAGCGGGCGCTCCACCGGGCCCAGCTTAGAGCCTACGGCGCGCTTCTGTGTCGACAGGAAAACGTCAAAACCCTGGAAATGGCGCTGATTTACTACGACACGGGTAGGGACAAGGAAACGCCAGTGGTGGAGACCGCCAGTGCCGAGGAGCTCTGGCAGGAACTGGAAGTTCTTTGTGGTGAATACAAGGCCTGGGCCGAACAGGAGGCGCATCACCGCGAGCAGCGGAATGCCCTGCTCTCAGGCCTTACCTTTCCCTTTTCCGCGTTCCGCCCCCGACAGCGCCAGCTGGCGGAGACGGTGTACAAGAACTCGGTAAAGTCTGGCGTCCTGTTGCTGGAAGCTCCCACTGGTCTGGGCAAGACCCTCGGGACCTTGTTTCCCGCGTTGATGGCGATGCCGACTGCGGAACAGGATCGGCTATTTTATCTCACCTGCCGCAACACCGCCCGGCAGCTCGCCATGGATGCGGTGGCCCGCTTGCGTTCGGCTCAAAGCGCCCGGAAATGGCCACTGCGAACCCTGGAACTGGTCTCCAAAGACGACGCCTGCGAACACCCGGACAAAGCCTGTCATGGCGAATCCTGCCCCCTGGCCAAAGGCTTTTTCGACCGGCTGCCCGATGCCCGGGCCGAAGCCGCTCAGACCGAAGGCACACTGGATCAGCACAGGTTGGCGAAGATCGCCGCCGGTCACGATATTTGCCCCTATTTTCTGGCTCAGGAAATGGCCCGTTGGAGCGATGTGGTGATCGGCGACGTGAACCGGCTGTTTGATCAATCCGCCCTGCTCCATGGATTGATTGGCCAGAACAACTGGAAGGCCAGTGTACTGGTGGACGAGGCCCACAATCTGGTGGACCGGGGGCGGGGTATGTACTCGGTTCGGCTGGATCAGCAGCGTTTGCTGAGGATCAAGAAGACAGCGCCGAAGCCTCTGAAATCCGCCATCGACCGCACAGCCCGCGCCTGGCAGAGCCTCATCCGCGATCACCAGGCCGGGGATGAAACCCCGGTGTTTCTGGAATCGCTGCCAGCCCAGTTGCTGGGCGCCCTGCAGGCGATGGTTTCCAGCCTTACCGATTACCTGGCCGACCATCCGCCGGACCTGGCGCTTCAGGAGCTGCTGTTCGAAAGCGTGGCTTTCATGAAACTGGCGGACACCTTCGGCGACCACTCCCTGTGCGAGCTCCAGCGGGCCGGCCGGGGCCGCGCCAGCCTGAGCATCCAGAACCTGGTGCCCGCCGATTTCCTGCGCGAACGGTTTGCCGCGGCGCACTCGGTACTGCTGTTCTCCGCGACTCTGAGCCCGGGCCCCTACTACCGGGACCTGCTAGGCCTGCCGGAGGATGCCCGCTTTACCGCCCTGCCCAGTCCATTCAGCGCCGACCAGCTTCAGGTGCAGTTCACGCCCGGAATCAGTACCCGCCAGGTTCACCGGGAGGCGTCGTTGCCACCGATCGCCGACCTGATTGCCCGCCAGTTCCGCGAGCGGCCCGGGCATTACCTGGCGTTTTTCAGCAGCTTCCGGTACGCCCGGCAGGTCAGTGAAGCACTGGCCCGGCAGGCGCCGGATGTGCCCCAGCGATCACAGGAGCCTGGCATGTCGGCCCGGCAACGGACGGAGTTTCTGGCCGGATTCCGGGAGCCGGAGGGCACCGTGGCGTTTGCGGTGCTGGGCGGGGTGTTCAGCGAGGGCATTGATCTGCCCGGTGACCAGTTGATCGGCGCCTTTGTGGCCACGCTCGGCCTGCCGCCTTTCGATGCCTGGCACGAGATCCTGAAAGCCCGCCTCGAGCAGCGCTTTCACTCGGGTTACGAGTACACCTATCTGATTCCGGGGTTGCAGAAAGTGGCCCAGGCGGCGGGCCGGGTTATCCGCACCCCGGAGGATCGGGGCGTGATCTGGCTGATTGATGACCGTTTCCTGCAGCCCGGAGTCAATCGGCTGCTGCCCCGGTGGTGGTTTGCGGCGCCTGAAGGCCCGGGGCTCTCGGGCGAGTCTTCAGCGAACGGTTGATGGTGACCGTCTTGCAGGGGGTTCCCGGCTCCAGCGCCGCCATGGCCTGATCGAGCGTAGCCCGGGCGATGGCTTCGTGGTCCTGGGGCAGGGAGTTGACGGAAACCGGCAGGAAATCCAGCAGCCGGTCATCGCCGAAGGTGGCGAGGCGCAACTGCTGCGGGAGCCCGTCCGGCAGGTCCAGCAACACGTCCAGCACACCCTGGAGCAGGGTATAGGAAGCAGTCACCAGAGCGTCTGGCAGCCCGTGCTCCTGCAGAATCCGGGTCATCATGGTGGCCCCGGAATCCCGGTCGTAATGGGGACCGCTTTCGACCAGAGGGCTGACACCCGCCTCGTTGGCCGCAGCCAGGAAGCCTTTTCGCCGGTCGCGGGTCATGGCCAGTTCCGGCACCGCGTCCAGCCAGGCGATGCGGGCGGTGTCGGGTGCAAGTACCGAGCGGGTCAGTTCCTGGGCGGCCGCGCGATTGTCGCTGAGCACGCAGAGCAGCTGGTCGGGTGACTGGGCCCGATCCACCGCCACCACCGGTAACCCGGCCTTCTGCAACTGGGGGTAGAAGGGATCGTCTGGCGCCAGGGCGCTGGCCACGATAAGCACATCGCACCGCCTTGCTTTCAGGGATCTTGCCAGTTCCTTCTCGGTGTCGGGGTTGTCATCCGAGCCTGCAATCAGTAATTGATAGCCCCGGGCGCGGGCGCCCTGTTCCAGCAGCTTGGCCAGTCGGGCGTAACTGGTGTTTTCCAGATCCGGCAGGATGAAGCCGAGGGTGCGGCTGGCCCCACCCCTGAGAGCTGCGGCCTGGGTATCCACCTGAAAATCGTGGGCCTGGGCCACCGCCAGCACCTTGTCGATGGTTTCGGCCTTGATGCGCCGGGCCGGCCCCTGGCCGTTGAGCACGTAACTGGCGGTGGTTCTGGATACGCCGGCCAGTCGGGCCAGTTCCGCAAGCGTCATGGTGAACCGCTCCCCTCAAAGATTGCTTGATTTCTGATCATATCTGTTTCATCATCGATTTTAAGCATGCTGACACGATTCAGCAAACAAAAACGACGACGCGTTACCAGAACGGCATGCGCGACCAGAACAAAAAGCGAGGCACACATGCTGACGCTCACCGCCAACGACGTTCGACTGGGTGCCAGGGCCACAGACTGGCAGGATGCCCTGACCCAGGCAGCCCAGGACCTTGAACAGGCCGGCCGCACCGCCACCGCTTACCGGGACGGCATGATGGCCCGGGAACGGCAATCTTCCACGGTCCTGGGCAACGGCATCGCCATTCCCCACGGCACACCCGAAAGCCGCGAGGCGGTACTGGCCACCGGAATCCGGCTGCTCCAATTTCCGGATGGCGTTACCTGGCACGACGGCGCCCGCGTTCACGTGCTGGTGGCCATTGCCGCCCAGTCGGACGAACACCTGGAGATTCTCCGCCACCTTACCCGCGTGCTGGACAAACCCGGCCTTGCGGGCAAGCTTGCCCGAGCCACGGATGCCGAGGAGCTGGTGGCATTGCTGTCGAAAGCCCCCGCAGTGGCCAAGTGCGACAGCGAGACCCTGTGTCTGGGCGTCGACGCAACCACCCCGAACGAGCTGGCCCTGGTGGCGGCGGCGCGACTGCAAAGTCTGCACTGTGTGGACACCGAATTTCTTGCCAGCATCATTGGCCAGCCGCTGGTGGAACTGGGCCAGGGTTTCTGGCTGACCCACCATACCGTTGGCGCCCGGCGTCCGACCCTGTCGCTGGCGACTCCCAAGCGCACCAGTCCTGGGCTGCGAGGGGTGTTCTGCCTGGCTGGCCACGGCGACGAATGTCACGACCTGCTCGATCGCATGGATCATTTCCTGGCCAGCGGCGAGCCGATCGACGGCCTGAACGCCGAGGCCGTGCTGGCCAGACTGTCCGGGGAAGCGGCCGATGCGGTCACCGCCAGGGTGACCCTGCTCAATACCCACGGCCTGCACGCCCGGCCCGCCAAACAGCTGGTGCAGGAGGCGCGTCGCCACAATGCCGCCATCCGGATTCGACTGCAGGAAGGCGACGGCAGTGCCGTGTCGGCCACCAGCCTCACCCGGGTGATCGGTCTGGGCGCCCGCCGGGGCCAGACGCTCCTGTTATCGGCAACCGGAGACGAGGCCCGACAGGCCATTCATGCCTTGACCCGGGCCATTGAAGACGGCTTGGGCGAAACCGTGTCGCCCCTGCGCCAGGCCGAGCAGCCCTCCGCCGAGCCGCAAGCTCAACCCGCCGAACCCCTGGCCGATGACCAGCCTGTGAAAGCCGTGGCGGCCTCGCCGGGCCTGGCGCTGGCGCCGGCGTTCGTCATGCGGCAGCCGGTACTGGACTATTCGGCATCGGCGGCAGACGGTGAACATGAGATCCAGCGTCTGAACCGGGCCCTGGACGACTCGGACGGCCAGTTGCGCAGCCTGATCCGGCAGGCGGAAGGCGGCGAAGCCGCGCCGATTCTCTCGGTGCACGTCGAAATGCTGCAGGACGAGGATCTGTATCAGGCCGCGCTGGAAGCAATCAACGAAGGCGGCTCCGCGGAGGCCGGCTGGTGGCAGGCCATCGATACCGCCGCCCGGGCCCAGGAAGCCCTGGCCGATCGTCTGCTGGCGGAACGCGCCGCGGATCTTCGGGATGTCGGCCGCCGGGTGCTGGCCAATCTCTGCGGTGTCGCCATGCCCACACCACCGGACACGCCCTACGTGCTGGTGGCCGACGACCTCGGTCCATCGGACGTGGCCCGGCTGGACACCACCCGGGTGCGGGGCCTGGTAACCGCCCGGGGCGGCGCCACCTCCCACAGCGCCATCCTGGCAAGGGCCCTGGGCCTGCCGGCGGTCGTGGGGGCCGGTGAGCGCATACTCACTGTTGCCGACGGTGCCAACCTGGTGGTGGATGGCGAGCGGGGCTGCATCGTGCCCAATCCGGGCCCCGAACGGTGCGAGAAAATCCGCCGCCGGTTGCAGCAGTTGGACGACCTCCAGGCGCAAGCCCACGACCGCCGGCATCAGCCCGCCACCACCCGGGATGGCCACACCATCGAGGTCTGCGCCAACCTGGGCAACACCGCCCACACGCCGGATGCGGTGGACCGGGGCGCGGACGGTGTTGGACTGCTGCGTACCGAATTCATTTTCATGGCCCATCCGGAAGCGCCGGATCTGGCGACCCAGGTGCGCGAGTACCGGCACGCGTTCGATGCCCTGAACGGCTTGCCCCTGGTGGCCCGTACGCTGGACGTGGGCGGTGACAAACCTCTGGATTACTGGCCGCTGCCCCAGGAGGACAACCCGTTTTTGGGCATGCGGGGTATCCGGCTGTCGCTCACTCGCCCGGACATCCTGGAAACCCAGGTGCGGGCCCTGCTGACCGCCGCCGGCGACCGGCCCCTGCGCATCATGTTCCCCATGGTGAAGGATGTCGAAGAGTTCCGGGCGGCTCGGGCCATCGTCTCCCGGGTGCAGGCGGAAGTGGCGGCGAGTGATGTCCAGGTGGGCGTGATGATCGAAGTGCCGTCCTGCGCCTTGCTGGCCTCAACCCTGGCGCCGGAAGTGGATTTCTTCTCCGTCGGCACCAACGATCTGACCCAGTACACCCTGGCCATCGACCGTGGCCACGGCCAGCTCTCGGCGGAATCGGACGGTCTGCACCCCTCGGTGCTGCGGCTGATCCGCATGACCGTGGAGGCGGCCCATGCCCACGATCGCTGGGTTGGGGTGTGCGGCGAGCTGGCCTCGGACCCCCAGGCCATTCCGGTACTGGTGGGCCTGGAGGTGGACGAACTGTCGGTGACCAGTCGCCGCGTGCCCCTGGTGAAGGCCTGTATTCGAGGCCTCAGCCTTGAAAATGCCCGTCGCCAGGCCGAGGCGGCCCTGTCCCTGGCAACTGCGGCCGAGGTGCGTGATGCCCTGGAGGCCTGGTGATGGCCAAGGTTCTTACTGTGACCCTGAACCCGGCCCTGGATCTGAGTGTCGAAACCCAGGTGTTGGTTCCGGGGGAGGTCAATCGCACCGGCAATACCCGGCTGGAGCCGGCCGGGAAGGGCATCAACGTGGCCCGTGTGCTGGCGAGCCTGGGCCATGCGGTCACGGTGACCGGCCTGCTGGGCGAGGCCAATGCCGGGCCCTTTGAACGACTGTTCGAGGTTGAGGGCCTGGATGACCAGTTTGTTCGTATCCCGGGCCAGAATCGCATCAACATCAAGATCGCCGAGAACGGCGGCCGGATGACCGACCTGAACGGGCCGGGTTTCCGGGTGCCGGACGATGTCCTGAATCGCCTGCAAGACCGGTTGGCACCATTGTTGACGACCTGTGACGCGGTGGTGATTGCCGGCAGCCTGCCCGCGGACCTGCCGGCGCCTGCAGTAGCAAGCCTGGTTCGGCAGGCCGCGGATGCCGGCAAGCCCGTGTGGTTGGACGCCAGTGGCGAGGGCCTGGAGGCCGGCCTCAAGGCGGGGCCTTTCGCCGTAAAACCCAACACCGAGGAACTCTCGGAGTGGCTGGGCACGCCGTTGACGAACCTGGCTTCTGTGGCCAACGCGGTTGCCCGCCTGCATGACAGTGGTATCGCCAATGCGGTGGTGTCCATGGGCGCGGACGGCGTGTTGTGGTCCTCGCCCAGGGGCAGTCTGCGATCCCGGGTACCGCCGGTGCCGGTGGTCAGCACCGTGTGTGCAGGCGATACCCTGCTGGCGGGCATGCTCCATGGCGTGCTCGCGGGTCAGCCTGATGACGCGGTACTGGCATTTGCCACCGCCCTCTCGGCCGAATGTGTGCGTCATATCGGGGTGGGAAACCCCGAGGCGCCGGACTTTTCTTCCCTTCTCCAACAGACCCGGGTGCAGGCATGGCCCGTGGACAATAAGACCGGAGAGATGCCGTTATGAATCTGATCATTGTGACTGCCTGTCCCCAGGGCGTGGCAACCCGTTTTCTTGCCGCCCGGGCCCTGGAGCGGGCCGCGAACCGGCGAGGCTGGTCGGTAACCACCGACAGCCGGGGGCCGGATGGGCAAGCGGGCAGCTTGCCCGATGCGTCCACGATCGAGAATGCCGATCTGGTCATCGCCGCGCTGGGCGTGCCGGTGAATCTCGATGCCTACACCGGCAAACCTCTCCTGCAGGTGCCGGTGACGGCGGCGCTTCCGGATCCGGACGCCATTCTCGACCGAGCGAGGGCAGAAGCCGCGCCCTGGGCCCCGGCCAACGCTGGCGCGTCGCTTGAGGCCTCCGGCCATGCTGAGGCCAATGGGTCAGGCGGCAAGCGAATCGTTGCGGTAACCGCCTGCCCAACCGGCGTTGCCCACACCTTTATGGCCGCCGAGGCGCTGACCGCCGCCGCGGAATCGGCGGGCCACCAGATCCGGGTCGAAACCCAGGGCTCGGTAGGCGCCCAGGATCCCCTGACCGGGGATGAGATCGCCAACGCCGACGTGGTCATTCTGGCCTGCGACATTGAGGTGGATCCTGGCCGGTTTGCCGGCAAGCGGGTGTGGCGTACCTCCACAGGCGCGGCCCTGAAAAAGCCTGCCGATACCATTCGCGATGCCCTGGCCGAGGCGAAGGTTCTTGAGTCTGGTCCGCAGAAGGCGGCCAGCAGTGCCGGCGGCGGTGAAAAGCGGGGACCCTACAAGCATCTGCTGACCGGCGTGTCGTTTATGCTGCCCATGGTGGTGGCCGGCGGCCTGCTGATTGCCCTGTCGTTCGTGTTTGGTATTGAAGCCTTCCAGCAGGAAGGCACCCTGGCGGCCGCCCTCATGCAGATCGGCGGTGGCACTGCCTTCAAGCTGATGATTCCGTTGCTGGCCGGATACATCGCCTGGTCCATTGCTGACCGCCCGGGCCTGGCGCCGGGGATGATCGGCGGCTTCCTGGCCGGCGAACTGGGCGCCGGTTTTCTGGGCGGCATCGTGGCCGGGTTTCTTGCCGGCTATGTGGCGCGCTTTATCAGCCAGAAGCTGCCGATGCCGGAAAGCATCGAGTCCCTGAAGCCGATCCTGATCATTCCCCTGCTGGCCAGCCTGGTGACGGGGCTGGGGATGATCTATGTGATCGGCGAGCCCATGGCCGCGATCATGGATGGTCTGACCGGCTTCCTGGAAAGCATGGGCACCACCAATGCCATCCTGCTGGGCGGTATCCTCGGTGCCATGATGTGCTTCGACCTGGGCGGCCCGGTGAACAAGGCCGCCTACACCTTCGGGGTCGGGCTGTTGTCGGAAGGCAGTGGCGGTTCGGCCCCCATGGCGGCGATTATGGCCGCGGGTATGGTGCCGGCCATCGGTATGGGCGTGGCCTCCTTCGTGGCGCGGCGCAAGTTTGCGGAGGCCGAGCGCCAGGCCGGGCGGGCCTCGTTTGTGCTGGGCCTGTGCTTCATTTCCGAAGGCGCCATCCCCTTCATGGCCAAGGATCCCTTGCGGGTGATTCCGGTGTGCATGATTGGCGGGGCCATCACCGGCGCTCTGTCCATGTTGTTCGCCGTCAAGCTGATGGCGCCCCATGGCGGCCTGTTCGTGTTGGCCATTCCCCATGCGGTGAGTGCGGTACTGCCCTACCTGCTGGCGATTGCTGTGGGTTCGCTGGTCATCGGTTTTGGCTACGCGCTGGTGAAAACCGGCAAGGCGGAAGTGGCGGCTGCGGCAGGTTAACAGGGGAAACATGGCCCTCAAACGAGGGCCATCGGAGTTTAGCCGAACACAAAAAACGCCAGCTTGTTGCCGTCCGGATCCTTTACGTAGGCGCCGTAGAACTGGTCGGGAATTCTTTGGCCAGGCTCGCCGTCGCAGGTCGCTCCAAGCTCGATCGCCTTTTTATAAAGGGCGTCTACGGATTCTTTCGAGCCGGCCGGAATGGCAACCATATTGCCATTGCCAGGATGGTTTGGCTGCTCGTTGTAGGGTACACACACGGCCAGCATCGGGGAGCTCATGTTTTTGCCGATGAAGGCGATGCGACCCATATCGAGCAGCACCTTGACGCCTTGATCGCCGAGCAGGTCTGTGTAGAAGGCCTTGGCTTTCGCCATGTCACTGACGCCGAGGGTAACGTATCCAATCATGGTGGTTCTCCGTTTATCGTGGTTGCAGGCGATATCAATACGTTGAAAGGCGGCTCGGGATCATTGGCCGTTGTTGTCGGCCACGACCCGATTCCGGCCAGACCGTTTGGCCGCGTACAGGGACTGGTCGCAGGCGGCGAGCAGGTCTCGCACCGAGGTGTGCTCGCCGCCCTCGCCCGACCAGTTCACCACCCCGGCACTGAAGGTCACGTTGAACACCTTGCCCTCGAAGCTGACAAACCGCTCGCTTTCCATGGCGGTGCGCAGTAGTTCCGCCACATGTCCAGCTTCCGAAAGGCCGGTGTTGGGCATGAAAATCATGAACTCCTCGCCGCCGGTGCGTGCCACCACGTCGGTCTTGCGGGTTCGGGCGTCAATGATCTCGGCGAACCGCTTCAGTACCCCGTCGCCCATGGGGTGGCCATAGGAATCGTTGATGGCTTTGAAGAAATCGATGTCCAGTGAGATGAGTGAGAAAGTTTCGCCGTAGCGCTCACTCTGCGCCACGGATTCCTGAAGTTTGCGCAGCATGTAGCGTCGGTTGAAAAGCCCGGTCAGCTCGTCGGTAATGGACAGCTGCTCCAGTTCCTGTTCAAGGGTCTTCTGCCGGTCGATGTTGGTGACCATGCCGTGCCAGGTAATGGTGCCATCCGGATCCTTCTCCGGCTGGGCCACGCCGCTGAGCCAGGTGACCCGGCCTGCCACCTGTACCCGGTATTCGCACACCCATTCGGACAATGTCTCTGCCGATACCGCAATGCTTTCGCGCAGGGCCGCCAGATCGTCCGGATAGACCAGATTGAAGATCAATTCGGCGTCTTGCAGGCACTGTGCCGGCGACAGTCCGTAGAAATCCTGGGTCTTCTCACTCACATAGCGGAAGTAGTAGTGGCCGTCCGGCTCCATCACAAAGGTGTAAATAATGCCGGGCAGGGATTTGGACAGCTGCTCCAGCTGGTGTTCACTGACCTTCTCCCGCGTCACGTCCAGGTGAGTGCCCATCAGCCAGCGGGTGTTGTGGCCGTGGTCGTCCGTCAGCAGGCAGCCGCGGGTATGGATGTAACGCCAGTCGCCGGATTTGTGGAGCATGCGCACCACGCACTCAAACTGGGGATTCTGGCCATCAAGGTAGCTGGCCAGGGCCTCCCGGGCATTCTGAAGGTCTACCGGATGGCAAAGGTCTTCCCAGGTCTTGAAGGTCACCGGTTCCAGCTCTTCCAGAGAGTAACCCAGCAATTCCGCCCAGCGCGGGTTGTAGATGACCTCGCCCGAGTCCAGATTCCATTCCCAGGTGCCGGCGCCGGTGCCTTCAAGTATGGCTTTCAGCCGTATTTCCGGTGTCAGTTCCATGAGTCCTTCCGTTCACTCAGCGCTCAGGCCGACCGGTCACGCCGGGATTCCCAGTCAAAACACGCCGCCCATTCCAGGGCGGGAGCCAGGGGCATGGGTTTACTGTAGAAGAAACCCTGGCCAAGGTCACAGCCCAGTTCGATCAGCCTCGCCTCGGCCTCGGCCGACTCAATGCCTTCCGCCAGCAGCCGGCGCCGGAAACTTTTCGAAAGGCTGACAATGGCGCTCACAATCATTTCGCTGTCCGGATTGGTGAGCATGTCGGTTACGAACGAGCGGTCAATCTTGATCTCCTGGGCGGTCAGCCGCCGGAACAGATCCAGCGACGAGTAACCGGTGCCAAAATCATCCAGCGACACATCCACCCCAAGCTCCCGGCAGGCGGCAAGGTGCTCGAGCACCCGGTCGGTATCGTCCAGCGCCGTGGTTTCCAGCACCTCGAGAATGAGGCGAGAGCGGATCTCGGCCGGGCAGTCACACAGGGCCCGCTCCAGGTCCTCCCGGAAGCCAGGCCCCAGGAAATGGGAGGGGCTGAGATTCACGCTGATGCTGTAGGGCAGGTTCCGGCTGTGAAAATCCCGGAGCCGCGCAATGGCTTCTTCCAGCACAAAGTTGCCAACCTTGCAGGCGTATTCGGTGTATTCAATGTGATCCAGGAAATGTCCCGGGCCCAGAACCCCGTCCTCGGGGTGGTTCCAGCGCAGGAGCGCCTCGAAACCCTCCACCTGACGCCTTCCGAAATGAATCTTCGGCTGGTAGTACAGTTCAAGTTCGTCCTGTGCCAGGGCCGCGCCCATTTGTTCGATGACCCGGATGCGCTCCTTGCGGGAGTGATGGGAATCCAGGTCGAACAGCACGTAATGGTTCTTGCCCGCTTCCTTGGCCGCGTACATGGCCTGGTCGGCGTGGCGCAGCAACTGGTCGGTGTCGGAATCATCCTCGGGATAGACAGTAACCCCCATGCTGCCGGAGAGGTGCAGCACATGACGCCGGTAACTGATGGGCTCGCGGATGGCCTCCAGCAGCCGGGCATAGACCCGTTCGTCGTCCACATCCCGGAGAATGGCGACAAACTCGTCGCCCCCGAGGCGTGCGACCACGTCGTGGGCCCGCACGCTCCCCAGCAGCCGTTCCGCCACCGATTTCAGCACCGCGTCGCCAACGGCGTGGCCGTGCTGGTCGTTGATCTCCTTGAAACCATCGAGATCGATGAAGCACACCGACACCAGCCCCTCGCGCTTTCGGGCCTCTTCCAGCTCCTGCTCGAACAGTTCGGTCATCCGACGCCGGTTCGGCAGACCGGTCAGTGCATCGTAGTTGGCGGCCTGCTCGAGGTTTCTCTGATGTTCGCGCTTCTCTTGATAGAGCCGCTTGCGTTCGATCAGGTTGCCCAGGGTCTGCATCAGCGGTTCCAGCTCATTGGCCAGTTTCACGGAGTAGCCGCCGGCGCGGTTGGCCAGGCCTATCAGACCGATCTGCTGGTCGCCGGAGAAAACCGGTATGCCGATGTAGCTGGTGATCGGGGGATGGCCCTCGGGCAGGCCCTTGGCCCGGGAATCCGAGGCCACATCGGCGGAAACGATGACCTCGCCGGTGGTCATGGGTAGGCCCAGGATATTATCCAGGCGATCGAACACCATGCCCCGGCGCTCGACTTCCTGGAAAAGCGCCTGGGTTTGCGGGCTCCAGGCAATGTTGGTAATGGCGCCGACCTTGAGAAAGGGCGCGCCATCGTCCCCATGGAGGATCTCACCAATAAAGCCGAACTGGCTGCCCGTCAGTGTCAGAAGATCATTGAGCATCAGCTCGAAAGCGGCGTGCTCGTTGTCATTGGTCAGGAAGACATTCTGCGCCCGATGGATAGCCCGACTCAGGTGTGAAACCTTCGCGAACTCGCCGTCATCGGCCTGGAGATAGGCCCTCTCGAGCTCGTCCTCAACAATGCTGGCCAGGCTGCGCAGAACGTCCAGTTCAATCTCGGTGAATTGGCGCGGCCTGTCGTCGATGATGCATAGGGTGCCGATCTTGAAGCCACTGGGCTCGCGCACCGGCATGCCCGCATAGAAGCGAATGTGCGGCTTGCCGGTGACCAGGGGGTTGTTCCGGAAGCGGGGGTCCTTGGTGGCGTCCTCCACCAGCAGGATTTTGTCCTGCTGGATGGCGTAGTCGCAAAACGCCACCGAGCGTGGCGTCTCGACCGCTTCGAATCCCTGCTTCGATTTGAACCACTGACGCTCGGTGTCGAGCACCGAGAAGAGCGCGGTTTTGACGCCGTAGTAATGTTTAGCGATACGTGTTAGCCGCTCAAACCGTTCCTCCGGCGGGGTATCGAGAATGCCCAGGCGTTCAAGCGCCGCCAGTCTGCGTTTTTCGATACCCGGGTTTGTCATCCAGCGCTCCAGGAAGGTTCAGTGACTACTTGAACCTGACAACCAGTTCGTGGAGCTCGCCCGCAATTTGCTCCATCTCCTTGACACTATGGGTGGATTCTTCGCCTTTCGCCAGATTGTTTTTGGCCAGGCCGGAAATATTTTCCACCTGTTCGTTGATCTGGTCTGACACCTGGGCTTGTTCTTCCACGGCCGCGGCCATCTGCATGGCCATTTCGGCAATGGTACTCACCGCCGTGGCGATGTCATTCAGGGTTTTTTCGGCATCCAGCATCTGCTCCAGACCCTTATCCGCCGCGGCTTTGCCCTGGTCGGCCACCTTGACCGAATCGGTGGAACGGCTGATCAGGCCACCTACGATATTGTGGATGTCGCTGGTGGAATCCCGGGTACGTTTGGCCAGGCCGCGCACTTCATCGGCCACCACCGCGAATCCCCGACCGTGTTCGCCGGCGCGGGCGGCTTCGATGGCCGCATTCAGGGCCAGCAGGTTGGTCTGGTCGGCGATGTCTTCGATGATTTTCGCCGCCGCGGCAATCTGCTGGGTCTGGATGGACAGCTCACCCACCGAGGCACTGATTTCGTGAACGGTGGTTTTCAGATGCTCGATGGCCTTGCGAGTGCCCGCCACCACTTCCGAGCCCTGGTCGGCAAATTCCCGGGCGCCCTCGGCCTTGTCGGCGGTGGCCTGCACGTTGGCCGACACATCGGCAATGGTCTGCGACATTTCGTGCACAGCGGCGGCGACCTGTTCGGTCTCGGCCTGTTGTTTGTGCAGGGTATCCTGGGCCTCGTAGGCAATCTCCAGCCCTTTGACCGCTGCCGTGCGGACCTGTCCGGCGGAATCCTCCAGGCGCGTCAGTACCGCGTCCAGATGGGAGCGCATGGCCTTGATCCCGACCTTGATCCGGCCAAGGGCCAGATCGTCGTCTGTGTAGGTGCTGGCGGCGAGGGGATCAGAGAAGTTCTGGTCAAGCAGATCCATCACGGAGTTTGACAGCTGTCGCCTTGAAAGCTGCATCCACACCCCGTAGGCGATAGCTCCGCCACCGAGCACGAGTTCTGACAGTAGTGTCCGCCCGGCAAGAAACAGTGCCGCGGCTGCGACAATCACGCCGGCGAGGAACAGCCCCGAGCCGGAAACCCGTTGCCACAGCGAGGTCCCGGATTTCCCGGCGCGAATGGCGGCATAGACCTTCTCCGCCCGCTCGACGTCCTTCCTGTCGGGGCAGGAACGCACGGATTCGTACCCGATGATCTCGCCCTTCTCGGTCACCGGCGTGACGTAGGCGCTGACCCAGTAGTAGTCACCATTCTTGCAGCGGTTTTTCACCATGCCCATCCAGGGCTTGCCGGCCTTCAGGTAAGACCACATGTTGGCGTAGGCCTCCGGCGGCATGTCCGGGTGCCGGACGATGTTGTGGGGCTGGCCGATGAGTTCTTCCCGGGTAAAACCGCTGACGTCCACGAACGCCTGGTTGCAATGGCGGATCTTGCCTTTCAGGTCGGTGGAGGAAATCAGTTTCTGGGATGGTGAATAGGTACGTTCATGGTTGGTGACTGGCAGGTTTTTGCGCATGGTTGTTCCTTGGAACGGGACGGCTTCGCCGCTTTTTGTTTACTAGCAGCGTAGACTACGAGGCCGCCTGTGGCGCGCATTTTTTAGTAGTTTTATGTTCCCGAACAATGAGTATTTGCAACTATTTAATTCAGAATAACGGGTGCACCGGGCCTGTCGCCATTAGCACGGTTCTGGATGTCACGAACAGAGTCGATTCTTTGAAGGAGGGAGGCAAGTCCATTCAGCGGGAAAATGGTCGGCGTGGCAGGATTCGAACCTGCGACCCCTTCGTCCCGAACGAAGTGCGCTACCAAGCTGCGCCACACGCCGAACAACGGGCGGTATTATACGGATTCGCTTTGCTTTTACCAGCCCTCGGCGGATAAAAGGGCATCCGTAAATTCGCTGAGATTGTTGTAGATCGCCACCCGGGCCCCGGGGATGGGCCGGGCGTCCAGGTGGCGCTCGGTGTCCAGGCCGTTGCCGGTTCGTACCAGGATTGGCTGGCACTTGCCCGAGTGCGCGGCTTCCAGGTCCTTGCGGCTGTCGCCCACCATGATGGCGCCTTCGAGGGAGTCCAGGTGGAAATGCCGGCGGATCTGGTCAAGCAGACCGGTGAGGGGTTTGCGGCAGTGGCAGTGGTCGTCCGGGTGGTGGGGGCAGTAGGCAATGAAATCGATGCAGCCGCCTTCGGCTTCCACCAGTCGTTCCAGCTTTTCGTGCATGGTGTCCAGGGCATCGGTGTCGTAATAGCCTCGGGCAATACCCGACTGGTTGGTGGCAATGGCGATGCGGTGGCCGGCGTTGCAGAGCCGGGCCACCGCCTCCACGCTGCCTGGGATGGGCTGCCATTCATCCGCCGAGCAGATGTAGTTGCCATCGTACTGGTTGATGACCCCATCCCGGTCGAGGATGATCAGCATGGCCGTGTCCGCGCTCCCGGAGTCGATATCAGCCGGCTGTTGGCAGCAGGCTGATATCGGCCACCCGCAGGAACAGGTTGCGCAGCCGGTTGAGCAGCGCCAGGCGGTTGTTGCGGATGGCCTCGTCGTCGGCCATGACCATCACTTCGTCAAAGAAGTTGTCCACCGGCTCCCGCAGGCTGGCCAGGGAGCTCAGGGCACTGGCGTAGTCACCGGCCTCGAACAGTGGCACAACCTTGTCGGCCTGCGCTTCAACCTGCTCGGCCAGGGCTTTCTCTGCGCTGTCCTGCAGCAGGCTCGCGTCAACGGTTTCGCCAACACTGTCCCCGCCCTGCTTGGTGAGGATGTTCGACACCCGCTTGTTGGCGCCGGCCAGGGCCTGGGCCTCGGGTAGCTGGCGGAAGGCTTCCACGGCTTTCACCCGGCGGTCGAAATCCAGCGGTCGGGTGGGCCGGCGGGCGTGCACGGCCAGGTAGACTTCGGCGCCAATGCCTTGCTCTTCGTAATGGGCCCGGAAGCGTTCCAGCATGTAATCCACCACGGTGCTGGCGGTGTTCTGCTCGGTCAGCACGGTAAAGTTTTCCTCCGCCCACTGGCAGCAGGTCTGCAGGTCCAGGGGCAGTGCCCGTTCAATGATGATGCGCAGCACCCCGAGGGCGGCGCGACGCAGGGCAAACGGGTCCCGGGTTCCGGACGGTGGCTGGTTGATGCCGAACAGGCCTACCAGCGAGTCGAGCCGGTCGGCAATGGCCACGGCGCAACCGGTCAGGGTGGTGGGCAGGTCGTCACCCGCAAAACGCGGCATGTACTGCTCGTTCAGGGCCTTGGCCACATCCGCCGGTTCGCCGTCGTTGGCGGCGTAATACTGGCCCATGATGCCCTGCAGGTCGGTGAACTCCAGCACCATCTCGGTAACCAGGTCGGTCTTGGCCAGCATGGCGGCGCGCTCGGCCAGAGCCGGATCGCTGCCGATGGCATCGGCGATTTTCTTCGCCAGTGCCGCAACCCGCACGGATTTATCGTGGATGCTGCCGAGCTTTTCCTGGAACACGATCGGCCTGAGGGCGTCGATGCGATCCTCGAGCCGTGTCTTGCGGTCGGTTTCGTAGAAGAACGCCGCGTCCGACAGCCGGGGCCGGATCACTTTCTCGTTGCCGGCGATGACCTGGGCCGGATCCTTGCTTTCGATGTTCGCCACCGTGATGAACAGCGGCAGCATTTCGCCATCAGCAGCCACCACGTGGAAGTACTTCTGGTGTTCCTTCATGGAGGAAATCAGCGCCTCGGCCGGTACCTCCAGGAAGCGTTCTTCAAAACGGCCCATCAGCGGCACCGGCCATTCGTTCAGGGCGGTGACTTCGTCCAGCAGGTCTTCGTCAATCACGGCCTTGCCGCCGGATTCCTTTTCGGCCAGGGCGGCGACGCCGGCGCGGATCTGCTCGCGGCGCTCGGCGAAGTCGGCAATCACATAGCCTTCCTGCTTGAGCACCACTTCGTAGTCGCTGGGGGTCGGCACAATCAGCTTTTTCGGGCAGTGGAAGCGATGGCCACGGGTCTTGTTGCCCGGAGACAGGCCCATGATCGGCGTTTCAATGACCTTGTTGCCGAACAGCAGCACCACCCAGTGTACCGGGCGGACAAATTCGGTGCGGTGGGCACCCCAGCGCATGCGTTTGGGGATCGGCAGGGCAGCCAGTGATTGCTCCACCAGCTCCGGCATGAGTTCCACGGTGGGCTTGCCCTGCTCCACGGTGCGGTAAACCACCCAGGCGCCCTTGTCGGTTTCCAGAGTGTCGAGCTGGTCCGGGGTCACGCCCAGGGACGTGGCGAAGCCGGTCAGGGCCCGGGTCGGGTTGCCGGCGTCATCAAAGGCGGCCTTCACGGCCGGACCACGCTTTTCCACCGGCTTGTCCGGCTGGGCATCGGCCAGGTCGCGCACGCGCACGGCCAGGCGTCGGGGCGCGGCAAAGGCTTCCACCTTGCCAAAAGCAATGCCGGCCTCTTCCAGACCGCGGGCAATGCCCTGGGTGAAGGCATCAGACAGCGGCTTGAGGGCCTTGGGAGGCAGCTCTTCGGTGCCCAGTTCGACCAGAAAATCCTGTGTTGCCATGATTACGCGTTCCCCTGTTCCTGCTGTGCCTTCTTCGCTTTCTTGCCCTTCTTACCGTTGGCCTTGTCGTCGGCGGCCTCAACGGCTGCCAGCACTTCCTTGCGCAGGGCCTCGGGCGCCAGCGGGAAGCCGAGCGAGCGACGGCTGTCGAAGTAGGCCTGGGCCACTGAACGGGCCAGGGTGCGAACCCGCAGGATGAAACGCTGGCGCTCGGTCACCGAGATGGCGTGTCGGGCGTCCAGCAGGTTGAAGGTGTGGGAGGCCTTGAGAACCTGCTCGTAGGCCGGCAGTGCCAGGCCGGCGTCGATCAGCCGGGCGCTTTCACGCTCGTGAACATCGAAGCTGTGGAACAGGAATTCAGTGTCGGCATGCTCGAAGTTGTAAGTGGACATTTCCACTTCCTGCTGGTGGAACACGTCGCCGTAAGTCACCACGCCGTCCGGGCCCTTTGTCCACACCAGGTCGTAGACGCTGTCGACGCCCTGCAGGTACATGGCGATGCGCTCAAGCCCGTAAGTCAGTTCGCCGGTGACCGGGTAGCATTCCAGACCACCCACCTGCTGGAAGTAGGTGAACTGGGTCACTTCCATGCCGTTCAGCCAGATTTCCCAGCCCAGGCCCCAGGCGCCGAGTGTCGGCGATTCCCAGTTGTCTTCCACGAAGCGGATGTCGTGCACCAGCGGATCCAGCCCCAGGGCCCGGAGCGAATCGAGATACAGTTCCTGGATGTTGTCCGGTGACGGCTTGAGCACCACCTGGAACTGGTAATAGTGCTGCAGGCGGTTCGGGTTCTCGCCGTAGCGGCCGTCGGTGGGACGACGGCTGGGCTGAACGTAGGCGGCGTTCCAGGTTTCCGGGCCAATGGCGCGCAGGAAGGTGGCCGGGTGGAAGGTGCCCGCGCCCACTTCCATGTCCAGGGGCTGGAGAACCACGCAGCCGTGCTGCGCCCAGAAATTCTGCAGTGCCAGAATCAGACCCTGAAAGGTCTTGATGTCCGGCGCGGAGGTGTTGGTTGCCTTGTCTGTCACGACGCTTGCCTGCTGGTCAGTCTGTGTGTCGTGCCCCGTTACCGGGACACTCCGGAATTTTTGAAACGCGCATTATACGCTTGCTGGCGCTGCATTTCTAAGTACCCGCCAGGCTGTTGATTTGTCATGGTTAGAATCAGAAGAACGCCAGTCCCACCTGGAACAGTTTTTCCACGTCGCGGATCCGGGTCTTGTCCACAAGAAACAGGATGACGTGGTCGTCGGGCTGGATCCGGAGGTGGTCGTGGGCAATCAGCACCTCGTTCCGACGGACGATGGCGCCAATGGTGGTGCCCTCCGGCAGGTTGATCTCGTCCAGCCGCTTGCCGACCACCTTGGAGGAGCGGTGGTCGCCATGGGCGATGGCCTCAATAGCCTCGGCAGCGCCCCGGCGTAGTGAGTGAACGTTTACCACGTCGCCCCGGCGTACGTGGGTCAGCAGGCTGCCGATCGTGGTCTGCTGGGGGGAGATGGCCACGTCGATGTCGCCACCCTGGATCAGGTCCACGTAGTCGGGGTTGTTAATCAGGGTCAGTACCTTGCGGGCGCCCAGGCGCTTGGCCAGCAGCGAGGCCATGATGTTGGCCTCGTCGTCGTTGGTGACCGCACAGAAGACATCGGTGTTCTCGATGTTCTCTTCCAGCAGAATGTCCTTGTTGGCGGCATTGCCTTCCAGTACCACGGTCTTGCGCAGGTGTTCGGAGAGCATCACGCAGCGCTCGTGGTCGCGCTCCAGCAGCTTGACCTGATACCGGTTCTCCAGCGTGTTGGCCAGGCGCTGGCCGATGTTGCCGCCGCCACAGATAAAGATGCGCTTGTAGGGCTTGATCAGCGGCTGCAGCTCACTCATCACCGACTTGATATGGTCGGCCGCGGCAATGAAGAACACCTCATCGCCGTCCTCAATCACCGTGTTACCCTCGGGCATGATCGCCCGACCCTTGCGGAAAATCGCCGCCACCCGGGTATCAATCTTGGGCATGTGGGTGCGCAGATAAGACAGTTCGTGACCCACCAACGGTCCGCCCTTGGCGGCCCGGATGGCTACCAGGCGGGTGAGGCCGCGGGAAAACTCTAGCACCTGGAGCGCACCCGGGTTCTCGATCAGCCGGGTGATATGCTTGGTTACCAGGTGTTCCGGGCTGATCAGTACGTCGATGGGAAAGCCCCGCAGGCTGTCCAGATCCTTGGTCTTGTCCCGCTGGTAGAACAGCTCGGATTTTGCCAGGTAGGCGTTGGCCCGCACCCGGCAGATGGTGGTGGGGGTCTTGTACAGCAGCTTGGCCACCTGGCACGCCACCATGTTGGTCTCGTCGCTGTTGGTGACGGCAATCACCATGTCAGCGTCTTCGGCACCCGCCTGGCGCAAGGCGGTGGGGTAGGATGCCTTGCCCTGCACGGTCCTGATATCCAGCCGGTCCTGCAGCTCCCGCAGCCGGGCCCCATCGCTGTCGATGAGGGTGATGTCGTTGGCTTCGTTGGCGAGGTTTTCGGCCAGAGTGCCGCCGACCTGGCCGGCGCCGAGAATCAGAATTTTCATGGTTCGGGTTTCTCCAGTACGGCGTAGAAAAAGCCGTCATGGCTATCCGGATCGGGCAGCAGTTGCCGCCCGGCCCCCATATCACGTCCCCACTGCGCCTGCGGCTCAACGAGGACGGCGTCCGTCTGCCCCTTGCGGAACCGCTGGATTATACGGTGGTTTTCCTGCGGAAACACCGAACAGGTGGCATACACCAGCCGGCCTCCCGGTTTCAGGATAGCCCAGAGGGCGTCCAGCAGCCCAAGCTGCACCGCAGCCAGCGGGGTTACATCCGATTCACGGCGCAGCATCTTGATGTCCGGGTGGCGGCGAATCACGCCACTGGCGCTGCAGGGTACATCCAGCAGGATGCGATCGAACGGGTCGCCGTCCCACCAGGTGTCGGTGGCAGCGGCATCGGCCTGCTTCAGGGTGGCGCTCAGATCCAGGCGCTCAAGGTTTTCCTGCACCCTGGGCAGCCGGTCAGCGGATTCGTCAATGGCCACCACTTCCGCCAGTCCGGCGCAGGCTTCAAGAATGGCGCAGGTTTTGCCGCCGGGGGCCGCGCAGGCATCCAGCACACGCTGGCCCGGAGCCAGGTCCATCAGGGTGGTGCTCAGTTGCGCGGCTTCGTCCTGCACGCTGACCGCCCCATCTGCGAACCACGGCAGATGGTCCACCGGAACCGGACGGGCCAGCTGTATGCCGAAAGGCGCAAAGGGGGTCGCGCTGGCGTCGATACCGGCCTCGGCCAGCAGCGCCAGGTACTCGTCCCGGGCAAAGCGCAGGGCGTTGACTCGCAGCGTCATGGGAGCCTGGGTGTTGTTGGCTTCGAGAATCCGCTGCCAGTCTTCGGGCCAGTTGTGGCGCAGTTTTTCCACCATCCAGTGGGAGTGGCTGAAGCGTGCGGCATCGTCTCCGGGCTCTGGCGCGCCTTCCCTTTCAGCGGCCCGCAGCACGCCATTGACCAGGCCGGTAAGATGAGGTTTGCCGAGGGCCCGGCAGGCTTCCACGGTTTCATTGAGCACGGCGTAGGTGGCCTGCTGGCTGAACCGCAACTGGAACAGGGCCACAAGCATCAGATGGTGGACGATGCGGTCCGGTTTGCGCAGGGGTTTCTTCAGGCGCCCCGACAGTTCCGCGTCGAGGCGGTGGAACCAGCGGCAGGTACCGAAGCAGAGCGCCTGCAATTCGGCCCGCTCGTGCACAGCCAGGCGGTTCAGGGCGGGTGGCAGGCACTGGGATAGCGACTGGCCATTCTCCACCGCCAGTATCACGCCGGCGGCAATGGCGCGCATGGGCTGCGGTTGGTCGCCCATGTCAGCGCAGCTCCTGGCCGGGCATCAGCAGCTCCTTGCCACCGTTGATCAGGTCGTTCACGCTCTGGGCGCGGGAGCCCGGCAGTTGCAGTCGGGTGATGCGCAGGGTTCCCTTTCCGCACGTGATGTCGATGCCATTGCGGTCCCGAAGCAGAACGGTGCCCGGCGACTTGCCGCTCTGGGTGCCGAGCACCTCCGCCTCATGAATGCGAATACGCTGGTCGCCCAGGTCGGTGTAGGTGCCCGGCCAGGGGTTGAAGGCACGGATCAGTCGCTCAATATCGGTGGCGTCGGCCTGCCAGTCAATGTGGCCCTCGGTCTTGCTCAGCTTGCTGGCATAACAGGCCTGGCTGTCGTTCTGGGCTTCGCCGGCCAGCTCGCCTTTGGCGAGCAGTTCCAGGGCCTTGACGATGGCCTTGCCACCCAGCTCCGCCAGGCGGTCATGGAGGCTGCCACCGGTATCGTCGGCGTTAATGGGGGTGATGGACTTCAGCAGCATGGCACCGGTGTCCAGGCCTTCGTCCATCTGCATGATGGTAATGCCGGTTTCGGCATCGCCGGCGGCAATGGCCCGCTGGATGGGCGCCGCACCGCGCCACCGGGGCAGCAGGGAGGCATGGATGTTCAGGCAGCCGTGTTCCGGTATGTCCAGAACCGCTTTGGGTAAAATCAGCCCGTAGGCGGCTACAACCATGACCTCGGGTTCGAGACTGGCGAGCTCCTGCTGGGCTTCGGGGGTTTTCAGGGTTTCCGGCTGGAACACCGGGATGTCGTGGTCCAGGGCTACCTGCTTCACGGGGCTGGGCTGGAGTTTGCGCCCCCGACCAGCGGGCCGATCCGGTTGGGAGTAAACGCCAACGAGGGTGTGGCCGGCCGCTATCAGGGCCTTCAGTGCTTCGGCCGCGAAATCCGGGGTGCCCGCAAAAACAAGTCGCACGGTGATGTGATCTCTGTTCCGTTGTATACGAAAAGACCGGGTCGTGACCCGGTCCGGCGCAATGTCTGGTTCTGGCGAACGCCCGCTGGTAAATCAGGCGCTTTTCTTGTGCAGCTTTTCCAGCTTCTTGCGGATACGGTTGCGCTTGAGCGAACTCAGGTAGTCCACGAACAGCTTGCCGTTCAGGTGATCCATCTCGTGCTGGATGCATACCGCCAGCAGGCCGCGAGCCTCAAGCTCGAACGGCTTTCCGTCCCGGTCGAGGGCCTTGATCAGGCAGTGCTCGATGCGCTCCACATCTTCGTAGAAGCCGGGCACCGACAGGCAGCCCTCCTGCATGGCCTCTTTCTCGCCATCCAGAACAGTCACCTTCGGGTTGATGAACACCCGGGGCTCGCTCTTGTCCTCCGAGAGATCCATCACGATGATCTGTTTGTGCACGTTCACCTGGGTGGCTGCCAGACCGATACCGGGCGCATCGTACATGGTCTCGAACATGTCGTCGATCAGCTTGCGATCGGCGTCTGTCACTTCTTCCACCGGTTTGGCGATGGTGCGCAAACGGGGATCCGGGTATTCGAGAATCTCTAGTATCATAGGGCTGTATCTAAACCTGGTGCTCTGAATGTGATCCGACGTTCCGGTGCCGCGCGCGAGCCGCTCGTTTAACTTTTGTAACCGTGTGAAAACGGTCTCCGATTTGCGACGGCGTACTGCGACATTTTCTACCCTGCCTCTACTATTATCGGGGCAGGTCCGCCGCTTTCAACGCGCGACGGGCTCTGTGATCGGCATGACGGTATTATCCAACAATTCGCCGATTGAGTACAAACTGATCAGTCAATAGTTAAAATCTTTCGTCGACGCCGTAGAATTTACTGGAAGAACAAAAGATAACATCACAATTTGCGAGACTTCTTCTATAGTAACTGGAATAGCATCGTAATAAGCTGCAGAAAACTGACTGCATCCGAAAAGAATGCAAAGAATCAAGGCACGCGATCAAGGACTTACACAATGAGGAAACTGCTGTACGCTCTGGCAGCAACAACGCTGCTTATCACCTCCTGGGCCCATGCTGCACCGGAGCTGCGGTCTGACCATCCCGATCGTTACACCGTTGTGAAGGGTGACACCCTCTGGGACATCTCCGCCCGGTTTTTGAACAACCCCTGGTATTGGCCGGAGATCTGGCACGTGAATCCCCAGGTGGCCAACCCGCACCTGATTTACCCGGGCGACCAGCTGGCCCTGGTTTATATCGACGGCAAGCCCCGCATTACCAAGGTGGCGACCAGTGATGTGGTGAAGCTGTCGCCGAAGGTGCGCTCCGAGCCGATCGATACCCCGATTCCCGCCATACCGCTCGACGCCATTGGCAGTTTCCTGACCGACACCCGCATTGTCAGCCCGGAAGAACTCCAGGGCGCGCCTTACGTGCTTGAGGGCGAGGACGGCCGCATTATTACGGGCGCCGGTGACCGGCTGTATGCCCGGGGCAAGAAGCCGGCCGACAAGGTGGGCGTGTTCCGTCGCAGCAAGGAATTCCGTGATCCGGAGACCGGCGAGTTTCTCGGCCTGGAAGCGAAGAGCATCGGCGCCGGCTCGGTGGCGGCGGAAAATGGCGATGTCCTCACCGTGGACCTGACTTCCACCAATCAGGAAGTGCGGATTGGCGACCGTCTGCTGACCAACGTTAACCGCCCCATTGCCACCAGTTTCGTACCCAGCGCGCCCGATCAGAAGGTCGAAGGGCAGATGATCGCGGTGGATGGCGGTGTTACCCAGATCGGCCAGTATGACGTGGTGGCCATCAACCGTGGTACCCGCGATGGTCTGGAATCGGGCAATGTGATGGCGGTGCTGCAGAGCGGAAACCTGGTTCGTGATCCGGTGACCGGTGAAACCATCGAGCTGCCTTCGGAGCGTGCCGGGCTGCTGATGGTGTTCCAGGCCTATGAGAAAATGAGCTACGGTCTGGTGCTGCAGGCCACCCAGGCGCTGGAGGTTGGTGACAAGGTTACCAACCCCTGAGCCTTCGCCAACCGCTGTATTGAATGTGCCGGACCAGGATGGTCCGGCTTTTCTGTTTTCAAGGACGACATCGTGTTTACTTCCCCGGAAGCTCCCTGGATTTTTCTGACCTGCCTGCCCCACTGCGGCCGCGTTCGACGCCGGGCGCTGGTGGCCGAGATTGCCGATCCGGTCCGGTTACTGGCCATGAACACGGCCACCCTCACGGCCCTGGGTCTGGACGACGACAGCCTGGCGGCCATCCGCGCCTGGCAGGATCGCGACGAGCGCCATCCTGCGGTGGCAGAAACCCGCACTATTCTGGAACGATGCCAGCATCACGGCATTGCTACCGTAACCTGGCAGCACGGGGATTACCCCGATCCGTTGCGACACATCCACGACGCGCCCCTGGTGCTGTATGCCCGGGGCGATACCCGTCTGCTGAGCCGGGAGCAGATCGGCATCGTCGGCAGCCGCAAGGCCACGCCTGCGGGGTTGGATCATGCCCGACGTTTTGCCGCCGAGCTCGCGAACCGGCAATTGCTGGTGACCAGCGGTCTGGCCCTGGGCATCGACGGCGCTGCCCATGCCGGTGCCCTGGACGCCGGGCACCCGACCATTGCGGTGATTGGCTGCGGCCTTGACCGGATTTATCCCCACCAGCATCGGCGTTTGGGCGAGCGGGTAATCGCAGACGGGCTGATTGTCTCGGAGTATCCGCCCGGCACACCCGCCAGGGCGGCCCACTTCCCCCAGCGAAACCGGATTATCAGTGGACTGAGTCGGGGCATCCTGGTGGTGGAGGCGGGTCTGCGCAGCGGCTCCCTGATCACCGCGCGGATGGCCCTGGAGCAGGGCCGGGAAGTCTTTGCCATACCCGGTTCGGTCCACAGCCCGGTCGCTCGCGGTTGCCACCACCTGATCAAGCAGGGCGCACGCCTGGTGGAAACGGTCGACGATATTCTGGAAGAATTGGGGGCCTGGTGGTCGTCGGCGTCGGGGAGCGCTGAGGCCAGCGAGACCGCTCCGAAACAGTCGCAGGCGGGGCTTGAGCGCAGGGAAATCGCGGTCCTGGAGGCTTTAGGGTATGATCCGCAGTCAACCGATGCACTCAGTTCAGCCACCGGTCTCCCCGCCGATCAGCTCATGCAGGCACTGCTGCTCCTGGAACTTGAGGGGCTGGCCAGTTCCGCCCCGGGGGGCTATCAGAAGATCGTCTGAACTGGGTGCACCCATGGATCCCGGCCAAGGTGATGTGAACTCCGTGACCCACTGCGACAGCAAGCCGCTCTCTGACTGGCAACTGCACTGTGCCCGCCGTACCGTCCTGGGTGGCGGTGTGATTGCCTATCCTACCGAAGCGGTCTGGGGACTGGGGTGTGACCCCTGGGATCGGGACGCGGTGGCGCACCTCCTTGAGCTCAAGCAGCGCCCTGTGGAAAAAGGTGTGATTCTGGTGGCTTCATCCGTGGAACAGATCCACTTTCTGCTCGACCCTCTCCCCGAGAGCCTGCGCCGGGAAGCCGAGCGGCACTGGCCGGGTCCTGTCACCTGTCTGTTGCCGGATGTAAACCGACAGATCCCCGAATGGGTTCGTGGCCGGCACGTTTCCATCGCGGTCCGGGTGAGCGATCATCCTGTGGTGCGGGCGTTGTGTGAGGTCGCGGGCATGCCGCTGGTGTCGACCTCCTGCAATCCGGCTGGCCGCCAGCCCGCCCGACACATCTGGCAGGTGCGCCGCTATTTCGACGACCGCCTCGACTGGATTGTGCCCGGCGCCCTGGGTGGCAATCGCAAACCCAGCCGTATTATTGATATTGTCAGCGGTCAGCAACTTCGCTAGGAGCAGTTTATGGCACAGCAACCGGATAGCGAGGCGGTCAAGCAGTACCTGCTGGGCCTCCAGGAGTCGATTTGCCGTCGCCTCGAGGCGGTGGACGGCGGGGCATCGTTCATACGCGACGCCTGGGATCGGCCCGAAGGGGGCGGAGGCGTCAGCCGCGTGATCACCGAGGGGCGTGTGTTCGAGAAAGGCGGCGTCAATTTCTCCCACGTGATGGGCGAAACCATGCCGGCGTCCGCCACGGCGCATCGCCCGCACCTGGCGGGCGCGCCCTGGCAGGCCATGGGTGTGTCGCTGGTGATTCACCCGCACAACCCCTATGTGCCCACCTCTCACGCCAACGTCCGGTTCTTTATTGCCACGCCGGCAGACGGCGAGCCGGTTTACTGGTTTGGCGGTGGCTACGACCTGACGCCCTATTACGGCTTTGAGGACGACTGCGTGCACTGGCATCGCACCGCCCGCGATGCCTGCGAACCATTCGGCGAGGGTACTTACCACCGATTCAAGCACTGGTGCGACGATTACTTCTACCTGAAGCACCGGGACGAACCCCGGGGCGTCGGTGGCCTGTTTTTTGATGACCACAACACCGGCAATTTCGAGCAGGACTTTGGCCTGATGAAGGCCGTGGGCGACAGCTACATCGAGGCCTACGAACCCATTGTCCGCCGCCGCATGAATCAGCCCTGGGGCGAGCGAGAGCGCAACTTCCAGCTCTATCGACGGGGTCGCTATGTCGAGTTCAACCTGGTGTATGACCGGGGTACCCTGTTCGGGCTGCAGTCCGGCGGTCGCACCGAATCCATCCTGATGTCACTGCCGCCTCTGGTGCGCTGGGATTACAGCCGGACGCCGGAGGCGGGCTCGGAAGAGGCCCGGCTGACGGATTACTTCCTCACCGGTCGGGACTGGCTGGAGACAAGCCATGAAGAATGATCTGTACGCGGTTGTTGGCAACCCCATCAGCCACAGCAAATCTCCCCGCATTCACAGCCTGTTTGCCCGGGAAACCGGCGAACCTGTTGAATACACGGCCATCCAGGCGCCGCTGGAGGACTTTGCCGGTACCGTTACGCAGTTTTTCGAGCGCGGCGGCAAAGGCCTCAACGTCACCGTGCCGTTCAAGGAGGAAGCCTGGAACCTGGCCAAGCGGCGGACCGAGCGGGCCGAGAAGGCGGGCGCCGCCAATACCCTGTTCCTCGACGAGCAGGGACTGCTCACCGCGGATAACACCGACGGCTGTGGCATTGTTCGCGATCTGGTTGATAACCACGGCGTTACCCTGGCCGGTGCCCGTATCCTGGTGCTGGGCGCCGGTGGTGCGGTGCGGGGCGTGCTGGGCCCGATTCTGGCGGAAGGGCCGGCGTCGGTGACCATCGCCAACCGCACCCTCGCCCGGGCCGAAGCCCTGGTGTCGCTGTTTGCCCCGGTGGCAGGTGCGGCCCGTCTGGACGCGTGCGGGTTTGAGCAGCCGACGGAGCCCTTCGATCTGATCATCAACGGCACCAGTGCCAGTTTGCAGGGCGACCTGCCGCCCTTGTCGCCCAGGGTAATCGGCGAGCGCACGGTGGTTTACGACATGATGTATTCCCTGCAGACCACCACGTTCAACCAGTGGGCGCTGGAACAGGGTGCACAGATCGTTCACGACGGGCTTGGTATGCTGGTGGAGCAGGCGGCGGAATCGTTCCGGATCTGGCGGGGCGTGAGCCCGGCTACCCTGCCCGTGGTCGAGCAGCTGCGCAATGACTGAGCCTCACGGCCGGGAATGGGCTATGCTCAGGGTCAACCTTCCGTAGGGATTGTCCATGGATATTCTTACCCTTGTGGGGCTGGTGGCAGGCGTTCTTATTGTCCTTCTGGCCATGCTTGCCAACGCCTCCTTCCTTACCTTCCTGAACCTGCCGGGGCTGGCCATCGTGCTGGGCGGCACCTTTGCGGTGACCCTGGTTAAATTCCGCATGGCGTCGGTGATGAGTGCCTTCCGCCTGGCCATGTCGGCAGCCTTCACCGACCGGATGCCCCGGCCCACCGAGCTCATCCGGGAGGTCGGCGTGCTTGCCCAGGTAGTCCGGAAAGAGGGCATCCTGGGCCTGGAAAATCACCAGACCAACAACGAGTTTCTGCAGAAGGCGATCAACCTGTGTGTGGACGGCCATCCCCCGGAGCTGGTGGAGGAAGCGCTGGCGCAGGAAACCCAGCAGACCGCGGAGCGGTACGAAGTGGCGGAACGGGTGTTCCGGGGCATCGGAGAGTCGGCGCCGGCCATCGGCATGCTGGGAACCCTGGTGGGGCTGGTGCAGATGCTCAACACCCTCGATGACCCCTCCTCGATTGGTCCGGCCATGGCCATCGCCCTGCTGACCACCCTGTACGGCGCTTTCATCGCCCAGCTCATTGCCCTGCCGCTGGCCGACAAGCTTCAGTTGAAGGCGGAGGACGAGGCCCGCAACCAGATGCTGATCATCACCTCGATCAAGAACATCATGCGCGGCGAGAATCCGAGGGTCATGACCGAACTGCTGTCGTCGTTCGTGGTACCCGAGCAGCGCACCGGACTGGCGCCAGAGCGGGAGGCCTGAGCCCTTGGAACTGGTGCAGAAGCGCAACAGGAAACGGCTACAGAGCCAGACGCCGGCCTGGATTGTCACCTTTGCCGACCTGGCCACCCTGCTGCTCACCTTCTTTATCCTGTTGCTCTCCTTTGCGGAAATGGACGTGGAAAAATACCGGGCCATGGCCAACTCCATGGCGGTGGCCTTTGGTTCCAGCAACGTGCTGGCGGAGGACATCGGTGGCTCGCCCCTGACCATGATCGAGTCCGAGACCGTATCGCTGCCCGAACCGGTCGAATCCCAGGCCAGGGAACCGGAATTCATCGATGAACGCGCCGACGGCAGTGCCCCCACGCAGGTGCCCGGCGGGGTGATTGATCTGGCCAGCCGGATGATCCGTGAACTGGAATCGGAGGTGGCGTCCAAGGCCCTGAGCGTCAACTATGATCAAAGCCAGGTGGTCATCCGTTTCTCCGAGGAAGCCACGTTCCGCTCGGGGGAGGCGGCCATCAAGCCGGAGATGATTCCGATCATAGAACGGGTGGTGGAGGTGTTGTCCGCCTGTGAGGGAGACATTCTGGTGTCCGGGTACACAGACAACCGACCGATCTCCAGCGAACGCTACCGTTCCAACTGGGACCTCTCGGCTGCCCGGGCCGTATCGGTGGTCCACGAGCTGGTAATGAACCGGCAGGTGCCGGCCGAACGGGTGGTGGCGGCGGGTCGGGCGGAGACCAATCCGCTTGCGCCCAACGACTCGCCGGAAAACCGCGCGTTGAACCGCCGGGTGGAAATTGCCATTCGCAATCCCGAGTGCAGCGATCAGCTTCCGGCGGGGGAGCTGCCGGTGGAGATCAGGCCCTGAGCCTTATGCCGGGCCGGCAGTTGCTCATGCGCAATCCATATAACTGAAGTGCTTTCAGGGCCTTATACTGTGCGCCCGATTATTCACAGGCACAGCGGAGCAAAACAGCATATGAGTGGACCAGACAAACCCAAGGTCATTGGCGAGGAATGGAGCGATGAGCGGGTCAGGAGCTTTCTGGACCTCCAGCCGTGGGACCGTGCCATCAATGCCGACTATCACGCCCTGTTGAGAGCCTATCAGGCCATGCGGGCCGAGGATTTCGAGCGCTTTATCGGTTTCTTTGTGGCCGCTGGCCGTGATCTGAACGCGGTGGGGCCGGAAGGCGGCACCATTCTGGACCTGATTTCCGAGCATCGACGGAGCGTTGATTACGCCCGCGCCCTGGAACAGGCTGGTGCGCAAAAAACAGCCGCCGCCGGAGACTGACTCCGGCGCGGCGCGGGTTTCGGGCGTGAGGTCGCAGCCCCTCAGTGGACGTCGACCTCAATCGCCTTGGGCTCTTTCGGTTCAGCCTTCTGCAGGGTCAGGGTCAGCATGCCGTCCTTGAAGCTGGCCTTCACGCTGTTTTCGTCCACGTTGTCCGGCAACGTGAAGCGGCGCAGAAAGCTGCCGTAGAAGCGCTCAATCCGATGATGCTTCTTGTCCTTGGTTTCCTCTTCGTTCTTGCGCTCACCCTGAATGCTCAGCACGCCCTCATGGACGGTCACTTTGACGTCCTCCCGGGACATGCCTGGCAATTCCGCCTCAATGGTGAAGGCTTCCGGGGTCTCCTTGATGTCGACCGCCGGCGCCCAGTCGCTGCGACTGAACAGATCCTTGCCTTCCCGCTCGGCGGGCCGGGTCAGGCCGAACATGCGATTGTAGCGGTTCATCAGGTCTTCAAACTCATTGACCGGATTCCAGCGTGTAAGAGTGCTCATAATGCATCCCTCCTTTTCAACGAAACGAATCTGAATGGTTGAACATCAGCTTCGATCGCGGAACTGCTCCCTGTCGGTGGCGCCAGCCGACCGGATATCCGTGAACCTCTGCTATCTTGCAATTTAAGTACAGCCTGCAGGTTTTCAAGGGGCTAACTGGTGGAATTTTGATCCCCGTCAAACCATTGGTTGAGGCGTGAAATCTGGCCTTCAGGAGTCGCCGAACTGGTCGTGCAGGAAGGCGCGGAACCGGCTCATGGGGGCGCCTGCGGTGCGCAGATCCGGCCAGACGCCGGGCCGGAATCCGGGCAACTGACCGGACAGGAACGGCGCTACCAGGGCCGGGTCGGCACTGATCACGTGAACCACCACATCTCGGCTCGCGCCCTCGCCGGTGATCAGTGGCGCGGGCTGGTGGTCCCCGAGCAGGATCAACAAGGCGCTATCGCCCAGGTAACGGCCGGCAAACCCGCCGGCGGTGGCCAGGGCATAGGCAATGGCCTGGCCATAGTGCAGTCGAACCCTGTCCGGGTCCCGCCACAGTGACACCGGGGCTTCGCCCGCCCCCTGCCAGCGCTGGAAGATCTCACCGCGACCGATGGCCTCCCAGTCCTCCAGCACCGGCAGGATGGGCACCCAGGGCGCGTGACTGCTGATCAGCGCCAACTCGGCGAATACCGGCCGATCACTGCCCTGGCGCAGCTGCTGGAACCGGTACCAGGTGTACTGGTCGGGCATGGTGACCCAGTTGAAGGCCGGGCCCAGGTAGCCGAGGTCGTCATGGTCGTAGATCTGGCTGTAGCCGAGCAGGCGACCCTCCGGCCAGGGCTGGGTGATCGCCGGCATGATGGCCAGAGTGCGATGCCCGGTGCTGCGAAAATCGTCAATCAGGGTGCTGTAGCCGCTACTCAGGAGCGTTTCGTAGGCAAGCTGGTTGCCAATCCAAAGTCCGCTGAGTACCGAGGTGTGGCCCAGCCACGATTGGCCCCCCTGGATCGGCGATTGCAGCCGCCCGGTAGCCACGGTCAGCCCGGCGGCTTTCAGTTCCCGGGCCAGCGTGTCGAGGGCGGGCTGGGTCAGGGGCCGGTATCGGTCATCGGCGAGCGCCGAGATGCCATAGGATTCCACGAAACCGAAGATCACGTCCCGGCCGGCGAGCTGCGCCAGAGGGCTGGCCTGGCGCTGCCCCCCGGAACCCGTGCCCAACTCGCTGGCAAACGCCTGCTGGGTGTTATGGGTCTGATGGACCAGAGAGGCCTGATGGGCAACCAGCGCCCATGCAGGGCTGCCGATCCAGGGTGTGACGGAGCCGGCAGCAGCCAGCCCGGCCATCAGCCAAAGGGGCTTGCTCATTTGTCGGGGTGCGTGCTGGCCCACCTGGCCGAGCAGGCACCGGAACAACCAGCCGAGCGCCACCAGCGCTATAGCCAGGAACAGCAGCCCAGCCACAGCCAGTGCCGGGCCCAGGTTGGTAGTCAGCAGGTTCCAGGTGGCGTCCAGTAGCCCGATTTCCAGGTACAGGTTCAGGCCCCGGCCGAGACTCTGCCGGATCAGAGCGTCCGCCAGCACCAGCAAGACCAGCAGGGCATAGACGGCAGCCAGCACCGAACTCAATCGCTGGCGGTGTTGCGTCAGCCCGCACAGGGCCGCCCAGACCACGAGTGCCTCCACGGCAAGCACCGGGTTGTTGCCGGGCAGGGCCAGGGCCGGAACCAGCAGCAGCCCGTTGAGCAGCACCAGGCTGATCAGGAGACGGTGTCGAGACATAGCGGTTGCTCGTATGTTACCGGTTGCGCCTTGGTCTGTTCCGGCGGGTGCTCGCGGATTGCCTGGGCCAGGCGATGCAGTGTTTCCCGCCAGGGTGTGCCGGGCGCCGCCGACCAGGCATGCCGGTGGAGCTCCGCCAGAGCCCCGGGATGGTCGCAGATCCGGCTGCGCTCGCTGTTGCCGAGGGCAGCCGCGCCCCCACTGACGCAACGATCAACCAGCGCCTGCAGTGCGGCTCCCTTGCGACCGGTCATATCGGCCTGACGCGGCGGAGTGAACCGGGGCTGGTGCGGAGTCAGTACCGCCTGTTCAAACCAGCTCAGGTCCTGCCAGCGACGGGCCAGTGGAGGTGCTGAGTCGGCGGCTTCCAGCAGGCTTGAGGTGGCGGTGTCTTCCGGCACCCTGAGCCAGAGACCGGGAGCAGCCGGGCGGCTCAGCCACCGGGCCAGGCAGGGCATCAGCAGCACCGGCGCCACGACCGGCAGGGCCCAGGGTGTCAGGCCCGGTGCGTGCAACTGTACCAGTACCAGCACTCCGGCAGCTGCAACCAGGGGCAGAACAACCTGGCGCAGGCCGAACCCCAATCGGGTGTGGCCCGCTCGATTCTGGCCCTGCCAGGCCACCTTCAGGTTCATCAATGCGCCGAGTACGTGGCCGGTGTGGCAGAGCATGCGTGCCGGCGCCAGCACCAGTGCCAGTATGGTTTCGACCAGCGTGTTCATCCACAGACGCACGGTTCCGCCGAAACGGGCGGCTCGGCCTGCCAGCAGTTGGTCGACGACCGCCAGAATGCGGGGCCCGAACAGCAGCAGCGCTGTCATCGCAATCAGCACCAGCCCTCCGGCCGACCCCGTACTGCCACCGGCCAGTATGCCGGGCAGCGCCGGAGACGGGGCGAGGGGCATGGAGGCGACGTATCCGGAAAGGGCCAGAAACAACAGCCACAGGGGCGAGGCCAGAAACGAGAGAATGCCGGTCGCCAGGGCCATGCGGTGTGCGAACCTCAGACGCCCAAGGGTGGCGAGCAGCCAGAGATGCTGCAGGTTGCCACGGCACCAGCGTCGGTCCCGCCGCAGATCGTCGGCCAGCGTGGGCGGCGACTCTTCATAACTGCCGCCAATGGCCGGCTCCAGCCAGACTTCATAGCCGGCCCGGCCCATCAGTGCCGCTTCCACGAAATCGTGACTGAGCACAGAGCCCCGAAAGAGACCGGGCCCCCGGAGACGGCGCAGGCCGCAATGCCGTATGAACGGGGCCACCCGGATAATCGCGTTGTGGCCCCAATAGGCGGCATCCCCCAACTGAATGGCCGCAAGGCCGGCGGCGAAGAGCCGGCAGTAGCAGCGGTTGGCGAACTGCTGCAGACGGGCGAAGCGGGTATCGGCCCGAGCCAGGCGCGGCGCGGTCTGGATAATGCCTGCCTGGGGCCGGGATTCCATCAGGAGCACCAGCCGCCGGACACAATCGCCCGTGAGCAGGCTGTCGGCGTCCAGCACGATCATGTACCGGTACAGGCGCCCCCAGCGACGCAGGAAATCGGCGATGTTGCCGCTCTTGTGGTTCAGGTTGAGGGTGCGACGCCGATAGAACAGCCTGCCGTGGGCGTCCAGCTCATCGCAGAGCCGGGCGCAGGCGGCCTGTTCCTCCAGCCAGACTTCCGGATCCTGACTGTCGGACAGCACATAGCAGTCCATAATTTCGCCGCGGGACTGCATATCCTGGTAAATGGCACGCAGCCCGGCGAGGGTTCGCTGTACCGGTTCGTGGCAGATTGGCATCACCAGTGCCGTGGCTGGCAGGGAGCCGGCTTGCGAATGCGGGTGGGGCGTGGCTCGGGCCAGACTCCAGGGATCCCCGCCCCGGCGCAGCGCCACGAAGCCAAAGACGGCGGTCCAGAAACCCAGGCCAATCCAGGCAAACAGAACGCCAAACACCGTCATCAGCGCCGGCACCGCCCAGCCCTGGGCGGGTTCCGGCAGAGTGCCTGCGAAC
This sequence comes from Marinobacter gudaonensis, assembly GCF_900115175.1. Taxonomy (NCBI): domain Bacteria; kingdom Pseudomonadati; phylum Pseudomonadota; class Gammaproteobacteria; order Pseudomonadales; family Marinobacteraceae; genus Marinobacter; species Marinobacter gudaonensis. Next base: position 2,335,420 of record NZ_FOYV01000001.1, read on the forward strand.
AGCCACAGCCCAGTTGCCGTCTGGCCAGCCACCAGCGTTGCCAGTAGCAGGCGCCGGCGAAAGGCCACCGGCCGCCAGCAACCGCTGCGGCTCATTCGGGATAGCCCATGCTGGACCGTGCAATCGGGGGCAACCGCTGACTGCGGGGAGGGGGCGACAGGCCGAGGGTACCGGATAGCTGTTCCAGCGGCTCCGCTGCCTGCCGTGCTGCGTCGTCAGCGAGCAGCCGTTGCAGCTGTACTCGCGTTCCCGGGTCTGTCTCATGACCGGCCGCCTGCAAATACAGAAGTGCGCGCAAATAGGGTTGATCTGGCGTATCCACGATGGTCTCCGCTCTCCACATTCCGAGCCAGATTCCCGACCAGGTGCCTTGCAGCAGTACGAACTGCGGTCAGCGATAACCGGCCTGTCAGGGAAGACTCGGGCGTAAACTCTGATACGCCGTGGAGACCGGCTTCAGACCACTGGTTTACTGATCGTTAAGGTACTCATCCTTCAGCCGGACATAATTGGCGGCGGTGTAGGTAAAAAAGCTCCGTTCCTTCTCTGTCAGCGCCCTCGCCTTCTTGCACGGCGAGCCGACGTAGAGATGCCCGGACTCCAGGGTCTTCCCCGGTGGTACCAGACAGCCGGCAGCCACGATCACCTCGTCCTCCACCACGGCCCCGTCCATGATGATACAGCCCATGCCCACCAGCACCCGGCTACCAATGGTGCAGCCATGCAGCAGCGCCTTGTGGCCCACGGTCACATCGTCACCGAGCGTGAGCGGATAGCCGCCGGGGTTGTAGTCACTGGCGTGGGTGATGTGCAGCACCGAGCCATCCTGGATGCTGCAACGATGGCCAATGCGAATTTCATGCATATCGCCCCGCACCACGGTCATTGGCCATATGGAAACATCATCACCGGTTTTAACATTGCCAATCACCACGGCACTTGGATCCACCCAGGCCCGTTCCCCAAAATATGGCGTAGTGCCCTTGTGCGCGCGTATATTCGTCATTACATAGTACCTGCTATGGATTTACCCGGAGGCCCGAGGCGCCTGTGGGTGAGGCCTTTCCAAAACTGTCTGTCGCCAGGGATGGCGACAGTCAAGCGTCACAGGGATGTGCCGCCAGGAGCGAGTTTTGGAAAGGCCTCACCCACAGGTGCCAACCTCGGACTTACACAAACTGAAACTACCCAAGATTCGACCAGCTGAGAAGGGGACCTATGAATAACCCGTTACTGACTGACGACCTGTTGCCGAAGTTTGACCATGTCCGCACCGAGCACATGGAAACGGCCATCGACCAGATTCTCAGTGAAAACCGGATGAAGATCAGCCAACTGGCCGAACAGGAAGACCCCACATGGGAAACCCTGGCCCAGCCGGTACAGGCCCTGGACGACAAACTGAGCCGCGCCTGGTCCGTGATCTCGCACCTTAACGGCGTGATGAACAACGACGAATTGCGCCAGGTCTACAAGCGCTGCCTGGAAAAGCTGACCGAATACAGCACCGAAGTCAGCCAGAATGAGACCCTGTGCAACGCCTGGAAGAAACTGGCCGAACGGCCGGATTTCAAGGATCTTACAGAAGCCCAGCGCAAGGCCGTGGAAAACACCCTGAGGGATTTCCACCTGGGCGGCGTGGATCTGCCCGCGGACAAGAAAAAACAGTACGCCGAATTGTCCCGGGAGCTCTCCGAGCTGTCCAACAAGTTCAGCGACAACGTACTGGATGCCACCCAGCACTGGTACAAGCACATCACCGACGTCGACCAGCTGGCCGGCGTGCCAGAGACCGCCATCGAGAGCGCCAAACAGGCGGCCCGGCAGAAAGAGCTGGACGGCTACGTGATCACCCTGGACTTCCCGAGCTTCTACCCGGTGATGACCTACTGCGACAACCGGGACCTGCGCCGCGAAGTCTACGAAGCCTTCGTAACCCGCGCCTCCGACCAGGGCCCTGACGCCGGCCAGTGGGACAACACCCCGGTAATGGCCGAAATCCTCAAGCGCCGCCACGCTCAGGCCAAACTCCTGGGCTTCAACAACTACGCCGAGCGCTCCCTGGCCACCAAAATGGCCCGCAGCAGCGACGAAGTGCTCGAATTCCTGAACCAGCTGGCGGCCAAATCCAAACCCCAGGCCGAGAAAGAGTTCGCCGAGCTCAAGGCGTTCGCAAAGGACGAGTACGGGGTTGAGGATCTGCAGGCCTGGGACGTGGGCTACTACAGCGAGAAGCTGCGCCAGGCCCGCTACGACATCTCCCCGGAAACCCTGCGCCCCTGGTTCCCGGTGAACAAGGTAGTGCCTGGCCTGTTCCGGGTGGCGGAGAAGCTGTTCGACGTACAGATCGAGGCGAAACCCGAGGTGGAAACCTGGCACGAGGACGCCGCGGCGTATTGCATCAGCCGCAACGGCGAGCCCCTGGCCTGGTTCTACCTGGACCTGTTTGCCCGCCAGGGCAAGCGCGGCGGTGCCTGGATGGCCGACTGCCGGGTGCGCTGGCGTAACCTCCGTGGCCAGGTGCAGCTGCCGGTGGCCTTCCTCACCTGCAACTTCACCCCGCCGGTGAACGGCAAGCCCTCGCTGCTCACGCACGACGAGGTCACCACCCTGTTCCACGAATTCGGCCACGGCCTGCACCACATGCTCACCCAGGTGGATGTGCTGGACGTGTCCGGCATCAACGGCGTGGCCTGGGACGCGGTGGAGCTGCCCAGCCAGTTCCTGGAAAACTGGTGCTGGAACCCGGAATCCCTGGCGCTGATTGCCTCCCACCACGAAACCGGGGAGCCGCTGCCGGAGGATCTGCTGCAGAAGCTGCTGGCGGCCAAGAACTTCCAGTCCGGCATGGCCATGGTGCGCCAGCTGGAATTCTCCCTGTTCGACTTCCGCCTGCACGCGGAATTCACCGACGAGGCCCCCACCAACCCGCTGGATATGCACCGCAAGGTGCGCAGTGAGATTGCGGTGGTGGAAGCCCCGGAATTCAACCGCTTCCCGAACGCCTTCTCGCACATTTTCGCCGGCGGTTACGCGGCGGGCTACTACAGCTACAAGTGGGCGGAAGTGCTGGCGGCCGATGCCTTCTCATTGTTCGAGGAGAAAGGCATCTTCGACCCGGACACCGGCAAGGCCTTCCTCCACAACATTCTGGAGAAAGGCGGCTCACAGGAACCCATGGAACTGTTCAAGGCGTTCCGCGGTCGGGAACCCCAGGTGGATGCGCTGCTCAAACAGACCGGCATCACGGACGAAGCCGCCTGATACCGAGTGGTGTCGGGTTAGGCCCACGGCCGTAACCCGACAACCACTGCCCAAAGTTACGGGAGTTTTTTATGGCGAGTCCAAAACGCTTTATCGCCGGTGCGGTCTGTCCTCGCTGTGCGGAAATGGACAAGATCATGATGTTCACCACCGACGACGATGAGCAGGTGCGCGAATGTGTGGCCTGCGGCTTTACCGATGCCATGTCCGACACCGAGCAGCCGGCCAATCCGGAGCTCGAGACGCGGGTGAACAAGCGTCGCAATGAGGATGATCACACCGTCAAACAGGTGGTGTTTTTCAAGTCCGCTGCCGACGATGAGTAAGTTGTCTTTCCCAGCCTGATAATGGTCGGGCTGAGAGGCCATGGGCATGCTTTTCTTCTGGGAAAAACAACTCGCTTCGCTCAGACATCTTTTTCCCGGCAGAAAAGCACACCCATACCCTCTCGACCGGACTGTCCAGTGATTTCCAGAAAGACCCTCCAAGGAAAAACGGCTTGAGACAAAAGCCGTTTTTCATTCTTTATCCCTGGAAATATCGTTTTGTTCTGACGTGAGGGGGTTGGGGGTCTATTCCCCGCCAGAAACGGATGTCTGAGCGAAGCGAGTTCCATTTCCAAGGGGAAAAGACCCCCAGCCCCCTCGCAGCCCGCCAACCAGCAGGCTACGAGGAACAGCAAACTCCGAACTAGAGAACCATGGCCGCAACCCAACCGAAGGCGAGCAGCGGCAGGTTGTAGTGCAGGAACGTGGGCACCACGGTATCCCAGATGTGGTTGTGCTGGCCGTCGGCGTTCAGGCCGGCGGTGGGGCCCAGGGTGGAGTCGGAGGCCGGGGAGCCGGCATCGCCCAGCGCGCCGGCGGTGCCCACCAGAGCCACGATGGCCAGGGGGCTGAAGCCCAGCTGCAGGGCCAGGGGCACGTACAGGGCGGCGATGATGGGGATGGTGGAGAACGACGAGCCGATACCCATGGTAATCAGCAGGCCGACCACCAGCATCAGCAGGGCCGCCATGGCCTTGTTCTCGCCGATGGCCGCCACCGAACTGTCCACCAGGCTGGCGATCTCGCCGGTTTCCCGCATCACTTCGGCAAAGCCCGAGGCGGCGATCATGATGAATCCGATCATGGCGAGCATCTTCATGCCTTCGGTAAACAGGTCGTCGGCCTCTTTCCAGCGCACCACGCCGGACAGGTTGAACAGCACGAAACCGGCCAGCGCGCCCAGAATCATGGAGCCCAGCCAGAGCTGCACCACAAATGCGGTCACAATGGCTACCAGCGCCATCACCAGAGTGCGTGGGCTGTAGCGGGCGTCCACCCGTTCCGCTTTGGTGATGGTTTCCAGGTTATAGCTTCGACCGTTCCGGTAGCTGAAGAACACTGCAATCAGTAACCCGCACAACATGCCCAGCGCCGGCAGGGCCATGGCTTTCATGACGTTCAGGCCGGCGGCATCGACGCCGTTGGCGCTGACCTTGGCCAGCAGGATTTCGTTCAGGTAGATACCGCCAAACCCCACGGGCAGGAACATGTATGGGGTAATCAGCCCGAAGGTGAGCACGCAGGCCACCAGGCGGCGATCCATGTTCAGTCTGGCCATCACGTACAGCAACGGTGGCACCACCAGGGGAATGAAGGCAATGTGGATCGGCAGGACGTTCTGGGACGAGATGGCGATGGCCAGCAGCAGGCCGATGATCATAAAGCGCACGCCTTTGCCGGCGCTGCCCTCGTCCTGGCGGCCCACCAGGGCCAGGGCCTTGTCGGCCAGGGCGTGGGCCAGGCCGGACTTGCCGATGGCCACGGCGAAGGCGCCGAGAGTCGCGTAGGACAGAGCGACGGTGGCTCCGCCGCCCAGCCCGTTATTGAAGGCTTCGATGGTGGCTTCCAGGGACAGCCCGGCAATCAGGCCGCCGGAAACGGCACCGATGATCAGGGCAACAACTACGTGGATGCGGCACAGGCTCAGGGCGAGCATGATCGCGACCGCGGCGACAACGGCATTCATGGCAAAACTCCGGGTAGGAATTGAGGACGATCCGGCCCCTTTTGGGGACCTGCATCATGAAAAGCGCGGTAATGTGCCGGAAACGACTGCGGTAGTCAAAGCGGTTGTGTAACGGTCAGTCCTGGTCGAGGCGGGCAAAGCGGGGCACCTGCTCACCGGCCACCTCCACGGTTTCCCGGAACATGGCGAGGGGCCGCACCCAAAGGCTGTAATCGCCGTACAGGCAACGGTACACCACCATCTGCTCCTCGGTTTCGCTGTGCCGGGCGATGCCAAGCACCTCGTAATCCTTGCCCTTGTAATGTCGGTAGCGGCCGGGGCGGATGTCATTCTTGCGTTCTGTCATTCGGGGCCTCTAGGGGGTCGGGTTATGCTGGCGCTGCAGTATGGAGGACGTGCGGCGCGCAACCGTCTACACTGGAAAAAACCGCAGGGATGCAAACGACTGAGTCAGGGCCTGAAAGTGTAGAACAACCGGACGGGCCCGGAAACCGGAATCGGCTATGATGCGGCAGGTTTTCTGCATCTTTCTTCTGATAGTTTCGCTTGTACTGCCGTTGTCCGGGCCGGCGTGGGCCGAGCCTGTGGCGTTCCAGTGGCTGGAGGCCCCAGCCCGGGAGCTGTCATTGCAGGAGGTGCGGGCGTTGCCGCCGGCCGCCTGGCAAACGTCCAGCGCCGATGAGATCTTCAATCGCGGCTTCAGCGACGGCAGCTTCTGGCTGAAGGTCGAGGTGCCGCCGGAACCGGTCAACCGTGTGCTTGAGGTTGGCTACCCCCTGCTGGACGAAGTATCGGTGTACTGGGTGCTCAACGGGGAGGTGGTCGAGCGTCACCAGACCGGTGATACCCTGCCCTTCGAAAGCCGACCCATCTACCACCGCAATTTTGTGTTTCTGGTGCCCTCTAACACCGAGCCGACCACGGCGTATGTCCGGGTGAGTACTCTGGGCGCGGTCCAGATTCCGGTGGAGATCACGCCGTCGGCGCAGTTCCTGGCCAACGAACAGCTCTCCTACGGCTGGCAAACGGCGTTCCTGGGCATCATCCTGGCGATGGCGCTGTACAACCTGTTCCTGTTCGTGATTGTGCGCCACTCCACCTATCTCTGGTACGTGCTCACGGTGGTCGCCACCGGCCTGGTCCAGCTCAATTTTCATGGCTTGCTGTTCCAGTGGCTCTGGCCCAACCTGCCCTTCCTGAACCAGTATTTCACAGTGCCGGCAATCAGCGCGGCACTGTTCTTCGCCATTAATTTCACCCTCAGATTCCTGAACGTACGCCTGTACAGTAAGCCCAGCTACCGATTTATCCAGGTGGCGTGGGTTATCGCCATTGTCTGCTTCCTTTACGGGCTGTTCGGCCCTTATCAGTCGGGTATCGTACTGGTCAGCGTGTTTGCCACCGTGATGACACCGGCGGCCTGGCTGATCGGGGTGGTCGTCTGGCGCAAGGGGCAGGTCCTTGGCGGCTTCTACGTGCTTGCCTGGACGCCGCTGCTGATCGGCCACCTGATCCTCGCGGTCAGCAAACTCGGGGTCATGCCCCGCAGTTTTCTCACCGAGTTCGTGCCCCAGGTGGGAGTGGCCCTGGAAGTGATCCTGCTGTCCTTTGCCATGGCCTACCGGATCAACCTGGAACGTCGTCGGCGTCAGGAAGCCCAGGAGCAGGCGCTGGTGATCCAGCAGCAGGCCAACCAGACCCTGGAGATGCGGGTGCAGGAGCGTACTGAGGAGCTGGAGCGGGCCAATGACCAGCTCAGGGCCATCAGTCTGACCGATGGACTGACTCACGTGGCCAACCGTCGCCGGTTTGACCAGAAGCTGGACGACGAGTGGAAGCGCGCCCTGCGACAGGGCCACCCGTTGAGTCTGCTCCTGATCGATATCGACCATTTCAAGCGGGTCAACGATGACCACGGCCATCTGGTGGGCGATGACTGCCTGACAGAGGTGGCCAGCCTGTGCACCGAAGAAGTGCAGCGGTCCGGGGATCTGCTGGCCCGATACGGTGGCGAGGAGTTCAGCATCCTGCTGCCGGCCACACCCGAGGATGGCGCCGTTCGCGTGGCGGAGCGGGTCCGGCTGGCGGTGGCCCGGTCTCCGGTTTATTCCGGAGAGCACATGGCGCCGGTCCACCTGACCATCAGCGTCGGGGTGGCGACGCTCATTCCCACCGCCGATCTTGAACCCCAGGAGTTGATTCGCCAGGCGGATGAGGCCCTGTACGCCGCCAAGGCGGCGGGCCGCAACCGCGTGATGGTAGCGCGGGGCTTTCGGGCGGCGGTGGCGCCTAGTTCTTGAGCTTGTAGCGGCCCGGGCCGAGGAAAATGACCGCCACCGCCGTGAACAGGAAGAAGCCCTGGAGCTCCAGTGCCCAGCCGCCGTTGCCGCCGAGGCTCAGCAGTTGGTGCGCGTGTACCAGGGCAATGGCAAACAGCATGTTGAAGACGATGATCAGGGCGCCAATGCGGGTCTGGTAGCCGAGAATGACCATCAGCGGCGCCAGCACTTCGCCGACATACACGCCATAGGCCAGCACCGTTGGCAGGCCATGACTGGCCAGTTCGCCCTCGATAAAGCCGATGCCGTTGAGCAGCTTGGCAATGCCGTGAAACAGCATGAGGCCACCCAGGGTCAGGCGGATGATCAGTTTTCCAACGTCAGCGTTTTCGAGCAAGGTCCGGTCTCCGTGTCAGGTGTTAAAGGTTGCGGATGTCAGGATACAGGGGAACGAGGCGCTTGATCATCCGGTTCTGGGCGCCGGTGGGCACATCGTTTTCCTCCATGGCGAGGATCAGATGCTCAGCCAGGGCATTGAACTGGGTATCGGTGATGGCCATGTCTGCGTGCAGTTCCCGCATTTCGCGGCCAGTGTAGGTGCAGGGGCCGCCGCTGAGCTCACATAGCTGGTCGGTCAGGTTACGGTGGAACTGGGCCACATTCACCCCTTTGAACTGATGGTTGATGCGGTCGTCTTCCACAATCCGATACAAAAGATCCTCGACAATCCGGGCAATACCCTGCCGTTCCCCCAGTTGCTGGTAGAGGGTGGGTTCGGGTGTGCCCTGCAGGGCCTGACAGCCGGCGAGCACCAGAGCTGCCGCCAGTACGGTGAATCGGGTCATCATCAGAAACTCCCCTGCAGAGACAGGTAAAACCCTTGCTGGTCCTCCAGAGTGGCCACATCACCCAGGTTCACCAGCGCCGCGGTCACGGCCAGGCGCCGGTCTGGCACCCAGGCCACAAACACATCCCACCAGTCGTCTTCGGCGGCAAAACCCAGGTTGTCGGGTTTTTGCCGGTATTCCCCGCCCACCAGCCACTGGCGGTTGAGAAACAGTCCCACGCTGCCCTCCACCATCCACTCGTAGCTGTTGTTGCGATCACCGCCGAACCCCAGCAGGCCGCCCTGGTTGGCGCGGGTGCCACGGGTGGTCACGTTGACCAGCAGGTTGCGGTTCAGCACCGCGGCGAAGAACAGCTTGCTGCCGCCGAAGTAGACATCGGTGCCGCTGTCGTCCCGGGCGCCGATGGCCGAGGGTACCGTGAAGTCACCTTGGCGCTTGTGCTGGATGCCCGCAGACCACTGCCCCCAGGGGCTATAAAGAACATCTCCGAACAGCCGCAGCTTGGCCCCGAAAATATCCTGGTTCAGTTCGTCCTGTTCCAGCCCGAAGCCGTTCTTGAGGGTGAACACCAGGCTGTCCAGATCCAGGGTCTGGCGGGCCACCGTTACCTCAATCCGGTTGTTCCAGTTCAGGCCGGCCCCGGTGACCGACAGGCTGTAATCATCCACCTCGGCCCGGCTCAGGGTGAGCGTGCCGCCCCACTCCCGGTCGCTGGCGTAACTGCCCAGCAGGGCCCAGGGCACGAGGCCGCCACCGGCGGCGCCCTCGATGGTTGTGACACCACCCGTGGCCCAGATCCGGCTGCCGATGTCGGCAAAGGCCGAAGGAGCCGCCCAAAGCGCCAGCGTTAGCACGACGAGGGGTCGGATCATCATCCGGTGTACTCCCGTTTTGTTTCGCTCAATTCCGGTTCACGCTCGGCCAGCTTTCTGACGGTCTCCGCCAGATCGGCTGCTGCTACGGGCCGACTCAGGTAAAAGCCCTGTCCGAGGTTACAGCCCCAACGCTGCAGGAGCTGCCACGTATTATGGTTTTCAATGCCTTCCGCCACCACTTTCAGCCCCAGACCATGGGCCATCTCGATGGTGGACCGGACAATCAGCTGGTCCTGGGGCTCGGAATCCAGCTTCAGCACGAACGACTTGTCGATTTTCAGCTCCTGCACGGGCAGTGTGCGTAACTGCGACAGCGAGGAATAACCGGTGCCAAAATCGTCCACCGACAGGGTCACTCCCAGATCCCGGAGCCGCCTGAGCGTTGTCAGTGCTTCTTCCGGATCTTCCATCAGCGCACTTTCGGTAACCTCCAGGGTGATCCGATCCAGATCGTGGTGCCAGTTGCTGAAACTGTCGGCAACGTGCTGGATCAGCGAGTGCCAGGTCAGGTCCATGGCAGACAGGTTGATGGCAATGCCGGTGTCGATCCCGTCCCGGTGCCACTGGCGGGCGTCGCTGGCCACCCGTTGCAGAATGTGCGCGGTGAGCTCGTGGATCTGGCCAGACTGTTCGGCAAGAAAGATGAACTCCTCCGGCGAGACAAACCCGAGTTCTGGGTGGATCCAGCGCACCAGGGCTTCCACCTGCACCAGCTGGCCGGTGCGGCTGTCCAGCTTGGGCTGGTAGTTCATGTGCAAACAGTTGGTCAGGATGGCGGCATGCAGGTCGGTGATCAGTTTCAGCTCCCGGAGGTGACTTTCGTCGCGACCGGGCTGGTAACGGGTGAAGGGTTCCGGATGCGCCTCGGCCTGCTCGAAGGTGAGGTTGAGCCGGCGGCGCAGTGCATTGGTGTCGGCGGCATCCTCGGGCAACTCCATGGTCACCACCGTGACCCGCAGCGAAAACGGCGTCTGGTCGATCTGGAGCGGCGATTCGATCAGGTCGTGCAGTTCGCTGACCCGCTGATCCCGCTCTTCCGGTGCCATGGGCGGGATCAGGGCCAGAAACTCGCCACCGCCGGTGCGGGCAATAATGTGGGCGTCGGGCAGGGCATCCTGAAGACGCCGGGAGGTCTCCGCCAGCACCTTGTCGCCAAATTCCAGGCCCAGGGTGTCGTTGATGTCGGACAGATCGTTCAGGCGAATGCCGATCAGGGTGCAGGCTCCGGCACGTTCGAAAAGGTCCCGCGCCACGTCCATCAGCGCATTGCGGTTGCCCAGACCGGTCACGTCATCGTGGCTGGCGGCATAGCGGATCTGGGCCTCTCGTTCCCGGAGGCTTTTCAGCATGTCCCGTAGGGCATTGCGCAGCTGGGTCAGCTCGCCGCCGGCCCGGATCGTCGGTGGTTCGGGCGATTCGCCGTTGCCAATGGCGCGGGCGTAGCTGGCCAGCTGAAGCACTGGCTGGCCGAGGGTCCGGGCGATGATCAGCGCCAGCAGAATGGCGAACACGAGGATGGCGCAGACCAGCAGGGCCATCTCGACGGCCCTCTGGTAATAGCTCTGAAGCGTAGCATCCCGGCTGATCAACAGGATGGTCTGGACCGGCGCGGGATTGCCCTCTGTACTGCCCTCACCATCGCCGCCGCCGAGGTTGATGATGCGGGTAAAATAGCCCGAGCTTTCAATCAGGCTGCCGGATCCGGCAGCCCGGGCCAGTTCCCGGGTCAGCGTCTGGTCAATGTCGGTGGTTGCGGCAAACCGCTGGTATTGGCTGTTCGATTCCGAGCGGGCCCGGAAAATCACCGAGGTATCGCTCAGGCGGGCGATCACCTCGGCCAGCGCCTGGTCCATGGCAAAGCCGATGACCAGCCAGGCCCGCAGGCCTGGGGCCTCAACAGGAATCACCAGGACCTCATAGCCCTGCCCGTCGATGGCCCGGATCGAGCGGGCAAATCCGTCCTGGCGGGCCTTTGCCAGTTGGCCTGGTGGAATTTCGGGTAGGGGGTGGATTCCGGTGGTTGCCAGGGGTACGCCCTCGGTGTCCAGAATCAGGGCAAAGCCGGCGCCGACACGAGCGCTGTGGTTTTCAAGGGCGCTGGCGATGGTGGCCGGGTCCCGGCTGGCCACCGCGGATCGGAAACCAAAGTCACGAACCAGCACGCTCAGCCGGGACAGTTCAAGCTCGGTGCGCCGGTCGATCACCTCCCGGGTCAGGCGCTCGCCGATGGCCAACTGGTTCAATGCCCGGCTCTTCTCATCCTCGAACAGGTACACCATGAGCATGGCGATCACCACCAGGCTCACCAGCGCCACCAGTGCAATCATGGCGGCGATCAGTCGCCCACGGAAGCCAAGCCGGGAGACAATCCTCATCAAAGCTCACGAAAGCGTTGCTGGAGCAAATCCAGGGAGCTTTCCGCCGGAGCTTCCGGTACCAGCGACAGGGAAACCGAGGCCGGTTCGCTGGTGGTCACCTCCACGGTGATCGGCCGGGTGTTGTCTGGCAGCCTGGGGTGCCAGATCTCAAGCCCGATCCGTCCGGGACTGTCGGAACTCCGCGAGGGTTCCAGGGACAGCGTCACCTGGCCGGCATCATCGGTCGTGCCGACCGCCGGGGTGTCGGACACCACGACAAAGCCCTGCATCTGATCGTGAATGTTGCAGCCGAGCTCCACGACTCCGGGTTGGTCGAACACGATGGGTGCCTCCGGCCGGCCGGCGTAGAGCTCGATATTGAAGGTCTTGGCCGGAGAGAACGAATAGACGTGGTGCTGGGTGTTGTCCCGGTTCGGAAAATCCACGCTCGAGCCCACCGGAACCACCAGAATCTGCGGGTGAAATGCCCGGTTCTTCTGATAGATTTCCGCTGTGTCAGGAGTCGGTTTGTTGCGGGTATCCACGGAAACCACGGCGCCTGCAACAGGCTCTCCGGTGCCCTCGAGGGTCACCGTTATCGGCAACTCAAGTGCGACGGCAAAAACAGGACACGACGCCAATAACAGGATTGCTGGCAATCCAGCGGCAGATACTCTCTTCATACGCTTGGGCATTTCAGGACATACGGGGACCAAGGGAAAAGCGGATGTGGTTCCTTTCCAGCAGATTTTCCCAGTAATGCCGCATCCAGTCCCAGGCGGCGTTGTTGACCTGTTCCACGAATGGATCGAGGTTCAGCTCGTAATAATCCGGTGTGCCGGCGATCTGCAGCACGGTGACGGTGATGGAATCGTCCAGTTCATTGGCGAAGGGTTCGCCGATCAACTGATGCGCCAGCAGATTGGCACGAGTCGCTTCCAGGTCGACCAGCTCGCTGGCGCGGGTAAAGCGATTGTTCTCGTGCATCTCCTCCATCAACCGGTGGCAGAGATAGGCCCTGATCAGCAGGCCATCGAGACCGTCGTATCTTACCAGTAACGCCGACGGCTGCGTGAAGTAGCGAATGGCCGCCTTGACGAAAGGCGCGAACAGCCCGGCCTTGCCGGCTTCACGGGCGCAGGCCTCTACACATTCGATCAGGCGCGGCGCCATCTCGATATACTCGACCACAAACTGGAACAGACAGGTGGCGGGTTGGTAGCCCTCAATGGTCACAGACGAGGGCAGCGCAGCAGCCTTTTCATGGAGCTGCCGGAGGAAAGCGCCTGAACGGGCCTCCTTGCGCCGTGCCTGGTCAATGATTTCGAGGACTACCTGTGGTGTCATTTCAGGAGATGCCAATGTCTGAACGAATTGAGGTCGCAAGGCGCCTCCCGTTGCAAGAAACGTTAAACAACGAGTTACCCGGCAGGAGAAGGGGGCTGGCCACCACGTCGCGCCTGCCTTTTCTGACAAGTGTAGCCGAGATTTTCCGGACTGCTTTTCTGACGCGGTGAAAATGCGCAGCTGTAATGTAAGCGAGCCCGATTCGTGTCAATCGGTCTGGAACCAGCGCCCGCTTCGGGTGTGTGACCAGCACAGCCACCCCATGCTGGCGGCCCGGGCAAGCATCAGGGCAATCAGGGCGAACCAGAGACCGTGGTTGCCCCAGTCGGTGGTGAGCCACCAGGTTGGAGCAAACACCCCCAATGCCGAGAACAACATGGTGTTCTGCATATCCCGGGTACGGGTGGCGCCGATAAACACACCGTCCAGCAGGAAGCCCCAGACGGCGGCGAACGGCAGCAGCCAGAGCCAGGGCAGGAAACGCCAGGCCGTGGTCCGGACTTCCTCGATGCCGGTCAGCAGTGATATCAGCCAGTGGCCCCCGGCCACGAACACAACGGTAAGCAGCAGTGCGCCCCAGAGCGACCAGCGCAGGGCGCTTCGGAACACCACCCGGAACCGGCGCCGGCTGCCCCGGCCAATGGCTTCGCCAATCAGTGCCTCGGCGGCATTGGCAAAGCCGTCCAGGGCATTGGAGATCAGCAGCAGGAAGGTGATCAGGACGGCGTTGGCGGCCAGAATCACATCGCCCTGGCGGGCACCCTGGGCGGTAAAGAAGGCCAGCACCAGCAACAGGATAATGGTGCGGACCATAATGTACCGGTTAACCCTGAGAATCTTCAGATAGTCGGCCAGGCTGCCGAACAGGGCCCGGGTCAGCCGCTGGCCTTCCGGCATGCGTTGCAGCACGATCAGGAAACCGAGACTGGCGGCGCCGTACTCGGCGATCACCGTGGCAATGGCCACGCCCCGGCTGTTCCAGCCCAGCACCGTTACGAACAGGACATCCAGCACGATGTTGAGCCCGTTGGCGGCGATGAGCATGAGCATGGGGCCGCGGGCGTACTGGGTGCCGATCAGCCAGCCCACCAGTGTGTACTGGCAGAGCACCGCCGGGGCGCTCCAGATGCGGATAGCCGCGTACTCGGCCGCCAGTTCCGTGACGTTTTCGCTCGGGTTCATCAGGGCAAGCCCAATCTCGATCAGCGGCCGGTGGAACAGAATCAGCAGGAGGCCGATCCCCGTGGCCAGCAGCACCGAGCGCAGCAGCAACGCCACCTGGCCAAACCGGTCCCGTTTGCCCCAGGCCTGGGCAGCCAGGCCCGTGGTACCCATCCGCATGAAACCGAAGGTCCAGTAAAGAATGCTGAACAGGTTGGCGCCCACCGCCACTGCGCCCAGGTACTCGGGACTCTCCAGGTGTCCGAGCACGGCGGTATCCACCAGTCCCAGCAGGGGGACGGTGAGGTTGGTGAGCATCAGGGGCCAGGCCAGGGCCCAGAGGCGCCGGTCGGTGGCCGGCAGGTTAAAAGTCATATTCGATACAATTATTAAAAATAACTAGTTAGATTTTTTGGATTTAGCCGATTTTTTAGTCTTTTCTTGATCTGTGTCTATACTCAGTTTCGATGTATCCGTAAGCAGGCTTCCACCCTGAACGTCCGGTGTATGCGAGCGCCGGTGGTGTCGGGGGGATGACGCAAAATCCGACAAGAATAACACTCTGTGGAGACACAGTATGCGCGTGCACGCTCAGCGGGCGGGTGCCCTCTTAGGCGGTCTGATGTTCCCCGCCTGGTCCATGGCGGACTGGACACTGAACATGACCCCGGGGGTGACCGGCACCAGTAACGAGATTTTCAGCCTTCACATGACCATTCTGTGGATCTGCGTCGTGATCGGCGTCGTGGTCTTCGGGGTCATGTTCTGGTCCATTTTTGCGCACCGGAAATCCCAGGGCGCGAAACCGGCCAACTTCCATGAGAACACGCTGGTGGAAGTCCTCTGGACCATCATACCCTTCGCCATCCTGGTTGTGATGGCCATTCCCGCCACCGCCACCCTGGTCGACATGTACGATACGACCGAATCGGACGTGGACATCAAGGTCACCGGTTATCAGTGGAAATGGCAGTACGAGTATATCAACGAGGACTT
Source organism: Marinobacter gudaonensis (assembly GCF_900115175.1). Lineage (NCBI taxonomy): Bacteria > Pseudomonadati > Pseudomonadota > Gammaproteobacteria > Pseudomonadales > Marinobacteraceae > Marinobacter > Marinobacter gudaonensis. Next base: position 2,350,560 of record NZ_FOYV01000001.1, read on the forward strand.
CGGTTACTTCTCCAACCTGGCCACGCCCCGTGCCCAGATCGAGAACCGTCAGGCCAAGGGGGATAACTATCTGCTCGAGGTGGACAATCCCCTGGTTATCCCCGTGGGCAAGAAGGTCCGCTTCCTGCTGACGGCAAACGACGTGATCCATTCCTGGTGGGTGCCGGATTTCGGCGTGAAGAAAGACGCCATTCCGGGCTTTATCAATGAAACCTGGACGCGGGTCGACAAACCCGGCATCTATCGTGGCCAGTGTACCGAGCTTTGTGGCAAGGACCACGGCTTCATGCCGGTTGTGGTGGAAGCAGTGCCTGAAGAGGAATACAACGCCTGGGTGGCGGAAAAGAAGGAAGCCGCCGAGCGTGAGCGCCAGCTGACCCAGAAAGACTGGACCATGGCCGAGTTGATGGAGCGTGGCGAGAAAGCCTACCAGACGGCCTGTGCGGCCTGTCACCAGGCTGACGGCAGCGGTGCCCCGCCCGCATTCCCGGCGCTCAAGGGCAGCTCGATCGCCACCGAGGATATGGCCGCGCACATCGACATTGTTGTCAACGGCAAGGCGGGCACGGCCATGCAGGCCTTCGGTAACCAGCTTAGCGAAGTGGACCTGGCCGCGGTGATTACCTACGAGCGGAACGCCTGGGGTAACAACACCGGTGAAATGGTCACGCCGAAAGAAATCTTTGATTACAAGAACCAGCAGTAATCGACGCCAGATAACAGATATCACCAGCCACAAGAAATGGCGGTAACGGGGGTTTTCATGAGTGCGGTTGCAGATACCCACGCCCAGGATCATCATCACGGCCCGGCCAAAGGCTTCAGCCGCTGGCTGCTGACCACCAACCACAAAGATATCGGGACAATGTACCTGATATTCAGTTTCGCCATGTTCCTGCTCGGGGGAACCATGGCCATGGTCATCCGGGCAGAACTGTTCCAGCCCGGGCTGCAGATTGTGCAGCCGGAATTCTTCAACCAGATGACCACCATGCACGGTTTGATCATGGTGTTTGGTGCGGTCATGCCGGCCTTCGTAGGGCTGGCCAACTGGATGCTGCCACTGATGATCGGTGCGCCGGACATGGCCCTGCCCCGGATGAACAACTGGAGCTTCTGGCTGCTGCCCTGCGCTTTCCTGATTCTGGTATCCACCCTGTTCATGGAAGGCGGCGCGCCCAACTTCGGCTGGACCTTCTATGCGCCGCTGTCGACCACCTACGGGCCGCCGAGCACGACGTTCTTCATCTTCGCGGTGCACATCATGGGGATCTCGTCGATCATGGGCGCCATCAACGTGATCGCCACCATCCTGAACCTGCGGGCGCCGGGCATGACCCTGATGAAAATGCCGCTGTTCGTCTGGACCTGGCTGATCACTGCGTTCCTGCTCATTGCGGTGATGCCGGTACTGGCCGGTGTGGTCACCATGATGCTGATGGACATCAACTTCGGTACCAGTTTCTTTGACGCCTCCGGCGGCGGTGATCCGGTGCTGTTCCAGCACGTGTTCTGGTTCTTCGGGCATCCCGAGGTGTACATCATGATCCTGCCTGCATTCGGGGCGGTGTCTCATATCATCCCGGCGTTCTCCCGCAAGCCGCTGTTTGGCTATGCCTCCATGGTGTACGCGGTGGGCGCCATCGCCCTGCTGTCGTTCGTGGTCTGGGCACACCACATGTTCACCGTCGGCATTCCCATCGTGGGTCAGCTGTTCTTCATGTACGCCACCATGCTGATTGCCGTGCCCACCGGGGTGAAGGTATTCAACTGGGTGGCCACCATGTTCCGGGGCTCCCTGAGTTTCGAGGCGCCCATGTTGTTCGCGGTGGCGTTTGTCATCCTGTTCACCATTGGCGGTTTCTCGGGCCTGATGCTGGCCATTGCCCCGGCAGACTTCCAGTACCACGACACCTACTTCGTGGTGGCCCATTTCCACTACGTGCTGGTGCCGGGCGCGATCTTCGGGATCTTTGCCTCCGCCTACTTCTGGCTGCCCAAGTGGACCGGGCACATGTACGACGAGACCCTGGCCAAGACCCACTTCTGGCTGTCGTTCATCGGCATGAACCTGGCGTTCTTCCCGATGCACTTCCTGGGCCTGGCGGGTATGCCACGTCGGATTCCGGATTACGCGCTTCAGTTTGCCGACTTCAACATGGTGTCGAGCATTGGTGCCTTCATGTTCGGCGCCACCCAGCTGCTGTTCCTGCTGATCGTGGTCAAGTGCATCCGGGGTGGCAAGAAAGCACCCGCCAAGCCCTGGGACGGCGCGGAAGGTCTGGAGTGGACGGTGCCGTCACCGGCTCCATACCACACCTTTGCCACGCCCCCGGAAGTGAAGTAAGCAGAGGGCCGCGCCATGGCAGACCGGCAAGTACAGTCTGGCCGCAGCAACACCCGGGTGGTGGGCTGGTGTCTGGCGGGAGTCGTTGGCATGTTTGCCTTCGGATTTGCCATGGTGCCACTGTATGACGTGTTCTGCGAGATCACAGGCATCAACGGCAAGACCGCCGGGCGTTACGAGGTGACGGAGGTGGCCGAGGCTGACCAGAGCCGCACGGTGACGGTGCAGTTTCTCGCCTCCAACGGCCCTGGCATGAGCTGGACTTTCCGGCCGGTGGTTCGTTCTGTGGAGGTGCACCCGGGCGAACCCACCACGGTGAACTTCTATGCCGAGAATCCGACCACCGAGGCCATGGTCGGTCAGGCGGTTCCGAGCCTGTCGCCTTCCGAAGGCACGCTGTACTTTCACAAGACCGAGTGTTTCTGCTTCAACCAGCAGCCTCTGGGCGCCGGAGAGAGCACCGAAATGCCGCTGATCTTCATTGTCGACAAGGACCTGCCGGCTCACATTACCAAGCTCACGCTGTCGTACACGCTGTACGACCAGGGCAAGCAGCCGGCGGTAACAACGAATTCCCGGAAAGCCACAACAACAACCGATAACGGATAAGCCATTGGAGACTGTCATGGCGGAAAACCAGACCTATTACGTTCCGGAACAGAGTAAATGGCCCATCATTGCCACCGTTGGCCTGGGCGTCACCCTCTACGGGGTGGCTGCGATCATGGTCAACGGCAAGCAGGGGGAGAGTACCACCGGCGCCTGGATCATGTTCTTCATTGGTGCGCTGATCATGGCGTACATGCTGTTTGGCTGGTTCGGGAACGTCATTGAGGAAAGTCGCAAGGGATTGTACAGCCCGCAGATGGATCGCTCCTTCCGCTGGGGCATGAGCTGGTTCATTTTCTCCGAGGTCATGTTCTTCGCGGCCTTCTTTGGCGCCCTGTTCTACGTGCGGGTGTTTGCGGTGCCCTGGCTGGGCGGCGAGGGTGATCGGGGAACCTCCAACATGCTCTGGGAGGGCTTCCAGTCCTCGTGGCCGTTGGTCAACAACCCCAATCCCGAGCTTTATCCCGGACCCAAGGAAGTTATCGGACCCTGGGGGCTGCCGCTGATCAACACCATCCTGCTGGTGACCTCGTCGTTCACCGTGACAGTCGCCCACCATGCCCTGAAGGCCGGCAACCGGGCGAAAACCAAGTTGTGGCTGACACTGACCATCGCGCTGGCTCTGGTGTTTGTCTTTGTGCAGGGCTACGAGTACATGCACGCCTATCAGGATCTCGATCTGACGCTGCAGTCCGGGATTTACGGCAGCACCTTCTTCATGCTGACCGGGTTCCACGGTGCCCACGTGATCCTGGGTTCGCTGATGCTGTTCATTATGCTGATGCGGCTGAACAAGGGTCACTTCACCGCCGATAACCACTTCGGATTCGAGGCGGCGGCCTGGTACTGGCACTTTGTGGACGTGGTCTGGCTTGGCCTGTTCGTGTTCGTCTACATTCTTTGAGCGAGGGTGATCAGGGTGTCGGATTGAGCGTCAGGGCACCCTGCCATAACGCAATCAGAATCACTGCCAGGAGAACTATGCTGAGGGTGACCCTTAACGCCAGGGAATTGAGAACCCGGTTGGTTTTACCGCCATCCCTGATCAGAAAGAACAGACCACTGAAAAGGCTCACCAGAACGGCCAGCAGCAGAATTACGATTACGGCCTTAAGCATGGGACTTCCTGTTGTTGGTTTTGCGAATGTACGATCCGGTAACGGCTGCGGACTCGCTGAGGTCACTATAGCAGAGCATGGGTGATTCGCAGCGCACTGCCCGCCGGTGGCATCTCGATTGGCGGTTGCTTGTCTTCAGCGGCGTGTTCCTGCCAGTGCTCCTGAGTCTTGGTGTTTGGCAGCTGAATCGGGCGGAAGAGAAGCAGACCCTGCTGGACCGTTGGCAGCAGGAGGCCGAAACGTTGCCCTGGCCGCAGATGGCTGAACAGGGTTTGACCCCCGGCCGCCCGGTGACACTGACGGGGCGATACGGTGACCGAACCTGGTTGCTGGATAACCGTACCCGGGATGGCGTGCCGGGCTACGAGGTACTTACCGGGTTTTATCCGCTGGAGGGCCCGCCGGTGATCGTCAACCGGGGCTGGGTCCCGGCGCCCCGTACCCGGGACCGGCTGCCAGAGGTGGACGCGCCGGACGGCGTCTACAGTTTGCAGGGGCGCGTTGGTGAGTACCCGGTGCCCCCAGTGCTGGCTGAGCCGGCCGAGCCGGTCGACCGATGGCCAAGACGAGTCCAGAGTCTCCCGGAGGCAACCGCACGAGCGGAAATTCCGGGCCTGCCGGGCGGCATTCTGCGCCTGTCAGGGCAGCGTCAGCCGGGCGCCTTCCGGGCAGACTGGGAGCCGGACATGATGGGGCCGCAAACCCATTACGGCTATGCCACCCAATGGTTTGCGCTGGCCGTGGCTCTGACTATATTGACAGTAGTGGCGAGTTACCGAAGAAGCGAGTTACCGAAAGACAGGAGCCAATAATGACAATGACAATGGCTGACCGGATGTCCAACGAGGAACACAGCGAAGGCCCTACCCCGGAACAGGTGCGGCGTGGCCGCCGGACGGCGTTTCTGCTGTTCGCACTGGGCTTCGGCCCGATGATCGTGGCCACCATCATGTTTTACACCGGCTGGCTGAACCCTGCGGGCCACACCAACAATGGCGAGCTGATTCAGCCCCCGGTACCCGTTGCCCAACTGAATCTTGAAACCACCACCGGCGAGCCGCTGGCCGAACGCTTCGGCCCGGAGCATCCGGATGCCCAGTGGTTGATGCTGGTATCCGCCGGCGCCTGCGGCAGCAGCTGTGAAGAACTGCTCTACCTTGCCCGCCAGGTCAACATCGCCCTTGGCAAGAACGCCAATCGCGTCGGCCGCGCGGCGACGCTGGGCAGCATTCCCGCGGATCTGCAGGCCCGTTGGCCAGACGAATACAGCTCCATGGAACGCCTGGTGCCGGCCTCGGGCAGTGCACCCGCCTGGCCAGAGGGTATCAATCCTGCAGAGACGCCCCGGATTCTGCTGGTGGACCCCTTCGGTAACGTGATGATGCATTACGGGCCGGAGCATACGGGCAAGGAGATGCTTGAAGATCTCAAGCACCTGCTCAAACTGTCTCAGATCGGGTAATCGTTGGCGCGGAGTGTCAGTCTTGAATCAACCCTTGTTTGCTTCATCCGGCCGAGCTGCCCCGTCCCCGGCTCAGCCTGACGCGGCCAGGATCATGGCCAGATGGGCGACGTTGGCAGTGCTGCTGGCGGTCGTCGTCATCATGCTCGGTGCCTGGACCCGGCTGGTGCACGCCGGCCTCGGTTGCCCGGACTGGCCCGGCTGCTACGGTTTCCTGACCGTGCCCCAGAGTGACACCCATATCGCCATCGCCAACGCCCGCTTCCCGGACACCCCGGTGGACGTTGAGAAGGGCTGGCCGGAAATGATCCATCGTTACGCCGCCGGCACACTAGGCCTGGTGGTGTTCGGACTGGCGGCCTACGCCGTGCGACACCGGCGTGAAGGCGTACCGGTGAAACTGCCGCTGTTCATTGCCGGTTTCATTGTCCTGCAAGGGGCCTTTGGCATGTGGACGGTCACTCTGAAACTCTGGCCCCAGGTCGTAGCCATGCACCTGCTTGGTGGCTTCACCACCCTCAGCCTGCTGACCCTGCTCACCCTGCGTTTACGCCGCCGGGCCCGGGCCGGCACCGGTGCCGAACCGCCGGCTGCCACGCCACTCACTGGCTTTCGGCCATGGCTCTATGGTGGTCTGCTGCTGGTGATCCTGCAGATTGCGCTCGGCGCCTGGACGGCAGCCAACTATGCCGCCGTCGCCTGCACCGACCTGCCCACCTGCCAGGGCCAATGGTGGCCGGAGGGCATGGATTTCCGCCATGGTTTTGATGTCACCCAGCACGTGGGCCCGAACTATCTGGGTGGCCAGCTGACGGCGGATGGCCGGGTGGCGATTCACGTAACCCACCGGATAGGCGCCATGGTGGTGCTGGTGTACTGGGCCACGTTGCTGGCACTGATGTGGCGCCGGCGCGGTGATTCCGGTCTCGGTTCGGCCATCGGCCTGGTGGCGGTGGTCCTCGTTGCCCAGATCGTGCTTGGCCTGGCCAACGTGATCTTCCATATTCCCCTGTCCATCGCGGTTGCCCACAACGCGATGGGAGCGGGGCTGCTTCTGGCCATCATTCATCTTGTCTGGCGCCACCAGCTGCTGCCCCACACCAGGAATGCCACTGCACCAAATACCACAACTATGAACCAGGAGGTCCCGGCATGAGCGAGCAAGTGGAAGTACTGCCGACCCAGGCGATTGCGAGCGATTCCCGAACAGCCATTTCCTGGCGTGATTATCTGGAGCTGACCAAGCCCCGGGTGGTTGCGTTGATGATTCTTACCTCGGTGATCGGCATGTTGCTGGCGGCCCCCGGGGTGCCGGGCTGGGGTGTTCTGGTGTGGGGCAATCTGGGCATTGCCCTGCTGGCCGGTGCCGCGGCCGTGGTCAATCACGTGGTAGACCAGAAGATCGATACGGTTATGGCCCGCACCCGAAAGCGCCCGGTTGCCACGGGCAAGATTGCGCCGGTGGATGCCATTGTCTTCGCAACCCTGCTGGCCTGCGTGGGCATGGCGGTCCTCATGTGGCAGGTGAACCATCTGACCGCCTGGCTTACCCTGGCCTCTCTGGTGGGCTACGCCGGCGTCTACACCCTGTTCCTGAAACGGGCCACGCCCCAGAACATCACCATCGGTGGTCTTGCGGGGGCCATGCCGCCGCTGCTCGGCTGGACCGCGGTGACTGGCCAGGTAGAGGGCCACGCGCTGCTGCTGGTGTTGATCATCTTCGCCTGGACGCCCCCCCATTTCTGGGCCCTGGCCATCCATCGCAAGGAAGAGTACGCCAAGGCCGGTATTCCCATGCTGCCGGTCACCCATGGCAACAAGTTCACCGAGCTGCATATCCTGCTCTATACCCTGATGCTGCTGGCCGTCAGTCTGCTGCCGTTTGTTACCGGCATGTCCGGCGGTATCTACCTGGTGGGCGCCCTGGCCCTGGGGCTGCGCTTCCTGCAGTACGCGGTGCGTCTGCTGAAGGGCGACGACCGGCGGGTGGCCCTGAATACCTTCAAGTATTCCATCACTTATCTCATGGCCCTGTTTGTGGTATTGCTGGTGGATCATTTTATATTTTTCTGAACCTACGACTCTGGCTGAGCGGCCGGGGAGGGCAATCCGAAACCGTGCGGAGCCATGGATGGCGGAGCCGAGCGTACATGGATGTATTCACAGCGTGTTTCGGATTGCCCTCCCCGGCCGCGTCCCCAGGGATGAATCGGACCTTACATGAAAACCTCCAGCTCTATTCGCCTTACGCTGTTCTGCCTTTTATTAGTTGTTGTTCTGATCTTCGGGCTGGTGGTCGGCCGGCAGGTTTTTCTGGTGGGCAACCAGGAGCCGATTCCGGCACCGGACCTGCGGGATTTCAATACCTATGTGTATGACGACCCCAGGCCACTCACCGAATTCACCCTGACCAACGAAGCCGGCGAGACCGTCACAAGGGAGAGTCTGAAGGGCCGCTGGACCTTTGCCTTCGTGGGTTATACCAACTGCCCGGATATCTGCCCGGCGGCCATGGCCAACCTGCGCCAGACCGACCAGTTGCTGTCCAGCGAATTGCCCCAGCCGGAGTACCTCCTGGTCAGTGCCGACCCGGAGCACGATACCCCGGAAAAGCTTGACGCCTACACCGGTTTCTTCGGCGAGCATTTCCATGGACTGACCGGCGACCTGGATACCCTCCGGGCCCTCGCCAAGAGCCTGAGTGCCGTGTTCGTTCATCGGGAAGTGAACGGGGAACTGATGGTAGACCACAGTGGCCATTTTGCGCTGCTGAACCCGGATGGCGAGCTTGCCGCGGTGATGCAGCCGCCTCATAATCCGCACAACCTGGCCGAGGCCTTCAAGCGGATCTACCAGTGGGCGAAGGCCAATCGTGACCGGGTGAGCTCCTGACGCTGTCGCAACCCGGAATCTGATGCTTCCCATTGATGCCATTCTCCCGGAACTGAAAGCCGTTCTGGAACAGACTCAGACCGCCCTTCTGCAGGCGCCACCTGGCGCCGGCAAAACCACCCGTGTGCCCCTCGCCCTGCTCGACGCGCCCTGGCGCGGAAGTGGAAAAATCCTGATGCTGGAACCCCGCCGGCTGGCGGCACGCTCTGCGGCCCGGTACATGGCCGCCCAGCTTGGTGAACAACCCGGCCAAACTGTGGGTTACCGCACCCGCCTGGACACCCGGGTGTCCGCTACCACCCGCATCGAGGTGGTAACCGAGGGCATCCTGACCCGGCTGATCCAGACCGATCCGATGCTGGAAGACTACGCCGCAGTTATCTTTGACGAGTTTCACGAACGCTCTCTCCAGGCCGATCTGGGTCTCGCCCTGGTGCGGGAATCCCAGCAGGCGCTGCGAGAGGATCTCCGTTTGCTGGTGATGTCCGCGACGCTGGACGCCGGGCCCATCGCCCGGGTGCTGGGGGATGTTCCGGTAATTACCAGCGAGGGTCGGGCGTTCCCGGTAGAGGTCTGTTATCGGCCGCTGCCGCGCAACGCCAGGCTGGAGGATCAGGTGGTATCGGTGATTCAGGAGGCGCTGCGTGACCAGGAAGGTTCCCTGCTGGTGTTCCTGCCCGGTGCCGGTGAAATCCGCCGGGTCGAACAGCAGTTGCGAGGCGCGCTGGGCGACCGGGTGCTGGTCGCGCCGCTCTACGGCAACCTGAGAACAGAACAACAGGACCAGGCCATAACCCCGGCACCGGAGGGCCGGCGCAAGGTGGTCCTGGCCACCGCCATTGCCGAAACCAGTCTCACCATTGAGGGGATCCGGGTGGTGATTGACGCTGGCCAGCAGCGGCGGGCGGTGTTCGACCCCAACAGCGGCATGACCCGGTTGGTGACCGGTCGGCTGTCGAAAGCCTCGGCCGAACAGCGCAAGGGTCGGGCCGGTCGGGTCGAGCCTGGCGTGTGCTACCGCCTGTGGAGCGAATCGGAACAGTACGGGCTGGCCGACTACACGCCCCCGGAAATCCTGGAGGCGGATCTGGCGCCACTGGTGCTGGAGCTGGCCCAGTGGGGCGCCCGGGATCCCGCCGACCTGGCCTGGATTGACCCGCCACCACTGGCCCACTGGCGCCAGGCGGTGGCGTTACTGCAATGGCTTGACATGCTGGATGCGGACGGCGCAATTACCGCCCACGGCAAAGCCGCCAGGAACCTTGGCAGCCACCCCCGCCTGGCGCACATGGTACTGACCGGACGCGCGCTCGGGCTGGGCGGCCCGGCGGCCGCCCTGGCCGCGCTTCTGGAAGATCGTGATCTGCTGGGCCCGGGTGCCGGGGCAGATATGCACGAGCGGATCCGGGTGTTCTACGGGGAGCGACGGGACGGCACGGTGGATGCGGCGCGCATCAAGGCGGTTCGCAAGGCTGCAGCAAGGCTTGGTGAGTCGCCATCGGCGGGCGACCTGGCGCCCCCGGAAATGGAGGTTGGCCGGCTGCTGGCCCTGGCCTACCCCGACCGGGTTGCCCGGCGTCGTCCCGGCAACGCGCCGAGATACCAGCTCAGTAACGGCAGAGGTGCTGCCTTGCGCGCCGATGACCCACTGGCCCGGCACGACTGGCTGGTAGCGCCCGAGCTGGATGGCCGGGCCAGGGAGGCCACCATCTATCTGGCGGCGCCGGTGGAGATGCCGGTGCTGGAGCAGGATCTTGCCGGCCACATCCGGGAAACCGAGGAGGCGATCTGGGACGACGACAAGGGCACGGTGATTGCCCGACGGGTGCGGAAACTCGGCGAACTTGTCCTGGCCGAAAAGCGGCTGACCAATGTCGCCCCGGAGCTGGTGCAACGTGGATTGATGGCGGCCGTGCGGAAAAAGGGCCTGGCTAGTCTGCCCTGGAACGAGGAGAGCCGCCAGTGGCGGGCCCGTGTTCGGTTGCTTGCTGCTATCTTCCCGGAGGAAGGCTGGCCCGATACCAGCGACGATACGCTGCTGGCAACTCTGGAACAGTGGCTGGGGCCTTTTCTCTCCGGTATGAACCGCTGGTCCGATCTGGCTGGCCTGGACCTGATGACCGCCCTGAACAGCCTGCTCGAGTACCCCGATCAGCAACGGCTGCCGTCCCTGGCGCCCACCCACCTTACCATTCCCACCGGCCAGCGGGTGCGCCTGGACTACACTGCTGAAAACGGCCCGGTATTGGCGGCCAAGCTCCAGGCCCTGTTTGGCTGGACAGAGACCCCCACCGTGGCCGCTGGCCGGGTTCCGGTGGTGCTGCACCTGCTGTCGCCGGCCCAGCGCCCGCTGGCGGTCACCGCCGATCTGGCCAGTTTCTGGCGCAACGTCTATCCCGAGGTACGCAAGGACATGCGCGGCCGATACCCGAAGCACCCCTGGCCCGAGGATCCGTTCACGGCCGAGGCCCAACAGGGCACGAAGAAACGCCCTGCTCGCTGATTCGGCGGCTCACAAGGCCTCGTGGTATTAGCTCGAAATAGACGTTGCGGGTTGTTATCCAGCGCCCTGAAGGCGCCCGGAGTTCATCCCCTGGCATCTCCTCGAGAATCACACTTGCCGGATCGGCGTCGCTGTTCCGGAAACTGTCGGCCAGCACCCAGAAGGGCGTGCCCGAGGCCCGGGCTGCCAGGGCCAGCAGGTGGGTGCCACTTTTATTGATGAGCCAGCCGTCGGCAAACCAGGTGTCGCATCCGGTGACCACCACATCCGCCTGCCCAACAAACAGGGCCATCTGGGCATCGGTAATCAGGGTGACCGGCACTGACAACCCGTTCAGGGCGCTGGCCAGGGTATGGCCCTCGAAACCGGGACTGCTCTGGGTACAGATCACGCTGAACGGCTTCTTGTCTTTGGCCAGGCTCCGGAACAGGGCCAGAACCGCGGAACTGGCGCTGTGGGTCATGATCACCGGCGTGTCCGGCAGCTCTTGTAGGGCGTGGCGGGCCATGGCCCCGGTGGCATCTCTCAGCTGGGCCCGGATGTCGATTATGGCCTCACGCACGGCGTCTGGCTCTGCTGATCCTCGTTGTTTGATCCTGGCCAGGGCATTGCCAATCACGATCATGCTGGGGCGGGCTCGTTGCAGCTCCGACAGGAGTGTCCGAAGGGTTCCAGTATCCGGCTGCTCACGGTCCAGATAGGCCAACACCTGATCGAGCGTTTTTCGCGCCAGTTCGGTGGCGCCTGATTGAAGGTCTTCCCGCAGTTCCGCGACGATGGACTGTGCCCGCGTATCGAGTTGCTGCATATCGCCATTACTCTCCCGGGTTTTGGTTTGGTGCCTGATTCAAGCGTAGCCCGGATTCAAGCATGACACCCCGGGTTTGTGCTTATGCCCGCAGGGTACAAATAGCGCTTGCCAGTATCCCGGTCCTGTATAAAATACGCGCAATTTCACTCCCGAGTGCGCGCTACCCATGCACCTTGTTTCCTTCGATATCTTCCGGACCCTGGGCTTTCCCAACACCACGGTGCTCAAGCCGGACCAGTTTCTGCGCCACAAGGAACTCCTGCGGGAGGCCGACTGGGTGCTTTTCCCTGAGTACTGGCAGCTCAACGCCCTGGTGCACGGGCTGAAATGCCGGGTGTTCCCGAGCGTCGCCAGTTATCGCATTGGCCATGACAAGGTCGAGATGACCCGGGCATTCCAGACGGTGGCGCCGGAGCACACCCCCTGGACGCTGATCGAAGCCAACGGCCCGGTGGAGCGGGAGATGATCTGGGACACCCTGCCGCATCCGTTTGTGGCCAAACTGCCACGGGCCAGCATGGGCGAAGGCGTGTGGCTGATTGAAACCCGCGAGGACTGGCGCCGATACTGCGAGCGTACCGACGTACTCTACGCCCAGGAATACCTGCCGCTGGATCGCGACGCGCGCATTGTCGTGGTGGGTGACCGCGTGGTGACGGCCTACTGGCGCATGCAGGCCGATCAGGGCTTCTACAACAATGTGGCCCGTGGCGGTCGCATCGACACCAGTCCAGTGCCTGCTGTGATGACGGAACTGGCACTGCGCCTTGCCCGGGAGCTGGACGTCGACCACGCCGGTTTCGATATTGCCCTGGTGGAGGGCTATCCCTACGTGCTGGAATTCAACCGTCTGTTTGGTAACCAGGGGCTGGGTCAGGGGTCTGACCTCCAGGACGCCATCCTTGGTTATCTTCGGGCGAAAACCGCGCCCGAGGACCCGGACGGGCCAGTGGAGCCAACCCCGCTCTGGCCGGTGGCAGTCTGACCAATTATCGTCTAGTTTTTCCATAGCTGCCGGCCAATCTTCGGGCGGGACCTTATGGGTAGATATGCTCATAGGCGGTCCCCGATAAATGCCCGATGATCGCGCCAACTCACGGGTGCCGCAGCGCTGCTGGGGCACCTCTTTTTTTGTCCGTATACCCTGTGGAGGGCCACACCACCCATGACCGAAGCCGCCAACGCCAACATTGCCGACTACTACGATGCCGAGACGTTCAAGCGCATCAAGGACTTTGCCGACGGCAAGGAAACCCCGTTCGTTGTCATCGATACCGGCACCATTGACCGTCAGTACGAGGAACTGGTGGAGGGTTTTCCCTACGCCAAGGTTTACTATGCGGTAAAAGCCAACCCGGCGCCGCAGATCCTGACCATGTTGCGTGACAAGGGCGCCTGCTTCGATATTGCCTCGGTATACGAGCTGGACAAGGTGATGTCCCTGGGTGTGACCGGTGATCGGATCAGCTACGGCAACACCATCAAGAAGGCGCGGGACATTCGCACTTTCTACGAGAAGGGTGTGCGTCTGTTCGCCACCGATTCGGAAGCGGACCTGCGCAACATTGCCAAGGCGGCTCCGGGTTCAAAGGTGTACGTGCGCATCCTAACGGAAGGCACCCTGACCGCCGACTGGCCGCTTTCCCGGAAGTTCGGCTGCCAGACCGACATGGCCATGGACCTGCTGATCCTGGCCCGTGATCTGGGCCTGGAGCCCTACGGCGTGTCTTTCCACGTGGGCTCCCAGCAGCGCGAAATCGGTGCCTGGGATGCGGCTCTGAACAAGGTGAAGGTCATTTTCGAGCGTCTGAAGGAAGAAGACGGTATCGAGCTGAAGATGATCAACATGGGTGGTGGCTTCCCGGCCAACTACATTACCCGCACCAATGAGCTCAAGGTATACGCCGAGGAGATTGCCCGCTTCCTGCACGAGGATTTTGGCGCCGATCTGCCGGAGATCATCATTGAGCCGGGCCGGTCGCTGATTTCCAACGCCGGCGTTCTGGTGAGCGAGGTGGTGCTGATTTCCCGGAAATCCCGCACCGCGCTGCACCGCTGGGTGTTCACCGATGTGGGCAAGTTTTCCGGCCTGATCGAGACCCTGGATGAAGCCATCAAGTTCCCGATCTGGACCGAGAAGGTGGGCGAAGGCGAGGACTGCGTGATTGCCGGGCCGACCTGTGACAGTGCCGACATCATGTACGAGCATCACAAGTACCCGCTGCCGCTGAACCTGGCCATCGGGGACCGGATGTACTGGCTGTCTACCGGGGCTTATACCACGACTTACAGTGCCATCGAGTTTAACGGGTTTCCTCCGTTGAAGGATTACTATATCTGACCTTGGGTTAGCTCGGAGTCTGGCCGCGAGGCGGGGTGCCTTTTCCTCTGGGAAAAACAACTCGCTTCGCTCAGACATCTTTTTCCCGGCGGAAAAGGCACCCCGCCCCACGGCCGTTCGGGCCTGGTTCGTGGAGTCTTCGGGGAAGAGTGTTTTGCATCTATAAAAAGGATCAGCTTTCGAGCTGGTCCTTTTTTCGTTTCAGGTCGAGGGTGAAGGCCAGGGGAAGGACCAGGGCGCTGTAGGCAATAATCGTGAGGATGGCGTGTCTGGCGTCGCCGGTTGCGTCGGCAATGAGGCCGCCGAGCATGGGCACCGAGAAGGCCAGGGTGTAACCCACCAGGAAGGTGCCGGCAGACAGGCGGCCGGTCTCTCCCTTTCTTGCCACCAGGGGTGGCAGCGCCACCAGCAGAATGAGCAGGACCCCGGCGGTGAGGCTCATCAATGTGGCGCTGGCGATCGACCACCAGCCGGTCAGGGTGATCGCGCCCAGGGTGCCAGCGATGCTGAGGCTGGCGGTCACGATGATGACCGAGCGGCGTCCCACCCAGCTGCGGGCCATTTTGAGCATGATCAGCGAGGCAAACACCTGGGCGATGTTGTACCAGAACAGGGCATCGGCGAGTTTGTCGAATTGGCCCTGCTGTTCCAGCAGGTTGCCCATGTAGGCGTTGAGGCCGAAGAACATGGAACCCGACAAGCCAAGGAGCAGGCCAATCCTGAGGGTCAGGGGGTTGCGCCAGTCCGGCAGCCAGGCGCCGGGGCCTGCCGGCTTTTCAAGGTCGCGCCTGGGCAGGTAGAGGGCGGCGGCCACCAGCAGGGCCGGCAGCGACCAGGCCAGAAGCGTGGCGCGCCAGCTGTTGTCCAGCAGCGGCATGAGCACTGGCAGGGTTATACCGGCGCCGATGAATTCCCCCATGAGCATGCCGTTCATGTAGATGGCCGTGCCAAGGGCCAGGTGATGGGGTTCGAGCCACCGGGGTAGCAGGGCCGGCAGTGCCGGTTGCATCATCGCCACACCCAGGCCCATCACGGAGCTGGCCAGCATGAGGGTGAGCGTGTCCGGGACCAGGCCCCGGCCGGCGGAGCCGATCACCATGACCACCATGGCCAGGGCCAGGGTGTTTCGAGGACCGATGCGGGCAATGGCGAGGGAGCCGGGCATGGATCCTATCGCCAGCATCAGGATCGGAAGCGTTGTCAGGGCGCCAGTCAGGGCCTGGCTGAGCGCCAGTTCCTCACCGATGAAGGGGGCCAGGGGTGGGGCCACCAGAACCGGGATGCGCAGATACATACCGGCCAGCCAAAGCAGTACCGCCACCGGCAGCAGGCGGGCTGGCGGTGGCGGTACAGGTGCGGCTGATGGATCAGCGACGCTCAGAACAATCAGTCCCCGCTGGTGTCGGGCAGGTAGGCGCCGTCCTCGTCGTGCACTTCACGGCCGGTCACCGGCGGATTGAAGGCGCAGATCAGGCGCATGTCTTCGGTGCCACCATACAACGTATGCTGGTCATGCTTGTCGAGTGCATACAGGGTGCCGTCGGTGATCTCGTGAGTCTCGCCAGTGGCCTTGTCGAGGATCTTGCCATTGCCGGCCACGCAGTACACGGCCTCGAGGTGGTGCTTGTACCAGAGGTTGAGTTCGGCACCGGCAGGAATGATGGTCTCATGGAAGGAAAAGCCCATGCCGTCCTTCTTCAGGAGCATGCGGCGGCTGGTCCAGCCCGGGCCGTGCACTTCGCGTTCGGTACCGATGATGTCTTGCACTCGTACGATTTTCATTCGCATTCCCCATTTTGTGATGGAACAGCCTTTTAGTATAAACATCCCTTTCAGGTGCGGTTCAACCGCCAATCGTCGTAGGCGGCCATGGCCTGTTCCAGGGCGGCCACCAGCTTTTCACGCTGGCGGTCATCCAATGGTCGTTGTTTCCGGCCCTTCTCGAGGGCTTTCTGAATCTCCTGTCGACTGGTCCGGTCGAGGCGCTCCAGCCAGTGATGGTCGGCCGGCTCCAGCTCCAGAAGGTCGCGCCCGGCGTGGTTGCGCTGGCTGATGTGCCACCAGTGATCCACGGCGCGCCCTAATACAACATAGCCGAACTGGGTGTCCTGTACAGGTCCGAAGGTGGCGGTTTTCAAGCCGTCCCGGAGTACCCCGATGTTGAGAGCCGGCAGCGCCAGCCGGTCGCCGTAGAAGTAGCTGCCGGCGGCGCCGATCAACCCGCCAATCAGGGCGCCGGTACCCAGGGAGGAGCCGAAGGTGATGGCATCGATGCCCGCGCCGCCAACCGCGCCTGCGCCGAACCCCGCCGTGGCCAGGTAGCGGCGGCTGACGGCCCAGGTTTTGCGGCTGTCCTCGGAAAACAGATCATGCTCGCTGTGCCACTCCAGCTCGGCTTCCTGCCGGCGGATTTGCTGGTGCTGATACAAGTGCTCGATGTCCAGCCGGAGCGTCTGTTCCCGTTTGCGCTGGTGTCGATACCACCGGTCGCGCAGCTGATCGGCGAGGGCATCATCGCTGATTCCGGCGACCTGGCCGGCGGTCAGGGTGCGCTTTTCCTGGAGCGACATCATGTCTTCCAGGGCTCCGGAAATCAGGCGGGCAGCCTGCTGGCGTCGTTGCTTGCGCTGTTCGGAAAGATGGTGCGTGGCCTGCTCCAGGCGCATTTCCCAGTCCGGCTCCAGTTGGCCGAACGCCCTCAAAAGACCGAGATGTTGCTCGAACGGGGCGCGAACGGCGTCGAACCGGCGCACAACCTGAAAGAACTGTCCCAGCGCCGCCTGCCAGCTGTCGCTGAAATCGTCGGTGCCGATGCTGTTGATCAGCGCCAGGCTCGGCCGACCGGTCCAGCGCAGGATGGTCATTTCCGCCTCGTGTTCGGGACTGTAGGGAACCGAGCCGTCCACCACGTAAATGATGCCCGCGCCCTCGATCAGCGGCGTCAGCAGCTCGCATTCGTCGGTGAATCGGCCGTCGCCCTTATGTTGAGTAACGAACGCCCGGACGGTATCGGCATGGTCGGATGCGGAGACGCTGTGGGCCTCAAGCCACTCCAGTACCCGGCGCGGACGCTGGAAGCCGGGCGTGTCCACCAGTGTGTACAGAATCTGGCCGTCGACTTTCAGGGGGTAGGCCTGGCGCCTGCGGGTGGTGCCTGGCTCCAGGGCGATGGCGATGGCGTCGTTCTGAGACAGGGTGGCTACCACGCTGGATTTGCCCTTGTTGGGGTGCCCCACCACGGCGAAAACCGGTGTCTTACTCATAGCGCCCGATCCTTGCCGGCATAGGGTGACGGTTCGGACATAGGGGGCAGGGAAACCCGCAGGAAGTCGCCACCGATCTTTTCGGCAAACCGCAACCACGGCTGAATCTGATGGGGGGCCGGCTCACGGTGAGCGTCTGCGGCCAGAGGTACCAGGGCAACCGAGGTGCCGTCTGGCCAGATCCGCCGGGCGCTTTCCAGAAGGTCCTCCAGTTCGCCGGTGGGTGGTTCCCAGCTTCGAACCAGCAGAATGATCGCATCGGCACGGCCGTTCAGTTGGGCTTCGATGGCACGCAGGGCTTCTTCGTCCCCGGCCAGGCTTGACCGACCGCCGGCCCGCACCACGAGGCCCTTGCCGGCACGGAGGGCGTCGGGCAGTTCCGGCTCGCCGGCACCGGCCCAGCACAGCAGGACATCACTGTCTGGCAGCGGCAACAGGTTACTGCGGGTGCGGGTATCCGGCAGGTCGTGGGCATCGTTGTGGGCATTGCCGGTTTCAAGGGTGGCGGTTTCCATGCGGTAACGCAGCGCGTGCATCGCCGGGTGGCTGGTCAGCAAGTCCCGGGCCCGGCGCTGGAGCTGACGACTCATCAGCAGCCAGAGCAGTAACCGGGGCAACACCACCCAGGCGCTCCAGAGCATGGTGACAAATGGCCACCACTGCCCCCAGAGCCCCGGCTGGATGCCATTGCCCTCGCCGGCGCGGAAGAACCGGGTGGCTTCCACCAGGGCCAGGTCTGGCACCGCCGCTGGCCACAGCCAGGCCCACGGGGCTGCAATGGCCCGGATCAGCCGGTGATAGCCGGTGGCGGCGGTATCCAGGGTGGTGCTCCAGCCAAAGGCCAGGTCCTGTATGACCACGAGGGTAAGCAGGGTCGCCAGCCCGGTCAGGGCGAAACAGAGGCCGCCCAGGTGTGCAGCCCGGGCCATCAGTAGCGGTTGCAGCTGCCGGAAGGCGCCCTCGCCGGCGGTCTTTCCAACACGCCGAAGCAGGCGGCGCCAGGGCTGCCAGCCGGCCATGGCCTGCACCGTGGTCGCCAGTGCCAGTGCCAGATGCAGCAGGACAAAGGCCAGCAGCACGGTGATATTGATGCGTTGGCCGCCCTCGTAGAACAGCAACCCGGACATGGTGAGGATACCGGTAATGGCGCCGGCCGCGGCGAAACCGCCGGTGATCCGGCGCCAGGAAGACAGGGTTTGTTCGGCGGGAGTTGGCGCTGCTTCCGGCCCGCTCAGCCGCTGCAGATGCGACAGCCAGCGGGCGGCATCGGGAACCACCCCCTGTTCGCGGCACAGCAGCGCGAATTTCCGGTCCCGGCGATGCAGGAAGGCCGGCGGCTGAGATCGGTCCCGCTGGGCCTGATGGTCAAAGTCCAGCAGCAGCCGGAGGGGGCGTTCGGTCATTCAATGGTCCGGGTGTCGAATTCGGTCAATTCGTCTTCGATGCTAGGATATAGTGGCATCCGATACCAGACCAAGAGCGCCCATGCCCCACCACCTGATGAACCTGCGTCACGTACCCGACGATGAGGCCGATGAAATCCGGGCCCTGTTCGACGCCCATGACGTGGCCTATTACGAAACGCCACCAAGCCGCTGGGGGATCAGCATGGGTGGCTTCTGGGTACACGATGACGCCGAGGCTGCCCGGGCCCGGGCCCTGCTGGATGACTATCAGCGTCAGCGGTTCGAGCGTCAGCGCCAGGCCTACGAACAGCGGCTGGCCGGAGGCGAGTCCGTTGGTGTCTGGTCGATGCTGCGCCGGCGTCCGGTGCGCACGCTCGCCGCCTGCATCGGTATCCTGGTGATCATGGGGTTGAGTCTGCTGCCGTTTGTGCGGATCGGTTAACCACGTGCCGTTAGCGCTGTTGTTGGCGGGTGAGGAACCCGATGGCTTCGTCCACGGCATTGCCGGCAGTGAGGAAGCTGGTGATGTGGCCGCGCAGGTGCATCTCGTACAGCTCGCTGTACACCCCGTGGCGCTGGAGCTCCGCACGGAAACGCTGTGCCTGGCTGAACGGCACCAGTGCGTCCATGGCGCCGTGGAACAGGAAGAAGGGCGGTGACTGGTCGGTAACGTGGGCGATGGGCGAGGCCTTGCGATAGGTTTCCGGCATGTCCCGCTGTTCTCCCCCCAGGAACTGCCGGATCAGCTTGCCCGAGCCAAAGGCCGGGAGGTCGGAGGGTAGTCCCCCGGCAACAACCGCATCCAGCCTGGTCCCGGGACCACCGTAGGGCTGGTTGAGCTCGCTGTCAGAACTGGCAACCACACCCAACAGGGCGACCAGATGGGCGCCGGACGAGAATCCAAAACCGCTGACCTGTGCGTGGTCCAGCTGATACTGGTCGGCGTTGCGATTCAGCCACTGCCGGGCAATCTGCAGGTCGTGGAGCTGGGCCGGAAAGGTGTGGGTCGGCGCGAAGCGGTAGTCGATGTTCAGCACTGCGAAGCCATGGCTGGCCACATCCTCGGCGATCCACGTCATATCTTCCCGGGACCGGCGCCGCCAGCCGCCGCCATGCACCATCAACACCACCGGCCGGGCGCTATCGTCGGCAACGCCCTCGGGCAGATAAAGATCGGCGTAAAGGGCTTCCGGCCAGTCCGGCGGCGTATACCTCAGGCCCTGTTCCACCCGGAACGGACGCTCGGCGGGCGCTGCCGTCGCAGAAGGCCCGTTGTGGTGAGTGGCGCAGCCGGTGGTGGCCAGCACTATCACCAGCAGCCCCAAAGTCACGGCCTTACCCGCGGCCGGCGGAAAGCGGATCACCGCATCAACCTCCTCGTTCTGGATGTCCCCGTTTTGTTCCTTACTTCTACGGACATTCGGCGCGCCCGGATGCCCTGCTACCAAGGGTTCGGGCGACAGTTGTCCGGATTTCCTGACAGTGTCCGAGATTCCGGATGGCAGGTCATTGGGCTCTGCCAGCAGGCGCTGCGGGCAGCCGAGTGAGGCTGTGGGTGTCCGGAATTCCGGATTGTTCGGCCATTGCGCCGCAGAAAATTTCAGAAAATCGCGCTAAAACAGTGATGTGGAGCATTGGCACAGGATGCGCATGGCATAGGGCCGGGCCTGTTTGAGGTCTGGCCCGTTCGTTTACAACAACAAACAAGGAACGATCATGAAACGAATACTGCTCTGCGCCTTTGTTGGCGCTGCCGGTTTGACCCTCAGTGCCTGCAAACAACCGTTCAACGACCTCCCCGAGTTCGTTCGGGGCGATGTCCAGCACACCCGCTACGATGGTGTGACCGATGACCTGCTGACCGCCGGGCTTGGTGCCAGCGGTCTTGCCAGTACCCCCGCACCCGCGTTCGTGAACCCGCTCAACCCGGAACCCGCCGAGCTGCGTCGCCTGGCCATCTACAACAACTACCGAGCGCTGGTGGATACGGTCCCGGGCGGTGGCTTTGGCACCTTCTTCGGGCCGCAGGTAGGTGTTGGCGGCGAAGGCCTGATTCCCGGCGATGAGTACATCGCCTTCATGTCGGTTCCGGGCACCGAGGTGCCGGTGACGGTCATGGCCCAGGTGCCCGATAGCTTCGATCCTGAACAACCGTGCATGGTCACGGCACCCTCGTCCGGCTCCCGTGGCATCTACGGGGCCATCGGCACGGCCGGTGAATGGGGCCTGAAGAAAGGCTGTGCCGTGGTCTACACCGACAAGGGCACCGGTACCGGCGCCCATAACCTGGCAACCAACACGGCTCAGCGCATCGATGGCACCCTGACCGATGCGGCAGAACCCGTGCAGTTCCGGGCCGATCTGAGCGAGGAGGAGCGGGCTTCTTTCAATGCGGCCTGGCCCGATCGCTTTGCCTGGAAGCACGCCCACTCGAAAGTCAACCCGGAAGCCGACTGGGGCCGACACGTGCTGCAGTCCATCGAGTTTGGTTTCTACGTGCTTAACGAAAAATTCGGCAAAGAGCTGGGTAATGGCGCCACGCTACGGACCATCCACCCCAAAAACACGGTGGTCATCGCCTCCAGTGTTTCCAACGGGGGCGGCTCCTCGGTTCGGGCTGCCGAGCTGGACACCGAAGGCCTGATCGACGGGGTGGCGGTGTCGGAGCCGAACGTCAACCCGGAGGTGGATCGCAGCTTCACCATTCGCCAGGGCAGTGGGCCGGTGATCACCGAACACAGCCGGAGCCTGCTGGATTACACCACGGCACTGGCGGTCTATCAGGGCTGCGCCAACCTGGCGCCGGCGGTTCGCGATACGGCGCCCCTGAACGCTGTGTTCAACTCGCCGGCGGTCGGTGAAAACATCTGTAATTCCCTGGCCAATAAGGGACTGATCGGCGGGGCTACCCTGGAAGACCGGGCCACAGACGCCCTGCGCATCCTGAACGAGGAGATTGGCATCCAGCCGGAGCAGAACCTGCTGGCGCCGGTGCATTTCGGCCTGGCGGTGGCCCAGAGCATCTCCATGACCTACGCCAATGCTTATGGCCGGGCCGGGGTTGAGGACCGGGTGTGTGCGCTGAGCCTCGGGGCCACCGGTGCCGCCGGCGCGATAACCCAGCTGGCGCCGGCCGCCGAGGCCGCGCTCTTTGCCACCAGCAATGGCATACCGCCCACCGGGGGCGTGAGCATTGTCTACGACAACGCCGATGGCCAGCCCACCAACCTGGCAGCCAGCGCCTCCCCGAGCAGCAACCAGCCGGATTACGGCCTGGATGCGTTGCTGTGTCTGCGCAGCCTGGCACTGGGCCGCAACGCGGAAACCGGTGCGCCCCTGGATGGCGCGCAGGACGAACTGGCGACCGCCATCGCCGGCGGTATCTCGCAGGTCCGGGCCACAGGGGATCTGCAGGGCAAGCCGACCGTGTTTGTGACCGGTCGGGCCGATGCCATCCTGCCCATCAACCACACGTCCCGGCCTTATGTCGGGCTGAACCAGCGCATGGAAGGCAAGAAGAGCAATCTGCGTTACTACGAGATCCTCAATGCCCATCACCTCGATGTGTTGAACGGCTTCCCCGGCATTGCTGACCGCTACGTGCCTTTGCACCACTACTATTTCCAGGCCCTGGATCTGGTCTGGGCAAGGCTCACCGACAAGCAGCCGTTGCCGCCCAGCCAGGTCGTACGCACGGTGCCCAGGGGCACGATCGCTACGCCGCTGACCGAGGCCAACCTGCCGGCCATCGCGCCCGAGCCGGCTGATGGCGACCGGATTGTCTTCGTGGATGACCAGCTGCGGATACCCGAGTAGTCCGACTGCTGAGCCGCCCGGCCACATGCCGGGCGGAGTTTGTTTGCCCCGGCTTCGGGGCCCTCATATACTTCCGTGATTGCACCCGGCCCGCCGGGTGCCAGGGTTTCTACCATGAACGAGATTCGACCCGTTGGTACGCGGTACATGACAGAGCTGTTTTCCGATAACAACAAGAGTGGCCTGACCCGGGACCTGATCGAGGCCCTGTTCCCGATGTTCGAGGAGGCCAGTGCCGGTGCCATAGCGGTAGACCGCAGCGCCCGCATTACCTGGATCAATAGCAGCTACTCGCATTTGCTGGGCCTTGGGGACCCGTCCGCCGTCATCGGCCAGCCGGTTCGCCAGGTGATTCCGCAAACCCGCATGCCGGAGGTGGTGGAAACCGGCAAGCCGCTGCTCCTCGATATCATGGAACACAACCAGCAGCAACTGGTGGTGACCCGCTTGCCCTATTACGACGACCAGGGTCGGATTGTCGGTGCGGTGGCCTTCGTGCTGTACGACGACCTGGAACCACTGACTCCGCTGGTGTCGAAGTATCGCCGTTTGCATCAGGATCTGGCAGCCGCGCGCAAGGCGCTGGCGAAGAAGGCGCGGGGCACACGCTACAGCCTGGGCGACTTCGTCGGCGCCAGCCCGGCGGCGCTGGAAGTTAAGCGGCGCGCGCGTCTGGCCGCCGGTCGTGACATGCCGGTACTCCTGCTGGGCGAAACCGGCACCGGCAAGGAAGTTCTGGCCCAGGCGATTCATGCGGTGTCGGGCCGTGCGGAGAAGCCGTTCGTGGGCGTCAACGTGGCGGCCATACCCGACAACCTGCTGGAGGCGGAGTTTTTCGGGGTGGCCCCGGGCGCCTACACCGGCGCCGACCGGCGCACGCGGGACGGAAAGTTCCAGCTCGCCAACGGTGGCACCCTGTTCCTGGACGAAGTCGGCGATATGCCGCTGCCGCTGCAGGCCAAGCTGCTGCGTGCCCTGCAGGAAGGTGAGATCGAACCGCTGGGCTCCAACAAGGTGGTGTCGGTGGACGTTCGGGTGATTGCCGCGACCAGCCGTAATCTGGAGGTGATGATTGCCGAGGGGCAGTTCCGTTCAGACCTGTACTATCGCCTGAACGTTCTGGAGATCCCGATCCCGCCGCTGCGGGATCGCCTGGCGGATCTCGGGGTGCTTTGCGAAGCCCTGCTGGAGGACATCTGCGAAGACCAGGGGCTGCGGGTGGAGATGACCGACGCCGGAGTCTCGGCCCTGGGCAGCTACGACTGGCCGGGCAATATCCGGGAACTGCGGAATGTGCTGGAGCGTGCCCTGACCATGGGTGAGGAAGGCGGTCTGCTGGATGCCGACGCCATATTCAAGGTCCTGCCGCGCGGTGGCAGCAGGCCTGTGTCCTCCCTGGCTCCGCAGCCGGTCCGGCCGCTGGCACAGACCCTCGCCGAGGCAGAGGCTCACGCCATTGAAGAGGCGCTGGTGGCCAGCCGTGGTAACCGCACCCGCGCCGCAAAGCTGCTGGGCATCTCGCGCTCCGTTCTCTACGAAAAGCTTTCCAGGTTGTCCTGAAATCCGGACGCTTGTCCTGTAATCCGTACAACTGCCTACGACTGATGTCTATGTATGTCTGGAAATCCGGACATTCTTCGTTCGCTTCAACTATCCTTCCTAAATTCAACTCATTGTTTTTAAATAAAAAAACTAATCTGGCACAGACTCTGCTCTCTCCGGGATGCAGGACGTCAGAAGAAGGCAGAGAACAAGACTGACGCCAAACCGTTGGACCCAAGCTAACCTTGTCCGTCTGTTCCTGCATTCTCTGGCTATACTCGAATTAGGTCCCGGGCTGAGATCACCGGGCCAGCTACAATAACAATGCTAGGAGACTTGCCAATGAAACTTCTCAAGGCTCTCACCGGAGTGGCCGGTGCGATTGCGCTCACTACGGGTTCCGCGTTTGCAGAAGATCTGCGCTGGAAGATGCCGGTTGCCTTCGCGACCAACCTTCCGGGCCTCGGCTCCCCCGCCGCCTGGGTTGCCGACAACCTCACCACCGCCTCCGACGGCAGCATCCAGGTCCGGGTTTACGAGCCGGGCAAGCTGGTTCCGCCCTTCGATATTCTCCAGTCCGTCTCCGACGGCAAGGTGGCGGCCGGCTACACCTGGATCGGCTACGACCAGGGCAAGGTACCTGCGATTCCCCTGTTTGCCGCCGTGCCCTTCGGCATGAAGCCCCCCGCCTACATCGGCTGGTATTACTTCGGTGGCGGCCATGAAATGCTTCAGGAGACCTACGCGAACAAGGGCTTCAACGTTCACGCTCAGCTGTGCGGCATTATCGGGCCGGAAACAGCGGGCTGGTATGCCGAGCCCATCGAAACCCTGGAAGACTACAAGGGCCTGAAGATCCGCTTCGCCGGCCTGGGCGGCAAGGTTCTGGAAAAACTGGGCGCTTCCGTCACCATGATGCCCGGCGGTGAGCTCTACCAGGCCCTGGAAAAAGGCACCATCGATGCCACCGAATTCTCCATGCCCGCCATCGACCAGATCCTGGGCTTCAATCAGGTGGTCAAGTACAACCTGTTCCCGGGCTGGCACCAGCAGTTCACCGCGCAGTACATGCTGATCAACAAGGAGGAGTGGAACAAGGCGACAGCGGCGCAGAAGGCGCTGGTTGAAGCGTCCTGTACGGCTGCCACAACCCGTGGCCTCGCCGAGGGTGAGTACAAGAACGGCAAGGTTCTGGCCGAGTTCCAGGACAAAGGCGTTCAGGCAGACCAGATCCCGCGCGACGTTCTGCTAAAGCTGAAGCAGGTTACCCAGGAAGTGCTTGAAGAAGAAGCTGCCAAGGATGCCGACTTCAAGCGTGTTTACGAAAGCCAGCAGGAGTTCATGGACACCTATAAGGTGTGGGATACCCGCGCTTATGTCCCGGCGGACCTCTAAGGCAGTGGGCTGACCCAGGCACCGGGGACAACGCCGGTGTTTTCCTATCGAGTCTGGATGGCCCTGCGGGGCCATCCTTGTTTCACGGCAGGCTTTCTGAGCGAGGAACTGTTGTATGGCCGTATCTGATAAAGGCTCACCGCCCGACGTGCACCCGTCGGCGTCGGACGCCGGTCAATTCATTCATCATCACACGGAGTTTCCCACCACCCGCCTCAGCCAGTTCCTGGACGGCGTTATCTCGGCTATCGGCAAGAGTGCGTCCTGGCTCTGGCTGGTGGTTACCGGTGTGATCATCTACGCCGTCATCGGACGCTATGCCTTCGGCATGGGGTCGGTCACCCTGGAGGAAGTGCAGTGGCACCTGGCGGGCGCCGGCTGGCTGTTGGGCCTGGGGTACACACTGGTGACCGATGATCACGTGCGGGTCGACGTGCTCCACGAGCGGCTGTCGCTGAAAGGCCAGGCGTGGGTGGAGCTTCTCGGTATCTTGTTGCTGCTGTTGCCGTTTCTCGTGCTGGCGGTCCAGGAAATGATCCCCTACGCCTACAGTTCATGGGAGCAGGGTGAAACCAGTCAGGCGCCGGCCGGGCTGCCACACCGCTGGATTCTCAAGAGCATTCTGGCCCTGTCTTTCCTGCTTCTGATCATCGCCGCCCTGTCGCGGTTATTGAAAGTGACTGCCTTGCTGTTCGGCTTTCCCAGGCCGATTCCGATCAAGTCTGGTGATAACAAGAAAGAGGACGCGTCCTGATGGAGCTTGAAACCCTTTTCGTAATCGGCATGTTCCTCACCTTCGGGGCATTGCTGATGACCGGGTATCCGGTCGCATGGGTGTTGGGTGGTACTGCAGTCATCTGGACGGTTGTGGGTGTCATCGCTGTTGAAAATTTCGGTGCCAATCTGTGGTTCGACTATGCATCCTCCATGGGCCTGGTCCCCGAGCGGATATGGAACGTGGTGAACAGCGAAACCCTGGTGGCACTGCCCATGTTTATTTTCATGGGCATCATGCTTGATCAGTCCGGCGTTGCCGAGCGACTGATGAACAGCATGGTCAAGCTGTTTGGCGCTGTTCGAGGCGGTTACGCAGTCACTGTCATCGTGATCGGCGTCTTGTTGGCGGCCACCACTGGCATCATCGGTGCCTCGGTGGTTCTGCTGGGCATGCTGTCCCTGCCGGTCATGATGGAAAACAAGTACAACAAGGGGTTTGCCGTGGGCACGGCCTGTGCCACGGGAACCCTGGGTATCCTGATCCCGCCCTCGATCATGCTGGTACTGATGGCCGACCGACTGGCGGTTCCCGAAGCCTCGGTGGGCGATCTGTTCATGGGGGCGTTCTTCCCCGGCTTGATGCTGGGCGCCATGTACGTGGCCTACGCCATCATCCGCCCCATGCTGCAGCCCCACATTGCACCCGTACCAAAGGGTACGGAGAAAGTCACATGGGCCATTGTCTGGGAAGTGGCCAAGGCTGTGGTGCCCACGGCTGCGTTGATCCTTGGGGTGCTGGGTTCCATTTTCGCCGGCATTGCCACGCCGACCGAGGCGTCAGGCGTCGGCGCCCTGGGGGCTTTGCTGCTGGCACTGATGGCGCGACGGCTGAACCTGAAGGTCCTGAATGCTTCCATGCAGCAGACGACCCGCACGGCAGCTTTCATCTTCGCCATTTTCCTGGGCGCGACGGCCTTCTCGGTGGTATTGCGGGGTCTGGGTGGTGATCGGGTCATTGAGGAAGCTCTGCTGGGCTTGCCGTTTGGTCCTTATGGCGTAGTCCTCACCATCCTGTTTGCCGTGTTCCTGCTCGGCTTCTTCCTGGACTGGGTGGAAATCACGTTGATCATCCTTCCGCTGGTTGCCCCGGTTGTGCAGAGTCTCGGGTTTGATCTTGTCTGGTTCACCATTCTGTTCGCCATGTGCCTGCAGACCTCGTTCCTGACACCGCCGGTGGGCTTCGCCCTGTTCTACATCAAGGGAGTGGCGCCTCCTGAGATCAGGGTAACCGACATTTACCGCGGCGTGGTGCCGTTCATCATAATTCAGCTGGCAGCATTGGCTATTGTGTTCGTGGTGCCGGAAATCGCCACCTGGCTGCCGAGCGTGGCTTACGACTGAGGAGAACAGTAATGCGTCTGGAAAATCAGATTGCCCTTATTACCGGGGCCGGTCGAGGCATTGGCCGGGCCATTGCCGAGGCCTATGGCCGGGAGGGTGCCAAGGTCGCTGTGGCAGATCTGACCCTGGCGGCGGCCCAGGACACGGTCGATGCCATCGAGCAGGCCGGTGGTACCGCCATGGCATTGGAAATGGATGTCACCAACGAAGAAGCAGTTGACGTAAACGTAAACTATGTGGTTAAACAGTGGGGCGGTCTGGACATCGCACTGGCGAATGCCGGCGTCCAGCACATCGATCCGGTGCACAAGCTGGCTTTCTCCGACTGGAGCAAGGTCATGAGCGTGCACCTGGACGGTGCCTTCCTGGTAACCCGGGCGGCCCTCCGGCACATGTACCAGAGCGGCGGTGGAACCATGCTTTACATGGGCTCGGTGCATTCGCTGGAGGCCTCGCCCTTGAAGGCACCCTACGTGGCCGCCAAGCACGGCATGCTCGGCCTGTGCCGGGCGGTGGCCAAGGAAGGTGCCGAACACGGGGTACGCAGCAACATCATCTGCCCCGGGTTTGTGCGTACGCCCCTGGTGGACAAGCAGATTCCGGAACAGGCCAGGGAGCTGGGTATTTCCGAAGAGGAAGTGATCAGCAAAGTCATGCTCAAGAACACAGTGGACGGGGAATTCACGACCCTGGAAGACGTCGCCGAGCTCGCCGTTCACCTCGCGGCGTTTCCGTCCGCTGCCCTGACTGGCCAGTCCATCGTGGTCAGTCACGGCTGGCATATGCAGTAAACTTCAGGAGAGACGGATGAGTAATCAACAACAGTCACCGGTGGTCTGGTCGCCTTCCGAGGCCACCCTGACGCAATCCCGCATGGGCCGCTTCAAGGCCTGGCTGGAGCAGCAGGGGTACGGCCCGTTTGCCGACTACCACGTCCTGCATCAGTGGTCGATCAGCGACCTCGACACCTTCTGGCAGAAGGTCTGGGACTACTGCGGCCTGGTTTGTGACACCCCTGCCCGGCAAGTGCTGGGCAAGCGGGAAATGCCGGGAGCCGAGTGGTTTCCCGGCATGAAGCTGAACTTTGCCGCCAATTTGCTGCGGCTGGCCGATGGCGACCACGCTAACCGCGAGGCGGTGGTGGCCTACTGCGAAACCCGGCCGGTCCTACGTAGGACCTACGCTGAACTCAAAGCCGATGTCGGGGCCCTGGAAGCCTTCCTGCGCAGCAAGGGCATCCAGAAGGGCGACCGGGTGGCGGGCGTCGTCACCAACGGCTACGAAGCGCTCGTCGGCATGCTGGCGGCCACCAGCCTGGGCGCCATCTGGAGTTCCGCCTCGCCGGATTTCGGGATCGGCGCCATCAACGACCGCTTTGGCCAGATTGAGCCTTCGGCACTGATCGTGGTGAACGGCTATGGCTATGGCGGCAAGGTCTTCGCCCGCCAGAACGACTTTGCCGAGCTGATCGCCGGGCTGCCGTCCCTGAAGACCGTGGTCAGTATCGCGCAGTTGCCCGATGACGCACCGGTTCCCGGTGACCTGGTCACCACCTGGGACGACGCCCTGGCAGCCGGCCAGGGCCGGGCCCCCTCATTCACCCCGATGGATCCGGACCACCCGGTGTACATCCTCTACTCCTCCGGCACCACCGGCAAACCCAAGTGTATTGTGCATGGCACCGCCGGCCTGCTGGTCAATCACGCCAAGGAGCTGATGCTGCATGGTGATGTCGGCCCCGAAGACCGCTTCCTGTACTTCACCACCTGTGGCTGGATGATGTGGAACTGGCAGGCCTCCGCCCTGCTGACCGGTGCCGCCGTTATTACCGTAGACGGCTCCCCGGGTTATCCCAGCCTGAGTTTTCTCTGGGACACCGTGGCCGAAGAAAAGGTCACCCATTTCGGCACCAGCGCCCGCTTCATCGCCGGCTGCCGCAAGGCGGAACTGCAGCCAGCGAAAACGTTGGACCAGCGCGCTCTGCGCGTGGTGTTCTCCACCGGCTCGCCGCTGTTGCCGGAAGACTACGACTGGATCTACAGCGACGGCGCACCGAATGCCCTGCTCGGCTCCATTGCCGGCGGCACCGACATCTGCGGCTGCTTTGTCGGCTCCACACCGCTGCTGCCGGTGCGCCGCGGCGAGATCCAGTGCCGTTTCCTGGGTGTCGATGCCGTGGCTTACGGCGACGACGGCCAACCGGTGAAAGAGGGCCGGGGCGAGCTGGTTTGCCGCCAGCCGCTGCCGTCGATGCCGGTCAGCTTCTGGCAGGACCCGGGCAACGAGCGTTACAAGGATGCCTACTTCAACACCTTCCCGGGCGTCTGGGCCCACGGTGATTTCATCGAATTCACCGAACACGGCGGCGCCATCATCTATGGCCGCTCCGACGCCACCCTGAATCCAGGCGGCGTGCGCATCGGCACCGCGGAAATCTACCGGCAGGTGGAAACCGTGGCCGAGGTCAAAGACAGCCTGGTGGTGGGTCGCCAGATCGACGGCGACGTGGAAGTGGTGCTGCTGGTGGTGCCGGCCGAGGGCCAGGCCATCACCGACGATCTGCTCAAACAGCTCAAGACCCGCATCCGCGAAGGCGCCAGCCCCCGCCACGTGCCCAGGCACATCGTGCAGGTGAACGACATCCCGTACACTCGCAGCGGCAAAAAGGTGGAATTGGCCGTGGCCCGGTTAATCAACGGTTCGAAGAAGGCGGACAACCGGGATGCCCTGGGCAATCCGGAGGCGCTGGATCATATCCGGGAGCGGTTGGCTGAGGCCGGGTTGTTGCCTGCTTGAAGGTCCGGAATCGAAGGGTAGTTGTCGGATTACGCCGTTGGCTAATCCGACTTACTCTATGGCGCCTGCGACACTCCCAAGTCGGCAGAATCATAATGTTAGAAAATTTCGTAAATTCCCGCCATTTCATCGTCCTGTAACCGAAGATCCGGCATTTTTAGTCCGTTCTTATACTAAGATCGTAACCAAAATTAACGAAAAAATGGTATCTTAGTAGGCCTATCAAAAGTTCCCAATCAGTCATTGCTCAGGTCGGACGTTCAAAAGACGTCAGACCCCGCCATGACCGTCCTGAACCCACCCATTAGCCTGAGGACGAAAATGACATCATCCAAAGCCAAGATTGTCTACACGCTGACCGACGAGGCCCCAGCCCTCGCGACTCGGTCGCTTCTTCCCATCCTGGAAACCTACGCCAAGCCGGCTGGTATTGAATTCGAAACCAGCGACATTTCACTCGCGGCGCGTATTCTGGCGAATTTCCCGGATTACCTTGAAGAAGATCAGCGGGTTCCGGATGCCCTGGCCGAACTGGGCGAGTACACCAAAGATCCTGATGCCAACATCATCAAGCTTCCGAACATCTCTGCGTCCATTCCCCAGCTCCGTGCCGCCATCAAGGAGCTGAACAAGCAGGGCTACAAGGTGCCCGAGTACCTCGAGCATCCGAAAACCGATGAAGAGAAAGAAATCCAGTCCCGCTATGCCAAGGTACTGGGCAGTGCCGTCAACCCTGTGCTGCGTGAGGGCAACTCCGACCGCCGCGCGCCCGCGGCCGTCAAGGCGTTTGCGCGCAAATACCCCCATTCCATGGGTGAGTGGAGCCCGGCCTCCCGCACCCACGTCGCCCACATGCGCGGCGGCGATTTCTACTCCAGCGAGCAGTCCGTCACCCTCGACAAGGCCACCAACGCCCGCATCGTGTTCGAGAACAAGAAGGGCGAGCAAACCGTCCTGAAGTCCGACCTGCCGCTGCAGGAAGGCGAAGTACTCGACGGCATGTTCATGAGCAAGAAGGCCCTGGTGAAGTTCTTCGAGGACGCCATCGCCGACTGCGAGAACACCGGCGTGATGTTCTCGCTGCACGTGAAGGCCACCATGATGAAAATCTCCCACCCGATCGTGTTCGGTCACGCGGTGAAGGTTTTCTACAAGGATTTGTTCGAGAAATACGGCGAGCTGTTCGACGAAATCGGGGTGAACCCGAACAACGGCCTGTCCAGCGTGGTCGAGAAGATCAAGCAACTGCCGGAATCCAAGCAGGAAGAAATCCAGGAAGCCCTCCACGCCTGCTACGAGCACCGCCCGGAAATCGCCATGGTGGACTCGGTGAAGGGTATCACCAACCTGCACGTGCCGAGCGACGTCATCGTTGATGCTTCCATGCCCGCGATGATCCGCAACTCCGGCAAGATGTGGGCCCGGGACAACAAGCTGAAGGACACCAAGGCGGTCATGCCTGAGTCCACCTATGCCACCATCTACCAGGAAGTGATCAACTTCTGTAAGACCCACGGTGCTTTCGATCCCACCACCATGGGTACCGTGCCGAACGTGGGCCTGATGGCGCAGAAAGCCGAAGAGTACGGCTCCCATGACAAGACCTTTGAAATCAAGGAAGACGGCATCGTCCGCATCGTCGCCGAGGACGGCACCGTGCTCACCGAGCACAAGGTCGAGAAAGGCGATATCTGGCGCGCCTGCCAGACCAAGGACCTGCCGATCCGTGACTGGGTCAAGCTGGCGGTCAACCGTGCCCGCGCCACCGGCATGCCGGCGGTATTCTGGCTCGACGACGAGCGTGCCCACGATGCCCAGCTGATCAAGAAGGTGGAAACCTACCTGAAGGATCACGATACCGAAGGCCTGGACATCCGCATCATGTCGCCGGTCCGCGCTATCCGCTGGACCATGGAGCGCCTGATTCGTGGCCTGGATACCATCTCCGTGACCGGCAACGTGCTGCGCGACTACCTCACCGACCTGTTCCCGATCCTGGAGCTGGGCACCAGCGCCAAGATGCTGTCCATCGTGCCGCTGCTGAACGGTGGTGGCCTTTACGAGACCGGCGCCGGCGGTTCTGCGCCCAAGCACGTGCAGCAGCTGATCCAGGAAAACCACCTGCGCTGGGATTCCCTGGGTGAGTTCCTGGCCACGGCGGTGTCCCTGGACGAGCTGGGCGAGAAGCAGCACAACGAGCGTGCCCGCCTGCTGGGACAAACCCTGGACAAGGCCACCGAGCGCCTGCTCGAGAACAACCAGTCCCCGTCCCGGGTCACCGGCGAGCTGGACAACCGGGGCTCCCACTTCCATCTGGCCCGTTACTGGGCGGAAGAGCTGGCCAAACAGGACGACGACAAGGATCTGAAGGAGTTCTTTGCCAAGCTGTCCAAGCAGCTGGAAGACAACAAGGACAAGATCCTGGAAGAGATGACCGTGGTCCAGGGCCATCCGGCGGATATCGGTGGCTACTACCACCCGCCGATGGAGAAAGTCTGCAAGGTGATGCAGCCGAGCGAGACTTTCAACAAGATCCTTTCGGATGCCCGCGCATCCGTGAAGTAATCTCTCGCCAACGCCGCCGGGTCATGTCCCGGCGGTGGGCAGGAAAACCGGGCGGCCTTGGCGGTTGTCCGGTTTTTTTGTGCCGCAGATCTACTCCTGATGAAGCGGAAAAAAGCCGCCGCCAACCAGTTCTGCCAGGTCCCGGGGCGCCAGCTCGATTTCCAGACCCCGACGCCCTGCGCTGACAAAAATGGTGTCGAAGTTCAGGGCCGAGTCATCGATAAAGGTTTTCAGCCTTTTTTTCTGGCCCAGGGGGCTGACACCGCCCAGCACGTAGCCGGTGGCGCGCTCCACCAGCGCTTTATCCGCCATGGCGGCCTTCTTGCCCCCGGCCGCTCGAGCGATCAGCTTCATGCTCAGCAGTCCGGTAACCGGCACTATGCCAACCACCAGGTCCTTTCCGTCGATGGCGACGACCAGTGTCTTGAATACCCGGGCGGGATCCACGCCGGTCTTTTCTGCAGCTTCGGTGCCGTAGCTCTCGCTGGCCGGGTCGTGGTCATACTCGTGAATGGTATGGGGTATGTTTGCCTTGCGGGCGGCATTGATACCGGGGGTCATGCCTGGCTCCTTGCAGGATGGAAACTGGAAATTAAAACAGGTGCGCAGCCCTTCAACAACTTTCGGCTATTTGTTCCTCGACGTGGCGTGCCGTTATGACTATTTTTTGTACATCACCAACTTCCAAACACCGATGGCTGTGCGTTCATGGAGCCATCTCGGCAAAGCTCTCAGGGAATGACCAGATTGACGGATAACCAGACCCCCCTCCGGAGGGCGACATGGGCGGCGCTGCTGTATCTCGTGGTGGGCGTGGCGTGGATTGCGTTTTCCGATCGTGCCGTCGAGGCCTGGTTTCCTGACCCGGAAACCCTGTCCCTGATCCAGACCTGGAAGGGCTTCTTTTTTGTACTGGCCACCGGCGCAGTACTGTTTGTGGTCCTGTTGCGCCAACTGGTCAAGGATCGGTCACTGCTGACCCTCCAACACAGACAGCGCGAGGCACTGCGTAAACGCGAGCGGCAGCTCCAGGTTCTCATGGACAATCTGCCGGGCATGGCCTATCGCTGCCGGTTCGATCCCCAGTGGACCATGCTGTTTGTGTCGCAAGGCTGCGTGCGGCTCACCGGCTACCAACCAGAGGATCTGATGGAGAACCGCCTGGTCAGTTACGCCAGCCTTATCAACCCTGAGGATAACGAGCAAATGGTCGCGGACGTGCAGGCCGCCGTCGCCAGTGGCGAATCCTTTTCGCTGGAATACGGCCTTACCCGCCGGGATGGCAGCCGGATATGGGTCTGGGAACGGGGCCGGGGTGTGGAAGAGGAAAATGGCACCGTGATTCTGGAAGGGATCGTGCTGGACATCTCCGACCGGAAGGCGCTGGAAAGTGAACTGGCGGAACTGGCGACACGGGATCCGCTGACCGGGCTCTACAACCGCCGGGAACTGTCGCGCGTGATGGAAGAAGAGCTCGAACGGGCCCGGCGCTATCAGCGCCCGATGGCCCTGCTCTGGATCGATTTCGATCACTTCAAGGACATCAATGACACCTACGGCCACGCCGCTGGCGACTCGGTGCTCCGGTCGGTGAGCCGCCTGCTCGAGCGTAGCGTCCGGAGCGTCGATTCCATCGGTCGGTTTGGCGGGGAGGAGTTTGTCATCGTGCTGCCGGAAATGGACCTGGAAGAGGCCCGTGAGACCGCAGAGCGCCTCCGCAAACGGGTTTCTTCTTCAGCCCAGCCCCTGGGCGACGGCCAGTCGGTGCCTCTCACCATCAGTGTGGGGATTGCCGTTTATCCGGACCACGGCGTCTCGGTACCTGCCCTGTGCGCTGCCGCTGACAGGGCCATGTACCTGGCCAAGGATCGGGGTCGGAACTGCGTCGCTCTTGCCCACTTGCATCAACAGGTCAGAAAGGCACCGTGATGCCGATGCGCTGCCGGGTGGAAGCCCTGACATCCTCACGCCCGTGATTCGGCCAATGCGGATTTTGGCGGTAAGATGAAAGATAGTCAGAAAACTTCCGTCCAGTAAAAAGGTCTTGCCCATGAATCGAATCGCCCGCTATGCACTACATACCTGCCGTGTGCCCGACGACCTCGAGGCCGTGACCTTCCGGGACACTGCGGGTGAGCATCCGGAGGCGGTGGGCATCAGTGGGCAAACGGTTGAGGCTCTGTGGCGCAGCGTGCAGAGCCTGTACCGCACCGGTGTCCATCCGGGCATCCAGATCTCAATCCGCCACCGGGGGGAGCAGGTGCTGCACCGCGCCATTGGCCACGCCAGTGGCAATGGGCCTGACGACCCGGCCAATGCGGTACCGGTGCCGATGACCACGGACACGCCCATCTGCTATTTCTCCGCATCCAAGGCGGTCACGGCGTTGCTCATGCACATGCTGGCGGAACAGGGCCTGGTTAACCTGATGGATCCGGTGTCCTACTATTGCCCGGAATTCGCCAGCAATGGCAAGCGCACCATCACCGTCCATCAGATACTGTCCCATCGAGGCGGTATACCCGCCATTCCCCGGGAAACCCCGATCGATGTGCTCTGGAACCGTGACGAGATCTGGCGGCTGTTGTGCGCCGCGCGGCCGGTGGAAGTGGACGGTGCCAAGGTAGCCTACCACGCCATTACCGGCGGCTTTGTGCTCCAGCGGGTGCTGGAGAGCGTCACCGGCGACAGCATCGAGAACTATCTGGATCGCCATCTCCGCCAGCCCATGGGTATGAAGTGGTTTACCTATGGCATTGCCCCGGAGCATCTGGGCGACCTGGCCAGCAATTACGCTACCGGGCCCAGGCCGCGGTTTCCGGTCTCCTGGGTGGTTAACCGGGCCCTTGGCGGTGACATTCGCACCGTGGAAGCGGTGACTAACGATCCCCGGTTCCAGGAGGCGGTCATCCCGGCCGGAAACCTGTGCGGGACCGCCGAGGAAATGGGTCGGTTCTTCCAGATGATGCTCAACGGCGGGGTCTGGAACGGCCGACGGGTATGCAGTGAGATCACCGTACGGCGGGCCATTCAACAGTTCGGGTCCCTGCAGATTGATCGCACCATGATGATCCCCATGCGCTTCAGCGCGGGCATGATGCTCGGCGGCAACCCGGTGGGCCTATGGGGCCCCCAGAGCCGGTTCGCCTTCGGCCATGTCGGGCTGATCAACAAACTGTGCTGGGCAGATGCGGCCAGGGACATCTCGGTCAGTCTGCTCAACACCGGCTTTCCGATTGTGGGGCACCACTTACCCGCGTTGGCAAAATTTGTCTACACCGTGGGCAAGCAGTTTCCCCTGGTTCCGGAACATCAGCGTCCCCGGGTGGCCGCCTGAGAAGGTCGCCTCACAGGGTCCTCAGCTGGGCTTCCAGAATGCCCAGCACAGAGGACAGGATGTCGCGGAAATCGGTCAGGGTCTGGGTCCGCTGTATGACGTCCTCGCGGTTTTCGTCGAGCCGCTCCAGTTTAGGAACCACGCGGCGTATGCCCTCGGTGATCACCTCGTAGGGGTAATGGTGATCCTGGATGCTGAGCTTGTTGATCTCAGCCACTTCCTGGCTGAAGATGCTGATGATGTCGTACAGCATGTCCTTGTGGTGAATGCTACTGGCCTCCCAGTAGGCGTCGTCGAGCAGTTCCAGCAGCGACGAATATTCACGGAGCGTATCCGCCACGGAGGTCTGGGTCATGGGAGCTCCCGTCTGAAAAAAAATGGATCCAGACGGAACTATAGCAGGGCTTTGATCGTGTGGATGAGAGGAAGACCGGCACCGGCGCAGAAATAAAAGTGAAACTCTATTCATTTTTATTGCAGTCTGTCAGGCACTTGTGCAGACTGGCGAAACGGGAAAGGGATCTATCACGACTCAATGGACGAGAAGCCGAATGGACAAGCCCCACGCACCGCCCCAGCCAGAACAGCCTGGCGCCCACCGTGAAGTCAAGCTGGACCACCACGACAGTGTTCGCCATCACGTACACCAGCAGGTCCGCTCCGAGGTTGAGCGCCTGGAGCGCCGTATCGAGACCCTGCGACTGGTAAAGTCTCCGCACGCGGCCATCATGATCTCCACCTACGAACGGTTGATCGACCGGAAAAAAGGCTTCCTGCAGAACTGGGATCTTAACGGCGGTGTCGACTAGCGCCCGGTAACGGGGACCGTGGCCCAGTCTGTCACCGCGTCGGCGTCTTCCTGGTAGGTGCAGTTATCAGGATTGGGGATGGTGTCCTGGTCGTCCGATGAGTCCGGATCGTCGATGCGGGCCGGTTCCCCGTCCGAGGCGAATATCCGCACCCGCTCCATGTTGTAGTCCAGTTCCACCCTCAGACAGTCCGGACTGTTGTCCGCCCCGCTGTAGCCAGGGTAGCGATCAAGACCGATCACCTCTGCGTCCCCGCTCTTGATAAACAGGGTGTCGGTATTCTCGGCGATGAAATCCTGGCGCAATTCGATACTACCGAAGCTGCGACTCAGGTAATCCGCCGTGGCAAATTCGGCGGGGCTGTAGCCCAGTTCCATGAACCGATTGGCATCAAACCGGCTCCCTGCCAGTACGCTGACCAGTTCCGGCTGTTCCGCCTTCTGCTCTTCCGGAACGCTGCGGCTGACATACTGGATAGTCCGGTACACCTTGTTGTCCAGGTCATTGCCCTCGGGTCCTTCGGGCAGGTAGCGCCAGTCCAGAGTCGGGTAGATCCAGAGCTGGTCGTTCAGAGGCTGGTTCGCCAGCGCCGCGTTCTGATCGGTGAAGCGGATCTGGGCGCCGTTGCCGCGGGTGTTGTAGGTGCCCCCGGCGCCGTCGGCAATCCGCTGGCGAATGTATCGTTTGCCTTCCTGGAAATTGGTCACTTCGCCGGACGCCAGAACCTGGTTCATCAGATCCAGCGGGTTGCGCACCCGAACGTAGCTGGCGCCCGATTCGCTGGGTGTGGCCCCGATGAAGATGTCGATGTGGCGACGGATTTCTCGAGCGGTCTCACGGTCGTCGGCGTTGTCGTCGGCCGGCTGTATGCCCCGGTAGAAATGCCAGAAGCGGGTGTTGGCCAGGTTGTCCGGGGCGGTATCGGTGTTTTCCAGGTCGAAACTGGAGAAAGTGAGGTCCACATCGGTGGCGGGATTGAACGCCGACGGCCCGGTATCTTCGAGGCCGCATCCGCTCAGCGCAACCAGGGTGGCGTAAATAGCGGCGAACGTGCAGGAATGTCTCATTTCGAAAGGCCCCGGGATGCGAAAACAGGTGTAACAGGCTAAAGTGATCTCCGGGGCTGGAACCCTGTTCTCGGCCACCGGTGGCTTGAGAGAGTAAAATAAAAAACCGCCATCTACTCTCGCGGAGATCACATTTTGCGGCAACGGTTTGAATGGGCACCCGCGGCGGCCTGCTACTGGCTGCTGGCCCTTGTGCTCCTGATGACGGCATTGGCGCCCATCCCGGCGGGCGCCGCTGACACCTGTCGCGAGGGGGAGGTAATGCTGGACGACGGGATCGGGAGCATCCGCAATCTGGGTGGGTGCATCTGGTACCTGGAGGATCCGGCGCAGACACTGACCCTCGATGAGGTGCGCGATCTGGGCGAGCAGGCGTTCACCCTTCATGAGGGTGGGGTGCTCAATTTCGGATACACCGAATCCGCTTACTGGGTACGCGTGGATCTGAGGGCTGCCACCGGCCTCGACCAGCACGACTGGATTCTGGAGCTGGCCCTGCCCCTGGTCGACGAAGTGGCGCTGTACATGGTGCGGGATAACAGTCTGGTTGAAGTTCGCCGCGCCGGTTACGAGGACAACTGGGCCGACCGCGATCTGGCGGTGCCCAACCCCACATTCCGGCTGGAGGTTGCGCCCGGAACGCTGAACCGGCTCTACCTGCGGGTCACCAACACCAATACCTTCCGTCTTCCCATCAGTCTCTGGCATCCAGACAGCTACATCGAAAAAGTATCCGTGGACGAACTGGTGCGCGGCATCCTCCTGGGCGCTGTGCTGGCCATCCTGGCTTACAACCTCTTTGTAGCGGTGTCAGTTCGCGAGCGCAGCAATATCTACTATGTGCTCTATCTGGTGTCGGCAACCGTGTTCATCTTCACCGAGCAGGTCCATGGCGTCCAGCTCCTCGAGAACCGACCCGCCCTGTTCGACAAACAGTACCTGCATTTTCAGATCATCCTGACCTGGTTCTGGGGCCTGTTGATGGCGAGGTCGTTGCTGGAAACCCGGGAGCGTTCCAACGATCTGGACCAGGTGATCCGCCTGTGCCTGTATTCGGTGGTAGTCACCTTCGTGCTCTCCCTGTTCCTGCCCTATCACGTGGCCATGGAGTGGATCGTTGTCGGTTCCATTCTGCTCAGTATGATCATGATCGTCGTCAGCTACCTGTCCTGGCGGTACTACAATCCGGCGGCCCGATCCTACTTTTTTGCCTGGACCCTGGCTCTGGTGGGTTTTGGTATTTACGCGCTTACGGTGATGGGCGTGCTGCCCCTGAACACCTTCACCAACTATTCACCGCAGTTCGGCCTGACCGGACAGATCATCCTGTTCTCCTTTGCCCTGGCCGACCGAATAAAGCAGGTGCAGGCCGAAGCCCTGGGCTGGAGCCAGCGGGCCCTTTCGAATCTGCAGCGCTATCAGTCGCTTTTCGACAATGCCATCGAAGGCGTGTTCCAGATGTCGCCGGAGCGCCGTTTTGTCACGGCCAATCCGGCCATGGCCCGACTGCTAGGTTACAGCAGCAGCGGCGAGCTGCTCCGGCATAATCCCGATGTGCTGGAAACCTGCATAGCCGACGAACGCCTGCGCCGGCTGGTGGTAGAGCAGCTGGAAGCCCGGGGTACAGTCAAGGGCATCGAAGCCCGTTACCGAACCCGCAACGGCGACGAGCGCTGGGCCACTATTTCCCTGCACACGGTGTACGACGCCAATGGCGAGCCTACCCATCTGGAAGGCACCTGCATCGATGCCACCGAGAGCCACAACCGGCAGAAGATCGAGCGAGAGCGCGAACAGGAGCGGCTGGAAAAGGAGCTGGCCCGCAACTCAGCGGAGGCGAAGAGCCAGTTCCTCGCTAACATGAGCCACGAGATCCGTACGCCGCTGGCGGCGATCATCGGTTACGGGGAAACGCTGCTGGACCCGGACCTGACCGAACCGGAAAAGCGAGGCAGCGCCGAAACGGTGGTGCGAAGTGGTCGCCATCTACTGGATCTGGTTAACGACATCCTCGATCACTCCAAGATCGACGCCAACAAACTGGACGTGGACATTGTCTCGGTGAACCTGCCGGAGCTGCTCGACGAGATCCGGGCGTTCTTCGCCCCGAGGGCCCGGGAGAAGGGTCTGGATTTCAGCATTGTCTGCGAGTATCCGCTGCCGGAACGGATTCAGAC
The DNA here is from genome assembly GCF_900115175.1 of Marinobacter gudaonensis. NCBI lineage: Bacteria > Pseudomonadati > Pseudomonadota > Gammaproteobacteria > Pseudomonadales > Marinobacteraceae > Marinobacter > Marinobacter gudaonensis. The sequence continues at coordinate 2,390,934 of NZ_FOYV01000001.1, forward strand.
CGACCCCACACGATTACGGCAGATTATTATCAATCTGTGCGGAAATGCTCTGAAATTCACTGAGAAAGGATCGATTTCCCTGGCTGTGCGCTGCGACCGTGACCAGCAACGGCTGGTGGCCCGGGTGGTGGACACCGGCATCGGAATGAAGCCCGAACAGCTGCAGAGGTTGTTCGACCCCTTCGCCCAGGGCAGTGCTGCCATTTCCCGTCAGTACGGCGGCACCGGCCTGGGTCTGAGCATTTCGCGACGGCTGGCGGAACTGCTGGGCGGCAGTATCCGGGTCGACAGCACCTACGGCGAGGGCAGCGAGTTCGAGCTTTCGATCCGGACCGGTGCTCTGGACGGCGTGCACTTCCTGCGCGATGCCTCGGAGCTGAGCCAGCGGCGGCGGGCCATTCCCATGGTGGTGGCACCGGCGCTGTCCGGCCGCATCCTCTGTGCCGAGGACAACGAGGTGAATCGCCGCCTGGTTTCCCTGCTGGTGGCCCGCACTGGCGCGGAGCTGGTGCACGCCAGCAATGGTGCCGAAGCCCTCGAGCTGGCCATTCGTGAGCGTTTCGACCTGATCCTGATGGATATCCAGATGCCGGTCATGAATGGCCGGGATGCGACCGCGGCGCTGCGCGAGGCCGGAGTCAACACACCGGTGATCGCACTCACCGCCAACGTAATGTCGGAGGATATCGCCGATTACCGTCTGGCCGGCTGCAATGAACACCTGGCCAAGCCGATCGATAAACAACGCTTCTACGAAACCCTGGCCCGTTACCTGACGGTCAGTCCCGACAGTCCCTCAGTAGCGGCAAAGCGGTACCAGGGCCGGGTCCTGGTGGCCGAGGACAATGACGATAACCGGCAGCTGGTGGAACGCATGCTCCGTCGGCAGGGCCTGGAGGTTGTATCGGTCACGAGTGGCGAGGAGGCGGTTCGAACGGCCCTCTCCGATACCGTGCATCTGGTTCTCATGGACCGGCATATGCCGGGTATGGACGGTGTTGCCGCCACCGGGTTGTTGCGCCAGGCGGGTTTTCGGCGGCCGGTCATCGCCTTTACCGCCGGTGACCAGCAGGAGATTGATGCCCTGCTGGAGGCCGGTTGTGACGGCGTATTGAACAAGCCGATCGACCAGGCCCATCTTACCTCGTTGCTCGATCGTCTGTTGGGTGCCATGCTGGAAGCGTCGGACGCCAGCGACGAAGACGCGGAAATCGCGGACCTGATCGCCCGTTTTCTGGACGGGCTGTCGGAGCGCCGTGCCACTATGGAACGGGCGCTGGCCCGGCGCGACCGGGAGACCCTGAAAACCGAGGCCCACCAGATCAAGGGTACGGCCGGCGCCATGGGGTATCCGCTGATGACCCGCCAGGCGGGCCAGCTGGAAGAGCTGCTGAAGACCACCGAGCCAGACTGGGACCGGGTTCGCAGCGAACTTGCCGGACTTGGTGAAATGATAGACCGTGCCCTGGCGGCGGCCGAGACCCGAAACTGACAGGCGCCAGGAAAACCAAGGAACCAGCCCATGAGTGATCTGCCGGAACGTAAAGAACACCAGTCCCTGAGCATGATGTACGGAACCTACGCGGACATCCTGTTCGTGCTTTTCCCGTTCCTGGTGATCGGGATGCAGCGCCTGTGGGAAGGGCGTCTTTATGAGGCCCTGTTGCGACCGGACCTGAGCATCGCGGCGGCCATTCTCGCCGGCCTGGCCATCGGCAAGTTTGTTCTGGGCCTGGTTACCAATCGTGATCTGGGCCGATACAAGGAACGGATTGTTTTCTTCATTGCCCTCACCTTGTTCCTGGTGCTGGGCCCGGCCATCATCCTGATCCTCAGTATTCTGGGAAGCACGGACGTTCCGGGATTTGTCACCTTCGTCCAGCCGGTCCTGCTGATCATTGCCATTTCCCTCTATACCACGGCCGTGAGTATCAGTAATCTGCTGACTCGCTTTGGTGATCATGCCACCGCTGCCGGCTCCGAGGAGTCGGAGTCCGGGCGGGATCAGACGAATTCAGGCCGGAATCGCCCGGTGCCGCTCGATCTGCCGCGCCGCACGGGCAATGACCCAACAGTTTGACAGGAGTGACTCAATGACAGATTTGAGTGTACTGGTTGTGGAAGACGAACCGTTGATGCGGGAGCGGCTGGTAAGGATGCTTTATGAGGCCGGTGCCACCCAGGTGAAAGAATGCGTGGATGCGACTTCGGCCCGGGCGGCGTTTGCTGCCGGTGAATACCACATTATCCTGCTGGATCTGGGTCTTCCGGACGGTGATGGCCATGAGTTGATGGGGGAGTTCAAGGCTGCCCGGGAACAGCAGCACATCGTGCTGGTGACGGCCGACGATTCCATCGAAAGTATCCAGCGGGCGATCAGTGCCGGCGCCAACGGCTACGTGGTGAAACCCTATTCCCAGGAGAAAATTCACGATGTGGTCAACAATTACGCCATGGTGCACGGTGGAGACATGGCCCTGATGCAGGGCCTGAACCGGCGTCACTGACCGGTTCGGGCCCTCGATGCCCGAGCGACAGATTCAGGCGACCTGCTTGGCAATCCAGGAGTTGTAGCGGGTGGCCAGAGCCCGGACATACCGTGCTTCGGAATCGTTCAGGTTGCCCAGTACCCCTTTGAAAATCCAGCCCCGCTCGTACACGCCCAGCACCCGCTGCTCGTCATCCAGATTGACGCGCTGATTGAGTTTCTTGCAGATCGCATCCAGCAGCGGCAGCTTTTCCGGACGCTTGATCGGGCCCTGGCGGTTGGCCATGGGCTGGTTTGCTGCGCGAGTGGTCGGATGTCTTCTCATGATGTTCTCCTTGTCGTTTTGCGGCTGCAAAAACAAAAACCCCGGAGCCGAGGGCAACCGGGGTTTCGCGGAGAAGCTGGCCCGGTCGCTGCGAAGGCTCCCGGGACTGACCGAAAGCCGTTAGATGTCTTTCACCATGGCACGAACAGACTGCGCTGCGCGGCGGCCTGCTGTGGCGTAAACAATGCTTTGTGGAATCATTCTGGTCATACCGGCTCTGGTGTTTCGGTTCGACTCTCAGTGTATCGGCTCTCTGGCCTTTTGCAATAGTCCACGCTCTTCGGCAAACCCCTACAGACGGGGTCGGGACGGGTTGCGATAATTGTAAGTGTCACGTGTTTTACGTTGTGCAATCCCGACTGCCTGCCGCGCCAGGCAGTTGATGGATCTCTCCTTTCTACGCAGCCCTGTGGGCTGCGTTTTTTTTGCGTAGTGGAAACCTCGTAGCCGGTACTTCGTACTGAGTTTAAGCTCTGTTCAGAGGATAATTTGCGACCTAAGGATCCATTGATCGCAAGTACAGAGGTTGAAACCGAACATCATGTCCGAAGACCCCGGATTAGCACGCAGAAAATTTCATTCCCATGCCCTCGTCGAGGTTGCCCTGATATTAGCCCTGGGCGTGTACCTGCTGGTTGCCCGACAGCAGGTCGTCGGCGAAAACCTGGCATTTACGGTGATCGGCGCGGGATTGATGGCGCTGGTGAGCTACTGGACCCTCAATACCCTGCGGGATGGTCTGGAAGTCCTCGCCCTGCGGGTGCGGCGCGCCCGGCATTGAGGGTCTGCGCAGGATTCAGGCCTGACGGTCCTGACCTGCCATTGACGCCACGGATTCCCCCTCGATCGTCATTCGCTCCCAGGTTTTGTGCAGGATCAGGGCGTCATTGGCCGCACGGTGTACCGGCAGGCCCAGCTCGCCGATGACCCGTTGACGCATGGCCGACCATTGACGGACCTGCCGGGTGTTGAGCAGCACCGAGATGGATTCCAGCTGGAACTGAGGGCGAATGCGGGCTGCCCGGAACAGGCGGTGCAGCCAGAAACTGTCGAACGTCCAGGCGTCGCAGAATACCTGGTCGGGCAACAGCTCATTGAGTGCCTGGGCCACTTCGCTGACCGGCCTGCCCTCTGCCTTGAGCGTCTGTCGGGTTATGCCGTGGATCTGTTCGGCACTGTCCGACCAGTCCTGCCATAGCACGTGGGGGCAGATCAGCCAGCTGTGCAGGGTTCCGTCCGGCATACAGATGCCTACCTCAATCGGATAGCTCGCGATCAGGTCGAGGCTGGAGGCCTCGAAGTCGATGAATGCCGGGCGCGTCGTGGTCATGGGGCCAGTGTAGTTGATCCGTTGTTTTTTAGCCGAGTTTACCCGCCCCGAACCCGAGACGCGAACCCAACCTGTGCCTGCACTGTTACAATATGTCCACTCCATGTAAAAGCCCGATGACAGCGTCCGACACAGGGCGCGACAGTAAACCACCAAGAACCCAAGCGCACCATACGGGGAGCCCGAATGACTGACACCGTGGTTGTAATCTATTCCGGAGGTATGGACTCCTACACCCTGCTGCACCTGGCGCGCAGCCGGGGCTATCAGGTGCATGCCCTGTCCTTCAATTACGGCCAGCGCCATGTGCGCGAACTGGATTGCGCCCGTTCGGTGTGCGAGGCTCATGGCATTCCCCACCAGACCATCGATATTCGCGCCATGAGCGAGGTGGTCATGGCGGGATCGTCGCTGACCTCGGACCTGCAGGTGCCCGAGGGGCATTATCAGGAAGACAGCATGAAGGCGACCGTGGTCCCCAACCGCAACATGATCCTGCTGTCACTGGCCACCGGCTACGCGGTAACCGTGGGTGCCGGTGCCGTCTGGTACGGGGCCCATGGCGGGGACCATGCCATCTATCCGGACTGCCGTCCGGAATTCGTGGCGAAAATGGATGCGGTTTGTCGCATCGCCAATTACGAAGCGGTGGGCATAGAAGCGCCGTTTATGGCCATGGACAAGGGTCAGATACTGGCGGAAGGTCTCCGCCTCGGGCTTGATTACCGCCACACCTGGACCTGCTATAACGGTCGTGAGCGGGCCTGCGGCCGCTGCGGCTCCTGCGTTGAGCGCCTGGAGGCATTCGCCGCCAACGGGGTGACGGACCCACTGGACTATGAGGTGGCGCACTGATGTATCGGGTCAAGGAAGCGTTCTACACGCTCCAGGGCGAAGGTGCCCAGGCAGGTCGTGCCGCGGTGTTCTGCCGTTTCAGCAAGTGCAACCTGTGGACCGGTCGTGAAAAGGACCGTGCCGGGGCAGTGTGCAACTTCTGTGATACCGATTTTGTCGGCACCGATGGCCAGAACGGTGGTCGTTTTGAAACCGCCGAGGCCCTGGCGCTGCACATCAGGGGCTTGTGGCCGCACGCCGGTGGTCGCCCCTACGTGGTCTGTACCGGTGGTGAGCCGCTGCTGCAACTCGACGGGGCGTTGATTGATGCCTTCCATCGCCAGGGTCTGGAGGTGGGGGTTGAGACCAACGGCACCCTGCCTGCCCCCGAAGGCATTGACTGGCTGTGTGTCAGCCCCAAGGCCGATGCCGAGGTGGTGATCCGCCGTTGCGATGAAGTCAAGCTGGTCTATCCCCAACCACTGGCACTGCCCGAGCGATTCCTGTCGATTAGTGCCCAACACTATTTTCTGTCACCCATGGCATCACCGTCGGCACCGGCGTCTGGTCAGGATGAAATCAAACAGAGCAACACCAGGCTGGCCACCGACTACTGTCTGGCGCATCCGCAGTGGCGCTTGACCCTGCAGATGCACAAGATTGTTGGTATCGATTGATTGTTAATCCGCCGCCAGCGCCTGTTGTGCCGGTGTTGCGGATCGGTCGGCCTGAGTACGGTACTGGCTCGGGCTGGTGCCGGTCCAGCGCTTGAACGCCCGGGTAAAGTTGGCGGCGTCGGCATAGCCCAGGGCGTCTGCAATCTGGCTCAGGTTCAGGCCCGAGTTACGAAGCAGGTCCCCGGCCCGGTCCAGTCTTACCTCGTCCACCAGTTGCTGAAAACTGGCCTGCTCTTCCTGCAATCGCCGCTTCAGGGTGCGTTCGGAGACAAACAGGGTGCCCGCGACCCTCGCCAGTTTCGGCGGGAATGGGTGGCTGGTCTCAATCACCCGCCTGACCCGGCAGGAAAATCCGGCATCCTCGGTCAACTGGCGAAGAGCTTCCTCGCACTGGGCCCGGGAAGACGCCGCCAGTTGGTCGTCGGTGAAGCGGACCGGCATTGCCAGGCGTGCGGCGGGCACAACCAGCGCATTCTCGGTCGCGTCGAATTCCACCGGCACCGGGATCTGTGAACGGAACCGGCGGAAATAGGCCGGCTCAGGGCCACGCCGGAGAATCTTCAGGCCGTCCACCACTGAACCGGTGAGCTGGGCACCCATGGATACGCAGCCGAACAGCATGGCGTCCATGATGAAACCGTGCAGTGGGCCGAGGTCAACGTCGCAGGTTACCTGGTAGCAGGCCAGGCCGGCATTCTCCCGCTTGCGAACCTGCAGGTGTGGCACTCGCAGAGTCAGGTAGCGGGTCATCAGTTCCAGGGCATCGCCCAGCGTGCGGCTGCTCATGACGGCGGTGCCAAGGGCACCGTGCAGTGGCAGCTTCAGCTCCTTCGCCAGCAGAATGCCGAGACCCGGCTCGCCACTCTCGATGATGGCCCGGGTGACGAATTCACTGGCCTGGGGCTGGCTGACCCGAAGGTCGGTGGAATCCAGCCTGGCCGGATCCAGGCCGACCCGGAGCAGAAGGTCCTGCTCGTCCACGCCGATACTGCGAAGCAGCTCGGCCAGCAGATGCAGGTAGATGGCCGGCATGCCCAGGTCCTGTGCGGTTGAAACGGAGGCGCGCATGGGGAATTCCTCGTCTGGTTCTGTTCTTGTTATGTCGCCAATGGCGTAGTTCTGAGGATTATGGCCTGTTCGGTGCGTTTCCCCCATGACCGGGTTGACGGAGCGAATGGCCCGAAAGGCCAATTACCATGGGACCCGGGCGCTTGACCTACCGGCTGTGATGCTGAACAAAACGTTGTAGAACGGCGGCCGAGCGCCAGGGCGTTTCCAGCATTGGCAGATGCCCGACACCCCGGAACATATGGATTTCCGCATGGGGGGTTGCCGATTGGAACCAGTCCACACAGCGGGTGGGCGTGATCACATCGCGGTCGCCCCACTGCACCTGAAGTGGCGGTGTTTGTGGCCCCAGGTAGCGCACGGGTGCGAACCCGTCTGCCAGCATGTCGTCGAATATGTGCCGCAAGGACGGGGTCCGGTCCAGGAGATCCGGGCCAAGCAGGCCTGCCATGGTAAGGGCCGACAGCGAGGGTTTGCCCGTACCGACGCTGTTGAACATCCGGTAGACGCCTTTCCAGTCCCGGGGAATCAGGATGTCGTCTCGGTCGGATTTCACTGGAGCTGTCACGTCCACTTCCGCGTGCTCGGGGATACCGGCACTATTAAGCAGGGTGACGGACCTGGGCGCCGGATCCAGCCGGTGGGCAAGAACCGCCACGATGGCGCCCCCCATGGAGCTGCCGGCCAGGTGCAGGTTGTCCGTTGGCACTCGTGCCAGCCACTGGTGCAGGCGACTGGCCTGGGTCTCATACCGGTAGTTGGCGTCACTGCAATAACTGCTCTCGCCGAAGCCGGGCAGGTCGGGGACCAGCAGGTGCCAGTGCCTGGGCAACGTCTGGAGCCAAAGGGCCCAGTTCTCCTTCATGGCAGCAAAGCCATGAACCAGCACAATAGTAGGTACGCCGTCCCCGGGCTTGCCCCGCTCCAGGAAGACCAGTCGGTGACCATCCACTGTGGTTTCGCGACGGCGGGCGCCCACCAGCAGGCGTTGGCCTGTGCGGGCAGCGGGCCAGAGATTGGGTGCGGGAATCTGCATAGTTAAACCACCAGAAGTTATGGGTCGTGCGGCCAGTTTACCTTTGCAGCGGCTGTGTACGTTGGCCCCAATGCCAGTCCGGGATCGGCATCAGAGCGAGCGTGGGAGCGCTTACAGTTGCAGATCGAGAATAACCGGATTGTGGTCCGAGGAGCGCCAGGGTGCGTCGGTTTGCCCCGCCAGATCGCCCCGGTATCCGAGGGCCGGTGGTTCATCGGCGTTGATCAGCCAGGTCTGGGCACTGACAATCCGGTCGGTAAGTGAACGTGAGATCAGAGCATAATCGAGGCTGCCTTTGGCTCCCCGGTATCGATAGCTGTATTGCGGGCAGTCGCCGGTGGTACAGCCGTGTTGGCGATGGACGGCGCTGGTGAAGCCGGCGTCTTCCAGGATGGCGAGAGGCCGTTCCCGTGCGTAGCTGTTGAGGTCGCCCGCAATTACTGTGCCTGCTGAGCTCTGTGGAACGGGGAGTGTCTCGGCCCAGTCGACCAGGGCGCGGGCTTCTTCTGCCCGTCGCTGCACAAAACAGCCCTGGCCGTCGGCCTGATCCTGGTTACCGCCCCGGGCGCCGCGGCAGGATTTGGATTTCAGGTGGGGCACAATCACCCGGAAGCTGGTGTCACTCCCGGACGGCCGGAACGCCTGGGTGAGGGGTGGCCGGCCCCGGGACTGGAACGGGCCGCGGGCCAGGCGTTGGGCCGGGCCAAGGGTGCTTACCCGGTCTGCCCGAAACAGCAGGGCGGTGCGGATGGCGTCGTCGCCGTCGTCCCCGGAGGGGCGAACGTACTGCCACTGCCCTCCCAGAGCTCGGGCCAGGCCGGCGATTGCGCTGTCTGGACCATAGCCGTCATTCTCCAGTTCCGTTACCGCCAGGATGTCAGGCTCGGGGGACAGAAGGGCTTCAACCAGCCGGCTCTGTTGCTGACGAAAGGCAGCTTCGGTGTCCGCGCCCCTGGGGGTCGGGAAGCCCTGCCCACGGCCGTCGCCGTTGAAGTAGTTGGCCAGGTTCAGTGCCATGATCCTTACCGACGCTTCGGGGGGGCGGGTCGGAGCCGCAGGCCGCGGATTGGCCTTGACGAAGACCGGTTGCGACTCTGGCTGGACCCGCCAGGCGTCGAAGCGGAAATCGAGGACGCCCACCAGATTCCCGACGCGATCACCGGCGCGGAGGGTTGCGGCATAGGAGAGACCCTCCGGGGGCCAGGGTACGGGTCTGGGATTGCGTAGCGACTGGTTATCGTCCAGATGCACCCGATGTCGCTGCTGCTCATAGGAAAGCGCCAGGGCTGCCGGGCCGGGCGGGTGGAGCTCGGTGGGCTGGACCTGGTCGGTGGCGGCCAGAGTCAGTTCTCCGTAGCGGGCCAGGTTGTAGTTGTCGACGATGGTGAGGGGCTCGGCAAAGCGTACCCGCATGTTCTCGAGTTGCTCAGGGGGCTGGCTCCAGGGCAATGTCACCAGGATTGGCTCAGGCATGGGCGCTGGGCCGCAGTCCGCCACTTCCTGAATCGACACCAGTTCGGTCAGGCCGTGGAATTCCTTCACCGTGCCGGTCACCCGGAGTCGAGTGCCGGGCTTTCCCGCCTTGCGCCTGGTGTAGACGAACAGGGCTTCGGAGGTCTGCGGATCCTGATCTGCCTCGGAATCCGCCTGTTGCAGGTAAAAACCGCCGAAGCCGCCCTCGATTCGTGAGTCCAGGGTAACAATTCCCTCCACGGTAACGGTCTGGCCGACCATGGGTGAGGCGGAGCCCTGGCCCTGGATGGTGGCAATGGGGGTGGCTAGGCGCCCGCAGGCAGGCTCCGCCAGTCCCACCGACGGCAGCAGCCCTGTGGCCAGGGCGAGCGCCGCACGAAAAAGAAGGATTGGTGAGGACACAGCGGTCGACCGAGTCAGGCCGACTAGGACAGGCCGGCTACGGCTTTGAGTGCTCTTTCGCGCTTGCTGCCAAAACCCAACTGATCGGGGTTGGCAAGCTCCAGCTGCTGGATCAGCGGGTCCGGGTGCAAATTGTCAAAGGTGATGCCCAGCCGGGACAGCACATAGGGCGCGAGGGCTGCACGGGTGTCGACTTCCAGACGGCCACGCTCCATGCCGTAGTCCCGGGCGATGATTTCCTGCTGTGCCTCGGTAAGGCGCTGGTCGGGCAGGATCACCAGGGTGACTTCCCGATTCCAGTCGTCATCCTGTTGCCGGGTGTGTCTTGCCCGCTGCCTGAGAGCCTCCGGAGACGTGCGGAACCGGCTCAGCGCGAAATCGCGAAACTCGCGGTTGGATTCACACCAGGCCCTCAGGTGCCAGGCGTTTCCGGCGCATACCAGAGTATGGGGCTCGAGGATGCTCTCAACCGCTTCCGGACGGCTCAGGGAAGCGTAGCTGGCCCGCAGTTGCCGGCCGTAACGGGTGGCGGTTACGACTGCCCGCATGGTTTCCGGTGCAATAACCCGGTTTGGTCCCTGCACCACGGTACTGTCCGGCAGACCGATGTTGAGAGACTCGAAGGTGTTGCTCAGGCTCTGTTGGCGGGCGAGCAGGTCCAGATATTCATTGACCAGCCCCCGTGTAACCACCGGCTGGAATTTGGCAGCCGGGACATAGCCTTTGAGGTGCCGGTCATAGATCAGGTTGCCGGGAGCCAACTCCCGAAGATAGGTGTTGATGTCCTTGGACGCCTGCTGCCGGCCAATCCCGAAGCTGTGGCAGATGTGATTGGTGGTCAGTCGACCTTCCCACAGGGCAACGGTTTCGATCAGTCGATAGCGAAGCAGGAGATCCCAGCGGATGGGCCAGTCCGTTTTTTTCATAACCAGGCGCTCACGGTCCAATGAATAGCTCGCGGTTTATGTTACCTGCTCCGGCACGCAGGGTCTGTTACGGCACATTAATGTAAAACCCTGTCAAACCGCTCTACGAGAGCCTCGGAGAGTTTTTGTGACGTGGTTAACGGGTTTCGGGAAGTGCCTAGTGGCTTGCGGGCCGCGGGCTGGTCTAATACCGCGCGGCAAAGTCCGGTGCTTGCTGCTATTGTGTCTGTCATCTTCCGAAACCCGTTCCGTACTGCCCGGAGTTGCTTGCAATGACCCGAATGGTCACCTCCTTGTCTGCCCTGATTCTCAGTATCGTCCTGCTGGTGAGCGGTAACGCCTTCCTGATGACCCTGCTGGGTATCCGTCTGAGTATCGAGGCGGTCTCGCCCGATATCATTGGCTGGATTCTGGTGTGCTATTCCATCGGCTTTGTGCTGGGCACGCTGTACGTTCACCGGATTATCGGCCGCGTTGGCCACATCCGTGCGTTTGCGGTGTTTGCTGCCATGGCGGCGGTAGCCTCCCTGCTATACCCGATGGCCGTGTCGGAAATTTTCTGGGCGGCGCTGCGGGTGATTTCCGGTTTCAGTATTGCCGGTGTGTTGGTGGTGATCGAAAGCTGGTTTTCCAGCCGAGCCACCAACGCCAATCGCGGCGCACTGTTCGCCGTCTACCAGATTGTGTTCTACACCTCGGCGGCCGGCGGACAGCTGATCGTGAATATTGGCGATCCGGCCAACTTCATGCCTTTCTCCATCGCCGCCATCCTGCTGGTGCTGGCTCTGGTGCCCCTGTCCCTGACCCAGATGGAGGCGCCGGTGATCGAGCAGGCCCAGCGCATTTCAATTTTCACCCTGGCGCGGGAGTCGTTCACCGGCGTGGCAGGATCCCTGATCTGCGGCATCATGATCGGTGGGTTCTACGCGCTTGGCCCCGTCTACGCGACCCTGGTGGGTCTGGATGTGGCCCGAACCTCGACCTTCATGGCCAGTGCGATTGTGGCCGCCATGATTCTGGCCTGGCCCCTGGGGCGTCTGTGTGACCGCTTTGACCGGCGCCGGGTGATGTTCTGGGTCGCGGCATTCGCGGCCAGTGCCGCGGGTGCGGTGGCGGTTCTGGGCGCCGCCAATCTGTGGATGCTCACTCTGCTGGTGGGCTTGTTCACGGGGCTGTCCGCGACTCTGTATCCGATTGCCGTAGCGATCACCAACGACCGTATGGAAAGCAGCCGCATTGTCGCCGCCAGTGCGACCCTGCTGCTGAGCTACGGCGTTGGTAGTGTGATCGGGCCGGTGGCCATGGCCGAACTGATTAATCTGCTGGGCCCGAAAGGGCTGTTCGTGGGCAACGCCGGGTTCCTCGTGCTGCTGGCACTGATCACCAGTTACCGCATCAGCCACACCGACGACGTCGCGGTGGAGGATCAGGAGCACTTTGTACCCGCCATGCCAGAAACGTCGCCGGTACTTACCGAGATCGATCCCCGCAACAACGAGTTCCACGCCGCAACCGAAGCAGTGGAACCCGAGGAGGAACTGCGCCAGGCCAGCTGACGCAGTTCGGTTTTTCCCGATTTGTATTTACTTCCATATCTGTTTTTATTTCAATGGTTAGCATACTATTGGTGACTTTCCGATAATGTGAGTTAATGGCCCACCTGGGGTGCGCAAGCGCCAGAAGTGGCCTATTTCAGGAGCAGAGAACCATGAGAGACCAGTTCCCTTTTGCGGTGGCGCGAGTAACCCGTCGCTGGAGAAAAATGCTTGATGAGCGCCTGAAGGATCTGGGCGTCACCCAGGCCCGCTGGAGCACCATGGTGTACCTGGAAAAAGGCGGTGAAGGCCTGACCCAGCGGGAGCTCGCCAGTCTGATGGCCATTGAGAACCCGACTCTGGTGCGCCTGCTGGACAGTCTCGAACAGCAGGGGCTGATTGAGCGCCGACCCTGCCCGAACGACCGCCGGGCCCGGCGCCTGCACCTGACCAAGGCCGGACGGAATTTTATGGATGAACTGTCAGAACGCGCGGAGCGGCTTCGGGAAGAAATGCTCGAAGGCATCAGCGACAAGGACATCGAGTGCACCGTGAAGGTCTTCAACAAGATTCTGGAAAACGCGGAAAAGCAGAAGTAACCCTTGGCGGATAACTCGGTCGAGGGCCTGAGGGCCCGTTACGGAGAACGCTGGCGCTGGCTGGCGGTGATCACCGTGATGACCGGCACCATGGCAACGGTGCTCAGTGCCACGGTGGTCAACGTGGCTCTGCACGACATCATGGTGGAGTTTGGTATTCGTCAGGGTCAGGTGCACTGGCTGGCCACCGGGTTCATTGCTGCCATGACCACCACCATGCTCGCCTCTTCCTGGCTGCTGGATCATTTCGGCGTCCGCAAGACGCTGGCCTCGGCCATGGCTGTGTTCACCCTGATCTCGATCGTGGGCGGCTTTGCCGCCACCCCGGAGCAACTGATCGTGGCCCGTATTGGCCAGGGCGCCATGGCCGGGCTGATGCAGCCCATGGGAATGTATCTGGTGTTCCGGATTTTCCCCAGGAACCGACGTGGCCAGGCCATGGGTATCTACGGCATGGGCGTGATCCTGGCGCCGGCACTGGGTCCGGTTTTGGGAGGCTTCCTGGTGGATCAGCTGGACTGGCGCTACGTGATGTTCGCGCCGGCGCCGGTGACCCTGATTGGCGTTGCCATGGCCTGGCGCTTCCTGCCGCTGCCGGTGTCCAGACCGGCGCCCTATCGCTTCGATCTGCCTGGCCTGATGCTGCTGGGTCTCACCATCGGGCTGGCCCTGGACGCTCTGAACCGGCTCCAGGAGGCAGACGGGCAGGAACTCCGGATTGCCATGGAGGCTCTGCTGGCGCTGGCCTCCTTCACCCTGTTTGTGCTGCGGGAGCGCCACACCCGACACCCACTGGTCAATCTGAATCTGCTTCGTAAACCAGCTTTCCTGTGCGCCTGCCTGGGGGCCATGGCCCTGGGTCTGGCGCTGTTCGGCTCCACCTACCTGGTGCCACTGTTTGTGCAGACCGCCCTCGGGTTCACCGCCATGGAAGCCGGCCTGATGATGCTCCCGGCCGGGATTGTGCTGGGCATGGTGTTTCCGTTGGCGGGCCGCCTTGCGGACAAACACAGCGCGCGCATGCTCGTGACCTTCGGCATTGGTGTGTTTGCGCTCTCGGCAGTGCTGTTTGCCCTGTCGGACCTCGAACTGGGGTTCCTGTGGCTGGCGTTCTGGACCGTGCTGGGTCGTATTGGTATCGGCTTCATGTTGCCGGCGCTGTCGACCGGTGCCCTGAACCCACTGGAATCCAGCGAACTGGGTGCCGGCTCGAGTACGCTCAACTTCATGCGCCAGCTCGGCGGCGCATTCGGGGTGAATCTGGTGGCCCTGACCATTGAGTTCGGTGAGCACAGCTCGGGCCTGCCAACGATCAATGCCTTCCACTCGGCCTGGTGGCTGGTGGCAGTATTCGTATCCCTCGCTTTGGTGCCCGTCTGGCGGATGCGGGCCTAGCCTGGCCCGGCCGACGCTTGCGAGCGGGCGGCGAATTCATTAACATGCGAACCACTCTTCAGGGGAGTAGCCTCCGGATCGTCGCTGCGGCCGGATGGTAGTCAACATACTTGGGGCCAAATCCCCGTGGCTATCGTGCTTCACCGGCAACTGGGTGAAGTTGGCAAGACCTGAGGCGGCTGCACCTCCGTAGGGCGGAAGGTGGGCTGTCTCATGTCTGGATTTCCGCCCTGGAGTTTTCTTGATGGATGCCTTCCTCGCCTCAACGGTTGCCGTTGCCATAGCGGAAATCGGCGACAAGACCCAACTGCTCTCACTGTTCCTGGTGGCCCGTTACGCCGCCCGTCTTTCGATCATTCTCGGTATTCTCGTTGCGACCATCCTCAACCACGCGCTGTCAGCCTGGCTGGGTGCCTGGGTTGCGTCGTTCATACCGGACACCTGGTTGCCATGGATTCTGGCCATCAGTTTTGTCGCCATTGCCCTGTGGCTTCTGATCCCCGACAAGGATGACAGCGACGACTCCCGGTTCCTGGGCATGGGTGCGTTCATGGCCACCACCGTGATGTTTTTCCTGGCCGAAATCGGCGACAAGACCCAGGTTGCCACCGTGGTACTGGCTGCCCGGTTTACCGAGACATTCTGGGTGATACTGGGCACCACCGTGGGGATGCTACTGGCCAATATACCGGTTATCATGGCTGGGCGCTGGCTGATGGAGCGGATGCCCCTGGCGATGGCGCGAATTGGCGCAAGTCTGCTGTTCGTGGCGCTTGCCATTGTGACCCTGGTGGCAACTTACATGAACTCCTGAGACGGATGCCTGTCTCTGTACCCGGGTACCTGATGTTTTCGGAAAGTGTGCTATGTCGTTCAGAATCCTAGCGTTGTTTTTCATGGCCCATGCTCTGGTGTTCGCTGGCACCGGTATGGCGGAGCCTTCGGCCAATAGCGCCGGTGACAAGGCCACTCCAGAGCAGCCGGACCGAAGCCCGCGCGTGCCCACCTTTGCGATTGACGGCGATCTGGCCGGCCAGCTGGGGGTCTTCGAAACCAGCTATGAGGATACCTTTGCCGGTATCGGCAATCGCCTGGCCCTGGGTTATCTCGAGCTGGTGAAAGCCAACCCGGGGGTGGATCCCTGGCTGCCTGGCGAGGGCACCACCATTACCCTGCCGCGGCAGTACGTTCTGCCCGATGCCCGGCGCGAAGGCATCGTGATCAATCTTGCGGAATACCGTCTGTATTACTTCACCGACCAGGGTGTGCAGGTCTACCCGGTGGGGGTCGGCACCGCCGAGAACCCATCGCCCCTAACCGACGCCAAGGTCACCATGCCCCTGGAATCACCGGCCTGGTACCCTCCAGCGAGTGTTCGAGCGGAGTATGAGGCGGCCGGGGAATACCTGCCCCGAATGATCCCGCCCGGCCCCGGTAATCCCCTGGGCACCCACGCGCTGTTGCTCAGTGAGAAGGGCTACCTGATCCACGGCACCAACAAACAGTTCGGTGTCGGCATGCCGGTCAGTCACGGCTGTTTCCGGATGTACAACGAAGATATTTCCCGCTTTGTCTACCAGGTGGAAAAGGGAACATCGGTGCAGGTGGTGCATGACCCGGTCAAGATCGGCTTTTCCGACGGTGAGGTCTGGCTGGAGGTTCACCGCCCCCATGAAGAATACCCCCGTGAGGACCGAGACCGGCTCTGGCGGCAGGTGTTTGCAGAGGTGGAAGCGTTCCGGAAACGTCACCCCGGGGTTGAGGTCAAACGCGGCGCCATCGAGATTGCCGTGGACCAGGCGGACGGGCTGCCGACCATGATCGGTGAGCGCGTTACGCAGATGGCAGCCGACAAGACGGTTGACGAGAAAACACCGGAGAAGGCAAATGAGCCGGAGCAGCGGCTTTATTTCTGACGGCGGGCGTCCGAAGGCCCATCGCCTGCGGCTATGGGCGGTTGTGCTTCTGGCTGGCTCATTGCTGGCCTTTGCCTCCCTCGCGCATCGCGTCCTGGCCCAGCAACCCTCTTCGGGTACCGTCCTGGTGCTTACCGTCGAGGGCGCGATTGGCCCTGCTACGATGGATTATGTCACCCGGGGTATCCGCCGGGCGGAGTCTGATGGTCATGGCCTGGTGATCATCGAAATGGATACTCCGGGCGGTTTGATGGATTCCATGCGCGATATCATCAAGGCAATCCTCGCCTCGGAAGTCCCTGTTGCCACTTACGTGTCACCCCAAGGCGCCAGGGCCGCCAGTGCCGGCACCTACATTCTGTACGGAAGTCACATCGCCGCCATGGCGCCCGCCACCAACCTGGGCTCGGCAACGCCGGTGCAGATGGGCGGCTTGCCGGGAAGCCCGGAGCCCTCGGAAAGTCCGGAGCCGGGCGATTCGAAAAACGACGGGGACAGTGAGCCGGCAGCCGACGCGCCGAACGACAGTCCGAAGTCGGAGGACGGCGACAGCAAGCGCCGGGGTGGCACCGCCATGGAACGCAAGGTATTGGAAGATGCCGTCAGTTACATCCGGGGACTGGCCGAGCGCCACGGACGCAACGCCGACTGGGCGGAGCAGGCGGTCCGTGAAGCAGTGAACCTCGGCGCCGACGAAGCCCTGAACAGGAACGTTATTGACGTGGTTTCTCCCAATATCCGGGACCTGCTGCAGCAGATCGATGGCCGGACGGTGCGCATGGCGTCCGGGGACCGGACCCTGCAAACCGCCGATCTGGACATTGTCCGTTCCGAACCGGACTGGCGTACCCGTTTGCTGTCGGTGATTACCGATCCCAACGTCGCCTATTTCCTGATGATCATCGGCTTCTACGGGATTATCTTCGAGCTGGCCAACCCCGGCGCGGTGGTGCCGGGCGTGATTGGCGCCATCTGCCTCATCCTCGCGCTGTTTGCCTTCCAGGTGCTGTCGGTGAACTACGCCGGACTGGCACTGATCCTCCTGGGACTCGCGTTTATCGTGGGCGAGGCCTTTGTGCCCAGCTTCGGAATTCTCGGGGTGGGTGGTATTGTCGCCTTTGTGACCGGCTCGGTGATCCTTATGGACGGCAGCCACCGGGACATCTCGTTGCCCACCATCGGCGGAACCGCTGTGGTGGCGGCCGGCTTCATCCTCTGGACCGTGACCCGTTTCATCGGTCTTCGTCGCCAGCACCCGGTGAGCGGAGCGGAGCAGATCACCCACGAGGAAGGCGTCGCTCTGGAAGATTTCCCCGGGGACCAGGGGCGATATCGGGGCCATATCCGGCTCAGCGGTGAACGCTGGAATGCGGTCAGCGACAGCCCTGTTCGCGAGGGCGACCGCGTGCGCGTTACTGCCATTGAAGGCTTGACGGTCACTGTCAGGGTTGTTTCGGACCAGGTCTGACCGGACAGACAGAAACCAACGGCAAGACAAGGAGGCCGTATGATTGGCGATCTGATTCCCTATCTGGCGCCCACCGTGGTGCTATTACTCATTCTCGGTTCGGCGATCAAGATACTGCCCGAATACGAGCGCGGTGTGGTCTTTTTCCTGGGTCGGTTCCAGGGCGTGAAAGGCCCGGGCCTGATCATTGTTATCCCCGGCATTCAGCAAATCGTACGGGTGGATCTCCGGGTGATCACCCTGGATGTGCCGAGCCAGGACGTGATCTCCCGCGATAACGTCACGGTTCGGGTCAATGCCGTTCTGTACTTCCGTGTGGTGGATCCTGAACGGGCCATTATCCGGGTCGAGGACTACAACTCCGCCACCAGCCAGCTGGCACAGACCACCCTTCGATCGGTGCTTGGCAAGCATGATCTGGATGAAATGCTGTCCGAGCGCGACAAGCTGAACTCTGACATTCAGGAGATTATCGATGCCCAGACCGAGGAGTGGGGCATCAAGGTGGCCAACGTAGAGATCAAACACGTGGATCTGAATGAGTCGATGATCCGGGCCATTGCCCGTCAGGCGGAGGCAGAGCGCGAACGTCGGGCCAAGGTTATCCATGCCGAGGGTGAGTTGCAGGCGTCAAAGAAACTGGTGGAAGCCGCGGATGTGATGGCTGCCAACTCCGGCTCCATGCAGTTACGTTACCTGCAAACGTTGGCGGATATGAGCAATACCAATTCTTCGACCATTGTCTTCCCACTACCTATGGAACTGATGACCACGTTCCTCAAGGAAAACAAGCCGAACAAGGGAGCAAGCGGGCCCGGTCCGGAAACTCCCGAAACCGAGACATAAAAAAAGGCCGGCAATGCCGGCCTTTTCGTTACGTATCAGCCTTATTTCTGGCTGGCACGCTGGAGCATACGCTTGGCACGCTCGTTGGCTTCGTCGGCAGCTTTCTGGGCTGCACGAGCAGCGGCCAGTGCTTCTTCCGCGGTCTGCTGGGCAGTGCGGGCAGTGCTGGCGGCGCTGTTAGCGGTGTTCAGTGCATTCTCTGCAGTCTGCTCAGCGGAGCTGGCAGTTGCATTTGCTTCGTCGATGGCGCCCTGATCAGTGGTGGCACAACCTGCTGTCAGAGCTGTAGCCAGTGCAAACCCGGCGATCGTCAGTTTACGCATTGTAAATCCCCTTATTGGTCGAGTTATTTCCTGTGATCCGGAAGTCAGTATAGACGACTTCCTGTCAACCTGCGCCCGGACAAAATCCGGGCGTTGACTACCGGAGTCGTGAAACAGTGTAAAACACTCTCACGAAGAATGTTAACTGCAGATAGGTAAATTTCCTATGCATATGACAACAACTTAATACTGTTGTCAGACTCGACTCAGGGCAGGATGCTGATCGGGGTGCCGTTGGAGACCAGTTCCCAGATTTCGTCCATCTCCTCGTTGGTCACGGCAATGCAGCCGTCGGTCCAGTCGAGGCCAGCGTAGGCAAACGCCATATCGCCGGCGTCGTTGGGCAGGCCGTGGATCATGATGCTGCCGCCCGGATCCAGGCCCCACGCGGAGGCCAGCTCGCGATCCCGTTCGCTGGGATAGGAAATGTGGATGGATTTGTAGAAATCACTCTCGGCGTTACGCCAGTCGAGCGTGTAGTTACCCTCGGGAGTGCGTTCGTCGCCCTCGTACAGCTTGTGCCCTTCGGGATTGTCGCCCAGGGAAATGCGGTAGCTGCTTACCACCGCGTCGCCGTTCATCAGGTACAGTCGACGTTCGCTCTTTCGAACAACGACCTCGCTGATGGTCGGAATGGTCGCCTCGGAGTAGGCGCCCGGCATCGGAATCCGGGCATCGGCGCGGGCCAGCAGCTCGTCGGCGCTGAGCGTGGGGGGCAATGAAAGACTGATCAGGGCAATGACTGTCAGCAGGCTGCGAGGGATGCTCATGTCCTTAACTTACCAATGGTTAATCTTTGCACAGGCGTTTTATACCACAGGCGGTGGGTCGTCTGTTAAGGGGTTTTGTTAACTTTTTTGGCTATCTGGTTCCGTGATCAGCCATTTTGTGAACTATCCATCTTCAGGCCTACCTTGGTCACCTGGTCGGCACTGGTGGCCCGGGCCACCAGGGTCACCGGGCCGAGCGTAACCACATCGCCAACCACCGGATGCCCCTTGGTGCGCCTGGCAAAGCACTCGGCCAGGGACAGCTCCGGCGGCAGGTCGTCGAATTCGATACCGTACACCTGTTCCACATCGCCCAGCAGGGCATCACCATTGAGCACAAAATCACCGAAAAAGGCCCGTTCTGCCAGGTACCGCGGGGCGTGCCGGCCGCTGAGTGCCTTACCCAGTTCCGGCAGCACATTCGGAGTGGCGAACATGGCGACCATGTCACCACTGGACACCTCCAGGTCCTCTTTCGGCTGCAGGCAGACCCGGTTGCGGAATACCCCGGCCACCGCCGTGTTCTCCGGGAAACGCAACTGGCCAAGCCGGCGGGGCGTTTCCCAGGTCTCGCCGCGCAGAGGGAAGAGCATCAGCTCGTGGTCGCCGGCGGCCGGGGCATCCAGTGGCAGACGCCGATAGGGGTCTTCGCCGGCCGGAACCTCCAGACGCAGCTTGCGGGCCAGGGGCGCCATGGTGGTGCCCTGGACCAGCAGCGACACCAGAACGATGAAGAAGGCCGCGTGAAACACCAGCTGCGCCTCGGGCAGACCCGCGATGATCGGGAACAGCGCCAGCACGATCGGCACAGCGCCGCGCAGCCCTACCCAACTGATGAACCCCAGCTCACGGCGGTTGAAGGCGAAGGGCCAGAGCGTGAGCGCTACGGTCAGCGGGCGGATGACGAAAATCAGCGACAGGGCCAGTATCAGGCCACCCCCGGCCAACGGAATCAGGTCGGACGGCGTCACCAGCAAACCCAGCATCAGGAACAGGCACAGCTGGGCCAGCCAGGCCAGGCCGTCATGCACCTGAAGAATCATCGGCATCATCCGGACATGGCGGTTGCCGATCACCACACCGGTCAGGTAAATAGCCAGAAAACCACTGCCGCCAATGGCGTTGGTGGCGGAGAACACCGCAATGCCCGCGGCCGCCACAAGCAAAGGATACAGCGAGGGCGTCAGACGGATCCGGTTGGCCAGTTCCACCACGGCAAAGCCGCCGAGGATGCCGGCTACGGCCCCGACGCCAAACTGCTGCACGAGCATGGTCAAGGCGGCCCAGCCGGCGTGTTCGCCATGGTTGCCGATCAGGGTGACCAGCATGAGGGTCAGGAAAATGGCCATAGGGTCGTTGCTGCCCGACTCGATCTCCAGGGTAGCGCTCACCCGTTCGTTCAGGTGCAGGCCCCGCCCCTGCAGCAGCGAAAACACGGCCGCGGCGTCGGTGGAGGAAATGATGGCGCCCACCAGGAGTGCCGTCAGCCAGTGCAGCTCGAACACCCACCAGGCCACCACGGCGGCGCCAGCCGCAGTCAGTCCCACGCCGAGCGTGGCCAGAATCAGTGCCGGCTTCAGGCCCACCCGGAAGGTCTCGGCCCGGGTGCGCATGCCACCGTCCAGCAGGATGACGCCGAGGGCGAGGTTGGCAATCAGGAAGGCTAATTCGAAGTCGTCGAATTCGATGCCCCCGGGACCGTCCTCGCCCATCATCATGCCAACCACCAGAAAGATCAGCAGAACGGGCATACCCACCCGGCTTGAAAGCGGACTTAGAACGATGCTAATGACCAGCATCAGGGCGCCAATCAGGGTCAGCGTGGGGTCCATCAGTGCTCCAGACAGAACGCTTGCCCCGGGCCGGGCAGAGCGCTTATATTGCTCACGCAGAGGTCGCGTATGCGGGTGTAGTTCAATGGTAGAACGGCAGCTTCCCAAGCTGCATACGAGGGTTCGATTCCCTTCACCCGCTCCACGCCCATCTTCTCATATTCCCCTGCCTTGTCGGCCCTATCTTTTACATCAAATGCTTGCGCAGTGGCCAGCCGCAATACTGACCGGTTTGCGCAATCCCCGGGCCGTTGCTAGCTTTTAAATCAGATATACAAATCGGCAGCTGTGAGGCTGTACGGGGGAAGGGCATGCTCGAAAGCGCGGCCAGCGGCGTGGTCCAGAACTGGGCCACCGGCTTTTTCATCCTTGCGGTGGTGGGCCTGTGCGCATTCATGGTGGGGGCGTCCAGTTTGCTGGGTGGCCGCAGCCATGGGGTGAGCCGGTCACTTCCTTTCGAATCGGGCATTGTTGGTGCCGGCAGCGCCCGTCAACGCTTTTCCGCACAGTTTTACCTGGTGGCGATGCTGTTCGTCATTTTCGACATAGAAGCAGTGTTCCTGTTTGCCTGGGCCATTGTCATCCACGACGTGGGCTGGACCGGATTCTGGGGCGCGGCGGTTTTTATCTTCATTCTTCTGGCCGGGCTGATCTACGACAGCCGCAGCGGCGCCCTCGACTGGGCGCCCGAGCAGAGCCCGGCACGCAAGCGCGGCGCATAGCAACGCATTCCCGGCCCTCCGGATTCTTCGGGATCGGGCAGAGGGTCGCGGTGTGACCATCATGGGAGGTTGTCATGGCCTATACCCTGACGCGGGCGGACGGGTCTGCGGGCAGCAATGCCCGTTATCCGGTGGATCGGCGTGAGCGGGTCGAGGATCCGGTCAAGCAGCAGCTTGAACGCAATGTGTTTACCGGCAAGTTGAGCGAGGTGCTCAACTCTGCGGTGAACTGGGGCCGCAAGAATTCCCTCTGGCCCTACAACTTCGGGCTGTCGTGCTGTTACGTGGAAATGACCACGGCGTTCACCTCGCCCCATGACATTGCCCGGTTTGGCTCCGAGGTCATCAGGGCCTCTCCACGGCAAGCTGATTTCATGGTCATTGCCGGTACCTGTTTCATCAAGATGGCGCCGGTGATCCAGCAGCTCTACGACCAGATGCTGGAGCCGAAATGGGTGATTTCCATGGGCTCCTGCGCCAACTCCGGGGGCATGTACGACATCTATTCGGTGGTGCAGGGCGTCGACAAGTTCCTGCCGGTGGACGTCTACGTGCCGGGCTGCCCGCCCCGTCCCGAGGCGTTCCTGCAGGGTCTGCAACTGCTGCAGGATTCGATCCAGGAGGAGCGCCGCCCGCTGTCCTGGGTGGTGGGCGACCAGGGCGTCTACCGGGCCGAGATGCCGTCGCAGCGGGAGAAATGGCGCGACCAGCGTATCCAGGCCACCGAGTTGAGGACCCCCGACAAGCTTTAGAACGCGCTTGCCGTTGTTTACCACGGAATGCCAGGAGGCAAACCAAGAGCATGAGCAGCCGCACCGAGAGCATCGACCAAGACCTGATCAAGGCCCTGCACCGGGACTTTGGCGAGGCTTTGCGCTGCGAGCAGCAGACCTTCACCGGCATGCCCGTGATCTGGGTGCAGCGTGAGGCCCTGACCGACCTGCTTGGCTATCTGAAAAGGCTGTCTCCGGCCTACAACCTGCTGTTCGACCTGTCGGCGGTGGACGAGCGTCTGCGGGACCATCGCCGGGGCCTGCCGGATTCGGACTTCACGGTGTTCTACCAGTTGATGTCCGTGGCCGGTAATCGCGACATCATGCTCAAGGTCGCGCTCACCGGCGACGATCTGAGCATGCCCAGCGCTACGGGGGTGTTCCCTTCCGCCAACTGGTACGAGCGGGAAGTATGGGACATGTTCGGTATCAGCTTCTCCGGCCACCCCCACCTGGAGCGCATTCTCATGCCGCCCACCTGGACCGGCCACCCCCTGCGCAAGGACTACCCGGCCCGGGCCACGGAATTCGACCCCTACACCCTGACGGTGGAGGGCCAGAACACCGAGCAGGAAGCCCTGCAGTTCCAGCCCGAGCATTGGGGTATGGCCCGGGAGCGGGATGGGGCGGAATTCATGTTCCTGAACCTGGGGCCCAACCATCCCTCCGCCCACGGCGCCTTTCGCATTGTGCTGCAGCTGGACGGCGAGGAAATCGTCGACTGCGTGCCGGACATCGGCTACCACCACCGGGGCGCGGAAAAAATGGCCGAGCGCCAGTCCTGGCACAGCTTTATTCCCTACACCGACCGCATCGACTACACCGGCGGAGTGATGAATAACCTGCCCTACGTGCTGGCGGTGGAGAAGCTGGCCGGCATCGAGGTGCCCGACCGGGTGAAAACCATCCGGGTGATGATGGCCGAGATGTTCCGAATCACCAGCCATCTGCTGTTCCTTGGCACCTACCTGCAGGACCTGGGCGCCATGACGCCGGTGTTCTTCACCTTCAGTGACCGGCAGCGGGGGTACAAGGTGATCGAGGGCATCACCGGCTTTCGCATGCACCCGGCCTGGTACCGCATTGGCGGGCTGATGCAGGACTTGCCCCAGGGCTGGGAGAAACTGGTGCAGGAGTTCCTGGACTGGATGCCGCCCCGGCTGCGCGAGTACGAGCGGGCGATGATGGAAAACACTCTGGTGCGCGAGCGCACCCGCCATGTCGCCGCGTTTGATACCGACCAGGCCCTGGCCTGGGGCGTCACCGGCCCCAATCTGCGGGCCACTGGCTGCAACTTCGACTTGCGCAAGCAACGGCCCTATTCCGGTTACGACAACTTCGAGTTCGAGGTGCCCCTCGGTGATAAGGGCGACGTCTTTGACCGGGGCCAGGTGCGCATCGAGGAAATGCGCCAGAGCCTGCGGATCATCCAGCAGTGCGTGGACCACATGCCGGCCGGCGAGTTCAAGGCGGATCATCCGCTGACCACCCCGCCGCCCCGGGAGCGCATGCTCAAGCACATTGAAACCCTGATCACCCATTTCCTGCAGGTGTCCTGGGGGCCGGTGCTCAAACCCCAGGAATCGATGCAGATGGTGGAGGCCACCAAGGGCATCAACAGCTACTACCTGACCAGCGATGGCAACACCATGAGTTACCGCACCCGGATACGAACGCCCAGCTTTCCGCACCTGCAGCAGATACCCAGTGTGATGCGCGGCGGCTTCGTGCCGGACCTGATCGCGCACCTGGGCAGTATTGATTTTGTCATGGCCGACGTGGACCGCTGATGATGGAACCGACACCGAACCCACAAACGCCGGACCCGGCCACCATCGCCACCGATGGTTTCCGGCTGCATCCGGAGGATGAGGCCGCCATGCGTACGGAGGTGGGCCACTACGAACAGCCCCAGGCCGCCTGCATCGAGGCCCTGAAAATCGTCCAGCGCCGCCACGGCTGGGTGCCGGATGAGGCCATACCGGCTATTGCCCGGGTGCTGGGCGTGGGGCCGGCGAGCGTTGAGGGCGTCGCCACCTTCTACAGCCTGATCTTTCGCCAGCCGGTGGGGCGCCACGTGATTCTGGTCTGCGACAGCAGCTCCTGCTTTCTCACCGGCTTCGATGAGCTGCGGCAGGCCCTGACCGGCCATCTCCGCATCGGGCTGGGTGAAACCACGGCCGATGGCCGCTTTACCCTGCTGCCCGTGTGCTGCCTCGGCGCCTGTGACGGCGGCCCGTCGATGATGGTGGGCGACGATGTCTACGGTCCGGTGGCGGCCGACGAACTGCCGGCCATCCTGGAGGGCTACCCATGACCAGCCAGCGCCAGTCTCCCGTGTATCGCAGCCGGTTGCAGCAATCGGCCTCGGAACGGGGGCCGGAGACCCATCCACTGACCTGGCGGCTGCGCGACGACGGCCAGGTGGTGGACCTTGAGGATTACCAGGCCAAAGAGGGCTATCGCGCGCTCTGCCAGGTGCTCGAGGCCGGCGACCCCCGGGCGGTGATCACCACCCTGAAAGAGGCCAATGTACGGGGTCGTGGCGGTGCCGGCTTTTCGGCGGGCCTGAAATGGAGCCTGACCATGCAGGGCGGCGACATGCCCCGGGGCTACATCGTTTGCAATGCCGACGAGATGGAACCCGGCACCTTCAAGGACCGCCTGCTCATGGAGCAGCAGCCGCACCTGCTGATCGAGGGCATGGTGCTGGCGGGCTATGCCAACAACGCCCGCTACGGCTACATCTTTCTGCGCGGCGAGTATGTGGAGTCAGCCCGGGTGCTGGCGCAGGCCCTGGCCGAGGCGCGGGATGCCGGCTGGCTGGGGCCGGACGTTGCCGGCTCCGGCTTTGATTTCGACATTGCCCTCCACACCGGCGCCGGCCGCTATATCTGCGGCGAGGAAACGGCCCTGCTCAATTCCCTGGAAGGCAAGCGCGCCAATCCCCGGGCCAAGCCGCCCTTCCCGGGCCAGTCCGGAGCCTGGGGCAAACCCACCGTGGTGAACAATGTGGAGACCTTGTGCAACGTGCCAGCGGTGATGCTCAGGGGCGCCGACTGGTACCAGCGGTTGTCGGGCGATCGCACCAAAGACGGGGGCACCAAGCTGTACGGTGCTTCCGGGTTGGTCAACCGGCCGGGGTTGTGGGAGCTGCCCATGGGGGTCACCGGCCGGGAGATCCTCGAGCGCGCTGGCGGGCTGCGCAACGGCCGGGCGCTCAAGGCCTGGCTGCCCGGCGGCGCCAGCACCGGCTTTCTGCTGCCGGAACATCTGGACCTGCCCCTGGACTTCGACACGGTGGGCAAGGAAGGCAGTCGCCTGGGCACCGGGCTGCTTACGGTGGTAACCGAGGACCAGAGCATGGTCTCACTCATGCGCAATCTCGAGGAGTTCTTCGCCCGCGAATCCTGCGGTTGGTGCACGCCCTGTCGGGACGGGCTGCCCTGGACGGTGAAGCTGTTGCAAGCGCTGGAACAGGGCGAAGGGGAAGCGGGGGACATTGAGCTGCTCGACAAACTGGCCGCTGACTGTGGCCCGGGCTTGACCTTCTGTGCCCACGCTCCGGGCGCGGCCATGCCCCTGCAGACCGCGTTGCGGCATTTCCGACACGAATTCGAGCAGGGCGTGCGCCACGCCAGGGGTAAGGCCCCCGCTGACGCGATACCGGCGGGGGATCCATGAACCGACCATTCACCGGCAACGGGGAGTAATCCGGCACCATGGCAACCATTCATGTGGACGGCCAGAGCTACGAGGTGGACGGGGCAGACAATCTGCTCCAGGCCTGCCTGTCCCTGGGCCTGGACATTCCCTACTTCTGCTGGCACCCGGCCATGGGCAGCGTGGGTGCCTGCCGACAGTGCGCGGTGCGCCAGTACAAGGACCGGGACGATGACCGGGGTATGCTGGTGATGTCCTGCATGACACCGGCGACGGACGGCACCCGCATTGATATCGAGGACGAAGAGGCCCGCGCCTTCCGGGCCAGCGTGGTGGAGTGGCTGATGATCAATCACCCCCACGACTGCCCGGTGTGTGAGGAGGGCGGGCACTGCCACCTGCAGGATATGACGGTGATGACCGGCCACGACCGGCGCCGTTACCGGTTCCGCAAACGCACTCGCCGCAACCAGTATCTGGGCCCGTTCATCGCCCACGAGATGAATCGCTGTATTACCTGCTACCGCTGCGTACGCTTCTACAACGATTACGCCGGCGGCACGGATCTGGGCGCTTTCGGCGCCAAGGACAACATCTACTTTGGCCGCCATCAGGAGGGCACCCTGGAAAGCCGGTTCGCCGGTAACCTCACCGAAGTCTGCCCGACCGGTGTGTTTACCGACCAGAGCCACTCCGAGCACTACACCCGCAAATGGGACCTGCAGTTTGCGCCCAGCATCTGCCACCAGTGCGCCATGGGCTGCAACATCAGCCCGGGCGAGCGCTATGGCGATATCCGGCGCATCGAAAACCGCTACCACGGCGAGGTCAACGGCTTCTTCCTGTGCGATCTTGGCCGATTTGGCTACGGCTACGTGAACCGGGCCGATCGGCCGCGGATGCCCGAGTTTCTCCCAGGGCCGGGAAAGGACCGGGAGCCGCTGGAAACCGATGCTGCCCTGGCCCGCATTGCCGATGCCCTGCGTCATGCCGAACGGGTCATTGGCATTGGCTCGCCCCGGGCGAGCCTGGAAAGCAACCACCAACTGCGGGAACTGGTGGGTGCAGCCAACTTTTCCACGGGTATTCATGCCAGGGAGCAGGACTGTCTGGCGCTGATGCAGGAACTCGGCCGCAGCTGCGGACTGCCGGCGCCAACCCTGCGGGAGGTGGAGGAGCACGACGCCGTGCTGCTGCTGGGGGAAGACCCCATGGAGAGTGCGGCCCGGCTGGGGCTGGCCATTCGCCAGGCCATTACCACCCCACCCTCGGAACAGGCGGCACGGGTGGGGATTCCCTACTGGAATGCCGAAGCGCTCAAGACCCTGGCCCAGGACCATCACCAGCCACTGTTCATTGCCTACCCGACGGCCACCGAGCTTGATGGCATTGCCCGTGACCGGCTGCCATTGGCGCCGGAGGACATTGCGCGCCTTGGCTATGCGGTGGCCCACGCCATTGATTCGTCGGCACCGGCGGTGGCCGATCTGGAGCCGTCACTCCAGGCCCGTGCGGAAACCATTGCCGATTCACTCGTGGCTGCCGAGAAGCCCCTGGTGGTCAGCGGTGGCACCTTGGCGCATCCGGCCATCATCCGGGCCGCCGGCAACATCGCCCGGGCGCTGGCCCGCCGCGCCAGCCGGGGCGGGCTCATGTTCGTGCGCCGGGAAGCCAACAGCACGGGCCTGTCGCTGCTTGGCGGCCAGCCCCTGGAATGGGCCCTGGAGCAGCTCGGCAGTGGACATGCCGATGCCGCGGTGATCCTGGAGAACGATCTGTACCAGCGTCTGCCTGCGGCAAGGGTTGATACAGCCCTCGACAGTGCCCGGACGCTGGTGGTGCTGGACCACCAGCGTACCCCGACACTCGAGCGTGCCACCTTCTCCCTGCCGGCGGCCAGCTTTGCCGAAGGCGATGGCACCCTGGTGAGCCTGGAGGGCCGGGCTCAGCGTTTCTTCCAGGTGTTTGAGCCGGGCTACCTCCGCCCGGAGGCCCGCATTCACGAGAGCTGGCGTTGGCTGCACGGGCTGGCGGTGAAAGTGCATGGTTACGCGCCGGCGGACATAACACTGGACCAGGTAACCGCGGCCTGCAGCCAGGCCTGCCCGGGCCTTGAGATGATCACCGCCGCCGCGCCCGATGCCGGCTTCCGGATCGAGGGTCTGCGTCTTGCCCGGGAGCCCCACCGCTACAGTGGCCGCACCTCCATGCGGGCCAATCGAAGCGTCAGCGAGCCCAGGGTACCGCAGGATCCGGATACCGCCTTCGCCTATTCCATGGAGGGTTACAGCGGTTATCGGCACCCGCACCAGCAGGTGCCCTTTGCCTGGGCGCCGGGCTGGAATTCGCCCCAGGCCTGGAACAAGTTCACCGATGAGGTGGGTGGTCATCTGCGCGGCGGCGACCCGGGTATCCGTCTCGCCGGTCCGGTGCCGGGCCATTACGACTATGACCGCGACATCCCCGCCGCCGGGCAGCCAACCGGTGAGCGCCACCGGGCCGTGGTTTTGCCGCGGCTGTTCGGAGGCGAGGAAACCTCGGCGCTGGCCGGGCCCATCCAGCAGCGTATGGACCACCCTGCTTTGGTGTTGAGCGAGGCCGATGCCACTGCCCTGGGCGCCGAGCTGGGCGGCCTGGTGACGGTATCGGGGGAACACACCTGTGTCACCCTACCGGTGCGGGTGCAGTCGGACTGGCCCCGGGGACTTGTTGGCTTGCCGGCCGGCAGCGTGCCCTGGGGGGTGGACGGCGATGTCACCCTGACCGCGGGCCCGGGTTCCACTCCGGGCGCCCGCTGCGAGGTGCGGCCATGAGCTGGCTGAACCCGGAATGGCAGGCCATTCTCTGGGCCATGTTTCAGGCTCTCGTGATCCTGCTGGGGGCGGTTCTGCTGGGCGCCGCCCTGACCATTGTCGAGCGGCGCCTGCTGGGGCTCTGGCAGGATCGCTACGGCCCCAACCGGGTTGGCCCCTTCGGCCTGCTGCAGCTGGTGGCGGACATGATCAAGATTTTCTTCAAGGAAGACTGGATTCCACCTTTCGCCGATCGACCGCTGTTTGTGCTGGCGCCGGTGATCGCCTTCGCCTCCCTGCTGCTGTCGTTCATCATCATTCCCATCACGCCCGGCTGGGGCATTGCCGACCTGCACATCGGGCTGCTGTTCTTCCTGGCGATGGCGGGCATCAACGTGTACGCGGTGCTGCTCGGCGGCTGGGCCAGCGGCAATAAATACGCCCTGCTCGGCGCCATGCGCTCTTCCGCCCAGACCCTCTCCTACGAGGTCTTCATGGGGCTGTCGCTGATGGGTGTAGTGGCCCTGGCCGGCTCCTTCAACCTGCGGGACATTGTGACAGCCCAGGAAGGCCTCTGGTTTGTGGTGCCCCAGTTCTTCGGCTTCTGCACCTTCCTGATTGCCGGGATTGCCGTGACCCACCGCCACCCGTTCGACCAGCCGGAGGCGGAGCAGGAGCTGGCGGACGGTTACCACATTGAGTACTCGGGGATGAAGTTCGGGCTGTTCTTCATTGGCGAGTACGTGGGCATGGTGCTGGTTTCGGCGCTGATCGTGACCCTGTTCTTCGGCGGCTGGCAGGGCCCCTGGCTGCCGCCGGTGCTCTGGTTTGCCCTCAAGACCGGCGCCTTCCTGGTGTTGTTCATCCTGCTGCGGGCCTCGTTGCCCAGGCCCCGCTACGACCGGGTGATGAGCTTCGGCTGGAAGGTCTGTCTGCCACTGACTCTGATCAATCTTCTGGCCACCGGCGCGGTGATGCTGCTGGTTGGCCCCTGACGCCTGGGAGGACCCGGATATGGAACGAGACCCGGATATGGAACAAGACAAGGTCCCTTTCATCAGATCCGTACTCTGGCTGGTGCCGGCCACCTGGAGCCAGCTGCGCACCCTGGGCATGGTGTTCATGCACAGCTTTCGCAAGCGGGAAACCGTGAACTATCCGGACCAACCCGTGGACCTGCCGCCCCGATACCGGGGCCGGATTGTGCTGACCCGGGATCCGGACGGCGAGGAGCGTTGTGTGGCCTGCAACCTGTGCGCGGTGGCCTGCCCGGTGGACTGCATTTCCCTGCAAAAGGGTGAGCAGGAGGACGGCCGCTGGTACCCGGAGTTTTTCCGGATCAACTTCTCCCGGTGCATCTTCTGCGGCATGTGCGAGGAGGCCTGCCCCACCTCCGCCATCCAGCTGACGCCGGATTTCGAGATGGGTGAGTACGACCGCCAGCAGTTGGTGTACGAAAAAGAGGATCTGCTGATCAATGGGCCTGGCAAGGATCACGACTACCACTTTTACAAGGTGGCCGGCATGGCCATCGGCGGCAAGGACAAGGGCCAGGCCCTCAACGAGGAGGAACCGGTGGATGTCCGTTCCCTGCTGCCCTAGAAACGGAGGATGAGCCCCATGGAACTGGCCTTTTATCTCAGTGGCCTGGTGGCAGTGCTGGCCACCTTCGGCGTGATCACCGGCAGGAATCCGGTGCATGCGGTGGTGTACCTGATTGTCTCGCTGATTGCGGTGGCACTGGTGTTCTTTGCCCTGGGCGCCCCGTTTGCCGGCGCCCTCGAAATCATCGTCTACGCCGGCGCCATCATGGTGCTGTTCGTGTTCGTGGTGATGATGCTCAATCTGGGCCCGGACCAGGACGGCGACGAAGCCGCCTGGCGCCACCCGAGGCACTGGCTGGGCCCGTCTGTGCTTGCGGCGGTGCTGCTGGCGGTACTGAGTTACCTGATCGCCGGCGGCGACATGGCCCGGGTCATTGACGGCGAACTGCTCACGGCTCGAGCGGTCGGGCTCACCCTGTTCGGCCCCTGGCTGATGGTGGTGGAGCTGGCCGGCCTGCTGTTATTAGGCGCGCTGGTGGCCGCCTCGCACGTGGGGCGCCGGTCAAACCCGTTGCGACAGCAAAGATCCGGGAGGGCACCGTGATGGCAGGCATTCCCATGGAACACGGCCTGATTCTGGCAGCCATTCTGTTTGTGCTGGGCCTGGTGGGCCTGATGCTGCGCCGCAACATGCTGTTTGTCCTGATGAGCCTGGAGGTGATGCTGAACGCCGCGGCGCTGGCGTTCGTGGTGGGCGCCACCGCCTGGGATCAGCCGGATGGCCAGGCCATGTTCCTGCTGGTGATCACACTGGCCGCTGCTGAAGCGGCCGTGGGGCTGGCGCTGATGATCCAGCTGTTCCGGCGCTTCAAGTCCCTGAACCTCGATCTGGCAAGCAGGATGCGTGGATGATGGAGCTGGCGGTCACCCTGTCATTTGTCCTGCCCCTGATGGGTACTTTGATACTCGCACTCTCCGGCGGCCGTCTCGGGGTGCGTTTTGGTGCGTTTGTTGGCGTCGCCAGTGTCGGCCTTGCTGCCCTGGCGACGGCCTGGGCTATCGCACTCTATGACGGCCCTGTCGGGTTCACGCTCTGGATCTGGATTCAGGTGGGCAGTTTCCAGCCCACCATCGGCCTGGCGGTGGATGGCCTGGCCCTGGTGATGATGGCGGTGATTACCGGTGTGGGCTTCTTCATCCACCTGTTCGCCGCCTGGTACATGACCGGTGAGGCCGGGGTGACCCGCTTCTACGCCTGGATGAACCTGTTCGTGTTCAGCATGCTGATGCTGGTGCTCGGCGACAATCTGCTGCTGCTCTTCCTGGGCTGGGAAGGCGTTGGTCTGTGCAGTTACCTGCTGATTGGCTATTACTACCAGGACAGTGCTAATGGCCGGGCCGCCTTCAAGGCGTTCGTGGTTACCCGGATCGGCGATGTGTTCCTGGCCCTGGGCCTGTTCCTGATCTTCCGGGACCTGGGCACCCTGGATATCCAGCAGGTGATGGTGCGAGCCTCGGAGGTCTGGTCGGTGGGTGATCCCACGGCCACCCTGGTGGCGCTCCTGGTGCTGGGTGGTGCCCTCGGCAAGTCCGCCCAGGTACCGTTGCACACCTGGCTGCCGGACGCCATGGCGGGCCCGACCCCCGTCTCGGCTCTGATCCACGCCGCCACCATGGTCACCGCCGGGGTGTACCTGATTGCTCGGCTTAATGGCGTGTTTCTCATGGCGCCCGAGGTTTTGTGGCTTGTGGGCGTGATCGGGGCGGTGTCACTGCTGCTGGCGGCGTTCGCGGCCCTGGCCCAGACCGACATCAAAAGAGTTCTGGCGTATTCCACCATGAGCCAGATCGGCTACATGTTCATGGCGCTTGGCGTGGGTGCCTTTGACGCCGCCATCTTCCACCTGGTCACCCATGCTTTCTTCAAGGCACTGCTGTTCCTGTCTGCCGGGTCGGTCATCACCAGTTGCCATCACGAACAGGATATGGCGAATCTGGGCGGTCTCAGGAAGCGCCTGCCAGTGGCCTACACCGGCTTCCTGGTGGGCGGGGCGGCCCTCGTGGCGCTGCCGCTGGTGACCGCCGGATTCTACAGCAAGGATGAGATTCTCTGGCAGGCCATGGCGGCAGACCAGAACGGACTGCTGCTAGCCGGCCTCCTCGGTGCTCTGTTGACCTGCCTGTACACGGTGCGGCTGGTTCTGGGCACCTTCCATGGGCCCAGCCGCAGCGCCAACGCCCGGAATGCCGAGCCGGGTACCGCCTGGCTTACTCACCACCTGCCACTGGCAATACTGGCAGTGCTGTCCACGGTGGTCGGCACCTGGCTGTATCCCCACCTGGGCCACCTGTTCCCGGTGGCCCCCGGAGAGCGGACGGAGACTGGCCATACTTTGCTGCAGTTGCTGGCCACCGGTACGGTCATTGCCGGCCTGGCGCTGGCGCTCTGGCTGTTCCTGAAACAGGCGGACTGGCTGCGCCAACAGACCGCCGGCGGGCCGGGCGCTTTCCTGTGGACGCTCTGGCATCGGGCCTGGGGCTTTGACGCGCTCTATGACCGGTTGCTGGTCCGTCCCTGGCAGTTGCTGGTCCGACTGTTGCGCTATGATCTGATTAACCTCACCGTCAACCTGGTGGCGGTGCTGGCGCGGCTGTTCAACGGCGCCCTGGTGCGGGCCCAGACCGGGCGGGTGCGGGGCTACGCCACCGCCATGATCCTGGGCGCAACGGTGATCCTGCTGGCGCTGGTCATGGTGCCGGGAGGTGCTCCGTGATCCTCGTCTGGCTGATCGTGATTCCGTTCCTGGGCGGTCTGCTGTGCTGGCAGGCGGATCGCTGGGGTGAGCAGGCACCTCGCTGGATTGCTCTGGGCACCATGCTGTTTGTGCTGGTGATCAGTCTCTGGCTGTGGATGGCCGGCGATTTTGTTCTGGACGGTCCCGGCCACGCCTCCTGGCTGATCGAATGGCGGGCGGACTGGATCCCCCGTTTCGGCATCGAGATTCACCTGGCCATGGACGGCCTGTCCCTCATCCTGGTGGCACTGACCGGGTTCCTGGGCGCTCTCGCCGTACTGTGCTCCTGGCATGAAATTGGCCACCGTATCGGCTTTTTCCACCTGAACCTGTTGTGGATTCTCGGCGGCGTGGTGGGCGTGTTCCTGGCCCTGGACCTGTTCCTGTTTTTCCTGTTCTGGGAAATGATGCTGGTGCCCATGTACTTCCTGATCGCGCTCTGGGGCCACAGCGGGTCGGCCGGCCAGACCCGCATCCGTGCGGCCACCCGGTTCTTCATCTACACCCAGGCCAGCGGCCTGCTGATGCTGGTGGCCATTCTGGCGCTGGTGTTCATCCATTTTGACAACACCGGCCAGCTGTCGTTCAGCTACGAAGTGCTGCTGACCACCGAGGTGCCCGAAGCGCTGGCGCCCTGGCTGATGCTCGGATTTTTCGTGGCGTTTGCCGTCAAGTTGCCGGTGGTGCCCTTCCACGGCTGGCTTCCGGATGCCCACGCCCAGGCGCCGACGGCCGGTAGCGTGGACCTGGCCGGTATCCTGCTGAAAACCGCCGCCTACGGCATGCTGCGTTTTGCGCTGCCACTGTTCCCTGCGGAGTCGGCGGCCTTTGCGCCGGTGGCCATGACCCTGGGCCTGGTGGGCATCGTGTACGGCGCCGTGGTGGCCTGTGGCCAGCAGGACATCAAGCGGCTGATCGCCTACACCAGTATTTCCCACATGGGATTTGTGCTCATTGCCATCTATTCCGGCTCCCAGCTGGCGATCCAGGGAGCGGTGGTTTTGATGGTGGCGCATGCGTTCTCCTCAGCCGGCCTGTTCATTCTCAGCGGACAGCTTTACGAACGTATCCACACCCGGGACATGCGGATCATGGGCGGCCTCTGGGGCCGGATACCGGTTTTGCCGGGGTTTACCCTGTGTTTCGTGGCGGCCTCCCTGGGCATGCCGGCCACCGCCAACTTCGTTGGTGAGTTCATGATCCTGTTTGGCACCTTTCCCGCAGCGCCGGTGGTGGTGGTGATCGCTAGCACCGGTCTGGTGTTGGCGGCCGTCTATTCCCTGATTCTCATGCAACGGGTGCATTTCGGCCCGGTGTATCGCACCGGTGCCTTGCCCGGACCAACCCCGCGGGAGTATCTGATGATGCTGAGCCTGGTGGCACTGGTGATTCTGGTAGGCCTGTACCCCCAGCCGCTGCTGGATACCACGGAAAGTCTCTCTCATGCGGTCGCTGTTCTCTTCCGTAGCGGTGACGGGCTCGCGTCGGCCCTCGGGGAGGTAAACTGATGCTGACCGCTGCCGACCTGCTGACACTACTACCGCTGATCATCGTAGGTTCCACGGCGGTGTTGGCCATGCTGGCCATTGCCTGGCGGCGTCGCCACGGACTCACCGCCGTGCTGTCCGGGGCCGGCCTGCTGCTGGCCCTGGTGGCGCTGCCTCTGGTGCCCGGCGGCGCGCCACCGCTGATGGCGGTGGACGGGCTGGCCCTGATGGCAGGCACCCTGGTGCTGCTGTCGGCATTGGTGACGGTGATCCTCAGCCACCACTACCTGACCGGCTACATCGGTCCCAAGGAAGAGTTCTATCTGCTGCTGCTGTGCGCCACCGCCGGTGCCCTCGGGCTGGTGGCCAGCGATCACCTGGCCATGCTGTTCATCAGTCTGGAACTGCTCTCCATGCCCCTGTACGGCATGCTGGCCTACAGCTTCCGGGCGGAAAAGTCCCTGGAGGCGGGCATCAAGTACCTGGTGCTCTCCGCCGCGGCCACCGCATTCCTGCTGTTCGGCATGGCGCTGATCTACGCGCGCACCGGTTTTCTCGATCTGGACGGCGTTGCAGGCGCCCTGTCGGGAGAGGCGGATGTCTGGATGCTGGCCGGCGCTGCGCTGATGATTGTGGGCCTGGGGTTCAAACTGTCGGTGGTGCCATTCCACTTGTGGACGCCGGACGTCTATCAGGGTGGGCCGGCGCCAGCCACCATCTTCCTGGCCACGGTCAGCAAACTGGCGGTCTTCGTAGTGTTACTGCGCCTGGTGCTGGCGGCGCCGGTGTTCCACAGTGAGTGGTTACAGACACTGATTACCGTGCTGGCCCTGCTGACCATGCTTGGCGGCAACCTGCTGGCGCTATTCCAGGCCAACCTCAAGCGGCTGCTGGGGTATTCGTCCATTGCCCACTTTGGCTACCTGCTGGTAGTGATTGTTGCCGGAAACGCTTTGGCCACGGAGACCACCGGCGTCTACCTGATCACCTACCTGGTCACCACCCTGACCGCCTTCGGTGTGGTAACCCTGCTGTCCAGCCCGTTCGGTGGCGAGGATGCCGATGGCCTGCCGGTCTACCGGGGCCTGTTCTGGCGCCGGCCCTACCTGGCGGCGGTGATGACGGTAAGCTTCCTGTCGCTGGCGGGCATTCCTCTGACGGCCGGGTTCATCGGCAAGTTCTATGTGATTGCCCTGGGCGTGGCCGAGGGCCGCTGGTGGCTGGTGGGCGGTATCGTGGCCGGCAGTGCCATTGGCCTGTACTACTACCTGCGGGTGATGGTGACCCTGTACCTGCCCGAGCCGGGCATGCGCCGCCGGGATGTCAGCAACGACTGGGGCAGCCGGCTGGGGGGCATCACCCTGATGGCGCTGGCGGTGACCATCCTCGTGCTCGGTATCTACCCCGCCCCGATGATCGACTGGGTGCAGGAGCTGAGTATCGGTTAGTGGAGTTTCAGCCTGGGATGCATGGCCCGGCTGATGCGGTCCATCAGCCAGATTACGCCGGTGCGGACAGGGCCGTGCAGGGCCACCTGGTGCATGCGGTACAGGGACAGGTAGAACATGCGCGCCACCTTGCCCTCGATGTACATGCTGCGACCGGAGAGATTGCCCATGAGGTTACCGACAGTGGTGTAGCGACTGAAGTTGATCAGTGAACCGTGGTCGTTGTAGACGAACGGCACAGCCTCCTCACCTTCCAGCCGGTTGCAGAGAGTCCTGAACAGGGTGTCGGCCTGCTGGTGTGCGGCCTGGGCCCGGGGTGGCACCGGTCGCTCGGAATCTGGCTGGGGGCAGGCGGCACAGTCGCCAAAGGCAAACACGTCGACATCCTGGGTGGTCTGCAGGGTCTGCTCGACCACCAGCTGATTGCTGCGGTTCACTTCCAGTCCGTCCAGCTCCGCAAGGAACCCGGGCGCCTTGATGCCCGCCGCCCAGATG
Source organism: Marinobacter gudaonensis (assembly GCF_900115175.1). Taxonomy (NCBI): domain Bacteria; kingdom Pseudomonadati; phylum Pseudomonadota; class Gammaproteobacteria; order Pseudomonadales; family Marinobacteraceae; genus Marinobacter; species Marinobacter gudaonensis. Next base: position 2,427,896 of record NZ_FOYV01000001.1, read on the forward strand.
GTCATCTCCGAGGGCAGCTCGGTGCCGTCTTTCATCACCACGGAATCGGATCGTACCTCGCTCACCGGCTGACCGGTGAGCACCATGACTCGCTGATGCTCCAACTCCCGGGTGGCGGCCGCCGATATCCGACCGGGCAGGGCCGGCAGGATGCGATCGGCAGCCTCGATCACGGTAATTGAAACGTCCGAGGGCTGCAGGTGATTCATGCCATACACCGGCAGCTCACGGGACGCCAGGCGCAGTTCGGCGGCCAGCTCCACACCGGTGGCACCGGCGCCAATGATGCTGATGCTCAGGGTGTGCTCCGATCCCTGGAAGGCCTCGTGGTTTTTCCTGAGGAAGGCATTGAGCAGCAGGTTGTGGAACCGCCGGGCCTGTTTGAGGCTGTCCAGGAACAGGCAGTGGTCCTGGGCGCCGGGGGTGCCGAAATCGTTGGCGGTGCTGCCCACGGCAATCACCAGGGTGTCGTAGGGAATCTGGCGTTCCGGGACCACCTCGGTGCCGTCGATGTCGTGGAACGGCGCAATCACCACCTGTTTGTTCTGGCGATCCAGGCCACTCATGCGTCCCAGCTGGAATTCGTAGTGGTGCTTGCGGGCGTGGGCTCGATAGTTGATTTCATTGGCGCTGGCATCCAGCGAGCCGGAGGCAACTTCGTGGAGCAGGGGTTTCCAGACATGGGTCAGACCGGCGTCCACCAGGGTGATTCGCGCTTTTCGCTTTTTGCCCAGTTTGTTGCCCAGCCGGGTAACCAGCTCCAGTCCACCGGCGCCACCGCCGACCACGACAATGTGATGAAGGTTTTCCATAACGATCAGACCTGTAAGTGAAGAGAGCCAAGCGCACTTGGGGCAAGAACGCTTGGCTGTCCTCACTGGGGAGCAGTCGTGCAGCCGGGGCTGGCTCGAATGCCTGGGTGGGGTCCGCAGCGGGCGCTAATGGTAACGCGGCGGCGCCGGCGGGCACAATTCTACGGAAGTGGCGGTTTTGCGTCAGCCGGATGGAACACTAATGGTGGCTGCGGTAAGCGTCCAGAAGGCTGGCCATGTCGTTGCCCAGGTCCTGCAGCGCCGTCGGCTCGGGATTCCGCTCGGCCATGGCCCGGAGTCCCATGATCTGGGCCTGCAGCAGGCGCGCCAGACGGCCACTGTCGGCGGAGGCAACCAGCTCGCCCCGGGCCTCTGCCCGGTTCAGCAGTTCCTCGAAGGAGTGTTCGATGGCGGAAAGGATGCCGTTAGCCTGATCCGCCAGGGCCGGGTTGGTGTTGCTGGCTTCGAGCAGGGTTTTCACGATCATGCAGGCGCGGGACGGGGGCGCATCGTCCTGGCCGCAGCCGATTGCAATGGCCCGCAGATAGGCCTGCAGGCCCTCTATCACAGAATCAAACCGACTCATGTGCTCCGCCAGTTCCCGACCGCCCTGCTCGGCATAGCTGGCAAGTGCCTCGGAGAACAGGCCGTCCTTGCTGCCAAACGTGGCGTAGATGCTGCCCGGGCGCATATCCAGAGTCTGCTCGATCTGCTTCATGGAGCTGCCGTGATAGCCCTTCTCCCAGAACAGGCCAACGGCCTTTTCCAGGGCGATTTTTCGGTCGTAGCGTGGGTGTCTGGCCATAATTCACTTTACCCGCTTCCGGATCTGAGCGACCATTCAATTTTAACTTGAACGAACACTCAATAATAGCGGTGACGCAAGCTGAGCCCGCTAGAGGGTAGATCAGGAAGATACTGCTGCGGCATCAGTGGCCAGGATGACGGGCTGCTTTGCCCGCTGTTTGTTGCGCAGGCGTTTGTCCACACACTGGTCTTCGTCCTTGAGAATCACCACGCATTCCAGGCACTGAATGCATTCGTCGTAGTCGATGCGCCCGTCCTTGCGAATGGCGTTGATGCCGCATTCGTTCTTGCAGTGCTGGCAGGGGTTGCCGCAAAGCTCCACCCGGTCAAGCCAGCTGAACAGGCGGAGGCGGCCGAGCACCGCCAGGCCCGCGCCCAGCGGGCACAGGTAGCGACAGTAAAACTTGTGGATGAACATGCCAATCAGTAACAGGCCCACGGCGTAGAGCACGAATGGCCAGGAACGCACGAAGAACAGGGTAATACTGGTCTTGAACGGCTCCACTTCCGCGAGCTTCTCGGCGATGGTCAGCGAGTAGAATGCGGTGCCCACCAGGCCGACCAGTATTGGATATTTCAGAAGGATCAGGCGCCTGTGCCAGCGCTCTGACACCGTGATTTGCCGGAACTTCAGTTTTTCGCCAAGCCAGGCCGCCATTTCCTGCAGGGCCCCGAACGGGCAGAGCCAACCACAGAACAGGCCCCGGCCCCAGATGAACAGGGTGATGAAGGTATAGGTCCAGAGGATGAAAATAACCGGGTCGAGCAGGAAGACATCCAGTGAGAAGCCGTCCCAGATGGCCAGGAACAGGGTGTAAATGTTCACCACCGACAACTGGCCCTGGGCATAGAAACCGATGAACAACAGGGTGAACAGCAGGAATCCCCAGCGGAACCGGTGTACCAGTGCGGGGTTCCGACTCAGGGTTTTCTGCCTGGCGAAGAAGACGGTCAGCACGGTCAGTCCCAGGACGAGCAGGGTGATCTGCCACCAGCGCTCCTGCCAGAGGCCAACCCAGACCGGTTGCCGGGATGCGCCCGGATCCGGCGCCCGCTCGACGGCCTCGAACAGGTCGCTGTTAAATTTCACCGGGAAACCCAGGGTGGCCCGGTCGACCACGAGGTGGTTGCGAGCCAGTTCCACGTTGAGCTTCAGGGTGGCCTCGGCTCCCGGATTGAAGCCAGCGTTGCCGCCTACTCGAAACAGGTGGCTTGCCTCGAACGAGGGCATGCCCTCGGCGCGGAAGTCGAGGCTCTGATCCAGCAGGTTCAGGTCCCGCATTTCCACCGCCAGGTTGTTCTGGGCCAGGCCGACCCGGTCCGGGGAGCTGCCGGGAACAAAGTCACCGGAAACATGGGGAAACGCCCCCCGGGACATGAGAACAAGGACCTGGGCGTTGTCGTCGAGTCGCTGCATCAGGCGCTCGTAGCCTTCATCGCCGAACAGGTTTCGTCCGACCATGGGTGAATTGATATAGCCGAAAAACAGCTCGGCGAAGGGTTCGCCGGGCGGTGGTTCAACGCTCTGCGGGTAGTCGGCCAGGGGCCGGCCCAGCGCCGATTCGACGGTATTGGCAGTAATCTGCCAGTGCCCGATATAGCCGCGATCCACCAGCTGCTGCCAGGACAGCGGCTCGTAGAAATCCGGTTTGGCCCGGGTAGGTGCGCTCTGGGCAAAACCCCCGAGCTTTGTGCGGGCGACTTTCAGGGCCGAGGACAGCACAGTGTCGTTGATGATCAGTACCGAGACCGTGGCCTTGCTGACGCCGTCGAAGTGCACCACGTTACCGTCGGCACTGCGACCGCTACGGCTGGAATTGGAGGTACTGACAATGATCTGCTCTTTCAGGGAGCGGCCTTCGTATTGATCCACGAAGGCAAACAGCGGTTCTTCGCCAAGGCCGTGGAGAAACACCGGTTCGTGATGGTTCAGTACCTTTACACCGGTAAAGCGTCCCCGGGTATCCAGGCCGATCAGCAGGCTTACAGGTTTTCCTGCGAAGCCCTGGAGTCGGCTGTGGTCGATGCTTTCGTAGGCATAGCCGAGCAACTCCTGGAGCTGGTAAACGGGGTACACGGGAAATTCCGGCAGCTTGTCTTCAATGACGGTTGCCGACGGAAACAGCTCCTGGATCAGCGCCCGCCGGCTGTCTGACAGCTCGGCCTGGACCGGAGGCAATACCAACAGACAGGCAACAAGGAGCACAAGGCGCCCTGGCATGGGGTACTCCTGTGGTTCTTTTTGTTTGATCTTCCATGCTAGAGTTTTCGGCCCCGGGCTCAATGCGACCTCGGAGCCAGCTGACTGCTACTTTGTGAGGAGAAAGACCATGAGCGACGCGACCTACACACCACCAAAAGTCTGGAAATGGGACTCCGAGAGCGGGGGTCGGTTCGCCAGTATCAATCGGCCGATCGCCGGCCCGACCCACGACAAGGAACTGCCGGTGGGCAAGCACCCGCTGCAGTTGTATTCCCTGGCCACACCCAACGGGGTAAAGGTGACGGTGATGCTCGAGGAGCTCCTGGAGCTTGGCATCAAGGAGGCCGAGTACGACGCCTGGTTGATCCGGATTACCGAAGGGGAGCAGTTCGGCAGTGGCTTTGTGGAAGTGAACCCGAACTCCAAGATCCCGGCCATGATGGACCACAGCGTGAACCCGCCCCTGCGCCTGTTCGAATCCGGCTCCATCCTGCTGTACCTGGCGGAGAAATTCGGTGCCTTCCTTCCGAAAGACACCGCCGGCCGGGCCGAAACCCTGAACTGGCTGTTCTGGCAGATGGGCAGCGCGCCCATGCTGGGTGGTGGCTTCGGGCATTTCTACGCCTACGCGCCCGAGTACTACGAGTACCCGATTAACCGCTACACCATGGAAGTGAAGCGTCAGCTGGATGTGCTGAACCGTCAGCTGGCAACCCACCGCTACATTGCCGGCGACGAATACACCATCGCCGACATGGCCATCTGGCCCTGGTACGGCGCCCTGGTGAAGAACAAGGTGTATGAGGCGGCGGAATTCCTGGAAGCCCACACCTACACCCACGTGATTCGCTGGGCCGATGAGATTGCCAAGCGCCCGGCGGTGAAGCGGGGCCGAGTGGTCAACCGCGCCTGGGGTGAGCCTGAAAGCCAGCTGCACGAACGCCACGACGCCAGTGATTTCGAGCTGCGGACCCAGGACAAGATCGGGGACGGCGAATGAAAATCGCCGTCTACTGCGGCTCCCGGACCGGCAACGATCCGGTCTTCGCCGACAAGGCCCGGGAACTCGGTGACTATTTCGGGCGGAACGGCATTGAGCTGGTGTTCGGAGGCGGCCATGTCGGCCTTATGGGTGTGGTGGCCGATGCCGTGCTTGCCGCTGGCGGCAGGGTGCACGGGGTTATCCCCGAGCATCTGCGGGACCGGGAGCTGGCCCACGGCGGGCTGACAGAACTGCATGTGGTGAAGAACATGCACGAGCGCAAGGCCCTGATGGCGGACCTGGCGGACGGCTTCGTGGCACTGCCCGGTGGCATCGGCACCCTGGAAGAATTGTTCGAGGCCTGGACCTGGGGCCAGTTGGGGCTGCACCGCAAGCCCTGCGCCATCTACAACGTCAACGGTTTCTTTGATCCGCTACTGGCCATGGTCAGCACCATGGAGCAGGCCGGTTTCCTCAGCCAGCAATACATCGACATGCTGGTACAGACCGACCAGCCCGAGTCTTTGCACCGGGCTTTTGAGGATTACCAGGGCCCGGGAGAAAAGTGGACCTGAGGCCCTGTGGCCCGGCCATGCCGGGCCTTATTCCCCGCCTTCCTTTGCTTTCCGGATCGCTTCCAGTTTTTCGTGCAGCAGGGCCTCAAGCTTGATCAGCTTCTCACGGTTTTTCTCGTTTGGCCGGTTGGTGTACAGGTCCACGTAGGTCCGGGTGACTTCACTGAGTACCGGGTGAAGCTTCTTGTAGTCGTCCTCGCTCATGATTCCGAGTCCTCCTGAGCATGTGGGCTTCCCTACCTGTAACTATGGAGCATAGTTCCCATTCATCAAGGACCATTCCCAGGCGAAAGTCCGAAGTGAGAGCCCGCGCCGGCCTATTCCATCCGCGTGACCTTGGCCATCAGGCGCCGCCAGTCGATGGGCAGCCGGGCCTCGAAGTCGTCCAGTATCGGGTCCCTGGGATGCACAGACTGGAAGTGGTGTTTGCTGGCGTACACCACGGTGTTGTTGCTCTTGCTACGGAACGTCAGCAGCACTGCGAAATAGCGCTTCAGCCGCCGGAAATAGGGGCCGTCGATGTCCGGTGTCCGGTGATAGTTCAGCACCAGCCAGCCGTCTTCGGCCAGCACCCGCGCGCACTGGTCCACAAACTGCCGCTGGGCCTGGGCAGGGCTCATCCGGTCGGCCGTGTACAGGTCGGCCAGGATCATGTCGGTGCTTCCGGGCGGCGCCTTCTCCAGGGTGTCCCGGGCATCGGCGATGGTGACTTCAAGCCGCTCGCTGTCGGGCAGCTCGAAAAACTCCCGAGCCGTCTCCAGCACCGCTTCCCGCAACTCAATGGCGTGGATCCGGCAATCCGGGAACAGGTGGTGGAACGCGTTTGCCATAACGCCCCCGCCAAGGCCCAGGAGCGTGACATGCCCGGGGTTGGCGAACAGCGAGGGCAGCATCATGGCCCGGTTGTATTCGTGCACGGGCAGGTACGGGTAGCGGCGGTCAATCTTGCTCTGCTCGAACACCGTGTTGAAGGTCAGCACCCGGTGCTTGCGGTAGTCGATCACCAGAATGCTGCCCAGGGCATCCCGGGTGTGATGGATAATCTCGCCTTTGTTGAACATGCCGGGTTACTGGCCGTGGTCGTCCAGCAGTCGTCGGACCTCGTCTGTGGCCGCCACCGACCGGGCGGTATTGCCGTGGTTGTCCTGCACATCGGCACTGGCACCTTGCTCCAGCAGCAGGCGCACCGTATCCGTGTGGCCGTTGCGGCTCGCCAGCAGCAGCAGGGTTTCGCCGTCACTGGTGCGCATGTTGGCCGGAACGCCGGCGCTCAGCATCACTCTGAGCGGTCCGGCACCGCCATTGCGGGCCAGCTCGAAAATGCCCTGGGCGAAGGCAACGGCGTCTTCGTCTTTCTGGCTGGCGGGCTTCTGCGGCTTGCCGTGTCTGTTATTGGGCATCGGGGCTCCGTGGTCAGGTCAATCGATTTTGTGTTAAAACCGTACGTATTATCACAGAACCTGGCTGTCCCAGTCACAGTCAATGAGCTCCTGGCCCAAACGCCAAACCGCCCAGACAAGAGGAGGCAACGCCGTGAAACTAGAGGTTCGAGGCATCGAGGAAGGCCAACCGATTCCGGAGAAATTCGCGTTCGGGGTCTACAGCGAGGAAGACCACATGAGTTTTGGTCCCAACCGGAACCCCGAAATCGTCTGGGAAGGCGCACCGGAGGGCACCAAAAGCTTTGCGATCATCATGTTCGACCCGGACGTGCCCAGTGTGGCGGATGACGTAAACCAGGAAGGCAAGACCGTGTCAAAAGACCTGGAACGGGTGGACTTTTTCCACTGGCTGCTGGTGGACATTCCCGCCAACATCAGCCGCATTCCTGAAGGCGAGGACAGTGACGGTGTCATCCCCAAGGGCAAGGAACCCGGCCCCGGCCCCATTGGCATTCGCGGTGTGAACAATTACACCCAGTTCCTGGCCGGCAATCCGGACATGAACGGCACCTACGCCGGCTACGACGGTCCGTGCCCGCCCTGGAACGATGAAATCATCCATCACTACCACTTCGAAGTACACGCGCTGGATGTCGACACTCTGGCCCTCGAGGGCGAGTTCGACGGCAACGACGTGCGCGAGGCCATGGCCGGGCACGTGCTGGCCAGCGCCCGGGTGACCGGCACCTACACCCTCAACCCGGACTTGCGCTGACCCCGCGAAAGCGCTGCAACGAGTGTGGCAACACCCTGGCCGTCATTGAACTGTCTTTGTGTTGTCACCTCCCCGTCACCCGAGGCTGTCAGGGTTTAGGCATCCGGACTGGCTGAGAGACGGGAGACCACATGCGGCGCTACCGGAGTGTTTTCATATCCGATGTACACCTGGGTACGGCCGATTGCCAGGCCGACTACCTGCTGGATTTTCTCAACCAGGTGCAGTGCCAGACCCTGTACCTGGTGGGTGACATTATCGACCTGATCGCCATGCAGCGACGGGTACACTTTCCCGATGCCCACCGCGCGGTCATCCACAAACTCATGGAGCTGGCGGGGAGTGGTACCCGGGTGATCTACATACCCGGCAATCACGACGATTTCCTGCGTCGCTTCTGCGGCCAGACCATTGCCAGTGTCGAGCTGCGCCTCAAAGCCGAGCACACCACCGCCGATGGCCGGCGGTTCATGGTCTGCCACGGCGACCAGTTCGACCAGGTGGTACGCTGCAGCCCGTTGATGCTGCTTGTGGGCGATCGGGCCCACGGCCTGCTGCTGAGACTGAACCGCTGGTTCAACGCCTGGCGCCGGTTCCGGGGCAAGCCTTACTGGTCGCTCGCGGCCTGGGTGAAAAGCCGAATTGGCCGGGCCCGCACCTTTATCCGCCGGTTCGAGCTGGCCGCCCTCACCGTTGCCGAGAAGGGCCACTACGACGGTTTTATCTGTGGCCACATCCACTCCGCGGGCTTTCTGCGCAGTGAAGACGGGCTTTACTGCAACGACGGAGACTGGGTGGAGCACTGCACGGCGTTGGTGGAACGGCAGGACGGTCGGCTGGAACTGCTGCACTGGTCGGAAAGCCCGAGGATACTGGCGACAGAACCCGAGGCCCCGCATCCGGATGTGTGTGGTGAGGCAAGACCGGTCCTCGATGTGGTACCCGCGGGATTTGTTGAGCAGGTGAACCGGCTGGCCCACTGAACCATCAGGCCGGTTAGCTCAAGGCTACGGGTGCCTCCGAGTGCCAGAGTAATCGGATGAGTCTGCTATGCTGAGGTCAGTCCGTCACTAACAGGTGACGCATCTGACCGATATGCGCAGAAGCAACAGGAGGCCTGCCATGAGCGGAATCTGTGTGGTGCTGGGAGTTGGCGCCGGCAACGGTGAGGCGCTGGTCAGGCGCTTCTGCCAGGAAGGATTCCAGGTGGCGATGCTGGCCCGGAGCACGGACTACCTGCTGGAGTTGGAGGCCTCGCTGACGGGTGCCCATGCCTTCCCCTGTGATCTGATGGAGCCGGCACAGATTGCCTCGGTAATGACGGCGATAGAACGTAGGCTCGGGCCGGTTTCCGTGATGCTCTATAACGCTGGCGGTGGCGCGTTCAAAAGCGTTGAAGACGCCAGCCTGGAAGATTTCGAAGCCAACTGGCGAATCAACGTTCAGGGTCTGGTGGCCGCCACCAAGGCAGCATTGCCGCAGCTCAGGCAACACCCGTCGGCGAGTATCGTTGTAACCAGTGCCTCCGCGGCCACCCGGGGCCGGGCCAACACCGCGCCCTTTGCCTCGGCCAAGGCGGCGCAGCGCAGCCTGGCCCAGTCGCTGGCGCGACAATTGGGGCCCGAGAAGATTCACGTGGCCAATGTAGTGATTGACGGTGTGGTGGATCTGCCCCGTACCCGCAATATGTTGCCGGACAAGCCCGATGACTTTTTCGTGCAGCCCTCGGCGGTGGCGGATGCAGTCTGGCACCTGTGCCAGCAGGATCCATCCGCCTGGACCCATGAGCTCGATATCCGGCCGTTCGGGGAGACCTGGTAGCCGGTGTGCCCCAGTGTTTAACGGGATGTTACCAGTCGTTCGATATCCGAGAAGATGCTGGCCGCATGGTTTACCCGTGCCAGCCAGCTCAGGGGAATCCCGTGCTCACCGCCGAGGCCATGGATAGCCGCCATCGCCGGCCCGATCAACCAGGCCCGTCCGCAGGAGTCGCCACCGCAAAGGATGTTGGCGCGAACCGCCTCCGTGTAGCTACTGGCATGGCTCAGGACATGGAAGATCACCGGCATGGCTTCGTGAAGGTAACACGTACGACCAAAGGTGTCGCCAGCGCCGGGCCCGTCGATCCGCCTGCCCGCGCGCGCCTTTTTCAGAGTTTCCGGGGCCGGTGACTCCCCGGCGGCGCTGTCGAGGGCCGTCGATAATGACTCGCCCCGGAACAGAAGATCGAGCAGCCTCATGGCGCAGCGTGCCCAGGCCACGGCCGTATCGTTGTGGTTGGTTACCCGAACCGCTGCTTCTGTAACCTGCGGAAGGTCCGGGTGACCACAATACACCGCCACCAGAGGTGCCAGTTTTGAGACGGCTGGCAGCTGGGTGTCATCAGCGCCGCTCTCGGCCACGCGATGCCGATCAATGGTCTCTGCCAGGTGGACACCGGCGTCCTGGATTTCGGAGTCTGGGTAGGTCAGGTTAATGGCCTCGCGCACTGGCCGGGCCAGCTGGCTGCCAGTCAGCCGGCGTGTGTAGGGCATCACCTTTTGTACCAGGATGCGCTTCTGCTCGGCGGTGAGTCTGGCCGGCATGTCGGCCAGTGCCTTTTCCACTGCGTTGCGCTCAATGGCGTCAAAGTTCTCGAGCGTGATGCGTGTGGGATTGTCGATGAAGCCACGCCATTGCCCGCCCGGCCCGAAAAACGACCGAAAACGGCGCTGGTAGTCGCGAATGTCCAGTGTGCCCTGACTGGCAAGCAGACTTTCCATCAGCACGTGGGTGGCAGCGCCGTAGTGGCTGATATCCCCGGTCTCCTTGCCGTCGTGGGCGAAGTAGCCAAAACCCCGGGTGTAGTACTCCGCTCTGGGAGGAAGAAACTCCGGAGCCCCGCCCCCAACTTCGGCGATGCGGTCGCTGCTGTAGAGCCAATGGAGTCCCAGGCTTGCGGCATCGGCGACCCACCCGCCGGCAAGGGCCGCAATCATGGCGGGGGTTCGTTGTCCGGGTTGTGTGTCGGTCATTGAGGCCTCCTTGGTTGGGATGCAGAGCCTTGTCGGAAAATACGAGCCGTTGCCTGAGGCCGGACCAATGTGCCCTGGCCCCTCCATCCTAGGGCTTTGCCTGAGTTGTCACCACTACCCCATGGGTGCGTACCGGAAACCGGCGTTGACGCTCCGGCGGGCGGCTTCTAGGGTTAAGGGAGGAGGTGTCTATGAGTTATACACTGAAAATTCAGGATATTCAGAATGTGACCCACGATGTCAGGCAGATTCGCCTGGAGAAGCCTCAGGGTTACACGTTTACGCCCGGCCAGGCTACCGAAGTGTCGGTTGATCGCGAAGGCTGGCGGGACGAAGGCCGGCCCTTTACCTTTACCTCGCTCGATTCCGACCCTTATCTGGAGTTCACCATCAAGATCTACCCGGACCACGAGGGCGTGACCGACCAGATCGGAAAGCTCAGCAAGGGTGATCACCTGATCATCGGTGACCCTTGGGGAACCATCGAATACAAGGGCGAGGGTGTGTTCCTGGCGGGCGGTGCGGGTGTAACCCCGTTTATCGCCATTCTGAGAGACCTGCATCGCAAGGGTGAGATCGGCAACAACCAGCTGCTGTTTTCCAACAAGAGTGAACGGGACATCATCCTCAGGGACGAGTTCGAGACGATCCTGGGTGATCAGTTCATCAATGTCATCACCGATGAAAAGCCCAGGGGTGATCACCTCTTTCTGGATGGGGTCATCGACAAGTCGTTTCTGGAGTCACACATAGAGAATTTTGATCAGGCGTTCTATGTGTGCGGCCCCGACCCGTTCAACAAGGGCATTATGTCTGCGTTGAAAGAGCTGGGCGCCAAGCCGGACGCGCTGGTTTTCGAGAAGTAGGTCAGGTCACTGAAAGGCGCCGATTACTTGCACCACGGTCAGTTCTGATAGACCCGGCAAAGCCGCAACAGAATGGGCGGTTGTCCCGCCCGACCGTGACTGCCGTTGTTACGCCAAACACACGGCTGATAAGGTTTTCAGTGATGACCTCTCCGGGACTGCCGATGGTTTCGAGCTGGCCGTCCGCCAGTATCGCAATCCGATCGGCAAACTGTGCGGCCTGGTTCAGATCATGCAATGACATCACCACCGTGAGGCCGTGATCACGATTCAAATTGGATAAAAGCTCCAGCACTTCCAACTGATAGCCCCAGTCGAGGAAGGTGGTGGGTTCGTCCAGCAGCAGAATGTCGGTTTCCTGGGCCAGGGCCATGGCAATCCATACCCGCTGCTGTTGCCCGCCCGAAAGCGCTTCGACCGGGCGTTCAGCGAGATCCGAGACGCCCGTCATGGCCATGGCGTCGTGGATCGCGTTTTCGTCAGTGGTGAGGTTCCGCTGCCACCATCGACGATGCGGGAACCGACCCAGCGCCACCAGATCCCGGACCAGGATACCCTCCGGCACAATCGGTTTCTGGGGCAGCATGGCAAGCCTGAGGGCCAGCTTGCCCCGTTCCCATTGTGCAACCGGTTGGTCGTCCAGGTAGACCTGGCCGGAGCGGGCCGGCAGCAGGCCCGCAAAACTTTTCAGCAAGGTACTCTTACCGGACCCGTTGGGGCCCAGCAGACAGGTAATGCCACCCTCGGGAATAATCAGCGAGACGTTGTCTACAACCGTTTTGTCGCCATAAGCCAGCGAGAGAGACTCGGTTCGTAACATGGTGAAGGGGTCCGGCTTCAGGGTTGACGCGATAACAGATACAGAAAGAAAGGTACGCCAAGGACGGCGGAAACGACGCCCACGGGCACTTCATAAGGTGTGAACAGCGTTCGGCCCAGTAAATCCGCCAGTACTGCCAGCACCGCGCCCAATAGTACACACAACACCAGCTGCACCGGAAGGTTGGCGCCGGCCAGCCGGCGGCTGATGTGTGGGATTAGCAGGCCAATGAAACCAACGGGGCCCACCACGCCGACCGCGCTGGCCGCCAACAGGGTGGCAATCAGCAGAGCAAAGGTACGCCAGCGGTTCAGGCCCAGGCCCAGCGTACGTGAGTGTTGGTCGTCGAGTTGCATCACATTCAGTGGGCGCATGAGCAGAGCCACTCCGATCAGCCCAATGAGTGTCCATGGAAGCAACGTGTGCAGGTGTTGCCACTCGCTACCATACAGCGAGCCGGCCAGCCATTGGGCCACCAGCTCGGTATGGGCGTGGCCCCAGAACGCCAGGGCACCGGTGGTCAGCGCGTGAAGCATGCCGGCAATGACAGCGCCGGTCAGCGTCATTTTCACCGGCGACAGCTGGCCATGGCGCATGCCAAGGCAAAACACCGCAAGCGCCGTCACCAGTCCCCCGGCCATCGCAAACAGTGGCAGGTATTGAAGGGCAAAGGAGGTATTGCTGTAGGGGTTCTCACTGGAGACCAGCCAGTCACCGACGATGAAGGCGATAACGGCCACCAGGCTTGCGCCGGCGGAGATGCCGAGAATGCCGGCTTCGGCCAGGGGATTGCGGCTGAGCAACTGCAACAGCCATCCCGACAGGGCGAAGTGAATACCGATAAGGGCGCCGGTCAGGGTGCGGGGCAGCCGCAGTTCGAAGACGACTCTCTGTACGTGTTGCGAGCTGTCTCCGGTGAGCCCAGCCCAAACCTGGGCCCAGGTCAGGTCCACAGCCCCCAGCTGAACGCCAGCGATGATGACAACAACCAGGCTGAGCCCGCCGGCCAGAAACAGCCTGGCGATAGGTCTGGCACCCGAAGGCCGACTGCCAGCGCGGCTTACCCGGGTTGGTGTTGTTGCCGGACTGGTCACGTTATGCGCTCCGGGGTGAGGTTCGCGAATTGAGCAGGTAGATCAGCCATGGGGCTCCAATAAGGGCGGTCAGCATACCGACGGGTAATTCCTGGGGGAAGGCCAGTTGCCGTGCCAGGATATCGGCGGCCAGCAGCAATAGCCCTCCGAGCAGAGCGCTCAATGGTAGCCAGTGCTGAATCTGATCGCCTGCGAGCCGCCGGGCGATGTGTGGCGCCACCAGGCCAATAAACACGATTGGACCGGTGAAGGCGACCAGCGCGGCAGCCAGCAGCAATGCCAGTAACAGGAAAGTCAGGCGCCAACGTCCGACGGCCAGGCCCATGGCCAGCGCCAGATCGTCGTCCAACTGCAACACACGAAAGGGGCGCTGCATGGCCAACAGGGCACCGAGTGGCAGGAGCAGCCAGGGCAGCACCATCTGGAGCTGGAGCCAGCCTCTTCCCATCAGGCTGCCCGCCAGCCAATAGTAGAGTTCTGCCGCCTCCGCCCCGGATACCAGCAAAAGGCCGGTAGTCAGTGCCGTTGCCAGCGAGGTGACGGCGATGCCGGCGAGTACCACGCGCTCCGGCTGGAGTCTCCTTCGACCGGCGATGGCGAAGGTCAGAGTACCCCCGAGCAGGCCCCCGCCCAGTGCCATCAGCGGCAGCCACATTGCGCCAGGTGAACTCAGGGTTCGAAGTGACACCACCGCCAGGGCGGCGGACGCAATCACGCCGGTCAGGCCGGGCGATGCCAGGGAGTTCCGGGTAACGCCTTGCATGACGGCCCCGGCAACCCCAAGCGCGGCCCCGCCAAGAATGCCGAGCAGGTTGCGGGGAAGTCGCAATTCCAGCACGGTAATGCGCGTCAGCAGGTCGCTGGTGCCATCAATGGCTGACAGCAGCTGGAGTGGCGACACCCACTGGGAACCGGCCATCAGACCAAGGAAAAACAGCAGCACCAGGAACAGCAGTGTTACCACATAGATATTGGAGGGGCGTGCTGTCGAAGCGCTACCGGTCATGTGCCGGAGTCCGGGGCCAGCAACAGACGCTGAATGTCATCGAGGATGCGCTCCCGGGCGATGGGTCCGGCGCCCTCTTTCCAGTAATGCGGTACTTCGTAGACCTGGCCGGTGCTTACGGCCTTGAGATAGGGCCAGATCGGATTCATTGTGAACGTCCGCTGACGACTGGTGGGTAACAGAAGAATGGTGTCTGGATTGAGTTTCAGCAGGGCCTCAAGGCTGATCCGGTAGCCCAGGGGGATGCCGCTCTCGGGATTGGGTGGCTTGCCACCAACATTGTCGAAGCCCAGCTGTTCAAGCACTACAGTGGGCAGAAAGTGGTCGTAGTAGATGAAGGGCGTTTCACTGCCGCTGGTCAGCAGCGCCAAGGTCCCCGTGGGCTTGCCATTATTGCGCTCCGCGAGCGATTGAACCCGTTCGAGGAATCGATCATTGAGTGCGTCCGCTTTGGCCGGCTTACCCAGCGCCTGGCCTGCCAACTCCACCGCCCGCAGGCTATCCTCGACCGTTATCAGGTCCAGGGCCAGGAGCGGAGCGATGGCTTCGATCTGATCACCGTCCTTCTCGGTATAGCGGCGGATGGCGATCACGAGGTCCGGCCGGACCGACGACAGCACTTCCAGATTGGGCTGGTGTCGCGGTCCGAGACCCCGAACACCGCTTAACTGTGGCGCCAGGTAGTCAGGCACCCCCTGGAGTCCGTAGTCGGTGACCGCGACCGGCGCTGTGCCCAGCGCCAGTGCGACATCGGCACCGAAGGTCGAAATCGCCGCAGGCCGGGTTGCCGCAGCGGACAACCGCAGGGTTTCCCCGCGGTCGTCCGTCAACCGGATGCTGTGGTTGTCTGCCCAGCCCGATACAGGCGAAAGCAGGACAACCAGCAGGCTCGTTGCAATCCGTTTCCTTAGTGCGGCCATCAGAAGTCCAGCTGGGCCTCGAGGATGAAGCTTCGGCCCGGCTGAGGTACCCGGCCGACCGGGCTGACGTCCACGCCCCGGAAGTAGTAATCCTCATCCAGCAGGTTGTTGACCGCCAGGCCGAGGTTCAGCACACGATCACCGCCTAACGCGAAGTCGCGACCGACCCGGGCAGTCACCAGGTGGTAATCCGGCAACTCGCCGGCACTGCCATTGCTGGTTTCCTCTTCCGTGTTGTTGGCATCGCTGTAGCTTTCGCTCACGTACACCCAGTTCACGCTGGCGTCCCAGGCCTGGTAGGTGTAGACCGCATCGGCGCTGACTTTGTGGGTGGGCGCGTTGGGCAGCTCGTTGCCTTCGTTATCGCCGGACAGCTGTTCGGTATCCAGGAAGGTGTAACCCAGGCCCAGTTCCCACTGGCTGTTGAGGTTCCAGCGGTTTGCCAGTTCGATACCCTGATGGCGGGTTTCGCCCAGGTTCTCGAAACGACTGGTCGAACGGTTGAACTGAATCTGATCCTCGTAGTCGATGCGGAACAGTGTGGCGGAAGAGAACAGGTCCGGTGTTACCTGCAGGCGTGCGCCCAGCTCATGGTTCCAGGCGGTTTCATTGGCTACGGCACCTTCACGGGTGGTCTGGGCAATCTGGACCGGCACCAGGGAACGCTGACTGTTCGCAAAGACAAACAGATCATCAGACGCCTGGTAGCCCACGGTCAGGCCCGGCAGCAGCTCCTCCGCGTTGTTTTCCTCGGTGTTGCCACTGAGGTTGTCGCGGAAATCCATATCGACGTCTTCGTAACGCAGGCCCGGTGTTACTGTCAGGCGGTCATCCAGGAAGGACACGGTATCGCTGACGTAGAAGGCCGCGGCCCGGGTGTCCAGGTGCCAGTCACGTGCCACGGAACGGTTACCGGAGGACAGTTCCAGGCGGTTGACGTCGAACTCCACATCCTCGCTGACAAATCGCGCGCCCAGGGTAATGTCATGGCGGCCATGGCGAATCGCGAGCCGGGGCTCGGTGCCCAGTACGGTGAACAAACGTGGTGAATCCGCGACGTGAGTCGAATCCAGCCCCGGGTCCGCCCAGTGGCCGTTGCCGCTGAGGTTCTGGCCGAAGAAGAAGGTGCGGTCGGCATCGTGTACGAAGTTGCGCCACTGGAATTCCACGTTGTCCGCCGGCGTGTAAGTCCAGGTGAAAGTGGCGCGGCTCATATCGGCTTCGTAGCCATCGTAGGGACGCTGGCTCTGGGTACGGTCCTGCTCATAGGCCTGTGGTGTCAGGGCACCCGGAAGTTCGGCGTCGACACGGTAGTACTGCAGCTGCGACGCCAGTTCATGCTGGTCGTTCAGGTAATAACGGGCATCCAGGATCAGGTTGTCCACTTCGGTATCGGAGTGGTCACGAAAGCCGTCGCCGCGCTGGACATTGGCCTGGAACTGCAGGTCGAGCTTGTCAGTGGCCCGGCCGCCGACCCGGTAGTAGGTGTCGGTAAAGACGTTGCCGGTCTCCTCCGCAATGGTTACCCGTTCGCGAAGGGTCTGGGAGGTTTCCGCCGGAATTGGCTTGGTAACGAAGTTCACCACGCCACCCACGTTGTTAGGCCCGTAATGAACCGAGGCGCCGCCCCGGACAATATCCACGACTTCCAGGCTCGGAAGGGTAACGGGGAAGAGCGACACGCCGACGTTGCTGTAGGGGCCGATGGCAATCGGGTAACCGTCCAGCAGAATCTGAAGTCGTTCACTGCGCAGCGGATTCAGGCCACGCACACCGATATTGGGGAGAATGCCCGTGCCGGTTTCATCAAGCACTGTAACACCGGGAACCGGGCGCAGGGCGTCCTCCAGGTTCAGAGCGCCGGTATCCTGAAGCTCCTCTTCCTCCACCACCGTGCGCGCCCCCGTGTAGGTTCTTTCGGACACCTCCGTCGGCGGCCCCAGCCAGTCTGCGGTGACGTTCAGTCCCGGAAGCAGGGCAGCAGCCTCAGCCCGCTCCTGTGCCACGGCGCCGGGTGCGATGCCCATGGCCAGAAGTGAAACGGGGAGCATGGCGATGGCTACAGACAAAGGGTGGCGCTTAAGTGGCGTTGAAACTTCAGACTTCGACATTGTGTTCTCCAGCACGCGTTAAATTTTAGTGCGCATTGTACTGATAATAATTCGCATTACAATCACGTCAGATTATCCCACGGGTCAATCGGCTGTCCGGTTACTCGATGAAAACTTCGTTTGGGTGGGGATGCATCAGAAAGGCCTGATGTGAAATATTCCAGGCGTAGGCCCCTGCGTAGTGGAAGACCACCAGATCGCCAATCCCGAGCGAGTCGACCTCAACCCGGCGGGCAAAGACATCTTTGGGTGTGCACAGCTGGCCAACCAGGGTGACAGGGTTGCCTTTGACGCCGGGTGATTCGAAGGTTGTCTCGGAGGCAGGCAATACCTCAAATGGATGATTGTGCGCCTGCGCAACAGGGGTCCGGAAGTGGTGTGTCCCACCCCGGCAAATCGCAAACCATTCGTCGCCACAGCGTTTGACATCCAGGACTTCGCCAACATAGAAGCCGCAGGGGGCGGTGATGAAACGGCCACATTCGAACCGGATGTTCCAGGCCCGATCCGAGTGAGCTTGAAGCAGCTCGTCGAGGCCGGCACAAAACCCTGGCCAGTCAAATTGCTGATCGGGCTGCGTATAGTTAATCCCGATTCCTCCACCGACATTGAT
The DNA here is from genome assembly GCF_900115175.1 of Marinobacter gudaonensis. Lineage (NCBI taxonomy): Bacteria > Pseudomonadati > Pseudomonadota > Gammaproteobacteria > Pseudomonadales > Marinobacteraceae > Marinobacter > Marinobacter gudaonensis. The sequence goes on from NZ_FOYV01000001.1 coordinate 2,445,876, forward strand.
CTCGGCAAGGTTCAGGTCGTACGTCGTTTCCCAGGCGCGAACCGACTCCAGGTAGTGCCTTATCAACGCAAGATGACGTTTCTCGTCGAGCTGGTGTGACATCAGGTGAAAGTGAAAGCCACGCAGCCTGACCCGGTTCTGCTTCGCCAGCAACGCCAGTGCTTCTGGTATACAGGCTTCCTCCATGCCAAACGGCGTGGGCACGCCGCCCATGGTAAGCCGTGTGGAGGGTGTTTCGGCCAGTTCGAGATTGATGCGCAGCAGAATGTCCTGATGGGTCTGTTTTCGGTCGGCGATGTCACACAGGCGCCGTAATTCCAGCAGGCTTTCCACGTGGATCCGTTCAACCTTCTGATCAATAGCCTTTTCGAGGTCCGATGCCAGTTTGCCGGGGCCGCCAAAAATTACCGGCGTGGTCGGGAAATGACGACGCACCCAGTCCAGCTCTCCACCCGACGCGACTTCAAAGCCCCGTACAAAGGGGGCCAAGGCGCCGAGCACCGGCCATGCCGGATTCGCCTTGGCGGCATAAAACATGTCACAGCCGGCCGGCAAGCACTCGACTATGCCCCTTATCCGGTTGCGGAGTCCGGGCAGGTCATACACATAGGCGCACAGCGGGTCGCTTTCACCGCGCTTGAGCGCGTGGATGGCCTGCTGAACGGAGGCAGGTACGTCAGGCATGGCACAGCTCCTCCATGGTCTCCACGGTGAAAGGCATCGTCAGCGCCAGCGGGTTGGGTACCCGGGTGTACTGTGACTCACGGTCCGGGCGCTTGAAAAGTCGAGTCATCAGGTTACTTTTGTTGGGAATGGGGTCGCCCTCCAGAAGCCTGCCGAGAACATCCCTGGCCCATGGGTCGTCGGTCTCTTCCAGCCAGTCGCGCACGACTCCGGCTAGTGCCTGCCATAACCGGCGTTCAATAGACTTGTCTCCCCCGCAGAGGCAGGCTACGGCCTGGAACAGGTGATTGACCAACAGGCAGTATGCGATCCGTTTCCAGGCTTTGCCCTGACTGTAATGAACCGACGCCAGTGTTTGTTCATCGAGGGTATCCGGCAGTTGTCCCGACCAGCGGCCGGGCACGAGCTTCGTTCCCTCCAGGTCACGAACAAACACCTGGACGGGATACCCCCCCCGAATGCCTACAACCACGTTTTGAAGATGTGGTTCAAAGACCACGCCATGATGGAACAGCGACTCGAAGATCGGTGGGATCAGCAAGGCGAGGTACTGCTCGAACCACGCCAGTCTGGCCTCCAAAACGGTGAGCCGTTCTGCAACTCCCAGGGTATCGGCAGCTTCGGTGGCCGGGCAGCGACCGAAACGGTCTTCGCTGAAGAGCGCTGCGGCCAGCAATGGTGTGACACCAGGTTCGAGGTACGATTCGATACTGTCTCGCATAATGACGCCGAATCCCTCTGCTATGGTGCGGCGATCAGGCTCTGGGTGATCGATAAAATCAACCGTCTGGTAGCCGGGCTCATACAGCAGCCTGAACCCCCGCCAACGGGCCAGTGACGGGGCAAGGTAGGTCTTGAGTGCGGCGGAGAGGGCTACAGCACTCTCCAATTCGTAGACCGCGTTTTTCCGGATGCAGTTGGTCAGTCGGACGTGGGTTGAAAATTTGAGGAAGTAGGGGCTGCCGGGCTGGTATAGCGTGCGAACCGATGCGGTCGGGTAGAATCGTTGACCGACCTGGCCCAGGGGCAGGATGCGCCCGGAACGGATAGCGCTGCGGATGACGGGGAGGCGCATAAGGTAGCGTGCCTGCCAGGGGTGCACAGGAACCGCAACCCAACCATCGGGCAGATCCAGCCCGATGTCCGGACCGGAGGCTGAAGCTGGCCCGGCAATGTCACCCCGGGTGCGAAGATCGTCCGGATGAACAGCGAAATACGAGAGAGCGAAGCCCGCGCCCATCTCCGGGGAATATTGCAGGATATCTTCCGGGTCGAACCCTTCCCTGGATTTTGGTGCCGGGTGGTAACGGTGCCCGAAACTCAGGGATTGCTCTGACCAGCGGAAAGCCTCCAGCCCCTGCCCCCAATCCGCGGGAACGCGGGTGTATTCGAGAATACTCCGCATGACGTTCCGGCTGAGAAGAATCTGTCGGTAGAGCTCGCCGTTGAAGGGTTCATTGAAGCGCCGTGCCATTTGATGGAGCAGGATCCGGCCCAATTGCTCCAGCCCCAGGACCCGCCAGCCCCTGAGCCCGGATTTGTGATACGGCGCGGACAGGTAGCGGTAGTTGCAGGTCTGCGAGTCTCCCGCCACCAGAACCAGCAGAAGATCTTCGGATTCCGGGAATGCAATCTGTAGCACGCTCACCGGTTCCAGAGCCAGGCGGACACGGAGTCCCTGCGGCCAGGATCGGCTGCCTTCACCACGATGAACCGCCAGTTCTCCGGAGGGTTGGGCCAGATCCCGACAGTAGCAATTCAGCAGGGCCTCCATGCTGGCTTGATCGGCCTGAAAGTCGCAGTGCTGATCTCTGAAATAATGATGCGAGGCTGTCATTGCCATGGCTTTACTCCTTGTTTAGGTGTTCTTGGTTCAGTGGCGGGAGAGCGGGATCGGTAGACGCTCAGAGTGATAGTAAGAAGTGTTACCCCGGCGCCCAGCCAGAACGGCGCCGTCTGATTGCTCATCCCTGTGGCAACACCCGCGAGAACCCCCGCGGCGACACCGGCCCATTTACCCGCACTGTCGAGGGCGCCAAAGCTCTGGCCAGCGTTTTCTATCCGTGTGAGGCGTGCGGTTTCGGCATTAAGGGCAAAAAGACAGGTCGTCATGCCCAGCCCCATGACCAATCGTCCGGCGAGAATGGCGGCTGTTGTTCCGGCAGTCGCCTGAATAACGTAGGACAGTACGAACAGTGACAGGCCTGCGGGCAAGGTCCACGGGTTACCGAAAAACACGCTTCGTCGCAGTGGGCTAACCAGAATAATCAGGTAGATGGCATGAGGGAGGCTGTAGAGAACTCCGGCCAAAGCGGCGGTACTGCCCGTTCGTTCCTGGGTCCAGGGAATGAAGTAGGGAAAACTGGCCACCAGTGCGAAATTGAAACCGAAGTAAAGTAACCGCAATCGCAGCCAACTAGCGGATGCCGAAACCCTTTCACGTGAATGTTTCTGGCCACCAGGCCCACCTGAAACCGGATCTGGCGGAGCAAGCTTCCATACCAGCAGTGCTGACAGAAGCGGCAGGATGGCCATGTAGAGGTACAGACGCTGGGCTGGCACCCAGGTCATGAAAAAACCGAAAAGGATGGGCGCCAGTATCATGGCCGACCTGGCCGAGCCCTGCATCCAGTTCAGTGACTGGGTCAGGTTTTGACCGCGAGCAACGGTGGAGAGGTACGCGCTCGATGCGGCAAAGGTTCCGCCCAGAAAGCCCTGAACCATCAGTGCCATGGCAAAGGTAACTACGCTCGGCGCCAATCCGGCGATTACGAAGGCCAAGGCCAGGCCAATCTGGGCCCGCAGCAGCGACCAGCGGCGGCCGAAACGGTCCGCCACCCTCCCCCAGAACGGCGCCGCCAGCGCCGTGAAAACCGTCGGGATAATATAGAACCAGCCCACCCAGACGGTGTGTTCAACCGCAAATGTGTCGGTCAGGATCAGCCCAAAAAATGGTGGCATCCCGAGTGCCACCAAGGCCGCGGTAAAGTGGCTGAGCAGGACCACCGGCAGAACGGACTGGCTCATGATCCGTTCCTGAGAAAGTTCGGGGCCAGCTTACCGTAGAATTTATTGATGTCAGCGGCGCCGGTGCGGGACTTGCTTTCCAGGCTGCCAGCCCTGAGAAGATACTTGGTGTAAAGCTGGCGATCCTCCAGCAGCACCTTGCGCGCTGGCTGAGTATTGACGCCGAGGTCGTCAAGCTGATCGAGGACGCTGATCACCTCCTCACGAAGCACCCTATACCAGTGGGCCCTGGATCCGAGCCCCCGTGCGGACAGGCCCTCAAGAATAACCGCCAGGTTCAGTTGCAGGGTGATGGTGGTAAACATCTGCGCCAGAGGTGTTTCATCCTTGACCAGGATGCGTTGATCCCGGAGTTGCGCAACTTTTGACTCGATGGACGGCATCTGGCCGCGTAGCCTGTCTGGCCGCAGCCTGGGGGCGTCGTTGTCCTTGAAAAGCAGCTGCGGTGGCCGCCCCGGCGTGAGCAGCACCATGGAGTTCTGCTGATTGGACTCCAGCGCAATGCCGTAGACAAGCCACAGTCGCAGGTGCACCGTCAGCGTCAAGGCAACGTACTGGCGCACCCACTCTGTCAGGTCGCCACGATTAAACTCGTCCGCCATCATTTGGGCAACGCAGCGACCGTCCGGGCTGTCGGCTAACAGGGAGGCAACGGGCACAATCTGCTGCTGGTCGGAAAACCCGCAAAACCGGCGCACAATACAGCCCAGCCAGGGCAGATCGCCAACGTGCAGGCCTGAGGATTCGTCGGTTACAGAAAAGGTCCCTTTAAGGACCGGGTCCTTGCCGGCTATCTCCTGCAGGATTTTCTGAACCGTATGACCATCATAAAGTGTGCTCGGTTTGACCGTTCGAATGTTCCGGTTGCCCAGTGTGCGAATGGTCAAAGGGACTTTCACGTGGACCTCCGGCGCTGCCTCAAGCTGGAGGGTTCGTACCGACAGTGTTGGCTGAACCCAAAGCGCAGGCGCTGGCGCACGGATAACCCTGGCACCGATGTCTGTGGTCGACAGATACTCACTCAGCGCGGTGTCCCAGAGATGAGGGTGCACCGGCAAGAGCTGGTAGCTGTCGGCAAGCCGGTTATCCAGCCCTACCTCGCTGAAATCCGGCCAGCAACCTGGGAGCTCCCCCATCGAAGTGACTTCCGAGCCGGGGACGGCAAGCCACCTTAACTGAAAACGCGGGGCAAATTCAGGCGCGTAGGCCACCAGTGCTGCCTTATCAAAACCACTCTTGGCGCGGGCACTGGGATAAAACGGATGATCGAGGAAGGCCGCGAGACGATCGAAATGAAGCATGCGTTCGGATAACCGGGGAAAATCCTTCCAGCTTTGCCCCTGATGGCGGATGTCGTCAAACCACCTGGACCGCTCCGCCAGGCAGAGGGTGTCGTGTGCCTCCGCGGTTCTGCACTCGTCGGCATAGATCTCCAACTGCTCCCCAGAGTCGTCGTGTTCCTCCGCGGTGAGGCAGGCCAGAACCTGTTCGTAGTGATTCACTTCCGACACGCTTCCGACCTGGCCTGCGGGCTGCCAGATGAGCGCGTCGCCACTCCACTGCCAACGCTGCATGAAGGTTGCCGGATGGACCGGCAACCACAGGATGCCCTGCGCCAGCGTCCACCGTAACCAGGTCGCCGGCGTTCCTGGAGAGCCGGGCACGCCGTCCACCCCAACTGCCTGAGAATCACTCTGGCAGCCGGCCACGTCTTCGCGGATCAGGGCATCGACCAGCCTCCGGGTCAGATACTGCCCGGGGTCTGTTGAAGACAGAGCGGTGTTCCGGGTCATCAGCCTATCTCCCACTCTGCTTCAAGATCGGTGGTCCATTCGGCCAACGTATCCTTCACCCGGGAGGGATCGCTCGAAAACAACCGCAACACGCCCAGGTAGTCCTTGTTTGAATGAGTCAGTCGGAGGTCATCACCCACTTTCCTCAAAGGCTCAAACTCGGCAATGCCGTCACCGCACGGCTCCCTGCGCTCAGGAGCTGAACGGCGAACCCGGCCGCTGGTAGAAGCACTGAGATAGCGTATCTGCGCCGCCTGCGTGGGAGGGGATAATTCAAGAGGGTTGCCAACATGGGCCTGAAGGATGGCATGGAACAGCCCATGATTCGTCATGCGGTCAAGCAGGAATTCGCGGCCATCCCCCACCGTACGGTAATTGATCTCGATAAGTCTCGGCCCATTGTCGGTTATCACAAATTCGGAATGGCAGGCGCCAAGGCCCACACCGAAGCGCCGTACCTGCCTGAACATCTCCTGCAGGTGAGGACTGTCCGGCTGGTAGGGCACCCACGACGCTTCAAGTTCGACAAAATGGGGAGGCTCGGAAAGCCGCACTTCAAATCCTCCGAGCGCAATCAGGCTGTTTCCGTCCCCAATGGTCTCCAGTGTGTGAACAGGGCCTGACAGAAACTCTTCCAGCAGCAAGGGTTGCCCGGGTTGTTCCTGCCAGAACTGATCACAGAACGATTGCAGTTGCGCAGCGTTGTCCAGGCGCCTGACGTTGAGGCTGGCAACCCCCTCCCGGGGCTTGGCAATACACGGGAAGGGAACGTCGTCGATCACCTTCCCCAGGGATGTCTGATCATTCACAGCCCTGAACCAGCATGCGCCATCATCGAGCGCTTTCAGGTACTGGCGCATTGCGGCCTTGTTTTTTGCCCGGTAACAGGTTTGCCAGTCTTTGCCCGGCAGATTCAGGTAGGCTGCGGCCAGAGCGGTCACCGTCTGCAGGTGATCGCTGTTGGAAAACACGCCCACGGGCGCCGGGAGTTCTGAGAGAAGATCGAGAACAGACAGCGGATTAAATACATCACACTGGAGAATCTGTTCCGGATAGGCGGGAAGGTCCGGTTGACTGAAATAGTGGTGATGAGTCGCCGCCTGGTCTGTCAGCAGGATCACTTTCAGCCCCATCGACTGGGCTGCAGGCAGGAATCCCCGATTCAGGGCTTCCGTTGGAACATGAGCAAGAAAAAGTACGGTATCGCGCATAGGAAAACTCTTGTCAGGCTTGAAGAAGAATGGCCGCCTCAGGGAGACGGCGGGCTCGACTCGGCACGGCAGGTCGCAAGGTGAGACTTGAGGTATTTAAAGAGCAGACTGCGGTCTTCTCCCAGGAGAAAGGCTCTTGCTCCCCACTCCTGCCATTCCGTCAATTGGTCAGGACTTCGTGGCAAGGCGCAAAATTCCACAGAACGCCCGCGGCAACTCGCTGCCAGTTCCGCGATGGCGTGATTGACAGACGAATGGAACGGGTCACCAGGGCAGCCGAGTGATTGCGACAGATCAACCGCTCCCGGAAGCACCCAGTCAACACCGGGAACACCCAGGATGGCTTCACGGTTGTCGATGCCTTCCTGGTCTTCAATCATGAGCACAATGAGGACTTCCTGGTTGGCCTGCCTGAGGTAGTCTTTCAGCGGGAGGGTTCCGAAACCTGTTGTCCTGCCGCCGGTAATTCCACGTTGCCCCGCAGGCGCGTACCGCGCCATCTGAACAACGTCGCGCGCCTCTTCGGCATTACGGATACGGGGAACAACAATTCCCTGAGCACCACTGTCCAGAGCCCGGGTAATCGCAGCACGATCAACCCCTGGCACTCGCACCAGAGGGGTGACGGAGGCGCACTCGGCGGCGCGAATCATGTGTTCCAGGGACTCTGGATTGGTGGACATGTGTTCCGTATCCAGGATGACAAAGTCATAGCCGGCATGGCCGATCATCTCGATCATCCAGGGCGTTGGTACTGCGTTCAGTAGTCCAAAGGCGGGTAAGCCATCGGTGATCAATTGGCGCGTGCGGTTATTGGTCAGCATTGGCGGCAATCCTGATGAACGAGAATGATTATCAACAACATTAGATATCATTTTGCATTTTCTGACAACCGTAGCCCTGCGCTCCATGTATCAGCGCCCGTTGTTTCCCAGGGCGTTGTCGGGCTCAAAAAGTAGGTAAAGACGCTGGCAATATCGGCTATCGCTGTTTCTTTTAGTGAGCGATTGTTCAAGAATGGGAATGTGTCTTTCAGGCTGCCGAAAAGCGACGTGTCGGCTGTGAACACGGTGGGTGTAACCGAAATGTTAGATATTCATGAGCATTCGTTGACACAATGGCGGATTACCTGACGTACAACTGCAATATCGCCTGGATACGCACGGCAGGGCTGTGCTGTAAAGCCCCTGCGGTCGGGTGTCATTTCGCCCGTGGATCTGAATCAGAAAGGACCTTTGCATGACGTTCAAGAAATGGATCCTGATCGCCGTAATTGCGGCGGTTGTCACCGGATTCGTCGCCGCCGGCGGTACCGAGCTTCTGACGCTCGACAACCTGAAGGCCAATCAGCAGGCCATCGGTCAGTGGATCGATCAGAACCTGGGGCTGGCGGTGCTGGGTTTTGTGGCTATCTATGTGGTGGTAACTGCGCTGTCCCTGCCCGGAGCTGCCATCATGACCCTCGCCGGTGGCGCCTTTTTCGGGAACCTGTACGGACTGGCCGCGGTTTCGGTGGCCTCAACCATCGGGGCGTCCCTGGCATTTCTGGTGGCCCGGTTCCTGATGCGGGACACGCTGCGCAAGCGCTACAGTCAGACTGTCGCCAAAATGGACCGGGGCATCGAAAAGGACGGCGCGTTCTACCTGGCCACCCTGCGCCTGGTACCGGTGTTCCCCTTCTTCCTGATCAACCTGGCTATGGGCCTGACGGCCATGAAGCTGCGCACCTACGCGCTGGTCAGCTGGGCGGCGATGCTGCCGGGTACCTTTGTGTATGTGAACGCTGGCACGCAACTGGGCCAGATCGAGTCCACCGGTGACATCGTCTCGGCGGATCTGCTGCTGTCCTTTGCCCTGTTGGGTCTGTTCCCGCTGATTGCCAAGTTTGTCGTGGGCTTCCTTCGCCGCCGCAAGGTATACGCCGGTTGGCAAAAGCCCGCGCACTTTGATTACAACCTGCTGGTGATCGGCGGTGGTTCGGCCGGTCTGGTTTCTGCGTACATCGCCGCGGCCGTGAAGGCCAAGGTGGCACTGATCGAGAAGGACAAAATGGGCGGTGACTGTCTCAACACCGGCTGCGTGCCTTCCAAGGCTCTGATCCGCAGTGCCAAAGCAGCGGACACCCTGCGCCACGCCAACCGCTACGGGCTGGAGTCGGTGCCGGTGAAAGGCTCTTTCAAAAACATCATGAGCCGGGTCAAGGAGGTGATCGCGAAAGTGGAGCCCCACGATTCGCCGGAGCGCTACCGCAAGCTGGGCGTGGACTGCATTGCCGGCGAAGCCAGCTTCGTGTCGCCCTGGGAGCTGGAAGTGCGCCATAACGATGGCCGCACCGAACGGCTCACTGCCCGTAGCATTGTGGTGGCCACGGGCGGCAAGCCGGCGGTGCCGCCCATTCCCGGCCTGAAGGACATGGAGCCGCTGACCTCGGACAACCTCTGGCATCTGGAAGAGCAACCGGAGCGCCTGCTGGTGCTGGGCGGCGGCCCGATCGGCTCCGAGCTGGCCCATGCCTTTGCCCGTCTTGGCAGCAAGGTGACACAGGTGGAGATGGGTGATCGCCTGTTGGCCAAAGAGGATACCGACGTTTCTGACCTGGTGTTGAAGCAGTTCCAGTCAGACGGCATTGATGTCCGGTTGAAACATTCCGCGGCCGAGTTCCGTATTGAGGAAGGCGAGAAGGTGGCCTATTGCGAGCACGAGGGTGAGCGGGTGCGAATTCCCTTCGACGAGGTGCTGGTGGCCGTGGGCCGAGCGGCCAATACCGCCGGCCTGAATCTGGAGCGCATCGGCGTGGACACCCTGCCCAACGGCACTGTGCCGGTGGAAGAGGACATGAGCCTGCGTTATCCGAACGTGTTTGCCTGCGGCGATGTGGCCGGGCCCTACCAGTTTACCCACGCGGCCTCGCACCAGGCCTGGTACGCGGCAGTAAACGGGTTGTTCGGCCAGTTCAAGCGCTTCCGGGTCGACTACCGGGTGATGCCCTGGGTGACGTTCACCTCACCGGAAGTGGCCCGGGTGGGGCTCAGTGAGGCCGAAGCTAAGGCCCAGGGGGTGGCCTACGAAGTGACCCGGTATGGGCTGGACGATCTGGACCGGGCCATCGCCGAAAGCGAGGACCACGGATTCATCAAGGTGCTGACTCCGCCGGGCAAGGACAAGATCCTGGGCGCTGTGGTGGTGGGCGCCCATGCCGGGGAAATCCTCGCCGAGTTTACCCTGGCCATGAAGCATGGCCTGGGCCTGAACAAGATCCTGGGCACCATTCACCCCTACCCGACCTGGAACGAGTCGGCGAAGTACGCGGCCGGTGAATGGAAACGGGCCCATGCGCCTGAAGGCGTCCTGAAGCTGCTGGAGAAACTCCACGGCTGGCGCCGGGGCAAGGAAGGACGGCAGCCCCTGAAGCACAACGACGTGACCACCGGCTGATGGAATGGTTTGGGGCGTGAACCCTTTGGGTCCTGCCCCTATCTGTGGTCCCTGAACATTGAAGTATTGAGGAGCAGTCATGCCCGTAACCGAAGCCAGAGCGGCCCGAAAAAATCGCATTCCGGCTGTGGAGATCCTGGAGCCCAGGGCCCGCGACAGCTGGACCCATACCCGCAACGGCGACCCCCGCGGCTACATCGACGCCGACCGGCTCAAGGAACTCTGGATCCACACCGGCACCGCCTGCAACCTGGCCTGTCCCTTCTGCCTCGAGGGCTCTCACCCGGGCGACGGCCGCATTCCGGGCATGAAACTGAGCGACGTAAAACCGTTTATTCACGAAGCCCTGGAGATGGGCGTGGAGCAGTTTTCCTTCACCGGCGGTGAGCCGTTCGTGATCCGGGATTTCGTCAACATCCTGGACTACGCCAGCCAGCATCGGCCCTGCTTCGTGCTGACCAACGCCACCGAACCGTTACACAAGCGCCAACACCAGGTGTTGCCATTGCTGGACAACCCCTACCCGATCCATTTCCGCGTCAGCCTGGATTTCCCCGATCGCGCCCGGCACGACAAGGACCGGGGCGAAGGCAGTTTTGACGAAGCCCTCGAGGGCATCCGCTGGCTGATCGAGCAGGGTTTCAAGGTGTCCGTCGCCCGCCAGACCGACCCGGAGGAGATTCCGTCCGAGGTGGAAGCCGCCTTCCGTGAGATCTTCCGGGAACGGGGCATTCCGGAGAATCTGGCGTTCACGGCCTTCCCGGACCTGGGTACCCCGGGCTCGGAAGACGGCAGCCCGGAGATCACCGAGACGTGCATGGAGAAGTACCCCACCCGTGAATCCCGGGCCCACTTCATGTGCACCTATACGCGGATGTTGGTGAAGAAGGGCGATCAGGTGCGGGTGTATGCCTGCACGCTGGTGGACGATGACCCGCAGTACGACCTGGGTGGGACGCTGGCCGAGAGCATGGATGAGCGGATTATGTTGCGGCACCACCGGTGTTTTTCCTGTTATCGGTTTGGGGCCAGTTGTTCGGCACCTGTTTAGGTCTGGGTGTTCGTTGTTTCAGGACTGGTGGCTGGTCATTGGCGGCCTGGGGGGTGACGTTATTTTCCCTTGGGAAAAACAACTTGCTTCGCTCAGACATCTTTTTCCTGGCGGGAAAATAACGTCACCCCCCAGACCGCGGATAGGACTTTGCTATTCGGTTGCTGAGTGGGAAAGAAATACGAAATCAGAAGAGTGATTAAGCGAGCCAAAGGGATGGCTGATGTCTTGCTCCTCTGCCGGGGAAGCCAAAACTTAGGTTGAACAAGGGGCAGGCGGGATGGGGTTTCAAAAAATGTGGAGCGCCAGGGATGGCGCGACCAAGCCCCCCATGGATGGGTTCACGGGCGTTTTTTTGAAACCCCATCCGGCCTGACCCGAAAGGCACCCAAGCCAGAAACCCCGGGAAAAGCCCCGGACTAAACGACAAAGAACAAGGTAAGAAAACATGAACTTCACAGAGGCCACCCTGTTCTGGGGATTTCTGCTGGTCTACGGCGTGGTGATGTACGCGCTGTCGCCCAAGAGCAAGAACGCGAATTCGTTTTACAAGGGCGCGGACGATCAGGGCAATCCGGTAGGTCAGTGGTCACTCACGGCGAGTATCTTTATCAGCTGGATTTTCGCCAAATCGGTGACCAACGCCGCCAACCTGGGGGCGGCCTATGGGGTGGTCGGTGGGCTGGCGTATGCCAGTTACTGGCTGTCGATTCCGGTGGCCGGCTACATCATTTACCTGATCCGGACCCAGACCGGCGCCCGCAGCCTGCAGGACTTTCTCACCTCCCGGTTCGGGCGGCTGGCGGCGTTGGCATTTGCCGCGGCCATCCTGATCCGGCTGTACAACGAGGTCTGGAGCAACACCGCTGTGGTGGGTGGCTATTTCGGGTTGCCCGGCGAATGGGAGTACTACGCGGCGGCGATGCTGTTTACCGTGTTCACTCTCGCCTACAGCCTGAAAGGCGGGCTGCGGTCATCGATCTTCACCGATGTGATCCAGGCGTTTGTGTTCGTGTTCTTCGTGGGTGCGGTGCTGTTCCTGATCATTCCCGCCAACGACACCAGCGCCCTGCTGACCAACGGCGAGTTCCGGCTCAATGCCGGCTTTGATCTGTTGCTGGTAGCCTTGCTGCAATTGTTCAGCTATCCGTTTCATGATCCGGTGCTCACCGACCGGGGCTTCGTGAACAAGGAAAAAACCATGCTCAAGAGCTTTGTGGTGGCCGGACTGCTGGGCTTTGTGGCGGTGTTTGTCTTCAGCCTGGTGGGCGTGCATGCCCGGCTTAACGGCATCGATGCCATGGGCAACGCGCCCGCGGCCGTGGGGCAGTCCCTGGGGCTGGCGGCGCTGTTCTTCATGAGCGTGGTGATGATGACTTCAGCCGGCTCCACCCTGGATTCCACCTTTACCTCCCTGGCCAAGTCCCTGGCAGTGGATCTTCCAAGGCTGGCCCGCCGCGCATCGGACAAGCTGCCCAGCATGCGTGTGGGCGCGGTGGTGATGGTGATCTTCGCGTTCCTGGGCAACCTGCCCATGTTCGCCGGCACTGATATCCTGAAGGCCACGACCATCTCCGGCACCATGGTGATAGGGCTGGCGCCGGTGTTCCTGTTTTACGGATTCACCCGGTGGTCGCCCTGGAGCTTCCACCTGAGCTTCTGGACTGGTCTGGGGCTGGGCGTGTTGCTGGCGGTCGGGCTGATTCCGGCAAGCTGGGCCATTGGCGATGGTAAGTACGCCATGTTGCTGGGCGTGAACGCCTACGGCTTCCTGATCTGCACCGCGGGTTTCTTTGTCCCGCTGGTGCTGCGCCGGCTGGTCGGTCGCTCGCTGGCGGCTGGCGAGGCCTGAGCCATGACCGAGGGCCGCAGCTGTCCGCTGGCGTACCGTTACTCACCTGAGGCCCTGTGCCAGGAGCCCCAGACGGTATCGGAGGACGTGCTCTATATTATCGGCGGTCTCTATGGTAATCCCTGGGCCCTGGATGAGATCGAGCAGATGGCGCTGGCCGAGGAGCGTCGGGGACATCGGGTGAAGCTGGTGTTTAACGGCGATTTCAACTGGTTCAACGCCAGTGACAGTCTGTTCCGGTCGATCAACAACCGGGTGCTGGACCATCTGGTCAGTCTGGGCAATGTCGATTACGAACTGGCCCTGCCCAGCGCTGGTGCCGGCTGTGGTTGCGCCTATCCGGATTTTGTCGATCACGGGGTGGTAGAGCGCTCCAACCGGATCATGGAGCGTTTGCAGGCGGTGGCCTGTGAGCATCCGGATATCCAGCGGCGTTTGTCGTTGTTGCCGCGCTATCGCTGCCTGATATTTGGAGGCCTAAAGGTTTTGGTGGTGCACGGTGATCCGGAGTCCCTGGCCGGCTGGGGCCTGGCTCACGAAGCTTTTGCTTCTGGCAGCGGGGAGAGACTCTCGGACTGGTTCCGGGCAACCGGTGCCGATGTCATCGCCTCCACCCACACCTGCCTGCCTGTGCTCTGGACGGGCCGCGTGGATGAGCGGGCCCGCCTGGTGGTCAATAATGGCTCGGCCGGCATGGGCAACCTGCGCGCTGATTCGCGAGGGCTGATCACCCGCATTGCCATCACCAGCCCTGTCACCGAGCCGGTTGCCGGTGCCGAGCAGGGAGGGCTTCATGTGTCGCTGATGCCAGTGGATTATCGCCTCGAGCAGTGGCTCCCTGAATTCGATCGGCTCTGGCCTGCGGGTTCGCCGGCGGCCGTTTCCTACCGTAACCGGCTCGTTCACGGCACCTCCCTGGTGCCGGATGATATTGTCTTCTCGTCGACAAATTAACCAGACTGTCACTGGCGAATGAAGTTAATCGGTCTATTCTGAGAAAAGGGGCCAGCGCCCTGTCGTGGGCGCGATTTCCGGCTCACTTGAAATATATTTTGTGGTCTATATAATTCAACACTAACTTTTTGCCACGAATTGAACTCGCCATGACAACAGAAGGATCGAATACAACCGCCATCACGCTTCGCAAACCGGTGAAGGACGATGGCTTCAGGCTTCACCAGCTGGTGGCGGAATGCCCGCCGCTCGACCCCAACTCGATTTACTGCAACCTGTTGCAGTGCAGCCACTTTGCCGAAACTGGCGTGGCCGCGGAGAAGGACGGCGACCTGGTCGGCTTTATCTCCGGATACATTCCTCCCCAACAGCCCGATACCGTGTTTGTCTGGCAGGTGGCCGTCCACGAGAAAGGTCGTGGAGAAGGCCTTGCCAAGCGCATGCTGAAAGCGATCGTTGGCCGTGACGCCTGCAAGGGCGTGACCCACATGGAAACGACCATCACCGAGGACAACGAAGCCTCCTGGGCGCTGTTCCGGTCGTTTGCCCGTGATATGGGTGCCGAGCTCACCTACCACGAGCACTTCGAGAAAGGCACTCACTTCGGCGGCGAGCACGACTCTGAATTCCTGCTCCGCATCGGGCCCTTCACCAAGCCAGTCTGAGACGCCTTTCGCTGTGCTGGCGTTTTACCAGACGTTGTTAGCGAAACGTTGTGACCGAGTGGTTATCTGAACCGAGCTGTTATCGGAAATAGTTATCTGAACCAGCCGGCAGGCTACTGAGGTAGGCCTGCCAGACGGCTTCAATCAACGCGCGGTGGGCCTGATCGACACCGACACCGTATGACTGTGACAGGCCGCCACGCACCTACCTCGAACCTGACATGCTAAGAGGCAAGATCATGGAAATTTTCAAGTCGACTGAATCCGAAGTACGCGTGTACAGCCGTGCCTTCCCGGTGATTTTCAACCGTGCCAAGAACGCGCACCTGTACACCGAGGACGGTAAGGAATACCTGGATTTCCTCGCCGGGGCTGGTTCCCTGAACTATGGCCACAACAACGACATTCTGAAGAAAGCCCTGCTGGAATACATTGAGGCCGACGGCGTGAGCCAGGGCCTGGACATGTTCACCAAGGCCAAGCACGACTTCATGGAGTCGTACAAGAAGTACATCCTTGAACCGCGTGGTCTGGATTACAAAATGCAGTTCACCGGCCCCACCGGCACCAACTGTGTGGAAGCCGCACTCAAGCTGGCCCGCAAGGTAAAGGGTCGTAATGGCATTATCTCCTTCACCAACGGCTTCCACGGCGTCACCATGGGCGCGGTGGCCACCACCGGTAACAAACACCACCGTGGTGGTGTGGGTACACCGCTGGGCAACGTCGATTTCATGTTCTACGACGGCTACCTGGGTGAGGACGTGGACACCCTGGAGATCATGGACAAGCTGCTGAGCGACGGCTCTTCCGGTTTCGAGCTGCCGGCCGCCGTGATCGTTGAGGCGGTCCAGGGCGAGGGCGGCCTGAATGCCTGTCGCGCCGAGTGGCTCAAGGGCCTGTCCGAGCTGTGCAAGAAACACGATATTCTGCTGATCCTCGACGACATCCAGGCCGGCAACGGTCGTACTGGCGAGTTCTTCAGCTTTGAGTTTGCCGGGATCAAGCCGGACATTGTCACCGTGTCCAAGTCCCTGAGCGGCTACGGCCTGCCCATGGCGCTGGTGCTGTTCCGTCCGGAGCTGGATGTGTGGGATCCGGGCGAGCACAACGGTACCTTCCGCGGCAACAACATGGCCTTCATTACCGCCCGTACCGCCGTGGAAACCTACTGGAAAGACGACGCCTTCGCCAACGAAGTGAAGGCCAAGACCAAGGTGCTGGGCGACGCCCTGCAGGCAATTTGCGACAAGTACCCGGGTCAGTTCAAAATGAAGGGGCGCGGTTTGATGCGTGGTATCGAAGCAACCCACGCGGACATTACAGGCCCGATTACCAAGCGTGCCTTCGAGCACGGCCTGATCATCGAGACCAGTGGTCCGAATGATGAAGTCATCAAGTGCCTGATGCCGCTGACGACCAGCGAGGAAGACCTGAAGAAAGGGGCTGCCCTGCTGGCGCAAAGTGTCGACGAAATCATGCAGGAGGGGCTCAGCGAGGCCTCGTGAGGCCCGCTGTCCCTCCGCTGGACATTCATGCTGCAGGATAGCAAAGGCAAACCTATGACTAGCCAACAACATACCGTTGAAAAAATCGGCGGTACGTCGATGAGTAACTACGAGGCCGTCCGCGATAACATCATCATCGGGAATCGCAAGAAAGACGACCTGTACCAGCGCATTTTCGTGGTGTCCGCCTACGGTGGTGTCACCAACGAACTGCTGGAGCACAAGAAGACCGGAGAGCCCGGTGTCTACGCCCTGTTTGCCGATTCGGAATCGGATTGGGCCTGGGGCGACGACCTCACCAAGCTGGTCAAGTTCCTGACCGACATCAACGGTGAGCTGTTCGAGGACCCGATGCTCAAGCAGCAGGCGGACCAGTTCATCACCGACCGTATCGAAGGTGTTCGCGGCTGTCTCATAGACCTTCAGCGCCTGTGCTCCTATGGCCAGTTCCAGCTCGAGGAACACCTGCTCACCGTGCGCGAAATGCTCGCCGGTATCGGCGAAGCCCACAGCGCCTTCAATACGGCCCTCAAGCTCCAGCAGGAGGGCGTCAACGCCCGGTTTGTGGACCTGACCGGCTGGCGCGACAACGAGCTGCTGCCGCTGGACGAAAAGCTCAAGCAGGCCTTCGACGCGGTGGATCTGTCCCGGGAGCTGCCGATCGTGACCGGCTATGCCCAGTGCAAGGAAGGCCTGATGCGCACTTTCGACCGGGGCTACAGTGAGATGACCTTCAGCCGGGTGGCAGTGATCACCAACGCCCGGGAAGCGATCATTCACAAGGAATACCACCTGAGCTCCGCCGACCCCAACATCGTGGGTGCAGACAAGGTGGTGCCGCTCGGTCGCACCAACTACGACGTGGCCGACCAGCTGGCCAACCTCGGCATGGAGGCGATTCACCCCCGCGCCGGCAAGGGTATGCGCCAGAACGAAATTCCGCTGCGGGTCATGAACACCTTCGAGCCAGAGCACACCGGCACCCTGATCACTGGCGATTACGTCAGTGAAAAGCCCCAGGTGGAGATCATTGCCGGGGCCAAGGGCGTGTTTGCAGTGGAAGTGTTCGACCAGGACATGCAGGGTGAGCCCGGGTCTGATCGCCGGATCCTGGACGTGCTGGCCCGCTTCAAGGTGCGTTTCCTGTCCAAGGACACCAACGCCAATACCATCACCCACTACGTGGGCAGTACCCTCAAGCACGTCAAGCGTGTTGTCAAGGCGTTGAAGGAAGAGTTCCCCAACGCCGAGATCAGCACCCGCAAGGTGGCGGTGGTGTCAGCCATTGGCAGCGATATGAAAGTGCCGGGCATCCTGGCCCGCTCGGTCAAGGCCCTGGCTGACGAGGAAATCAGCGTACTGGCCCTGCACCAGTGCATGCGTCAGGTGGACATCCAGTTTGTGGTGGACGAGGACAACTATGAGAAGGCCATTGTGGCCCTGCACGGTGTCCTGATCGAGCCCCACAATCACGAATACGCCATCGTGGCCGCCTGATCGGCACCCCTGCCGAAACCCGATAACCGAAGCGGCGCCCTGGCGCCGCTTCGCGTTTCTCTCGTTTCCTGAGCGTTTCTACGGATCCCCTGCCGGTAAATCCATCGGCACCCACCGCTCGTACCTTCTGGTACATTTTCTGACCGGTACCTTGGCCATGCCTAATATCGACAGGCTGGGACCGTCTCCGACAACGCCCAACGACGGTGAAAGGGATTCCCTGGTGGGGCTGTACTTCAGGGATGCGTCCCGGTATGAACTGCTGACGGACGAGGCCGAACGCCGCCTCTCCCGCAAACTCACTCGCTGCTACCAGATCATCAGCGCCGACCTTGCCCTGCCGCCAGAGACGCCGCAGACCTTCCGGGAGGTGATTGGCAGCCTTGGGGACGCCTGTGCGTTTTCATCCCGATGTCGCCGGGCCTTCCATCTGGCCACCGCCTGTCGCCGCAAGCTGATCCAGAGCAATCTGCGTCTGGCGGTGCACATTGCCCGTCGCTACGGCCAGCACGGCATACCCATGTCGGACCTGATCCAGGACGCGAACGTGGGCCTGATCAAGGCGGTGGAGAGATTTGACCCGACCAAGGGTTTCCGGTTTTCCACCTACGCCTACTGGTGGATCAGCGAGGAAGTGAAGCGCTGTTTGCAGCGCGGCACCCGCCTGGTGCATACACCGGAGAACGTGGTGGATGAGATTCGCCAGATGCAGAAGGTGTCGTTGCGACTCCATCAGAGCCTGGGCAGAACCCCCTCACAAACCGAGCTGGCCCGGGAAATGGAAGCGACCCCGTCTCGCATTGGTGAACTCAGGGCCCTGGCCACGCGGGAAGTGTCCACGGATGTGCCTCTGGTGGAGGACGGCTCAGTTACGCTCGCCGACAGCCTGGATGCCGGCGATGCAGTGGCGCCGGACCATCCCATGAAGGACCGTGATCGCCGACGTACCCTCAGTTCGATGTTGAGTGAGCTGAGCGATCGGGAAAAAGACATTCTCTCGCGCCGCTATGGCCTGGGATTACCCGAACCGGAGACGCTTCAGGTGATTTCCGATGACCTGGGGATCAGCAGGGAACGGGTCAGGCAGATTGAGAAAACGGCACTGCGAAAGTTGCAGAGCCGGTATGACAACCCCGAGGACGCTCTCGGCGCCTGACCGGTGGTCAGGCGCCGTGTAACAGCAGGAACCAGGCCGCCGCGATCACCTGGCACACCAGTACGACCGAAGTCAGCAACAGCCGGAGACGAAGGTACCACTGCGGCCAGTAGATTCGCATCCAGCGCGCATCCACCAGATACAGTCCCAGATAGGCGACTGTGTACAGCACGATCTGTCCGGTGACCGGCAGTAAAAGCCCGATGCCCGCAGAGACGAAAAACACCTGGCTTAGCAGCATGGTAATAAGCGGGGACAACGGATAGGAACAGTTGTCCAGTTGCATGGCGATGGGCCAGTAGACCCCTGCCATGAAGGCCAGAATTCCTGCGCTGTAAAGGTAGAAGTACCCCAGTAATGCCACGCTGTGCTGGGGTGCGAGGAAAAGACCGAAGATGCCCGCAAGAAAGGGAACAAGACCGGCGAGGCCAACGAGAATGGCAAGTCTGGAAACGGAAATCACGTTTTCTGCCTCTGCACCCGGATTCGCAAGGGCTCAATCGCCGCCGGTTCCATGCCCACCATTTCATGGTAGGCGGATGGGTGCACGACCTGTGTTTCCCGGACGGTAAACGAGGCCAGTGTGTCCTGGATCTGCCAGGCACTTCGGAACAGACTGGTTGTGCCCTGTCTGTCTGAAAGAAGAAACAGCTCACCGTCCAGGCTTAGACGGGCCATGTAATGCTGACCTTCGAGGGACAATATCTCAAGCAGGTCGATAACCGGGTTTTGAAGGCTTCGGAGCTGGTCGAGAGTGATACGCACGATGTTCTCCAGGATTTATTGCTCACCTGAACGTACGACCCCCTTGGCTATTGAGATCATTGACTCAGTAAATAACAGGCCCGATGTTGGGGGCATTGCACCAGATGATCATTCACCATGCCGGTCGCCTGCATGAAGGCATAGACAATCACCGGCCCGACAAAGGTGAACCCGGCCTTTTTCAGCGCCCGCGACATGGCCTCGGAGGCGTCGGTGGCGACCGGGACTTCCTCCAGGGACTGCCAGTGGTTCTGGACCGGCTGATGGTCTACGAATGACCACAGGAACTCGCTGAAACCAATGCCTTGTTCCCGCAGGGCAAGGTAGGCTCGTGCATTCTTGATGACGGAGTGAACCTTCAGGCGGTTGCGGATGATGCCCGGATCCTGCATCAGCTCGTCCACCTTTGCGTCATCGAACCGGGCAATCTTTTCGGGATCGAAATGGGCATAGGCCGCCCGATAGGAATCCTGTTTGCGAAGAATGGTGATCCAGCTCAGGCCCGCCTGCTGGCCGTCGAGGCACAGCTTTTCGAACAGCGCCAGGTCGTCGTGCTCGGGGCGTCCCCAAACGGTATCGTGGTAGTGCACGTACAGTGGATCGTTGCCACACCAGGGGCAGCGGCCGGCATCTGCCATGTCTAGTCCTCCCACGGGGTCAGCGTTTGGGGCGAATGGTCCGCTGGAACAAGGGCTCCCAGGAGCTTTCGAGGGTGTCTGCTTGCACCAGAGCAAAGGCCGGAGGCGGCGGTTCCAGCAGGGAAAAGTCCGGCCAGAGCGGCCGGGAACCCCGGAACACAACGGTGACCAGGAACCCTTCAATGTAGCAGCAGGAGGCCTGCCAGTCCTCTTCCAGGCGATCGCCATACATCTCGAAGTTCCTGCGCACTTCCAGGGTTTGCAGGTTGCCGGCGATACCCCGGCCGGTGGCTTTCAGCCAGGCTTCTTTCAATGTCCAGACCTTCAGAAAGCTGTTGGCATCGTCTTCCCGGAACAGCCACTCCTGTTCCACCGCCGAAAACCAGCGGCGGGCCACTTTGTGCCACTGAGGATGACGCTGGCAGGGCTCCAGATCAAGACCGACGGGCGAACCGGCCAGGGTGGCGCAGGCGGACAGTCCGTGGCTGTGGCTGAGCGATAGGTGCCAGCCCCCGGGCTCGCCGGAAGCCACCGGGCGCCCGTCCACGGGCCGACAGCCGGACGGACTCTGGCCCGACGCCCCGGCAATGGCCTGGCGAATCAGCCACCGGCTCGAGAGATATTCCCGGCGTCGCGGCCCGCTGAACTTGCTGACGGTGGCACGCTCATAGTCGGTGAGCCAGGGCGGCTCGGGCTCCTCGACACCCTCCGTCTGGTGGCAGAGCCAGACCGAGGGCTTGTGCTCAGGGCTGAAGTCGTTGGATGAGCCAGCCATCACTGTCCTTAACGTACTCGAATCGATCATGGAGTCGGCTGGGTCTGCCCTGCCAGAATTCGATGCGCTCAGGCACCACGCGGTAACCACCCCAGAAACTGGGCAGCGGCACGTCACCATCACCGAACTTGCGTTTGATTTCGGCCACCTTCTGTTCGAGCAGTCCCCGAGAGTTGATCACCTGGCTCTGCTCGGACACCCAGGCGCCAATCTGGCTGCCCCTGGGGCGTGAGGCAAAGTAGCGAAGGGACTCGGTTTTGCTCACTTTCTCCACCGTGCCCTGGATGCGCACCTGCCGGTTCAAACCGATCCATGGAAACAGCAGCGCTGCCCGCGGGTTTTCCGCCAGTTCTTTGGCCTTGCGGCTGCCGTAATTGGTGTAGAAGACAAAACCGCTGTCATCAAAATACTTCAACAGTACGGTTCTCAGATCCGGCATACCATCGTGGCCAGTGGTCGCCAGGGACATGGCATTGGGCTCGAGAATCCCGGCCTCTCTGGCATCGCCGAACCATTGCTCAAACTGCCGGATGGGGTTGTCATCCAGTGATTCACGATCCAGGCCTTCGCTTTCGAAATCTCGACGCATATCGCCGATATCCATATACCGTCCTCATACTCGCGCGGAAACGACACGGGTTTTACGTGGTGGAAGCATATCGGGTTCAGGCCTGGCTGTCAGCGAGCTTTCTGTCGTGCCGGTTTACAGAATCACAACAAATCGAAAGCCTCCTGTCCCTTTTTCATACGTATTTACCGTCACCCAAGGAGCTCCATGAGAAGTGAGCGGGCTTCTGGCCTCCGAAAATTCTCAGTAAAAGGGTTCAAGTGACGATGAATAACTACGATCCATTGTTGATAGCCGCCTCGTTTGTGGTTGCGGTGATGGCCGCGTACGCGGCCCTGTTTTTTGGCGCACGTCTCAATCGCTCAGGTGACGACGCTCGCTGGCGCTGGCTTGGTGCCGGCGCCCTGCTGATGGGGACAGGCATCTGGAGCATGCACTTCGTTGGCATGCGCGCCATGCCCTCCAACGTCCCGCTCGCCTTCGATGCGGGCTTGACTGCGGTATCCTGGCTGGCGGCGGTTGTGGCGTCGGGTGTGGCACTGCATATGATAGGTCGAGATCGTCTTGGCGCAGGCCTGTTTGCCGGTGCTACGGTTGCCATGGGTGCCAGTATTGTGGTCATGCATTACCTGGGTATGTACGCGCTGCAGATGTCCGCACCTCCGGTATTCCACACCGGTTTTCTGGCCGTTTCGGTGGCCATCGCTTTGGGCGCGTCCGCCGGCGCGCTAGCCATCTGTCGGGTCGTGCAGAAGGCCGAAGGTCAGCAGGCTCTGTTCCTGCAATTCGTCGCGGCTCTGGTGATGGCCACAGCCATCTGCGGAATGCACTACAGCGGAATGATGGCGATGACTTTTCCGGAAGGCGCGGTACCGGCCGCCGACAACCTCTTGCGAGGTGACTGGATGGGCGTCCCGCTTGCGATCTTCTGCACCGCGCTGTTGGCCTCGGCGCTCGGTGTAACGGCCCTCGACGTCAAACAGCAGCGCAAACGCGAAGAGGCACGGGAGCAGGAGGAACAGCGAGTGGCCGAACTTGCCTTTATTGATTCGGTCACAGGTTTGCCGAACCGCTCCGGTCTCGAACAGACATTGCTTGATATTCTGGCCAGAAAGGACGCTCGCAAACATCCTTTCGCGCTGATACATCTCGATATTGCCAATTTTCGGGAATTATCCAATCAGATGGGAGACGCTTCCCTGAAGTCAGTGGTGTCGGAGGTCAGCGCATCCCTGCGGGAACAGCTTTCTGACGACGCAATTCTTGCTCGCTACGCTGCCGGCACTTTCTTTATCGTGGTGCTGGATCATGAAGATGCGCGCCATAAGTTCATGTACAAACGCTTGCGGCAGCTGGACAAACTGATCGGTACCGACGCCGTGCCGATCGCCTGGCGGGTAGGTCAGTCGGCCTTTCCGGTGACCGGAAACTCTACACGCAAACTGATCAAGGCGGCTATGGTTCCTCGCGACCTGTCTGATATTGGAAGATTTGACAACATGGCAGCTGATCCAGAGCTGGTGTTGCCCAATCAACAGCAGTTTAGCTGACAAGCCTTCTTCAGCCCGACTACACTTGTGATCAGGACGGCGGGCGAAAAGCTCGCCGTTGCCCTTTGTTTACAAGGAGATGTCCGTGGCCCGGAGCCGTCAACCCAGTCACAAATCCCGGAATCTGCTGGTCGCATTGCTGGCCGTCCTCGTTCTCTATGCCCTCGCCGGTTTCCTGTTGCTGCCCTGGTGGCTGGAACGAACCTTGCCGGATCAGCTTGAGCAGCGAATGGGCTGGCAGGCTGAGGTTGGCGATATTCGAACCAATCCCTTCACCCTTACCGTCGAAGCTGGCGCGCTGTCCGCTGCTGACAGTGGCGGAGAACAGGTGCTGGGTTTCGACCGCCTGCTCGTCGACCTGAATTTTTTCCAGCTGGTGCGGGGAATCGTAGGCTTCGAGAAGATTGCCCTTGAGGAACCCTTCATCCGGCTCGACCTGCTGGAGGATTACAACATCAATTTTGCCCGGGACTGGCAGCGGGCCAATCCTGAGCCTGCAGATGCGGCGAAGTCGCAGCCAGAGGCTGAAGCCGGGGATCCGCCTCGACTCTACTTCGGCGGCATTGATGTCAATGGCGGCGAGCTCCTGTTCCGGGACTTCACCCAGCCGCAAATGGCGGAATTCCGGATCACCCCGCTCGACCTGACCCTCAACGATCTGGCCACCTGGCGACGGGAGGGCGAGGACAGCGATTATTCACTGCAGGCAGCTTTGGGCAGCCAGGTCATTGAATGGCAGGGCGATCTGAGTGTCGCTCCGCTGTATTCCACCGGCTCTGTACGGATTTCCGCGGTGGATCACCAGACCCTCGCGCACTTCCTGGCGCCCTGGTTGCCCTACGATTTGCGGGGCGGGAGCGTGAGCCTGAGCTCTGACTACGCGATACAGGCCGGGGAGGTGTTCCGGCTGGAAACCAGCAACGGCGAGCTGACTCTCAAAGACCTCGCCGTTGCCCCGAGCCCGGAGGCCGAAGAGGCGCGTCTGAGCAACGGTGCGCTCACGGTTGATGGAATAACGTTTGATCTCAATGCCCGTGAGTTCCGGGTGGGTCAGGTAGCGCTGGAGGATCTGGATGTTGCGCTGGCCCGGGGGCCGGAAGGGCAGATTGACTGGCTGACGCCGTTCACCGAAGAGGGCGATACCGGCGGCGCCGACACTGCCGAAGAAACTCCATCGGAGGGTGAACCCTTCCGGTGGTCTCTGGCCGGCGTGTCCGTCGCCAATGGTCGGGTGCTGTGGCAGGACAGAGTGCCCGAAACCGAGGCAGAGATTGAGCTGGCGTCACTCGCGCTGTCGACCGGGCGCATCAGCCACCAGCTGGATGAGCCGGTGACCTACGAGCTGAAAGGCACTCTGGCCAGTGGCGGGCAACTGTCTCTGACAGGCCAGGTGACACCGGCGCCCTTCACCCTGGAAGCGGCGATTGCCGGCTCGGGAGTGACGCTCGCGGCTTTCGAGCCCTACCTTCGCGAAGGCGCCAACCTCGCCGTTACCAGTGGTACCCTCTCTGTGGATGGCAATCTCGATCTGGATGGCCAGCAGGACCCGCTCACCGGCACCTTCAGCGGCACCGCCGAGGTGGCCGGGCTTGATCTGAAACTACCCGGGACGCCGGAGCCGTTAATGGCCTGGCAAACCCTGCGTCTGGCCCCAATCGAGTACAACGTGCACCCGGCCCGGCTGGAAATCGGCACGGTGACCCTGGTTGAACCCTTCTTCAACCTGGTTCGCAACGCCGACAGCGTCCACAACGTGGAGCGCATCGCCCGTAAATCCGGCCCGAAGAGCGATGGCGGGCCGGCGGACGGGGCCTCGCAGGCGTCTGGCGAAGAGCCAGAATTCATTTTCCGGATCAGTGAATTGCTGCTCGAGGACGGAGAGCTGGCCTACACCGACCGCACCCTGCAGCCAGCGTTTACGACCCGTTTCGAATCCCTGAGTGGAACCGTAACCGGGTTGAGCAACATCTCGCCGCAACAGGGTAAGGTATCCATGCGCGGTCGGGTTGGTGGCGTGGCCGACCTCGATTTCCAGGGCACCATCGGTACCCTGGGCACTGAGGATGTCAGTGATCTGAAACTGCTGATCGACAATCTGTCCCTGCCAGTGCTGTCCCCTTATTTTGGCCGCTACCTCGGCTACGGTGTCGACAGTGGCCAACTGGACCTGAACCTTGATTACGAAGTTGCCGGCACCCGCATCGACGCTTCCAACCTCGTGGTGATGGACCAACTGGAGCTGGGCTCAGCGGTACCCAGTGATCAGGCGGTCAACGCGCCGGTCAAGCTCGGTCTGGCCCTTCTGCGGGATCGCAAGGGGGTGATCGAAGTGGACCTGCCCATAAGCGGTGATCTGGCCAATCCGGATTTCAGTGTCGGCAAGGTGGTCATGCGGGCGTTTGTCAATCTTCTGGCCAAGGTGGCCGCCTCACCGTTCAGCATGCTGGGCTCCATCGCCGAGCTGGCGGGCCTGAGTGGCGAGGAGCTTGGCAAGGTGGCGTTTGAACCGGGCAGTGTCCGACTGGCAGAGGGCGAGGCAGAAAAGCTTGCCGCATTGGCTGATGCGCTGCTGGAACGTCCCGACCTGCTTCTCAATATCCGTGGCAGCGTGGCCCCCGAGACCGACGGCCTGGCGTTGCTTCGCGAAGAACTGACCAACGGAGGTGCCAAGACGCTTTCCGATGAAACCTGGCAGGCGGCGCGGGAGGCTTATCTTGCCGGCGAGCGGTCCCTGGCGCCGGAGGCGTTGAGCAACCTGGCGTCAGCCCGGGGTGTTGCCATTCGCAAGCTGCTGCGGGAGACCCACGGCGTGCCGGCAGACCAGCTGTTTCTCCTGGATCCTGCCCGCACCGCAGAGCTCGGCAGCAGCGGGAATGTCGTGGTGGCATTCACGCTGGATGTTCGGTGATCAGCGCTCGGTGAGGCCTTCCGCCAGGCCCGTTGGTGCGGCCAGGTTCCATTTTTCAACCAGACGCTGGTACTGCCCGCTAAGCACCAGCGGGGCCAGCAGACGCAGAAAGTCATCGGCCGTGGTAACGGCGTTCTTCCGGACGATGATACTGAGCTGATAGCGCTGATCCGGATCGTCGGCGATCAGCAGTTTTGGCCGGTCACCCGGATGCTCAGAAAGATATCGCTGCAGGTAAGACTCGCTCACGATGGCAATTTCCGCCACCGAAGGCCGGTCAGCCATGATCAGCTTCAGGTTGCGGCTGTGGCTGTCGGAAAATTCAATGCTGAACTGCTCCTCCAGCACCGCAGTGTCTGTCTCGTAGCCGGTCAGGCGGTAGTGGTAGCCTGAGATGGCGACAATGTTGCGCTGGTGAAGGTTCTCGAAAAAGGAGGCATCCCGGCCCCGCGTGTTCAGGGCGACGTACAGTTCCTCGTCCTCAAGGATCGGAGCGGTGACATCAACGGGTCTTTCCGACCAGCCCCATTGGGGGCTTTCGAAAAAGATCACGTCGTAGAGGCCAGCGTCAAAATCCAGGTGGCGGCGCTTGGGCGAGGTATGAACAATCTGGAAGGACAGACCGGGGTGGGTCTGTTCAAGAGCCTTCAGAAGATCGCCCAGCAGACCCTCCGCTTCGCCGTTCTGGCCCACGCTGGCAATGGGGGGGAAATGGTAGACGCCAAGGGTGATCGTGGTCTGATGCGCTGATGCCTGTGTTATTGCCGGCAGCAGGATGGCAAACAGTGTGAACAGAATCGTCCGGGCAATGTCTCGAGCGGGCACCGTTTTCACCGGTTATGTAGTAATTGAATACTCGTTCAGGATACCACGGGCGTTTTGACCACCTGAAGCAAAAGATCATGAACTTCTGTAAAACAGGAACAGTGACTATGGGCACAGCTGCCAGCCATTTTTTTGCCTACGTATCCCGCCTGCGCTGGATAAAGCGCTGGGGCCTGATGCGCAATGCCATTGAGGAAAACGTGGCCACTCACTCCTGGGAAGTGGCCACCCTGGCCCACGCCCTGGCACTGATCCGTAACCGGCATTTCGGGGGCCAGGTAAACGCTGATCGCATTGCCGCCGCCGCCCTGTATCACGATGCCACCGAAGTGATCACCGGTGACATGCCAACGCCGGTCAAGTACCACTCCCGGGTAATGCGCGAGGCATTCGGCGACATCGAGCACAAGGCGGCGGGCGAACTGCTGGCCCTGTTGCCGGAGGATCTCCGGGAGGATTTTGCGCCCTATGTGCGGGAATCCGGATTGCCGGCGGCGGAAAAGGAATTGATCAAGGCGGCCGACCGCCTGTCCGCTTGGCTTAAATGCCAGGCCGAGATTCGGGCCGGCAACCAGGAGTTCGGACCGGCCGCCTCGCAGATTCGCCGCCGCCTTGAGGAAGACGAGCTGCCTGAGGTGGATTATTTTCTCCGGGTGTTTGCCCCGAGTTACGATCAACCCCTTGATAATCTGCTCGGCGAGTCCTGACCGTGGGTGGCCGGAGCGCCCGGTGCGGGCGCGCCCGAGAGCCATATCCGGTTCACAGCCAACTGTTAGAGTATCTGCTTTAATTGACAGAGCAGATAACAAGAGGCCTGTGACATGAAGAACCTGAAGGACAAAGTTGCTGTAGTGACCGGTGCCGGCTCCGGTATCGGCCGGGCCCTGGCCCAGGCGCTTGCCGCGCGCGGCTGCCGCCTGGCGCTCTCCGATGTGAACGAACCCGGTCTCGCCGAGACAGCCAGCAGCCTCAAGGGCGTCGAGGTAAAAACCTACCGTCTGGACGTGGCGGACCGCGACGCCATATACGCCCATGCCGAGCAGGTTGCCAGCGACTTCGGGCAGGTCAATCTCATCATCAACAATGCTGGCGTGGCGTTGTCGGCCTCGGTGCGGGAAATGACCGATGAGGATTTCCAATGGGTGATGGATATCGACTTCTGGGGCGTGGCCCACGGCACCCGCGCTTTTCTGCCTCACCTGATTGCCTCCGGCGACGGCCACGTAGTGAATATTTCCAGTGTGTTCGGCCTGATTGGCGTACCCAAGCAGAGCGCCTACAACGCCGCGAAATTCGCGGTTCGCGGCTTTACTGAATCCCTGCGTCAGGAAATGAAACTGGAAAACCAGCCGGTGGCGGTCAGCTGCGTGCACCCGGGCGGCATCCGCACCAACATCGCCAACGCCGCGCGCATGGGCAAGTCTGAAAACGCAGAGGCCCAGCGCAAGGGGTTTGACAAGCTTGCCATGACCACGCCGGAAAAGGCCGCGGAAACCATCGTGAAGGGCATTTTGAAGGACGAATCCCGCATTCTTGTAGGGCCGGACGCCTGGGGCATCGAGGCCATTAATCGCCTTCTGGGCGCCGCCTACCAGCCCCTGGTGGAGCGCTTCTCCCGCAAGAACCTGTACGTATAACACTTGAATCACACGGCAGGAGTGGCCCGGACATTGGCCTCTCCTGTACATTTTACAAACAGGTATTCAGGGCTATACTCGAAAGCTGATTCAGGGAAGTGTCAGCATGAAAACGTCTCACCATGCGGATCTGGGAGCCACACTGGAACAGAGCCGCTCCGGTCTGCGCGATAACCATCGCCGCTCGCTGATGCGGCTGCTTTTTGTGGCCACCGGCTCTGCACTGGTGGTTTTCGCATGCCTGCAGATTCTCAGCGGCTTCCTGTGGCTCGGTCTCGGGGAGCTGGCGGCGAGTGTCGTCCTGTTCGTGGGCACCTGGCGCCTGAAAACCACCCGCCATCTCCAGGCCTGTATCTACGCCTACTTGCTGACGCTGTTCAGCTTTTTCCTGGTCATCATTGTGCTGCCCAACGCCTCGGTGGCGGCTTTCGTGTGGGTCCTGATGATGCCGGTGCTGGCCTACCTGTTGCTGGGCAAACGCGAGGGCCTGATCCTCAGTGTGCCGTTCATGATTGCCGGCGGCATTCTCTATTACCTGTACCTCGAGGATGTCGCCAGCCCCCACGCGCTCATCGACCTGCTCAACATGGTCCTGTGTGGTGCCCTGATGCTGGTGTTCGTGCATTTGTATGAAGTCCGCCGGGAGGAAGCCGAGCAGCGGCTGGTGGACATGGCCCAGACCGATGCCCTCACTGGCCTGGCCAACCGCAGTAACTTCCAGGGAACACTGAACCGGACCATCGCCGAGTGCGAGCGCAGTGGCACCGGGTTTGCGCTGGTGGTGATGGACATTGACCACTTCAAGGTGGTGAACGACACGCTCGGCCACGAAGCGGGCGACCACGTGTTGAGAAACATCAGCCGGTGCCTGACCGAGCGCCTCCGGGGTACCGACTTTGTCGGCCGGCTAGGGGGCGAGGAGTTCGGCCTGATCTTGCGCGATGTGAAACCGGCCGATGCCTTCGAGCTCATGGACGAACTGCGCCAGCGAATTTCCAGCAGCGAACTGACCTACGGCGAGGCCCGCATCCGGGTAACCGCCTCCTTCGGCATTGCCCAGTGGCCGGACCACGGCCGGCAGGCGGAAAGCCTGATGCGGGTGGCCGATCGCTGCCTGTACAGCGGCAAGCGGGCAGGCCGCAACCGGGTGGCCGGTGCCGGATCCAATCCGCGGCAGATGGAGATTCTGGCTGGCGAGACCGGATAATTGCGGTACTCTGGTAAGGCCATGCCACTGCAAGACTGATCCGAACCATGTGTGAACTGCTGGCCATGAGTGCCAACACCCCCACCGACCTGTGCTTCAGCTTCACCGGCCTGACCCGCCGGGGCGGTGCCACCGGTCCCCACAAGGACGGCTGGGGCGTGGCCTTCTACGAGGGCAAGGGTGTGCGCGCCTTCCACGACGCCGACGCCAGCGCCAGCTCCCGCATCGCCGAGGTGGTCCAGACCCACCCCATCAAGAGCGAAGTGGCCATCTGCCATATCCGCCAGGCCAACGTCGGCGAGATCTGCCTGGCCAACACCCACCCGTTCATGCGCGAGCTCTGGGGCCGCTACTGGGTCTTCGCCCACAACGGCCAGCTGTCCGGCTTCCGCCCGCAACCGGGCTTTTACGAACCGGTAGGCAGCACCGACAGCGAAGCGCTGTTCTGCGACATCCTTAATCACCTGCGCAGCCACTGCGACCGCAACACCGGCACCGACGACATCGTCGAACGCCTGGTGCGCCTGTCGCAGGCCTACGCCAGCCAGGGCGTGTTCAACCTCCTGCTCAGCAACGGTGACTGGCTGTTCACCTACTGCACCACCAAAATGGCCAGCATCACCCGCCGCGCCCCGTTTGGCCCGGCCCGTTTGAAAGACGCGGATGTCACTGTGGATTTTGAATCGGAAACCACGCCCAACGACATCGTCAGCGTGATCGTGACCGAACCGCTGACCAGCGATGAGCGGTGGGATATCTATCAGCCGGGGGAATGGCGGTTGTGGCGCAAGGGCGTAGTTGTGCGTTCCGGTAAGTCAGTGGAGTGAGGTCGGACTCGCTGAACTGAACGCAGCAACGTTGCCCGATCAAGCGGGTGAGTAGGTGGGGAGGCCTTTGTGCAGGGAAAAAGATGTCTGAGCGCAGCGAGTTGTTTTTCCCGGAACAAAGGCCTCCCCACCTGCTTGGCCGCGTAACTCCAAAGTTTACTGACAGGCGTTACTGAAGCGTTCGCCGATTGCCCTTCTGGTACTGGGGCGCAATGTGCGCCTGGATCTCCGCCTTGAACCGCGCAATCAGCTCGCTGTTGTCGTGATCCCAGGGGTGGAAATCGGGCTTGAAGTACTCCAGCCAGGTCGGAATCAGGCTCGAAAACGTGCCGTTCCTGCCCCACATTCGCCACAGGCCCCTGGCGCTGTCCTTCAACGAGAAATTCTTGCGGTCATTGAGCATCATGCGACCGGTGAAATAGCTGGCCATCACGCCCAGGGCCGCAGTACTGAACACCTGGTAAAAAGCGCGCTCTGCGTAAGTGCCGCCCACCTGCTGGAACACATCGTAGGTCACCGCCTTGTGTTCGGTTTCCTCGATGGCGTGCCAGACCCACAGCGGACGCATGGATTCGTCCATGTCCTCGCGCACGTCGCTGCGCTCCAGCAGCATGTCGGCCATCATGGCGGTCATGTGTTCGAGGGCACAGGTTATGGCCAGCTGGTGGCGTTTGGGCAGCTTTTTGGCAATGCCCAGCACCACCTCCAGGTGCTTCTCCAGCTCTTCCACCGGCATACCCTGATCCCGTACGTGCTGGTTCATGGCCACGTGTTCAAGGGAATGCATGGCTTCCTGACCAATAAACCCGCGCACCTCGGCCTTCAGCTTAGGGTCGGAAATCTGGTCGCGATAGGCGCGCACAGAATCCACGAAGAACTGCTCACCCTGCGGAAACAGGACCGACAGGGCATTCATCATGTGGCTCAGGAAATAACTGTTGTCGAGCCAGTACTGCGGCACCTGCTCGCCGAATTCAAAGCCCATACGCTGGGGCTTGATGGTGACCTGCTCCGGCGTGTTCGAGGCCCGCGTTGCCGGGGCCTTGCGGCTTTCTGCTGTTTTGTTACTCAGCATGTGTGTACTCCTCACTCTGGGGGATGTCATGGCTCCAGTGTGGGGAAGTCAACGCCGGGCGGGAATGCGCAAAGAGGACTGGGATCTATCAGAATGGGACAGCCCGGAGCCGGACAACGCCCGGAGAAGGATTGGCTAAGCTGACGGACCACGTGGTGCGTCTGGCCCCACTGTAGCCGCCCGGGCCATCTGATAAAGTCCGTCCATGGGTCAGGGCCAGCACAACAACAAGGATCAGCAATGAGCGCAAGCGGACCAGACAGAGAGCGGCAGATGCTGGGATTGTTCCTGGTGCCCGGTGTATACATGCGGGTGCTGGCCGATACGGTTCGCCAGCTCGGTTACAACGACCGGTCGCTGTATGAGGGCCTCGATTTTACCCCCGAGGACCTGAAAACCAACGACAGCCGGGTGTTCGTTACTGATGCCATTGTCATGGCGCAACGGGCACTCGAGCTTGCCGGCAAGGACGGCCTGAGCTTCTTGCTGGCGCGGGAACTGCGACTCACCATTCACGGCACCCTGGGCTTCGCTGCCCTAACCAGCCCCACCTTCGCCGATGCCCTGGACTCGGTGCGCCGTTACCTGCATCTTCGTGTGCCGTTCCTCGGCATGAGCCAGTCCGAGGCCGGGGACCAGGTGCTGGTCAAACTCTGCACCGAGTTCGAAGTGCCCGGTCTTTACCCGTTTCTGGCCGAAACCGTCTGCGCCACCCTGATCCTGCTGACCGAACAACTGCTCGACCGCGACGACGCCGCCAGACACGGCTTTGCCCTGGAAGACGGCAAACTGTCTGGCGTCACCGTCTGCCTGAGCGCACCGGAGCCGCCCTGGTACCGGCAATTCGCCCACCAGCTGCCGGTGCGGTTCGAATACGGCCAGCCGGACGAAATGATGGTGTTTCCGAAGGATCTGCTGAAAGTGCGCATGCGCCTGGCCGACGCCGAAGCCTCCCGCATGGCCCGGGACCAGTGCGAGTTCGAGTTGCAGAAGGCGCTCAAGGAGCAGGGCGACATCGTGCTGGCGATCCGCAACATGCTTCGCATGATGCCGGGCCCACTGCCGTCGCTGGAGGCCATGGCCGAACGCTTCTGCGTGTCGTCCCGAACCCTCAAACGCCGCCTGGCTGACCGCGACACCAGCTACCGGGAAATCCTCGAGTCGGTGCTGAAAGACCGGGCCATCCAGCTGCTTCGGTACACCAACCAGTCGGTCAGCGAGATTGCCTACGAGCTCGGCTACGCCGACCTGTCCAACTTCAGCCGGGCGTTCCGCAAATGGACCGGCAAATCGGCCAGCGAATTTCGCGAGGGTGGTCCGGATCCGGCGCCTGAGGTGGGGCCCTGAGACCCCACCCCACACCCTGCTTACTGCTCAGAATGCCGTCCTGTTTTTTTATTGCCCTGTCTTAACTTGTCTTTTCTCTCCTATGCCACAATGTGAGGACGGACGGGGGGAAGGAATATTTTCCCGACAGGAAAAAGATGTCTGAGCGAAGCGAGTTGTTTTTCCCGAGGGAAAATATTCCTTCCCCCCGGCCAGCCCCCAGCACCCGAAGGCTGGGGCCGGAGCTCAAATCGGTGACGATTCCAGAAGGATGAGAACAGATATGACAGACCGCCCAGACACCCACAGCAAGCTGATCGGCTACCTGCTCTGGATCTTCGGATTCCTGGGCTCCCACCGGTTCTACTACGGCAAGCCGGTCACCGGCACCATCTGGTTCTTCACCCTGGGCCTGCTGTTCATCGGCTGGATCATCGACCTGTTCCTGATTCCGGCCATGGACCGGGAAGCAGACCTCCGGTTCAACGAAGGCGAGGTGAGCTACAACATCGGCTGGATCCTGCTGACTTTCCTCGGCGTGTTCGGCATTCACCGCATGTACATGGGCAAGTGGATTACCGGGATTATCTACCTGCTCACCGGCGGCCTGTTCCTGATCGGTGTGCTCTACGATTTCTGGACACTGAACAACCAGATCTCCATCCGCAACGAAGAACGCCGTTTCGGCTGAGCGCCCGCGCTCACAGGCCTGCGGCGGCCTCCAGGTCCGCCAGGCCCTCCTCCAGGTAGTCCAGCATCCGCTGCAGGCTCGGTAGCGTGCGGCGGCAGCCGATCAGGCCGAACTCCACCTGGTCTCCGTAGCTGAGCAGTGTCATGTTCAGGGCCAGGCGGTCCATGGCGATGGACACCGGGTACATGCCGTCCAGCTTGGCACCGTTCCAGTAGCAGGTCTCCTTTGGCCCCGGTACGTTGGAAATCACCACATTGAAAGTCTGCCACTTGGGGGCCATGCCGGTGAGCAGATGAAACGCCGCCGGAGCCAGGGTCAGGGCGGTGTAGTTGATGATTTCCTCGGCGCTCATGTGGGCATAGCGCTCCTTGGCTACTTTGACATCCTCGTGGATCTGCATCAGCCGAGTGACCGGGCTCGGTACATCGGTGTGCAACGAGGCGAGGATCACCCCCACCTGGTTTCCGCCGGAGCTGTCGTCCTTGCGCAGGGATACCGGCACCATGGCGATCAATGGTTTCTCCGGCAGCGCGTCCTGGTTCATCAGGTAGCTTCTCAGGGCGCTGGCGCACATGGCCATCACCACATCGTTTACGGTGGCTCCGTAGGCCGCGCCTACTGCCTTGATTCGTGCAAGGTCGTAGGACTGGGCGGCGAAGCGTCGGGAACCGGTGATCTTCTGGTTCAGCAGGCTGCGGGGGGCATGGAAGATGGACGAATAGGCCGGGTCCTTGCGGGCGTTGTTGATGGTGCGCAGAAGTTCCCGGGCGACCGTTGGCACCGTTCCCAGCTGTTTTCCGGATTCCCCCAGCAGGTGGCCGACGCTGCGCCACAGGGAAGAAGCGCTCTCCTCTTGTTTGCCTGACTGGCGCGGCGGCATGGCCCAGATCGGTGGCATGTCCCGTTCGCCGGTGTCGTGGCACAGCATCCGGGTGGCCATGCGCATGGCCGAGACGCCATCCACCAGGGCGTGGTGCACTTTGGTGTACACCGCAAACTGCCGCTCCCCCAGACCTTCAATCAGGTGGAACTCCCACAGCGGCCGTTCCCGGTCCATCAGGTGGGAATGTTCCGCGGAGACAAAGGACAGCAGCTCCCGGACCCGACCGGGCGTGGGCAAGGCCTGGAACCGGAAATGATGTTCCAGGTCCAGGTGCTCGTCTTCCACCCATACCGGCTGACCAAACCGGTAATCCAGCCGCTGGTTGAACGGCGGCGTGACCCGGGTGTACTGCCTGAGTCGTTCGGCAAGCCGGGCAACATAGTCGTCCGGCGCATCCTCGGGAAAGGAAAACAGCTGCAAACCGCCCACGTGCATGGGTTGCTGGCGCTTTTCCAGCCACAGGAACAGTTGATCGGTAGGGCTAAGGGGCTTCACGGGGCGTCCTTGTTTGGCGGGTTTGCGGGGTGACAGACTCATGGTAACGCACATTCGGGCGGCCGGAATTGACTTCTTTAAAAACCGCCGGCACAGGCGCAGTCAACAGGAGACGAGGTCCGGAGCGCCATTTCTGTCGTAAGCTGAAGCGTAAGGTTAGCACTTGCATCCATTTGAAACGTCACAGGGAGAGAGGTCAGTGGGTCATCCGTTGAAAGGCATCCCGGTTATCGTGTTGCTGTTCATGTCCGTCTGGTCACCGGGTGGCGCGGCTCAGGAGCTTCCGGGCGTGCAGCTGGAAACCGTGAGCCCCGGCACCATCAGGCAGGAGGTCACCCTCAACGGCACAGTGACGGCGCTTCGGGTGTCCGGCATTTCCGCCTCGGTTGCAGGGCTGTTGGAACAGGTTCAGGTGGAAACCGGGAACCGGGTGGCCAGGGGCGATACCCTGGTGGCACTGGATGATGAGCTGGTCCGGTGGGAGCTGGAGGCCGCGAGTGCGGAGGTCGAGGAAGCCCGAAGCCGGCTGGAGGAGGCCGAACGCAGGCTCAGTGAGGCCCGCTCGGTGGGCGCCGGTCGAAACATTGCCGCAACCGAAGTCAGCACCCGGGAAAGTGAAGTAGAGGCTAGTCGTGCCGCCCTGGCGCGGCTGGAGGCAACACGCCGTCAGGTGGCGGTGAGGCTGGAGCGTCACCGCGTCACGGCACCCTTCGACGGCGTGATCAGTCAGCGTTCCCGGGACATCGGCGAGTGGGTCACCACCGGGGATCAACTGCTGACCCTGGTGGACACCGGCAATCTGAGGCTCGATTTCCAGGTGCCCCAGGACTTCTACGCCCGCGTTGACGACAACACCCGCCTGCTCGTTCAGGCTGAGGGCGACAGGGTTCCGGCGAGCATCGACGTGCTGGTGCCGGTGAATGACCCCCAGGCGCGAACGTTCCTGCTGCGCGCGATCAAGCCCGACCCGGTGCGGCTGCTTCCTGGCATGGCGGTGCAGGCAACCCTGCAGGTGACCACCGGTGAGCAGGGACTCACCATTTCCCGGGATGCCATCAACCGCTATCCGGAAGGCCGGGTGACCGTGTGGCTGGCGGAGCCGGCCGATGGCGATACCTGGACCGTTCGCGAGAAACGGGTGTACCTGGGGGCCGGCTTTGATGGCAAGGTGGAGGTGACTCGCGGCCTGGAACAGGGGCAGAAGGTCGTGGTACGCGGCAACGAATCCCTCACCGAGGGTATGAGGGTGCAGATCTCCGAACGGGAGAGCCGCTGATGTTTGCCGGTGTCATCCGACACGGTACTCTGGTAACCGTCGTCGCGCTGATTGTGGCCATTCTCGGCGCGGCAGCGGCACTTCGGATACCGGTGCAGATGATTCCGGATCTGGAAGTACGCACGGTTACCGTGGAAACCAGCTGGCCGGGCGCGACGCCCCAGGACATCGAGAAGGACATCCTGATCGAGCAGGAACGGTTCCTGCGTAACGTGCCCAATCTCAGCCGCATGACCGCGACCGCCTCCAGCGGCAGCGCCGAGATCGAACTGGAGTTTCCGTTCGGGGTGGACATCACCGAGACACTGATTCAGATCAACAATGCCCTGAGTCAGGTCCCGGACTATCCGCGCAACGTGGACGAGCCGCGCATTGTGGCGGCGTCCTTTTCTTCCAACGCTTTCATGTATTTCCGGATCGCCACCCTGGAAGGCAACCCCCGTGAGCTGGACATCGAACTGATGCGCGACTTCATCGAGGACCGGGTACGGCCCAGGATGGAGAGCGTGCCTGGGGTGTCCGAGGTAACAGTGGGCGGTGGTGCCGACCGGCAGATGCAGGTCATCGTGGATGAAGCTGCCCTGGCCCAGCGGGGTCTGAATCTGCTGGATGTTCGCGATGCCATCGTGGACCGTAACCGGGATATTTCCGGCGGCGAGATCGATTCCGGCAAGCGCCGTTACCTGCTGCGCACCGTCGGGCGGTTTGATGATATCGCCGCGCTGGAGCAGCTGGTGGTCCGGCGCGAGGGCGACAGCGTGATCCGGCTGGGCGAGGTGGCCCGGGTTCAGCAGGGCCATTCCCGTATCCGGGAGCTGTCGCTGGTCAACGGCCAGCGCGTCATCGGGCTGCAGGTGCGCCGGGAGAGCGGCTCCAATGTCATCGACATCAAACACGCGATGATGGACGAGGTGGCCGCCATCAACCGGGAAGTGCTGGAACCGGCCGGCATGAATCTGAGCCTGACCGCAGACGACGCCCGATATGTGGAAGCGTCCGTGGCCAATGTCTGGACCAACCTGGGCATTGGGGCCGTCTTTGCGACGCTGGTGATGTTCCTGTTCCTGCGTTCGGGGCGGGCCACCTTTGCCGGGGTGGTGGGTATCCCCCTGTGCGCCATTGCCGCGTTTATCGGCTTGTTGATCATGGGCCGCACCATCAACGTGATTTCCCTTGCCGGCATCGCCTTTGCCATTGGCATGACGGTGGACAACAGCATTGTGGTGCTCGAGAACATCGAACGACACCGCCGGCTGGGGCTGGACCGGTTTGAATCGGCCCTCAAGGGCGTCCGTGAAGTCTGGCCGGCGGTGCTGGCCTCAACCACCACCACCATCCTGGTGTTCCTTCCCATACTGTTTATCGAAGAGGAGGCGGGCCAGCTCTATTCCGATGTGGCCATCGCCATTTCTGCGGCCATCCTCGCCTCCATGCTGGTGGCCATTACCATCATACCCACCCTCTGTGCGCGGCTGGATTTTGGCCGGCGGGCCGCGGACACCGACCAGTATGGCAATGAAATCTCCGGTCGCTGGAGTCGGGGCGTGATGGGGGCGGTCCGCTGGCTGGTGGACGGATCGGTACGGCGGGTGTTTGTTGTCGTGGCCACGACTCTGACCAGTCTCTGGATCATCTTTGTGCTCACCCCACCGGCGGAATACCTGCCGGAAGGGGAGGAACCCAAGACTTTCGCCGCCATGTCGGCACCACCCGGCTATAACCTTTCGGAGATGCGGGCCATAGGCCGTCAGGTCGAGGACTACTTCCTGCCCCACGTGAACGCCGATGGCGACGCTTACGCCGCCGGCGAAACCCGGGTGCCGCCCATGGCCTACCTCAACATGCAGGTGACGCCCACGCGGATCCGCATCATCGCCGAGACCCTGAACCCCAGGCACATTGAGGCGCTGATGGACGAGATCACCCGCTTCTACGAACAGTTCCCGGGTATGCGGGCCTTTGCCGCCAAGGGCTCGATCATCTCCAGCAACGACGGCGGGACTCGCAGTATCAACCTGGACATCGCGGGGCCCGACCTGGTGTCGGTTTACAGCGCCGCCAACGCCGCTTACCGACGTGCTGAGGAAATCTTCGACAACCCCCGTATCCAGAGCCAGCCCTCCACCCTCTCGCTGGCGCAGCCGCTGATCCAGATCCTGCCGGACTGGGACCGGGCGGCGGAACTGGGTCTTGGTGCCGAAGGCATCGGCTTCACGGTGGCCTCGCTGACCGAAGGCAGCTACGTGGACGATTTCTTCCTGGATGACGAGAAGATCGACATCTACGTTTACGGAAGCGAGGGTCGGAACCCGGAACTGGACGATTTACCGGATGTGATGGTGCACACGCCCCAGGGCGCCACCCTGCCCCTGTCGAGCCTGGCCACCATTGAGGAAACCGTGGACACCAGCACCGTGCGCCGGGTGGACGGGCGCCGGACCGTGACCCTGAACGTCATTCCCCCGGGCGACGTGCCTCTGGAGGCCGGCGTGGACCGGGTGCGGACGGATCTGCTGCAGTACCTGCGCGACAGCGGCGCGCTGCCGGCCAACGTGGATGTGGATATCTCGGGCGCCAGCGACCAGCTCAACGCCACCCGCGAAGCGCTGACGGGCAACTTCATCATTGCCATCGCCATCGTCTACCTGCTGCTGGTGGCTATCTTCGCCCACTGGGGCTTCCCGCTTCTGATCATGACCGCCATCCCCCTGGGCGTGGCCGGCGGCATCGTGGGACTGGCGCTGATGAACCTGGTGGGCGGCCTGCTGCCGATGATCGGCCTGCAGCCGCTCAGGCAGCCCTTCGACATGATTACCATGCTGGGCTTTTTGATCCTGATGGGCACCGTGGTGAACAACCCGATCCTGGTGGTGGACCAGGCCCGCCAGAACCTGCGCCAGAAGGGCGTGACCGTGGTAGAGGCGGTCACCGGCGCGGTGCAGACCCGCCTGCGCCCCATCGCCATGACCACCCTGACCACCCTCTGTGGCCTCTCGCCCCTGGTGTTCCTGCCCGGCGAAGGCACCGAACTCTACCGGGGCGTCGGCGCCATCGTCCTGTTCGGCCTGCTGGGAGCGGCCATCGTGACCGTCACCTTCCTGCCGTCGCTGACCATCATGGTCCTGGGCTGGCGCGAGCGCTGGCGGTCAGGCCGCCACTGAATCGCGCTGGCTGGCACGCACCTCCAGACGGATCTGGTTGCCATCCAGCAGCACCGGATAGGTTTTCACCCGCACGGAGTCATCTTCCAGACAAACCCCGGTGCGCAGACTGAAATGCTGCTTGTACAGGGGCGAGGCCACCACCGGCTCCCCCTTCAGATCCCCGGTAATCCCCCGGGCCAGCACATTGGCGCCGCTGAACGGATCGGTATGGCTGATGGCAAACAGGGCCGGCAGCCTGTGCGGCAGGTAAAACACCGCCACCGGTCCTTCGTCTGTCCAGACCGCGACGCCGGATTCCGGCACCAGGTCGTCTACCGTGCAAACCGCTTCCCAACGAGTGCGTGGTTTCATATGTTCCTCCAATGTCGCTATTAAAATGAGTCGAATCGTTTCTAGCTGTCTACGCCGATTCGTCTCAAAAAATTCTGGCTTGTTGCACTCAGGCGTTAACTGTTGGCCTGGTGAGCGTGGGGGTCGGTATCTTTCCCCGACAGGAAAAAGCTGTCTGAGCGAAGCGAGTTCTTTTTCCCGAGGGGAAAGATACCGACCCCTGCGCTCCGCCCCTCAACCCTCAGGCTACGCGGATTCAGTCTCCAAAACAGGCCGCCGCTGCCCCCGCTCAACGGTCCATTCCTGCACCGGATCACTTTGCGAAGGCGCATTCACAAACTCACGGAAGCGCTTGCGCTTCTCCGGATCCTCCACGGCGGATTTCCACTCGCACTGGTAGGTGCTGACAATGCCCTCCATGTGCTCCTCCAGCTCGGCGCAGATCCCCAGGCTGTCCTCCAGCACCACCTCTTTCAGGTAGTCCAGGCCGCCCTCCAGGTTCTCCATCCACACGCTGGTGCGCTGCAGCCGGTCGGCGGTGCGCACGTAGAACATCACCACCCGGTCAATGGTGCGGATCAGCTCCTCGTCGGACAGGTCGGTGGCAAAGAGGTCGGCGTGCCGGGGTCGCATGCCGCCGTTGCCGCACACGTAGAGGTTCCAGCCCTTGTCGGTAGCAATCACGCCAAAGTCCTTGCTCTGGGCCTCGGCACACTCCCGGGTGCAGCCAGACACCGCCATCTTCACCTTATGGGGCGCGCGCAGGCCCTTGTAGCGATTCTCCAGCAGGATCGCCATGCCCACGCTGTCCTGCACGCCGTAGCGGCACCAGGTGCTGCCCACGCAGGATTTCACCGTACGCAGGGACTTGCCGTAGGCGTGGCCGGTCTCGAAACCGGCGGCAATCAGCTTTTCCCAGATCTCCGGCAACTGGCTCAGGGTGGCGCCGAACAGGTCCACCCGCTGGCCGCCGGTGATCTTGGTGTACAGGTCATACTCCTTGGCCACCTCACCCAAGACAATGAGTTTGTCCGGTGTGATCTCACCACCCGGGATGCGCGGCACAATCGAGTAGGTACCGTTCTTCTGCATGTTGGCCATGAAGGTGTCGTTGGTGTCCTGCAGGGGCACGTGATCGGTGGCCAGGATGTGCTCGTTCCAGCAGGTGGCCAGGATCGAGGCCACTGCCGGCTTGCAGATATCGCAGCCGTGCCCCTTGCCGTGCTGGCTGATCAGGGTGCGGAAGGTGCGGATGCCGTTCACCTTCACAATATGGAACAGCTCCTGGCGGCTGTAGGGGAAGTGCTCGCACAGGTCCTTGCTGACCTCGACGCCGCGTTTTTCCAGCTCGCTGTCCACCACGTTCTTGAGCAGCGCGGTACAGCCGCCGCAGCCGGTGCTGGCCTTGGT
This sequence comes from Marinobacter gudaonensis, assembly GCF_900115175.1. Lineage (NCBI taxonomy): Bacteria > Pseudomonadati > Pseudomonadota > Gammaproteobacteria > Pseudomonadales > Marinobacteraceae > Marinobacter > Marinobacter gudaonensis. Next base: position 2,487,059 of record NZ_FOYV01000001.1, read on the forward strand.
TTCCGCTTTCACGCTACCCAGGTCGGCGCAGCCGGCATCGATGGCACTGCAGATGTCGCCCTTGGTGACGTTGTGGCAGGAACAGATGGACGCGGTTTCCGGCAGCGCATCCGGGCCCAGGGTGGGTGCGCCGCCCTGGCTTTCCGGCAGTATCAGGGTCTCCGGATTCTCCGGCAGGGTGATGCCGTTCAGTGCGTACTGCAGCAGGGTATCATAATGGCTGTTGTCGCCCACCAGGATGGCCCCGAGCAGGGTCTTGCCGTCCTCGCTGATCACCATGCGACGGTAGTGGCCGGCCTGCTCGTCGTTGAAGCGGATGTTGCGGGCACCCGGGGTCTGGCCGTGGGCATCACCGATGGAACCCACATCGACACCCAGCAACTTCAGTTTGGTGCTCATGTCGGCGCCGGTGAACGCAGCTTCCCGGTCGCTGTTCAGGGCGGCCGAGAGGGTACGTGCCATGGTGTAACCGGGCGCCACCAGGCCGAAGATTTTCTGCTCCCAGAGCGCGCACTCGCCAATGGCGTGAACGTGGGGATCCGAGGTGGTGCACTGGTTGTTGATCACGATGCCACCGCGCTCGCCGATTTCCAGACCGCTGGCCCGGGCCAGGGCGTCCTGGGGCCGGATGCCGGCGGAGAACACGATCAGGTCGGTTTCCAGGAAAGATTCGTCGCTGAAATTCATGCGCAGTCGGGCGTCCTGGCCTTCGACAATCGCCGTGGTGGCTTTCTCGGTGTGCACCTGCACGCCCAGCTCCTCGATCTTCCTGCGCAGCAGGGCGCCGCCGTCGGCGTCCAGCTGTACCGGCATCAGCCGGGGCGCGAATTCCACCACATGGGCCTCCAGGCCCAGGCTCTTGAGGGCATTAGCCGCCTCCAGGCCCAGCAGGCCGCCGCCAACCACGACACCGGCGCGGGCGCCCTCGGCGCTGGCGCGAATGGCGTCCAGGTCTTCCAGGGTGCGGTAAACCAGGCAGTGGGGGCGGTCATTGCCCTCGATCGGCGGCACGAACGGATAGGAGCCGGTGGCCAGCACCAGTTCATCGTACCGGTACTCGCCCCGGGGCGTTTCCAGGGTGCGGTTCTCCCGGTTGATGCCGGTGACCTGCTCATTGAGGTGCAGCTGAATGCCCTGCTCGGTGTACCACTCCAGGGTGCCCATGGCCAGGTCGGCATGGGTGGAGCCGCCGAAGTACTCCGACAGGTGAACCCGGTCGTAGGCCAGCTGCTTTTCCTCACCAAACACGATGATCTCGAAATCGGCGGCCGCCGGGCTGGCGCAGAACTGCTCCAGGAAGTGGTGGCCAACCATACCGTTGCCGACAACGATCAGGGTTTTCTTAGTCATGGGTCTTTCCTCTTTCCGGGCGAAGGGCGCTCCGAGCGGATGGCTCAGGCTTTATGCCGCCGCCTCGCAGTAGTGCTTGCCAAAAGCTATGTGGTCCCGGTATCGGGAGATGTCGTCCTGTTGCTGGATGCGCTGGCTGTACCAGGGGCCGTCCCGGGTATCACCAAGCAGCACCGCGCCGGCAAGCCGCTGGTTGCGGATCAGCAGCCGGCAGTAGTGGTTGTGTTCATGGTCTTGCCAGATCACCGATTCGGTATCTTGGTCCGCGCTGATTTGCCCGCAGGAAAAGATCGGAACACCGCTGATTTTCAGGCGGGTCGGGGTATCCACCGGCGTATAGGCAGCACCGCAGTCCCGGCCCTCCGCGGTCGAAGCAAGGACCTCGGCCAGTACATCCGCCTGCTGGTAGCCGGGTTCGACCAGTCCGAAGGTGACATCCTCCAACTGGCAGCACTCGCCCAGGGCCCGGATGAAGGGGTCGCTGGTGCGCAGCTGGGAATCCACCAAAATACCCCGGTCGCAGGCCAGCCCCGCTTCCCGGGCGAGCTGCGCGCGGGGGGTAATGCCGGTGGCGAACACCACCAGGTCGGTGCTGATCAACGTGTCGTTATCGAGCTGAACAGCGCGTACCCGCGAGCGTCCGAGCAGGGCTTTGGGTGAGGTTCCGGTGAGCACATTGATGCCACGGGCCTCCATGTGCTGTTGCAGCAACGCGCCACCGACCGGATCCAGTTGCCGGTTCAGCAGGTGGTCGCTGCGGTGCAGCAGGGTGACCGCCATGCCCCGCTGGCGAAGGCCATCGGCGGTTTCCAGTCCCAGGAAGCCACCGCCGATGACCACGGCCCGGCGCTGGTAGCGGGCGGTATCGATCAGGGACCGGGCGTCGTCCAGGTCCCGGAAAGTCATTACCCCCCGCAGGTCGGCGCCCGGAAGCTGCGGCTTTGCCGGCTCGGCGCCGGTGGCCAGGACCAGGTGGCTGTAGTGCTGGACACGACCGGTGGCGGTGGTCACGGTGCGGGACTGGCGGTCAATTGCGACCACCGATTCGCCGTTGCAAACGGTAATGCCCCGGTCCCGAAACCAGTTCTCGGACTGCAGGGTCATGGCCGCCTCGTCGGTGTCACCCGCCAGCAGTACAGACAGCTGGATGCGGTTGTAGGCGTCCGCCCGTTCACCGTTGAACACCACAATGCGGTCGAAGGGTCGGTCCTGACCGCGACAAAGTGACTCCAGCAGCCGCTGGGACACCATGCCGTGGCCGCAGATCACCAGTACCGATTCCCGTTGTTCCTTCATTGCGCTCATTTCCCACTGCACCCGACTGTTTTCTGGCCAACAAAAAAAGCCGGAGCATCTATTCCCGAGGGAAGTCGATGGTCCGGCGCCAATGCCAACAACAATGATCTGATGGTCCGGCCTGATCCTTGGCCGGGACATTCGTCCATGATTTTGAATTAGCGATCTTCGTGCCAGGTTTTTCAGGCTTTTAAAAACAGTAACTTGGCGTTAGGTAGTCCGGTGATGTTCGATTTGTACCTGCGATTGCTGCCCTGCAACAGGGCAGATTGCACGGCTTTGGGGCCAGGGCGGTGGCCCGGTAATTGCTGTGGTCTGACCAGAGGCGGAAGATTCAGACGCGGGGCCAGGCCCCGGAACCGCCAACGAACACTGGAATTGAGGCCCTCCGGCCTCCGGAGTCTGTGATGAATGCCAAACGAGCGCCTGCCGCGAAAGCACCCACCGCCGGCGATTATCTGATCGCGTCCAAAAGCTGTGAGCTGATGAACCTCCAGTACTTTTTGCAGATGGGCAGATTGGTGCAGTGCATCAGCAACCTGGTGCATTCGCTCCAGTGCGAGCGCGGGGCGTCCAACGTCTTCCTGGGCTCCGGTGGTGAGCGGTTCGCCAATGAGCGCGAGAGCATGGTGGCTGAATCCGACCGGTTGCTGGCGGATTTCTACCAGGCGTTGACCGAAATCCACCGGGAGCTGACGGCTCATCCGGTCAGCAGCCGGCTGCTTAACCAGCTGGCCAGCGCCCTGCACGGCCTGGACGGCCTGACGGAGCTGCGCCGTTGCGTCCTTGCCCGGAAGGTGACGGCCGCCTCGGCCACCGAAGACTACAGCAGCCTGATCCACAATTTGATTGCGGTGGTGTTCGAGGCGGCCGATACCGCCGTGGACCCCACCATTGCCGGACTGCTGGTGGCGATGGTGCATCTGATGAATGGCAAGGAGTTTTGCGGCCAGGAACGGGCCGTGGGTTCGGCCGGATTCTCCAGCGGACGGTTTGATCGTGCACTGTCGGAGCGCATGATGCACCTGATTGAGGCGCAGGAGCGCTGTTTCGAGGTGTTTACCAGCTTCGCCGATGACGATTCCCTGGCCCTGTGGGAAAAGCTGCGCCAGAACCCTCGCGAGAGCGACATCGAAAAACTCCGGCAACGGGGCACCGCCATTGGCCGCTTCAAGGATCTGGACCCGGCCCTGGCCGATGAGTGGTTCCGTCTGATGACCGAGCGGATGGACGAGCTGAAGACGGTGGAGGATTCGGTGGAGGGCTGCTTTCACGCACGTTGTACCGAGCGCTTCGCCGACGCCCGAAACTCCCTCGCGCATCAGGAAACCCTGATCGCTTCCCTCGATGCCCGCGATGCTCGGGAACCGGCCTCCAGGCCGCTTCTGGTACTGTGCGACTCCGGCGGTGAGCAACCAGGCGGTGACGCCTGGGAGAGCGACGGGGTTGGCCAGCAATTCGGACGCTCCATCTTTGACCTGGTGCAGGAACAGACTCGGCGCCTGCAACAAATGACCGACGAACTGCAGAGCGCCCGGGAGGCCCTGGAAGACCGCAAGACCCAGGAAAAAGCCGTGCTGCTGCTGATGGAACACCGCAAGATCAGCAACGACGAGGCGCACCGCGTGCTGCGCAAACTGGCCATGGACCAGGGCCGAAAACTGCCCGAGGTTGCCCGGGCCCTGGTATCCATGGCGGACGTTCTGAAGTGATGGTGCTCCAGTGACCCTCCGGCGCTGAACCGCCCGGCTCAGGCCCGGGCGACGCGCGTTTGGGTCTTGTCCTCCTCAGGCTCGCTGGTCCCTTTGGTTCCGGACCGGCGGGGCGACAGATGCTCCAGCTTGCGCTGCTTTTCATACAGGAAGCGCAACACCTCCTGCCGGTAATGCACGTATTCCGGGTTGTCCGCCAGGGTCACCCGATTGCGGGGCCGGGGCAGCTCAATGCGCAGATCCTCGCCCACGGTGGCGGCCGGGCCATTGGTCATCATGATAATCCGGTCCGACAGCAGTACCGCCTCGTCGACATCGTGGGTAATCATGATCACCGTGTTGTTCAGCTCCTGCTGGATCTCCATCAGCGAATCCTGGAGATGAGCCCGGGTCAGCGCATCCAGCGCCCCGAACGGCTCGTCCATCAACAGCACACTGGGCTTCATGGCCAGCGCCCGGGCAATCCCCACCCGCTGGGCCATACCACCGGACACCTCTCCCGGCCGCTTGTCGGCCGCGTGGGCCATGTTCACCAACGCCAGGTTATGATGAATCCAGTCGCGCCGCTCCTGCTTGCCCATGGACTTGCGAAACACCTGCTGCACCGCCAGCTCCACGTTCTCATACACCGTCAGCCAGGGCATCAGCGCATGGTTCTGGAACACCACCGCCCGTTCAGGCCCCGGCGAATTCACCTCATGGCCATCCAGTACACAGCCACCCTTGGTGGCCTGTAACAAACCGGCGACGATGTTCAATACGGTCGATTTGCCACAACCGGAATGCCCGATCAGGGACACAAACTCGCCCTTCTGGATCTTCAGATTGACGTTGTCCAGGGCCACGAAGGGGCCTTTGGGCGTATCAAACGCCATTTCAACACCGGTCAGTTCCAAATGCGTCTTGCTCATAGCTGTTACCTCTAAAGCTTGCGGAGCGCCGGGTGGGCAATGCCGCCCGGGACCCTCAAAAACAGGGATGTTTTTGCGGAGCGTACAGGGATGTACTCGCCGCGTGTTTCGGGAGGCGTGACCCACCCGGTGCGGCATGCTCCAAACCAGAAATCACTCATTCCAGGCAACCTTTCGCTGAATCAAGAGCATCACCCGGTCCAGCACAAACCCGATAAACCCGATGGCCAGCACCGCCACCATAATCCGGCTCAGGGACTGGCTGCTGCCGTTCTGGAACTCATCCCATACGAACTTGCCCAGCCCCGGACTCTGGGCCAGCATCTCCGCGGCAATCAGCACCATCCAGGCAATGCCCAGCGACACCCGGAGCCCGGTGAAGATCATCGGCACCGAGGACGGCAGCACCACCTTGCGCACATGGGTCCAGAACGACAGCCGCAGTACCCGGGACACATTCAGCAGGTCCGGATTGACCGCCGCCACGCCAACGCTGGTATTGATCAATGTGGGCCACAGACTGCACAGGGTGACCGTAATCATCGAGGTGATGAACGACTTCTCGAACATTGGATCGTCGCTGACGTAAGTGGCAGACACCACCATGGTCACCAGGGGCAGCCAGGCCAGCGGCGACACCGGCTTGAACACCTGGATCAACGGGTTCACCGCGGCCTGGAAGTGCCGGTTCAGCCCCACCACGATCCCCAGCGGCACCGCGATTGCCGTAGCCAGCACGAAGCCTGCCAGCACCGTGAACAGACTGGTCACGATCTGGTCCGGAAAGGTGGGCGCTCCGGGGTAGGGCCGAATCTTCACGTCCGCTTCCGGGTTGTCGGCCAGAATTCGGGCGTTTCGTTCTTCCTGCATGGCAATGAACTTGTCCGCCCGCTCGCGCTGGTTGACGTGTTCCTGCCAGAGCTGGCCGGATTGTTCCCAGACCTGGGCGGGCCCCGGAAAACTGCCCAGCGAGGTGTCCACCTGGGGCGCCGCCAGGTGCCAGAAGCCGACAAACAGCAGGATACCGATAACGGGCAGCAGCATCTGACGGCCTGTGGCCGCCAGGCCGGCGGGCGATAACGCCTCGCCCAGGGCCTGGAGTTTGCGTTTGAGCCAGCGAGGCGTTTCGGCGCCCGGTGTGGCGGAAGTGATGGTGGTCATGGGACGTCTCCTCCTTGCCAGCCCGGTTACGGGGTCTGGCTTCCTTTCAGGCCAATCTCGAAACTGTCGATGTAGGCGTTGGGCGTGCGCGGGGTGAAGGCCACCCCGTCGATCAGCTCACCCTGGTGCGGGCGCTGGAAGTTCTCGGCCTCGAAATCCGGGAAATCCGATGCCTTGAGGGTGCCGTCGGCGATCAGAGAGCGCGCCGCCTGCTCGTAGATGTCCGCCCGATACACGCGCGCGGCGGTTTCCATGTACCAGCTGTCCGGCTTGGCCTCGGGAATCTGACCCCAGCGGCGCATCTGCGAGAGGTACCAGATGGCGTCTGACGGGTACGGATAGGTGGCGTTGTAACGGAAGAACACGTTGAAATCCGGGACCTTTCGAACATCGCCTTTCTCGTACTCGAAGGTGCCGGTCATGGAATTGGCGATGACGGCCTCATCGGCGCCGACGTAGCTGGGCCGGGCCAGGATGCTCACAGCCTCCTCGCGATTGGCGTTGTTGTTCTCATCCAACCAGTGGGCGGCGCGGATCAGGGCCCGCAGCAGTCGCAGGTGGGTGTTGGGGTAATCCTCGGCCCATTGCCGGGTCACGCCGAAGACCTTTTCCGGGTTGTTCGGCCAGATCTCGTAATCGGTGATCACCGGCACGCCGATGCCCATGAATACCGCCTGCTGGTTCCAGGGCTCGCCCACGCAGTAGCCCTGAATGGTGCCGGCCTCCATGGTAGCCGGCATCTGCGGCGGCGGTGTGACCGACAGGTGTACGTCGGCCTCCAGGGTACCGCTGGTGTCACCGCGCTGTGGCGCGTAGAAACCCGGGTTCAGGCCGCCGGCCGCCAGCCAGTAGCGCAGCTCGTAGTTGTGGGTGGACACCGGGAAGACCATGCCCATCCGGAACCGCTCGCCCTTTTCCCGGGCGGCGTCTACCACCGGCTTCAGGGCACTGGCGCTGATCGGGTGCTGCGGCTTGCCTTCGGCGTTGGCCGGGATCTGCTTGCGCATGGTCTCCCAGACCTCATTGGACACGGTGATGGCGTTGCCATTAAGGTCCATGCTGAAGGCGGTGATGATGTCCGCCCGGGTGCCATAGCCAATGGAAGCACCCAGAGGCTGACCCGCGAGCATGTGGGCCCCGTCCAGTTCCCCGGTAATCACCCGGTCCAGCAGCACTTTCCAGTTGGCCTGGGCTTCCAGCTCCACGAACAGGCCCTCGTCCATAAAGAAGCCCTGTTCCCAGGCGACAGCCAGCGGGGCCATGTCGGTCAATTTGATAAAGCCCAGCTTGAGGTCCGGCTTTTCCGCCGGCCCCACCTCAGCGTGCACCAGGGCAGTGGTGCCCCAGAGCGATGTCAGCAGCAGCAGACTGCAGAGCCTTCTAGCGGTTCGGTGTATGAGTGTGTACATGGCGATACCTCATTCTGTTTGGCCCAAACGCAAAAACGCCTGCCCTCCGTCTCCGGAAAGCAGGCGCCTGTGCCTGGGAATCAGTTGTCTGTTAAATCGTGAACGCGCGTCTCTGTGTATGACACTGCACGTGCTGTGCCATATTTAAAAGGTCATTTAAAACAGCAACCTATAAAATCACGAGGTAGGGCAGGTGGAGAGCGCGGGCAAAGACTCGGGTTGTTTTAGTGCGGCATTGCGTAAATTTGCACCAATTTGAAACCAGGGCGCACCCCGGCGCCAGGGTCGCGCCGAAGGACAACCCTTGTCGGGCGCGCCCGGCTGGCCAGGAGTGCCAACATTGCCGGGTGGCCCTGTTATTGCAGGTACTTCTGAATACGTTCAAGAAAATTTGATTCCACTGGCAAAGAAGCCCGCCCATGATGGCCCCCACGGCCTGAATCCGGCGGGCTTTTTTGTGTCTGATGCATGAGGAAGCGCCGTGACCAGCACCGATCATTCGTCCGCAACCGTCAAGACCACCTGCCCCTACTGTGGTGTGGGCTGCGGAGTAAACGCCAAAGCCACCGGTACCGAGGGCGATCAGACCCATCCTGCGAATCGCGGTCGGCTGTGCGTCAAAGGTTCCGCTCTGCATGAAACCCTGACGCCGGAGGGGCGCCTGTTAAAGCCGTCTGTCCGGGGGCGCGACACCGACTGGTCCACCGCCATTAACGAGGTGGCAGGAGCGATCCGGGAGTCGGTGGACCAGCACGGGCCGGGATCGGTGGCTTTCTATTTGTCCGGTCAGTTGCTGACCGAGGACTACTATGTGGCCAACAAGCTGGCGAAGGGCTTTATCCGCACCCCGCACGTGGACACCAACTCCCGCCTGTGCATGTCATCGGCCGTGGCTGCGCACAAGCGCGCCTTCGGGGGCGATCTGGTGCCGGGCTGCTACGAGGACCTTGAGCTGGCCGACCTGCTGGTGATTGCTGGCAGCAACGCAGCCTGGGCGCATCCCGTGCTATACCAGCGCATGCAGGCCTCGGCCCGTCCGGGCCGCAAAGTGGTGGTCATTGATCCACGCAGGACCGCCACCAGCGACCTGGCGGACCTGCACCTGGCATTGCGGCCGGGCACCGACACCATTCTGTTCAACGGTCTGCTGGTTTGGCTCGCGCACCATGGTGTGGTGGACAAGCACTACCTTGACGCTCATTGCGACGGTTACGAGGACAGCCTCGCCGCTGCCCGCTCCGTGGCGCCCAACGTGGACGCGGTGGCCAGCCTCTGTGATCTGCCGGTGGAGGAGGTAAACCGTTTCTATGAATGGTTCTCGGAGCACCCTCGCACCGTGACCGCGTTTTCCCAGGGTATCAACCAGTCCTCGGCCGGCACCGACAAGGGCAACGCCATTATTAACTGCCACCTGGCCACTGGCCGGATTGGCAAGCCCGGTGCGGCGCCCTTCTCCCTGACCGGCCAGCCCAACGCCATGGGCGGCCGCGAAGTGGGCGGGCTGGCCAACACGCTTGCGGCTCACATGGACTACGACAGCCCGGGAGCCCGGGACCGGGTGGCCCGTTTCTGGGGCACAGACTCCGTGGCGGACGGGCCCGGCATGAAAGCGGTGGACCTGTTCGATGCGGTGGAACGGGGCGAGATCAAGGTGCTGTGGATCATGGCGACCAACCCCGCGGTGAGTCTGCCGGAGACCGATCGTATCCGCCAGGCGCTGGCCCGATGTCCCACTGTGATTGTCTCGGACTGTGTGCGGGAAACCGATACTGCGCGCTACGCGGATATCCTGCTGCCCGCGGCGGGTTGGGGCGAGAAGGACGGCACGGTCACCAATTCCGAGCGCTGCATTTCGCGCCAGCGCCGGTTTCTTCCGCTGCCGGGGGAGGCCAGGCCGGACTGGTGGATTGTCAGCCAGGTGGCCCGGGCGCTGGGCCATGGCCCGGGGTTTGATTACCAGGGCCCGGCGGACATCTTTCGGGAACATGCCCGACTCTCCGGTTTTGAGAACGATGGGGCGCGCTTCTTCAACATTTCCGGCCTCGCCAACCTCACCGACTGGCAATACGAGCGACTGGCACCCACCCAGTGGCCGGCGAGAGGTGGGGAGCCTGACGCCGATGCTGGCGCCCAACGGCTGTTCACGGACGGCCGCTTTGCTACCGGCAACGGGCGGGCCCGACTGATACCGGTTGGCTCTCGCCTGCCGGTTCGCCCGCCCACGGAGGTGTTTCCCCTGGTGGTCAACACCGGCCGTATTCGCGACCAGTGGCACACCATGACCCGCACCGGACGGTCGGGACGCTTGCTGGCTCACCGACCGGAGCCGTTCATCGATGTGCATCCGGAGGATGTCCGCGCATACCAGTTGATGCCCGGCGGGCTGGCCACACTCACCAGCGCCCATGGTCAGTTCATTGGCCGGGTGCGGGTGGCGCCTGAGCAGCGACGGGGCGAAGTGTTTGTGCCGATCCACTGGAACCGGCAGTTCACCGGTCAGGGCCTGGCCACCGCACTTACCGACAGCCTGGTGGACCCGGTGTCCGGTCAGCCGGAAGCCAAACACGGCCGTGCCGCCCTCGCCGAATGGCCCGCGCGCTGGCATGGTCGTCTGCTGGTTCGTCGTGACCGGCCCAGGCGCTGGCAGGCGGATTACTGGGCCCACCAGCCAATCGCGCAATGTGAGAGCTGGTTCGTGGCCGGACATTCGACCGTGGACTGGGCCGAGGCGGTGGCAGACTGGCTGGGTGGCGCCCCGCAACTGGTGATGCAGGATGCTCGGGAGGGACGGTTCCGGGCGGCCCGGATTCGCAACGGTCAGTTGGAGGCGGTGCTGATGGTGGACCGTGATCCGAACGCCCTGCCAGCCATGGACTGGGTGGCAGAGTGTTTCAGCCTGCCGGAGCTTGATGAGGCCACCCGCAGAGGCCTGCTGGCGGCAAGAGCCCTGGATGGCGATGACATGGGCAACCTGGTCTGCAGCTGTTTTCAGGTAGGCGACCGTCAGATACAGAAAGCCATCGAGCAGGGCGCCAACAGCGTGGAGGCCCTGGGGCAGGCGTTGCGGTGTGGTACCAATTGTGGCTCCTGCCTGCCGGAGATCCGGAGCTTGCTGCCGGTCATTACCGAGGCGGTGTAAGTGGACTCAGCATCTGCACCGGTACCCGGTAGCGCACCCCTTTCGAGGGGCCAATACCGTCCACGGTGCAGGTCTTGCGGTTGACCCGGACGATCTCTCCGTGCAGTTCCCGGCGACCGGTGCCGAAACGCACGGTATCGCCCACCTGCCAGCGGGCCAGTTGCTGGCGGGTATCGACGGGCGCAAACGGTGTGTCTGGCAGCGCCACGCCCTGCTCGCCCGCCAGCTCCGCCAAGGCTGTCCGCGTGGTCCGGGCTGCCCCGCTTTCGTGCAGCTCATCGAGAATGGTGTAGAAATGCAGGTTGTGCACCGAGCCCCGGTAGCGCTGACCGGCGCATTGTTGCAACAGATGGGCGAATTCATGGCAACAGGTATGGGCCAGAAGATTCAGGGTGCTCAGCTCGCCGTCAAAATACCCCCGCTTGCAAATCTCCCGCCCCGACAGCCAGCCACTGGCAGTTTCCGGTCGGTGCTTGGCGGCAATCATACGGACACCATAGGTGATCAGGTGCTGCCCGGTGTGGGCATCGAAACGATGATAGGTAGCCTGGCCTGAGCCTACCCGGCAGTGCAGGAGGCTGCCCGGATGGCGCTCACGAATCCACGCTTTGGCGGGCTGCCAGAGGTGGTCGCGGGTGACGGCGCACATGAGTTTGCCGAGGCTGACGGCGGTCTGGGTTGGTAGGGGCGTTTTATGCAAACTTGGTACCTGGCCAATTCACGGATGCGTAAGAATAGATAAGCTTAACGTTCGATTTTATGGTTTGCTATGGACTGGTTGACCCTGACCCCGTATTAGATCCATCCAGAGTCAGGAAAACCTGGATATCCAGTTTTCGACATCCTCTCACAGCGATTCGCTTGGCAGCGCCGACGAAGCCGCCGCTTGAACCCTCAACGTTAATCAGACAAACTGTCACCATATATCAATAAATGGTGACGATTTGTCTGGATCCGGCTCTGCCCAATTCTCCCGAGCACAACTTCAAACCCTGTTCCGCCAGCGCGGCGGCCAGCTGCGCCTGAGCGAGGCACTGGCCCAGGGTTATAATCGCTATCAGTTTTATCAGCTCCGGGACGAGGGGCTGATAGAGCCGGTCAGCCGTGGCCTGTACCGGCTGGCGGACCTGCCTCCTATCGAAAACCCGGATCTGGTGATCGCCGCGACGCGTTTCCCCCATGCCGTGCTTTGCCTGATTTCTGCGCTGGACTGGCACGGCATTACGACGCATATTCCCCACCAGGTGCATCTGGCGGTGGATCGGGAGGCTCGCCTCCCGGTTCTGGATTATCCGCCGGTGGCCGGGTACCGATTCTCCGGGCAGGCCTTTAGTACAGGCATTGAACAGGTCGACGCAGATGGCATCGCGCTGAAGGTTTACAATCCAGAAAAAACCCTGGCGGATTGTTTCAAGTTTCGCAACCGCATCGGCATGGATGTGGTGCTGGAGGCACTGGAGCTTTATCGCATACGTAAAACCTTTCTGCCGGGCAAGCTGATGGAATACGCCAGAATTTGCCGGGTCGCCAATGTGATGGCCCCCTACGTGGAAGCCAAGTTGTGAATCGAAGCAGTCCTTCAACGGAATAACCAAAGTGAAAGGAGATCACGATGGCCAAAAACACTGCCGCGTCCGTTCGTCAGAAACTACTGAATAAAGCCCGGCAAGAAAAGCGCCCCTTTAAAGAATTGTTGCAGTATTACGCCATGGAGCGGTTTCTGTATCGGCTGAGTCAATCGCCCCACAGTGGCTGCTATACCCTGAAGGGTGCACTGATGCTATGGGCAATGCAGGGACCGACCAGCCGACCGACCCGGGATATCGATATGCTGGGCCAGACCAGCAATGAACCGGCGGCTATTCTGTCTCAGGTGAGGGACATTATCGCCACTGAGGTGGTGGATGACGGTTTGCACTTCGATTCGGATACCCTCAAGGCAGAAACAATCACCGAAGATGCGGACTACCAGGGGCTGAGGGTGACCTTCATCGGTTTTCTCGACAACGCCAGAATTCCGATGCAACTGGATATGGGCTTTGGAGATCCCATATTTCCGTTCCCATCTTGGTTGGAATTTCCGGTGTTACTGGATTTTCCCGCCGCCCGAATCAAGTGTTACACGCCGGAATCGGCCATAGCCGAAAAGTTCCAGGCGATGGTGAAGCTGGGTGATCTGAACAGCCGGATGAAGGACTTTTACGATATCTGGCTGATGTCCCGCCAGTACAAATTCCGGTTGGAAAACCTGAAGGGTGCTGTTGACGGCACTTTCCAGAAACGCGGGACAGAAATCCCTGAAACCAATCCCTTTTCTGACGCTTTTATGGATAGCAAACAGCCACAGTGGAAAGCTTTCCGTAACCGCCTTGGCCAGGATCATGTGACTGAGGCCTTTTCAGAGGTCGTAGAAGCGATAGTTGAGTTTCTCGGTCCTGCAATGGAGGGTAAAGCCGTGGATGCGCGCAGCGAGACTTGGCACCCGCCCGGTCCCTGGAGCCGATAGGCCTTTGGTTCGCTCCATTTCTCGAGTCAGCTCAAATGCTGGCATTTTCAGCGCCTAATTTTCTCTTAAAGTCGATAAAACCTGATCGAAAATATCCTCATCTGCGCTGATCGTAATCCATTGAGACGGTTGTCTCGACGTGGCGATGAAGGCGGTGGTGTATCCATTGATCGTTGCGGAAAAACCGTAGACACCCTTGTTCAAAACCAGTTTTCTTATATCACCTGCAGAATTCTGCGCTTGCTGATACCCCTCCATCAATTCTTCCACCGCTGTCGAGAACTCTGGGTTGGTATCCATCGTCATAACAGATCCAACCAGTTTTGAGTCGCGCCATAGCTGTATCTCGGAGGGTTGGATATCGACAGTGTCAAACTCGCTGCTATCCAATTTGAACACGATGTCGTTGGAAGTGCGGAACTTGGTGGGTTGTTTAAAGGAAGCACAACCTGAGATGAGGCATATAAAAAAAAGACCACACACCACAGACGATTTCATGAAACACATCCCTGTTCAATTTAGAGAGTCGATTATAGCTGGTTTGAACTGAGCCGCGCGAAAACGCTTGCACATCATGTTAATGCGCACATTGCCCAGCAAAAAAGGCTCACCCGACTTCCTGAGAACTCGCAAAGCCCATTTCCTGATTTTGTGTGCTGGCAAGAGGAGATCCTGAGGGTTTGGAACAGCATCAATCCATGTGCTGCAGTCCTCCATATCAGCCAGTAGTTCAACAATTCTTATAATCGTGTCATCCGAGATCGACGACGATGTGAAAAGACGGGCGTTTCCATGTCCGTAAAATGAGCCGATGATTGCCCGAATGATATCGACATCATTCTCAGTGATGGTGTCGCTCATGTTTTTCAATTCCTGAAGTCCCATAGCTAATGCCCCGACGATCTCGCGAAGGTCGGGGCAACATAACGCTGAGGCGTGTGTATATTACGCCTCGATCGGCGAGCGCCAGTCGTCGGCACCGGAGGTGCCTGCAACAGCGTGCTCCCAGGTGACCTTGCGGTAGGACAGGGACACAGTGACCAGCTGGGTGAAGTCGGCGTTGCTGGCGTCCTGGCAGTGCGGCATGTTGCAGTTGATGTCGATGATGGTGGCATCTTCGAGGATGGTGGAGAAGAAGTGCTCCTGCTTGCCCTCGACGGAGGTGCGGTACCACTTCAGCTCAACCTTCGGCAGCATTTCGCCGGAAGCCAGGGCGTTGTACATCAGCGGAGTGGCCTTGTTCAGAGCCGAGGTGAACTTGAACGGCTTGTGCACGCGCTGGCCGGAGGGCTGACCGGACTGGGGATCGGTCGGTACGGTGACAACGTGGCTGAATTCCTGCACCAGCACTTCGTCTTCGTGGCCTTCCACGTAGATGTTGCCGACGGAGTCGGAAGTGAATGCACCGGCAGTGATGTTGCCCTGGGTCTGGCCTTCGATACTGATATAACAAGGAGTTGGCATAGTCTGCTCCATGACGTGTGAATGAAAAAAGTCCCTGGGTTACTCCCTGGACACCGGGGATGACTACAAGTGCCATGCCAGGTTGAGAAAATTCAGTTAAAACAGTTGACTAGGTTGTTTCGGGGCAGTCCGGCTCACGGGCGGGGCAATCCTGTACCCGGAAACCGGGCAAGTGGTTGCTGCCTGGGCAAGAAATCGCTCGCTGGGTAGGTCAGCGGATGGCCAATACCGTGAGCAGGGCCAGAAGCAGGAGCGCCGAGACGGTCTGCCAGAAAACCACAGGCTGGCGTTCCATCAGGGGTTGCTGCTGACGCTGTTGCCAGTCCTGTCCGGGCCGGCGCAGCTCGGTGAGGTATTCTGACAGCGCCGGGTAGCGCTTGTAAGGCTGGAGGTGCACCGCACGGGCAATGGCATGGTCCACCCATCCGGGAACATCGTCCCGCAGCTGTCGTGCGGGCCGGTAGCTGAGACGCTTCAAATCGCTTGTACCCCGGGCCTTGGGGATTTCAGCACCATACGGCAGGTTACCCGTGAGCAACTGATAGCTGATGACGCCCATTGAAAACTGGTCGGCCAGCCAGGTGGCCGGTTCGCCGAAGAGAGTCTCCGGAGCACTGTAAAGCGCGGCGCCCCTGGGCCCTGTATTGATCGACGGTGCCGCTTCTTCCAGACCGGCGACCCGGGTGGCGCCGAAATCGATCAGGGTCACCGTGCCGTGGGCATCCACCATGATGTTTTCGGGCTTCAGGTCCTGATGCACCATTTCCAGCCGATGAAAGGCCCGTAGACCCCGGGCAATCTGCTCCACCAGCGACCGGACCTTCTCCAGTGTGGGCTTCGGGTTGTCCAGCATCCACTGGCGCAGGGTGCAGCCTTCAACGAATCTGGTGGCCTGGTACAGTACCGTGCCGCGCCGGTCCGGTTCGAACGGGCGTACCACATGGGGGTTGTTGATGCGCCGGGCAATCCACTGCTCGGTGGAAAACTGCTCCAGATAGGCCGGGTCGTGCCGCTGTTCCATGGATGGAAGTTTCAATACCACGCGTGCGGCGCTGTCCTCATCCTCGGCCAGGTAGACATGGCTCCGGCTGCTGGCATGAATCTGCCGCAGAATCCGATACCCGTCCAGCAACTGTCCCGGGCGCAGTTCATCGGCAAAGGGCCGCTCCGAGAGTTCACGAAAAAGTTCGGCGTTGTCGGTGTCGGAGGCCACCGAGTCGACCCGGATTACCTGAGCGGTCAGGTTGTCGTCACTGCCATTTTCCAGGGCCTGTGCCACCAGCGCCTGTGCGGCCTGGTCCAGCTCGTCACCCGCCGCATGGATCGTGGCCGCCATGGTGCGATCCTCCAGGTGTTCGTGAACGCCGTCGGTGGTCAGCAGGAAGGTGTCGCCGGGAACAATGCCAATCTGGTGGTAATCAATGTCCAGCTGGTGCCCGATACCCATGGCCCGGGTCAGGCAGCTTTGCTCCGGGGACAGCCAGAGCCGGTGGTCCGAGGTGAGCTGTTCGAGCCGGTCCGGGTGAACCCGATAGATACGGCTGTCGCCCACGTGAAAGAGATGCGCGGTGGCGGACTTCAGCACCATCACGCTGAGGGTGCAGACATAACCCCGGTCACGGTCGTAACGGTACTGGCTCTGTCGGGTCTGGGCATGGAGCCAGGCGTTGGTGGCCCGTAGCACCCGCTGGGCGGATTGCTTGACCGACCAGCTGTCGGGGGTGGAGTAGTAGTCGGTGAGAAACCCCGCCACCGCCGACTCGCTGGCAACCTGGCTGACGTTGCTGGAACTGATGCCGTCGGCCAGGGCTACGGCAATGCCCTTGGTAACCAGCTGGTGATTGTCCGGCACCAGTAACCCGTGAAAATCCTGGTTTACCGGCTTTCGACCGGCCTGGGAGTGCTGGCCTGTGGTAATCGACAGTGTTGAGGCCATGGTCAGCGTGGTTTCCTTCAAAAGACAACTCCGGCGGCAGCGCCGCCGGAGTGTCCAGTCAGGCTCTGGCTCAGTTGGAGCGGGCCAGGGCCCCGTCATTGTAGGCGCCGGGTATCTGGCGCTTGGGTGCCGTGCGCACGTGGGTGGTGTAAAGCGTCAGGCCGGTGAATGCCAGGCCGCCCACCAGGTTACCCAGCACGGTGGGAATCTCGTTCCACCACAGGTAGTCCATCACCGAGAACTCGCCGCCCATGATGATGGCGGACGGGAACAGGAACATGTTGACGATGGAGTGCTCAAAACCCATGAAGAAGAACAGCATGATCGGCATCCACATGGCCAGGAACTTGCCGCTGACGCTGGTGGAGATCATGGCACCGACAACGCCCATGGACACCATCCAGTTACAGAGCATGCCGCGGATAAAGATGGTGGCCCAGCCGGCGGCGCCAAACTCGGCGTAACCAAGTGTCCGGGCCTCGCCAACGCTGGCGATCTTGGCGCCGACCGCACCCGGGTCGGTGTTAAAACCGTAGGTGAAAATGAACGCCATCATCACCGCCACGGTGAGTGCGCCGCCCAGGTTGCCCAGGAACACCCAGCCCCAGTTGCGGAGAATGGCCGCCGGCGTTACCCCCGGCCGCTTGTCCAGCAGGGCCAGCGGAGTGAGCATGAAGACCCCGGTGAGCAGATCGAAGCCCATCAGGTAAAGCATGATGAACCCGATCGGGAACAGGATGGCGCCGATCAGGAAGACGCCCGTCTCTACGGCGACGGTGATGGCAAAGGCCGCAGCCAGGGCCAGGATGGCGCCGGCCATGAAGGCCCGGATGAGTGTGTCGCGGGTGGACATGTAGATCTTGGATTCGCCGGCGTCGACCATTTTGGTGACGAATTCCGAAGGCGCGATGTAGGACATATTGGTTTCCCCTGACTTCTGTTCGTTGGCCGCGTGTCTAATCCGGCCATAAAAAAACGGCGCTACCTGCTGCCTGCA
Source organism: Marinobacter gudaonensis (assembly GCF_900115175.1). Lineage (NCBI taxonomy): Bacteria > Pseudomonadati > Pseudomonadota > Gammaproteobacteria > Pseudomonadales > Marinobacteraceae > Marinobacter > Marinobacter gudaonensis. The sequence continues at coordinate 2,504,940 of NZ_FOYV01000001.1, forward strand.
AAGTGCAGGTGCACGTAGACGCCGTCGTCTGAATGTATCTGTCGCTGTGAACGAAACCGCCAGTGGCTTCGATACCTGGTGGAGTGCAGGGACCATGCCAGAACAATGTCAGCCCTGGAAAGTATATTTAATTCAATGGATTGCCGAAGTTGTGGTTGCCGATAAAGAGTTCGGGGAGATGGGGGTCGAGGGCCCGAGGCACCTGATTGGTGCGCTCTGGGCGGCGGCTGCTGCACGCTGGCGCATGGCCCTGTCGGTTAGCGGAGACTGAAGCGAACCGGCAGAGCGTAGCGGAATTTCTGGCCGCTGATGTCGTCTGGCACCGGGGGCAGTGGGGCTGCCTGCTCCAGCATCGCGAGCGCGGATTCGTCCAGAAGCTGGTGCCCGGAGCCGGTTCTCAGGCTGTGGCCTATCAGTGAGCCATCCCGGCGGAATTCGAACACGATCACCGGCGTACCTTCCTGGCCAAGGCGTCGGGCCCGCCGCGGGTACTCGTAATAACGGGACAGGTGTCGGCTCAGCTTAGAAAGGTAGTTGTCGACCGCCGACCGCACGCCGGCATTCTGCAGCGGAACCGTTGCCTGGGACGGAGGCTCTTCGGTGCGCGTGGCAGCCGGATCCTCACCGGCCTGCTCGGATGCTTCAGGCTCGGGTGTGGTTTCCTGCACCGGCTCTGGCTGTTTGACCGGTTCCGGGTCCGGTTCGGGTTTGGGTTCAGGCTTTGGCTCGGGTTCGGGTTTCGGCTCCGGTTCAGGTTCCGGCATTGGCTCAGGCTCTGGTTTCGGCGCTGGCTTCGGCTGCACCTCTGGCTCTGGTTCGGGCTCCGGTGTCGGTGCCGGTTCTCCGGCCAATCTGATGCGGATAGCCGGTGCGGTGTTCACGGCAGACTCACCCAGGGTGTGGAGCTCCACGGTTTTTTCCGGTGCAGCGAGCACCAGGCCAGCCGCGGTAATAACCCCGGCCAGTAGCAAAAGCACCCAGCGAAAGGCAGGTGGCCGCGGCATCATTGGCCGGGCTCCGTGAGCAACAGAATGTCCCGGTATCCGGCGCGCTCCAGCAGCCTGAACAGCGACTCCAGATCCGCCATGGTGGTGTTCTCTGCGGCGGCAATCTTCAGAGGCTGCTGGCCATTGGGTTGCGGTAGTTGTGCAATCAGGGAGTTCCGATCAACCGGTGTTTCCCCCACCTGCCAGTTGCCCTCGGCAGTCACGATCAGGTCGGCCTCGGGGGCCTTGCGGTCCTCGGTCTGTCCGGTGCCCGGCAGTGGCGGCAGGGGCGCGTCGGCCAACTGACCGGCAACAATGAAGAACATCAGCAGCAGGAACACCAGATTGATCAACGGCAGAAGCGCATCCTCTACGCGTTCCATCAGTGTCTTGCCGGAGGTGAACGGAGGTGGAACCAGATCGCTCATGGTGTCGGGGGCCTGGTCCTCTGCCAGTGGGTTTCGATGCCACCGTCATTCAGGACGCTCAGGGTCCGGGTGAAGGTACCCAGCGGCGTGTTGTTGGTGGTTGCCAGGTTAACCTCCCCGATGCCAGCGCTTGTCAGGCTCTTGACCAACCGATCGAGTGTGAAGGACTGCTCCCGCCAGCGGACTTCGCCCGATGCGATAACGGTCAGCTCCGGCAGAGGTTCCCCGGTTGCCGAGGTTCGGCTGGCCGTGTCGTTGGCCAGTTCCAGATAATCCACCGGCAGCAGGCGGGTGGTGAGCATGAAGAACACCAGCAGGATGAACACCACATCGATCAGGGGCGTGATGCGGATGGGAATCGGCCGGCTGGGCCGCGGTTCAACCAGTTGCATGGGCGAATCGCTGACCCTGTGCTGTGGCGTAGTTGTCGGCAGGGTTGTCGGCAGGCTCGCTGTCCGGTTCGGCCGCAAGCCGGCTTTTTGAGGCGGTGCCGCTGGATTCCGGGGCGTCCAGAGTCTGTTCCGGCACAATGTGCAGGATGGAAACCAGCGTGCTGTTGATGGTCTTGTGAATCCGGCGCAGACGGAATTCAATCCAGGCGGCCAGGGCGGCAAACGGAATGGCAACCACCAGACCCGCAGCTGTGGTGGTGAGCGCCTCGTAGATACCGCCGCTGAGCTGGGTGGCGTTGGCCCGGCCATCGGTGGCCGCCATGGCGCTGAATGCTTCCATCATGCCAAGCACCGTACCCAGCAGGCCGAGCAGGGGCGCTAGCGCCGCGATCACCTCAATAATCTTCAGGGGCGCTTCGAAGGGCTCCAGGGCGTGCTGGGCATCCCGCGCTGCGGTCTCGCGGATCTGTCGGTCGTCCTGGCGTTTTTGCAGGGCCTCAATGGTGTTGGTCACCAGGTGCAGGAGTGGATTCATCCGGCCCCAGCGCCCGGCCTGGCTACGGACTTCGGCGGGGCGCACCGAGTCGGGATTGCTCTGCCAGTTCATTACAGTTTTTTTAAGACGTCCGGAGAGACGCGGTGCGTAACAGCTGCCCAGGAGCATCAAATACACGAAAGTCACCAGCCCGAACACGGCAAGTGCGAGCAGCACCACCATCACAGGGCCTCCCATATCAATAACTTGGGCAATAGGGCCGTCGGTCAGGGGTAAAAGGGAGTTCATGTTTCGACGCGCTCTCGAAATGCGGAAATGGATATTAATAATAACGATTATCATTAAGTATGCAAGCCTGTGACCTGACATTCAAGCGCCTGCTGGATAGACTTGGACCATCATCAGGATCACAAGAAGCCGTTGCAGTCAGGAGGAACAGATCATCGCTGTTTGTCGGGTCCGCCCTGAGGTGCGGCTGTCATGCTGAGACATCGCTGGTTTGGCAGTCTGGTCAACCGGGCGGTCGCGCTGGTTATTGGCGGCATTCTGCTCTCGGCGCTGCTGGTGACGGTGGCCGGCTCCCTGTTGAGTCGGGCGGAGCTTCAACAGCAGGCGCAAAGCCAGGTCCAGACCATTGCCGCCCTGGTGGCCGAGGAACTGGACGACAAGCTGGCCCTCCGGCTGGAAGCCCTCAATCACGTGGCCCAGAGCCTCACCATGTCCGACCAGGTACTCAAGACCCGTGCGCGGGTTCTGGTGCGACGGCAAACCGCCCTGCAGCATCTCTTTGACGGTATCTATCTGGTGGATGAAAACGGCCGCGTGGTGGCCGAACACCCGGAGGCATTCCGGCAGACGGGGTTGAGTGTTCGTGATCGGGAGTATTTCCAGCGAGTGTCGTCCATGCTCACACCGGTAATCAGCGAGCCCTACCGTTCCAACTACCAGAACAAGCCGGCGGTCATGATTGCGGCACCGATTTTTGACCACAGGCAGCGGTTCATCGGAATGATCGGTGGGGCCATCCTCCTGGAAGGCGACAATTTCCTGAAGCAGTTCATCGGTCTGCGCATCGGGGAGACCGGGCGGCTGAGCCTGGCCACGCGCAGCGGCATAGTGGTGGCCGATGAGCGGGATGGCCGGATCATGTCGCCAGTGAGGGTGGCCAATCCGGTGCTTCAGGACGCCATGGGGGGCTTTGAAGGCACCCTGGAAACCCGGGCTGCTGACGGTGAACGCACGATTCTCTCGGTGCAGCAGATGAGCCAGGTGCCCTGGTTTGTGGCAGCCTCCTGGCCGGCCCGGGAAGCGCTGGCACCCATCACCCGAACGCTGGACGCGTTTGTCTGGACATTGCTGGGGGTTATCCTGCTGATCGCACCTCTGGCACTCTGGCGCTTCAGTCGACTGATGGCACCGCTGACGGCCCTTGGTGAGCAGATCCGCGAGCGTCACCTGGGTATGCGGTCGGAGCCGGTGAGTGTCTCCGGTGGCACCGAAATCCGCCAGGTGGCGGAGATATTCAACACCGTGATGGACGAACGTGATGAGGTACTGGGTTCGTTGGCGGAGCGCGAAGCCTTCTTTCGTTCACTGACCCAGAGCGCGCCGATCGGCATTGTCCAGACCGACGTTCTGGGGCGAATCGAATTTGCCAACCCGGCGTTCGAGGCCATCATCGGCTTGCCGGCCGAGGAGCTTACCTACAGCTACCTGTCGAAACGGGTGCATCAAGCCGACCGGTCGCAGGCGGTAGCCGGCTGGAAGATGGCCATCCGGAACCAGAGTGTGTTCCGCGGGCGGCTGAGGCTGGAGACTACCGACCCGGATCAGGTGGTCTGGGGCGATGTCATGACCGCGGCGATCCAGACGCCGGAAAAGGCCCTCGGTACCATCACTGTGGTGCGTGACATCTCCCGCGAACTGGAGGTGGAGGAGGCGCTCCGCGACGAGCAGCAACGTGCAGAGACGATCCTTGGTGTGCTGCAGGAGGGGGTGCTCATGGCGGATATCACCGGTGTGATCCGTTACGCGAACGATGCGGCCTGCCGGTTCCTGGGTACCGAAGGCGAGTGTTTGCTCAGAAATTTCTTTGAGCTTGTCTCCATCGAGAACGAGGAGGGGCCGTTGCATCGGGACAGGTTCCTGGCCGGTGAAGATCTCGACAGTCTTTACGTAACGCTGGCCAATAGACTGGGCCAGAGCTTTGCCATCGATCTGACCATGCTGCACATTCGTCGGGGCCGGGAGGACGAGCGCCTGGTGTTCGTGCTTCGGGACGACAGCGACCGGCGCCGGCAGGAAGAGCGGCTGTCCTGGGAGGCGACTCACGACAGCCTGACCCATCTCCTGAACCGTCGGGCCTTCAACGCATCCCTTATCAAATGCCTGGGCGAGACTTCTCGCCAGGACGCCTCTTCTGTGCTCATGCTTATCGACCTTGACCACTTCAAGCCGGTGAACGATGTGGGTGGGCACCTGGTTGGGGACGATCTCCTGAAGCGCCTGGCGGAGCTGTTCCGGGAGTCCGTGCGCCAGTCCGATACCGTGGCTCGCCTGGGTGGCGACGAGTTCGGGATCATTCTGCCGGCCTGTGGCCTGGCCCGGGCGGAGGCACTGGCCGAGCGTATACGGTCGGCCGTGGAGGGGCTGCGCATTGAGCACGACGGACGCTCGTTCGGCGTGACCGCGAGTATTGGTCTCACCGAGCTGACGACCGAAGACAGCGGTCCCCGGGAGGTTATTTCCCGGGCGGATGAGGGCTCCTACATTGCCAAATCCCGTGGCCGGAATGCGGTGGTGGTTGTGTCTTCACCACCAGCTGGCTGAGGCACTGGCCTGCCATAGCAGACGGATCGCCATGGCTGTCAGGACGATATTGAAAATCAGAGTAAAACGCCGATTGCTCAGAGACCTGAGCACATGCAGTCCGAGCCAGGTACCGGCAAAGCCGCACGCAATCATTGCCAGGATAAAGGGCAGCCATTCAAAGAACAGGAAACCGGCCGCCCCGAAAACCAGAGCCTTCGGGGCGTGTTGGAGCGTCATGGCGGTGGCGAACGTTGCCACGGTGCGGAACCGGTCCCCGTGAATCTGTTTGATAAACGCGGCGACCAGTGGCCCGGTGGCGCCCACAAACAGGCTGATGAAACTGGTCAGCGCCGATGCCACAAAGACCCCGGGGGTGCCGAGTGCCGCCTTGGGCAAAGGCGGCCCCCAGCACAGGTAGAGTACGAACAGCGCGATGGTCAGCTGCCAGATGTGGGCGGGCAGGTTCACCAGTAGCCAGGCGCCCACTGCTGCGCCCACCAGAACACCGGGAGCAAAGGCTGCAATCACCCGCCAGTCCACATGCCGCCAGGTCAGGGCCGCCCGTCCGACATTGGAACCCAGCTGAATCATGCCATGGACCGGAATGATCGCCGCCGGCGGCATCCAGGAGGCCATCAGAACCAGAAGCAGCACGCCGCCTCCTGCGCCCAGGCTGGCGGTAATCATGGATGTGATGGTGGAACAGGCCAGCAGGAAAAGTGCAACGGGGAGGCTCAGGCTTTCCGGTAGAAAGGCTGCGGGCGTGAGGGCTAGCTCCATTCACAGAATTCCGTTGATTTGAGTCGGGCGGTGCGACACAGGGCTTCGGTGGCCAGCTGCACATCGGCCACGTAGTACAGGGAGGCCAGCCCCAGCCGGTCGCGCCCGAGATTGTGGAAGATCAGGCCGAAGGCAATGTCACCGGCGCTGAAGCGCTCGTGGTTGTCGGCGAAATATTCGGCTGGTTTCGACAGCAGCGGATCCTCAAGCAGCGCCTGCACCCGACCGGCGCCGCCATGATACGCCTGAATCAGCAGCAGAGTGAACAGGCGATTGCGCTTGTCCTCTGGCAGGTGGCCGAATCGCTGGTTGAACACCGGCTGCAGGTTGCGGGCGTTCTGATTCATCAGGCGCAGGGCGCAATCTATCTGGGCCAGGCGGTGCCAGTAGTTGTCCGGTGCAATCTGGCAATCGGCGAGAGCTGAGGGCGACAGTTGCAGTATGCCGCGGGCGTTGGCCCTGGAGTGGGCGCGGGCCTGGCCACCGCTCTCAATCAGGATCTGGCCGGCCAGATACCGGGGCAGGGCTTCTGGCAGTGTCAGCCGGTTCTGACTGTTGCGCCGTTCCACCACATAGACCATCGCCTCGTGTAGCGCGCCGGGGGCGTCGCTGGAGGCAAAGACGAGGTCATCCCAGGCGCCCCAGATCCGATCGGGCGGCAGGGTGCCCAGATAGCGGGCAACCGCTTCATCAAGGTTCACGTGGGGCTGGTCACAGGCCAGGGCAAAGGGGTAGCCGGTCTGGCCGGTGTCGCCAGGCACCCAGTGATCCACCTGACCCCGCTCGTGCAGAGATTGTCGGGTTTCATTAAGGCGGCGCTGGGTGATCTCCCGCGTCAGGCCGTCGCTGATCCAGGCCAGAAACCGCCCGCGCATGTCAAAGAGCACGTGGCGGTCGCTCTCGGCACAGTAGCCGGTTTCCTTGAGTACCCAGCGCCGTATAGTGAGAATGTTGTCGAAGACGCCCTGGCTGACCCAGTAGGGGGACGTTCGGACGATATCGGTCCAGTCCTTCCTGTCCTGGTTTCCGGTGGACTGCTCAGCCCCGGAGGCCAGAATGGGGCAACTGAGGCCAAGGAACAGAACCAGCCAGTGTAAGCGCTTGAGAAATCGGACCATAAACGTTATACCCGTGACGTTTGCCAAACCAGAATAACAAAATGGAACCCGCCATGAAGCAATCCGAATACCTTCGATACGACGCCACTGCCCTGGCCGACCTGATCCGGCGCGGCGAAGTGAGTTCCCGGGAAGTCTGTGAAGCCGCGGTGGAGCGGGCAACCCGCGTAAACGGCACCCTGAACGCCATCTGCCACCCACAGTTCTCCGAGGCCCTGAGCCAAGAGTATCCGCAGCAGGCTCCCTTTGCCGGTGTCCCCCTGCTGCTGAAGGATCTGGCCCAGGAACAGGCTGGGCACCCCTGTACCTATGGCAGTCGTGGTTTGAAGCAGAACGTTGCGACCCGGGATTCGGAGTTTGTGCGCCGGGCCAGGAACGGGGGGCTGGTGTTCCTGGGGCGTACCGCGACCCCCGAGTTCGGTCTGAAAGCGGTCACCGAATCGGTACTCTGGGGACCCACTCTGAACCCATGGAACACCGAGCTCACTCCGGGTGGCTCCAGTGGTGGATCCGGAGCGGCCGTGGCGGCGGGCATTGTTCCCATGGCTGGAGCCAACGATGGCGGCGGCTCCATTCGCATACCGGCAGCGTACAACGGGCTGTTCGGGCTGAAGCCCTCGCGCGGACGCATTTCTTCCGGCCCCCTGGTGGGCGAAGCCTGGACCGGGGCGTCCACGGATCATGTGGTCAGCCGGACGGTGAGGGACAGTGCGGCCATGCTGGACGTGCTCCAGGGCGCGGCGCCTGGCGATCCGTTTGTGATCCCCGAGCCGGTGGCGGCGTACGCCGATCTCATGCAGCAGGCGCCTGGCAATCTGCGCATCGGCGTGTTCACCTCGTCACCCTACGGCACCGAGGTGGCGCCCGAGTGTGTCGCGGCCGTGGATGAAACCGCCCGCGTTCTGGAGAGCCTTGGCCATATTGTGGAATACGCGGCGCCGGAGTTCGACGGTATGGCCCTGGCCCGCTGCTACCTGGGGCTCTATTTCGGTGAAGTGTCTGCGCTCATGGCTCGGGCCCGGGCGCAGTTCGGGGCCAGCGACCAGGACTTTGAGCTGGATACCCGGCTGATCGGCATGCTGGGTGACACCATGCCCCTGGCTGATTACGTACGCCGCCGGCAGCAGTGGAACGATTTTGCCCGAGCCCTGGGCGCGTACTTTGGCCAGTACGATCTGTACCTGTGCCCGACCACCGGCCAGTTACCAGCTGCCATCGGACAACTGGAAACACCGGCCCACCTGAAGTTTGCCGCCAGCATCATGCTCAAACTGAAGGCCGGCAGGCTGGTGCATCGCACTGGCCAGGTAGATCAGATGGCGCTCGAGAGCCTGGCGCGCACGCCTTTCACCCAGCTGGCCAACCTGACCGGGACCCCAGCCATGTCGGTACCCATGCACTGGACCAAAGCGGGGCTTCCGGTGGGTGTGCAGTTTGGCGCGCCCCATGGTGGCGAGGCCCGGTTGCTGCAACTGGCGGCGCAGCTGGAAGAGGCCAGTCCCTGGTTCGGCCAGTACGAGAAACTCGACAACGCCTTTTGACTATCCATCCCGGGGTTGTGATCCGGCGGGCGAAACTCCACGTTTATCTTTGTAGCGGGAACAGGCTATGCTGTGAGTCAGGAAGACCCATTCTTCCTGACAGACCCTGATGGCATCGAGGAGGCGAGCGTATTATGAACCAACCGATGGCAATCGACGATCTGGTATCAGTAGCACAGGCCGAGGCCATGGGGGAGCTTGATGCCCCGATGATGGCGATCGTACTGTCCAGCGAACAAAGCTACGACTTGCCCATCAATTCCCTTGAAACCGATGCCGACAAGGCCCGCTGGGGTTTGATCCTCCGCGCCGCCCGCGAGCATGTGGAAGCAGACGCCGTGGCGGTGCTCTACCCCGCCTGGACCACCATTCGCCACAAGAAGCCCGATCTCGAAGTCGAGGCTGCCCAGGAAGACCCACAGGAGGATAGCGAGGGTGCGGACGGTCCCATCGATACCCTGTTCGTACAGCTGCACACCCGGGACCACGTCTACTGGCGCGGGTTTGAACAGATACGTGATCCCAAGCACCAGCGCATCATCGGCTTCCGCCGGATCAAGGCGCTGTCTACGGATTACAAGCGCGACGAAGCGCCATCCGTAGCGTCCTGGCTCAGCACCCTGTTCGAGCCACTGCCGGAGGAAGGTGCCGAGACCGAGGTCGATCAGGAACTGGCCAATCTTCTGGAGGAACCCGAGGTCAGTGCCGCACTCTACCCACGGCAGATGCGGGCGCTGCATTAACCTGGGACAGCGTGCGCTCAGAAAACGGGCGCACGCTCCACCACCCAGAGCAGACTGAGAGCACCGGTGGCGACGAGGAGCACAGGCACGACTGCCCTCTCATACACCCGGTGACTGGCCAGCAGGTAAAGTGCCGGGAACGCCACCACCAGCAGGGCCAGTTGCCCCAGCTCGACACCGATATTGAAGCCGGCGAGAGCCAGCGCCAGGTCACTCACACCATTCGTCAGGTCGCCGAGAACGCTCGCAAATCCGAAGCCGTGTACGAGGCCGAAACCAAAAGCCAGCTTCCAGGTCTTCCGGCCGAGCACGGGCCACACCACGTTCAGGGCTGCCAGCGCGATGGACAGGGCAATGAAGGTTTCTACCCAGGCAATCGGCAGTGCAACCACATTGAATGCGGCGAGGCCCAGGGTAATCGAGTGGGCCACCGTGAAGGCCGTGACAATACCCGCGAGGCTCCAGAGCCGCGTGCGGAATGTGTCGCCTGGTCTGCTCCCCGGAAATCCGTTGCCTTTCCGGAGGGTTGCCGGGAGGATCAGAACCAGCAGGAACAGGATGTGGTCGAGCCCGATCAGCAGGTGCAGAACCCCCTCGTACAGGAACGTGCCAAACAGGGCCAGGGCTGTGCCGTCTCCGTTGACGGCAAGTGCGACAGTTTTCTGATCCGGAGTCGCCACCTTGAGTGTTGTTGCCGCTCCGGTATCGATACTGAGCAAGCCGCGGTGCAAGGGGTCCTGTTCAAAAAGAAGATTGTACTGAAGCGTGGTGGGCATCCCGTTGTCTGGGCAGATTACCTGGTAAAGGGCAGCCGCGTAGGGCCCGTCACTGTGGCTGGAGAGCCCCCATTGCTGGCCTTTCAGGCGACAGACTCCGCTGTCATTCGATAGCCGGAGGCCCTGTTCAGTCCAGCCCGTGATCTTCCCTCGGCTCGCCCGCAATTCAGCGCCACTGAGCAGCTGATCGTGGTTCCGATCCAGCGGAAGCACCAGGGCCAGATCACGTAATGCCACGTCGACACGCAGGGTCGATTCGTCCTGATCGTAGTATACGAAGCTGTCGCTGGCCTTATGCCCGTAGGCCAGGCTAGCGATTAGCGACAGTAACAGTCCGAAGGCCATAAAGCGCAGTACGTGCGAGAAGCCTCTCATGGCTGTTCCTCCGGATAACGAACGTCGGCCTGGTGTTGCTTTGCCAGCCAGGCCCTCGCCAAACGTGCGGAGGATGGGCTGCCTGCGGCCTCTGCCGCGCGAAGCAACAGGCGAGTGTCCGCCGGTTCGCGCTGTTCCTGCCAGTTGTCCAGTGCCAGGGAAACGGCGGCCTGGGCGTTGCCCTTGACGTCGAGCTCGAACCGCGCGATGTCCCTGGCATGGAGCAAATTCCCCCGCCAGCGAGCTTCGGCGAAGCGTTCATCCAGACTGGCTGTCAGGTCGTCTGCTTCCGGATGACCAGACTGGCGCATGGCAATGGCCCGTAGCACTGCCAATGCATCCACTTGCTCGTAGTTGCTGGTGAGCGCCAATGCCCGATCAAACTGTTGCTGACGGATCAGCCAGTCGACCAACTGAGCCCTTGTGTACAGGTCGTCCGGGTCAGCCTCCAGTACGTTTTGCCAGTGTTCCACGGCTTCCGGCATACCCAGCTGCGCCGCTATTTCCCCCAGAGTTCCTTCAGCCCAGAGCTGCGATGTGCGGTCGGACGGCACCGTTACCATGTATCCGGCCAAAGCCCGGTAGGCGCCGGGCGCATTGCCAGTGCGTGCGTCAACCTGGGCGAGACAACTCGCGGCAATCAGGCCAGGCATGCGGTTTTGCAGGTCTTCGCAGTGTTGTCGGGCGCGTCCGTAATTGCCCTGGACGGTCTCAAGGTTTGCCAGTAAGAGTATGGCCTGCGCGGTTTGGCGGGCGTTGGCGGCCCGGCTGATGACAGTGGATAGGTCACGGCGGGCATTGTCGAAGTTATGAAGGCTCTGCTGAACCGTGGCCCTGAGTACCAGCAGACGATCCGTCATGGGCCCTTGCCACTGCTGCAGTGCGCGGGTGGCATAGCCGTAGAAGCGGGGATCGCCCGTGGCTCGGGCCTCATCGATCTGTTGCCTGACCCGATCGGCCAGTTGTTCCGGGTTTGATGGCAGGTCGCCGGTGGTCAGGGCGGCATCCGGCAGTGCTATCAGCACCTCACTGTCAGCAAAGTGGGTGTCAATCGGTGCCGGCGCCGCGTTGACGCCGGCTCCGACAGTTATCAAACCGATGAGCAATACAAAACCACAACGAACGCTCCTGCCCGAGCGGGCAGGAGCGTCGACGGCGGCAGTTTCCAGACAGGAGTGCCGCCCGTGGCTTTTATTGCAAGAACAGATCGTCGTAGGCCTGTTCATTGCTCTGGTCATTGAAGGTGAACTCCAACCGATTGATGTTGACCGGCTGCAGGTCGACCGCCTGTTTCTGCACCTCGGTTTTTACGAACGAGGTGAAGTCGACCGGCAAGGCCTCCCTGGGCGCACGGCTGTTGTCCGAACAGCCGGCCAGCGCCATGACGGCCAGCGTGGATGCCAGAACGTGGATGGTGGTTTTCATGGTGTCCTCCCGCGCTTACGGCGTACCGTTCGGTGAACCGGCAATCGGTGTTGCCAGGTATGGGAAGGTTTCCTGCAGGTTCAGGGGATCAACGCGTACACCGTCGGTGAAGGGTACGTCCCGATTCGGTGCATCCGTGGTCAATGCGCCCATGGCAACCCGAAGCGCGATGTCCACCACATCGTCAACGGGACGGCGTCCGTTCGGGAAGCCGGCGTTGTCGCCCGCGAGGGCGCCCAGATCATCCTGGCTGCTCTCAGCAACCGCCGGAATGGCAGGGTTGAGTCGCAGCATTTCCGAGGCGGTAACGCCGCTGGGCTGGTTGAGGCCTGTCAGACCGGTCAGGAAGGCGGAAACAAGGTCGTTGCGGGGGAAATTGTTCGGGGCCGTAGCGCCGGCTGAACTGAACAGGATTTCCAGCAGCTCAGGCAATGTCGGATGGGTGACGTAGGTGGCGAACTGGCCATCGTCCTTCGGTTCGCTGGCGTTGAAGGCATCCTTGTCCGGCAGGCCGATCACCACTTCGTTCACCAGTGGCATGCCCAGGCGGGAAACCTGTGTAAAGGCACCACCTTCGATGCTTGCGCCTTTGTCGTTTGACTTGGGCGCCGGGTTGATGACACGGGCCTGGCGAATGCTCGCGGTGGTCCAGGCGCCAATAACCGGGTCACCGGTGCCCGTCATGGCAGAGCCTGTGAGGCAGGCGACGGGCACTTCCAGAGCGAAGCTGGTGACATTTTTGTCGGCCAGATCGTTTTGCTCGTCGTTGCGTTCAATCTCGGTTTCCGCAATCGGGTCGGTGTTCACCAAGTCGAAAACCTCACCCAGGTTGACCGCGAACGCCTCTTTGCGCTGACCCACGAACACCCGGCCGTTAGGCGAGCATCCGGGAATCGCAACGTCGTAGATATGGCTGTTGGCGTACGCTTCGTAATCGCTGAAGGTTTTCGCACCGATGTTATCGATGGGCTTGCGGAAGGTGGGCTGGCCGGTCGTTGCATTCATGGCCGCCTGACGTGTGCCAGTCCGGCGGTCGCCAGAGATCACTGTCAGCTCGTATTCCTGGCTGACCTGGAACTTGTCGCCTTCTTGAGGTGTGGTGCCAACGCCAGCCGAGGCGCCTTTCAACGGAATGGCCACCGCTTTCTGGTCGCCTGCCGGGCCAACGTTCAGCACGATCGGATTCTCGACGGGGGAGAATTGGAACTGGAAGGTCAGGTCCTCGACCGCATCCCCGGTGTTGTCGATATGGATCTCGTAGATGGCATCATCGTCGAGATCGAAGTAGTTCGGGCCACCGTAGGCATCCTGCAATGGCAGATAGTTGGCAATGAGTGTGACAAAGCCTTCCCGACCGCTTTCGTAACTACGAAACATGTAGAAATCGGTGCCGTCGACTTTCGGCATCTCCGTGATAAACGGTGCCTCCCGGTGACTTGACGCATGGGCAAGGCCCGCCGTCAGGCAGGCTCCCGCCACGGCTGCGGCCAGACCGGCGCGGTTGAAAATCGTGTTCATACCAAACTCCTTTCATGAAGGTCTGAGGTGTTGCACTGGAGGGAACGAGCCAGGTTTGCAAAAAGATGCAGCCACGTTGAAAGAAAGTTGGCAGTTGGGATGCAACTAATATTGGCCCTCGACCGTACTAGGTAGAGAGCTCTGTTATCCGGGAGAAAGTATGTCAGTCGGGAGCGTGAACCAGGACGAGCTGATGCGTTTGCTGCGACGGGTCGCGGCGAGGGATCGGCAGGCGTTTGAGGCACTCTATGGGCAGGTTGCGGCACGCATGTTCGGGTTGTGCCTGAAGCTTGCCAACCAGCGGGAGCTGGCCGAAGAGGCGCTTCAGGAAAGTTTTATCCAGATATGGCATCACGCGGGGGAATATCACAGCGACCGCGGGGCACCACTGGCCTGGATGATGACCATTGCGCGCTACCGGACTCTGGATCTGATCCGTGCACGCAGGGCGAGGCTGTCTGACAGCGATGATCAGCTTGCGCAGCTTGAGGATGGCCGGCACGGCCCCCTTGATGAGTCCCTTCGCCGCGACGGTGCGAACCAGCTCACAGGCTGCCTCGAGCAGCTGAGCGACGTTCAGCGGGACAGCATCCTGTTGGTGTACTACCGCGGTTTGACGCACGACGAACTGTCGGCGGCACTGAGTAAACCGATCGGTACGGTCAAGAGTTGGGTAAGGCGTGGGCTCGCTGCTCTGAAACGGTGTCTGGAACCATGAAAAAATCTGCTGAGCGCATTGAACAACTGGCGGCGGAATACGTGCTGGGCTCTTTGCAGGGCCAGGCGCGCCGACGTTTCGAGGGCTGGATGATGGAGTCTGGCCGGGTTCGTCAGGAGGTCTGGTTCTGGGAGCATACCCTGGGGCCGCTGTCGAATTCCGCCGAACCGGAGCAACCGCCTGCGGAGATTTGGTCGGCCGTGACCCGGCGGTTGTGGCCCGAAGAGGCACCGAAGGCGGCAGAGCGCCGGAGCCGAACACACTGGCTCTGGCCCGGATGGGGATTGCTGGCGACTGCGGCTGCACTGGTGCTTGCGGTATTGTTGGTTCAGCGGCCCTTACCCGATGTTGACCAACAGCAGCTGGCGGGGGCCATTGTCCAGTCTGGCAGCGATGTCCCCCTGTGGCTGATTAGCGAAGCAGGTCGCGATAACCTGCTCAGATTGAGACCGGTCTCGGCAACAGCGGCCGGTGCCAGCAAAGACTATGAACTGTGGGTCGTGCCGGAGAACGGAGCGCCTTTGTCCCTCGGGGTGGTGCCGGTAGGCGGCACACACCGGATCCGCTTGTCCGATCAGGCCATGAGGGAGCTTGTTCGTAGCAGGACGTTGGCCATCAGCCTTGAACCCTCAGGCGGTTCGCCAACCGGCGCTCCAAGCGGTCCGATACTCCACGTGGCCAAACTCTACGATCTCTAGGCCGGTTACCGCCCAGAAATCAGGGTCAGGCAAAGCTGGGCGTTCTGGAGGAAGTGGCCGAAGGCGGACAGCTGCTCATTCGAGGGCACATAGCCGCCCCCCGCATTGTCGGCATAGAACAAGCCGACCAGCCGCCCATTGGCCTTGATGGGGCCGATAAGGGCAGGGACTTTGCCCAGCCATCGGTCGTAGGGTACCCCTTCGGCGTTTGGTTTGGGCTGGTAGATGCTCGCATGGGCATGGGGAAGCAGTCCGCCCAGAGGCCCTGTGCCATCCTTATGGATAAGAAAATGCTGCCGCCACTCCTCGGTTCCCCGGCCACCAAGCTTCCTTGGTACCAGCTTGTCTCCCGCTCGGTCGGCCATCAGCAGCGCCACCCTTTGCATGCCAATGGCCCTGTGGATGCCTTCAATAACCAGTTGACAGACCTCGTTGATGTCGGGTTTTTCGGCCAGGCATTGGCTCAATTCACGCAGGATTTCCAGTTGCAGTTCCGGGTCCATGTTCGGTGCTTCCGGGACCGCTTCCGCCGAAGCGCCCGAGGCTCCCGGCATCAATGCGGTAACCTGCGGAATGCCCAGAGAAACGGCAACTCGCATCGCTTCTGAGGCGTTCACCTTGAGCTGGTCCCGAACCACCGCCGGGCTCTCGCCAATGTCCTTGCCCAACCGCTCCAGTGCCTTGTCCATATGCGGCCCGCTCCAGCCCTGCTCGGACAGCCGGGCCATATCGACGCAGTTGCGAACCAGGCTGGAACCCAGAGAATTGGCCTGCCCCGGTGACACCACATCCTTGATGAAAGGGCCCAGGGACCAGGCCTCCACCAGTCCGCGGGTGATCTCGGTAAAGGTGGTATGCAGCACCGCTTTTTGCGCCTCGACGGGAGGCTCATCCAGACGCATGCGCTCCTCCAGTTCCGTTGCCTGCTCGGTTTCGCAGGACCAGAACGCCAGCTCGCCGATGTTCATCAGCAAGGCCCCGATGAACACCTCCTCAAGGGCGGTCTCGTTGCGCTTGGGCATCAGGCATCGGGCCTGGACCGCGGCATGAATGGCCCTGGCGAGGCAGCGCAGCAAATGGGGGCGATCATTGCGCTTGAGCAGGGTATCGACAATCAGCGAGGAGATGGCCATGGATTTGACGGCATCGAAACCGATCAGGGTAATGGCCCGGCTGACGGTGCTGACCTGGGTCCGGGTCTGGTTGTAGAACACCGTGTTGGACAGTCGCAACACCTGGGAGGTGAGCTGGGCGTCGTTGAGAATCACGTTGGCCAGCTCGTTGACGGTGCTGTTGCGGCTGTCGGTCAGCTCGTTGATGCGCCGGAGGGTGTTGGCCAGTACCGGTAGCTCGACTTTGCTGAGATAGGTCACCCAGGCCTGGGTGGAGTTCATCCTTGCGGGAGCGATTGGTTTTTCGGTGGTCACGGTTGTGAGCCTCTGGGGCTGGCGCCTCTGGAGAAAATGAAGGTTCCTTTCCGATCCAAGTTTAATCCAGCGGGTGAACAGTGTCAGGTAACGGTTTGTGTAGGGACAACTACCCACAAGGGCGGCAGTGCCCGAATTCGGGTTTACCGGTCGGATGGGCTATAATCGCCGGTTTTAACGCTGCACCCACAAGGCGCTGACCGTGATTGTATTTGACCAGGTACAGAAATCGTATCAGGTGGGCGGCCGGGCGATCCCCGCGCTTCATCCCACCGATATGACCATTGAAACCGGCGAGGTGTTCGGCATTGTTGGCCATTCCGGGGCGGGCAAGTCGACCCTGGTGCGATTGATCAATCTGCTGGAGCCGCCCACCGGCGGTCGCATCCTGATCGATGACGAGGACATCACCGGCTACGATGCCGCCGAGCTGAGAGCGTTCCGCCGCAAGGTTGGCATGATTTTCCAGCACTTCAATCTGCTGTCGTCCAAAACAGTGGCGGACAACATTGCCTTTCCAATGAAGCTCGCCGGCATTTATTCCAAGGCCGAGATTCGCAACCGGGTTGAGGAACTGCTGGCGCGGGTCAGCCTCAGCGATCACGCCAACAAGTACCCCTCCCAGCTTTCCGGCGGCCAGAAGCAGCGGGTGGGTATTGCCCGCGCCCTCGCCTGCCGGCCCACCATTCTGCTCTGCGACGAAGCCACCAGTGCCCTTGACCCGCAAACCACCCAGTCTGTGCTGAAACTGCTGGCGGACATCAACCGGGAGCTGGGCCTGACCATTGTTCTGATTACCCATGAAATGGACGTTGTGCGCCGGGTCTGCGACCGGGTGGCGGTGATGGACGCGGGGAAAGTGGTGGAAATGGGCCCGGTGAGCGAGGTGTTCCTGCACCCCAAACACCAGACCACCCGGGATTTTGTGTTCGAGAGTGAGAGCATAGACCGCGACGAGCTGCAGGAAGACCTGAGCAAGGCGGACGGTCGTATCCTGCGGCTGACCTTCAAGGGCGAGTCCACCTACAAGCCACTGCTGGGCAGCGTGGCCCGGCAGAGCGGTGTCGATTTCAGCATCCTGTCCGGTCGCATTGATCACATCAAGGACATCCCTTACGGGCAGTTGACCCTGTCCCTGGTGGGCGGTGACCTGAACGTGGCCATGCAGGCCTTCGAGGCTGCCGATGTACACGTGGAGGTGTTGCGCTGATGGAAGCCTTGCTGAGTAACGTGGACTGGACCGAGATTGGCTGGGCCAGCTGGGACACTCTGGTGATGGTGGGCATGTCCCTGCTGTTCAGCGTTCTGATCGGCCTGCCCATCGGCGTGCTGCTTTTTCTGTTCGGCAAGCGCCAGTTGTTGGAACAGCCGGTGGCCTATGCGGTGCTGTCGTTCGTGGTGAACGTACTGCGTTCGGTGCCGTTCATCATTCTGCTGATCGTGATGATTCCGTTCACGGTCATGCTCATTGGTACCTCACTCGGCGTTGCCGGGGCCATTCCGCCTCTGGTGGCGGGAGGCGCCCCGTTCTTCGCCCGGCTGGTGGAAACCTCCCTGCGGGAGGTAGACCGGGGCATCATTGAAGCCACCCAGGCCATGGGCGCCAGCGTGCGCCAGATCATTTTCGGTGCCCTGCTCCCGGAAGCCCTTCCCGGCATTATCGCCGGTATCACGGTAACGGCTATCACACTGGTGTCCTATGCTGCCATGTCCGGTGTTATCGGCGGTGGCGGTCTCGGTGACCTGGCCATCCGCTTCGGCTATCAACGATTCCAGACCGACGTAATGGTTATTACAGTGGCGTTATTGGTCATTTTCGTGCAGGTATTGCAGATGGTCGGAGACCGTCTGGTCCTGTACTTCAGCAGAAAATAGAAAAGCTGGGCATAGGCCGGCGGGCGGTCGGAAACCCTTTCCGAAAACGTGGAGCGCCAGGGATGGCGCGACCGAGCCCTACAGGGACGTATCCACGGGCGTTTTTCGGAAAGGGTTTCCGACCGACTGCGGGCCGTACTCCCAACCCGAATTCATTCGTTCACGATGTCCAACAGGAGAATCTATCTATGAATCTGAAGAAAACTTTCGTGGCACTGGCTGCCGCAGCTACTTTCTCCGGTGCGGTTGCTGCCGAGGAACTCTCCGTAGCGGCCACGCCGGTACCCCACGCCGAAATCCTGGAATTCGTGAAGCCCCAGTTGGCCGAGCAGGGCGTTGAGCTGGATGTGAAAGTATTCACGGATTACATCCAGCCGAACATCCAGGTGGACCAGAAGCGGATGGACGCCAACTTCTTCCAGCACAAGCCGTACCTGGATGAGTTCAACGCTGGCCGTGGCACCGATCTGGTGACCGTTACCGGAGTCCACGTTGAGCCCTTCGGCGCCTACTCCAGCAAGATCGACTCACTGGACGAGCTCAAAGAAGGCGCGGTAGTGGCCATCCCGAACGACCCTACCAACGGCGGCCGTGCCCTGCTGCTGCTGCAGAAAGCGGGTCTGATTACCCTGAAGGATGAGAGCAAGATCACTGCGACACCGCGGGATATTGCAGAGAACCCGAAAGATCTGGACTTCAAGGAACTGGAAGCTGCGACTCTGCCGCGTATCCTGAACCAGGTGGACCTGGCCCTGATCAACACCAACTATGCTCTGGAAGCTGGGCTGAACCCCACCGAGGATGCGCTGGTGATTGAAGGCTCCGATTCACCCTATGTGAACATCCTGGTGGCACGTCCCGACAACAAGGACAGCGAAGCCATGCAGAAGCTGGCGGATGCCCTGACCTCTGATGCCGTTCGTGACTTCATCAAGAAGCAGTACGAAGGTGCAGTTGTTCCTGCGTTCTGATCGCAGGGCAGTCGGACAATAAAAAGGCCGGGCAGCCACGCTGCCCGGCCTTTTTGCGTTTTCAGGGCCTTGAAGCGACAAGAGTTACTCACCGCTCCAGTTGGCCTTCGGGTCGGGTGTCATCCGCAGGTAGGATTTCACCGCCTTGTAGCCCTTCGGGAAACGCTCCTTGATCTCATCCTCATCCTGCAGGGACGGCACGATCACCACGTCGCCGCCACGCTCCCAGTTACCGGGGGTGGCCACCTTGTGGTTGTCGGTCAGTTGCAGGGAGTCGACCACGCGCAGCACCTCGTTGAAGTTGCGACCGGTGCTGGCCGGATAGGTGATGATCAGGCGCACTTTTTTGTTCGGATCAATTACGAACAGTGAGCGCACGGTCAGGCTGCTGTCTGCATTCGGGTGGATCATGTCGTAAAGCTGGGAAACCTTGCGATCCTGGTCGGCAATGATCGGGAAGTTCACCGAGCAGCCCTGGGTTTCGTTGATGTCCTTGATCCACTCCCGATGTGAATCCACCGGGTCGACACTCAGGGCAATGGCCTTCACATTGCGCTTGGCGAATTCGTCCTTGAGTTTGGCGGTCAGGCCGAGTTCGGTGGTGCACACCGGTGTGAAATCTGCCGGGTGTGAGAAAAGAATGCCCCAGCTGTCGCCCAACCAGTCGTAGAAGGAAATCTTGCCTTCGCTGGAATCCTGCTCAAAATCCGGTGCGGTATCTCCAAGACGCAGAGTCATTGATGCTCTCCTTTCCTTTGTCAGGTTAACTTAGACACGGTGTTGCATACGTAAAACCTTGGTGCGGAAGGCCGATAAAACAAGCCTCCCCAACCTCAATCACTCGATTGTCTGCTCACATCCTTATGAACAGACGCTCTAATCGGGCGGTCATTTAACGCCAAGAGCTTTCTCTTTATCAAAGTAGTCCCTGGTCAGCCTGAATACCACCGGGCTCAGCAACAGCAGCGCAATCAGGTTCGGCAGAGCCATCATGGCGTTCAGGGTGTCCGCCACCAGCCATATGAAGCCCAGATTTACCGTTGCGCCTACCGGAATGGCCAGTATCCACAGTACCCGGTAGGGCACGATGGCCTTCACCCCGAACAGGAATTCGATACAGCGCTCGCCGTAGAAGGACCAGCCGATAATGGTGGTAAACGCGAAGATTGCCAGCGCGATGGCCACCAGGTAGTTGCCAAAGCCCGGCAAGCCCTGTTCAAAGGCCAGGGAGGTGAGGGCCGCGCCGGTTTCGCCGGAAGTCCAGGCGCCGGAGGTAATGATGACCAGACCGGTGATGCTGCACACAATGATGGTGTCGATAAAGGTGCCGAGCATGGCCACCATGCCCTGCTTGACCGGGTTATTGGTCTGTGCCGCCGCGTGGGCGATGGGCGCCGAGCCCAGGCCGGCCTCGTTCGAGAAAATGCCCCGGGCTACGCCAAAACGGATTGCGGCCCAGACGGCAGCGCCCGCGAAGCCACCCTGGGCGGCGATTGGGCTGAAGGCGTGGGTGAATACCATCCCGAAGGCGTCTGGTATGTCATGGGCATTGATGGCCAGAACCACCAGGCCCACGAACACATATGACACCGCCATGAACGGTACCAGCGCACTGGCTACCTGACCGATACGCCGGATGCCGCCAATCAGCACCATGCCCACCAGCACCATGAGGATCAGCCCGGTCAGCCAGTGGGGAAGGCCGAAGTTGGTTTCCAGCACATCCGCCACCGAGTTGGCTTGCACCGTGTTGCCAATGCCGAAGGCCGCCACCGAGGCAAACACCGCAAACAGGATCCCCAGCCAGGCCCACTTGCTGCCAAGGCCATTGCGGATGTAGTACATGGGGCCGCCTACGTGGGCGCCGCGTTCGTCCACCTCCCGGAACCGCACGGCCAGGACGGCCTCGGAATACTTGGTGGCCATGCCCACGAGGGCGGTCAGCCACATCCAGAACAGGGCGCCAGGTCCGCCCAGGAACACCGCGGTGGCAACACCTGCGATGTTACCGGTGCCCACCGTGGCCGAGAGGGCCGTCATCAGGGCCTGGAACGGGGGGATTTCCCCCTCGGAGGCATCGCCCCGGGCCCGGCCGCTCCACATCAGCCGGAAACCGGCGCCCAGTTTGAGGATGGGCATCAATTTCAGGCCAATGCTCAGGAACAGGCCAACGCCCAGAATCATGACCAGCATGGGCGGGCCCCAGACCAGTCCGTTTATTTCGCCTACAAATGCGGATATCGCTTCCATGGGGTCTCCCTGAATGTGCCATGGATGGGTTTGATAGTGAGCCCCTGTTGGGGATAACCCTTTGAGTTTAATTAGATAATCTGCCTTGTAAACTGGCCGCCAGCGAAAAGTGGTGTATCAGCGGAGGATTGCCTATGTTTATAGCAAAGGCGGTCGGGAAGATTCCGGCCGCAGCAACATTCACCAATGGGAGGGATTCTGCCCATGCGTTCGCTCAAGGTCTCTGATGTCATGTGGAACCATATCGAGCCGATCCGGTGCGGTACCCCGCTGACCTCGGTGGTTAAAACCCTGCTGCACAACCACGTGACCGGCCTGCCGGTGGTGGACGACAAGCGGCAGGTGTTGGGATTTGTCTCCGAACAGGATTGCATACACGCATTGCTGGTGAGCAGTTACCATTGCGAGGGCGATCCGATTGTTGACGACGTAATGTTCCGAAAACCCCTGACAATTTCTCCGGAGATGGCGGTGGTGGACCTGGCCCAGAACCTGGGGGCGGGCAAACCGAAAGTGTATCCCGTGGTGGATCACGGCAAACTGGTGGGCATTGTCACTCGTACCGCTATCCTGTTGGAACTGGCGCGCACCGGTTGTGGCCTGGAGCTGCCCAAGTATGCCAGCGCCGAAGACTGATTCACTTCCCATTCACCGACTGAGGACACTATGGAACTTCTATCCACCAACGTCTGTTTCGATGGTGAGCACCGGCGTTACCGCCATACCTCCGCGACCCTCGAATGCGACATGGAGTTTGCGGTGTACCTGCCGCCGGGTGCGGTAGGCGCTGGCGCCAGACCAGTACCGGTGCTGTACTGGCTTTCGGGCCTGACCTGCACAGACCAGAATTTCATGCAGAAAGCCGGTGCCCAGAAAAAGGCGGCAGAGCTTGGACTGGCCATTGTGTGCCCGGACACCAGCCCCCGGGGCCTGAACCTGCCCGGAGAAGACGACAGCTATGATTTCGGAAGCGGCGCCGGGTTCTACATCAACGCCACGCAACAGCCATGGGCGCCCCACTACCGGATGTACGATTATGTGGTCAAGGAGCTGCCCCAGCTGATCGAGAACGAGCTGCCGGTAACCGATCAGCGCGCCATCAGCGGGCATTCCATGGGTGGTCACGGGGCGCTGATCTGTGCCCTCAAGAATCCGGGGCGTTATGCGTCGGTGTCGGCGTTCGCGCCGATTGCCAACCCCACCGAGTGTCCGTGGGGCCAGAAGGCGTTCAAGGGATACCTGGGCGACAACCCGCGAAGCTGGGAGGAATGGGATGCCACGCTGCTGATCCCCACCGCCCGTGAGCGACTGCCGCTGCTGGTGGATCAGGGCACGGCCGACGAGTTCCTCGACAGCCAGTTAAACCCGGACGCCCTGGCGGATGTCTGCGAGAAGTTTCACCATCACATCAACCTGCGCATGCACCGGGGGTATGACCACAGCTACTTCTTCATCGCGTCGTTCATCGACGATCATCTGGAGCATCATGCCCGGGCTCTTGGGTTGTAGCGGCGACGTCAGGAACGGAAGCCCCATACCAGGCTGAAGTCCATGGACGGCATGATCTCGGGCTCTTCCAGGGCCCGGATGTTGAACTCCAGCAGGCTGGTGTCGCGTTCAAAGGTACCGGTGTAGCGATTTCCGCGAGGGCCGAAGATGGCTTTGACGAAGGGGCCACGGGCCCGCACCGGTCGTTTTGTGACCACGCCCACCTCGTTGTTTTCCAGCCGCACCAGAACGCCGGGCGGATACTCCCCCAACACCTGCAGAAGCGCCTTCGGGATAGCCGGGCGGAACTTGCCGTCGGCAAGGTTGGCGATCAGTTTTCGGGCCTGGGCGATGTTCATCCGGTTGCGGTAGGCCCGCTTGGTGATCATGGCCACGTAGCGCTCGGCCAGGGCAAGAATCTCTGCTTCCGGACGGATCTCGGTACCGCTCAGGCCCTTGGGATAGCCGCTGCCGTCGGCCTGCTCGTGGTGCTGGGCGATGATGGTCAGCAACAGCTTGTTGTCGATGCCCGCATCCCGCAGGGCCTGGATGCTGCGGTGCGGGTGTCGTCGAATCACCCCCCGCTGTTCCTCGTTGAGAATGGTGTTGGACGCGTTGAGCTTGTCGGCAATGGGCACCAGCGCCAGATTGGCGGTTAACGCAGCGGCCGTCAGCACACTGATGCGCTTTTCCTCGAGCCCGAACTGGCGCCCGACGAACTGGCACAGAATGGCGTAGAACAGGATCTGTTCGTAGATCACCGGCCCGATGGAGTAGAGGTGCACCAGGGCCAGTGTGGCCTCCGGCGATTCTGTGCAGGTGCGTTCCACCATCCGGGCCAGGCCAAGCAGCCGCTTCTGGGCGGAGGGATCGCCTTCGGTAATGGCGTTCAGTGTGGTTTCCAGCGCCTGGAGCAGATCCGGGTAGTCGGCAAAGGGATTGCGTTCCCGGTTGTCTTCGAACACCTCCTCCTGGGGCCGCTCGATTTTCCGGGGCTTGAACCGGCCCCGCTCGAACAGCTGCTCCAGCTGGGAATTGGTCTGAATTACGTAGCCCTGGCGCAATAGCACGTTGCCGTCGGTATCGTAGACGGTCCAGGGCAGGGGGCGGCCGATAGTGAGCGCGCCGGGAGCAATTCGGACGAGGTCGGTCAAACGAGTGTCTCAGCTACAGGTTAGATTGGTCTCAGTGTAACCCTGATTGCCCTTGGCTCTCCACTCGGGCAGGATTGCATCTGTGTGTTTCGAGGACAGTTTTAACCGAATTTCACAGCTTCCGGGGAGACATGGCCTAAAAAGATGAGCGATGATTCACATTTTCGTGACTGCGCGTTAAAACTGTAAAGAATGGTTGCCCGACACGGACCGAGCCTGTCTTCTGGTCTATTCTTGGATTTGTAATAAATTTTAAAGGACGAGCGCCTGGATGCTCTATCGACTGAGAACGGATTTCAGGTTGTCGATTATCACCCTGCTCGGTGCCAGTGCGGTACTGGGCATCACGCCGTTTGCCGTTATGCGATTCCTGCAGGGCAATGTGGTAGCCGGCATTGTTGATACCGTGATTCTGCTGGGGATCACGGGTTCTGTCGTCTATGCATGGATGACGGGCGATACCCGCAGAAGCGGTCTGGTCTGCGCCCTGGTTGCCTGCGGTGGAGCGGTAACGGTGGGTGCCGTGGTTGGTGAGCCCGGGCTGTTCTGGCTGTACCCGTGCCTGGTGACAACCTTCTTCCTGACCAATCCGCGCATTGCGGTGATTCTGAATATTGCCTCGGTGGTCGCTCTGGTTATCCATGGCGGGGCCTTCCGGTCTGAGGTGCACCTGTGGACCTTTGTCGCCACCGCTCTGGTGGTCAGCGCCTGCGCCTACGTGTTCGCCTACAGGAATCACAACCAGCGGGAGCGGTTGGAGCACCTGGCCACGGTTGATCCCCTGACCGGCATCAAGAATCGCCGTTCCATGGATGAAGAGCTGGAGCTGGCGGTTGCCAACTCGGTGCGCACCGGCTTGCCCTATGCCCTGGTGCTGCTGGACATCGATCATTTCAAGAAGATCAACGATGAGCATGGCCACGGTGTTGGTGACGATGTGCTTATCGATCTGGTCGCATTGCTGGCCCAGAACACGCGGAAATCGGATCAACTTTTTCGGTTTGGTGGCGAGGAATTTGTGCTTCTGCTGCCGGGGGTAGATGGGATTGGTCTCAAAGCCGTGATGAATAACCTGCAACAGGTGCTGCGCAAGTATATGAAGCACCCGGGCGGTACGGTCACGGCCTCCTTCGGTGTGGCCCTGCTCAAGCCGGGAGAAAGTGTCGACAGCTGGTTGGCGCGTGCGGACGCTGCCCTGTACCGGGCCAAGGAAACCGGGCGTGACCGCATTGTCTTCTCGGATGAGCCGGAAACGTCAGAGCCTGCCGTTCAAACCGCCTGATCAGCGGGGCGGAACAGAAACAGACGCCAGCCCAGCAGAAGGCCAGCCGAGGCCAGCCCGCCGGTCAGCCCCACCCAGAACCCTGCCGCCCCCATGGCGGGAATCAGCCAGTTGGTAAATGTCAGCAGGTAACCCAGCGGCAGGCCCACGCCCCAGAACGAAAACAGCATGATGAACATCGGAATGCGGGTGTCCTTGTAACCGCGAAGAGCGCTGATGCAGGTGACCTGAATAACGTCGGCTATCTGGAAGAAGGCCGCGAACATCAGCAGGCGCACGGTTACCGCCTGCACGGCCTGATCAGAGGTGTAAAGTGCTGCGATTTCCCGGGAAAATACCAGCAACATCAGCGCGAACACCAGGGCGGTGCCCGTGGCCAGGATCAGCGAACTGCGGGCGATCAACCTGGCCGTGTCTGGCGCCCCAGCGCCCATCAGAAAGCTGACCCGCAGGGTAAGCGCCATACCAATGCTGAGCGGCAGCATGAACAACAGCGACACCACGTTCAGGGCAATCTGGTGCCCGGCAACCACCACCGGCCCCAGGGGGGCCAGGAACAGGGCAATCACCGAGAACATGCTGGCTTCCACGAAAATTGTGAATCCAATGGGAATGCCGATTGCCAGAACATAGCGGAGGCCTGCGATGTCGGGCTTTACCCAGTCTGAAATAAGATGGAATTGCCGGTAGGCGCGGCTTCGGTTCAGGTAAAGCAACAGTCCGAGGGCCGCAACGCCGTTGGAGATGGCGGTGGCCCAGCCGCAGCCTACGCCGCCCATGGCAGGCAGCCCCAGCTTGCCGTAGATGAAGATGTAATTCATGGGCAGGTTCACCAGGGTGCTGAGCACCGAGAACGCCATGATCACCCGGGTATGGCCCAGGCCATCGGTGAGCCCTCGCAACGCCGTAATCAACAGCAGTGCCGGAATGCCCCAGGCGAAGGCATCCAGATAGCCCTGGGTAATGCGGGCAGTGTGCGTGTCCAGCTCCAGAAGTGACAGCACTGGATGGACGTTGGTCAGCAGCGCAATCATGATCACCGATCCGATGGCGGCCAGATACAGCCCCTGCCAGGTGGCCGGCATGATCTTCTCGAGGGTTCTGGCACCGTTGTAGCCGGAAATGATCGGTTGCAGGGCGCCGAGCATGCCCATGAAGAACAGGAACAGCGGCATCCACAGGCTGGTACCAATGCCGACGGCGGCCAGATCCTCAGCGCTGGCGTGGCCGGCCATGACGGTGTCAATCACGCCATTGGCCATCTGGGCGAGCTGGGCAACCAGAATGGGGCCACCGAGAATGGCCAGTGTGCGCCATTCGGCCAGGGTGCGCGTCAGCAGGGGCTGCCGGGTCTCCGGTAATGGCTGGTGGACTTCATCCATAGGGTGTTATCCCGTTGTATTCCTGCACTGAAAATTTGACTGAAAACCGGTAAAGTACGCGCCTGGATCACAACCGATGGCAGTGGCAATGGGACTTCTGGTTTTTGTTACCGTTCTGTGGGCGTTCTCGTTCAGCCTGATCGGCGAATTTCTGGCCGGCCAGGTGGACAGTGATTTCGCGGTGCTCAGCCGGGTGCTGCTGGGCGCTCTGGTGTTTCTGCCGTTTACCCGCTGGCGCGGCGTGCCCTCCGGTCTCAAGCTCGGGGTGTTGGCCACCGGCATGCTGCAGTTCGGTATTACCTATCTGTGTCTGTATCGGTCCTTCAGCTACCTCACGGTACCCGAGGTGCTGCTGTTCACCATCTTTACGCCCCTGTACGTAACGCTCATCGACGACGGTCTGTATCGCCGGTTTTCGCCGGTGGCCCTGCTGGCCGCCGCCATCGCCACGGTTGGCGCCGGTATCATACGCTACGATGGCCTGAGTGAGGACTTCATTACCGGTTTTCTGCTACTGCAGGTGGCCAACTTCACGTTCGCCGCCGGGCAGGTGGGCTACAAGCACGTGATGCAGCATTACCCCATTGAGGTGCCGGCTTACCGCACGTTCGGATATTTCTTCTTTGGCGCGCTGATCATTGCGCTGCCGTCGTTCCTGATATTTGGCAACCCCGAGAGGCTGCCCACCACACCGGTGCAATGGGGCATTCTGGCCTGGCTCGGCCTGGCCGCGTCCGGTTTGGGCCTGTTCTTGTGGAACCGGGGCGCCTGTGTGGTGGACGCCGGCACCCTGGCGATCATGAACAACGCCCTGGTGCCGGCAGGGTTGATCGTCAATCTGCTGATCTGGAACCGGGACGCCGACCTCCTGCGACTGGCGCTGGGCGGCGCAGTCATCGCCTTCTCGTTGTGGGTCAACGCCCGCTTTCATCCCCGGGCCCGGCTGGCCACAGCCTCGTAAGGACTTTCACGGACTAAGGTTCTGGCACCCCCGGCCGTTACCGTGAGCCGGGCAGAGTAACCGTTGACCCATATCAAGCGCCGGCAGTGGCGTTTGCCCTCCCCAATTCATCCGTTTCTTTGTTCCGCCGACTGAGTAAGGCCCGTTTATGCGCAAGAATCTGCCCGTTACCCAGCGTGAAATCAGAATGCGAAAGGGAGGCCGTCTGATTACAACGACGGACCTGAAAGGCGTGATCACTTACTGCAACGAAGAGTTTGTGGAGATCAGCGGCTTTTCCCGGGAAGAGCTGGTCGGCCAGGCCCACAACATCATCCGGCACCCTGACATGCCCCAGGCCGTGTTCAAGGACATGTGGGACTATCTCAAGGCCGGTAAGGCCTGGATGGGTGTGGTCAAGAACCGCGCTAAAAGCGGCGACCACTATTGGGTCAGTGCCTATGTCACGCCCATCCGTGAGAATGGCCAGATGGTGGGCTACGAATCGGTACGGGTGGAGCCTACGCGGGAACAGGTGGCGCGGGCCGAGCAGTTGTACGGTCGCATTTCCGCCGGCAAGGGTCTCATGAGTGTGGGCGGCCAGATGCGGTCCATCCTGAGATCCGGCTGGCCTTTCATCGTGTCCCTGGTTCTGAGCCTGGTGGCGCTGCGCTTTGATCAACCCTGGCTGGCCGCGGCCCTGGTGGTGGCCGGTCATGTGATCGGCGCCGGCCTGGTGCTCCGTTCCGTCCGGGCGCGTCTCGGCGGGTTGCTGGCGCTGTGCCCCGATGCCTTCCGGGATCCCATCGTTGCCCGCACCTACAGCGATGAAAGCGGGGCCTTCGCCGAAGTGGCCATGGCCCTGCTCAGTGAGCAGGCGAGAATCCGCACCGCCCTGGCACGGATCGAGGACCAGGCGGAGCTGCTGTATGAGCAGGCTCGGGCTTCTTATGACTACATCAGCGAGGGCGCCTCTGCCATTGCCCGTCAGCGGGCAGAGACCGACCAGACGGCGTCCGCCATCAATGAGATGACGGCCTCGATCCAGGAGGTGACTGAATCGGTGACCGCCAACGCCCGGGAGGCGGAAGAGGCCAACCGGCTGGCAGGTGTGGGCAGCGATCGCAGCGCCGAGGCACTGGTCGCGATTGAGCAGCTGGTAACCCGTGTTAACAGCATTGGCACTACCATTGGCAAACTGGGCGAATCCACCAACAGCATTGGGGAGGCGGCCAATCTCATTTCGGAGATTGCCGAACAGACCAACCTGCTGGCGTTGAACGCGGCCATCGAAGCGGCCCGGGCCGGCGAGCAGGGCCGGGGCTTTGCGGTGGTGGCAGATGAGGTGCGCTCCCTGGCCCGCCGTACCCGGGAGTCCACGGTTCGGATTCAGGACGTGATCGACGATTTCCGCAAGCAGGTGGATTCGGCCGTTCAGGCGACCCGCGATGGCGAAGCGGTTGCCGGCCAGGGCCTGGATAAGGTGCGTGAGGCAGAAAATTCCCTGCGGGACATCGTGACCTCCATCCAGACCATTTCCGACAGCTTTATCAGTATGTCGGCGGCGTTCGAGGAGCAGAGCCAGGTGTCTGACGAGATCAACCGGCAGATCACCAACATCGCTGAGCTGGCGGACCACAGCGACAGCCAGGCAGACTCGGCGAAGCAGAGCAGTGATCGCCTCAGCACCGTGTCCCGTGGCCTGAAGGATCTGGTCTCCAGGTTTATCAGCAAAAACGGCTAGTTAGCCACCATCTACCGATTACTTGCCCGATAACCCGCCGGTGGCTCCGCTGCCGGCGGGGCAGCCGCACTGGCATCACGCCGCCACTGCTGGCAGAATCCCGCCCCAATTGCCACGGCAGGTCCGTGGCGCTCTCTTTTTGTGAATGTCCATTCCTCAGCCAAAAGCACAGGAACACAACATGACTCAGTCCAACTCGGTTTCGGGTAACGGCAACGGGGCCGCTCGTGGTCTCTGGTCTTCCCGGTTGGCGTTTATTCTGGCGGCGACCGGTTCGGCCGTCGGTCTCGGTAACATCTGGAAATTTCCCTATGTGACCGGTGAAAACGGCGGTGGCGCCTTTGTTCTGGTTTACCTGCTGTGTATCGCGGTGATCGGTATTCCCATCATGATGGCAGAGGTGTTCATTGGTCGAAACGGCCGCCACAACCCTATTACCAGCATGCGCCTGGTGGCAGAGCGCAACCTGAGCGCGCCCGCCTGGCGCGTCTCCGCGATTATCGGCATGATTGCGGCCTTCGTGATTCTGTCGTTCTATTCGGTGATTGGCGGCTGGGCTGCCTCTTACGTTGGGCACGCCGCCATGGGCGACTTCACCGGCGGCACCGCCGATTCCATTGGCGAGCTGTTTGGCGGCCTGCTGGCCAGCCCGGGGCAGCTCCTGCTGTGGCACACGGTGTTCATGGCTCTGGTTATTCTGGTGGTGTCCCGCGGCCTGAAAGGCGGCCTGGAGCGGGCGGTGACCATTCTCATGCCGGCCCTGTTTGTCCTGCTGCTGGTGGCGGTGGGCTACGCCATGACCACCGGTCATTTCGGTGAGGCCGTAAGCTTCCTGTTCACCCCCAATTTTGGCGCCCTGTCGATCAATGGCGTGCTGATCGCCCTTGGGCATGCCTTCTTCACCCTGAGCCTGGGTATGGCCATCATGATGGCCTACGGCTCCTACCTCGGGCGCGACATTTCCATAGGCCGTACCGCGGTGAGCGTGGCCATCATGGACACTGTGGTGGCGCTGCTGGCGGGATTGGCGATCTTCCCGGTGGTGTTTGCCAACGGCCTGGAAGCGGGTGCCGGTCCGGGTCTGATTTTCCAGACCCTGCCCCTGGCGTTCGGTAATATGCCCCTGGGTTCGTTGTTCGGCACCCTGTTCTTCATTCTTCTGCTGTTTGCCGCCTGGACCTCGGGGATCTCCCTGCTGGAGCCGGTGGTTGAGTGGGTGGAAGAGAAATCCGGCATGGCGCGGACCGGCAGTGCCGTGCTCGTGGGCGTGCTGTGCTGGGCCCTGGGGATTGCCTCAATCCTGTCCCTGAACCTGTGGTCGGATGTGGCCCCACTGGCCATGTTCGAGCGCTTCGAGGGCAAGACCATCTTCGACCTGCTCGATTTCTTCACCGCCAACGTCTTGCTGCCGCTGTCCGGCCTCCTCACCGCGGTCTTTGTGGGCTGGTTTGTGGCGAAGGAGTCTCTGAAAACCGATCTCGCCTTACAGGGCGGCTCCTTTACCCTGTGGTATAACCTGATCCGGTTTGTCACGCCTATTGCCGTGGCCATCGTATTTGTCTACAACCTGATGGCATAGCCACAGGAAGTGAACGCAGGCGTAAATGAAAAAGCCCGGCAAGCTGACTTGCCGGGCTTTCCTTTTTCAAGGCGCAGGTTTTACTCCTCGCCTAACTGCCTGAGAGCTTTCAGGTGGGGGCGCACGGCCTCAATATCGGCTTCCGGTGCATCGCTGGCGCTCTCCATCGCACCCATTGCACCCTCCATCATGGCGCGCATCTGGGCTTTCTGCTCCGCGGTCATATGAGGGCTGCTTTCCATCTCCGCTATGGCAGCCTCCATCTCTCTCCTGGCGGCGGGATTCTGCTCGGCCATTTCTATCGCCATCCAGGCCTGAAACACGCGGTCACCTGTGCTGCCCCATTCTTCCAGGTTATCGAAGCCGTGGTCCTGCACTACATCTTCCAGGCGATCATAGGCTTCGTGACCTCTCATTTGCGCTATTGACTCGGACACGATTCTGGAGAAGTCGGGCATGGTGCCGTCGTTCTGGTTCTCCATCTGACGGTCCAGCTCCTCGAATTCCGGCGCCAGCCTTTCCGCGGCCCTGACACTTTCGATAAACGAGGCAACTTTCTGGTTGGAGAGGGTGTCGGCCTGGCTTTGCGCCGCCAGCAGCGGGAGCAGGAACAGCAGGGCCGGGATAATGACACTCTTGAACAACGGGGCAGACGTTGATTGCGGGTCAAGCATGGGCTGATCTCCTTATGTGGGCTTCCGGTTCCTTTGTCCGGAAGTCCCACGAGATTAGCGTTGCACTGTGACCTTGGCAATCAACTTCAGACCCTGAAGCGGGCGATCTGGTTGCTGAGGCCTTCGGCCAGCCTGGCCAGCTCATCACTGGCGGCCGATACCTGCTCAGTGGAGGCGGCGGACTGATCACCCACATCGCGAATCTGGGTGATGTTCTGGTTGATGTCCTCGGCCACTGAACTCTGCTGCTCTGCCGCCGTGGCGATCTGGCTGTTGTACTGTCGGATTTCCTCAACCGCCTCGGCCATTTCCCGAATGGTATTGCCGGCCAGCTCCGCTCGCTCAAGCGTCTGTTGGGACAGCTTGTTACCGGTTTCCATGCTGTTGACCGAGGTCTCGGCACTGCTCACCAGATTGCTGATCAGGGTGTCGATTTCCGTCGCGGAACTCTGGGTGCGCTGGGCCAGTGAACGCACCTCGTCGGCCACCACCGCGAAACCGCGCCCTTGCTCGCCGGCCCGTGCCGCTTCGATGGCGGCGTTCAGGGCCAGCAGATTGGTCTGCTCGGCGACCGATTTGATGACGTCCAGAACGGTGCCGATGTTCTGGGTTTCGGCTTGCAGGCTGTTCAGCTGCTTCATCACGTTGCTGCTCTGTTTGTTGAGCTCGGTGACGAATTCCAGGGTTTCCTTCACCGCCTTCTCACCGCTGCCGGATTTCTCGCTGGCGTGGTTGGCGGCTTGGAACGCCGCCTCGGCACTCTTCGCCACGTCGTTAACGGTAGCCACCATCTCGTTCATGGCGGTGGCTACCTGGTCGGTTTGGGTCTGCTGCTCCGCCACACCTTTGCTGGTCTGGTTGGTAACGGTGGACAACTCCTCAGAGGACGAGGCAATGCTGCTGGCCCCGGTGTCGATTTCGCGGATCAGCTCCCGCAGGCTGGTCACCATGGTTCCGAAGGCCGAAAGCAACTGACCGAACTCGTCGCCCCGGTTGCTGCGGACTTCAACCGTGAGATCACCGGAGGCGACCTTGTTGGCGATTTCGACCGATTCCGTTACCGGTTTCAGGATGGCGCGGGTCATCGACCAGGCAATGAAAATCGCCAGCAGTACCGCGATGGCTGTGATCACGATCAGGGTGGTTACGGCCGTCTGGTACTGCTCTTCCATTCGCTCGACCTGGATCCTCCGCAGCTCATTGGCAATATCGACGATCTCGATGGCGGTCGTACGGATGTCGTTCTCAATGCGGCTCAGCTGATCGGGCTGGCCGTCCATGGACGCCACCAGGCGGTCCAGCAGCGAATTGAATTTCCGCACGCCGGCAACAATACGGTCAATGCGCTCATCGTCTGCGGGTACCACAAGAACGTCTTTCAGGGGCGCGGCAATGTCGCTGGCCTTCTGCGCCAGCTCCTTGGACTGATCGATCTTTTCGGGCTGTTTGCGAAGCAGAAACAGAATCTCCTCGATCCGGGCGTTGAGGAGATTGGCCTCAACCCTGCTGGCGGCGGCAACAATCAGTGAACGCTCGTTATACTGGCTCAGGGTCTGAATGCTGAGAGCGGCGATCACGAGGGCGAGCACAACCAGTGCGGCAAAGCCTCCGGCCAACTTCTTGCCGACGGAAATATTGTTCATGGTGTTGGCTAACGACATGTTGTTTTCCTTGGAAAGGAATTTATTGGATGCGCCGGAATCGACACTTTTGATGAATCTTTTATCGGCTGCGTCCGGCCGAGCTTTAACCGCAAATGAAGAATAGATTGGGCCCGATTGCAAATTTCGGTGGCAGAGTGTGTCCGCGATCGTAGCGTCGGCATTTTTTCGTGATGGCGGGAGCAGATGGCCGGGTCGCCGGGAGGATAATCAGCTAGGCGTCTCTTCTGGTCCTGAGAGGTGCGGCGCCAGCGGCGCCGATTGTGCGGACGCATCGATTCGCTCAGCGTTGCCGGCTTCCGCCTGAAGATGGTGGCGACGCTTGAGGAGCCTGGCGAATTCGAGCAGCAACACCCGGTCGGCGTCCGGTAGCAAAACAAAAGCAGCGTTCAGGGCGTCCTGTTTGGTATCCGGCTGCTTTCGTTCGGCGATGGAGAAGATGTCCGCCACCGCCAGATTGAGCGCCTCGGCCAGGCGGTAGAGCAACTCCAGGCTCGGCTTCGCGAGTCCTCGCTCGATTCTGGACAGATTGCCGACGTGTGAGTCGCAGCGCTGGGCCAGCTCTGCCAGAGTCATGCCTTGCTGTTTTCTCAAGCGTCTGATCGCCTGCCCTAGATTCATTGGATTTACCTGCTAGCAACACCCTGATCTTACAGACAAAAACAGAAACAGACAAAGTTGCATTAAGCACATAAATCCGGGATTAATAAAGCCTTTGCGGCAAACGCCACCGGCTCTGAGCGAAGCCAGTCATTGCCGGTGGCTGTCTGCGTTGAAATGCAACCTCACGCCAGACGAAAACGCTCGGAAATGCCTTTCAGATCACTTCCCAGGCTGGCGAGGTCGTTCGACGATACCGCGATTTGCTGGTTGGCGGTGGCGTTCTGGTCAGTGACTTCGCGGATGCTGACCACATTCTCGCTGATGTCCTCGGCCACCGAGGTCTGTTCCTCAACCGCCGTGGCAATTTGCTGGTTCATGGACTGGATGGTCGAAACCGAGGTGACAATGCTGGCCAGAGCCTCTCCTACGGAACGTGAGGCGTTCACGGCCGACTCGGCACCCTGGCTGTTGGTGTGCATGTTCTCCACCGCTTCGTTGGCCCGGTTCTGCAGTGCGCTGACCAGGGATTCAATTTCACCGGTGGATTGGTGGGTCCGCTGCGCCAGGCCTCGCACTTCGTCGGCAACCACTGCAAAGCCTCTGCCCTGTTCACCGGCTCTGGCCGCCTCAATGGCCGCATTCAGGGCCAGCAGATTGGTTTGCTCGGCGATCTCACGGATGACATCCAGGATGGTCCCGATATTGGCGCTTTCCTCGCGCAGCCGGCCGATGGACTCGGCGCTCTGATTGATATCCCGGGACAGCGCCTCGATCCGGTTCATGGCCATGGACACGGTGTCGTAGCCTTCTTTGGCGCGGGTGTCGGTTTCCGAGGCGGCGGTGGCGGCTTCCTCGGCGTTGCGCGCCACGTCCTGGATGGTTGCGGTCATCTGGTTCATGGCGGTGGCCACCTGGTCGGTCTGGTCCCGCTGTTGGGTTGCGCCGGCGCTGGTTTGCTCGGTGACGGCCGACAGCTCCTCGGCAGAGCTGGCAACCTGGGCAATACCGTCGGTGACCTCACGCACCATGTGCCGAAGGTTTTCAGTCATCGCCTGCATGGCCTCCATCAGACGGCCCAGATCGTCCTTGCGGGTGGCGTGCAGATTCTGGGTCAGGTCGCCATCGGCAACCCGCGTGGCATGTTCCGAGAGCTGGTCCAGCGGGCGGACAATGGAGCGGGTGATCAGCATTGCCGAGGCACTCCCCACGATCACCGCAATAATCCCGGTCACCAGCAGAATCAGCGTGGTTCTATCACGGGTCTGCTCCGTCTGGGCGCGCCCCAGGGCCAGGGCGGCATCCGCCTGGGCACGGGCGTCCCGCGCCAGTTCAATCACCCTGGCCTCGTCCTGCTCCATTGTCGTGGTGGTGCTCTCCCCTGCCGAAGAATCCACGGGGTCGGCCTGCTGTGACACCATTCGTTCGAAAGCTTCGCGATACTCGGTCAGATCCTTGGCGATGATTGCCATGGCCTCTTTTTCTTCCGGTGTTTGAAGAACGCCGCGCTCGTATTCGGCAAGCTCGATGGCCTCTTCGATGGTGCTCAGGGTGTTTTCCGCGTACCTGGGATCGTTACGGAGAAAGAAGTTCTTTTCGTTCAGCCGGGCCTGGTCAACCAGATTGTTGAGCCTGGAGACCGCCCGGGTCTGATCATTTTTCTCGAAGAGCTCATTTACGGCTGAGTAGGAAATAATGGAACTGGTGATTAACAGAAGAAGAATAAGTGTGAAAGCGGATAAAAGTTTGGTTTTAACCGATGCGTTTAACAGGAACTGCGTCATGTTCTCTACCGTCCGGGGGTTATTATTTATTCGGAACCACTGGCTAATGGTCTGCGTGGCGTTATTTTTCCAGCGCTACTCAAGGACGTTAGAAGCCGTAATGTGATGTGTCTAATCGTTTGAATTTAAAGCCAGGTTTCTTTTTTCTTTCATTACACTTATTTGGGTTTCAGTGTGTTTTTCGGGCAAATAAAAGGGCGTCTTTTAACGATTTTCTTATTGTTATTATGGGTCGTTGGTCGCTAAAGGTTTCATTAAGTCAATAAGCAAAACGGAGTGCCGGCGTTATCTTTTGGCGGCTCATAAAACGTCGATGGCATGGGCCCGGTCATGCCGGGTTCGGGCCTGCCATAGGAAGGACTTACGCCGATTTAATCTCTTCCTGGGCTTGCATTGGCGTGGAAACCCTATATGTTGATAGGTGTCAAGTCGTTTGGAAACTAACCTCAGACTTCCCTATGCCGAGCTGGTTCATCAACGGTCGCACCCTCAAGATCAGTCTCCTGACGATGCTGTTCTCGGGCCTGCTCGTGGTGTTTTTGAGCGGCCCATCCCACACGGCCCTCGATCCACAGCTCGATGAACACCACTCGCCGGTTCTGGTGTTTGTTGGTGAATCCGGCGATTCGTCTTCGCCTGATACGCCGGCTTCGGTCTCGTCGCTTCTTCGGTTTCCCGCGGGTGAGTTCCGGGCGTTCTATTCCTCGAGCCTGGATTTTATCCAGCCACCGCTGAGGTTGCTGAGCTACCCGCTGCTGCCCCAGGCACCGCCTCACCTCGTCTGATTCCGACATTACCGGATTGCTCTGCGCGTTCGCAGAGGGTCCCACCCACGTTCAGAATCACGAGGTTTTCCATGAACACTGCATTCAATGCATTGCCTGTGCAGGAACTGGCCCGCACGGGCGCCCTGCCCACAGCCAAACCACTGTCACAGATTGGCAGTGAGGATTCCGCCGTCCATTTGCTCAACGATTTTGCCGAGCAGAAACGGTCGGTGCTCAACTCAGACATGTCTGTCTCTGAAGCCAGGCTCTGGATGAAGTTGGCCGACACTTCCTTCAAGATTGTCGAAAACCAGGCCGGTGACTGCCTTGGCATTCTTGCCATCGAGGATGTCAGCGGCGAAAAGCCCATGAGCCTTGCGCACCGACAGGGAGTGGCCCTGAAGGATCTTCGGGTGCGTGACATCATGCGCCCGGTGAGCGAGCTACCCGCGATTCACTACCGGGATCTGCGAGTGGCCACGGTCGGCGATCTGGTCAATACCTTTCGGGAAGTCCACGAGGAGTTCCTGCTGGTGCTGGATGACGACAGGCACCTGCCGTCGCGTTCCTATCTCCGGGGGCTGGTTTCGGCCCGTGAGATGTTGCAGAGACTGGACCTGACCATCGATCTGGAGCATCGGGCGACCAAGTTCTATGAGATTGTCCATGTGGTGAACGGAGGCTTCTGACGTCGAAGGTTACTCCGGTGCCAAGGGTGCCGGAGTAATTTAACATCGAAAAAATCGATCTATCTGTCCTAAAAAGACGTATTGAATCGATGAGCTAACCACGTAAAACTACGTACGACTTTCGTCACCCCTAAAGGACGCCCATGCAGGACGCCCACCCGAATTGCCGGAGTCGGGTCTTCGGACTCATTCTGATTTTGGCCACTGGTCTGGTGTGTTTACCCGCCCAATCCGCCGAACTGGCTCTGACATCCCTGACGGCCGACCCGAGCAGCGGGCTGGTTGTGTCGGATGCGCTGGGCGATGGCGGTCTGGAGGGCGGTGCTCCCAAATGCAGCGTTCTGTCACGTTCCGCCGGCGCGAAGACGTCGGAGCCCATGCCCCTTGGCGGGTATCGTGGGCCGGTGTCCAGCGCCAGCTTTCCGGTGTTGCCCCAGGCGCCGCCCCGGTCCTGAGTTCCGACCACGCCAGCGGCGCAAGCCGCGGCACAGCCACACCTTTCAATACCACGACTTCCATCACCTGGAGGAACATCCATGGCTATACGGAAGCTGCTGATCGCCAATCGCGGCGAGATTGCGGTCAGGATTGCCCGGGCCTGCAGCGAACTGGGCATACGCTCGGTCGCTATTCATTCCGAGGCTGACGAGTATTCCCTGCACGTCAAAAAAGCCGACGAGGCCTATCAGATCAGCAAGGACCCGCTGTCCGGGTACCTGAACCCCCACCATATTGTGAACATGGCGGTGGAAACCGGTTGCGATGCCCTGCATCCCGGTTACGGTTTCCTGTCCGAGAATGCCGAGCTTGCGGCCATATGCGAGCAGCGGGGCATCACCTTCGTGGGGCCGTCGGCCAGCGCCATTTCGTCCATGGGCGACAAGACCCAGGCCCGGCAGACGGCGGTGGCGGCGGGTGTGCCGGTGACCCCCGGTTCCGAGGGCAACCTCGAGAACGTCGAGGATGCCGTGGCCCAGGCGGCGGACATTGGCTACCCGGTCATGCTGAAGGCCACCTCTGGCGGCGGCGGCCGGGGTATCCGGCGCTGCGATAACGAGAAGGAACTGCGGCAGAACTACGAGCGGGTGATCTCCGAGGCCACCAAAGCCTTCGGCAGTGCCGAGGTGTTCCTGGAAAAATGCATCATCGAGCCCCGGCACATTGAGGTTCAGATCCTCGCCGACACTCACGGCAATGTGGTTCACCTCTATGAGCGGGACTGCTCCATTCAGCGCCGGAACCAGAAACTGATCGAACTGGCGCCTTCACCCCAGCTTGAGGAAAGCCAGCGCGAGTACATAGGCGATCTTGCCAAGCGCGTGGCCAGGCAGTGCGGGTATGTGAACGCCGGCACCGTGGAGTTTCTGCTGGATCACGATGGCAGCTTCTACTTCATGGAAATGAACACCCGGGTGCAGGTGGAGCACACCATCACCGAGGAAATCACCGGGGTGGATATCATCAAGGCCCAGATTCGCATCGCTGCTGGAGAACCGCTGGGAATCCAGCAGGAAGACATTTCCTACCGGGGTTTCGCGGCGCAGTTCCGCATCAACGCGGAAGACCCGAAGAACGGCTTTCTGCCCAGCTTCGGGCGCATCAGCCGCTATTATTCCGCCGGCGGCCCGGGTGTGCGCACCGACGCCAACATGTACACCGGCTACGAGATTCCGCCCTACTACGACTCCATGTGCGCCAAGCTGATTGTCTGGGCCATGGACTGGGAGGAGCTGATTGCCCGGTCCCGTCGCGCCCTCGGCGACATGGGCATTTACGGCGTGCAGACCACCATTCCCTATTACAAGCAGATTCTGGAGCACCCGGATTTCCAGGCCGCGAATTTCAATACCGGCTTTGTGGAGCGCAATCCGCAGTTGCTCGAGTACAGCACCAAGACCCGCCCTGAATCCATCGCCACAGCCATCGCTGCCGCCATCGCAGCCCAGGCGGGCCTGTAAAAGAACATCGGAGACATCCCAATGACCAAGCGCAAGATCCACATTACCGACGTTATCCTCAGGGACGCCCATCAATCCCTGATCGCTACCCGCCTGCGGACCGAAGACATGCTGCCGGCTTGTGAGTGGCTGGACCAGGCCGGCTACTGGTCCCTGGAGTGCTGGGGCGGGGCCACTTTTGATGCCTGCGTTCGCTTCCTGAAGGAAGACCCCTGGGAGCGCCTGCGCACTCTGCGCCAGGCGTTGCCCAACACCCGCCTGCAGATGCTGCTGCGGGGCCAGAACCTGCTGGGCTATCGCCATTACGGCGACGACGTGGTGGAAGCCTTTGTGGCCAAGGCTGCCGAGAACGGCATGGACGTATTCCGCATCTTTGATGCGCTCAACGATGTGCGCAACCTCGAAACCAGCATCAAGGCGGTGAAAAAAGCGGGCAAACACGCCCAGGGCACCATCTGCTACACCGTCAGCCCGGTGCACACCACCGACGCCTACCTCGAGCAGGCTAAAGCCATGGCCGAGATGGGCGCCGACAGTATTGCCATCAAGGACATGGCGGGCCTGCTGACTCCGGCGGTGACCGCCGATCTGGTGAGCAAGCTCAAGAAAACCCTCAACCTGCCAGTGTTCCTGCATTCCCACGCGACCTCGGGCATGGCCCCCATGTGCCAGTGGGCCGCCATGGAGGCGGGCGTGGACCACATCGACACTGCCCTGTCGGCGTTTGCCGGCGGCACCAGCCACCCACCCACGGAATCCCTGGTGGCGGCGCTGCACGACGCGGGCCTGGAAACCGGGCTCAATCTGGAACTGCTGGATGAGGCCACCCGCTATTTCCGGGAAGTGCGCAAGAAGTACCATCAGTTCGAGAGTGCCTACAACGGGGTGGATACTTCCGTGCTGCTGTCCCAGGTGCCGGGCGGCATGATGTCCAATCTGGCGAACCAGCTGAAAGAACAGGGCGCCCTTGATCGCATCCAGGAAGTGTTCGAGGAAATCCCCCGGGTGCGCAAGGATCTGGGTTATCCGCCGCTGGTGACGCCGACTTCCCAGATTGTCGGGACCCAGGCGGTGATCAACGTGCTGGCGGGCAAGCGCTACGAGTCCATTACCAATGAGGTCAAGAAATACCTTCAGGGCTGGTACGGCAAGGCGCCTGCAGACGTCGACACAGCGCTGCAGCAGCGGGCCGTGGGCAAGGAGGACCTGATTGAGGAACGCCCTGCCAACCTGATTCCCAGGGAGCTGGACGAGCTGCGCAAGCAGGTCGGCGACCTCGCGACCAGTGAAGAGGATGTGCTCACCTATGCCATGTTCCCGGACCAGGCGAAGACCTATCTGGAACAGCGTCGCGACGGCACCCTGCAGCCCGAGCCGCTGGAACCCATTCCTACCGGCGCCTCGGGAGGCGGCGTGTCCACCAAGTTCAAGATCACTGTGCACGGTGAGAGCTACGACATCCACGTGACCGGTGCCAACCCGACCGGGGAAAACG
Source organism: Marinobacter gudaonensis (assembly GCF_900115175.1). Classification (NCBI taxonomy): domain Bacteria; kingdom Pseudomonadati; phylum Pseudomonadota; class Gammaproteobacteria; order Pseudomonadales; family Marinobacteraceae; genus Marinobacter; species Marinobacter gudaonensis. Next base: position 2,545,465 of record NZ_FOYV01000001.1, read on the forward strand.
AGCGTCGTTTCTACATGACCGTGGATGGCGTGCCCGAGGAAATCCACCTGGCCTCTCTGGGCGAGGATGGCGAGGGTGCCCGATCAAGCGGTGGACGCGCTACTGCTACCGAGGAAGGCCACGTGACCACGAGCATGCCCGGCAACATCGTGGATGTTCTGGTCAGTGAGGGTGATCAGGTTCAGGCCGGCGATCCGGTGTTAATCATCGAGGCCATGAAGATGGAGACCGAGGTGAAAGCCACCATTGCCGGAACCGTGGCCAGCGTAGCCATCAAGAAGGGTGACCGGGTGGTGCCGGGTGAGGTGCTCGTCGAGATCGAGTAAGCGATTGGCTACGGGCTATTAAAGCCGAACCGCCACGCCCAGCGTGGCGGTTTGCCGATTGTAGTCGTAGCGGGCAATGTTGCTGTTGTTGTCGGTAGACTGCAGCTTGAGCAATACCGAAACCCGTTCAGTGGCCTGATATTCTCCTTCCAGGGCAACCTGCACGCGGTTGTCCTGTCGTTGTATGGAGAGCAGCCCCTCGGGCACCAGCAACCGGTGGGCGCTTCGGTAGTGGCTGAACCGGTAACCGATGGAAGCGCCGAAATCGAACGATGGCGTCAGCGCATAATCCAGGCCCAGCTTCAGGGTGTGCGCGATAGGAGAGACACTGAAAAATTCCCGGCCGGTATCAAAGTTTTCCCGGTCGTCGTATTCCAGGCGATACTGTGCCTCGCCCAGCCATTTGCCCTGTCGGGCCCGGTAGCGGGCCTCCGCCTGATAATGCTGGCCGTCGTAGGCGTTGTACCGCGGAGCAGCGAACACCTGTTCGGCGTTCAGTGCCAGACTGCACAGGGCGCTCTCCGAGCCCAGGGCGCAGCCCCTGGTGGTCCATTTTCCGGCAAGCCGGGCCCGCTGTTCCCGGCTGCGATTGCCAAGCCACGCCTGGTCCGCCCCCAGGCCCAGTTCTAACCGGCCCCCCTCCAGGGTCCGTTGCCAGGCTGCCAGCCCCCTCACCAGGTGCGCGTTGAAGCGGTCGTTGCCCATGTAATCCCGGCCATAGAGCTGAAGCGTGGTTTTCAGGGCATCCTTGCCTTCTTCCAGCGGCGTGCCGGACAGTGCGGCGATGGTTTCTGTGAAGCTGCCGTCGATTGCGCTGGGTGCCGAATCCGGAAACAGGCCAATGTTGTTTTCATACCCGGCGGCAATGGACGCGAGCGCCTGCCAGTCCCGGGCAGGCACAGGAGCCTTCAGCTCTCGCAGTTTGGCCCGGGCCAGTCTGGCAAGGTTTTCCTCGGTGGTTTCGCTGGCGGCGCGGTGGAAGGCTTCCCTGGCCGCGGTCTGGTCATCTCGGGCAAGGGCAATCAGGCCGAGGTTATAAAAGGCGAGGGCGCGCTGGGCGGTATCGAGCAGTTTGCGAAACTGCTGCTCGGCCAGATCGAATTCTTTGAGCCGGTAATACAGTACGCCCAGGTTGTAGGTGAGGGCACGGGATTCAAGTCCCGTGGCGGCGGACTCCAGGCGCTGTCGGGCTTCCTCCAGGTTGTTGTTCCGGAAGGCTGCGATGCCCGCCTTGAAGTCCTGTCGATAGCGTTCCTCACGGTGTTCGCCAGCCATGCCATGGAGGCTGGTACCCACCAACAGGACAAATAGAAGGAGCGATCGAGACAGCAAACGCGATCCCCTGAAAGCCGGACAATCCGCAGACGCAAAAAAACGCGCCCAAACCTGCATACAGGGGGAGCTTAACCCAGACTGACGGTGGAATTCATCCAATAACGTTCGTCAGGAGCAAAAAGCTGAAACTGTATTCATCAGTCTTTCGTCCGGAACCTTGCTGGCAGAGCCCGTCGTTAGTCGTTACTGGTTCAGGGTGTCATTGATGGTGGATTCCGGATCGTCGACAAGATCCAGCCCGGTGTCGGGTAATGGATCTGTCAGATCCGGATCTGACAGATCCGGGTCCGTAATGCCATCGAGGGGGTTGTCCAGGATTTCTTCTCCGGGGAGTTCAGAATCCAGGGCATCCCGGGTTTCTCTCGCCTGGGAGGACAGATTGTCGAAACTCTCCCTCGCGTCATTGGCAATGTCGGTTGAGTCGAGCGGCTCCAGCGGGGCGTCGTATTCCAGCTCGTTGATCGACTCGGGAATCTGCATTTCCTGAACGAACGACGAATCCAGCGCCTCTTCGTCTTCCACCATGCGCATGGTGACGTCGTAATCCGTCTCCGCCACGGCCTGGAACGACAGGGTCAGGCACCCCAACAGCAGGGCCGCCATCCACCGTATTCTGTGATTGCTAGTGCGTGTCATGACGATGGCTCCGTTAACTTGCCAATGTCAGTTCTGAAGGTTTTTCTCTTGTCGCCTTCACCCAGGTGGGCTATCAGACTGCCTTCGCCGGGGAACAGTATGTTTACCGGCAGGGCCAGAAGGTTGTCGCCGGGCTTGAGACTGACTTTCCAGCTCACCCGGTGCCTTCCGGGGAACGGTGTCAGCTCCATGTTCGGCGGCAGTTCCAGGGTCAGGGTGACATTCTCGACAGCTTCCTTGGACGTGAAGGCCAGCCGGACCACCTTTTGCTGGCTCTCGCCGGGCTGAGCCGGAGATACCTCCGATTCCGCCACGACAGCGGGCTGCGGTTCCGGAGATTGATTCCATTGCCCGCCCAGGAACACGCCGACCACCAGCGCTGCCGCCACGGCCCCACTCCACAGAGGCGTGGACCAGCGTCTGGGCTGGTTGTTGGCGCTGTCTGCCAAGGCACGGCCAAGAATACGGGACTCGAAATCGGGGTCCGGCTCCGGGGCATGATCCCGGGCGATTTCCCGGGCAATGAAGGTCGCAGTGGCGAGCGTTGCAGAACAATCCTTGCAGCCCGCGGCGTGCTCACGCATGGCGCGATCGGCGATCTCCGGAAGTTCTCCGGTCGCCAGGGCATCCACGTTTTGTCTGAATTCGCTGCAGTTCATTGTCTTCACCTCATTGGCAGCCACGTTGTTGCTCTCCAAAAGGTTCCATTTCCGCTTCCAGTTTTGTTCGAAGCAGTGCCCTGACGCGATGCAGGCGGGATTTTATGGTGCCCAGGGGTACGTCGAGAACCTCGGCAATCTCCTCCAGGCGCCAGCCGTCGGAGTCGTGCATCAGCAAAAGCGTGCGCTGATCGGGTTTGAGCTCGCCCACCAGTCGGTGGAGGGTGTCCGCGTTTCGCTGGTGCTCGGTTTGCAGTGCCGGGTCGGACTCCGTGTCTGGCAGGGTTTCCAGAAACGGCGTCTGATCCTCGCGAGTGTCCAGGGCGCTGGCAGAGGTCTCACGCCCTGCGGGACGTTTGCGAATGGTGTCGATGAACTGCCGATAGGTGACCCGGTGCAGCCAGGGTTTGAGGTCGTCGACCTGCTCCAGTTCGTCCACTTTGGAAACCAGCTTGGTGACGACGTCCTGCACAAGGTCCTCCGCGTCGTGCTGGTTGCCCGTCAATCGATAGGCGAAACCGTGCAGCGCCCGAAGGTGAGGGCGTATGAGAGCCTCAAAGCGCTTTGACTTGGACTGGCGGAATGGCAGCAAGGCCAATGGACACCCCTGATCGATACGTTGCCGGCAACACTCTGTGCGGGCGAGTCAAATTCATGCAGGGGTCAGTCTATCAGCCCGCGCTGGCTGGGGGTATGGCGATAATGTAAAAAAAAGAACGCCAGAAATCTGCTCTGAATCAGATATTTGGGCTCCCCTACGGGTGGCCTGGCAAAAAAATCTCACGTTGTTCTGGAACCTTTGCAATTAGACCTACGTGGTAGGCGGTCAGAAGCGACGGAATCGCTCAACTACAAAAAGACCAAAGGTAACAGAGTATGCTTATCCGCAACGCATTGTTTGTCGCCGTCTCGGCGGCCACATTCGGCCTGACCGGCTGTCTCGACAGCGGCGGCCAGACCAGCAAGAATGCAGACCCCGATTACCAGATCAGTGGCAGTGGCATCGAACGTGGTACCCATCCGCTGTTTGATCCGCTGGAAACCGAATTCGTCATCCCCAGCGACGCCCTGTTCTACCTGAGCGAGGTGGACGATGGCACCATGCTCAATGGCACCGATCCGGCCAACCCGGTCACCCAGGGTATCGGTTTCCTGGACGGCGCGTCGGTTCTCGCACCCATTGACGTCAAGATCAGCGCCAGCCTGGATAGCCAGCAGATTCTCGATGCCAGGGGGTTTGTGGAGGTCGAGGGCGAGGTGGTGCCGAACCCGGATCAGAATGTCTTCCTGATTCCCGTTGAATACGCCGGTGGCGACGCTGTATTCCCGGAGAATCTCGAGGCCCCGGGGCTGACACCGGCGGCACGTTACCGTGAAGCGCTGAAACTCAGGGAGCAGGGCAACACCGCCGAAGCGGACGCCATTTTCAGCGACCTGATTACCGAAAAGCTCCGGGTTGAGCTTCTGGATATCGACGGTGGCCAGAACAACCTGATCCGTATTCTGCCGCTCACGCCTCTGGCGTCCAAGACCCAGTACGTGCTGGCGTTGACCAACGATATTGTCGATGCCAACGGCGAACCTCTGGTGGGCTCACCCACGTATCAGTCGGTCGCCGACCCCGATAAGGTGCTGTCCAACGCGGCCTTCCAGCCATTCCGCGAAGCGATGCTGCCAGCGCGTCAACTGGCGGCCGACTACTTCGACTTCAAGCGCGAGTATCCGGCAGCAGCCGGCTTCGTCGCCACCTTTGACGATGTGACCTATGCCACGGCCATCACCACCACTGCGGTTGAGGATGTGCTGCTGGCCAATGCCGCTCCGGTCACCCACTTCCGGGAAACGCTGCAGGTGTCTCAGCGTCAGCAGGAACTGGGCAAGCTTGTGGCCGGCTTCTATAATCTCAGCAACCAGCCGCTCGACGGCGAGGCCAGCGCGGAAGAGGCCAGCGTCAACACGGCGATCTACACCAAGCTCACCGATCCGGCGTTCCGGCTGTACGACCAGGGCCTGGCAAGTATCCTGACCGATGCCAACGCCAGTGGCACCGTGGTTCTATACAGCGACGTGGTTGCCGACGTAGAGGCGGATCGCCGCATGGCCCACGCCATTCAGGTGGCCACCGCTGAGGCCACGGACGAGAACATTGACACCGAGACCCGCGCCCAGGCCCTGGCCTCGGCTGCTGCGCCGCTGGTCGATACTCCCAAGCCGCGCACGGTGAGCGTGTTCAGTGAGAAAGAAGGTGGCGATGTAAACCCGGCGCTGCGCCAGCGGATCGAGATCGGCGGTCTCGGAACCGATATCGACATCCGGGTTTACGAGGGCGAGATTACCCTGCCCTATTTCCAGGCGCTGCCCGAGGAAGGCAGTGGTACCGCGCTGACCACTTCCAGCTGGCAGCCCGCCGACTTCAGTAGCAACGATCAGTTGGATGCCGCGCCCTCAAGCCGCATCTCCTACCGCTTCCCGTTTGCCCGGAAGGTTGCCGATACCACTGTGCCTCTTGTGGTTACCGGGCCGTCAACCACATCCGTACCACCGGCGGGTGGCTATCCGGTGATCATCTACCAGCATGCGGCGACCACGGACCGTTCGGCAATCCTGCCGCTGGCAACAGCCGCAGGTCTCACCTGCCTGGCCGATAACACCAAGGACTGCTTTGTGACCATCGGCATTGATCAGCCACTCCACGGTATCTTCGACACCGGTATCGTCGGACTGTCGCCGATTACCGCCCAGGCCGGGGCGTCGGCAGACGCCACCGAGCGACACTTCGGCTTTGCTGCTGACGCCAACCTGAATCCGGTGCCGGCGGGCGAGCTGGAATCACCGGAATCGGGCACCCTGTTCCTCAACTTCGCCAACTACGCGAATACCCGTGACAACATGCGCCAGGGTGCCCTGGATCTTCTGAACGTCAATGCCTCCCTGCAGGCCATCGAGGATGCGGTTAACAACTGTGGCCCATGCACTAACGGGCTACAGATCAACACCAGCCGGGTGTACTTCCTGACGCATTCGCTCAGCGGCATGGGCGGCGCTGCGGTGCCCTACGTCACCAACACGGCGGCCGCCGATAACCCGAACCTGTTCAGCATCTCGGCCTCCAACTTCCTCAATACCGGCGGTGGCTTCACGCGCCTTGTCGAGAACTCCCAGTCGGTTGCGCCCCGTGTGCTGCCGGGACTGGACGCGGCTTCGGACGGCATCCTGACCCAGGGGCGCACTGAGCTGAACATCTACTTCAACGTCTTCCAGGGGCTCCTGGATTCTGCGGACCCGACTGCCTTCGCCCCGCTGTACAAGGACCAGCCTCTGCTGCTGACGGAGATTGTTGGCGTGCCGAACGATCCCGATCGTCCGACCGACGACACCATTCCGAATGCCGCGGATGCCGACCGGTACCTGCTGGGGCCGCTGTCGATCACCATCCCGGAAACCGGCTTTGTGATCGAAGGCGAGAACATGCCGATTGCCGGTACGGATCCACTGGCTGCGGCCATGAACGCTGAATCCACGCCCCTGGGTACTGGCCTGCCGTTCATTACCCGCTACCTGGAAGGCTCCCACGGTAACCCGATTTCCGCGGGTCAGAAGGAAGCAGACAGCTTCTCTTCCAGTGCCGTGTTCACGGAGATGACCGCGCAGATGCTGGAGCTGTTCACCGACGGCACGGTATCGGTCAGCAATCCCTGCGTTGTGAAGAACGCCAACACCGACGGTACAGACTGCTCGGCCGAAGGTAACACCGATGCCGGTGACGGCAGCTCCGGCGGCGGCTCCGGTGGGGATGGCGGCGACGGCGGTGATGGCGGAACCGGCGGCATCATCGGCGACATCTTCGGTATCTGATCCAGAAGCGTTGGCCTGGACGGCCAGGCCAACGCACCACGCCCTTCCACGACAGAAAAATAACGGCTCGGCCTCGCCGTAGGGGGAGGCTTTGCCCAGAACTTGCGGAGTGAACGCAATGAAAACAATAAACACTGCCCTGGCAAAACCGGTCCGTCTGGCCCTGGCGGTTCAGCTGGCCTGTCTGGCACCCAGTGCCGGCGCCTTCAACTTCAGCGTCTACGAGATTGACGCGTCCCTGAGCACAACGCTCACGGCGGGCATCGGCATCCGTCTTGAAAACCAGGACAAATCCCTCATCACCCAGGGCAACCTGGGCCCGGAGTTCGCGTACAGCAACGTCGGTGCGTCGTCCAACAACTTCGACGACGGTAACCTGAACTTCGAGAAAAACGATCCCTACTCGCAGATTGTGCGGGGTCGGACCGAGCTTTTCCTGGACTACGCGCCCGACAGCGACACCCTGACACGGGTGGGCGCGCTGGTTCGCGGCACCTATTACTACGATTACGAGCTCAAGGATAACCCGCGCGCCGTTGATCCGGTGGGTCAGCAGCGGGAACTGAACCCCCAGGCGAAAGACAACGCCGCCGGCGCCGATCTGCTGGACGCCTACGTGTTCACCGACTGGTACTTCGGCGACACGCCAGTGTCGGTGCGTTACGGACGCCAGGTGGTCAACTGGGGTGAGAGCACCTTTATTCTCGGTGGTATCAACGCGGTCAACCCGATCGACGTACCGGCCTTCCGGGCCCCCGGTGCGGAACTCAAGGACGTGCTGCTGCCGGTGGAAATGCTCTACACCTCGGTGGGCATCACGCCTGAAATCAACCTTGAGGCCTTTGTCCAGACCGATTGGGAGCCTTTCCGCATTGATGACTGCGGCACGTTCTTCTCTACCGCCGATGTCGCTGCTGATGGCTGCGGCCCGGTATTGCTGGCGGGCCAGGTGCCGGACTCCCAGGCGTTCGAGGAGGGCTTCATCGCGCCCAGGCAGGGAGACAAGGAACCGGGTGATCGCGACCAGTTTGGTGTGGCGGCGCGCTGGTTCGTGACCGAACTCGACGCCGAACTCGGCTTCTTTTATACCCGTTACCACAGCCGCCTGCCCTACATCAGCGGCGTAGTGAACAATCCCTCGGATGCCGACGAAACCCAGCAGTACGACCCGAGCAAGCCGGATGCTCGCTTCCCCAGCTACTTCATCGAGTACCCGAAGGGCATCGATCTGTATGGCATCAGCATCAACACCACGCTGCCGACCGGCACTTCCCTCGGGGCCGAGTACAGCTACCGGCCGAACCTGCCAATCCAGTGGAACACCTTCGAGCTGATCTACGGCGGCCTGCAGCAGCGCGGACCGGATGGCCAGATTGTCTCGAAGCTTGAGCAACGTCGCGCAGAGAAGGGCGGTACCTATGCGGGTACGGCGGTTGAAGGCTACGACCGCTACGGGGTTTCCCAGGCCCAGGCCACGGCCATTCACTTCATCGACCGGGTGATGGGCGCTGCCCGCTTCATCATCGTGGCCGAGGTTGGTGCCACCTATGTACACGACCTGCCCGGCAAATCCGAGGCTCGCTATGGACGCTCCGGTATCTATGGTGTGGGTCCGGTTCCTCTGGAGGGCGAGAGCTTCACCGGTGACTTCTGTAGCCAGAGCCCGGATCCCAATGATCCGACCAAACGCCTGAACATCAACCCCACCAACTGCGGCGGCGATGGCTTTACCACTTCGTTCTCCTGGGGCTACCGGGCGCTGTTTGCCTGGGATTACCCGAGCGCCTTTGCCGGTGTGAACCTGCTGCCGAAGCTCTTCCTGAGCCATGACGTGCAGGGCTATGCGCCGGATCCCGGTGGCAACTTCAAGGAAGGCAACAAGTCCATCGGGCTGGGCCTCGACGCCACCTATCAGAACGCCTACAAGGCGTCGATCAGTTACACCAACTACTTCGGTGGCGAATACAACGAAATCAGTGACCGTGATTTTATCGCCGCTTCCGTTTCCTACTCATTCTGAATAAGACACCACCTAGAGAGGAGTTCACTCCAATGACCATGATGCGAACCATACTGTACGGCGCCATTGCCGGAACTCTGCTGACATCGGGCCAGGCCCTGGCCGCCGTGTCCCAGCAGGAAGCGGCAAAACTGGGCGACACCCTGACTCCCATGGGCGCCGTCAAGGCGGGTAATGGTGACGAGATCCCCGCCTGGGACGGCGGGCTGGACCAGCCGCCGGCCAACTATAAGGGCGATGGCCGCTACGTGAACCCGTTCCCGGAAGACAAGGAACTGTTCCGGATTGACCAGAGCAACGTCGACCAGTACGCCGGGAACCTGAGCCCCGGCCAGGTGGCCATGATCGAGAAGTACGAGGACTATTTCATCCCCGTCTATCAGACCCGCCGCACCGCGAGCTACCCGGACAAGGTGGAAAAGCAGACCATCGAGAACGCCACCAAGGTGGAGCTGGTAGAGAGCGGCAACGGTCTCAAGAATTACCAGACCGCCACACCGTTCCCCATCCCCCAGAACGGTCTGGAAGCCATTTTCAACCACATTACCCGGTACCGCGGTGGTTCCTTCACCCGGAACGTGGCCCAGGTGACGCCTCAGCCCAACGGCGATTTCAGCCCGGTGAAGTTCACCGAATACTTCACTGAGCGGGTGGCCCTGGAGGATTACGATCCCGCCGAAGACCCCAACGTGATGTTCTACTTCAAGCAGGCAATCACCGCTCCGTCCCGCCTGGCCGGTAACGTCCTGCTGGTTCACGAGACCATCAACCAGGTCAAGGAACCGCGCCGCGCCTGGCTGTACAACTCGGGTCAGCGCCGCGTGCGCCGGGCCCCTAACGTGGCCTACGACGGACCGGGCACGGCGGCTGACGGTCAGCGTACCTCGGACAACCTGGACCTCTACAATGGCGCCCCGGACAAATACAACTGGGAGCTGGTGGGCAAGAAGGAAATGTACATTCCCTACAATGCCTACCGTCTGGCCAGTGCCGATCTGAGCTATGAAGACATCATCCAGCCCGGTCACATCGACCAGAGCCTGGCCCGCTACGAGCTGCACCGGGTGTGGCACGTGAAGGCGACACTCAAGGACGGCGAACGTCACGTGTACGAAGTGCGCGATTTCTACATCGATGAGGACACCTGGCAGATCGCGTTGGTTGACCACTATGACGGACGGGGCAACCTCTGGCGCGTTGCCGAGGCGCACGCCATGCAGATCTACGACGCCAATATCCCGGCCTATGCCTTCGAAACCCTGTACGACCTGCTGTCGGGCCGCTACCTGGTGATGGGGCTGACCAACGAAGAAGAGACGCCCTACGAGTACGACACCGAGCGGAGCTCACGCGAATACACGCCGGCCGCACTGCGCCGGGCCGGGGTTCGCTGAGAACCGGGTTCTACCTGCAGCCAACCGGGGGCAATTGCCCCGGTTGGCCCACTTCAAGGGGAATCAAAACCATGTTCGAAATTCTGAACACTGGACCGCTGTTCGACATCGACAAGCGGCTGATCTTCAAAAGCGGTAAATGGCTGGTTCGAACCCGGGAAATACCGGAGCTAGGGCCTTACTATTCCCGGCCTGAGGCAATCGAGGCGCTGTACCGGCACGTTGCCATCTGTACCGGTCAGCTGCGCACGGCAGAACCCGGTCTGGCCCGGGAGTTTGTCCGCCACAATACCGCGGAATGCCGGAAATCTGAGTGTACTCTTTGCTCCGCCCTGTCAGCGATGACGCCGGGGGCGAGCCAGCCACCGTCCGACCGGTTATCTTCCATTGGTCATTAGAAGAGTAAATCCGGCAGCCAGGTCGCAATCTCAGGGAAAATCATGATCAGGATGATGCCCACGATTTCAACAATCACGAAAGGAATGATCGACTTGTAGATGTCTTTCATAGTGATCGACGGCGGCACGATGCCCTTCAGGTAGAAGAGGTTGAAGCCGAAGGGCGGCGTCATATAGCCGATTTCCATGTTGATCACGAACAGGATGCCGAACCAGATCGGGTCGAAGCCCAGGGATTCCACAATCGGCATGAATACCGGCAGGGTGATCAGCATGATGCCCACCGGGTCCAGCACCATGGCCAGCAGGAACACGATCACCATCATTGCGATAATGATGCCCCATGGTCCGCCGGGAACCATGTTCATCAGTCCCTCGATCAGCTCCTGAGCGCCCATGCTCTGGTAGGCGGCGCTGAAGGCGTGCGCGGCAAAGAGTATCCACATGATCATGCCGGTAAGCTTGAAGGTGCGGATGGCCGCTTCTTTGAGAATGCTCCATTTGAGCTCTCTGTAGACGGCAGCCGAAATCAGGGCACCCAAAACGCCCATGGCGGCAGCTTCGGTTGGCGTTGTGATACCGCCGATGATGGAACCCAAAACCATGACCACCACGCCAATCGGCAGGAGCACAGCCCGCAGAGCACGGAACTTTTCAGGCCAGGTGCCCCGTTCTTCTTTTGGCAGCGCCGGCGCAAGCTCGGGTTGCAGGTAGCAGCGCACAATAATGTAGATGGCAGTCAGAACCATCAGCAGGATGCCCGGCATGATGCCGGCGGCAAACATCTGACCGACGGAAACACCGGTGATCAGGGCGTACAGGATCATCAGGATGCTGGGCGGAATCAGTATGCCCCAGCCACCGCCGGTATTGATCACGCCCAGGGCCATGTTCTTGTCATAGCCCCGCTCCAGCATGGAGGGTAAGGCGATCGTGCCCATGGCCACCACCGCAGCACCGCTGATGCCCACCATTGCGGCAAACACCGCACAGATGCCCAGAGTGCCCAGGGCCAGACCACCTCGCAGGCCGCCACACCACAAGTGCATCATCCGGTACAGATCCCGGGCCACACCCGTGCGCTCCAGAATCATGGCCATGAAGACGAACAGAGGAATGGCGACCAGAGTAAAGCTCTCCATGGTGCCCCAGATCTGGGAGGCCACCATGTAGAAAGAGTCAAAGCCCCAGGTGAAGTACAGGAACACCACCGAAACGCCGCCGAGCACAAACGCCAGCGGCAGACCCAGCAGCAGGAAAAACAGCAGTGCGCCAAAAAACAGGAGAGTCAGGGCTTCGATGCTCACAGCTGCTCTCCTTCAGATCCAGTCTCTTCGGGCGTGTAGTAATCCAGGTTGAACGCCACGGCAATGTCTTCGAGCAGTTTGACCAGCCCCTGTAAAACCAGCAGCGCAGTACCGATGGGGATGGCCAGCTTCACCGGCCAGATGGGTGGATTCCAGGCGGAATAGGACGTTTCCCAGCTGGACATCGATTCCTGGGCCATGTCGATCCCGAACCACAACAGGGCAAGAGTGAAAATGAAAAAGATCGAAGAGGTGACAATGTCCAGAGCCGCGCGCTTACGAGGCTTCAGGTGCGAATGCAACAGATCCACGTTCACGTGGCCCCGATGGGCCATGATGTAGCCGCCGGACATGACGGCGTAGACGCCGAATAGCATCTGGGTCAGCTCGTTGGTCCAGACCGTGGGGGAGTTGAGCAGGTAACGGAACCCGACTTCCAGAAGCAGAAATACGAACATCGCGAAAATGAGGAGGGCCACCCACCGGCCGATGAAATCGTTGAGACGGGTAACCCCTCTCATGAATGTGGCGATCATCACACTCACGTTAATCTCCCACGGCAAGCTGATTTGGTTCGGGGACGAAAAGGCCGGGGTCAGGAACCCCGGCCTGATTCAGAGCAACGCCTGATCAGAGGTAGCCGAGATCGGCCAGGTAGCCTTTCAGCATGTCGAGCGCCTTCTTGGCGTTCTCGCTGCGCTTGCCTTCTTCATCCCACATGGCCTGAGCGGTGGCGACCAGCTTGTCCTGGACTTCGTCCGGGAGGACATTCAGTTGCACGCCCTGCTCTTCGATGGCCTTGGCCAGGGTGATGCGCTCCTTGTACTGGTACTCGTTGGTGCGGATCCAGAACTGCTCGTTCAGGGCATCCTTGACGATCTTCTGCATGTCTTCCGGCAGCTTGTTCAGGGCTTTCTGACTGACGATGATGACGTCGGTGCCGGCAATGTTCAGGGCAGGCTGCACGTGGTATTTGGCGACTTCATACAGGCCCATGCTGTAGGCACCCTGGGCCGCCCCCCAGTGGGCACCGTCCACGATGCCGGAATCCAGAGCCGAGTAGAGTTCGCTGCCCGGGATGTAGGAGGCGGCGGCGCCAGCCTCGGTCAGGAACGTTTGCAGGGCGCCGGAGGAGCGGATTTTCAGGCTGTTGAAGTCCTCAACGCTTTCAATCGGCTCCTTGACCACCATTTCGGTCGGATAGACTTTGTCCGTGGCCCAGTAAACGTCATGCTCTGCCGCTTCGTCGCGGAGCATCTGTTCGAATCCCAGGTTCTGGTGAAAGTAGGCGGCTTCCCAGACATTGCGGAACGCAAACGGCAGACCGGAGGCAATGCCTGCCAGGGAAATCTTGTCCTGGGCGTAGGCCGGAGAAATGGTGCCCATTTCCAGTATGCCACGGCTCACAGCGTTGAAGGTGTCCGTGGCCTTGAACAGGGCGCCGGCCTCGTAAAGCTGCAGTTTCAGGCGGCCATCAGTGCGCTCTTCCAGTACCCGTTTGATGCGGCCAAGGCTGTCCGTGTAGGAGCTGCTGGAGCCGGGCCAGTGGGACTGCACCTTCCAGGTAAAGGAGTCCTGAGCTGCAGCGGGTACTGCCGAGAGCGCAGCGGTAATACCGAGAGTAAGGGCTGACGCATACACCGTCAGAGTCTTGCGAGCAGTAGCAAAGAGTTTCATGAGCGTGCCTCGTTCATTGTTGTAGTGGCTTTGCTTTGTGTTTCACTGTGCAGAACTCGTAACTGCAGGGTGAATTTTATTCTCTGAATCTATCACATCATTCGGGCTTTGCAATAGGATGTTTGTCGTTCCGATTTGCGGCTGTACGTGGTCCAAGGGTAGCTCAAAAGAACCGTTTTCACCGTCGCGGACCTGCGACATCAGCGCCTGACGCCTGAACATGGAAGGGGTTGTCAGCGGCTGTGATAACCGAAAAGTTCGGCCCGCTACTCGTTGCACTTTTCATTTTTCGTTGATCTTTCTCTGTTTTGTTTTACTAGATGAAACACACTTTCAAATATATTGACTCAAAACCGTAAGGCGTGACAAATTACGAAAACAACAGAACTACAAAGACAACATTAGCCGCCTGGCCCATCTGGAATGAATGTCTGATGAATGAGGAAAACCGCCACATTGCCCACGGTCAGGATCTGCCCGGTTTTCACAGTCTGCTTGGCTACCGCCAGGTGTCATGGGAGGAAAATGAAGCGGTCATCGAGCTTGAGCTTCGGCCCGCGCATCGGAATCTTGGCGGCGTTATCCATGGTGGTGTGCTGACGTCGCTGTTGGACATAGCCATGGCGCAGGCCGGAACCTACTGCCCCTTTCCGGGCCGGATGCGCAAGGCAGTCACCCTGTCGCTTACCACCACGTTTACCGGCCAGTGCTCCGAGGGAGTGATTCGGGTTACCGGCAGAAAACGCGCCGGGGGGCGCCGGATCTTCAACAGTACCGGCGAAGTGCATGACGACAAAGGCAACCTGCTGGCCATCGGCGAGGGCACCTTTCGCATCCGCTCTGGCAGTGACAAACCCGAAGGTGTGCCCATCTGACGGCCGGATGGCCCCGGAACCAATACCAACAAGAGGAAGCGGACATGTTCGATCTGTCTGAGAAAGCCAAAGCGTTGCAGTCGAAGCTCAGCGCCTTCATGGATGAGCACATCTACCCAAACGAACACCTGCACCACGAACAGATCGCACAGGCAGAGAACCGCTGGGCCCCGATTCCGATCATTGAAGAACTGAAAGAGAAAGCCAGGGGCGAGGGCCTCTGGAACCTGTTTCTGCCCGAGAGCGACTACGGTGCCGGGCTGAGCAATTACGAGTACGCCCACCTGTGCGAAATCATGGGCCGCTCGGAGATGGCGCCGGAAGTGTTCAACTGTTCCGCGCCCGATACCGGCAACATGGAAACCATTGCCCGTTTTGGCAACGCGGAACAGCAGGAACAGTGGCTGAAACCGCTACTGGCCGGGGAGATCCGTTCCTGTTTCTCAATGACCGAGCCGGACGTGGCCTCCTCCGATGCCACCAACATCGCCTGCGAGATTCGTCGCGAGGGCGATGAGTATGTGATCAACGGTAAGAAGTGGTGGTCTTCCGGCGCCATGACCACCACCTCGAAAATTGCCATCGTTATGGGCAAGACCGACCCCACCGCCGAGAAACACAAGCAGCAGTCGATGATTCTGGTGCCGCTGGATGCGCCGGGAGTAAAGATGATCCGTCCGCTGACCGTGTTCGGTTATGACCACGCGCCCCATGGCCACGCCGAGATTCACTACGACAACGTGCGGGTGCCGGCCAGCAATATTCTGCTGGGCGAAGGTCGGGGTTTTGAAATTGCCCAGGGTCGCCTCGGGCCGGGCCGTATTCACCACTGCATGCGCACCATCGGTGTTGCCGAACGGGCCCTGGAGCTGATGTGCCGGCGTGCCGGTCAGCGTGAGGCCTTCGGCAAGCCCCTGTCGAGTTTCGATTCCATCCGCAAGGACATCGCCCGCAGCCGTATCGAGATTGAACAGGCGCGCCTGATGACCCTCAAGGCCGCCCACATGATGGATACCGTGGGCAACAAGGTGGCACGCCAGGAAATTGCCATGATCAAGGTGATCGCACCGAGTATGGCGCTGAAGGTGCTGGACCGCGCGATCCAGGTGCACGGCGGTGCCGGTGTCAGTCAGGACACCTTCCTCGCTTCAGCCTGGGCCAAGGTACGAACGCTTCGACTGGCGGACGGTCCGGATGAGGTGCACCTGGACTCCGTGGCCAAGATGGAACTCCGTCAGTATCGCTAATCCAACGGCATGAGGATCAAACCATGACCAACCCGCTGTTTGATATGACCGGCAAGGTCGCTGTCATTACCGGCTCCACCAAGGGCATTGGCCGCGCCATCGCCGAGGAAATGGCCCGTCTTGGTGCCCGGGTGGTGATTTCCAGTCGCAAGGCCGACGCCTGCGAACAGGTGGCTGCCGAACTGAAAGCGCAGGGCTTCGAAGCCATAGCCGTGCCCTGTCACGTGGGCCGGAAAGACGATCTTCAGAACCTGGTGGACCGGACCAACGAAGCCTGGGGCCCGATCGACGTGCTGGTGTGCAACGCGGCCACTAACCCCGTTTATGGCACCACCGCCGAGATGACCGACGAGGCCTGGGACAAGATCATGGATACCAACGTCAAAGGCACTTTCTGGCTCACCAACATGGTCCTGCCCCAGATGGCGGAGAAGGGTGAGGGTGCGGTGGTTCTGCTGTCCAGCATCGCCGGCCTTCGGGGTAACACCACCATTGGAACCTACGGGGTGTCGAAAGCCGCTGAGGCGGCCCTGGCCCGCAATCTGGCCGTGGAATGGGGCCCGAAAGGCATTCGTGTCAACAGTATCGCCCCGGGCCTGATCAAGACCGATTTTGCCAGGGCCCTCTGGGAAGACCCGGTTCGGGTGAAGCGCGCGGAAGACAAGACCCCGCTGCGTCGGATCGGGGATCCGGTAGATATCGCCGGCCTGGCCGTGTTCCTGTCCACCAGGGCAAGCGCGTACATCACAGGCCAGGTCATCGTTGCCGACGGTGGCGAGACCATTTGCTAACGGAATCTATCGAGACACTATGACGACAGCACCAGAGCTGGTGGACGTTCTGCCGGCACACAGGTTTGACGAGGAGCGGCTGCTGGCCTGGCTTCAGGCAGAACTGCCGGAGGTGGGTGAACGTCTGGACGTTCGCCAGTTCCAGGGTGGGCAGTCCAACCCCACGTTTTTGCTGGACACTGGTGCTGGCCAATACGTCTTGCGCAAGAAGCCGCCTGGAAAGACGCTGCCCTCAGCCCATATGGTGGAGCGCGAATACCGGGTGATGAAGGCCTTGGCAGACCATACTGAGGTGCCGGTCCCCAGAGTACGGGTGCTGTGCGAGGACAGTGCGGTCATTGGAACCCCGTTCTATGTCATGGACTTTCTGGAAGGCCGGATCATCAGTCATTCGGCTCTGCCGGAGCTGGGCCGGGAGGATCGCCTTCTGGCCCACCGCTCGGCCGTCGATACCCTGGCGGCCCTGCACTCGGTGGACGTAAACGCGATCGGTCTTGGAGATTACGGCCGCCCGGAAGGCTATGTGGCGCGACAGGTGGCGCGCTGGAGTAAGCAGTATCTGGCGTCGAAGACAGACGATCTGCCTGCCATGGACAAACTCATGGCCTGGTTGCCGGAGAATATTCCTGTTGCGGACGAGACCGCCATCGCCCACGGCGACTACCGGTTCGGCAACCTCATGCTGGCGCCGGACAAGCCCGAGGTGATCGGGATCCTCGATTGGGAGCTGTCCACGCTGGGCCATCCGGTGGCGGACCTGGCCTATTACTGCATGCCTTATTATCTGCCCTCCGATATGGAAGGCATGCGCGGTTTGCAGGGGGAGGATCTGGACGCATTGGGGATTCCCGATGAGCAAGCGACCATCGCCCGCTACTGCGCGAAGACCGGGCGCGAGGGAATTGATGACTGGCATGTATTCCTGGCGTTTTCCCTGTTCCGGCTGGCGGCCATCCTGCAGGGTGTCTACAAGCGAGCGCTGGACGGCAACGCCGCCAATGCCAACGCCCTGAGTGTCGGCAAGCGGGCCAGCCTGTTGGCGGACATCGGCTGGCAGGTTGCCAGCGAGCACCCATGAATAATAGCTGGCTGCACCTGTGGCCGACTGACTGAACCCTGGAGAGCAACACGCATGTTCACACGCCATTTCAAGGTCTGGCCCAGAGAACTGCCCAAGACCATGACCCTGCCGGAAACCAGCGTCTTCACCAACCTGGAGATTTCCGCACGACGCTACCCGGACCACAACGCCATCGTCTTCTATGATGCGCCCCTCACCTACCGGCGCCTGCTCGAGGAGGTTGAGGCCATGGCGGGGTATCTCCAGTCACAAGGCGTTTCCAAGGGAGATCGTGTCCTGCTCTACATGCAGAACTCACCGCAATATGTCATCGCCTACTACGCCATCCTGAGAGCGGATGCGGTGGTGATCCCTGTAAATCCGATGAACCGGGCTGCGGAGCTCGAGCACTTCATCGCCGACACGGGAGCGTCGATCTGCCTGGCCGGCCAGGAGCTGGCGGACTTCATCATTCCCCAGTTGCCGGAAACGGATCTCAAGCAGGTGGTGGTGGCGTCTTACAGTAGCTACATCAAACCGGATACCGATCTTGATCTGCCAGCAGAAGTTGCCGCTCCGGTCTGGTCGCGGGGTGTGCGTGGCGTCGTGACCTGGGAAGCAGCACTTGGCGCAGGATACAAGCCGTCCGCTCACACAGCAGGCCCGGCAGATCTGGCCGTTATCCCTTACAGTTCGGGTACCACCGGCGCCCCCAAGGGTTGCATGCACACCCATCGTTCCGTCATGGCAACGGCCATGCACCGTGCGTTCTGGAACCTGAGCACACCGGATACGGTGCAGCTGTCCACGCTGCCATTCTTCCATGTAACCGGCATGACCGGCTCCATGAACAGTCCCATCTACAGCGGTTCGACGTCGGTGATCATGACCCGCTGGGACCGTACCACGGCGGCTCGTCTGATCGAGCGCTACCGGGTAACCGGCTGGACCAACATCGTGACCATGGCGGTGGATTTTCTGTCGAATCCGGACATCGGCCAGTACGACCTCAGCAGCCTGAATACCATCGGCGGCGGCGGGGCAGCCATGCCGGCGGCGGTGGCGGAAAAGTTGAAAACCATGACCGGTCTGGACTACATCGAGGGCTATGGTCTGTCCGAGACCATGGCGGCGACGCACATCAACCCGGTGAAGCAACCCAAGTCCCAGTGTCTGGGTATTCCTGTTTTCGATGTGGACAGCCGGATAGTCGATGTGGATACCCTTGAGGAAAAGGGCCCCGGTGAAACCGGTGAAATCGTCTCTTGCGGCCCGCAGGTGACCATTGGGTACTGGAACCGACCGGCAGAAACCGAAGCCGCGTTCGTGGAGATCGATGGCAAACGCTTCTTCCGGACCGGCGACCTCGGCTACTACGATGAGGACGGTTATTTCTTCATGGTGGATCGGGTCAAACGCATGATCAACGCGTCCGGCTTCAAGGTGTGGCCCTCCGAAGTGGAGGGTCTGATGTACCGGCACCCGGCCATCCACGAGGTCTGTATCATCTCCGCACCGGATCCGAAACGGGGAGAAACGGTGAAAGCCTGTATTGTCCTGACCCCCGAGGCGGAGGGTAGAACCTCAGCAGAAGACATCGTCAACTGGTGCCGGGAGCAGATGGCGGCCTACAAGATTCCGACTATTGTGGAGTTCATGGAGGCGCTGCCGAAATCCCCCACCGGAAAGCTGATGTGGCGGGCCCTGCAGGAGGAGGAATGGAAGCAGCACACCTGATCAGGTGGGGAGTCGAGCCCTGTTCGAGCAACCGTCGATCAGGGCTCGTCAGGCCACATACATAATCAGATTTTCCGCCACACAGGCCGGCTTGTCCTCGCCCCGGATCTCAACGGTGGTCCTGTAAGTTGCTAGCTGGCGTTGGTCGTCGACCTGATCAACCGCCAGCAGCTCCACCCGGGTGCGGATGCTTGAGCCGACTTTCACCGCCGATGGGAAACGCAGCCGGTTCAATCCATAGTTGATGGTAGCGGACGGCCCGAGCACTTTGAGCGCCTGGGGATTCAGTCTCGAGATGAGCGAGACCGTCAGATAGCCGTGGGCGATGGGGCTTTTCCAGGGTGATTCTCGCTTGGCTCGCTCGACATCTATGTGAATCCACTGATGATCACCGGTCACGTCGGCAAAGGCATTGACCATCTCCTGGGTGATGGTGAGCCAGGGGCTGTGGCTCACCAGCCGCCCCGCCATGTTGGCAAGTTCCGCAAGCTGTACGTCTTTCATTCATACCCCCTAGACGCTGTAGCCCGGGTTCTTGCTGTCCAGCAGTCGTACCAGAGCCGGCCAGGTGAGCTTCGACGCGGCGCCCAGGGATTGCGACTGCTCCGCTGTGGTCCGGATCGCCTGCTCCGAGGGCATCCATGTGGGGCCGCAGCTCTGGGCCTTGACCTGGATTTCGCAGGCCTTCATCAGGAAATACAGGTAGGTGAAGGTCTCGGGGACATCCTTCCCCGCGGTCAGCACGCCGTGGTTACGAAGCAGCATCATGGATTTGTTGCCCAGGTCCCGGATCAGCCGCTCGCGCTCGTCGAGGTTCAATGCAACGCCTTCGTAATCATGGTAGCTCAGGTGGTCGAGACAGAGCATGGCGGTCTGACTCAGGGGCAGCAGGCCGTCCCTATGAGCCGAGACGGCCACGCCGTCCGGGGCATGCAGATGCATGACCGCGCCGGCATCTTCCCGGCCCATATGCACGGCGCTGTGAATGGTGAAGCCGGCCGGGTTGACCCGTCCGAGCCCGCCGGCCTGCACCACCTGGCCGTCCCGATCCACCTTGACCAGTGAGGATGCGGTGATTTCATGGAACAGCAGACCATAGGGATTGATCAGGAAGTGGTGCTCTGGCCCTGGCACCCGGGCTGAAAGATGGGTGAAAACCAGATCGTCCCAGCCAAACAGGGCGACCAGGCGATAAGCCGCAGCGAGTTCGGTACGGACCTGCCATTCCGTCGTCTGTCCGTTGTTGGTGTCCGGTTTTGCGTCGGTTTTTGTCATCGTTGTTCACCTCCGGATGCAAAAAAGGGGTGGTCTGGCGACCACCCCTGAATAATAGAAGAACCAGGGCTCACCGAGAGGGGTTGTTAACCCGCCTGTAAAAGGATGGTGTAAGCCTCCAGATGGAAGTCGTCATCGCCGAGCTGGTGGTTGATCATGACCAGACGCTTGGCGTAATGGGCAAAGTTGTACTCCCAGGTCATACCGATGCCGCCGTGGGACTGGATGCCCTGCTCGGAGATGAACTGGCCACTGCGGCCAATCACGTTCTTGGCGGCGGCCAGAATCCGGCGGCGCTCGTCGCTCTGGGGCTGGTCAGCAACGCTTGCGGCCAGTATCGCCATGGATCGCGCCTGTTCAAGCTCAGACATCATGTCCACCATCCGGTGCTGCAACACCTGGAACCTGCCGATAGGCACACCGAACTGCTTGCGCTGTTTGAGGTAGTCCAGGGTCAGGTCGCAGGCCACTTCCATGACGCCGACCGCTTCTCCACACAATGCGGAGATGGCGCGGCCGGTCTGGTATTCAATGACATTGGCAGCCTTGCCTTCTTCGCCGAGCAAAGCATCGGAACCCAGCTTGACGTTGTTCAGGAACAGGTCGCAGCCTTTCGAACCGTCAATTGTCGGATAGGTTCGGGCTTCCAGACCCTCGGCATCCGGGCGGACCAGAAACAGGCTGATGCCAGCGGAGTCCCGGCTGTCGCCTGACGTCCGGGCGGACACCACCAGCACGTCGGCGCAATGCCCGCCAATCACGACCGCCTTGCGACCGTTCAGAACGTAACCGTCGCCGGATTTTTCCGCGCGGGTTTCCACATCGTTCAGGTTGTAGAAGCTCTGTGGCTCCTGGAGGCCTACCGCAGCACGAACCTCACCGCTGGCGATGTCGCCAAGCCACTGTTCCTGTTGCTCACTGTTGCCGGCCTGGGCGATCAAACCACCGCCCAGAATGACCGATTGCAGGTAGGGCTCAATGCACAGACCGCGGCCCAGCTCGGTCATAACGCTCTGCACTTCAACACCACTGCCGCCAAAACCTCCCAGCTCTTCCGGGAAGGGTACGGCGGTGAGGCCCAGCTCTCCCAGCTGTCTCCAGAAATCGGCGCTGAAGCCCAGATCGGATTCGCTGTACTTCAAACGCTTTTCAAAACTGTATTCACCGCGCACCAGACGGGCCACGGTATCCTGCAGCATCTGCTGCTCTTCGTTGAGTCGGAAATCCATGGTCGCCTCCTTAAAGCCCGAGAATCATTTTCGACACAATGTTCTTCTGGATCTCGTTGGATCCGCCGAAAATGGACAGCTTGCGGTTGTTGAAGTACTGGGCAGCCAGTGGTGCGGCATTTTCGTCTGAAAGGAATTCACCGCTGTAATCCAGATCCAGTTCCTTTTCCACAAACGGAAGCGCGTAGGGGCCAATGGCACGCCGCGCCAGGTCGTTGATGGTCTGGCGAATTTCCGTGCCCCGAACCTTCAGCATGGAGCTTTCCGCGCCCGGCATGCCGCCGCCCTCGACCGAGGCGATGATGCGCAGATTGCTGATGGCAGCAGCCATCAGATCGATCTCAACCTGGGCAATGCGTCGCGCGAAAGACGCGTCCTCAATCAGCGGGCGACCGTTCCTGGTGCGGCGGGAGGCGAGTTCCTTCAGGTGCTGGAGCGCGGCCTTGGAAATGCCGATGCCGGCCAGACCGGTGCGCTCATAGGTGAGCAGGTACTTGGCGTAGGTCCAGCCGTTGTCCTCCTCGCCAACGAGGTTTTCGACGGGGACTTTTACATCCTCGAAGAACACTTCGTTGACTTCGTGCTCGCCATCGAGGGTGATAATCGGGCGCACGGTAATACCGGGGGTGTTCATGTCGATCAGCAGGAAAGAGATGCCTTCCTGCGCCTTTACTTCGGTGTTGGTGCGCACCAGGCAGAAAATCATGTTGGCGTGCTGGCCGAGGGTGGTCCAGGTTTTCTGGCCATTCACAATGTAGTGATCGCCGTCGCGAACGGCCCGCGTCTTGAGCGAGGCCAGGTCTGAACCGGCGCCAGGCTCGGAATAGCCCTGGCACCACCAGTCTTCGCCGCTGAGGATTCTCGGCAGGTATCTCTGCTTCTGCTCTTCGGAGCCAAACTTGATAATCACCGGCGCCACCATGTTGACACCGAAAGGTACGGAGCGAGGCGCACCGTACCGGGAAGACTCTTCATCCCAGATGTGCTTCTGAACCGGGCTCCAGTTCACACCGCCGTATTCTTCCGGCCAGTGGGTGGCGTACCAGCCCTGTTCGCTGAGTATCTTCTGCCAGCACTGGTGGTCTTCCCTGGATAGCCGGCGGAAGCCTTTTACCTTGGCGGCGATATCCTCCGGCAGTTTTTCATCCAGGAACGCGCGGACCTCATCACGGAAGGCGAGTTCCTCGGTGGTGTAATTCAAATTCATAGGAAAACCTCGTTCGCGTCGATCTGTAAGTCAGCTGAATGCCTGGATGCCGGTCTGGCCGCGGCCCAGAATCAGCGCGTGGACATCATGGGTACCCTCGTAGGTGTTCACGGCTTCCAGATTCATCACGTGGCGAATCACGTGGTACTCGTCGGAAATGCCGTTACCGCCATGCATGTCCCGGGCTACCCGGGCGATGTCCAGAGCCTTGCCGCAGTTGTTGCGCTTGAGCAACGAGATGGCATCGGGTGTGACGGTGCCGGCATCCATCATGCGGCCCAGTTGCAGAACGGCCTGCAGGCCAATGGTGATCTCGGTCTGCATGTCCACCAGCTTTTTCTGGACCAACTGGTTGGCGGCCAGGGGCTTGCCAAACTGCTTCCGTTCCAGGGTGTAGTTGCGGGCCGCGTGCCAGCAGAATTCAGCGGCGCCCAGGGAGCCCCAACTGATGCCGAAACGGGCCTTGTTGAGGCAGCTGAAGGGTCCTTTCAGCCCTTCCACCTCAAGATGGTTCTCTTCCGGAACGAACACCTCATCCATAAAGATGGAGCCGGTTTCCGACGCCCGCAGGGAGAATTTGCCCTCGATCTTGGGTGTGTCCAGGCCCTTGGCGCCCTCGCGCTCGATCACAAAGCCGTTCACCTTGCCGTCCAGTTTGGCCCAGACCACGCAGACGTCGGCAATCGGTGAGTTGGTGATCCAGGTTTTGGAACCACTCAACAAGTAGCCACCGTCGACTTTCTTGGCCCGGGTTTCCATGCCGCCCGGGTCGGAACCGTGATTGGGTTCGGTCAGGCCGAAACAGCCGACGTACTCGCCGGAGGCCAGCTTGGGCAGGATGCGTTTTTTCATCGCTTCCTTGCCGTAGGAATGAATCGGGTACATCACCAGAGATGACTGAACGCTGAGGGCCGAGCGGTAGGCCGAGTCCACCCGCTCCACTTCACGGGCAATCAGACCGTAGCAGACATGGTTCAGACCCGGTCCGCCGTATTCTTCAGGCAGGGTCGCACCCAGCATGCCGAGTTCACCCATCTGATTGAAGATGGAGCGGTCGAACTTTTCGTGCCGGTTGGCCTCGGTGATACCAGGCATCAGTTGCTCATCACAGAAGCTGCGGATGCTGTCTCGGACCTGACGCTCGGTTTCGTCCAGTTGGGAATCGAAATCCAGCAGATCATTCCAGGGTGCGGAAGCCATTGTGTACTCTCCTGAAAGCGAATATCAAAAGTCCGGCGCTAGGGGCAGTGGACCAGTTTGTGCTATCTTTGTATCAATGTTGTTTCATTAAGCGAAACACAGTTTTGTAATTTGATCCTGAAAGACTAATCCGGGTGTTATGGAAATGCAAGCAGTGTTCAAGGCTGACCAGGTGCCCCTGTGCTGAGCGGCATGCTGCAGTGGTGGGTCTCCCTGGCGGTGGTGACGGAGCTCGTGGCTATCTGTCTCGAAAGCCGCGAACTCAGTGCGCTGGCGGGCGTGGCGTTTATCACTGCCTTTCTGGCGGGAGCCGGGCGCCTGCAGGGGTATGCCCGGATGTTACTGGTTATAGCCCTTCTGGTTCTGGGGGGGCTTGCCTGGCGCGGGGCTCTGGACGACGAGCTGGTGCTGAAGGCGGCGTCTGACGCAGCGTTCTATTCCGCGTTTCTGGGCAGCCTGGGCCTGATGCAGTGCCTTGTGCGTCGGTTTGAGGTATTGCGCCGGATTCACGATGTGCTGCTTGGCGGCAGGCCCGTCCTGCTCTATCCCAAGTACGCTCTGGTCAGCTGCGGCGTTGCCACGGTTCTGAGTTTTGGAATGATGAACCTGCTGTGCGGAAGTCTCTCTGAAACCCTGCGTGAGCGTGGCATCAGTGGCGAATCCCGCCTGCAGTGGTTGCGCAGTGTCCTGATCAGTGCCCTGAGGGGATTTGCCCTCGTGCCACTCGTGGCGCCCACCAGCGTGGCGGTTGCGATTCTCACCCGGGAGCTTCCCCAGTTGAGCTGGTCGCAGCTTCTGCCGTTCGGAGTGGTTGCCGCGATTCTGATGGTTGTGATTGGCTGGGTGCTCGAACAGCGCCGGTTCCGCAAGGTCAGCAGTGAGCGCGTTGCCGTTGAAGGCTGGCTGCCGGGTACTGGTCGTCTGCTGTTCCTTATCCTGCTGGTGTTTACGGTGATGGCGTGTCTGGTGGCGACGACCGATTTCAAGGTGTCGGTGGCGGCCATGTTGTCTGTGCCGACCGTAACACTGCTTTATATGCTCTGGCAGGAACGGGGGTTGATGCCGGTTCTTCAGGAAGGCTCCAGCCAGGTATGGGCCATGCAGAATGAGATGGCCATTTTCGCCGCCTCGGCGATTCTTGGGGTAGCCCTGTCTGCGGTCATTCCGGCGGATGCGCTGGCGGGGCTGGTCGCCTCTGGCAGTGGTGTTTTTCTGGTGGCCGTCGTGGGCATGCTGATGCTACCCATGTTCTCCATGATCGGGATCATTCCCATCACCGTTCTGAGCGTCCAGGCCGGATTGTTGCCCCAGCTGGTGGCCGAGGGGATGGATCTGCTCCCGGTCGCCGTGGCTCTGGTCATCGGCTTTTCCCTGGCCATGATGCTCTCGCCATTTGGCCCCTCGGTCATGCTGTTATCCAGGTTCGGGCAGATCTCCCGGTGGGTTGTGGCGTTCCGGTGGAATGGCGTGTTCGCGCTGATTGCGCTGCCGGTGCTGCTGGCTCTTACGGCGCTGGTGGCCTGGCTGGCACCGGGTTAATAGCCCCGGTCGGTATCCACGATCCCTGAGATGGTGCGCCCTGCGGCATGATCCCGAATCTTACTGGTGATCTGCTCGATCGTGGCGTCTCGAAGGGTCCGGGCCGAGATGTGTGGCGTGATGGTGATTTCTTTCCGCTGCCAGAAGGGGTGCCCCTCCGGCAGGGGTTCCTTGCGGAACACGTCAAGGGAGGCGCGCAGCAAGGTGCCATCGTCCAGTGCCCGAAGCAGGTCGTCCTCGACCAGATGCTCACCCCGGCCGACGTTGATCAGCACGGCGCCAGGTTGAAGTTGACTCAGCAGCCCGTAGTCGATGATATTCCGGGTGTCGTCGGTCAGGGGCAGGGTGTTGACCAGAACACGAGAGGATTGCAGAAAGTCACCAAGCTGGTCCGGGCCGGCATAGGTGCTGACCCCTTCCAGGTTATGTACCCCGCGGGCCCAGCCACTTACCTGATAGTCCAGGTCGGCCAGTGTGCGGGCGACCCGCTTGCCAATGTGGCCCAGCCCCATGACACCCACCGGCCACTCGCTGCGTTTGATGGGGCGATGGATCTTCCAGATGCCCTGGCGTTGCTGTTCCCGGTAGGTTTCCATCTCGCGGCTGGCTTCCAGCAGTTGGTGCAGCACGTACTCCGCCATCTGCACCGACATCCCTGCGTCTTCCAGGCGTACAATCGTGAGGTTTTGCGGCAGGTTGGCAACCTTGAGCAGGCCGTCTATACCCGCACCCAGATTGAACACCGCTTTCAGATGCTTTTCCCGCTCAAATAGCGCCTCAGGGGGCTGCCACACGATGGCATAATCCGCGTCAACAGCAGGTCCCTCCGGATCCCAAACGGAAATCTCCGCTTCCGGCAAGAGTTCTTTGATGGGCACTGTCCAGCGCTCGGGTTTCGGGTCGCCTGCCACAAAGAGAATCTTCATTTTGCCTCCGGTTGTCGCCACAGGGTTCGATGGCTGCTAGTTTGTTTTGCAATGCAGAATAGAAAATCGGTTTAATTCGAAAAAGTCGGTATACAGTACCGCCTTGCGATTCCGAATTTGAAACATAAGTGCCAAGTGTTTCATATTTGGTACGAATTTTGAAAAGACTTTCTGGTACTTGATTTCTGCAGCGATTAAAATGGTGAATTCGCAGTCATTCACCATATTAATACACCGGTTACCGGAGCGGGCGACGCGGTTGGAGGACGTCCCATTATGGCAGGAAAAAAGCAGATCTCACCCGAACTGAAAGTGGCATCCACTGACGGTGAGCCCGTTAAGCCGGAAAAAGACCGCAAGTTTGTAGAGGCCCTGTCTCGTGGTCTGGACGTGCTCCGCGCCTTCAGCCAGGGGCCAGTGATTCTGGGCAACCAGGACATCGCCCGCATTACCGGGCTGCCTAAACCGACCGTGTCGCGGATGACGTATACCCTCACCAAGCTGGGTTACCTCAGCTACAACACCCAGTTAGAAAAATACCAGCTGAGTTCCGGGGTGCTGGCGCTCGGTTATGCCTACGTATCCAATCTCAAGGTTCGCCAGCTGGCGAAGCCCTACATGGACGAGTTTGCCCGCCAGACCAACATGTCGATAGGTCTGACCTGCCGCGACCGGTTGCACATGATCTACGTGGAAAACCGTCTGCCACCGGAGGCGTCCCTGCTGCGCATGGATATCGGCCTGAAACTGCCCATGGCCACCACTTCTGCCGGCCGTGCCTACTACTGCGCTATCAGCGACAAAGCCCGCCTGGTCATTGACGATGCCATGGCGGCCAAATACGGCAAAGACTGGCCGGAGAAGAAAGCGGGCCTGGACCAGGCCATGAAGGATTACAAGGAACATGGTTTCTGCCTGTCCACAGGGGAGTGGGACCGGAACATCAACTCCGCCGGTGTGCCAATCCACCTGCAGGACGGCACTATCATGGCCCTGACCTGTGCTGCGCCGTCTTATCTGGTGCCGGCGGAAAAGCTCCGTGGTTCCATTGCCCACCAGCTGGCGATGCTGGCTGGCGATATTGAATCCTTGGGCGTCTGAGACTAACTCCCAAGTAACGAAGGAAGAACCTCCCCGCCGCCTTCCGACGGACTCCTGACCAAAAACCGCAGAGGAAAGACTGCGGTTTTTTTGTGACTGCTGTTTACCGGATGGTTGAAAACACCGACGAACTTGTATTAAATCGTACGCATGTTTCGCTAGTTAAAATCATATTTCAGAACTAATGCGAGGAGAAATCATGTCTGAGGTCGTTCGCTATAACCGGGAAGGCAACATCGGCGTTATTACCGTGAACTACCCGCCGGTAAACGCCCTCGGCCAGGCTGTTCGTTCCGGTCTGCTCGCAGCCCTGGAGCAGGGCCAGAACGATACAGAGGCCAAGGCACTGCTGCTGGTTTGCGAGGGGCGAACCTTCATCGCCGGTGCCGACATCCGTGAGTTCGGCAAGCCCATGCAGGAGCCCACGCTGCCGACGCTGGTCAACATTTTTGAAAACAGCGACAAGCCGCTGGTTGCCGCGATCCATGGCACGGCCCTGGGCGGTGGTCTGGAAACCGCGCTGAGCTGTCACTACCGGGTTGCCGTCAGCAGCGCCAAGGTAGGGCTGCCGGAAGTGAAGCTGGGTCTTTTGCCCGGTGCTGGCGGCACCCAGCGGCTGCCGCGCCTGACCGGTGCCCAAAAAGCGCTGGAAATGATCACCACCGGTGAATTTGTCGGCGCCAAGGATGCGCTGGCCCTTGGTATTCTCGATGCCGTGGAAGAAGGCGACGATGCCCGCACAGTGGGCATGGCTTACGCGCAGAAAGTAGCCGATGAAGGCAAGCCGGTACGTCGTGTTCGCGATATCACTGACAAAATCGAGGCGGACAAAGGCAGCGACGTTTTTGATCAGTTCCGGGAAGAGCTGAAGAAGCGGGCCCGCGGTCTGTTCTCCCCGTTCAAGTGTGTCGACGCCGTGGAAGCCGCCTTCAACCTGCCGTTTGAAGAAGGCATGAAGCGCGAGCGGGAACTGTTCATGGAGTGCATGGAATCGCCCCAGCGCGCCGGCCTGATCCATTCGTTCTTTGGCGAGCGAGAGGTCTCCAAGGTCAAGGGGCTGCCCAAGGACACGCCGGTTCGTGATGTGAAAAGTGTGGGCATTATTGGCGCCGGCACCATGGGTGGCGGTATTGCCATGAACTTCGTCAACGTGGGCATTCCGGTCACCATCGTCGAGGTAAAACAGGACGCTCTGGACAAAGGCCTGGCCATCATCCGCCGCAACTACGAGAACTCCGCGAAGAAGGGCAAACTGACCCAGGAGCAGGTGGAACAGAGGATGGCACTGATCACTCCAAGCCTCACCTACGACGATTTCCGGGATGTTGATCTGGTGATCGAGGCGGTGTTCGAGAACATGGCCATCAAGAAGGAAATCTTCGCCAAGCT
Organism: Marinobacter gudaonensis; assembly: GCF_900115175.1. Taxonomy (NCBI): domain Bacteria; kingdom Pseudomonadati; phylum Pseudomonadota; class Gammaproteobacteria; order Pseudomonadales; family Marinobacteraceae; genus Marinobacter; species Marinobacter gudaonensis. The sequence goes on from NZ_FOYV01000001.1 coordinate 2,574,648, forward strand.
TGATGAGGTGTGCAAGCCGGGCGCGATTCTGGCCTCCAACACCTCAACCCTGGATATCGACGAGATTGCGTCCGCCACCAAACGCCCGGAAGACGTGGTGGGTATGCACTTCTTCAGCCCGGCCAACGTGATGAAGCTGCTGGAGAACGTGCGTGGCAGCAAGACCTCCGATGAGGTCAAAGCCACGGTGATGGCGGTTGCCAGGACGATCAAGAAAGTCGGTGTCATGGTGGGCAACTGCTACGGCTTTGTCGGCAATCGGATGCTCCACAAGCGTGGCACCGAAGCCATGTCGCTTGTAGACGAGGGGGCCACACCACAACAGGTCGACAAGGTACTGACCGATCTCGGCTTCCCCATGGGGCAGTTTGCAATGTCCGACCTGGCCGGGATTGATGTGGGTTACCGCATCCGCGAAGAGCGTCGCAAGTCAGGCGAGGACATTCCTGCAAGCTGGATGGACAAGCTCGCCGAACAGGGGCGCCTTGGTCAAAAGACCCAGGCAGGTGTGTACAAGTATGAGGAAGGCAGTCGCAAGCCGATCCCGGATCCCGAGGTGGAGCAGCTGATCGAGGAGTTCCGCAAGGAGCAGGGAATCACACCGCGGGAGATCACCGACCAGGAAATCCTGGAGCGGTGCATGTACGTGATGATCAACGAAGGCGCCAAGATCCTCGAGGAAGGCATCGCGGACCGTCCGCTGGATATCGACATCGTCTGGATATACGGCTACGGCTTCCCGGCTTATCGCGGTGGCCCCATGTTCTGGGCCGATCAGGAAGGACTGGACACCATTCTTTCGGCGGTGAAAAAGTACCAGGACACCGTTGGGGGTGAGCAGTGGGAGCCGTCGGCCCTGCTTGAAAAGCTGGTGCGTGAAGGCAAGAAATTCGGCGATCTTTAAAGGAGTAGTGTCATGTCTGATGCAGTCATCGTTTCCACCGCCCGTACCGGTCTTGCCAAATCCTACCGGGGCTCTTTGAACAACACCCACAGCGTGGATATGGCAGGTCATGTCATCAAACACGCCGTTGAACGCGCGGGCATCGATCCGGCCATTGTGGAAGATGTGATCATGGGTGCGGCCTACCAGGAGGGCACCCAGGGCCGGAACATTGCCCGCCTTGCGGCCATACGCGCGGGTCTTCCGGTAACCACCGCGGGGTTCTCCATCAACCGCTTCTGCAGCTCCGGTCTGCAGTCCATTGCCCTCGCTGCGCAGAGGGTAGTGTCCGAGAAGGTTCCGGCTATGGTGGCTGGCGGGGTTGAGTCTATTTCCCTCGTGCAAAACGAGAAAATGAACAGCTTTCACGCCACCAATGAGTGGCTGATGAAGAACAAGCCGGAGCTGTACCTCTCGATGATCGAGACGGCGGATATTGTCGCCAAACGCTACAACGTCAGCCGTGAGGCACAGGATGAGTATTCTCTGATTTCCCAGCAGCGCACAGCAGCGGCCCAGCAGGCCGGCAAGTTCGACGATGAGATTGTGCCGTTCGACACCACCATGCTGGTCAAGGACAAAGAAACCGGTGAGGTCAGCGAGAAACAGGTGACTCTGAGTGCTGACGAATGCAACCGGCCGAACACGACCCTCGAGGGCCTGGCGGGCCTGGAGCCGGTCCGTGGCCCGGAGCAGTTCATTACGGCCGGTAATGCCAGCCAGCTGTCCGACGGGGCCTCCGTGTGCACGGTGATGAACAGCACCTACGCCGAGAAGCACAACATCGAACCCATGGGAATCTTCAGGGGCCTTGCCGTCGCCGGGTGTGAACCGGATGAGATGGGCATCGGCCCGGTGTATGCGATCCCGCGCCTGCTTGATCGGAACGGACTGACCATGGACGACATCGATCTGTGGGAGCTGAACGAAGCCTTTGCATCCCAGGTCATTTATTGCCGCGATCGCCTCGGTATTCCCATGGAAAAACTGAACGTAAACGGTGGTTCCATTTCAATCGGTCACCCCTTCGGTATGACTGGCGCCCGAATGACGGGCCACGCCCTGATTGAAGGCAAGCGTCGTGGCGCAAAGTATGTGGTGATTACCATGTGTATCGGTGGCGGTCAGGGCGCTGCCGGCCTGTTTGAAGTGGTCTGACATCGGCTCTTACGCAGACTTATCGCAGGTGACTGGGGGAAGCATGAACGAGCTGAACAGAAACTACATCAACGGCCAGTGGGTGAGCTGGGCCGGTGACATGATCGATGTTCACGAAGCTGGCACCGGCGAGGTTATTGCCCGGGTGCCTGCCGCCGGCGCGTGTGAAATGGAACAGGCCATTGCCGCCGCGGACGCCGCCTTCGAAAGTTGGTCGGAAAGCACACTGGATGAACGCATCAAGGTGTTGGAACAACTTCACGCAGGCCTGAAAGAACGGGCTCCGGAGATCGCCAAGACCGTCTGCCGGGAAGTGGGCATGCCCATCAAGCTGGCCGCGCCCATCCAGGCAGGTATGCCGGCTACGGTCACCAAGAGCTACCTGAAACTACTGCCGGACTTCCCATTCACTGAACAGTCCGGAAACTCCGAAGTACAGTACGCCCCGGTGGGGGTGGTTGGCTGTATCACCCCCTGGAACTACCCGCTGCATCAGGTGATCCTGAAAATTGTTCCGGCCATTGCCGCTGGCTGCACCGTGGTGCTCAAACCCTCGGAAATCGCTCCCCAGACGGCCTATATTCTTGCGGAAATCCTCGATGACACCGATCTGCCCAAGGGCGTGTTCAACCTGGTGTGCGGTTATGGCCATACGGTGGGCGATACCCTGATCAAACACCCGGATGTGCGCATGGTGTCCTTCACCGGTTCCACCCGCACCGGCAACCTGATTGCCCATGCGGCCGCCGACGATTTCAAACGGATCGCTCTGGAAATGGGCGGCAAATCCGCCTCGGTTATTTTGCCGGATGCGGACCTGGCGGCTGCCGTCAAAGGTACCGTCAACAACTGCCTGCTCAATTCCGGCCAGACCTGCACCGCGCTCACCCGCATGCTGGTTCCGGCAGACAGGCACGATGAGGCCTGCGAACTGGCCGCTGCTGCGGTGGCGAAAATGACACCGGGCAACCCGCTGGAAGAAACCACCCGCCTGGGGCCGCTGTCCTCCGCACAGCAGCGTGACAAGGTTATCGACTACATCAAGCTGGGTATCGAGGAAGGCGCCAGGCTGGTCGCTGGCGGCCCGGAAGCACCGGAAGGGTGTGAACAGGGTTACTTCGTGAAGGCCACCGTCTTCGGCAACGTCAAGCCGGATAGCCGTATTGCCCAGGAAGAGATCTTCGGGCCGGTGTTGTGCGTGATCCCCTATAACGACGAAGCCGAGGCCGTAAAAATTGCCAACGGCACCCAGTACGGTCTGTCCGGCGCAGTCTGGTCCGGGGATGACGCAAAGGCAAAGAAAATCGCCAGCAAGCTGCGCACTGGCCAGGTGTTCGTCAATGGGGGCGCGTTCAATCCGCTGGCGCCGTTCGGTGGTTTCGGCCACTCCGGTATCGGGCGTGAGTTCGGCAAGTGGGGTCTGGAGGAGTTTCTGGAAGTTCGCTCGTTGCAATTGTAAACGCTAGATGCCTGGCCTGCTGAAATGCGGACTGGGCCCGAACGGGGGTACCTGAGCGAGTTCTGAGTGATCCGCCTTACGCTTTTCCTCCAAGCAAAATCCTCACGGCGGTACAGGCATCCTCCAATTCGGCCTCCCTGGGCTCACGCCCGGCGATAATGTCGCTGTACAGGCAGGATTCGGCAAGGCGGATCATGAAGTAGGACAGGCTGAAAATATTCATGGGTGGCTTGATGTGTCCGGCAGCCACCTGATCCTTCAGCATCCGGGTGTTGGTTTCCACGGTGCGGGTGTGCAGGATCGATTGCGACGAGGTAAGTATCTTCAGGGCGTATTCCGGGTCCTGGTGGATGAACCGCCGCAGGGGTTCGAAATGCAGGATGGTGGAATTGGTGCGCCGATACACGCCCACGATGTAGTCGATACCCACGCCTGGTGTTTCCGCCATGGCCTGCCGCCAGAGCGGCTCGTACAGGGACCAGAGAATCTCGCCGATGAGCAGATCCCGGTTGCCGACCCAGCGGAACAGGGTGGCACGGCCAATGCCGAGTTCTTCCGACAGGGGTGCCAGGTGGATGCGCTCACCCTTGAGCCACATGCGACGGGCCCGTTTGAAAGCCTCCGCGGGTGTTGCCCTGGGAACGGTTCTGTCAGTCACTGCCACCTCGTGCCGGAATTTCGGTTCATTCTAACCACTAAACCGACAACCCGCTATGCGGGGCCGGGCCTGCTGTGTCCTGCGTGGCAGGAACCCTGTGATGGTTTTGTGAAGTTTTCCGCCTAAACTGCCTGCGTGGCTGTATTGAAAGTTCCCAAGAGGGCCAGGCGCAGGAGCCCGTCATCATGACGAGAACCGTATTGATCATCGAGGACAATCCCGGCATCGGAGAACTGGTACGCATGCAGGTGTCGGATCTGGGTATGGAGCCAGTGCTGGTGGATCGTGGCGATACTGGCCTGGAGCGGTTTCGCGAAGGCGGCATTGACCTTGTGATCCTGGACCTGATGCTGCCCGGCCTGGATGGCCTGGCCGTGTGTCGGGAAATCCGGTCCGGCCCCGGCTATGTACCCGTGCTCATGCTGACGGCGAAAAGCACCGAGCTTGACCGGGTGCTGGGGCTCGAGATGGGCGCGGACGATTACCTCACCAAGCCATTCAGCGTGGCGGAGCTGTCGGCCCGGATCAAGGCCCTGTTCCGAAGGGTGGACGCTTTCTCAAAAAGTGCCTCTACCGGCGACGATGCCAGTGAAATCGAGGTGGACCGGTTGCGAATCGACCCGGTGCGTCGACGGGTGTCGGTTGATAACCAGCCGGTGGAGCTGACCGCCCGGGAGTTCGACCTGCTCTGGCATTTTGCCTCTCACCGGGGACGGGTGTTCAGCCGGTCGCAGTTGCTGGACGCGGTGTGGGGTTACAACCACGAGGGCTACGAGCACACCGTGAACACCCACATCAATCGCCTGCGCAACAAGATTGAAGCCGACCCGGCCGACCCGCACTATGTCCAGACCGTTTGGGGTGTGGGCTACCGGTTCATGGACTGATCATGGCGCCGCCCCTGTTCCGGACCCTGTACGCACGCCTGGCCATCGGTCTGTTCCTGTTGTTGCTGGTGGTGGGTGGTCTGTTCACCTTCCTGAGCCTGGCCTCGGTGCGGGAGTACTCGGCGGCGATCAATCAGCAGCTCAATCGCGACCTGGCCCGCAACCTGGTGGCCGACCGCAATCTGGTGACCGATGGTGAGCTCAACCGCGATGCCCTCAAGCAGTTGTTCGAGCTGTACATGACCATCAATCCCAGCATCGAAATCTACCTGCTCGACCGTCAGGGCAAGATCCTGTCGTACTCCGCCGACCCCGACAAGATCAAGCGTAACCGGGTGTCCCTGGAACCGATTATCCGTCTGCTGAACAATCCGGACGCTTACCCGTTGCCCGGCGATGATCCGCGCAGCCATGACCGTCGCAAGGTGTTTTCGGTCACACCGGTGCCGGGCGCCGACAACCCGACCGGTTACCTGTACGTGGTGCTCCGGGGCGAGGAGTACGATCTGGCCGAGAGCATGGTGCACAGTGACCGTCTGCTGCAGATGGGGGCCGGTGCCCTGGCCGTCAGCCTGGTGGTTGGGCTGCTGGCGGGGTTGGTGTTTTTCCGACTGCTGACCCGGCGACTGTCACGGTTGACTGACCGGGTGGAAGCCTTCAATCAGGGCATGTCTGCGGACCAGGCACCAGACGTGGCCACCGCCGGCGACGACCTCGATTACCTGTCTGCCCGCTTTGACCAGATGGCGAGGCGCATCGAGGCCCAACTGGACATGCTCAAGGACAAGGACGCCCAGCGCCGGCAACTGGTGGCCCAGGTGTCCCACGACCTTCGCACGCCGCTGGCATCCATCCAGGGCTATCTGGAGGCCCTGCGGTTGAAGCAGGACTCGCTCGAGGCAGATGAGCGTTCCCGCTTCCTCGGTATTGCCCTGGCCGAGACCCATCGGCTCGGGCGCCTGGTGGAGGAACTGTTCGAGCTGGCGGCCCTGGATGCCAGGGAGAAACAGCCGGTGCCGGAGCCCTTCATGGTGGCAGAGTTGCTACATGATGTGGCCCATAAACATCGGCCCAAAGCGGAGCGTGCAGGCGTAACCCTGGTCGTGACTGAAATGGCGCCGGCGCAGGTGCTGGCAGACATTGCCATGACCGAACGGGTACTGGATAACCTGATAGGCAATGCGATTGACCACGCCCCCGAGGGCAGCTCGGTCACCCTCAGTGTGGCGGTCGACGATGACGGGGTCGAGATATCGGTGGCAGATGAGGGCCCGGGCATTGATCCCGACGACCTGGACCACCTGTTCGAACCCTTCTACCAGGCGTCGGGCGCGTCCCGCGCCGGACATGCGGGCCTGGGGCTGGCGATTGCCCAGCGCATGGTGGCGCTTCAGCACGGGCAACTCAGGGCAACCAACGCCAACGGTGCGGTATTCAGTGTCTGGTTGCCGATGGTGGGTCAACGACCGGGTGGCGACCGGGAACAATCCACAGCTTTATGAATTCGTAACAAACACTGAACGTTTTCGTGAATCCGCAGCCTTACCCTAGAGCCATCGAATCACCCAGAGGAGATGTCTTATGAAACGTACAATTGCAGGCACTGTCATTGCCCTGGCGCTGGTGACTGCCGGCGGCCTGTTTACCGCCCAGGCCACCGCCGAAAAGCACCAGGCCAGAGACACCCGATTCGCTCCTGATCAGCCCGGGCTGGCGGTGGCCACCTTCGCCGGTGGCTGCTTCTGGTGCGTGGAGGCGGGCTACGAGAAGCGGGTCCCCGGCGTGGTGGAAGCCGTGTCCGGGTATGCCGGCGGTGATCAGGCCAACCCGACCTACCAGCAGGTGTCCTCGGGCAAGACCGGCCACACCGAAGCGGTTCAGGTTTACTACGACCCGGAAAAAATGACCTATGAGGGCCTGTTGCAGGCACTCTGGCGGATGATGGACCCCACCGACAACCAGGGACAGTTTGTGGATCGCGGCAAGCAGTACCGGCCGGCTATTTTCTACCACAACGAGGCCCAGAAGCGTCTGGCGGAGCAGGCAGTGGCCGAGCTGGAGGCCTCCGGCGTGTATGACAAACCGGTGGTCATCGAGGTCGTGCCGCTGAAGAATTTCTACGCCGCCGAGGAATACCATCAGGACTATTACGAGAAGAATCCGGTTCGCTACAACTTCTATACCTTCAATTCCGGGCGTTACCAGTTCATCGAAAAGGTCTATGGCGAGGACTACCAGCTCGACTACAGCCGGTTCCAGGAGAACGCTACCGTGGATGCCAGCGATGATCTGGTGTCGAACGGTGGGGCAACGGCCAGTGCCGATAAGGCCGATGGCAAGGGCTTTGACCCCAAGACCTTCGAGATGCCAAGCCAGCAGGCCCTGAAAAAACGCCTGACGGATATGCAGTACGAGGTCACCCAGGAGGATGGCACCGAGCCGGCGTTCAATAACAAGTACTGGGACAACAAGCAGCCCGGCCTGTACGTGGATATCGTCTCTGGCGAGCCGCTCTTCTCCTCCCGGGACAAATACAAGTCTGGCACCGGCTGGCCAAGCTTTACTCGGCCCATCACCCCGGATGCGGTGGTGGAACGGGAAGACAACTCGCTGTTCATGACCCGCACCGAGATCCGGAGTCAGTACGCGGACTCTCACCTCGGGCACGTGTTCAACGACGGTCCGAAGCCCACCGGACTGCGGTACTGCATGAACTCGGCGGCGCTGGACTTCATCCCGCTCGACAAGATGGAGCAGGCCGGTTATGGCAAATGGATCGACGAGGTGAAGCCGAAGGCGGAGGTGGCCGGCCAATGAGGCATTCGAGCAGGTCGGATTAGCGCAGCGTAAACCGACACTCAGGTCACAACCAGAGATCCCCCACCGCCGTCTCCGGACTGAAGTGGTGCCAGACTTGCGCCTGCAACAGCTCGGCAGTGGCAAGGGCGTCGATCAGCGCGTTATGGGCGGCGTAATGGGGCAGGCCGTAGCGCTGCCTACTGTCGGCCAGGCGAATTGAAACCGGTTTCTGGCCGATCAGGCGTCGCCAGCCAGAGGGATTGCGGTTCGGGTACAGGTGCGCCTCAATGGCCATGGTGTCCAGGACCGGAAACCGGATGCCTTCGCCCAGGCGCCAGCGCAGGGCAATATCCAGGAAAGGCCGCTCGATGTTCCGGTAATGCACCACCGGCAGCCGGCCGTTCAGGCAGGCAAACAGCTCCTCCAGAATGTCCTCAAGATCCGGCGCTTGATCAATGTCGCTGTGGGTGATGCCGTGCACGGTGATGGAGGTCTGGTGCAGGGGCAGGCGGGGCCGGACTATCCAATGCCGCGCTTGTGCCAGCTGCACCCCGTCGAGCGTGAATGGCACAAGCCCCACGCTGACAATCGAATGTTGGCTGGCATCCAGGCCGGTAGTTTCAAAGTCCAGCGCTACCATCGGGACATCCCGGAGCGGGGTGTCGGCAGAGACGCATCCGCTTTCATAGAAAGCCTTGAGCAGAGGCGACTGGCTGCGTTCTGCCAGGGCCTGGTACTGCTCCGGCCAGGGTAGCCGCGTTACTTCCGGGTCTGTCTGGTTGGGCTCGGTAGGGGAGCGCTCAGACATTGCGGACCACCTGGGCGTTGTAGCGGAAGCGCAGGAATTTCTGGGCGTTACTCACCACCTGGAAGGCATCCTTGAGGTGGCTGCGCTCGAAGGGCGAGAGGTCCTCGGGGCGAACGTTGTTGTCGGGCTCCTTGCCCGCCTCGATCGCCAGGGCCTGGTGTCGTATCCGCACAATGGAAATGAACTCCAGGGCATCGCGCAGGTTGCCCAGGTCGTCGTCCAGCAGCAGTTTGGTGTTGCCGATGGCCTTGAGGCGTTCGAAAGAGTTCTGGGCGCGGGAGCCGCAGGCCAGCGCATGCACCCGGATCAGGTCCGACAGCGGCGCGGTGCCCCGGCGTTTCAGGTTGAAGGTCTTCTGCTGTTTGCCATCTTCTTCCAGCACAAACGTCCGGAAGAAGCCTATGGGCGGGGTCCGGTTCAGGGCGTTGCGCGCCAGCATGGCCAGGAATCGGGGGCTGTTGGCCGCCTTGTTTGCCACCAGGGTTTTCAGTTGCTCGGCGAAGTCAGTCTGGCCGTAGATCCCGTCCAGATCAAAGAAGATGTTGCTGTTCAGCAGCGCTTCTGCCTTGGGATTCTCGATCCAGTCGGTGAAGTATTCCTTCCAGACCTTCAGCGGCTGCCGCCATTTCCGGTTGGTGGCCATGATATCGCCGGTGCAGTAGCTGTACCCGCACTCCGCGAGGCCATCGGAGACAAATTTGGCCAGCGCGAGGAAGTATTCATCGTGCTCCTCCGGCACAAAACTGTCGTCCAGGATCATGGCGTTGTCCTGGTCGGTGACCACCAGTTGCTCATCCCGGGCCATGGAGCCCAGGGCCATAAAACAGTAGGGGATGGGGGGTGGCCCCAGTTTTTCCTCGCCAAGTTCCAGCAGCCGCTGGGTAAAGCTGCGGCCGATACCAGCCATGGCGCTGCCGATCATGTGGGAGTTGGCGTCTTCGTTGACCATGCGGACAAAGCTGTCGCGCACGTTCTGGCTGATCGCTTTGAGGCCCCTGACATCCTTCTGGTGATAAATGTTGCTGACCAGATAGAGACTGCTCTGGCTCTCGTACTTCACGATGTCCGACAGGGCAATGACGCCACGCACCTCGTCGCCTTCCATCACCGGCAGGTGGTGTACGTTGTTGTGCAGCATGGTGAGCATGGCTTCGAAGATGAACACGGAGGAGCCGATGGTGATGAGGTCTTCGGACATGATCTCGCTGATCGGCGTCTCCGAGGGCAACGCCTCGCTGAGTGCGCGGGTGCGCAGGTCGCGGTCCGTGATGATGCCCCGCAGCAGTGGTTTCTCGCCCTCTTCATCCATCAATAGCAGGGCCGACACGCCCTGCTCGGTCATGATTCGCGCCGCCTCCTGGAGGCGTACCGTGTGGGGCGCCGATACCGGCTTGCGGGAGATCAGCCGGGTCACCTTGGAGGTCATCAGCTCATTGGATTTCTCCCGCCGGGAGAGCGCGGAGCGCAGGCGACTGCGGTCCTCAATCTCGACAAAATCGGCAAAGTTGTCGTCACTTTCCCAGAGCAACTGGAAGATCTCGCCAGGAATCTTGTAAATCAGGGTGTCTTCCAGCGCCCTGGCCGGAAACCGCACCCGCTTGTTCATCAGCAGACCGAACTGCCCAAAGATTTCCCCCTCGCTGATACGGTTGTACAGCTCCCCGGAACGCCGGTAGATCTCAACCGCGCCGCTGCGCACATAGAACAGCCAGTTATTGGACTCGCCAAACTCGAGAATCTGCGTGCCGGCCCGGAAATAGACCACCTCAATGCCACCGACCACCTGGTCGAGCAGCTTATCGGGCATCTCGTCAAACGGCGGGTACTGGGCCATGTGATTGCGGATGTCGATGAGCTCGGCCTGCATAAGACTCCCGGGGCTGATGAAGAAAAGTCGTTGTCAGTACAGCAATATAGCAGCGGCGCCGGCCAGCGGCCATGTCGACCTTTGACGGATCTCATTGACCGCTCAGGCCCTTGTTGCTAGCCTTGCCGCACTTTTTCAGGTGTCCGTCGCGAAGCGCGACGGGTGAAACGGGAAATCGGTGAGCCTGGCCTGGCCAGCGCGAGTCCGATGCTGCCCCCGCAACGGTAAGCAGGATAACGGCAATCTGATGCGCCACTGTGTCGCGTGACATGGGAAGGTGATTGCCCGGGAACCGTCGGTTCCGCCTGCCAGCCCGGAGACCGGCCTGGAAAAACACCCGGTGTTGCGGTGGGCGACGCAGGTGGGCGAAATACCAGGGCCGTCTGCCGCTTTCCCGTGGCCTGCCTGACCTGCCGCCCGCCCTCCTGCCTGTTCCGCAACAAAACCCAGAATCCCGTGCGGGTGCGCGCGGAGTGCGGAGCAAAGCTGATGTCCTCAAAATCCTTTCCTGTTGTATTGGCGGGCGTGTCCCTCGCCGCCCTGCCGCTGGCCGTAATGGCCCAGTCTGACACCCAGGCCGATGCGCTTGATCCCATCGTGGTGACCGCAACCCTCGGGCCACAAACCGTGGGCGAGAGCCTGTCTTCCGTCACCGTGATCGAAAAAGACGACATTCGCCGCCAGCAGCCGGCCGAGTTCCGGGACCTGCTGCACGCGCAGCCGGGTGTGAATGTGGTATCGGACGGCAGTTATGGCAAGACCACCAGCGTATTTCTGCGTGGCGCAGGCAGTGCCGGCACGGTGTTGCTGCTGGATGGCATCCGCCTGCGCTCTGCCTCGGCGGGCATCCCCCCCTGGCAGTTTCTCCCGCCCGAGCTGATCGAGCGGGTTGAGCTGGTGCGCGGCGCCAAGAGCTCCCTTTACGGGGCGGATGCCGTTGGTGGCGTGGTGCAGGCCTTTACGCTTGAGCCGGAAGCGGCCCGGCAGGGCTGGGTGGAACTGTCTGGCGGCTCCCACAGCCTTCTGGAATCCACCGCTGGCGTGGCCGGGCGCGAAGGTCGCACCGGCTTTCTTGTCGGTGGCGTGTATTCGGATACCGACGGAACCAACCTCCGGGCTGGTGGCGAGGACAAGGGCTTTCGCAATGCCGGCGGACTGGCCAAGGTGAGCCACCGGTTCGACCAGGGCGGTGGGGCCGGTGTCACGGTGTTTCAGTCCGAAGGCAATACCGAGTTTGAGGGTGGCGATACGGACTTTCTGGTTCGCGCCATGGGCCTGTATCTGGAGGCCGTGGCCAGCGATTACTGGCGTACCCGGATCCAGTTTTCCGAGTCCCGTGACGAGCAGGATACCTTCGGCTCCTTCCCCAGCGTGTTCGATACCCTGCACCGGTCGGCCCGTTGGGAAAACACCCTCACCGCGGGCGTGCACGAGTTCGTGGTCGGCACCGAGGCAACTGTGGATGAGGTGGAAGGCACCAGCCAGTTCAGCGAAGACAGCCGCACCAACACCGCCGTTTTTGGCCAGGCCCGCCTGAATTTCGGCCCCACCGATGTGATGGCCAGTGCACGTCTGGATGACAACGAAGCCTACGGTAAGGAAGAAACCGGCGGCCTCGCCCTCGGTCACCAGTTCGATCAGGCCCACCGGGCACGGGTGAGCTATGCCACCTCTTTTCGAGCGCCCACCTTCAATGATCTTTACCTGCAGGTACCCTTTTACACCGGCAACCCCGACGTTGATCCGGAAGAGGGTCAGATGGTGGAAATTGGGGTAAGTGGCCGTTACAGCCATTGGTTCTGGGATGTGGCCGTGTATCAGAACGATGTGGACGATCTGATAACCTTTGTGTCCGACCCCGTAACGTTTGAAGGGACCGTGGAAAACGTCGAATCCGCGAGGATTCGCGGTATTGAACTGTCTTCAGGTTTCGAAACGGTGAACTGGGATGTGAATGCGGCCATTACCCTGTCCGACACCGAGAACCGGGATACCGGAGCGCGTCTGCCTCGCCGGTCGGAGCGCAATGTGCGGCTGGACGTGGACCGTCTGTTCGACCAGTGGTCCGTGGGCGCCAGCGTGATTGCCGAAAGTGACCGCTACAACGATGCCGCCAATAACAGCCGGCTTCCCGGTTACGGAACCCTGGACCTGCGCGCCGCCTGGAATTTCCTGCCGGGGTGGTCCGCGCAGTTCAAGGTGGATAACGTGCTGGATCGCCGGTACACCACAAGTGGCGGGTTCGACAGTGTTACGTTCGAGCCCTTTGACTATCTTGCAGCGGGACGGACGTACCTGGCGTCCATACGCTATGATTTCCGCCAGTAGTCCCATTCACTGACCCATGATGCCAGCGCCATGATCCAGCGCGGATTCGTTCTGCTTGTCGCCTGCCTTGTTCTGATGCCATCCCCGGCGCAGGCGATGTGCGCCGGGGATGCGCTGGGCAGGCAGGTGTGCCTGGAGGCGCCGGCGAGGCGAGTGGTTTCCCTGTCTCCCGGTGCCACCGAGCTTTTGTTTTCGGCCGGCGCCGGCGACCGGGTGGTGGCGGTGAGTGCCTGGAGCGATTACCCGGCAGAAGCCGCCAACCTGCCACAAGTGGGCGACAGTAATCGCCTGGATCTGGAAGCCATTGTGTCCCTGGCGCCGGAGCTGGTGGTGGCCTGGGTCGATGGCAATTCCCGGAGCCAGCTGGAGCGGCTCGCGGACCTCGGCATCACCGTCTTCTGGCTGGCCCCGCGTACCTTTGACGACATCGCCGTCGCCGTTGAAAATCTGGCACTGTTGACGGGCAATTCGGCTATCGGGAAGCGTCGCGCAGACGCCTTCCGGGCGGATATCGCTGAGCTTCAGGCGCGCTACGACGGCGCCGGCCCGGTGCGGGTGTTCTTCCAGATCTGGGACCAGCCGCTGATGACCGTCAACCGGGAAGAGCTGATCAGCAAGGCCATCGAGCTGTGTGGTGGGGTCAACGTGTTCGGCCACCTGCCGCGACTGGTGCCACGGCTCAGCATTGAGGCGGTGCTGGCGGCCAATCCGCAAGCCATCGTTACCGCCGGCGAAGCGGGCAAGGATAACTGGCTGGGGATTTGGCAACAGTACCCGGAGCTGACCGCCGTGTCAGCCGGCAACCTGTTCCTGGAACCGCCGGATCTGCTGGCGCGACCCACCCTCCGCTTTGCCGAAGGTGCGCGCCACCTGTGCCAGACCCTGGAGCAGGCCCGTGCCAATCTCTAGTTATTCCAGACCCCTGATTGTGCTGCTGCTAGCCGCCCTGGCGGCGGCACTGCTGTCGGTGAGTGTCGGTAGTACTTCCATTGGCATCGAGGACACGCTGCGCGTGGTTACCGGTGGCGGCAGCGCTCTGCAACAGACCCTGATTCTGGAGCTTCGACTGCCGCGCACCCTGAGTGCCTTCGCCACCGGTGGGCTGCTGGCGGTAGCCGGCGCCCTGATGCAGGTGCTGCTGCGCAATCCGCTGGCCGATCCCTATGTGCTTGGGCTATCCGGCGGGGCCGCCGTGGGCGCCCTGCTGGCCATGCTGGGCGGTGCCGCCGGCTTCCTGGTGTCCGGTTCGGCTTTTGCCGGTGCCCTGCTGGCGACTCTGCTGGTGTTCGGCCTGGCCCATGGCAGTGGCAGCTGGACGCCATCGCGGCTGTTACTGACAGGTGTGGTAGTGGCCGCAGGCTGGGGCGCTATCATCACCCTGATCCTGTCGATGACGCCGGCCAGTCGGCTGCCTGGCATGCTGTACTGGCTGATGGGTGATCTGTCCCACGCCGCCACGCCCTGGCCCGGCCTGATCATCCTGGTGCTGGTGTGTGTACTGGTCTTCCCCCTGGGGCGGGCTTTGAATGTTCTGGCCAGGGGCTCCCTGCAGGCGGCGGCACTCGGCGTGTCGGTGCGGCCCCTGGAGTGGTCCATCTACCTCATGGCCAGTCTGCTGACGGCCACGGCGGTGACCATGGCCGGCTCGGTGGGGTTTGTGGGCCTGGTGGTGCCCCATATGCTGCGGCTGGTCCTGGGTAACGACCAGCGACTGGTGCTGCCAGCGTGCGCCCTGGCCGGGGGCACTTTGCTGGTAATGGCGGATACCCTGGCGCGGGTGGTGATTGCGCCGGAGCAGTTGCCGGTGGGCGTGATTACTGCGCTGCTCGGTGTTCCCACGTTCCTGTATCTGTTGTACCGGAGTCGATGATGACGCGCCTGACCACAGAATCGCTGATCATCGATATTCCGGGGCGTGCTTCCGGTGCGCCGCTGGATCTGGCCATCGAGCCGGGGCAGGTGTGGGGGGTGTTGGGTCCCAATGGCGTGGGCAAAACCACCCTGTTGCATACGCTAGCGGGGTTGCGGGAGCTCAGAAGCGGAGACCTGCGACTTGATGGAACCCCGCTGCGTGACATCGGCCGCAAAACCCTCTCGCAACGGATCGGCCTCGTATTTCAGGACCGGCAGGATGGATTCCCGGCAACGGTTCTGGAAACCGCCCTGATCGGTCGACATCCCTGGTTGTCCGCCTGGCAGATGGAGAGTGGTGATGACCTGGCGATTGCAGAGCGAGCCCTCGAAACCCTTGATGTCATTCACCTGAAAGATCGTCTGATCAATACCCTCTCCGGTGGCGAACGCCAGCGGGTGGCCATTGCCACCCTGATGACCCAAAGCCCGGAGATCTGGCTTCTGGACGAGCCGACCAATCACCTGGATCTACAGCACCAGACCGCCGTCATGACCCTGCTGCGCCACCAGGCAAAATGCGATCGGGCGGTCTTTATGTGCCTCCACGACCTCAACCTGGCTGCGCGATGGTGCGACCAGATCCTTCTGCTGTACCCAGACGGCCAGGCCTGCTGGGGCCCGGCCCGGGACATGCTGGTGACCTCGGCACTTGAAAGCCTGTTCGGCCAGCGCTTGCTCTCTGCGGAACTGGACGGCTTCCCAGTGTTTGTACCAGGCTGATTTCCCGCCTGGCCAGGCCCCAACCCCGGCGGCAGCCGGGCGACTCCACCCCTGCAAATGTTAAATGTAGTCAAGCGCTAAGGCGTGATCCTGTGGTTGTGATAAAAGTGATGATTCACGTCATTTAACTATGTACCCCTGTGCTACGCTGGGGATGTGTTGGGCGCACTCCAACGGAGACTGTGTGGCCTGAACCACTCGATCACTGAGAGACTCACTTGATGAGAGTAGGCCTGCTGATTCTGGCAGCATTCTGGTTCGCTCCGGTTTCATCTCAAACGCTCCAGATCATGGGATCGAGTGAGGGTTTTCTCCCATTCTATTACGGCCACAGCCTGGATAAGGGCATTCTGGCCGAGGTGATCCAGGAGTTTAGTCAGGAGACCGGTATTGCCGCCGAGTTCCGCCCCATGCCCCGTAAACGGCAGGCCTGGGCCCTGGAAAACGGACACGCCAACGCGGTTTTCGCCAACCCACTGTGGATGCCGCTGCCTGACCGCATGCACGCCATAGGACCGGTGTTAACCTGGCGGGATCGAGTGTTCGCGCAACCTGGCCATAAACCCCTTTCCTTCGATGATCTTCAGGGCAGCGTCTGCCTGCGACGATGGTTTGTTTACAGTGACCAGCTTGAGCGGCGCCTCAGTGCCAATCTGGTACGCCTGGACGCGTACGATGCCCAGCAGATGCTGAGCATTTTTCTGCAAAAACGGTGCGATTACATCGTCATGAATGAGCTGGAGTTCCGGTTTCTGGCCCAGCTGCTGGGATTCGATCCGGATGGTTACAGCACCGGACTGATCGACGCCGAGTGGCCGGTTTACCTGGGCATCCTGAAAACCGAGAATGCGTTGATTCAGGCGGCGGAAGCGTTTTTCGCTGGCTACAGGATTGACGTGGAGGCCCTGCTTCCCGGATTGCCGCCTCCGGACCAGAGCCTCTCGATTCATCCGGATCCGTAGGGCGGCTGACCGCCCGAGTCAGGCCATTCGCTTCATGGTCCGGTCTCCCAGCACGAACTGATGTGCCAGGGCAGCGGCGACATGTAAGCCAATCATCGCCCACAACACGTTGGCGCGCAGATCGTGGACTTCCTGAGTCCCAGCGCCTTGAACCAGACTTCGCTGGCAAGGTTCACGAGCAGAAGAACCGCCATAACCCAGTGCATCACCCGGGAAACGGCCCCGAACCGATTTTCGGCATCCATCAGTGTCATCACATGCCTCCGTTGGCAAAGGGCGCCGGGGTGGTGAAGCGCCGGATCCGCTGCGGCGGCGCGCATTCGGGTTTCATCTGGGCATCGCTGAGTAGCAGGTACTGTTCCCGGTGGGCTGTTCCCAGGAGCGTTGCGCCGGTGTTGTCGAAGCATTGCAGGGCCTGGCTTTTGGCAATCAGTAGAAAGCTGTTATCGGTTTCTTTCATCCACAGCCAGGCGTTGCGGTTTTCCTCTTCAAGACTGCTGAAGTAGCTGAAATGGGTGAAATCGGATTTGGAGAACAGGATGAACTGTTCACTGAAGTCGATCATTCCCAGCTGCGCGCCAGCGGGCATCTGCTGCTCGGCAGCCGCCAGGATGTTTCTCGGGGTTCGCAGGGGCTCCAGGATTCGATAGCCCCAGGTGGACAGCAGCAGCCAGCTCACCATC
Organism: Marinobacter gudaonensis; assembly: GCF_900115175.1. Classification (NCBI taxonomy): domain Bacteria; kingdom Pseudomonadati; phylum Pseudomonadota; class Gammaproteobacteria; order Pseudomonadales; family Marinobacteraceae; genus Marinobacter; species Marinobacter gudaonensis. The sequence goes on from NZ_FOYV01000001.1 coordinate 2,591,834, forward strand.
AGCGCAACGAACAGGCGGCCCATTGCCCGCGAGCGCCAGAACCCGAACAGGCTGAGCAGCCATATCGTTCCCAGGGCACACACCAGCGTGCCCGCCTCGTGCAGGCGCGAAGGGTCGCTGCTGTAATCGCTGACTTTCTCCACAAGCCTGGGGTAATCGTTCCAGGCCAGAATGCCCACGGCAATCAGGGCCGCTCCCAGCACGAAGTGCAGGGCGGTGAGTACCGGCGGGAACCATCTGGCCGGTTTCTGGCTGCTGGCAATCGGGGCCAGCACCAGTGCCAGCATCGGCAGCGCGGGCAGCAGATAGACACCCCGTTTGCCGGGGCTGAGGCTGAAAAACACAATTACCAGGGCAATCCAGGCCAGCAGCACTGTGATCAGGGGGCGATACCGCGCAGTTTCGGAGAGCGGCCGGAGCAGGGCCAGAAGTAGCAGCGGCAGGGGGAACCAGAGCGCGGGGATCACGCTGGTGAGGTAGTAGTACCAGGGCTGGATATGGCCCCAGGAGTCGGCATAGCGCTCTCCGGTCTGCTTGAACAGGATATTGTTCCGGTAGGCCAGGGCCTCCTCGGTGCCGAGGTGGTTCACGTACAGCACCATGGGAATCAGCCAGGCAGCAACCACTGCCAGCATCACCAGTGGGCCCAGGGCGCAGCGCCACTGCAGGGTGCCGGCAAACAGCGACCGGTCCCGATATTTCATCGCCAGTATGGGCAGGAGCATCAGTGCCGGCAGAAACCCGACCCCCTTGGTAATGATTCCGAGCCCCATGAACGCCCAGCCAACGAAGTACCAGGCCCAGGCCGGCCCCAGGAAAAAGTGCCGGATCAGGCCGTAGCAGGCCACCGTGATCCAGCAGGCCACCATGGCATCAATCTGGGCCCTCTGGGCCTGAATCAGGAATTGCGGAGCCAGCATCAGCAGCATGACGGCAATGGCACCGGTGCGCTGGTTCCACAACCGGGTGCCCAGATCAAACACCAGACCGAGGATCAGCAGGCTGCACAAGGCACTGGGCAGGAGGAAGGCGACGTTCAGGTTGCCGGTCAGCCAGTAGAACAGGGCGATGCTCCACATGAACACCGGTGGTTTGTCAGGGTAGAACTCGCTGCCGCGCATGGGGATCAACCACTGGCCGGAGTCCACCATTTCACGGGCGATTTCTGCGAATCGGGGCTCATCGGCGGGCCAGGGCGAGCGCAGGCCCACGCCGGACAGAATCATGATGGCTGCGAACGCCAGCAACAGCAGCAAGAGGCGGTTGCGTGAGAGGTTGAACAGGGTTTCCGGAAGGTGTCGTACCAGGGGTGATGCGGGCATGGGTGGGTCTCAGTGCGTGTCGGAAACAGAATCAGCCAGGCGCCTGGCCCGTTGGTTGTGGTAAAGCAAGGCGCCGATCACGGAGGCCAGGATGAAGACGCCGCTGCTGATGGCCAACTGATAGCTGTCGGCGCTGCCGATGCCGGCGCCGGCGAGGGCAAATACCAGCATCTGGGGCAGGTAGCCGAGTGTGCTGCCCGCGAGGAATGGGTAAAAACGGATGCCGGAGCAGCCGGCGACCAGATTGGTGACCAGATTGCTGCCCACGGGCAGAAGCCGCACCATCATTACCTTGATCAGGGGCTGGTCACGAAACAGACGGTCGAACTGCTGCATACGGTGCCCGAATCGCTGTTGCAGGGACTTGGCCAGTAGCCAGCGGGCGGTCAGGAAGCAGCCGGCGGCACCCATGGCCGTGGCCAGAGTGGAGATCGCGGTGCCATTAAGCCCGCCGAGCGCAAAGCCGGAAACAAACGCCAGTACCTGCCTGGGCGCGCCCAGGCCCGTGAACACAGCCCCGGAGAGCGTCAGACCAAGCAGTCCGGCGGCGCCATGGGTTTGCAGGTAATCGGCCACGGCGTTCTGGTTGGTGATAAAGTCGAGCCAGCCGTAGTGGATGGTCAGATAGCCAAACAGTACCAGCGCTGCAAAGGCCAGCCAGCGGGAACCGTTGGGCATCTCAGGAACGCTCCGCTAACGACGCCCGGGCGTCGGCCTCGGCCGATTCCCGGATCATCGGCACCCGGGTGCGATGCAGCAGCCAAAGCACTCCGAGCAGATCAACGATGCCGGCCCAGGCCCGGTTCCAGGCGTTGTATTTGGAGGTGCCGGCGGTTCGGGGCCGGTGGTTGACCTCCACCACGGCTATCTCTCCGCCAATACCGCGCACCAGCGCCGGGATAAAGCGGTGGCCATGGTCGAACCAGGGCAGCTTCAGGAAGGTGTCCCGCGGAAACAGCTTCAGGCCGCAGCCGGTATCGGGTACCCCGTCATGGAGCAGGGCGTCGCGAACGCGGTTGGCCAGCTTCGACTGGAATCGCTTCCATGCCGTGTCCTTGCGGTTCTTACGATAGCCGGCGATGCAGAAATCCGGATTGGTCAGCGTGTTGGCTTTCTGCAGCAGCGCGGGAATGTCAGCCGGGTCATTCTGGCCGTCGCCGTCCATGGTGACGATCAACCGGCTGCGGGCCCGACGAATGCCGGAGGCCAGTGCACCGCTCTGGCCAATGCTCTGGTCGTGGCGAACCGTGACCAGTCGTCCCCCGAGGGCCCGGGCGGTCCGGATCGCGGTATCGAGGGTATTGTCGGTGCTGCCGTCGTCCACCAGTACCACTTCGAAGCCATGGTAGTCCCGCATCACACCGAAGGCCTCGATAAGCAGGCTGGCAATGTTGGCCGCTTCGTCCTTGGCTGGAATAACCAGCGAGAGAGTTCTTTCCTGGCCCATCAAGCATCATCCTTAGAAAAGGGAGTTGGCGATGGGCAGGAGTATCCGTCTTGAACCTTAAACCAACCTTAAGCCCGCTTCTGTTTTGAGGATGGGCGGGCGGGAAGCCAGATGGTGGCACACAGACCCCGCTGACCGTCGGGCCGGTCGGCGAGGGTGAGCTGGCCGCCATGAAGTTCGGCAATGCGCCGGGCGATGGCAAGGCCAAGGCCGGCGCCGCCTCCCAGACGCTGATCCAGACGCACGAACCGGCTCAGGGCCCGTTCCCGTTCGTTTGCGGGGATGCCCGGCCCCTGGTCGCAGACGGTGATGAGGTAACCCTCTCCCGAGGGAGTCAGCCGGGTCTCGATGGTGGTGTGCTCCGGACTGTACTGGATGGCGTTGGCCAGCAGGGACCGCATCAGGGTATTGATCAGGGCGCTGTGACAGCACACCAGGGCCTGGCCGGTATGATCCTCAAGCACCGGGTCGATGTGCTTTTTCAGGGCCAGGGGTGCCACGTCGGCAATGCTCTGCTCCACAATTGCTGACAGGTTGTGGTATTCGGGCGTGAAGTCGGCGCCCGAATCCACCCGGTTGAGCAGCAGCATCTGCTCCACCAGGTGCACCATGCGATCCACGGACTGGATCAGGTCCTCGTACTGCCCGGGATTGGTCTCGCAGACCTTTTCAAGGTTCAGGCGCAGCGCGGTCAGGGGCGTGCGTAACTCATGGGCGGCGTCCGCCGAGAACCGCCGCTCCCGCTCCAGTGCCTGGTTCAGTCGCCGCAGCAGGCCGTTCACTGCCTGCACCAGGCCGGCCACCTCCTTCGGTGCCTGGCGGTCGTCCAGGGGGTGGATGTTTTCAGGGGCCATGTTGCGGACGGGTCGCTCCAGCTTCCGCAGGGGCTGGAAACCGACGTGGATAGCCGTGCCGGCGGCAAGCAACAGCAGAGGCAGTGCCACGAGCAGGGGCAGGATGTTGCCCAGGGCCAGTTCTTCACTCAGTTCCTCGCGAATGTCTTCGCGCTGGGCCGTCCGAATCCAGAAACCGGTAGCCGGATCCTGCAGTGTGAACACCCGCCATCGATGGCCGCTGGCTTCGGCCCAGGAGTAGCCAGGTTTCAGGCCTTCGGTATCGTCGGCCTTGAGCGTGTCCAACAGCGGTTCGCGATTCGGCGTCCACACCTCGAAAGCGAGTTTTTTCTCGTATTTGTGGCCGATGCCACCCGGCAGTATTTCATCGTTGTCGGCCTCAAAGTCAATGCCTGAGGTCTCGGCCAATGGCAATTCCAGGGTTCGGCTCAGGGTGGTTGGTAGCTGTTCAATGGACTGGGTATTCGCCAGGTGTTGCACCAGTCCCTGCACGATACGAGTGCTCTGTGCCAGTTCGGCGTCAAACAGTTCCTCCAGCTCATGGTTGCTTTCGATGTAGCTCCAGGCTGCGGCAATCAGTGCGATTAACAGAACCGTCGAAGTAACCAGCAGGGTAAGGGTTCGGGTCAGGGACATTCGGTAACCCCGGCGGCTGCCTGGCTGTCCAGAAGGTAGCCCACACCCCGTATCGTTCGGATGGTGTCGCGACCAACACGGCGCCGCAGGTGGTGGATGTGCACCTCCAGGGCGTTGCTTTCGGCACCCTGATCCCAGCCGTACAGCTGTTCTTCCAGGCGCCGGCGGGTAGCCACCTGGTCTGGGTGCCGCATGAGATATTGCAGGATCTGGAATTCGCTGCGAGGCAGAGTGGTGACGCCCTCGCAGGTGGTCAGCTGTCCCGAGTCGGTATTCAGTGTCAACTGGCCCACGGTCAGCCCGCCGGGAAGGGTGTTTGAGCCGCGTCGCGTCACGGCCCTGATGCGGGCCTTCAGTTCCGCCATGGCGAAGGGCTTGGTGAGATAGTCATCAGCGCCGGCATCCAGCCCGCTCAGTTTTTCATCCAGTCCGCCCCGGGCGGTGAGAATGATCACGGGGGTCTGAACACCCTGTTTTCGGGCACCCTTGAGGATATCCAGGCCGTCCACGCGGGGCAGGGTGAGATCCAGGATTGCCAGATCAAAATGTTCCTGGCTCAGGGCATTCAGTGCCTGCTGGCCATCATCGAGCCAGTCTACCGTGTTCTGCCCATCGCGCAGCATGCCCAGCATGGTGTTGGCCAGGTGATGATCGTCTTCTACAAGCAATATCCGCATGGCAGGTCCTGTTACCACTCCGAAACTCATTCTGGCACAGAAATCTTAAGGTCAGCTTAAGAAAACTCACGCCTGCCCTTAAGCCTTGGTTAAGCCTGCGGCCCTAGTCTGGTAGCTGTTGCTTCAGGAGGCTTAACATGACAGACCCGCTGATGATGTCCACGTATTGTTCCCCGGATTCCGGGGAGGTGGTTCCGGTCTTCCGTTGTGCCGGTCGCTGGTTTAACGAAATCCGTCCCGAGACCGCCATGGCCGGAACCGTCGCGGGTTTCATCCGGCGTCGCTTCCTCCATGCCTATGGTGCCGAGCCCACCCTGCGGATACCGGCGCTGCTGGCGCTGACCACTGCCCAGGGCAGCCTGCTGGCCGCCGTGGGGGTACGCAATGCCGCGCTGGAGAGACTGTTTCTGGAGGACTATCTGTTGGTGCCGGTGGAATCGGTGCTGCCGGAGCCGGGCGTTGAGCGTCACCGGATTGCCGAGATTGCCCATCTGGCCGGTGTGGAAGCCGGCGTCAGCCGGTTCCTGTTTGCGTCGCTGTCGGTGTGGCTCGATGGTGCCGGATACGACTGGGTGGTCTGTACCGGCACCGACCAGTTGCGCAACAGCTTTCACCGGCTCGGTATTGCGACAGACGTCCTGGGTGACGCCGATCCGGCCCGCTTGCCCGATGGTGGCGCCGGCTGGGGCCGTTATTACGATCATCACCCGGTGGTCATGGCCATTCGGGTGGCGGACGGCATGTCCGCCCTTCGCAGCGCAGGCCTTCTGCGGCTGATTCAATCCGTCGAAGCCGATTGTGCAGACGGCACCGCAGCCGGAGGGTCCTATGGCCACATTGCCTGACCTTCTGGCACGCCAGGCCGGCACGCATCCGTCGCGAACGGCTTTGCAGGGGCCGGAGGCTGCCTTTACCTACGCCCAGATGATGCAGGCCGCGCAGGCCCTGGCCGATCAACTGACCCGTTCGGGTGTGCGCAGGGCCGGCCTCTGTGGCGACAACACCATGGCCTGGGTTCTGGCCGATCTGGCGTGCATGCTGGCCGGGGTGGTGTGTGTGCCGGTACCGGTGTTTTTCTCACCCTCGCAAACCGCCCACCTCACGGAACGGGCGGGCCTGGATTGCCTGCTGTCGGCGGAGGCGTCAGACGGCGGAGAACATCTGGGGTATGGCGTCTGGTTGACGCGATTGCCCGAAGCCCGCGGCGAGGCATGGATGCACGAGCAGACGGCAAAAATCACCTTCACCTCGGGCAGCACGGGCACCCCCAAGGGTGTGTGCCTGTCCATCGCCCAGATGACCGCGACCACCCTGGCCCTGAAAGAGCGTTTGGCCGGTGTATCCCTGGAGCATCACCTGTGCATTCTGCCCCTGGCCACCCTGCTGGAGAACATTGCCGGTGTTTATCTGCCCCTGTTGATGGGCGGCACGGTCACCGTGGCACCCCTGCACAGCCTGGGTATGACGGGCAGCAGCGGTCTGGACGTCAAACGGCTGGTAGAGGCTATTAATCACCATCGGCCCCACTCGCTGATACTGGTTCCGGAACTGGCGCAGGCCCTGGTGGCCGCGGCCGAGCAGCAGCAACTGAGTGGTGATGGCTTCCGGTTCCTGGCGGTGGGCGGCGGACGGGTGTCTCCCGATCTGCTGGCCAGGGGGCGTGCCGTCGGGCTGCCGCTTTACGAAGGCTACGGCCTGTCGGAGTGCGGTTCCGTGGTGGCCCTGAACGTGCCCGGCGCCGAGCGCGAAGGCTCCGTCGGCCAGCCGCTGGGCCACGTGCGCGTTCGGGTGGATGACCGCGGCCACATCCGGGTTGCCGGTAACACTCACCTGGGCTATTTGGGCGACCGCGTCGTCGAGGATGGGTGGCTGGATACGGGAGATCTCGGCGCCAGTCATTCCGATGGCTTCCTGTCGGTCAACGGCCGCGCCAAGAACCTGCTGATCACCAGCTTTGGACGCAACATCAGCCCCGAGTGGCTGGAGACTGAGCTGATTCAGGCCCTGAGCGCGCGTCAGGCCGTGGTGTATGGCGACGGCGATCCGCATCCCTCGGCCTTGCTGGTGGTGCAGGATGATCGCTCGACAGACGCTCTGGGGGCGCAGCTTGCATCCCTCAATGAACGCCTGCCGGATTACGCCCGGCTCGCCCGGGTGCATGTCCGGCGCCTGCCACTTACCCATGCCGATGGCTACCTGACCGCCAACGGGCGCCCCATGCGACAGCGCATCCAGGCGGACCTGCCGACACTGGTCGCCGGCGCTTGCTCACTCACTATTGACCCCAACCATTCTTCACACCTGCCAGGAGGATCTTTCATGGCATTTTTCGATCGACTGCAGTCCGAGACTGCCGAGGCCCGCGCCCACGTTACCGGTGCACCCGTCATTACCGCCATTCGCGAGGGTCGTTTTGATCTGGATGGCTACACCTGGTTCCTGACCCAGGCCTACCACCATGTTAAACACACGGTTCCGCTGATGATGGCCTGTGGCGGCCGTTTGCCCGAGCGCCTGGAATTCGTGCGCAAGGCACTGGTGGAATATATCGAGGAAGAGTACGGCCATCATGAGTGGATCCTGAACGATCTTGCCGCCTGCGGTGAGGACAAGGAAGCCATTCGACACGGCACACCGGATACCTCCATCGAACTGATGGTTGCCTACCTGTACGACCGGATCAACCGGGGCAACCCCGCAGCCTTCTTTGGTATGGTTCAGGTGCTTGAGGGCACCTCCATCGAGCTGGCCACGCCGCTGGGCGAGGCGATCCAGAAGCAGCTGAAGTTGCCCAACCAGGCCTTCAGCTACCTGTATTCCCACGGTGCCCTGGACCAGGAGCATTTCGAGTTCTTCCGTAACCTGATGAACAGCATCACCGATCCGGACGACCAGCAGGCCATCATTGAGGCCGCGCGCATGGTTTACCGCCTGTACGGCGATATGCTGCACAGCATCCCGCTGCCAGCCCGGCGCAAGGAGCAAAGCCATGCGGTTGCATGATCGGGTTTTTCTGCTGCTGGGCGGCTCCGGTGGTATTGGCAAGGCCCTGATCGCGCCCCTGGTAGGCGCAGGTGCCCGGGTAATCGTGGCCTCACGGCACCCGGAGTGCCTGGAACACCAGGAAGGGGTGTCCCCGGTGTATCTGGACCTGGCAGCGGCGGATCTCGACCAACAGCTGGCGCGCCTGAACGAGGCCTACCCCGACATCGACGGCGTGATTCACTGCGCCGGCCAGAACCGGTTTGCCAGCCTTGGCAAGATGCCGGTGGCCGAGCTGGATGCCCAGTTGATGGTTAACCTGCGTTCGGCGCTGCTGGTGGCACGGCATTTCGCGCCCAGGTTCGAGAAAGCCGGCCAGGGGGCGCTGGTGTTCGTGGGATCCACGTTCGGCAGTATCGGCTTTCCCGGCTACACCGCGTACTGCGCCAGCAAGTTCGGGCTGCGAGGCTTTACCGAGTCGCTGCGCCGGGAGCTGGCAGATACGCCGGTGCAGGTGGTGTATGTGGCCCCACGGGCAACCGCCACGGCGATGAACCCCGAAGCGGTGAACCAGCTCAACCAGGCGCTGGGCAACACCATGGATCCACCTGAAAAGGTGGCCTCGGAGATACTCCGTGCCATGGAGACGGACCAGCGGCGCCGGTTCCTGGGCTGGCCGGAGCGTCTGTTCGTGGTGATCAACGGCATCCTGCCCCGTGTAGTCGACAAGGCGATGCTCAAACAGCTGCCGGTGATCCGGCGATTCCTGGATTCGAGGGCTCTGTCATGAAACCTGTGCTTTTGGCTTTTCTTGTCTTGCTCGCCCAGCCGGCCTGGTCCGCGGATCTTGAAACGGAGCTGTCGGCCATCCAGCATCGCTGGGCGGAGATCCAGTATCAGATGCCTGACGACCAGAAGGAAAAGGCCTTCGAGGCCCTGGCCGGCGAGGCAGAAGACTTTGTGGCGCATTATCCGGATCGCGCCGAACCCCTGATCTGGCAGGGCATCGTGCTCAGCACCTATGCCGGTGCCAAGGGCGGTCTCGGCGCCCTGGGTCTGGTCAAGGATGCCCGCAAGTCGCTGGAGGCCGCACTGGCCATCAACGGAACGGCGCTGGACGGTTCTGCCTATACGTCTCTTGGTAGTCTGTATTACCAGGTGCCCGGGTGGCCGCTGGGGTTCGGCGACGACGACAAGGCCCGGCAGTACCTTCAGAAAGCGCTGGCCATCAATCCTGAGGGTCTGGATGCGAATTTCTTCTTCGGTGACTTCCTGCTCGATCAGGGTGAACCGGAGCGGGCCCGCGCCTATCTACAGAAGGTGCTCGAAGCACCGGGACGGCCCGGCCGGGAAGTGGCTGATGCTGGACGCCGTGCCGAAGCCAGGGAGCGTCTGGAAACCCTGTAAAAGGTACTCGTTCGTCCCTGGCTGGCGTGATCCGGTGAGCTACACTCCTTAGGGAGAGGGTAGGCTCTTCGGTCAGGGAGACGGTTAGTCCATGGTGAGCAGGTCCGACGATGGGCAGGCGACTGCGATGCCTGCCCATTTTTTCCAGAAACTGGCTTCGGGTGTTCCAGGCGTCCTGTTCACCTACTGGCTCAGCGCAGACGGCCGGTCCCATCGATACCCTTTCGTCAGTCACCAGGTGCATACCCTGTTTGGCGTCGACCCCGCCGCGCTCAATGAAAATGCAGACGCCGTGTTCTCGGTGATCCACCCTGAAGACGCTGACGCGATCACCGCGAGCATCCAGCAGTCCGCCACCACGGGTAAACCCTGGAGCTATCGGGCTCGACTTCGGCTCGCGGATGGCCAGTACCAGTGGTTTGAGGCGCATTCGGTGCCGGAGCGACAGGCCGACGGCAGCACCCTCTGGTACGGCCAATTCCATAATATCCAGCATTACAAGGCACTGGAGCAGAGCCTGCGCGAGAGCGAGGCGGAATTTTCGTTCCAGGCTGGCTTCCAGCGGTTGATTGCCCGGCTGTCGACGGAATTCATCAACCTGGGATTCGGCACCATTGATCAGTGCATTGATGAGCTGCTGCGGTCCATCGGCGAGTTTTTCGAAGTGGACCGTGCCTACGTGTACGGCTTTTCGGACGATTACCAGCGGATGACCAACACCCATGAGTGGTGTCGTGCTGGCGTGCCCGCCCTGAAAGACGGCCAGCAGGACGTGGTCATCGAGCACTTCCACTGGTGGCAGGAGCAGATTGAGGGCATGGTCAGTGCCAGCCGTGTGGTGTTCATCGAGGATGTCGACCGGTTGCCCGCTACGGCTGCCGCCGAGCGAGCCTTGCTGCAGGAGCAGGGCGTGTCTTCCATGTTTTCGGTGCCCATTCGCGTGCGGGGCCGGGTGACGGGTTTCTTTGGCGTGGACTCCCTGCGCCAGCGCACCTGGCGTCAGGATCAGGCGGACCTGCTGATCATCGTGTCTGGCCTTCTGTCAGGCGCCCTGGAGCGGCATCGCCTGGAGGAGGAGCTGCTCAACCAGTCCATCCGTGATCCACTGACCGGTCTGCACAACCGCCGTTACCTGATGCCGCGCCTGGAGGAACTCCTGGGACGCAGCAACCGTCGGGGCGAGAAATTTGCCCTGGCGATGTTCGATGTGGACCACTTCAAGGCCATTAACGACTCCATTGGCCACCTCGGGGGCGATTACATCCTGCAGCGAATTGCGGCGATCCTGACCAGCCAGACCCGCACCATGGACGTGATTGCGCGCTTTGGCGGGGAAGAGTTCCTGGTGGTGTTCAATGCCCTGGAACAGACCGACGTGCCGCAGCTGGTGATGCGGATTCTGCAATCGGTGCGTGATGAACCGTTCGTGTTTGAACGCCAGTCGGTGCCGGTAACGCTCAGCGCCGGCGTTGCCGGCATCGATGAGTTTACCGCCACGCCGGCCACCCCGGAGGCGCTGATAGGCCTGGCGGACCATCGGCTCTACCTGGCCAAAGAGAGCGGGCGGGACTGCCTGGTGGATGCATCAGGGACAGTGCGCATATGAAAAAAGATGATTTCACCTCATATTACTTAATGATATATCCTTAGATCAAAATTAATGCTGACTTTGTGACAGATTCAGAGAGGTGAACGTCATGAGCAATCCCACCGTGCAGCCGTTCTTTGATGAACCGACCAACACCTTCAGCTACGTGGTGCGCGATCCGGACAGTCACGCCTGCGCGATCCTCGATTCCGTGCTGGACTTCGATTACGCCGCCGGTCGCACCGACGTGCGCTCGGCCGATGCCATCATCGAGTTTGTTCAACGCAACAACCTGAAGGTCGAGTGGATTCTGGAAACCCACGTCCATGCCGATCACCTGTCTGCGGCGCCTTACCTGCATGAGCAACTGGGTGGTAAAACCGGCATTGGTGCCCATATCCGCGATGTTCAGGAAATCTTTGGCAAGGCCTTCAATGCAGGCACCGAGTTCCAGCGCGATGGCAGCCAGTTTGACCGGCTGTTCGAGGAGGGCGACAGCTTCAATATCGGCGGTTTGACCGCACGGGTGCTGCACACGCCCGGACACACGCCAGCGTGCCTCACCTACGTGATCGGTGACGCCGCCTTCGTGGGCGACACCCTGTTTATGCCCGATTATGGTACTGCCCGCTGCGACTTCCCCGGCGGCGATGCCCGAACCCTGTACCGGTCCATCGGCAAAGTGCTGGCGCTGCCGCCGGAGACCCGCCTGTTCCTGTGTCACGACTACAAGGGGCCGGACCGTGAGGAATACCAGTGCATGACCACCGTGGCCGAGCAGCGGCGGGGCAATGTCCACGTGCACGAGGGCATCTCCGAGGATGCGTTTGTGAAGATGCGCACCGAGCGCGACGCCACCCTGGGCATGCCGCGCCTGATCATTCCCTCGGTCCAGGTCAACATGCGTGCCGGGCACATGCCGCCGGCGGAGAGCAACGGCCAGGTGTACCTGAAAGTGCCGATCAACCGGTTCTGACGCCGACCATGAGCCTCAAACGTTACCTGCCCATTCTGCAGTGGGCGCCCGGATATGGCCGGGACCAGGCCACCAGCGATCTGGTGGCCGCAACCATCGTGACCGTGATGCTGATTCCCCAGTCGCTTGCCTACGCGCTGCTCGCGGGGCTGCCGGCCTACGTGGGGCTGTACGCCAGCATCCTGCCGCTGATGGTGTACGCGGTTTTCGGCACCAGCCGCACCCTGTCGGTGGGCCCGGTGGCGGTGGCCTCGCTGATGACCGCGGCTGCCCTGGCGCCGCTGGCAGAGGTGGGCAGCCCGGAGTACCTTGCTGGCGCCGTGCTGCTGGCGGTGATGTCCGGCCTGATGCTGACGGTGATGGGCATCCTGCGGCTGGGCTTTCTGGCCAACTTTCTCAGCCACCCGGTGATTTCCGGGTTTATCACGGCCTCAGGCCTGGTGATCGCTGCCAGCCAGCTCAAGCATCTGTTCGGTGTCCAGGCCTCCGGCCACAACCTGCTGGAGATCGGCCGCTCCCTGTGGCTCACGATCGGTCAGTTCAATGGCGTGACCCTGCTGTTGGGCGCGGGAACCCTGGTGTTCCTGGTTTTCGCTCGCAAGGGCCTCAAGCCCTTGCTGGTGACCCTCGGTTTGGCGCCCAGAGTGGCGGATATCCTGGGCCGGACCGCCCCCATTGTGGCGGTGGTGGTCACCACCCTGCTGGCCTGGCAACTGGACCTGGAAAGCGCCGGCGTGAGGCTGGTGGGCGAGGTGCCTCGGGGGTTGCCGGAGCTGACCTTGCCGAGTCTGGATCCCGGGTTGTGGCAGCAGCTGGCAGTCAGCGCCCTGCTGATTGGCGTTGTCGGTTTTGTGGAATCGGTGTCGGTGGGGCAGACCCTCGCAGCCAAGCGCCGCCAGACCATTGACCCGGACCAGGAGCTGATCGGACTGGGCAACGCCAACCTGAGCGCCGGCCTGTCCGGGGGGCTGCCGGTGACCGGTGGATTTTCCCGGTCGGTTGTGAACTTCGATGCGGGTGCGGAAACACCGGCGGCCGGCGCCTATGCCGCTGTGGGTATTGCCCTGGCGACGATGTTCCTGACGCCGGCCATCGCCTATCTGCCCCAGGCCACTCTGGCAGCCACCATCATCGTGGCGGTGTCTACGCTGATTGACCTGCCCGCGTTGGGGCGCACCTGGCGCTATTCCCGCCCGGATTTCGGTGCCATGCTCGCCACCATCGTGCTGACCCTGGTGCACAGCGTGGAAGCGGGCATCGTTGCCGGGGTGGCGCTGTCGATCGGCCTGTTCCTGTACCGCACCAGTCGGCCCCACAGTGCCGTGGTGGGTCGCGTTCCGGGCACCGAGCACTTCCGCAATGTGCTTCGCCACAAGGTGGAGCTGTGCCCACGGGTGACTTTCCTGCGGGTAGACGAAAGCCTGTACTTCGCCAACGCCCGGTTCCTGGAAGAAACGGTAATGGATCTGGTGACCCGGCAGCCGGAACTGCAGGATCTGGTGCTGGTGTGCCCGGCGGTGAACCTGGTGGATGCGTCCGCCCTGGAAAGCCTGGAAGCCATCAACGAACGTATGAAAGACGCGGGCGTTCGGTTGCACCTGTCGGAAGTGAAAGGGCCAGTGATGGATCGCCTGCAGGACACTGAACTGCTGTCGCACCTGGGCGGGCAGGTGTTCCTGAGCACTTACGAAGCCTGGCAGCGCCTGACCGACCGGAGCCGGCTCGACCGCCAACCCGCCTAAGCGTGGCATGCCGGCTTGCGCTCCGGGTGGGGCAAGCCTATATGATGGTCTCCTTGACGCGATCGTTCCGGTAGATTCCCCATGGGCATGACCGAAAACCTGTTATCGACCAGCCAGTGGATTCTCACCCTGGTGATTTTTCTGGCCATTCTCGTTCGTGCGGCCCGGACCATCGACTGGCAGGGGTTCCGTAAGGACAACGCGTTGCAGCACTCCTTTTTTGGCGCAGCGGTTGTATTGGGGTTTGTCTGGCAGCTGCGCGCCGGGCTGTCTCCCGGCCTGGCCATTCATGTGTTCGGCATCACCGTGATCACGCTCATGCTGGGCTGGGCACTGGCGGTGATGGCAGGGCTGCTGGCGCTGGTGATTACCGTGATCACCGGCCGCGAACCCCTGGTCATGTTTGCCGCCAATGGCCTGATCACGGTTATGGTGCCGGCCATGGTGAGCCACGGCATCATGCTGTGGGAGCGGCGGCGCAATTTCCGGAATTTTTTCGCGTATATCTTCTTCTGCGGCTTTTTTGGAGCGGGTCTTGCGGTAGCCGCGGCTGGCATCGTCATGTGCCTGATGCTCTGGAGCAGCGGGGTCTACACCTTTGACGAACTGGTGCACGAATACCTCCGCTACCTGCCACTTTTCATGATTCCCGAAGGCTTTGTGAACGGCACCTTCGTCACTGGCCTGATGGTGTTCCATCCGGACCGCCTCACTACCCTCGATCAGCGTCGGTACCGCTGACCCCAGGTTTGTCTCCCTGCTCAAAAGACCCCGTCCGTGATGGGCGAGTATTGCACTTCCGGGTGATCCGTTTCTGGCGGGAGTCGTATCCCTCGGTGACTCTGGCCGGACCCTGCGTGCCGCGCTCGCTGCCAGAGTTTAAGTGCATGGCGGTTACCCGCGTCCCATAGCCAGCGGGTGACATTCTGCCCCGGGTGGATCCAACTCCTCCACCCGGGGCTTTTTTATGTCGCCGAACCCTGGATCGCCCATTGTTCCTCTCATAAGATGCGTTACCGGCTGGGCCAGTAACGCTGCATCTCCACATACAGGAACGACGCACTCCAGGTAATCAGTACCAGGCCTGTCAATGCTTCGATGCCGGTCAGGAATCGCATCACACCCAGGGCCTCGATGTCGCCGTAGCCCAGGGTGGTAAAGGTGGTGAAGGAAAAGTAGACGCAGTCCCAAAAGCTGCCCGAGGTGTTACCGGTGATTGCACCCCAGCCTTCGGTCCTGAGCATCACATAATAGGCCGTGGCAAAAATCCACACCTGCAGGGTATGGGTGGCCAGCACGCCCAGAACACCGACAATCAACCGGAAATGGTGGCTCTGGCGCATTCGGCCCAGCAGGCCACTGAGGCGCACCAGTACCTCGTTATGCAGCACCACGACGACCACCACAAGGATTATGTTGATGATGCTGGCGTTCAGGATGTGCAGGAGGTGTTCCACTGCTCTATGGTTCCCTGTGATGAGAGATATTGGAGCGCCGGCTGCCGGTTCTGTCACCGTGACCGGGCGGCTCCGGATCCGAAATTTGCCGTAGATTGTATAGTAGTAGGATTTTCACTGCCTGAAAGGCACCCCAAGACCTGGTTGGCCCGGACTCTATGCTTAAACGATTGATACCCGCCGTCATCATTGCCATCGGTATTGCCGGCTTTGCGTTCCTGAAAATGACCCGCCCGGAACCCGCCGAAGTAACCGCCACCGAACGGAGCTGGCGCGTTCAGGTTCAGACCCTGGAGCCTGGCACCCACACACCCGTGCTGCCTCTTTATGGCGAACTGGTGGCGCCGGAACAGGTGACGGTGACCGCCACATTGCCCGGGCGGATCGGTGCGCGGCCGGTGACCGAGGGCGAGCGGGTGAACGCCGGTGACCTGCTGGTGGCGCTGTCTGAGGCGGACATAGAACCTGCCCTCGCCCAGGCCCGGGCCCAGGTTCGGGACCTGGAAGCGCAGATCCGGTCTGAGCAGGTGCGCTATCGCAATGACCGGGCGGCCTTGGAGAGCGAAAAAACCATTCTCGAGAATGCCCGGCGACAGCTTGAGCGCACGCGCTCACTGGTGGACCGCAACCTGGCCTCCCGTGAAGCCCTGGAAGCGGCAAACGATGCGGCAGCCCGCGCAGAACTGACGGTCAGCGCCCGGCAACGTTCGATCGATGAACACCCGTCGCGGCTGCAAAGCCTGGAAGCAAAACTGGCCCAGGCGCAGGCCAGCCTGGCCAACACCGAGCGGAACGCCGAACGAGCACGCATGGTGGCGCCCTTCGAAGGGGTGGTGACCGATATCCGGGTAGCCAAAGGCGACCAGGTCAGCCCTAACCAGGTGCTGCTGTCACTATACCCTGCCCAGGGCCTTGAACTCCGGGCCCGTGTGCCCGAAATGTTCCGGGCCGAGCTGCTCGACTCCCTGGCCCGCGGCGAGACCCTGACCGCCACCAGCGCTGACGGCCAGCACAGCTTCCGTCTGGTGCGCTTTGCCGGCACCAGCGATGCCTCGGGTACCGAGGCCATATTGCGGCTGGCGGGCGATCCGGGCGGGCTGCGGCCCGGTGGTCTGCTGCCGGTAACCCTGGAGCGGGCGCCCAGGGAACAGACCGTGGCCATTCCGTTCAGTGCTCTGTACGGCGCCGATCGCGTGTACCTGATGACGGATGAAGGCCGCATGCGGCAGGTCAGTGTGAACCGGATTGGCGAGGCACGAGCCGATGACGGGGAGCGCCGCCTGCTCGTGTCGGGTGATGCCCTGGTCTCCGGCGCCCGGTTGATCACCACCCATCTGCCCAATGCGCTTACCGGTCTCAAGGTGGATGTGTCCGGCACGGAGGCCCCGGCCCAATGAGACGCAACAAGGGCGTGATCGGCTTCTTCGTCCATCATCGGGTGGCGGCCAACCTGGTGATGCTGGTGATGTTGCTGGGCGGTGTGCTGGCGCTGACCCGGATGAATATCCAGTTCTTCCCCACCTTCGCCCTGGACATTGTCAGCGTGCGGGTGGTCTGGAGCGGCGCCTCTGCCGAGGACATCGAGCAGGGCATCACCAACCCGCTGGAGCAGAGGCTGCGCAGCATTGATGGCCTCAAGAAGATGACGTCCACCTCCGCCCAGGGCGTGTCGTCCATCACCCTGGAATTCGAGGAGGGCACCAACCCGATCCAGGCCCTGGACGACGTCCAGCAACAGGTGGACGAGTTCACCAATTTCCCGGCCGAGGCGGAAGAACCCCAGGTAACCCGCGTGGAGCGCTACGAGCCAGTGGCGCGCCTGCTGGTGTCGGGGCCGGTGGCGCGGGATGAGCTGCGGCAACTGGCGTACCGGTTCGAAGACGAGCTGCTGCAGCGGGGCATAGACCGGGTGTCCATCCGGGGGCTGCCTGAACAGCAGATCAGCATTGACGTGCCGGTGGAGCGCCTGGAGACCCTCGGGCTGTCCCTGGAGCAGATCGCAGAGCGGGTGGCGGCCATTTCACGGGACCTGCCCGCCGGCATGATGGCCCAGCAGGATGCCACCCGCGAACTACGGGCGGTGGAACAGCGGCGCAGTCCCCAGGCGTTCGAGAGCATTCCGGTGCTCAGTGGTGAGCGCATTCAGCTCAACCTGGGTGACGTTGCCATCATCCGGCAGCAGGCCCGTGAGAGCCAGGTGACCCTGGAAAAGGACGGTCAGCCGGCGGTGGAAATGCAGCTGCAGCGAGCGGAGAACGGTAATTCCCTGGCCGCCGCCCGGGTGCTGGAGCGCTGGCTGGCGGACACCCGACCGACCCTGCCGCCGACGGTGCAGCTGGAGGTGTATGATGAAACCTGGCAGTTGCTGGACGACCGGATTTCGCTGCTGGTGAACAACGGCCTCGGCGGCCTGGTGCTGGTGATCTGCCTGCTGTACCTGTTCCTGCCCGGGCGGGTGGCACTGTGGGTGGCCATAGGCATCCCCACCGCTTTCCTGGCGGCCATGGCGGTGCTCTGGCTGATCGGCGGTTCTATCAACATGATTTCCCTGTTTGCCCTGATCATGGCTCTGGGGGTGATTGTCGACGACGCCATCGTGGTGGGTGAGGACGCCGACGCCCATGCCCGCATGGGTGAGGAATCCATATACGCCTCCGAGGGCGCCGCCAAACGCATGGTGTGGCCGGTACTGGCCTCGTCCCTGACCACGGTGGCCGCGTTCATGCCGTTGCTGGTGGTGGGCGGCGTAATCGGCAATATCCTGGGGGACATTCCTCTGGTGATGATCTGCGTGCTGGTGGCCTCCCTACTGGAGTGCTTTATCGTGCTGCCGGCCCATTTGCGCCATGCCTTCGTACCCCGCCGGAATAGCCGGCGTGCCGTTGCAGAGCCCGCCCGGCCCGGACGGGTGGAGCGCTTCCGTCAGGGCTTTGAGCAACGCTTCGACCGTTTCCGCGAGGGCCCGTTCCGGCGGTTCTCCCGCTACAGTCTGCAGCACCGGGGCGCGACCGTAGCCGGTGCCGTGGCACTGGCCATCGTCACGGTAGGCCTGCTGGCCGGTGGCCGGCTCGGGTTCAATTTCTTCCCAACGCCGGAGCCTTCGGTGTTCTACGCCAACGCCAGTTTTGTGGCCGGCACCGACCGGGGCACCGTGGAGGATTTTCTGCATCAAATGCAGCGAACGCTGAACGAGACCGAGCAGGCCCTGGGTGGCGATTTCATCCTGCATGCGGTCACCACCGTCGGCGCCACCCAGGGTGCAGAGGGCAGCTCACGGAGCGGGGATGAGCTGGGATCCATGATGATTGAACTGGTGCCCTCGGACCGGCGCTCGGTGCGCAACCCGGAGTTCATCACCGAGTGGCGCGAGCGCCTGGCGTTGCCGGCGGGTCTGGATAATCTGACCATTTCCGAGCGCCAGGCCGGACCGCCGGGCCGCGATGTGAATGTGCGCCTGACCGGAGAGGACGCCGAACAGCTCAAGCGGGCGGCAGACGAACTCAGCCAGGCCCTGTCGACCCTGCCGGGCGTGCTGGATGTTGAGGACGATATGCCCTGGGGGCGTGAACAGCTGATCTACCAGGTGAGCGCCCACGGCCAGGCCCTGGGGCTGACGACGGCCGACCTGGGGCGACAACTGCGGGCGGCGTTTGACGGCCGGATTGCCCAGATCTACCAGGACCGTCGGGATGAAATCGAGGTGCGGGTACAGTTGCCGAAGGATCAGCGTGAACGGCTTTCCACGCTGTCGAGGGTGACCGTCCGGGTGCCGGATGGCCGTTTCGTGCCACTGACCCAGGTGATGAACCTGGACCACCGGCAGGGCTTCCAGGCCCTGCGCCACGCCGACGGCAAGCTGGCGGTGGAAGTGACATCAGGCCTGAACACCCGGGTGAGCACCACCGACCAGATCCTGGAAAGCCTGCAGGCCGAGGCCCTGCCGGACATCGCCAGCCGCTACAACGTGCGCTACAGCTTCGAGGGCCGGGCGGCCGACCAGCGGGAAACCCTGGGTGACATGCAGACCGGCCTGGTGATCGGGCTGGGTCTGATGTATGTGGTGCTGGCCTGGGTGTTCGCCTCCTGGAGCCTGCCGTTGATCGTGATGGCGATCATTCCGTTTGCGCTGGTGGGGGCGTTGCTTGGCCACTGGGTGATGGGGCTGCAACTGACCATCCTGTCGCTGTTTGGCCTTTTCGGGCTGTCCGGCATTGTGGTCAATAACGCGATTATCCTCGTAGCCTTCTACAACCAGCAGCGGAAGAAGGGTCTGGGTATTACCGATGCCCTCAATGAGGCTGCGGTTCAGCGGGTACGCGCAGTGCTGCTTACCTCCCTGACCACCATTGGCGGCCTTCTGCCACTGATGTTCGAGACCTCGCTGCAGGCCCAGTTCCTGATTCCCATGGCAACGTCCATTGCCTTCGGATTGGGACTGTCGACCCTCCTGGTGCTGGTGGTGATACCGGCCCTGTTATCCTGGCTCGAGCAGTTCCGCGAGTGGCGGGCGCAGCGTCATGGCTCGGCCGCAGAGCCTCTGGGAGCATCGGAATGAGTGATCTGTTGATCTCGGCCCAAGACCTGCGCAAACAGTTCAGAAGCGGCAACGAGCCGGTCACTGTTTTCGACGGGCTGTCGCTGGATCTTGGCCGGGGCGAGTCCCTCGCGTTGATTGGCCGCTCGGGCTCGGGCAAGAGCACCCTGCTGAATGTGCTGTGTGGTCTGGAGTGGCCGGATGCCGGCAGCCTCCGGATACTCGGCGAGTCGTTCGAAGCACAATCGCGGCCCCTGGGGCGGGCTGAAACACGCTGGGGCGAACTCCGGCGGCGCCGTGTGGGCGTGGTGTTCCAGGAAGCCAACCTGATGCCGGCGCTGTCGTTGCTTGATAACGTTCGTCTGCGCTCCCGACTTGCCAGCAGGGACGAAGCGCCCTGCCGGGACTGGCTCGAACGCCTGGGCATTGGCGATCTGGCCGATCGCTATCCGGACCAGGTGTCTGGTGGCCAGAGGCAGAGGGCCGCCCTGGCCATGGTGTTCGCCATGCAGCCGGACCTGATTCTCGCCGATGAGCCCACTGGCAGCCTCGATCGGCGCACCGCCGAGGACGTAGCCGAGGTGCTGTTCAATCTCCAGTCCCGCCATGGCTGCGGCCTGATTCTGGCCACCCACGATACCGAGCTGGCCGACCGCTGCGACCGGACCCTGGATCTTGGCCATCGCCAGGCCCGGTGAGTCTGCCATGACGGTTTTTTCCGCCCTCACCAGCCACTATCGACGCCACCCCCTTCAATTACTGGCGCTGGCTGTGATGATCCTGCTGGCCACTATGCTCTGGACCGGCGTGCATCACCTGACCAGCCAGGCCCGGGCCAGCCTGGACCGGAGCGAGGCCGCGGTGGCCGAGCGCCTCCAGGTGGTGCGGGCCGATGGCCAGCCGGTTTCCGTCGCTGACTTTGCCTACCTGCGGCGTGAAGGTCTGTGTGTCATGCCCTGGCTTGAAGTCTTGGGGCCGGACACCGGGCGGGTCGTTGGCATCGACCCCCTGGCAGCGGCCTGCTTTGTTACTGACACTGGCACCGAGGCACCCTGGCAGGGGGAACTGAATGGCCAGCCCTTTGTGGACATCAGCGAGGCCGCGGGAAGTGCCGACGACCAGGCCTCGCTTTCCCTGCTCATTGATCGGTCCGAATCGGCTGAGCCGCTGCCCGCGGGTTACCGGACAGCGCCCTTCTCCGTCGGGCCGGATACCGGTGAGCTGGGTGAAAGCTTCCTGCTGAACCTTGATGCTCTCGGGGTTCTTGTACTGCTGATCACCGCGCTGCTCGTGCGCAGCGTGTACCTGCTCGGGCTGGCACAACGTCGGGACAGCCTGGCGCTGTTGCGGCGTTTTGGTGTTCCCCCCGGGCGTATCCGGCGATTACTGGTGCTGGAGCTATTGCTGCTGGCACTGGTGTGCATTCTTCCGGGCGTATGGCTGGGTCGGCTCCTGGCCGCCGTGCTTGGTGATGGCTTTGGCCGGGCGCTGGAAGGCCTGTTCGATGCGCCCCTCTATGCCGGGCAGGGCGGTGGCTGGCTGGTGCCCGTAGGCATCATGCTGGGGGTGGTGCTGGCGGCCTGCCTGGTGGATTTTCTCGGACCGATGCTGCGTGGTCTGTTGCCCCATGAGAAAGGTCGGCGCTGGTGGCCGCCGGCACTGCTGGGCGCAGGCCTTGGGCTGTCGATGCTCGTTGATTCCCTACCGGTGCTTTTCCTCGGGGTGGCGCTGGTGTTTGTGGCCGTAGGGTTGTGGCTCCCTGGGTTGGTTGGCGGTTTGGGCGAGGCGTGGGCCGGGCGCACCCGGGACCCCCTCGCTCGCTGGCGATACCGGGAACTCTCGGTGCTGGTACGGCGCCTGGCCTTGCCACTGGTGGCCTTGCAGTTTGCCATGGCCATGGTTTTGGCGGTGCAGGCCCTTGTTACCACCTTCGAAAGTACCTTCGATCGTTGGCTGGACCAGCGGCTGGCGGCGGATTTCTACATCGAGGTGCCACCACAGGCGGATATCGACCCGGCCGGAGCCTGGCTGGCCGAACGGATGCCGGAAGCCGGCGGCGAATGGCACAGGGTGATTCGTGGCACCGCCACCCTGGCCGGTGGTACGGAGAGGTCCGATACTCAGGTAGATGTGCTGGCAATCGCTCCTGTGGGGCCGCTGTTGACTGACTGGCGACTGCTCGAAGCCACCGGCAACGCCTGGCAGCAACTGGCGGCTGGCGACGGTCTGATGGTGAACGAGCAACTGGCCCGGCGACAGGCGCTGGATATCGGACAGAGCTTGACGGTGGTGCTTGCGGGGCAGACAGTCGAGTTGCCGATACTGGCGATCTATCCGGATTACGGTCGGCCTGCGGGCGAGCTGTTGCTCAGTGCCGCCACCTTGCCAACGGAGTTTCCAGCAACGTTTCGCAGCCTGTCGGTGTCGCCAGGTTCGCTGTCCATGGACACCGTTACTGGCCGGCTGCGTGATATCTGGCAACAGGAACAGCTGACGGTTCGGGACAATCGCTCGATCCAGTCACTGGCGACCGCGATCTTCGACCAGACCTTCCTGCTCACCCGGGCGATGACGTTACTCACATTGATTCTCGCCGCTACGGCCCTTCTTCTGATGGGCTGGGTGTTCTTCTCCACCAGGGCCGGATATTTCCGGCTGCTGGTGGTGTGGGGCATGTCCCGTGGGCAGGCCGCGCGCCAACTCACCCGGCTGTCCGTTACCCTGACCGGCCTCGTTGCGCTGCTGGCGCTGCCGCTGGGCGTATGGCTGACCTGGGTACTGGTGCACCGCATCAACCCGCTGGCCTTTGGCTGGTCTCTGCCAATGGCGGTGTACCCCGGCTTCTGGCTGGAGCTGGGGGTGCTGAGCCTGGCCATTGGCCTGAGCATCGCATGGCTCATGCGCCGGCAACTGCAGCATGGAATCTCGGCGCCATCCCGTGTCAATGCGTTGACCGGAGGTGAACGATGAGGCACGCCTACCTTTGCCTTGTTTTCGGCGCCTTGGCCTGGGTGCTCGCAGGCTGCTCAGAGCGCCCGGAGTCCGAAGGCTTCGCCGGACTGGCCGGCGTTGCCGAGTCGGAGCACGAGGTGCCGTTCCTGCAGCCGGGGCCGGGGGAACGCCTGAGCTTTCCGCGGGATTTCGGCCCGCACCCCCAGCACCGGATCGAGTGGTGGTATCTCACCGCCAACCTGAAAACGGCAGACGGTGAGCCGCTGGGGTTGCAATGGACGCAGTTCCGCCAGGCCCTGCGACCCCGGCCCGCCGGCGCCGAACCGCCACCGGCCACCGATTGGCCCCTTCACGCCGCCTGGATGGCTCACGCAGCGGTGAGTTACTCCGGTAACCATGTGTTCGCCGAAAAACTGGCTCGGGGCGATATCGGCCAGGCCGGCGCCCGGGCAGCGCCAATGTCCGTGTGGCTGGACGACTGGCAGTTGACCACCCTCGACGACAAGCGCTGGCGACTGCAGGTGGACGCCGGGAAATGGTCGTACGACCTCACGCTCAACCAGAACCGGGCGCCGGTGGCCCACGGTAACCAGGGATTCAGTGCCAAATCCGACAGTGGCGAAGGCTCCATGTATTTCAGCCTGGTGGATCTGGCCATCGAGGGCCGGGTAAGGCTGGGGGACCAGGTCTTCGAGGTATCCGGCCAGGGCTGGTTCGACCGGGAATGGAGCAGTCAGTTTCTCAAGCCCGGCCAGCAGGGCTGGGACTGGTTTGCCCTGCACCTGGATTCGGGTGACAAGCTGATGGCCTTCCGGTTGAGGCAGGACGATGGCGCTTTTCAGGCGGGCACCTGGGTTCCGGCGGAGGGCGAGCCCGCGGCGCTGCGGGCTGATCAACTGAGAATCGCGCCAATGGATCCGAACCCAAAGGGCGTGCCCCGTCGATGGCGCCTGGAGGTGCTGGACCTGGGCGTGCAACTGACTGTGTCGGCGCCCGGGGGTAATTATATGAACACCGGGCTCTATCCCTACTGGGAGAGCCCGGTGAGCGTCACGGGCAGCCACGCAGGTGTCGGTTATATGGAACTCACCGGTTACCGTGACTGACTGGATGACTGCTTACTCGACGGCATTGGCACCAATGCGGTGAATGCTCAGATCGGCACCGTTGAACTCTTCCTCTTCGGTCAGGCGCAGGCCAGAGATTGCGCTGATCACGCCGTACACGATCAGACCTCCCACGAAGGCCACCAGCACACCGGCAATGGAGCCGAGGATCTGGGACATCAGGCTGACCCCGCCAAGACCGCCCAGGGCTTCCTGACCGAAGATACCGCAGGCGATGGCGCCCCAGACGCCGCAGACACCGTGGAGTGGCCACACACCGAGCACGTCGTCCAGGCGTTCGATTTTGGCCTGGGCCCATTCAAACAGGTACACGAAGATGGCGCCGGCCACGCCGCCCGTGATCAGCGCACCGACCGGGTGCATCAGATCGGAGCCCGCGCATACCGCCACCAGACCGGCCAGGGGCCCGTTATGGATAAAGCCCGGGTCCTTTCGGCCCAGCAGCATGGATACCAGGATGCCGCCGACCATCGCCATCAGGCTGTTGACCGCCACCAGTCCGCTGATGCCGTCGAGGGTTTGCGCGGACATCACGTTGAAGCCGAACCAGCCGACCGTGAGAATCCAGGCGCCGAGGGCCAGGAACGGAATGTTGGAGGGCGCAAACGCGACCACACGGCCATTCCGATAACGGCCATTGCGGGCGCCCAGCATGAGCACCGCGGCCAGGGCAATCCAGCCACCGACGGCGTGCACCACAACAGAGCCGGCAAAATCGTGGAAGGATGCACCAAACTGGTTCTCCAGCCAGGACTGGAAACCGTAGTTGCCATTCCAGATCAGACCTTCAAAGAACGGGTACACGAAGGCCACGATCAGTCCGGAGGCAATCAGCATGGGGTAGAACTTGGCACGTTCGGCGATACCACCGGAAACGATGGCCGGAATGGCCGCCGCAAACGTCATGAGGAAGAAGAACTTGACCAGTTCATAGCCGTTCGATGCGGTGAGTTCGGCCGCTCCTGTCATGAAATGGCTGCCGTAGGCAATGTAGTAGCCGATGAAGAAGTAGGCCACGGCGGAAACGCCAAAGTCGGTCATGATCTTCACCAGGGCATTGACCTGGTTCTTGTGACGGACGGTGCCCACTTCCAGGAAGGCAAAGCCGGCATGCATGGCCAGCACCATGATGGCGCCGATGAGGATGAACAGCGTGTTGGCGCTTTCGGTCAGGGTATGTACTGCACTCGTGATGTCCACGGGTTTTCGCTCCTGATGTTGTGTTTTCGGCCTCTTTCGGGCCTTTTGATGGGGTTGTGCATTGTTGGAGGGCATGCAAAGCAAGAGCTGTTCCAAAACAATGCATTTCAAGAGCGGAAAGGGCCTTGGAGGAAATGGTGGAGGTTGCCGGGGCGGTTTCTGTGGTTTTTTTGCACTAAACAAGTGCGTACCGGGTCAGTGCGCACCAAAATGGTCGGTTTTTACCAGTTGATGTCGCCGGAGGCCGGCGCCGACTCAATGCGAATCTCGGACGACCCCTTGGTCGATTCGGCATCAATCAATTCGCGTAGCTGAATTTCCCGTTCCTGGAGCGGGCCGGACAGGTCGATGATGATCTCCACTCGCCGGTTCTTGGCGCGATTTTCCGGTGAGGTGTTGGGCACCCGGGGCTCGGTATCAGCCAGTCCAGTCACCTTCAGCCGGGTGGGTTCAACCTGATCCCGGGCCACGAGGACGTTGGCGACCGCAGCTGCGCGGGCGGCCGATAGATCCCAGTTGCTGTAGAACCGGTCGGTGCGGATCGGCACGTTGTCCGTATGGCCCTCGATGGTCAGGTCCCCCGGAATGCCCTCGATGACTTCCGCCATGTCCAGCAGCAGACCTTCGAATTCCCAGGTCAGCTCAGCGGAGCCCGATGGGAAAGAGCCTTTTTCCTCGACCCGAATCACGATTCGGCGCTGATCCTCGCTGACGTTGATACGACCATCGGCAATCGCGGGCTCCAGCACCTGGAGAATGTCATCCATGGTTTCCTGCATCTGCTCGTCCATGGCCGCCTCTACCGCAACATCGGTGGGGCTTTTCAGGGTCTGCAGTTCGGGGGCTTCCTCGGTGGTGGTCTGTTTGACCTCGTTGACCAAGGTCGGCTCCGGTGGCGCAGGCGAGAACTTGTCGAAGATCGGGCTGGTGCCCTTGGGGATTTCCAGGGCAGGCACATCGCGCTGCACGCCAAACGCCTTGGACAGCTCGCCGGCAATCTGCTTGAACTTCTGGGCGTCGATCTCCGAGAAGGAGAGCAGCAGCACGAAGAAGCACATCAGCAGCGACATAAGGTCTGCAAAGGTGACCACCCAGGCCGGTATGCCCGGTTTTTCCTCTTCTGGCAGTTCGTCCATGGCTAGCCGCTGGCGGTTTCCGCCTCTCCGTTTTTCTCCCTCTCTTTGGGCGGCAGATAGCTGGAGAGCATCTGTTCGATGATTCGGGGGTTGGTGCCTTCCTGGATGGCCACGAGGGCGTCGATGTACAGGGACTGCAGTCGCGCTTCCTCGGTCATGCGCAGGGACAGTTTGTCGGCGATCGGTGTGGCGATCATGGTAGCGATCATGGCGCCGTAGAGGGTGGTCAACAGGGCAACGGCCATGGCCGGGCCGATGGACTTCGGGTCTTCCATGTTCGACAGCATCTGCACCAGGCCGACCAGTGTGCCGATCATGCCCATGGCAGGAGCCACGTCGGCCATGGCCTGGAATACCTTGGCGCCGGATCGGTTGTGGTCGAGGGTCATCAGCCGCTCTTTGCTCAACAACTGCTTGATGGTTTTGCCCGTCTGGCCGTCCACCAGCATCTGGATGCCCTGGCCCAGGAAAGGTGTGCTGACTTCCCGACCTTCAAGCCCGAGCACGCCCTGTTTGCGGGCGACCTGCGCCACGTCCACCAGTTCCTCGATGCTGGCCTGGGTTTCCGGAAGTTTGAATTTGAAGGCCCGGGCAGCCGCTTTGAAAGCGCCAAAAAACTGGGCAAAGCTGAACTTGGCGAGAACCACCAGCAGCGTGCCACCGACCACGATCAGCAGCGAGGGCGGATTGATAAACACGGACGGAGACGTGCCGAGAATAACCGCCGATGCGATGATCAGAATGGCGCCGACAAGGCCTATGAGAGTGGCAAAATCCACAGGAACTCCAGGGGCTGAACGGGGGTTTCGGTGAGGCGGCTGAGATTACCGCCAGTTCAGAAATTAATCAATCTGTGCTGGCCACCGGCTCCGGTTCTACCTGATGCTCTTTCCAGGCCGCGTATCGGTGCAGATCCGATTCCACCAGCTTCAGGCACAGTGCCACCACGCCGGCATCGTCGATAAAGCCGAATCCAAGAATCAGGTCGGGAATGAAATCCAGAGGATTCAGAACATACAGCAGCGCACCCGCCACCGCGGCGATGGTTTTCCAGGGAACGCTCCGGTAGTTGCCGTACCAGTAATCCCGGATCATCGAAAACATGAGCCGGATATCGGCCCCGAAGCGCTTGAGCTTGCCGCTGCCCTTCACCTTTTCCTCAATGGCGCGCTGGCGCTCCAGCAGTTTCTCCAGGTCTTGCCGGTGCACCCGGTCGGCTTCTGCCTTGAGCTGCTTTTCGGCGTTCTTACGGCTGAACAATGCCATGGATGAAGGTTCCTTCTCGTTCTCTTGGCCTGCGGATATCAATCGCCATGATCGCGCACTGGCGCAACATTTGCCAACAGCGGCGCGCTAGCGGTGCTTGTACTGGGTGGGGCAGTAGCCCCGACTGACCCCCGCCGGGCGCAGCAGCCTGTGCTTGGTGGAACGGCCGGTCACCCGCTTACGCCAGAGCCGGAAGCTGGAGGGCTTGAGTTCCCGGCGCATGAGCTGGATTACCGATTTCTCCGGCAAGCCGTAAAGCTGTTCGATTGCCTCGAAGGGCGTTCGATCTTCCCAGGCCATCTCAATGATGCGGGAGAGGTCGGCTGGGTCGAAGTCTGTGGTCATCGGCTGGTCCCCGTGTATTACCCGTGGGCTTTTACGCCGTAACCGGGCCGTCGTCTCACCGGCCAGGGGTTATCGATAGTACTTGTGCAGTCGTGCTGGAATCTGCGCGAGCTGGCGGTCGACCAGTGCCTCCATGGCCCGGAATACAGGGCCGGTGTCCAGGTCGGGCTCCACCCGGTTGAGCAGGTAGGCGGCGGCTTCGGCCGTGGCCAGATGACCTTCGCCGGGGGCCTTCCGGATTGCATATACGGAGCTGGGCGGGTTGGCGAAGTGGAAACGGGGCAGCGCTGCCAGCGCCGGATTCTGGTAAAGGATTCTGGCGGCCTTACGCCAGGTGCCATCGAGCAGGATCCAGTGCCGGATATCGCCGATATCGGCCGTTTCCAGTTCCTGGCTATCGGGGCCGGGGAACAGCAGCGCCGAGGCACGCGTGTCATTGAGCGGATCAAACCCCGCCTGGCGGAAGTCGTCGGGCGTTTCGCCCACAAACACCCCCAGGCGGCTCAGGCATTGAGTGAGTATGCGCACGGTGCCCTTGGCGTGAGCAACTTCGGACGGATGTTGCAGCACGGTGAGCTCTGTCCTGTTGGCAATCAGCGCGCAATCGGCGCAGACACAGATCGCCGCATGTACGCCGCAGCGGAGACAGATCGGTCTTGGCAAGGCCGACTACCCCACGAAAATGCGTTTGGCCAGACCAGCGCCGCGCCAGCCCCGGATTGCCAGGGTGGTCACCAGGCCACCGATCATCGCGCCCACCACACCGCAGGTGAGCACGTCCTGGCCGGTCAGGTAGAGGCCGGGGATGTCGGTTTTTGGCCTCAGCCAGTCCTGCTCGAAGCGCTCGGGGTTGTGGTCCAGGCCGTAGAGTTCGCCCCGGCCGTAACGACAGAACCAGGCGGTGGAAAGAGGGGTGGAGGTTTCCACGTAATCCACCTTGCCCCGTAGCTGGGGCAGCTTCTGGTACATGACGTCCAGAAGCTGGTTGGTGATGGTCTCTTTCAGCGCCTCATAATCGTCACCCCGCTTGCCCCAGGTGGTGCCCTGCCAGGGCTCGAACATCTCCCAGGTGGTGGGTGCCACAATCTCGATGGTGGAGGTGCCGGGCCAGCGGTTCTGGTAGTCCGGATCCTTGGCGGCCGGGAACGAGATGTACACCACCGGAAACTCCGAGTGGTGAGGATCGGCGAGAAAACGCTGTACATTGCCGTCGTGGTCGGCGCTGGGGTAGATCCAGAAATTGGTCCGGGGCAGCCCCAGCTGCTCGGGGGTGCCTTTCAGACCGATGTACAGGCCGATATGAGGCATGGACGGAATGATATGCCGGCGTTTCTCCAGGTAGCCGGCCTGCGCTGCCACGTCTGCGGGCAGCAGATTTTCAAAGGTGTTGATCACGCCGGCGTTGCTGATCACCAGCGGTGCCCCGATCTCCTCGCCGTCGGCCATGCGCACGCCGGTGGCCCGGCCTTTCTCGACCAGGATGTCGGTGACATCGGCGTAGGTGAACACCTCACCACCGGGTTTCTGGATAACCGGAATGATGGTGTTGGCGATTTCCGAGGCGCCTCCGACCGGATAAAAGCCGCCGTAGAGGTAGTGCTTGGCGATCAGTGCGTGCACCATGAAGCTGGACTGCTTCGGTGTTACTCCGCAGTCGCCCCACTGGCCGGTGATCGCGCCAATCAGCTCCTCATTATCGGTGAGTTCGCTCAGCACGTCCCAGGTGGTTCTGTTGAAGCAATCCGGCAGGGCCAGGTCCAGCCCCTTGTGGACCACCGGGCTGAGGATGCCGGGTGTCAGCTTTGAGAGGGTATACCACTGCATGCCATCGGCCACCTTGCCCAGCAAGGCCAGGTACTGATCTATGGCCTCCCGCTCCTCGGGGAAGGCAGAGATCAGCGAATGCCTCAGGCCTTCTTTACCGGCACGCAGGTTGACCACTTTCTCACCCAGGAAAAACCGGTCGTAATTTTCGTCCATGGGCGCCCATTTGAGCTTGCCATCCGTGATGTAGTCGAACAGTCGGCGGCCCAGGGTGTGGGGCGAGCCCATGTCGCCAATGTAGTGAACGCCCACGTCCCACTCGTAGCCGTTACGGGCGTAACTGTGGGTATAGCCGCCGGCGGTGTAGTGTTGCTCCAGCACCAGCACCTTTTTACCTGCTTTGGCCAGGCAGGCGGCGGTGGTGAGGCCGCCAATGCCAGAGCCGATCACGATGGCGTCGTAGGGGCCTTTGAGGCGGTTGGCCCGATAGCGGGTGCCAATGCGGAGGGTGCTGGGTTTCAGGCTTTTCGGTTTTGTCGCCACGCTGTTTTCGTTCACCTCGCTCATTACCACCAGGCCTTGCCCCACATTTCCGGGTTGGCCCAGTTCTCGGGGTTATTCCAGGCCCGCTTGTGGTTGTAGGAATCCAGATTATAGGTGTAGAGCGTCAGGGGTCCGTGATCGTTGTCCAGTTCCGCATGGCGCCGGAAACCGAGGCCGATAAAGTCGGTAAAAGCCCAGTCGGGCGTTTCCGCCACCAGCACGGCGATCTGGTGGGTGCCGTAGTTCCTGAGCTGGCCCAGGAGCAGGGCGCCTTCGTCGTGGGGCAGGTGTTCCAGGGTTCCGGTAATCAGGGCCAGGTCGACCACGTGCGGCAGGGGCAGATGGGCGTTCGGATCGTGGCTGTCGAGGGTGTGCCGCCGCACGTCCGGGCGGTGATCCTGCCATACGCTCGCCACCTCATTGGCCAGCCAGCCGCAGCTCAGCACCGCGCCCGGTGCGCAGGTGTCAATGATGCGGGCAAGGGTCTCCCGTGCCGTGGGGACTGATTCGATTTCCGCCATAACGATCGTTCCATTCTGCTGATCGGTTTAGAGGGGCCAGTCGGCGGCGTCCACGGTGTGCAGGCCAACGGGCTGTTCCGAATGCCCGCCCCACCGGTCCACAAACGTGCCTGCGGGATCGTACTGTTGCGCCTGCTTTTCCAGGTTGAACTGCCGCAGGCCCCTCGGGTCGGCACCCACGCCGGCCAGATACTGCCAATTGCCGTAGTTGCTTGCTACATCATAGTCGATCAATTGCTCTTCAAACCATGCGGCGCCATAGCGCCAGTCCAGGCCAAGCTCGTTCACGAAACAGCTGGCTACCAGTTGGCGGGCCCGGTTGCTCATGTAACCGGTTTCCCGAAGCTGGTTCATGGCGGCGTTCACGAGGGGGTATTCGGTGTTGCCCTGGCACCAGGCCTTGAAACGATGGCCGTAGAAGGTGCCGTGGCGGTGTTTTCGCTGCACCCCGTCCCGGCGGAACAGGTTGGCGCCGTGCCGCAGGGCATACCAGAAAAAATACTCGCGCCACAGCAGTTCGAACCAGAGCCAGTAGGTGGACTCGTTTTTCGTCTCCCTCGCTTCGTACTCTGTGATGGTCTCGGCCACCTCCCGCACCGACAGGCAGCCGTTGGCCAGCCAGGGCGAGAACTTGGAGGACGCATCCCAGGTGTCCAGGGCGTTGCGGGTTTCCTTGTAGCGATCAATGCAGTGGCTTTCGAAGGTGAACTGCTGCAACCGCTCCAGGCCAGCGGCCTCCCCGCCCATGAACTGCAGCGGATGCACCGGTTCGGCGATGGCCGGGCAGTCGCCACGGTTGTCCTCGGGAAAGCCCGGCGGCGGAGGGAGTGCTGTCAGGGTGCGGATGCGCAGGCGTTCTGAGCAACGCTCGCCGGCCTTCTCCACCTGTTTGCGGAACTGGGAAAAGGTGTCCGGCAGATCCTGCAGAGCCATGGGCAGGGACTGCTCGGTAAACAGGCTGAGGGTTTCGAACTGCTGGAACAGAGTATCCGGCAGGCGCTCCTTGATGGTCTGCCACTGCGAGTACTCCTGGGTGCCCGGCAGGCGCGAGCGGATAACCCGCTGGATCTGATGCCCATGAACCAGCTCCGGGATCACCCGCTCGGGCTCCCCGAAAGCAATATGCAGCCGCTGACCCAGGGGCCGGAGGCTGCGCTCCAGCGCCATCAGGCTTTGCCACAGGAAGCGCCAGCGGTGATCGCCCATGGCCCTGCTTTGCAGCGGACCGGGCCCGAACCAGCGCGGGTCCACAATAAACGCACACAGCAGAATGTCGGATTTGGAGGCGGCCAGCAGGGCGGCGTTGTCGTGCAGGCGCAGATCGCGCGTAAACCAGTAAAGCGAACGCAACGTAATGGCTCCTTTCATAAACTCGTTTAACCAATGATACGTGCCGGTTCCGGAAAAGATTTCGGCGCCCACGCGCCGGTCAGTTCGTCTAGAATGGACGAACAGCCGAGCCAGTAAGGCACTAAACCCGCGAACACAGGCCCAAATTCAACAGGAGTCCGACCGTGATCAAATCCCGTGCTGCGGTGGCGTTTGAAGCCAACAAACCGCTGGAAATCGTCGAAGTGGATGTCGCCCCGCCCAAAGAAGGTGAGGTCCTGGTGCGCATCGTTGCCACCGGCGTGTGCCATACCGACGCCTATACCCTCTCCGGTGCCGATCCGGAGGGCCTGTTCCCGACCATCCTCGGCCATGAGGGCGGTGGCATTGTCGAGGCCGTGGGCCCCGGCGTGAAAAATCTGGAAGTGGGGGATCATGTGATTCCGCTCTACACCGCCGAGTGTGGCGAGTGCAAGTTCTGCACCTCCGGCAAGACCAACCTGTGCGGCGCGGTTCGGGCTACCCAGGGCAAGGGCGTGATGCCGGACGGCACCTCCCGCTTCTCCTACCAGGGCAAGCCGCTGTACCACTACATGGGTTGCTCCACCTTCTCCGAGTACACCGTGTTGCCCGAGATCTCCCTGGCCAAGATCCCCAAGGAAGCGCCCCTTGAGAAGGTGTGCCTGCTCGGTTGTGGCGTAACCACCGGCATCGGTGCGGTGATGAACACGGCCAAGGTGGAAGAGGGCGCAACCGTCGCGATCTTTGGTCTGGGCGGTATCGGCCTGGCTGCCATCATTGGTGCCACCATGGCCAAGGCTGGCCGGATCATCGCCATTGATATCAACCCGGGCAAATTCGACATCGCCAAACAGCTGGGCGCCACCGACGTGATCAACCCGAACGACTACGACAAGCCGATCCAGGAAGTGATCATCGAGATGACCGACGGCGGCGTGGACTACTCGTTCGAGTGTATCGGCAACGTGAAGGTGATGCGCGCCGCGCTTGAGTGCTGCCATAAAGGCTGGGGTGAGTCCATCATCATCGGTGTGGCCGGTGCCGGCGAGGAAATCAGTACCCGCCCGTTCCAGCTGGTGACTGGTCGCGTCTGGAAAGGCTCAGCGTTCGGTGGCGTGAAAGGCCGCACCGAGCTGCCGGGCTATGTGGAAAAAGCCGAGAAAGGCGAGATTCCCCTGGATGTGTTCATTACCCATGAGATGCCCTTGGAAGACATCAACAAGGCGTTTGATTTGATGCATGAGGGCAAGAGTATTCGGTCGGTTATTCATTTTTGAGGGCCAGAGGGGCCCAGAAGCAGGACCCCTACCGATCCGTCAACTTCAACTCAATCCGCCGGTTCCGCTGCAGCGCCTCCGGCGAGGTACCCTCGGCAACCGGGAAGAATTCCCCAAAGCCCGCGGCCACCATGCGTCGCTCCGGCACGCCCTGGGCGGCCAGATAGCGCACCACGGCCACGGCCCGGGCGGTGGACAGTTCCCAGTTTGACGGGAACCGGGGCGTGTTGATGGGCAGGATGTCGGTGTGGCCGTCGATCCGGAGAATCCAGTCCACGTCGTCGGGAATCCGGTCAGCCACGTCGAGCAGGATATCGGCCAGTTTGTCCAGCTCGCGTCGGCCTGCTTCGCCCAGCTTGGCGGAGCCGGATGCAAACAGCAGTTCCGAGGGCAGCAGGAAGCGGTCGCCCACGACCCGCACGTTCTCGTTGCCGGCAAGAATGTCTCGCAGGCGGGCAAAGAATTCGGACTGGTACTTCTCCAACTGGTTGACCCTTTCGGCCAGCAGCGTGTTCAGGCGTCGGCTCACCTGCTCCAGTTCCTGCTCTTTATCGGCGGTCATCTGCTCCTGCAGCTTGAGCGCGGACGTAATCTGACGCAGCTGCTCCCGCAGTGACGCAATCTGGTTCGATAACCTCAGGATCATCGCCTGCTGGCTGGCCGACATCTCGTCCTGCTCATCCATGGACTCTTCCATGCTGGCGATGCGCTCTGATTGGGCGTCGGCCATGGCAGACTGGCGCATCAGCTGTTCGCGGGTGGATTCCAGCTGACTCACCAGGCTGCTGTTGCGCTCCTGCAGGCTGCTCAGCTGGTTCTCCAGCGCTTCGCTCCGGTTTTCCTCCAGCCCCAGAAGCTCGGAAAGCTCGTCCAGCTGGGCATTCAGGCGGGCCAGCTGGGTGTCCCGATCAGACAGGGTCTGTGACAGGTACAGCTGGCTCACCACGTACACCAGCAGCATGAAAATCACCAGCATCAGCAAGGCCGAGAGAGCATCCACATACCCGGGCCAGACATTGGTGGTGCTGCGGGAGCGGCGCCGGGATCCGATCATGACAGGTCTTTCTCTGTGTCAACACGATCAACCAGGTTGGTGACGCCGGTGAGCCACTCCTCCAGGCCATCATAGAAGCGGTTCTGGGCGTGGCCGGCCTGGATATCCAGGAAGCCGAGGATCAGCGAACCGCCGAGGCCTAGCAGGGAGGAACTGAAGGCCGTGCCCATGCCCTGCAGAGGGGTCAGCAACCCCTGCTGGAGCTCGGCGAACACCTTGCCGAAATCTTCCTGGCTCATGTCCAGGCCCGTGATCACCTGGCCCACGGAGTTGATGGTGCCCAGCAACCCCCAGAAGGTGCCCAGCAGGCCCAGGAAGACCAGCAGACTGATGAAATAGCGGGTGATCTCCCGTTGCTCGTCCATGCGCGAGTGGATGCCGTCGAGCACGGTGCGCAACGACAGGGTGGAGAGGGTGAAGCGATCCCGTTTGGCGTCCTCGCCCAGCTGGCGGGCCAGGGGCTTGAGCAGTCGGGGCTCCTGCACCACCGACAACCCGGCGTGGCCGGTTCGGAATTGGGCAATCCACTTGAGCTCGGGGAACAAAACAAACACTTGCCGGTAGGTCAGGGCGATTCCCACAATCAGCACGCACACGATCAGCAGGTTGAATACCCAGTTGGCCATGAAGGCCTCGATCAGCGGCTTGTGAATCAGCGCGCCGACAACCATGACGACGCCCAGAAACAGTGTCATCCAGAACAGGGTATGTTTGGGGTTGCTCATGCCTGTGGCCCGTTTTTTTGAGAGGTTCCTCAAAACGTTAGCACAGATAGCACGGGTCGTCGGGGCAGTAACGGAAGTTTAATTGCAGAAGGCGGGGGGCTGGTTTGCAGGATTCAAAACTGAGGCAAGGACAGACCGATGCGTCGGTCTGTCCCTGGTTGCGGGCAGTGTCAGGCCGGCATCAGGCGCCTTGGAGGGCCTGAACGACGGCTTTCGCTGCTCCTTCGGATGAGGCGGGGTTCTGCCCGGTAATCAGCTTGCCGTCCACCACAATGTGCGGTGCCCAGTCCTCGCCCCGGGTATAGGTGGCGGTGTTCTGCTTGAGCATGTCTTCGAGCAGGAAAGGCACCACCTTGTCGAGGCCCACGGCTTCTTCCTCACTGTTGCTGAAGCCGGTCACTTCGCGGCCCCCCACAATGTTCTGGCCGGGCTTCACTTCCACGTTCTTGAACACGGCCGGCGCGTGGCACACAGCTCCGATCACCTTGTCCTGCTCGTAGGCGGTCTTGATCAGGGCAATGGATTTCTGGTCGTTCGCCAGATCCCAGAGCGGGCCGTGGCCGCCGGGGTAGAAGATGGCGTCGAAATCGTTCATGTCCACGTCCGCCAGTTTTTTGGTGCTGGCCAGGGATTCTTTCGCGTGAGCGTCTTGCTGGAACCGGCGGGTGGATTCGGTCAGCGCGTCGTCCGCCTCGCTGTTCGGATCCACCGGTGGTTGACCGCCCTTCGGGCTGGCGATGGTGATGTCGGCACCCGCGTCCTTGAACACGTAATACGGAGATGTGAATTCCTCAAGCCAGAAGCCGGTTTTGTGGCCGGTATCGCCCATCTGGTCGTGGGATGTGAGAACCATCAGAATCTTCATGTGTTCCGTCCTCTTGGCTAAACAGTGGATGACTTGCACGGCTCTTGATGTGAAAAACCTTGTGCCGCCGGTGACTGAATTCAACCGTGGTTACGTAAATCCGGGAGCGACGGATCTTGAAGCGGCTATACTTGAGGCGTCGGGTCGGTCTTGCTAACAATACATGAAGAACTCGAACAAGGATGGCGTGCATGCGAGTGTTAATGGGTGCCCTGATCTTTGCTCTGGGCCTGCCGGGATGGGCCCAGCAGGGTACGGAAACAGTGGAGGCGCTGACGGTCACCGTGGGTGCCAACCATGCCCCTCCTTACCGGATCCTGGAAGGCGGCAAGGCTACCGGTTTGTACATTGATATCTTCGAGGAAATTGCCGATCGCCTGGGATGGGACGTGAACTACCGGGAGGCTCCGTTCCGTCGTGTCCTTCGGATGGTCCAGCAGGGCCAGGTGGATATCATGCTGGGCCCTCTGGAAACCGAGGACCGGACCCGCACGATGGAGTTTGTGGCGCCGGCTTTCCCGCCCGAGCGAAGGTTGTTTTTCTACATGGAAGACCGCCACCGAATTGAAGGCTATTCCGATCTCTACGGTCGGGCGATCGGTGTGCTGGAGGGCGCCTCCTACTTTCCGCGTTTTGACAATGACCCGAAGCTACTCAAGGAGTCGGCGCCCCGCTACGAAAACCTCATGCTCATGATGCAGAAGGGCCGGGTGGACGTGGTGATTGCGCCCGAACTCGTGGGGCTTTACACCGTCCAGAAGCTCGGCATGGACGTGAGCGTCTCGCCTTTCTTTGTGCCTGGCGAGCGTTCTTACATCGCGGTGAGCAGAACTTCACCGGCCCTCCGTTATGCAGACGACATCCGGGCTGCCCTGAAACTCATCGAAATGGAAGGCATCCACGAAGATCTGGTGCTGAAATACCTGGAAAACCCGATTAAATGACTCCGGAACAAGCAGATCTCTGGTTCCTGCCGTTAGGGGGTACCGGAGAAATTGGCATGAATCTCAATCTGTATGGGCACGACGGGGCCTGGCTGATGGTGGACTGCGGCGTCACCTTTCCCAAACCGGGTCGCGTCGCGGCGGATGGCACCGTCCACCACCGGGGTGAGCCGCCCGTACAGATGGCCGATCCGGCGTTCATCGCGGATCGCCGCGACCGCCTGGCGGGGCTGATCATCACGCACGGTCACGAAGATCATGTGGGTGCGGTGCCCTACCTCTGGCCGCTGTTGCAATGTCCTATTTATACCAGTCGATTCACGGCCGAGATTCTCAAACGCAAACTGGCGGAATTCGATCTGCTGCACAGGGTGCCCATCATCGAAGTGGACACCGGCGAGTGCCGCCAGATCGGTCCTTTCAATGTACAGTGGCTGGCCCTCACCCACTCCATTCCCGATCCCAATGCCCTGATGATTCGCACCGGGCAGGGGAATATCTTCCACAGCGGCGACTGGAAACTGGATGACGAGCCCCTGGTTGGCCATGGGTATTCTCCGAACACCTTCACTACGCTGGCCCGCGAGGGCGTGGCCGCCATGGTGTGTGATTCCACCAATGCCACAGTACCGGGCCACTCGATCTCCGAGGCGACGTTGCACAGGGGGCTGTCAGAGGCGGTGGCCCGTGCGGAGGGTCGCGTGGTGGTGACCTGTTTTGGCAGCAACATCGCCCGGCTGCACACCCTTGCCCGGATTGCCCGGCAGACTGGCCGTTACATGGGGCTGCTCGGCCGGTCGCTGGTCAACATGACCAACGCGGCCCGGGCGGCGGGACTCTGGGAGAGCGGTGACCAGCTGATCCAGCCCTCGCACCTGGGCTATCTGCCCCGCCATGAGGTGCTGGCTGTCGCCACAGGCAGCCAGGGTGAGCCGAGAACCGCCCTGCGCCGGCTGGCCGCAGGTAATCATCCGGATTTTGAGCTGGAGGCTGGCGATACCGTCATCTTCAGCGCCCGGGCCATTCCCGGTAACGAGGAATCGATTGAGGCCCTGATCCGCAACCTGAAAGCCCTGGGCGTGAACGTCATTACCGCGGAAGACGCCGAGTGGCCCATCCATGCATCCGGTCACCCGGCGCAGGCGGAACTGGCGCTGATGTACCAGTGGATTGAGCCGCGCATTGCCATTCCGGTCCATGGCGAAGCTGAGCACATGGAGGCCCATGCGGACATTGCCCGGTCCCAGGGTGTGCCCAGGGCCATGGTCGGTCGCAACGGTGACCTGTTCATGATCCGCCCGGTGCCGGGGATCCGGCGGCAGGTCGTCGAGACTGGCCGGCTCGGTTGGCAAAAAGAAGAACTGATACGAGTTGACTAGCCCGGAGTATTAAAAGGATAGCACTTGCGGAAGGAGTCCGAAGGCATGGCACACCGAAAAGCAAATCGAACTGATCTTGTTTGCCGGATGGCACTGGCGTTAGCGCAGGCCCCCATAGAAAAACTGGGCCAGGCGCTCGATCAGGTGATTGGGGACATCACCAGGGACTTTCTCGCTGATCGGGGTTTCCTGCTGGTGCTGGACGATGCCACCCAGACGGTGTCGGTCACCCATGAAGCCTGCGTCGAGGGCATCGCCTCCCTGAGCGACGGCGTCCGCAACCGGCCCTGGGACGAATTTGCGCCGCTGTGGCAGGCCCTCGAAGCCCGGAACATTGTCTCCGCCAGCACGCCCGATGGGCTCGTCGGTGGTCCGGGAGACATCCGCAATGAGGATTCGGTGGCGGCGAGTACGCAGATACGAGTGGCTATCGTGCTGGAAGGCAAACTCGCGGCGGTTCTGGGTCTGGATTACCTGGATGCCAGCGACCGGGCACCCGGGGAAGGAGACCGCGCCACACTCGAACCGTTGGCCGCAGTGCTCGGGGCGTCCTTGCATCGGCAGATCCTGGCGCACAGGAACGAGCGCTTCGAACACAGTCTCTTCCGCTACTCCGGTCAGTTCCCCGGGGTGATCTTCCAGTTCCGCATGTACCCGGATGGCCGGGTGTGTTTCCCCTTCATCAGCCGCAAGGTGGAGGACATGTTCGGCCTGCCGGTGGAGACCCTGCGGCCGGATGCGCGGGCCTTGCTGGAACTGATCGCCGACGACGACAAGGCGGACTTCTTCACGCAGGTGCAGCATTCCCGTCGGGACATGAGCCCGTTCGAGACGGATTTCCGCGCCATCAAGAAGGACGGCAGCGTGGCATGGATTGAGGCCCGCTCCGTACCTGCGATGCTGGCGGATCAAAGCATCGTCTGGCACGGCTATTTCTACGATGTAACCGACCGCAAACGCTCGGAAACCGAGATCGAGCAGTTGGCCTTCTATGACCCCTTGACCAACTTGCCCAACCGCCGGTTGCTCCGGGACCGGCTGGCCCAGGCGCTTTCGGGCAGCAACCGCGACCGGGAGCATGGCGCGCTGGTGTTCATAGATCTGGACAATTTCAAGGACATCAACGACACCGCCGGGCACCAGGTGGGCGACGGACTGCTGGTGCAGGTGGCCCGGCGCCTGGAAGGCGTGGTGCGGGAGTGGGATACCGTTGCGCGCCTGGGCGGTGACGAGTTCGTACTCATTCTCAAGGGTTTTTCCGAAGACCCGGCCGACGCGGCCACCAAAGTGGAGAAGGTCTGCGAGAAGGTCCGGGACGTGCTCAGTCAGCCCTACCGGCTTGATGGATGCGATTACACGGGCTCTGCCAGCATGGGGGTGACGCTGTTCTTCAACCACGATACCTCCCTGGAAGAGCTGCTGAGCCAGGCGGATATGGCCATGTTTCGGGCCAAGGCGGATGGCCGGGACCGAATCCGCTTCTACGACGGCATGATGCAGAGGAAGGTGGCGGAGCGACTGGCCATGGAGTCGGATCTTCGCAGCGCCATCCGGAAAAACCAGCTGGACGTGTATTACCAGATACTGGTGGACCAGAAGGGTGTACCCGAGGGTGCTGAAGCGCTGCTTCGCTGGACGCGCCCCGGCAAGGGCCCGGTGTCTCCGGCTGAATTCATTCCGCTGGCAGAGGAAACCGGCCTGATCGAACCGATCGGTTACTGGGTCATGGAGGAGGTGATGGCGCAGGTTGCCCGCTGGCAGGCCCTAGGCGATCCCTTCGCCCGTCTGCAGGTGTCCATCAACGTCAGCGCCCGGCAGTTTCATCTCCCTTCCTTCTGCACAAGGGTGATGGGGCTGCTCCGTAAAACCGGCGCATCACCGCGACGGTTGAAGATTGAGATTACCGAGAGTGCCCTGGCTTACGACCTCGAGCTGGTGGAGCAGACGCTGAGAACACTCAGGAGCATGGGGCTTCGGATTTCGCTGGACGATTTTGGGACCGGCTACTCCTCACTGGGCTATCTCAAACGCCTGTCGCTGGACGAGCTGAAAATAGACCAGGGGTTTGTCCGGGACATCCTCGACGATCCGAATGATGCCGCCATCGCCGAAACCATCCTCGCCCTCGCATCCGCCCTGAAACTGTCTGCGGTTGCAGAGGGTGTCGAGAGCCGGGGGCAGCTCGAACGGCTGGTCGCCATGGGATGCCCACACTTCCAGGGGTATTTTTTCGGCCGGCCGGTGCCGGCCTCGGAGTTCGAGCTGCAGGTAACCAAAGCAGCCTCAGCACGACAGAAAAAGTCTTGGTAGTTCGCATCCTACCTGTATACACTCGCCTACAGACAGCGTTCGTTTCAACCGACAATGAGGCAGCTTCTGAATGGCGATCTGGACCCGAACCCCGAACCTGGAGCAACTGGCAAAAGCCAGTGAGAACACCGCCGTCAGCCACCTGGGAATCGAGTATCTCGAGATCGGCGACGACTTCGTGAAGGGCCGCATGCCAGTGGATGAGCGTACGGTACAGCCCTTCGGTATCCTGCACGGTGGCGCCTCGGTGTTGCTCGCAGAAACCCTGGGCAGTATGGCTGCCAACTGCTGTCTGAAAGATCCCGAGACGGTCGCCGTGGGCCTGGATATCAACGCCAATCACATCCGCCCGGTGACCGGGGGCTGGGTATACGGTACCGCCCGCCCCATCCACATTGGCAGTGCCACCCAGGTTTGGGAAATCCTGCTGGAAAACGAAGCGGGCAAGACCACCTGCATTTCCCGCCTCACCATGGCGGTCACCAAACGACCCTGAGGCGCGAGCCTTAACGGCCCTGCAACATGAAGGTTTCGTACTCCAGCCGGTCGAACTTTCGGGACAGCAGGGCCAGGCCTGCAAGGGCGGACACCAGAGTTGCGCCGGCGTAGCCGTAGCCGTAGAAGGCCGCCCCCAGTTCTATGGTGGTGAAGGTAAACAGGATGTTGGTGGCAAAGAACAGCACGCAGAGGCTGACGTTGATGCCCCGGGCATCCAGGTAGAACAGCACGTTCTGTATGGCTAGCAGGATGAGCTGGATGCTCACCGCCACCAGGTCGATGTAGAACAGCGGTAGATAGAGCGTGGAAATGCCGATGGCGGCGAGGAGCTGTTCGCCCCAGAGGAACAGGATGATCACCGTCAGCCCCTGAACCTTGCAGATCTCGTAAATCCCATTGCGTGCCACCAGTACCATGTCATTGCGAAAACCGCTGATCCGTGCCAGGGTGTCGCCGTCCCGAACGGCGTTGTAGAAGCGGTCGTAGGCTTCCGAAAAGTCCGTTTCCATGCGCACCAGAAACACCGCCATGCCCGGAATAATGGCCAGGTAGGCGAGAAAGATGGGCAGGTCGTAGATGACCGACGCGCGCAGGGCGCCGATGATAGGCTGGGAGGTGTCCGGGTGAA
The DNA here is from genome assembly GCF_900115175.1 of Marinobacter gudaonensis. Classification (NCBI taxonomy): domain Bacteria; kingdom Pseudomonadati; phylum Pseudomonadota; class Gammaproteobacteria; order Pseudomonadales; family Marinobacteraceae; genus Marinobacter; species Marinobacter gudaonensis. The sequence continues at coordinate 2,633,340 of NZ_FOYV01000001.1, forward strand.
ACCAGAAAATGAACTTGTCCGCCCAGACTGCGGCATTGAACAGCAGCCCGGTGAAAATCAGCGTGGGAAAGATCTGCCGGCGGCGGGTGAAGTCGAAGCGTATCAGTTCGTCGCCGGGGTACTGGCGGATAATGGTGTAGAAAAAGCTGAAGAACAGCAGGCTGTGGCCCAGCAGCAGCCCCGCCAGCAGACCTTTCAGGCCAAACCGGGCAAATAGCAGCGACGCCGTGATGGCGGTGGCGTAGCCCAGCGCAAAAATCACCACGATCCGGCGGTAGGACTTCATGCTGGAGAGGAAGATGGTCACCGGCCACAGGTTACAGAGCACCACGAAGTTGGCGAGCATCAGCAGTTTGTATAGGTTGCTGGTGCCGGGAAAAAGCAACAGTACCGCTGGTAGGCCCACGGCCAGCGCAAGCAATGTCGACATCCAGATGACGCCCATCAGGTTGGGCAGGATCCGCCCCCGGTTCTGCTCATAGAGCCGGTCTGCCACCCAGCGGGTGAAGACATGCTGGAACAGGCCCGACAGCGTCAGCGACACCGCCATCAGATAGGTCACCGAGACCAGGAACTGCACGACATCGGATCCTGCCACCGCGAGATTGAAGCTGACGATACCGATGAGCATGACGCCCAGCACCGACAGCACCCAGGGTCCCGAGCTGATCACGCCGGCCAGACCATAGGCGCCGAGCAGTCCGGTAAAGCTGTCGCGCTTCAGAATCCGGCGCAGTTCAAAGCCAATGCCCGCCATCAGTGACGATCCTCCATTACCCGAAGTGCCTTGTCATAAACCTCCCGGTAGGCGCCAAACATACTCTCCAGGGTGTAGTAACGCTGCACCCGTTCGAGGCCGGCCTTCTGGGCCTGGTACCAGAGCCGTTCATCTAGCAGCAGGCGGATGGCTTCCCGGGCGGTGGCCTCGGGGTCGGCAATGGGCACCACCGAGCCGCTGCGGCCCAGGGCCTGGTCTTCCGGTGACATGCCTTCCAGCAGTTCGCGGCACGCGCCCACGTCGGTGGCCAGGCAGGGCAGGCCGGCGGCGTGGGCTTCCAGGATTACCAGCGGCAGTGCCTCGGAAATCGACGTCAGTACCATCAGGCCCAGCTTTGGCAGGATGTCGTTGACGTTCTGGAACCCCAGAAACCGCACCTGCCCTTCAAGACCCAGGCTTTCAACCAGCTCGCGGCACTCGGACACGTAGACCGGGTCCTCGTCCTCGGGCCCGACAATCCAGCCTTCGGCATCCGGTACCACCTCGCACACGGAGCGCATGGCCCGGATGAACGTCTTGATGTCCTTGATCGGCACCACCCGGCCCACCAGGCCGAGGACCTTCGGGATAGCCTCGGGGCGTGCGGCCCGGGCGGCCTCGAAACGTGTGGGGTCGATACCGTTGGGGATGATCCGGGTGCGCTCCGGTTCCGCGCCGTCGGCCAGTTGGCGGTCGCGATTGCCCCGGTAGAGGGACACAATAGGGTCAGCCTGCTGATAGGTCAGTCGGCCCAGGGCCTCGAAAAACCGGATCCAGAGTCGGCGTATGTAGCCCAGCTGGTCGTTGATGTTGGCACTGACCTGATCGCTGGGATCACGAATCCACTCCGCCTGCGACAGGTCAATCTTACGCTCCTTGGTGTAGATGCCATGTTCGCTCAGCGCGAAGGGAATGCCCCGCTGCTCACTGACCATGGCTCCCAGAAGCCCGGCGTAGCCGGTGGATATGCTGTGCACCATGCCGGTGTCAGGCAGTTTGCGGGCAATGTCAGCCAGCTGGAACAGCGGCGAATGCATGATCCGGATGGTCCAGAAGTAATCGACGAACGAGGGTTCGGTGCAGAATTTCTGGTAACTGTCACCAATCATTGCCCAGCTTTCTTCGCTGTACAGGAAGTCCTCGTGGCTGATGCCCTTGCGGGTGCCGAGGCTTCGGAACACCTCGTGCAGGACATCCGGCGGCACCCGCGTGCCCGCCCGGAACTTGTCATGGAGCGCGCGCTGGTGGCGAAACGCCTCGGCATTGCCACGGCGGGCGGTGGGCTTGTGTGGCGCCCGGGTATCCATGAGGTAGTGGCATTCAAGGTGCTTTACGTTCTCCGGCAAGCGGTACTGCTGCTCGCCGTAGTGGGCCGGGTCGCCGCCCAGAAAAACCAGTGAGAAACTGTAGTCGGGCAATCCGGTAATGATCTGGTGAACCCAGGACGACACGCCACCCCGAATGAACGGGTAAGTACCTTCCAGCAGCAGGGTAATGTCCGTCTTCATAGCCAGCCCTCGATCAGCGTCCGGAGCCTCGGGTGTGGACGATGGCGTGCCAGGCTGGCGAGAAAGTAACGAACCCGCTGGAAGTCTCGCTCCAGAAAGGCCACTTCTGCCAGGTACGGGAGAATCAGTTCCTGGGGTGCGCCTTTCTCCACCGCGAAGTCGAAGGCGCGTTTGGCGGCAATAATGTTGCCCATATCCAGCTCAATACGTCCAAGAAGCCGCCAGTCGTTGTGCATGGAGAATCGGTCGGTCAACTCCTGCAGCAGGCGGCGGGCGCTGGTCAGGTAATAGCTTCGCAGGCTTCCCTGGGCGAGCCCGAGGTAGGCCATTTCCCACCAGACCTGGGCCAGGCGGCGTTTCAGTCTGGGTTCCTCGTCCACCTCGGGGGATTCCAGTTCCAGTTGCAGGCGACGGGCCTGGCTGGCCAGGGCCTTTTCCTTCTGTTCGAGCATCGAGTAGGCCAGCAGCCGGACGTCATCCGCCGGGTCTTTCAGGGCTTCGCGCAGCAGTTCCACGGCGTCCCGCTCCGCCATTTGCCGCGTTGCCAGCAGGGCCTTGAGGCGTTTGTCGATACTGCCTGCCTCCCGGAGGATCTGGCGCAGACCGCCTTCACTGTATATGACCTGCTGATCCATATTGACCGGCTGAAACGGTAGCTCGGGTATTGCCAGTTTCTGCCAGGGCACGTCCCGCTCAACCCGGGGCAGATACAGGGCCATCAGAACACCGGTGAACACGCCAAGGCTGCCGATAAAGGGAATGGCAAACTGCAGGGTGAACAGGAACAGGGCCGGCCTGAGAACCCGGCCCCGATACCGAGGCGGCAGGAGCGGCAGAAGAACCAGGGTCAGCAGGCCGCAGGCCAGGGCGTGGGCAAACAGGTAACCGGCCAGTGCCGGAGCCGCCGGCAACGCCGAGGCCAGTGCGGCTATGCCGCCGGCTTCGAGGGCCAGCGCCAGCAGGGTGAGCCAGGTGCTGGTCACGGTGTATCCACTCCCCTGGCGGTCGTCAGCCAGGCGTTGCCATCGGGGTCGCCGCTGACCATGCCGGTGCGCACCTCGGCCTGCTCGGCGAGAGTCTGGCCGGTGTGCTCCCGGAGGTCCTCGTCCAGTCGCTGCAGATAGGCCGCCTGTCCAAGTTCGTCGGTCAGCGGCAGCAGCAGGGCGAGGCCTTTACCGAGCTCTGCGGGCAGCTCGGCGATTACATCCAGCCCCCTGCGAAGCCGGTGTACCCGTTCAGCGACCCGCTCAAACGGGCCATCCTGAACAACGCCCAGGCGAATCAGCGACGCGGGCAGGCCGTGTTGGGCGGCATCGTGGCTGGATCGGCTCAACTGGAACAGGAAATGACGCCATTCGGCGGTGGCGGCATCGGGCTGTAGTTGCTGCTCCTGAATCATGTCGGCCATGTGTCCTGCCAGAATGGCCAGCAGTCGAAGCGTTCTGGGCTGGAAATTAAAGAATGGCATGGCCTTGATCGCCACCATGCCGATCAGGGTCTGGCGGGAATCAATCAGCGGCAACGCCAGCAGAAGATCGGTGTCCAGATCCGACAGCTTGTCACGGTATTCGGTCTGTATCGACACCAGCTTCTTCTCTTCCACCGCGTGCATGAGCAGCGGGTCGTCTGGCCGAACGTCGTGATAGGCGCCGATGTGGGCAATCGGGGTGTCTGCCAGTCCCGGGCCAACCACCGGATAGATTGCCGCGCTCTGCAACTGGCCGTACCGGATCAGCATGTTCAGGAGCAGCTCACCGGTTTCCTGGGTGAGCCCGGCGCCCCGGGCGTAGGCCGTTTCCTGGTACAGCCTTCGCAACGCTTCCCGAAGACTGCCCGTGCTGCCGGCGATCTGCTGCTCGAGGCGGTCATGGGAGACCTTGAGCAGGTAAAAGTTGCGGGTGAATTCCTCGAGGCGCACCTCCCGGTAACGGTTGCTGGCCTCCAGCTTCTCGAGCCGCCGTCCCCAGAAATCCCGGAATTCACCCGCCAACAGGCTGAAGGCCAGCACGCCGATGCACCAGACGTAGGGAAAGTCGGCAACGGGGGCCAGCCCCACCCGGTAACTCATACCGAGGGCGCCGAGCACCAGAAGGGCCGACACCAGGGCAGTGAAAAAGCCGTAGCGCAGGCCTGCCAGCACCGGTGCCAGGGCAGGCCAGGGGAAATTACCGGTCAGGTAAAAAGGATCTTCCGGCCGGTTCCAGGCCCCGAGGCCCAGAAACAGTGCGGTGACCGCCAGCGTTTCAAGCCAGCGCAGCCATGCCGGGGCCGGCTGGCTCTGGTTATCCTCTGGCTCGTACTGGTTAGCCGGCACTTCGCTCATGGGTTTACTGTCCGCTGCCTGCGGTAAACGGTGCTGCTTCGATCAACGACTGGAGCACTTTGTGACCGGCCACACCCAGACCCTCGCGGCCCCAGCCGGTGCGGGCCGCAGTGCCTGACCAGACCACGGTACTGTCTGCCGGATCTCGGATTTCCAGGGTGATGCTCACCGCCGGTTCCCCGTCCAGGCCGTTCTTGTAACGCCACTCGTCCACCGTGCCCGCCACAATCAGGTCGGCGCCACTTTCCAGTGCCTGTGCTGTGGCCTGCTGCTGGCGTGCCCGGTTGTCATAGGCCAGCGGGTTCTCGTCCGCAGGCAGATACAGTTCCACCTCCGACGCCCCGCGTGCCCGCAGCAGCGCGCTCAGGATGCTGGCTGCCTGGTCTCCGGCCTGGGGTGTCTGGGAGAGGTTGGTAAGGGGAATCACTGCAAACTGGCTGTCCAGTTCAATCGGCGTGGTGCCCTGCTGGCTGTGCATGACCGAGCAGCCCGAGAGCCACACCAGGGCCAGCAGCGATACCAGTGCCAGGCGGGTGCCACGACCGGTGAGTGGAAGGTTCAGAGCGAGTCGAGGGGTCATCACGGGTCTCCTTCAGCGACCGAAGTACAGAGTGTAAGTGAGGTTGAGATCCGTTCGGCTGTTGCCGTCCAGACCGTCCGAGGTGTAACCGAGCGAGAGCGCCAGATCGTCGTCACCCACCACTCGCCAGCCGACTCCGATGTCGATGCCAAAATCGGGACTCGAGGTGGATAGTACATAACCTGCGCCCAGTCCGACAAAATATCGCGGCTCTGGCGTTGTCCGGTACAGGGCGCCGGGTTCGCCATGCTGCCATCTCGTGGTCAGGCCGATGCGCTCGTAGTCCTCGGCCAGAAGAGTGCCGGGCGACGCTGCCCCGGAAAAGGCGCCGGCGGTTCGGGCATCCAGTTCGCTGGCAAGGTCGAGGGTCTGGCGCCGATAGCCCAGCGAAACCTGCCAGGCCGGATCCTGGTGAAACAGTGTGTAGGTGCCGGTGGCATCGAATCCCAGGCCCTCGCCCAGAGAGCCGCCGGTATTGCTTTGATACCCGAGCTGCTCAAGCCGGCCAGTCAGTTCCAGCCGGGGAAAGGGACGATACTGCAAGCCGGCATACAGGGCATCCCGGTTGCTCAGCCACCAGGCTTCGGCGCTGTCGTAGGCGCGTTCGGCCACGGCCACACCAGCGCTCAGGGAGAACCGGTCCCCGGGCTGGCCGGTGATCTCAGCACTGCCAGCGGTACGGGTGCCGCCATAGCCGGTAAGCTGGGCAAGGCTGAAGGTCAGCAGCGTATTGGTGCTGTTGTTCTGCACCTGAAGCCGGACGTCCTGGCCGGTGTTCGGCGTGGCCCTCAGCAAACCCCGGTTCCTTGTCTCCAGGCTTTCGGCGCTGAACAGCCAGCGCAGCCGGTCGTGGCTGAACTGCCCCCGAACGCTGGCACCGTAGACCGAGAAGTTGCCAAGGTCCCGGGCCGAGAAGCCGGCCTGTACGGCCCGGTTGTTGAAGCGATAGAGAGGCCCTGAGACCTCCCCCGTCGGCGAGGGGGGCGGGTACAGAATGTCGGTGGCAGAGCGTTTCCAGGGGTATTCACCGAGGGCAACCGCCTGCCGTCGCATCGCGCTGCCTTCGGCCATGGCTCCGTTCTGCTCGGCAAGGGGCGCCATCGCCAGCAGCCATTCGCGGTTGTTACCGTGGGCAGCCCTGCCCCGGCCCAGCCAGGCCAGGGCGCGTTTTTCATCACCCAGAGCCTGATAGCCCCAGGCCAGCAGGCCGTAAGCCTCGGGTGAGGGGTTGTTTGAGAGCCGGGCCAGCAGGTCTGGCAGTGCTCCGGGCTGGCGCTCCGGATGCCCGGCAAGGAACCAGCCCCAACTGATCAACGCCTCCGTGTTATCCGGAGCCAGTGTCGCCGCCGTCTCGAACGCGGCTGCGGCGGCATCGTCTTCATTGCGCTCCTGGTGCAGCAGCGCCTTCAGGGTCCAGTAGCGGGGATTGCTGGCGGCGCCCGGGCGCTGTTGCCAGCGCTCAAGGGTGTCTGCCAGGCCGTCCCAGTCGCCAAGCGCGAACTGATACTCCGCCATGGCTGCCAGATAGCGCGGCTCGCCGGTAGTTTCGAAGCGCCCGCGGGCCAGCCGCAGGGCTTCAGGGTAGTCGTTGAACATCACCGCAAGGTTCAGCAGCTGCTCCTGCTGAGCGGGTGACAGCGACGCTACCGGCAGATTGGCGAGCCGGCGGTATTCGGCCTGCAGGAAGTCGGTTCGGCCAAGAAGCGTGGCCAGCTCAAGGCGCAGGGTCGCCGCCTCGGCCTGCAGTTCCGGGTCTTCCGTTTCCAGCGAGCGCAGGCGCTCGAATGCGCTTTCCGGATCGCGGGTTCGCCAATAGAGTCTGGCCAGTTCCACCTGCTCCCGGGGTGAAAGCGAGGGCGCCGATTCCATCAGGCTGATGGCCTCCGGCAGTTTGCGACGGTTGATCAGCAGGGTCAGCAGGCGCTCTCGCAGGGGTTGGTCCCCCCTGTAGCGGGTCATGCCTTCCCGCAGACGTGCCTCAGCCTGGTCCAGCTGGCCCAGCCGTACCAGGCTGTCGGCCAGCTGCCGGTATCCGTCGGCGTCCAGTTGCCGGCGTTCACGGGCCCGGTCGAGAATCGATACCAGCGGCTCCCACAGGAAGAGCTCTCGGGCCAGCGCGGTGGCTCGGGCAAACGCCTGGTCGGAACCGCTGGTGCGGTAGACGTCGCGCCAGTAGGCCAGGGCCTCGGTGGGTTTGCCGTTCCACTCAAGAATCTGGGCCGCCAGAACGCGGTCTTCGGTGGTCAGTTGGTTGCGCTGACGCTCCATGACACGAAACGTCTCCAGCGCCCCCTTGATGTCGCCGGTGCCGAGTTGGGTGCGCAGCCACCGGCGTTGAACTTCGAGGTCACCGGGCTCGGCGCGGGCAAGTGCGCCAAGCCACTGGCGGCTGAGATTGTCGTCGCCGGCGAGGTTCGCCAGCCGGATACCCTCCCGCAACTGTTCGGAGGTCATGGGGCCCGCGGGGAAACGCTGACGGAACAGTTCCAGTGCCTGGACGGGGCGGCCGGCCGCCAGCTCAAGGCGTATGAGATTGTCGGCAAACCGGTCCTGCTGAGCGGCAGGCACCTGGCCAAGTACCGATTCGAGAATGGCAACGGCCCGTGCCGGCTCGCCCATGGCTTCGTACAGTTGCGCCAGATCTTGCGCCTGAGCCACGCGGTTCTTGCCCGTGGCCTGCTCGAACAGCCGTTCCTGGATTGCCAGCTGTTGCTCGGCGGCCAGCAGTGTCAACGGGCGTTTTGCCAGCGTGAGCTTTCGCTCCCATGAGTAATCGGACTCGACCAGCCGTTGCAGGGCCCGCTCAAGTTCGTTGCGCACCCCTTCCCGAGCCTCCTCTCCGGATGCCGCGTTGTATTGATCCACCAGCAGTTCCAGGTAGGTCTCCATAGCTCTCGAGGGCAGCCGGGCTTCATCAAGCAAGGGCGCAAGCGTCTTCCTGGCCTTGTCCAGCTGCCCGGCCTGGCGCTGCATACGGCCCAAGTTGATGCGAAGGGGGATGTTGTCCTGGTCGGATTTCAGCAGGGTTTCCAGGTAGGCAATGGAAACCGCGTCCGGATTCTCCAGATAACGCAGGTCATCGAAGGCCGCCTGCCTGGGAAACAGGATGTACAGCACCAGGGCCAGCAACACCCCCATCACCAACAGGGCCGGAAGACTGAAAAAGGACGGTCGACGTTGCTGCATCGGTTAACGGCACCCCAGCTCAACCTGGCCGGCTGTTGCCGTTTTGGTGGTCAGGGTCACGGTGCCGGATGCGCTCTTCTGGGTCATACCCGGGCCGCCGAGTACCCGGCATTGCGCGGTGCCGGCCACGACCAGCTCAAGTGGACGGTGACCGGTGAACTGCCCGCTCAAACGCCAGGCGTTGCCTTCGCGGCGGCGTTGCCAATGGTCGACCGTGGCGTTTGCGCTCTGCAGATAGGGTCCTGCGGCTGGCGAGGGCGTCAGGTAGAGCCGGGCCTCAGGGCCAGCAAGGTGCACAAAGCGCTGCCCGGCCACATCGTTGTAGCCCGCCACGCCGACGCTGCGCTCCAGATCCGGATAGAGGTTGCCGGGCAGTCGCACCGTCCGGGGCACCTGCAGGCCGCGCCATTCGAAGCCGCCGTCGTCGCCAACGGTCAGGGCTGAATAGTACTGCGCCTGGACACGGTGGGCGTAATCGCTCAGGAACAGCGGCGTGACCGGTTGATTCAGGGCGTAGCGGTAAATCTCCTCAAGCGTGGAGATGGCCTCTGGCTTGGTTCCGGAATAGAAATGGTAATAAATCCCCACGGGCTTGAGTCGGCCCCGGGCTTCCAGGATCTCAAACGTGTCGATCACGTTGCGGAAGCCATAGAAGGGGCCTGTCCACAGGTTGGTGTAGACGTTTTCGTTCATCACGGGCGCGTAGATCTGGAGCTCGTCACCGACAGGTCGTGCGTCGGGCCAGGTACCTGCAAGTCCGGATTCGTAGGGCAGGGGATGGGTGTCGCCGCCGTTGATATTGACCAGCCCCAGTTCCCGGACCATGGCCAGGGCTTTTTCCCCGGGCCGGGCGTCACCAGTCCAGAGGAACACGGAAACCGGCTTGTCCGGCGGTGCAAGTCTGCGGTCCACATAGGCAACGGACCCGATAATCTCGCGCTCAAGTGACGGCGTGTAGCCCGGGATGTCGAGCGCGTAGCCATAGAGCGTGTTTTCCGCTCTGGGCGCCCTGCCACCGTCGATGGCAGACCAGAAAAACGGATGGCTGTAGGTGTGGGACGCAATTTCCACATTGCCCTGCCGGAACAGACGCCGCGCCAGTGCCTCGGCTTCTCCGCTAATGGCCGGATAGAGCCCCTCAGGGGCGGTTTCCGCCTCAATCACCGATACCGCATGCGGGATGTTGTAGCGAGTGATTATGCGATTCAGGATCACCTCGGCACTCAACGGGCTGCCCGGCAATTCTGCCCGTGAGACCAGACCGTCGCCATCGATGTGAGCGGTGAGGATACGTCTACCGGCCTCCGTGGTGCTGTCGGCTGCCGGAAAACGATCAAGGCCCAGCGCTTCGGTCAGGAACTCGAACGGGTTGAACAGCCAGAAGGCTTCGTCGTCCGGGCCGGTTTCCAGCACGAAAGGCGCGAGCGCGGCTCCACCCCCGGCAAAGGTGTAAATGGGGTGGTATTGCTGGCCATTGCTGCTGGCGGTAAGCCAGGCGGTGCCGTTGGTCATCGTGGGCAGCGGGTTCAGGGGCGCCAGAGGCAGGCGACCGCCCTCGTATTTGCCGACAGACGGGTGCCGTTCACCAAAGGCGAGCGGTGGCTCAGGGACAGCCATGGCCCGGGTTGCCAGCAGGTTCTGACACGCCTGCTGCACCGGCGGCAACCCGAAGGTGACCACTGGCAGGGTTTCCGATTGCCGGCCCTGGAGCCATTGGCAGAAGCCCGGCTGGCGGTTGCCGGTTTCCCACCAGATCACCACGCCGGCGTAGCGGTCATCCAGTGGTTCCGTGGGCGGCGGCGCCTGGGCCGAGCGGTACACCGGCACCAGCCCCAGGCGTTCCAGCACAATTCCGAGCCGTCGGTGGGCAGCGCTCTGGGCCATATCGGCAGGCGCCAGGTCGTGCACCACCAGAACATGCCGTTTGACGACGCTGGGGCTCGCCGGCCCAAGCCGGGTCAGGTCGCCGTTGGAAACGTAGGGAATGAAACCCTCGGACCGTAGCTGTTGGGCATGGTCCTCAGCCGGGGCGCCGTCCGGCAGGTAATCGATGGCAATCAGTGGCAGGCCAGGGCGGCTGAGCTGGAACCGGTTGAGCTGTTCGCGAAGCCAGTCACGGTCGGCGTCGGAGAGCCGGGTATACCGGTCTTTGGCGGCGTCGTAGCCGCCCCGCCAGGATTCAAAGGCCACTGCGTCCACCAGCTGGTGGCTGGCCGGCGGCAAATGAAAGCCACGGTTGATCACGATGGTTGATTCCGGCCAGCGTGCGCGAATACGCTCCAGAAGCCTGGCTTGCCCCTCGGCAAAGACGGCTTCATCGGCTCTTCCCGCCTCGGTGAGCAGGTGGCTGTCGAGGGTGTCCAGGAACAGGCCCTGAAACCCACGGGCCATGGCGGGCGCGATCAGCTGCTCAAGAATGAACTGGCGCACCTCCGCCAGCCGCAGATCCAGCACCGAGCTTTTCCAGGCGGTATTGCGGCCCAGGATCCAGTGCTCTGGGACCGCTCTGAACAGGCGGTGGGACCGGGCAATCTCGCCCACGCTGATGTAGCTGAGCGGTCGGGTGCCGCCCTGCCTGAGGAGCTGGATACGGGCATCGGACGCCTGGCCCTGCTGCAAAACCACCCAGTCGTAGGCATACAGGGCGCCGATGGGCGCTTCGTGGCCGTAATAAAAGGCAACATTGTCAGGAGCGGACGCTCGGGCCGGAACTGCGTGAAAACTGAGAAGCAGAGTGACGATCAGCAGGTGGATTCGAATCATTTACCGGGACGATGCTGTAAATGGAACAAGCCGGCCAGGTCGGACGGCGACGGCTCCGCAAGTATAGTCCTTTACGGAAGTTCCGCCCGGAAAGTTTCGTCAGGGTGCGGATTCGGCATCCGGATTGTCAGTGTCTGGCTCGGAAGGTGCAGACACGATCAGGCCCTGCTCAACGAACTCCTGAAGCACAATGTCATGGGTGCCGTCCGGCACTTCCCGTGCAATGCGATAAACGGTACCCGCGTTATCAACCGGGCCGGTCTGCAGGTCCAGAACCCGGAAGGGTGACATGGGGGATTTGTCCGCCTCCCGAACCATCAGGACTCTGGGCTTGAGCTTGTGCTTCGGGTGGCTTTGAATCACGATGCCGACTTCGCCGTTCACCATCTCCACGATGGAGCCGGGCGGGTAAATGCCGATCATCTGGATAAACGCGTTGGCGAGTTCCTCGTCGAACTGGGCGCCCCGATGTTTGTGGATAATGTCCAGCGCCTGCATGGAGGCCCGGCCCATGTCGTAGACCCGGTTGCTGGTAATGGCGTCGTAGGTATCCACCAGACCGATGATCTTGGCAAAGTAGGGGATTTGCTCGGACTTGAGGCCACGAGGGTACCCGGAGCCGTCCATCCGTTCATGATGGCTGAAGGCAACGTCTACGGCAGCGCTGAGTGATCGTGCGGTCGACATCAGGATGTCCCGCCCGTGGGTGGTGTGGTGCCGCATCACGTCGAACTCCTGCGGCGTAAGCGCGCCCGGCTTGTTCAGCACCTTGTCCGGGATCCGGGTTTTGCCCACGTCGTGTAACAGACCGCATAGGGCGAGCGTCCGGATCTCGCCCTCCAGCAGGCCCAGATGTTTGCCAAAAGCTGCGGCGAGAATCGACACATTGATGCAGTGCTCGGCCGTGTACTCATCCTGATGTTTGATCTTGGTCAGGAGCAGAAGCGCGCTCTCGTTTCTCAGCACGCTTTCCACGCACTGGTTGACCACGGTGCGCGCGTTGTTCAGATCCAGCGCCCGACCGACTCGCAGCCCGGACATGATGGCTTTGGCGGTTTGCTGAGCGTCCTCAAACCGGAGCACCGCGGTTTCCATCTCCTGGCCAATATCCACCTTGTTGATGTAGCTGACGCGCTTGCGGGGCAGGGTCGAAGCGGATGAGCTCTGGGGCGATGGCGTGGGTGACTTGCGTCGGAAAAGATCCATGAAGCCGGAGCGACGGGGTGGTTTGATCCGCTCCTGTCCGGGCCGTCGCGAGCCGGTGACCCGACCCTCGATGACCACAAAATCACACTGAGCTCGCAGCGCGTCGATCTCGGTCTGATCCCGGATCACAAAGCCCTGCAGGAGAAAGTCGGTATCCTCCCACGGTCGGTCGAGACGGATAACATGCATGCCGATAGCGAGCTCTGCCACGTCAATCTGGCTTTCAATGATTTCCTTATGGGGTTCGCTCATGTTCTCACCCGTGCGCTCTACCACACCATTCTGGTGCAAGATACACCGATCAGGATGGACTCAATTGCAAAATCTGGTCAAATGTTGTTCATTCTGATGGCGGGCGCTCGAACGCCCCGGCGTGCCAATGTTGTTCCGAGGGGTGAATGTATGATGGATCATCGTTTTTTCCATCTCTGGTGGCTGGCGCTGGCTGCCGCCCTGATACCACTGTTGACCATACATACCACGTTTCTGGTCTCGGTGCTTGAGGGCCACGTTGACCTGTGCGTGCCCTACTGGGATAGCTGCACCAGCATCAGCCGGACCGGTCGGCATGGCACCTCTTACTTCATCTTCAAGGGCACCATGCTGCCGGCGGCGCTGCTTGGCATTCTGTTCTGGTGGCTTAACGCGCGTTGGCTGAGACAGCTGGGCATCCATTCCGCAGGTGTTGCCTGGATTCCATGGCTGGGCCTGATTGCCTGTGTTTCACTGGCCGCATACACCCTGGCACTGGGGCACGCCGGTGACGGTTTCAATCTGATCCGCCGGGTGGGCGTGGTCCTGTATTTTTCCCTGACCTTCATCTGTGAGTTGCTGGTGAGCGCCGCGCTTCGCGGTCATCCGCGATGGTCGAATCCCGGTTTACGGTTGTTGAACCTTTGCCAGCTGACCCTGGCGGTGGGCATCCTCTCGGTGATTCTAAATGGCGTGGTGCCGGAGTTTTACAGCCACAAGGATGATGCTTTCGAATGGATTCTCGCGTTCCTGATCAACGCCCACGCCTTGTGGCTAGCCTTGCTGTGGCGCAAAAGCCGCTTCCGGGTTCGTCTCTGGGCCGGATAAGGTGCCTGTCAGAGGGCGAGCAGGCCCCGGACCAGCGCTGCCAGCCCGGCGACTGCGGCCACGCCCAGGATGACCGGGCGCAACCCCTCGAACGGCATTCGGTTGACCAGCTTGCCGGACAACCAGAAACCGATCAGTACCCCCGGGAACGTGGCGACAAACAGCATAAGCTCTGTCCTCCCCAGGTAACCGGAGGTGAAGAGCGCAGACAGGCTGAGGAAACTGGCGGCCAGAAAGAACGCGGACATGTTGGCCCGCACCAGTGGCCCTTTCTCGTTCTGGTAGATCAGCGCGATTGGCGGTCCTCCCACCGCGGTGATGGTGCCCATGTAGGTGGAGGCGGCGCCGGCGAGGATGCTGTTGCGGGCATTCAGGGTTGGTTTCCGTCCCCCGATGCTCAGGGCCACCGCCAGGAGAATCAGACCCCCGAAAATCACATCGAAGCCCTGGGTGGAGATGACCAATAACGTCAATGCCGCCAGGATGGCGCCGCCGACACCCCCGCCAATGGCGAAGCGCACCTGCCGGATCTGCAGTGCGCTGCGATTGCGCACCAGCATGAACACCGTCAGCAGGGTGGCGTTCAGAACGAGTGGCGCCGGAATCAGAAGCGGGCTGATCAGGAACAGCAGGGGCGCGGCCAGGGTGCCGATGCCATAGCCGGCAACCCCTTGAAGGCAGGAACCTGCCATCAGCGCCAGGTTGGCCAGCACAATCTGTGTCAGCGTTATATCGGTCAACAGCTTCACCAGTGGGTTGGAAGAGGGGGTTTGAGCGCCGCCGGTTTGATCTTGATACACTGCCCGCAACGAGCATAGCTGAAACCACCGAGGCGTGATGACCCAGAACTCAGACACCCGGCTCTGCCCCTGTGGCAGTCACAAAGCCTACAACGAATGCTGTCAGCCATTCCATCATGGCAAGGCTGCGCCCTCGCCCGAGGCTCTGATGCGATCCCGGTATTCGGCGTTTGTGCTGGGCCTACCCGATTACCTGCGGGACACCTGGCACGAAAGTACGCGCCCTGCGGACTTGTCGCTCGACGGCAGCCCGGAGTGGACGGCCCTGAACATCCTGGGCTCCGGTGAAAACGGTGACACCGGCACGGTGCATTTTCGCGCTGTCTATCGCCTTGACCAGGGCTGGGGTTTCCTGGAGGAAGAATCCCGGTTTGCCCAGGAGGACGGCCGCTGGTACTACCTGCGCGGCGATACCCGCGAAGGGCAACTGAAACCCGGAAGGAATGAACCGTGCCCCTGCGGCAGCGGCCGAAAATTCAAAGCGTGCTGCCTTTGAGCCGACCGGGTGAGCCCTGAGTACATGCGAACTTTATGAAACAACCGATTATCGGCTATCACAGGGATGAAGAAGACCATTGGGTGGCGCAGCTGGCCTGCGGCCACAATCAGCATGTGCGGCATACGCCGCCCTGGGTGAACCGGCCCTGGGTGACGACGGCGCAAGGGCGCAAATCAATGCTGGGTCATGAACTGGATTGCCGCAAATGCGAAGAGGGCGCGCCGATGGACGATCAGCCCTAGGCTGCCTTCCGGTCGATGGCGCAGGCGTACTTGCGGTCGTATCGCTTGTCTGCCCAGTTCTCATAAATCCGCGAAGCCAAGCCGTGGATGCCAGGCCAGAGCAGCGGCCTGAACAGAAACCCGAAGGGCGTATGGGACCACGCGCGAACGTTGGCTTGCAGGCCGGTAACCCACTCCCCGGTCCAGGTCATCAGGTGCAGTCGCCTGAGCAACGCCTCGTGGCTGGGCAGGGTGCTGGAGCCATCACGCTGTTCGTGAATGTCGGCAAAGATCAGGTTGCCCCGTTGAAGCTTCCTCAATGTTCGGATCTCCCTGGCGCACAGGGGGCACTGACCATCGTAAAACAGAGTGTCGTAACGTGGCTCCATAAGTCCTCCCGGGACGGAATGGTGTTCAGGGTCCTGGATGCGAGCTTTTTATACGTCAGGTAAGGACGATTCGGATGCAAACGGCCGCGGTCAGCGAAAGTCTGTTCTGAAATATTTGTTAACAAACTGGAACTGATCGTTCCGCGAGCTCCGTGGATAATTCGAGACTTTCGTCACAAACCGGGAGTCGCGGTCCATGAATGTGCTCAACAATCTGAAAATACGCACGCGCCTGCTTTTGGCCGTGATTGTGCCGGTAGCCATTACGGCGGCCACGCTGGCGTGGATCACCGTAAGCCAGATCCAGGCCAACGGCGAAGAAGAGCTGCATCGTCTTGAAAGCAGCCTGCTGGAGGCGCGCAAGGCCGGTCTGCAAAACCTGATTGATGCGGCCCGGGCGGTCGTGCTTGAGGCCAAAAACGATCCGTCACTGAGCGAGACCGAAGCCAAGGAAGCCGCAGCCGAGCGCTTGCGATCGATCCGCTTTGACGACACCAACTACGTGTTCGCTTACACCCGTGATGTCTACAATCTCGCGTACGCTCCTGATCCTACCAAGGAAGGCCCCACCAGCAATCCGACCCTGAAGCGTCTGGTAGGTGATCTGTTCGCCGCGGCCGAGGACGACGGATTCTATGGCTATACCTGGATGAATCCCGCCTCCGGCAACGAGGAGCCGAAGCTTTCCTACTCCACCCTCATTCCGGACTGGGACTGGATGATCGGTGCCGGCGTCTATATCACCGATATTGACCGGCAGGTTGCTGCCGCCCGGGAGAAGCTTGAGGCCGGCATGGCGCAAACCCTCGGCTTTATCCTGCTGGTGACCTGTGTGGTGGTGGTGATTGCCCTGGTGATCGGGGTGTTCGTTGGCCGGAGCGTGACCCTGCCGCTCAAGAAGGTCAGCGGCATGATGCAGGAGATCGCCGACGGCGACGGGGACCTGCGTCAGCGTCTGCCGGATGAGGGCACCGATGAGCTCTCCGAGCTGGGCCAACGCTTTAACGCCTTTGTCATCAAGATCCAGAACACCATCCGTGAGGTGGGCGCCACCACCGACCAGGTTGCCTCCGCGGCGGAGGAACTGAGCCGGGTGGCCAACGAAACCCGGGCATCGGTGCAGGAGCAGGGCTCCGAGACCGATCAGATTGCCTCGGCCATCAACGAAATGGCGGCCACCATCCAGCAGATTTCCGGCAACGCCAATGAAGTGGAAAGTGCCGCCTCAGACGCAGATCGCATGGCCCGGGAAGGTGGCGAGACCATCGGCAGCGCCCAGGGTGCTGTTAACCAGCTGTCTGAAGAAATCAAGAGCACGGCCGGGAGCATCGACGCACTGGCGGAGAAATCTGACGACATCCAACAGGTACTGGACGTGATTCACGCGGTAACCGAGCAGACCAACCTGTTGGCGCTCAACGCAGCCATTGAGGCGGCCCGTGCGGGCGAACATGGTCGCGGCTTCTCGGTGGTGGCCGACGAGGTTCGCCAGCTGGCCAAGCGCAGCGCCGAATCCGCGGACCAGATCCGGGAAATGATCAACGGCTTTGTGTCTGAATCCCGTTCGGCGGTCGATCGGATGAATAACTCTCGCAAGAGCTCCGATGCCACCGTTGAACGGATCAATCACGCCACGGACGCCCTGCGCACCATTGAAACCTCGGTGGGCCAGATCCACGATCAGGTCACCCAGATTGCCACGGCCGCCGAGCAGCAAAGCCAGGTGGCCGAAGAGATCAATCAGAACGTGATTCGCATTGTCGATGCCGCTCAGCGCAGCGACACGGGCGTTAACCAGACTAATGAGGCCAGCCATGAGCTGGCGCGGCTGGGCGAAAGCCTGCGTGAACTGGTGGGCCAGTTTAAAGTCTGATCAGTCGGGTGAAACCTGCGCGAGAAGTTCCCGGAGCCTGCGCGCGCGTTTTGCCCGGGATCGTACTGTGGCGGTGAGGTAGTCCGCGTCGAACGGCTTGAGAATGTAATCATCGCCGCCCAGCGCCACGCTCAGTGTTTTTTCGTCCTGGTGCGACAGCGTGGTCAGGAAAACAATCGGCGTGGCGTCGAACCTCCGGTCCTCGCGAAGTATGGCGGCGAGTTCTGTGCCCGAGACTCCCGGCATGACAATGTCGAGGATAATAACGTCAGGCTCGATATCGCGGGCAGTATCCAGCGCCTTAAGGGGTTCGCTGGTGGCGTGAACCTCCAGGCCAGACTGTTCCAGTTGAATTGAGGCGAACTGAAGAGCGGTCTTGTCATCATCCACGACCATTACCCGGTAACGGGGCATGTCCCGGCGCTCGGCGAACTCGTGGGCAAGCTCCAGTATTCTGGTCTTGCTGACCGGCTTCACGAGATAGCGGGAGGCGCCCGCTCTCAGGGCTGCGAGGCGCGCAGCCAGTTCATCGTGCACGGACAGGAACACAACCGCCGGCATTCTGCCGAGACGGCGGCGGAGTTGGCGTATCACGTCCGGGCCTGCCGCCTCATCGTGGCCAAACGCCACATCCATGAGGATCATCTGGGGTGATGGCAGAGTCTCGAAGGTATCCAGGTATACCGAGGATGAGTGGTAAACCTCGGCATCGAACCCGGCTTCCAGAAGCCATGTCAGCATTTGCTGGGCGACCAGTTCATCGTCATCGACTATGTGAATCTTTCGACTGCCGGTCGTCGAGAGTTCAATCGCGTCGGTGCCTGGTTCATCCTTGCTGGCTTGCATCCTCGCAACCAGCTCGGACATCCGTTGCTTTTTGGATGCCGCATCCATCGGGTGCTCGTGCCATCGTTCGGCAAGCGAGAGCAAATCTCTGGCGGCTGTCGAAACGCCCGCCAGTCCGAGTGTGCCGGCAGAGCCTGCCAGCTTGTGGGCTTCCTGTGCCAGCAGGGAGAGAGAAGCATTCAGGGTGGCTACCCTGTTTGGCCCCGGATCTTCCAAGGGAACGGCCTCAACGAGCCTGTTTAGTTGCTGGAAGCGCTCGGGTAACTTTCTGAGATATTCAGCCCGCAGGGCTTTCAGCTGTGCCCGTGGTTCACTGTGATTCTGGTCCGACATGTCCCAAGCCCCCAGTCCCTGGATGTGGCGGATGTACCTGCCTGAAAGATAGACAATTGTGCCGGAAACGCCACAGGGACGGGTTGGTGATTATTGCCTGCAAGGGCTAAGATTGCTGCGCTATGGGATTCAAAACATAACAACGAATCAGAGGAACAACACAATGGTCACTGTAGGTAGATCGCTGCTCGCTTTTGTCTTGCTGAGTGTCAGCATGATCAGTTTCGCCGAAGAGACGCACACCCTGCGCCTCGCGCAAACCTGGGGCCCCAATTCCCCGATTCTGGGGGAGACAGTCCAGCACATGGCCGATATGGCCGAAGCCATGTCCGATGGCCGACTGCAGATCCGGATCGATCCGTCCAACAAGCACAAGGCGCCCTTCGGCATTTTCGATCTGGTGCGCAATGGCCAGTACGACATGGGACACACCGCATCCTATTACTACAAGGGCACGATCCCCAACGCGATGTACTTCACCACGGTGCCGTTTGGCATGATTGCACCGGAACAGTACGCCTGGTTCTACCATGGTGGCGGTATGGAATTGATGCAGCGGGTGTATGAGCCCTATGGGTTGCTGTCGTTCCCCGGCGGTAATACCGGTAACCAGATGGGTGGTTGGTTCCGTAATGAAATCAACTCTCTGGACGATCTGAAGGGTCTGAAGATGCGGACACCGGGCTTCGCCGGTGAGGTCATGGCGGAGCTGGGTGTTGCGGTAACCAACATTCCGCCGGGTGAGCTGTACAGCTCGCTGGAGCGTGGCACCATTGATGCTGTCGAGTGGGTTGGTCCGGCCCTGGATTTCCAGATGGGCTTTCACCAGATTGCCAAGTACTACTATTCCGGCTGGCAGGAGCCAGGTGCGGAAGTGCAATTCCTGATCAACCAGAAAAGCTGGAACGACCTGCCCAAAGACCTTCAGGAAATCCTTAGAATCGCCATGCGCACCGCTGCCTACGACATGTATATACAGAGCACCCACGCAAGCGGCGTTGCCTGGGACCGGATGAAAGAGGATTATCCGGACGTTACCCACAAGGTGTTTCCGCCTGAAGTGATCGATGCCCTTCGCAAAACCACCAACCGTCTGCTTGCTGAAGCGGCAGAGAAAGATCCGCTGGCCAAGGAAATCATCGAGTCCCAGCGCGATTACCTGCAACAGGTGCGGCAGTGGACCAACATTTCAGACAAGGCGTACCTTGAGAGTGTCGCCGAGGACTGATCCCTGAAACGCGGTTCCGGTCTGGCGAGGCCGGAACCGCGGCTCCCTCCTTGGCTGCCCCTTTCTGTTTGGGGAGCTTTCTGGAAAAATAGGCCGCTCATTCTTTGGGCAGCGCCGATGAAACAGACACTGCTATCCCTGAGCAACCTCTCCAAGCAATTCGGTGACAGGATCGTGCTCGACGGACTGGATCTGGAGATCTACGACGGCGAGTTCATCACCCTCCTGGGACCGTCCGGTTGCGGTAAAACTACCCTGCTTCGTTTGATGGCCGGCTTCGAACACCCCGACACGGGCCACATCCGTCTGTCCGGGGAAGATCTCACCCACACGGCGCCGGAACACCGGCCGCTGAATACGGTGTTCCAGCATTACGCGCTGTTTCCGCACATGTCGGTGTTCGATAACGTGGCCTATGGCCTGAAGATGGAGAAACGTCCGAAAGACGAGATTCGCCAGCGGGTCGACGAAGCGTTGGCGATGGTCCAGTTACAGGACTACGCCCGGCGCAAGCCGCGTCAGTTGTCTGGCGGCCAGCAGCAGCGGGTGGCCATTGCCCGGGCCGTGGTCAAACGGCCGCGGCTGTTGCTGCTGGACGAGCCGCTGTCGGCCCTGGATTACAAGCTGCGTCGCACCATGCAGGTTGAGCTGAAGCGCCTGCAGCGGGAACTTGGTATCACCTTCGTGTTTGTAACCCATGACCAGGAGGAAGCCCTCTCCATGTCCGACCGGGTGGTGGTGCTCAGGGACGGTCAGGTGCAGCAGCTGGGCACACCACGGGAGGTCTACGAGCGGCCTGCCAACCTGTTTACCGCACGCTTTGTGGGTGAGACCAATTTCTTTCCCGGCACCGTGGAGTCGGTTGGCGACGACGCCATTGCCGTGGATGTGCTCGGGTTCAAACGGAACCTCCGTCGGCCGGATTTTCCGGTACATTCCGGCCAGCGCCTGCACGTTCTGCTGCGCCCCGAGGATATCCGGGTACTGGCGCCCTCGGACGACCAGGGTGTCGCGGGCCGGATTGTCGAGCGCAATTACAAGGGCAGCACCCTGGACTCAGTGATTCATCTGGATGACGGTACCGAGGTGTTGGCCAGTGAGTTCTTCGATGAAGACGATCCGGCCTTTGACTACCGGCTCGGGGAACCGGTGCGGGTGAGTTGGGTCGACGGCTGGGAGTGGCTGTTGCCCGAGGAAGACGCACCGGTTGGCGTGGAAGAGGACCTTCCGGCCGATGCATAGTGTGAGACAGCAGCCGTTCAAAACCGCGGTGCTGATCCTGGTCTGGGGCTGGCTACTGTTCCTTGTGCTGGCGCCCAACCTGTTGGTTGTGGGTGCCAGTGTGATGACCCGGGATCCGGTGTCGTTCCTGTCATTGCCCCTGAATCTTGACGCCTATCGCCAGCTCTTTGATCCACTGTACCTGGAGGTGTTCCTGCACTCCCTGTCCATGGCGGTGATGACCACCCTGGTGTGCCTTCTGATCGGCTATCCCTTTGCCTGGGCCCTGTCCCGGGTGGGCAAGCAGCGGCAGCTGGTTCTGATCTTCCTGCTGATCGTGCCTTTCTGGACCAATTCCCTGGTGCGTACCTACGCCCTGAAGTTGATCCTCGCCACCAACGGCCTGCTGAACAATGCCCTGATGTCACTGGGCGTGATCGAAGAGCCGTTGCGATTGCTTTACACCGAGGGCGCGGTGATCATCGGTCTGGTTTATCTGCTCCTGCCGTTCATGATCCTGCCGCTGTACTCGGTGTTCGAGGATCTCAGGGAGGAACTGCTGCTGGCGTCGCGGGATCTCGGCGCCGGCCGGTTTGCCACCTTTGTCCACGTGATCGTGCCGCTGACGCTGCCCGGAGTTATGGCCGGGGTCATGCTGGTATTGCTGCCGGCCATGGGGCTGTTTTTTGTGCCGGATATTCTGGGTGGTTCCCGCAACCTGCTGGTGGGTAACGTGATCAAGAACCAGTTTCTTGATGCCCGCAACTGGCCCTTCGGCGCCGCCGCCAGCATCGTGCTCACCCTCACCATGGCGTTTTTGATGTTCGCTCACCGCTTGAGCAAGCGCCGCCTGGGCGAGGAGGGTGGCGGATGAGTCGCTGGCTGCCGCGCACCTATCTGGGCCTGGTGTACCTGCTGCTGTACGTGCCTATCCTCGTACTGGTGGTGTTTTCCTTCAACGAGTCCCGCACCGGCTACGCCTGGGGCGGGCTCAGCCTTCGCTGGTATGAGGCCCTGTTCAATAACCGGGCCATGGTGACGGCCATGTGGAATTCCTTGTGGCTGGCGTTGTCCGCCGCCACCGTGTCCACGGTGATCGGTGCCCTGACGGCCCTGGCCCTGCACCGGTACCGGTTCCGTGGCAAGAAGCTGCTCAATGGCATGCTGTTCGTGGTGATGATGTCTCCCGAGATTGTCCTGGCCATTTCCCTGCTGGCGCTGTTCCTGCTGGTGGGCGTGCAGCTGGGTTATGTGTCTCTGTTGCTGGCCCACGTGACCTTCTGCCTGCCGTTCGTGGTGATTACCGTGATGGCCCGGCTGAGCGGGTTCGATGAGAGCCTGCCCGAGGCCGCCCGGGATCTCGGGGCTTCCGATTTCACCATGACCCTTACCGTGCTGCTGCCGGTGATCATGCCTGCGTTACTGGCGGGCTGGCTGCTAGGGTTTACACTGTCACTCGATGATGTGGTGGTGAGCACCTTCGTGAGCGGCCCGAGTTATGAAATTCTGCCACTGCGCATCTACTCCATGGTGCGGGTGGGCCTGAAACCCGAGGTGAATGCCCTGGGTACACTGTTGCTGGTGTTTTCACTGGTTATGCTGATGTTGTCTCAATGGATTCTGATAAGGAGCAAACGATGAAGAAACTGGCACTGGCCGGCGTTCTGGCGGTGGGATTGAGCGGATGCAGTTCTGAGGAGCCACAGGTTCTGAACCTGTACAACTGGTCCGAGTACATGCCCCAGGAGGTTCTGGACCGGTTTACCGAAGAAACCGGCATACCGGTGGTGTACACCACCTATGACAGCAACGAGGCCATGTATGCGCGCCTGAAGCTGCTGGACGACAGTGCCGCCTACGACCTGGCGGTGCCCTCCACCTATTACGTCAGCAAGATGCGCCAGGAAGACCTGCTGATGCCTATTGACCGTAGCAAGATCGAGGGCTTTGATGCGCTTGATCCGGAACTGGTCAACCTGGACATCGACCCGGACAACAAGTTTTCCATTCCCTACCTCTGGGGCACCACCGGGCTGGCGGTGGACACAGCCGATGTGGAGGGCGAGCCCGTTGATGCCTGGGCCGATCTCTGGGACGACCGCT
The DNA here is from genome assembly GCF_900115175.1 of Marinobacter gudaonensis. Classification (NCBI taxonomy): domain Bacteria; kingdom Pseudomonadati; phylum Pseudomonadota; class Gammaproteobacteria; order Pseudomonadales; family Marinobacteraceae; genus Marinobacter; species Marinobacter gudaonensis. The sequence continues at coordinate 2,656,256 of NZ_FOYV01000001.1, forward strand.
TCGAGGGTCGGGTGATGCTCACCAACGACATGCGCGAGGTGTTCCACGTGGGTCTCCGAGTGCTGGGCTACTCGGGCAACAGCACCAACCCGGAGGAAATCGAGGCTGCCTATGAGAAGCTGTCCGAGCTTATGCCGTCGGTACGTACTTTCAATTCCGATGCGCCGCGCATGCCGTATCTGGAAGGCGAGACCGATGTCGGCATGATCTGGAACGGCGAAGCCGTCATGGGCCAGGACACCATGGAAAGCCTGAAATACGTCTACCCCGAGGAAGGCATCATCGCCTGGCTGGACAGCTTTGTGATTCCGAAGAACGCCAAGAATCCGGAAGCGGCCCACAAGTTCATCAGCTTTGTGCTGCGGCCCGAGATTTCCGCTTTGATCAGCGAGGAAATCGGCTACGCCACGCCCAATCTCGAAGCCCGGGAACTGCTGCCTGAAGAGGTGGCCAACAACCGGGCCAGCTACCCCAACGCTACAGACATGATCAACGCCGAGTTCCAGACCGATATCGGCGACGATGCTCTGCAGATCTACGCGAAGTACTGGGAAATGCTAAAGTCCGGTCAGTAAGATCGGCCTGATCCGCCTCCAACAGCAGGCCCGCGCTCCGTTTCCGGAGGCGGGCCTGTTGTCATTTTACAGTCGCTGCCTACGGTTCTAACCTGAAGTCAGAGGTCATCGTCACCGAGTCGTTGGCAGGGAGCTTTCATGAAATACCTGTTTGAAGTGCATGTCCGCGAGGGCCATACCGCGGAAGAGTACGCCGACGCCTGGCTGCGGGCGAGCGAGATTATCCAGCAGGCGCCCGGCGCCCGGGGCACCGAGCTGCATCGCAAGATCGGCGATCCCAATACCCTCATTGCCATCGCTTCCTGGGAAAGCAAGGAACACCGGGATGCCATGGAAGGGCAGCACAATCCCGAGGTGGCCGCCATTATTCGCAGCGCGGCGCCCTACGTGGAGATTACACCCATCGGGGAGTTTGAGGATCCGGAATGGGTGGTGAAGCCTCAATGACCGGATCAGAAGGCACTATCCGGGTGTTCTACGACGGCGCCTGCCCCAGCTGCCGTCGAGACCGGCGCCAGTACGAGAAGCTCGCGGGTCGCGCGGCCGATCAGGTGGAGTGGGTTGATATTACGGGCCGGGACGAAGAACTCAAGGCCCGGGGCATCGACCCGGCCATGGCGCTCAAGGAGCTTCACGTGGAGGATCCCCAGGGCCGTATACACAGCGAACTGGACGCCTATATTCTCTTGATGTCCCGGGTTCCACTGCTGAAACCGCTGGCCTGGTTGATCGGCCTGCCCATTATCCGATCGGTGTTGAGCCGGATCTATCACCGTATGGTCATGAAACGGCTGCAGAAAACCGGCAGGATGCCCTGAGCAGAGCTCTTGAAAACGATGCTCCTGCGCTATACTCAGAGCATTCCGCCCCTTTGCGCAGGTTCGCCTTAGCCGATGTTCGATTCTCACCTGCTACGCTGTTGTTTGCTGCTGCTTACGGGGCTGATCCTTCCGGGATCTGGCCATGCCGCCTCCCAGGCGGTTGCCGAAGGTTGGGAATATCGCTGGGGCGATTCACCGTTCAACACCGAGGGTGTGCCGGAATGGGTGCTGGAGGATGCCCCCGACCAATGGCAACGTATTGGTTTCCCGTCCAACCCGCCAGACCGCAACGGGCGGGAGAATGTCTGGTTCCGGGTAACCCTGCCGGAAGGCGAATGGCAGGAGCCGGTGCTCTACATCTTCAGTGTCGATCTGATTGTCCAGGTGTGGGCAGAAAGTGAGAAGATCTACCAGTACGGAACCTTCGACGCCCAGGGCCGCGGCCGTTTTGAGGGTTGGCCCTGGCATGAGGTTCTCCTGCCGTCGGGGTACGAGGGCGAGCCCGTCTATTTCCGCATTTTCTCGAACTACACCGACATTGGTCTATGGGGCGAGGTTGCCATCATGGATCACCCGGATCTGGTCCTCTACATCCTCGACAATTCCCTTGAGGCACTGGTGATCGCCGGTTTCACCGTTCTGATCGGAATACTGGCGCTGATCTTCTCGTTGCTGCAATCGGAGAAAAAAACCTTCGCCAGCATCTCCCTGTTTACACTGGCGTCGGCACTGATGCTGGTCTCCGAAAGCCAGGCCAGCCTGCTGATCGCCTATCGGCCCCTGATGTGGGATTACCTGGCCGCCGGTTCCTACTTCATGTTGCCGGTGGCCCTGGCGCTGTTGCTGGAGCAGTGGCTGATCAGCCATCGCCCCAGGCTCATTAACCGGATCTGGAAGATCCATCTGGTGTATCTGATCGGCGCAATCGGGGGTTCCCTGCTGGGCCTGTTCAACCTTTCCTCCACCTTCCCGGTGTTTGATGCCTTGTTTCTGGCGTCAATGAGCGTGATTGTGGCGGTGGTGCTGCGCCGGATCCGTGTGATGCTGCCAGAGCAACAGATCCTGCTGTTGGCGTTCGCCGTGTTCTGTGCCCTGCTTATCCTCGACATGGCAGTAGCCCATGGCGTATTGCCCTGGAGTCGGGTACCGGTCAGTTGGGGCATGCTCCTGTTCTCGCTGGCTGTCGTGATAATCGCGTTGTGGCATTATGCCGGCACCCAACAGGCGCTCAAGCGCCTGAACGTGTCTCTGGAAGAGCAAGTGGCCGAGCGCACGGCCCGCGCTGAAGGACTCGCCCGCCGGGAGCAGGCGCGGGTTCGGCTGCTCACCTTTGAAAACCAGAAGAGCCGGATTGTTGCCCGCGTTATCGCACAAATGCAGGACTGTATCGAACTGAGACAGGCCTTTGACATGCTGACGCGTGAAATGCCGGAAATCTGTAGCCCTTTGCAAGGCGCTTTCTACCTGCGCGGCGCCGAAGATCGATACCCGCGGGTGGCGATCTGGGGTGGCGGAGGGGATGAGTCGTTTCCCTCTGTTCTGGACGGCAACCAGGGGCTCCCCGAACCCTCGGCCTTGCCCGAGGTCCGGCATTGGCAAGAAACAGCAGACGGCACATCGGCGACGGGGCCTTCCCGCCTATGCTTCTGGCTGCCGGTCGAATCCGCCAGTGCGGGCACTGTGATAGAAGGGGTTTTGTTACTGGCCAGCGAGGGCATTTTCGGCCGGTCCAGCGGGGAATATGGCGCAGCACGCTTGTTCGCGGCGCTCGACCAGTCCATGCAGCGAATCGGTATCACGCTCTCGAGCATCGCCCTGCGTGAAGAGCTACAGAAATTCTCCTACGAGGACTCTCTCACTGGTCTGAAAAACAGACGCTACTTCGACCAGCTCTTCGAGCACGAGAGCGCCGTCGCGCAACGAAATAATATGCCGCTTTCATTACTGATCGTCGACATCGATCATTTCAAGCGCTTCAACGACAGCCACGGTCATGAGGCTGGAGATCTGGCGTTGCAGACGGTCAGTCATGTCCTGGAGCAATTGTTCCGGGAAAGCGACATTGTTTGCCGGTATGGGGGCGAGGAGTTCGTGGCCGTCATGCCCGGGGCGACAACGGCGGCAGCAACCGAGAAGGCTGAAGAGCTTTGTGCGGCGGTCAGGGCCAGTGCCATTATTTACCGGGACACCGATCTCGGAGCCGTCACCGTGTCCGTGGGCGTGGCGAACTGGCCCGATCTCGGCCAGGAGCCTGCCAGCCTCCTGAATCTGGCAGACCAGGCCCTGTATCGTGCCAAAAAAGCCGGCCGCAACCGCGTGGAAGTGGCCCGATAGGCCTCAGACCACCAGTACCGGGCATTTCGCGTGGGAAGCCACCCGGTGGGAGACACTGCCAAGGATCATGCCGTCTTTGTCACTGTGGGTGCCACGGGTGCCAACCACAATGAGGTCCGCCTCCTTGTCCTGAGCGAATTTGACGATCACCTTCGACGGCCGGCCACCTTTCACAAATCCCCGCAATTTGGTCGCTCCGTGTTCCTTGGCCAGTTCCTTGGCGTGGTTGACCACTTCCTTGGCGTATTCCGAAAGCACCTTGTCCGGAATGTCCATCTCCTGGGGACGGCCAATGGACAGCGAGGCCTCAAACAGGCTGTGGTGCTTGTAGACGCAGATAATGTAGATCTCGGCGTCGGTCAGCTTCTGCAGTTCGATGGCCTTGTCCAGGGCCTTGAGCGATGTCTTGGAACCGTCAACGGCTACCAGGATCCTCTTGAACATGCTTCTCTCCTTAAGATTCCGGTCCGTTAGGTCAGTCCCTGAAGGCAAGATCACGCAGGAACAGGGCAATATCCGGGAATGCGATGATCAGGCCGGCTGCCGCAACCAGTATCAGAATGAACGGCGGTGTGCCCCGTATCACCTCAATATAGGGCCGTTTGAAGATCGCAATCGCGGTGAATATGTCACAGCCAAACGGCGGCGTCGCTGAACCGATGGCGACCTGAAGGGTAATCAGCACACCGATCAGCACCGGGTCCAGGCCGGTTGCCTCAATAGCCGGCGCAAAAATCGGGGTCAGCACCAGGATGACCACGATCGGGTCCACGAACATGCAGGCTATGAAGAAGGCGATACAGATGGTGACCATCACACCCACGGGGCCCATGTCACTGATACCCACCGATTCGAGGATCGACTGGGGAATCTGGGCGAACGAGATGATCCAGGAGAAGCCGTTGCCAACGGCCACCAGGATGAACACGACCGCGGTAATCAGGCCGGTGGATTTGGCAATCTTGTAGACATCACCCAGTTTCAGGGAACGGAACACGCCAAATTCCAGGAAAAAGGCGTAGAGAACGCAAACGGCCGCGGCTTCGGTCGGGCTGAAGATGCCGCCGTAGATACCGCCGACGATAATCACCGGGAACATCAACGGCCAGAGTGCGTCGCGTACAGAAATGGCCCGCTGTCCCCAGGTGGATTTTTCCTCGGTGGGCACGTTGTTTCTATAGGCGTAAATCAGACAGTAGATCGAGAACATGAACAGGATCAGGATGCCAGGCCCGATGCCCGCAATGAACAACTCGGCGATGGAGGTTTCTGAAATGACCCCGTAGATGATCATGCCGATGCTCGGCGGAATCAGGAACGCGATATCACTCGCGTTGATAATCAGTGCCAGTGTGAAAGGGTCGGAATAACCGGCCTTCAGCATTTTCGGGCGAAGCGGGGAGCCAACCGCAACCACCGTTGCCTGGGTTGAGCCGGAGACAGCGCCAAATAGTGTGCAGGATGTGGCGGTACTGATGGCCAGCCCGCCTTTGACGTGCCCGATAAACGCCATGACCATATTGATCAGCCGGTCGGCTGACTGGCCGCGGGTCATGATGTCCGCTGCCAGAATGAACATGGGAACGGCAATCAGGGAAGCGGGCCGGATGCCCCCCATCATCTGTTGGATAAACGTGCCCATCTGGCCGAAGCCGTCGAACATCATTACAAAGCCGACCACCGCGCCGGTGATCAGCGGAACCATCATCGGGAAGCCCAGCAGCAGCAACCCGATCATGATTATCATCATTATAGTGCCCATGGGTTTCTATCCTTCATTAAGGTCTGCAGCAGGGTTCAGACTTCTTTCTCGGTATCGGCATAGCCGTCGACCACCCCGGTCGAGAGGTACACGTCTTTGCTGGTGAAGTTCTTGATCGCAGTCAGAAAGTACTGGATGCCGGTGATGGCAAAGCCAATAGGTGCCCAGATATAAATCCACCAGACTTCAAATCCGAGGGCCGGAAGGATTCGTCCACGACTGGCCAGGGTCTCGATATAGAAATAGGAGTGGTAACACAGAAAGAACATCACCACGGAAGTAAACAGGGCGATGATAATCATCAGTACCTTTCGCCCTTTGGGAGGGATAGCATCGTAGATGGCCGACATCCGGATGTGACGACCGTGCCGGGCAGCATAACCAATGCCTGCGAAGGTAATCAGAATGATCAGGATTCGGTTGATCTCCCCGGAAAAAAACAGACCTTCCTGGAAGACATAACGGGCAATGACGTTTACACAGGTGTTTACAGCCATCAGGATCACGCCCATGGCGAGCATGAAGGCTTCAATCTTGCTGATGAATACGTCGATGGTTCCCAGGAAACCGGGCAGGCCGGACTCGTAGGAACCGGTATCGTCTTCGATCTCCGGAGACTTCTCAGACATGGGATTTCAGCTCCGAAATTGCGACTGCCATGGCGGGCGCGCGACAGTCGCGGGTTAACCGACAACCGGGCTCCCCCAGGAGAGGGAGCCCACCATTGACCTGTTACTTGTCGGACTGAACTTCTTTGAGGTCTTCCTCAAACTGATTCAGCAGTTCCTTGCCGTCCTCCCCGGTCATTTCCAGGAATTTTTCCTTGACCTGAGGTGCCCGGGCCTTGAAAGCCTCAATCTGCTCGTCGGTCAGGCGGGTAACGGTGACTTCGTCGCTGGCCTTCTTGATCTTCTCAAGGGAACGCTCTGACAGGCCCTGGATATGCTTGATGATTTCTTCGAAGGCATAATCCGCCGCGTCCTGAACCAGCTTCTGGTCCTCGGCGGACAGGCCGTCATAGAAATCCTTGTTGGCCATCATGGCAGTGGTGAACCAGCCATGCTTGGTGAAGGTCAGATGCGGAGACACTTCGTACAGACCGCCGGACTCGATCCAGAAAATGGGGTTTTCCTGACCCTGGATCATGTTGGTCTGAAGCGCGCCATAAACTTCACCCCAGGGCAACGGAGTGGGTGTTGCGCCGAAGGCGGAGTAGGTTTCAGACAGAAGCGGGTTGGTCATCACCCGGATCTTCTTGTTGTTGAAATCGGCGGGGCTGGTGATCGGCTCGTTGGCGGTCACCACCATTTCACCTTCCGGATACATCTGCAGCAGTTCCAGACCATGCTCTGCGTAAAGTTTCGGGAACATTTCATTGATCGCTTCGCTCTCCCGGAAGAACTCGATCACCGTGTCCATGTCGGTCGGCATCAGGTAGGGGATAAAGAAGATCTGGGCTTCCGGAATCAGGGCGCCGGTGAAGCCGGGAGACTGGTTTACGAAATTGAGAATGCCAGCCTGGGTCTGCTCCATGATATCGCTGGATTCGCCTAGTTCACCAAAGCGGTAAATCTGCAGGGTGTGGTCCGAATTCTTTTCGATGTATTCCTTGAAGTCGTATGCGAACACATCCTGTACGTCGCCTTCATACTCCTCGTGTGCGTACCGCCAGTTGGCGGCATTCACGGAGTTTGCTGCGGTCATGGCCGCGAATGCGAACGCTGAAATTCCGGCCAGTTTCTTGAACTTGCTGATGCTGCTCATCGGGTTTTCTCCGTTCGTTTTTTTGCTGAAATTTATTGTTACATTAATAAAGACTGGCAAAACAAAGTGGTTTTCGCAAGAAAATGGCCAAATCAATCCATTCCAGCGCCGAAAAATTTGCCGATTCGCAAGTTCATGAATTCAGCGATTTTTCGTATCCAGAAGACAGGTTTGGAGGAACAGACGGAACTCACTGACCACCCGGTTCAGGCTGTTTTCAAGTCGGTGGCCATCAGGCAGCGTCAGGATCGGGAGCCGTTGGCGACATGCCAGATCAAGCACCGGACCCACCGGCACCACGTCGTCGTCCCAGCCGTGAATGATCTGGCAGTAGCGGGCCCGGATGACCGGGCTGGATTGCGGATAGCGGGCCATGGCCAGGGCCGGTGCCAGCAGGAAGCAACCCAGCACCGGGGTCTCAGAACTGGTCTGGGCGCACACCCAGCCCCCCATGCTGGAGCCGGCCAGCACGGTGCGCTCGGGTGCCGAGCCAACGCTGGCCATTGCCTCACCCATCTGGGCGAGGCGGGTGGCCGGATCCTTTGTGGATCGGTGGTCGATGGCGTGGGCACGGACGTTCTCAAAGCGTTCGGCCTCGGCCTTCATGGCCTGGATCTTGGTGCTACCTGGCCCGCTTTCGAGGCCGTGGGACAGGAAAATATGGGTGATCGGGTCGGTCATGCCTGGTGTCTCCGGTCGGTTGTCGGGCGGTTCCTGATCATGGGTTACCGATCATGGGTCGGCGAAGCCGGGCTTGTCCAGCGCACGTGAGCCAGCAGGGAGCCTCGCTCGTACACAAACAGAACCGAATGACAGGAAGCATGACCATGGCTCTACGATCCTTTTTTCTTTTCATCATGGTTGTTTTAGGGGGCGGCCTTGGTGCGCCATCCGTTCTGGCCGAGGCGTGTCCGGCGTTTCTGGATCACGAGCAGCGAAGGCTGCACTCCAGCGAGTCGGTGAACCTCTGCGACATCGCCGCAGGCAAGCCCATGCTGGTGGTCAACACCGCGAGTCGGTGCGGCTACACCGGCCAGTTTGCAGGGCTGGAGGCCCTGCACAAGGAGTATGCCGGGCGCGGGCTGATGGTTGTGGGCTTCGCCAGCGACGATTTCCGACAGGAGGCGGACACCGAGGCGGAGGCCGCGAGGGTCTGCTACAAGAACTTCGGGGTGACCTTCACCATGATTGCTCCAGGTGCGGTGACCGGCCAGGCGGCAAACCCGGTGTTTGCCGAGATCAACCGCCAGAGCCAGCCGCCGCGCTGGAACTTCACCAAGTACGTGCTGGACCGGGAGGGCAAGGTTGTGGAGACCTTCCCGAGCCGGGTGCGGCCCGAAGACCCTGAGTTGATCAGTGCGATTGAATCGGTACTCTGAGCGGGATTGAGCCAGGCTGACGGCGCGCTCAATCCCGAGTAGCGGCCAGGATATCCAGCGCATGGCGACGCTTCTCCGGGTCGTGGACGTCGACGGTGAACATCAGTTCTTCCACCTCCACTGACGCCAGAAGGGTCCTGAGCTGTTTGCGCAGGCTGTCGGCATCACCCAGTATTTGGAGGCTCAGGAAGTCCTGCACGCTTGCCTTTTCGCCTGCGTTCCAGAGCCCGTCCATGGAGGCGACCGGAGGTTTCATCCACAGTGGCTGACCCCGGAACAGCGCGAGGATACGCTGGTAGCTGGTGGTGGCCAGATATTCGGCTTCCTCCATAGAGTCTGCCGGAATGGCGGGAATCGCCAGCATGGCATAAGGGTGTTCCAGGCGATTGGATGGCTGGAAATTGTCCCGATAGACTTTCAGCGCTTCGCGGTAGAGCCTTGGCGCAAAGTGGCCGGCGAAGGCGTAGGGCAGCCCGCGCATGGCGGCCAGCTGGGCGCTGTAAAGGCTGGAGCCCAGTAGCCAGATGGGAACTTCCGTGCCGGCACCGGGGATGGCCTTTACCGGCTGTCCGGGCTGCAATGGCCCAAGCAGGGTCTGCAGGCGGGCAACGTCCTCCGGAAACTGCTCCGCGCCGAGGCCATCGCGTCTTAGCGCGCGTGCGGTGACCGGGTCAGTGCCGGGCGCGCGGCCCAACCCCAGGTCGATGCGGCCGGGATAGAGGCTTTCCAGAGTGCCGAACTGTTCGGCAATCACCAGCGGCGGGTGGTTGGGCAGCATGACCCCGCCCGACCCAACCCGGATAGTCCTCGTTTGGCCTGCAATGTGGCCTACCAGAACAGCGGTCGCGGAGCTACTGATGCCTTCCATGTTGTGATGTTCTGCCAGCCAGAAGCGCTTGAAGCCGAGCTGTTCCCCCCGTTGCGCATAGGCGACACTGTTGGCCAGGGTGGTGCCAACGGAATCCCCTTCCCGTACCGAAGCCAGCTCAAGCAGTGAGTAGTCGGGACTTTTGGGTATCGGGTTCTCCGAGCGGGACATAGGACTCTCCGGGCAGGAATGATGGTTGGCAAGAAGCAAACATGGCGTTCACTGGCGCCGGTTTCAAGGCCTGGGGCGTTTGCCGGGGTCGGGCTAGAGGTCAATCACGATGGCCGGGTTTTCGGGCTGGAACCGGCCATTGCAACTGCTGGCATTTACGTACAGGCAGTCACCGATCCTGTGCTGGCCGTGGCCTTCGTGGATGTGACCAAACACATGCAGTTTCAGGGGAAGGTTGGCCACGCGTTCCGCCAGTGCTTCACATCCAGGATGAATACTGCCCGAGGGCGATTCGATCCGGTCGAGGATGCCCGCTGGCGGGCCATGGGTAATCAGAACGTCGGTGTCCTGCGGAATCTGCGCCCAGCGTTCTGCAATGGCGTCGCCCCGCTCCCGGTTGAACGCCCAGTTGAAGAAAACCGGTGTCCAGGGGCTGCCCCAGAATCTCAGGCCCGCCACCTCCAGCGGGCTGTCCTGCAGATAGTGGGCGTGGCGCACCCGTGCCCGTGCATCTGCCGGTTCATCCTGAAAACACCAGTCGTGGTTGCCGGCAATCAGGATCTTGTTCCGGTGCGGCAGCTCGGAGAACCACTGGTCGAGGTCTTCCAGCTCTTCCAGTGTCCCCACCCCGAGGCAGTCACCGGCATGGATCAGCAGATCGCCGTCGGGTACCTGTATCTGGCGGTGCATGCTGTGTGTGTCGGAAATACAGACAATTCTCATGGTGCAGGCCGGCCCGGTGTGTGTTGATTGCGCATTGTTGTTGTTTCTACGATAGCATTGACCGCTGGTTACATCCCCTTACATCCCCACGCTTTTCGAGAGAGGCCATGCGACTGATCCTGAGCCGGAAAGGCTTTGACTCATCCGCCGGCGGTTGCCCCAATCCGGTTCTTCCAGATGGTTCCCTGTGCGTGTTGCCCATCCCGGACCAGGCCTCCCGGGTCCGATACCGGGACGTGATGTTTGAGCAGCGCCGCCTGGACCGGCTGGTGCGGGATCTGACCGGCGGCCGCGTGCGGGGCGGTCATGGCGCTCACCTGGATCCGGACCTGATTGCTAGCGCTTACCCCCGGGCCGATGGCTGGCGTCCGGTACTCGGACAGACCGGCGCTGCTCAGGGACATCTCCGCAATCAGGGTGTCAGGGCCGGGGACCTGTTCCTGTTCTTCGGCGTTTTTCGCAACGCCGAGATCCATCAACGGCGGTGGCGTTTTGTGCCCGGGTCGCGACCGTTCCATGCTATCTGGGGTTGGCTGCATGTTGCCGAGGTGCACGCCGTGGACGAACTGCCGACCGGCGCACTGCCATGGGCAGACTACCATCCTCACCGCCACGGTCAGCCAGACCCTGGCAACACCCTCTACGTGTCGTCGTCTTCCTTTCAATGGTCGAATGGGACTGAGGCCCTGCCCGGCAGCGGGGTCTTTCCAGAACTGCAGGAGGCGCTGGTTCTGACGGATCCCGATAGTCGCCTGCCCACCCGCTGGCGACTGCCGTCCGGTTTCTTCCCGGGCGGCGACCGCCCGCCCCTGAGCTACCACAGCCGGGCCGACCGCTGGCAGCTGGCGCCGCCCTGGTGTTACCTGACCGCCGCCGCGCGGGGGCAGGAGTTTGTTCTCGACCTGGGCGCCTACCCGGACCTGACAGACTGGCTCACCGGCCTGCTCAGAACTGGCCGTGGCGGCCAGCACCCTCGGTGAATCGGCGAGCGCCGCTCAGAGCTTCCTCGAGCACCACCGGGTAGCCGCCGGCGCCTTCGGCTTCCAGGGCCTTCCGGGTGTCGAGATCCCACTGGCGCATGGCCGACGCCCGATCTGCCCGCAGGCATCGCTGCGGGAATCCGGCGATGCTGGCTGCCAGTTCACGGGCAGCCTCCAGGGCCGAGCCGTCGGGTACCACCCGATTGGCCAGCCCCATGGCGAGCGCTTCGTCCGCCTGCACTGGCCGACCGGTCAGGATCATGTCCATGGCCCGACCGTGGCCGATAATGCGAGGCAGGCGAACGGTGCCGCCGTCGATCAGGGGCACGCCCCAGCGGCGGCAGAACACGCCAAACACTGCCGACGTCTCTGCGATTCGCAGGTCGCACATCAGGGCCAGTTCCAGCCCGCCGGCGACGGCGTAACCCGAAATGGCAGCGATCACTGGCTTGGAAAACTGCATGCGGGTCGGCCCCATGGGACCATGGTCCGTGCCGTGTGGATCTACCCGGTTGCGTCGCTCCGCATCGCCGATGGCTTCCAGATCGGCTCCGGAACAGAAGTGGCCTCCGGCGCCACAGAGGATGGCGACCTTCAACGTGTCATTAGTCTCGAACTCGGTGAAAGCCAGTCGCAAGGCGTCGGCGGTTGGGCCGTCCACGGCGTTGCGCCGGTCGGGTCGGTTCAGGGTGATGATGTAAATGCCGTCGTCAGCGTGGGTGACAATCGTGGGTTCGTTCATTGCCAGATCCTGATCTTGGTTTTTCCTGTGGTTATTCGCCTAGAATAGTAGAGCCTGAGGTCGCCAGACCAACGAATTCAATGATCCCAGCCCCGCCCCCGAGGAGATTTACCGTGCAGCAGAGCGACTTCTATGAGAAAGACACGGCACTGGCCCAGTACCTTGAGTTCCACTTCGGTGAGCGCTGGCACGGCGAGGCCAATTTTCCCAAGGCGCTGGCCGACGCAGCCCTGTCGGTCATGGACGGCCGTCCTCTTGAGCGGGCGCTGGACATTGGCTGCGCCTGCGGCCGGACCAGCTTCGAGCTGGCCCGGCATTTCCGACACGTGGATGGCATCGATTATTCCAGTGTGTTCGTGGAAAAGTGCCGGGAAGTGGCGCGGGACAGGGAGGTGCGCTACGCCCGGCCGGAGGAGGGGGAGTTGGTCAGTTACCAGCACCGCACCCTTGCGTCCCTGGGGCTGGAGGCGAGCGCTGACCGGGTGGCGTTTCATCAGGGCGACGCCTGCGATCTGAAGCCGGAGTTCAACGGCTACGATCTGGTGCTGGCGGGCAACCTGATCGACCGGCTCTACCAGCCGTCGCTGTTCCTGGAATCCATCCACGAACGGATCAACGAGTTGGGCCTGCTAGTGATTGCTTCACCCTACACCTGGCTTGAGGAGTACACGCCGAAGGAGCACTGGGTGGGCGGTTTCCTGCAAGATGGCGAGGAAGTGTCCACGTTTGATGGTTTGAAAGCCATGCTGGCGCCAAATTTCCGGCTGTTGTTCGAGCCCTGGAGCCTGCCGTTTGTCATCCGCGAGACCCGCAACAAGTTCCAGCACAGCTTCTCCGAGCTGACCGTCTGGGAAAAGCTGAGCGACCGGAACTGAGGCCCATCCGGAACTATTTCATTTCAAAGCCGCATTTGCGCAGGAATTCACGCATGTGCGGTCGCAGTTTGGCGGTGAACAACGGCTTGAGCTGTTCCGACCAGGTTGTGTCCTTGTTGCCGCCGGTGCGGAGCCGGTAGTACTCGTTCATGGTCCGGTCGAATCCCGCCACCAGTTCCTCGTCCCGGGTATCGGCGTAATAGTCCTGCCGGAGGATGGCTTCCACAGGTAAACGGGGCTTTATCTCCGGTGTCTGGTCCGGGTAGCCGAGGCACATGCCGAACACCGGGTACACGTGCTCCGGTAACTTCAGAATCTCGCTGACCTCGGCCGGGTTGTTTCGGATGCCGCCGATATAGCACAGGCCAAGGCCCTCAGACTCGGCTGCGATGGCCACGTTCTGTGCCATCAGGCTGGCGTCGATGGTGGCCACCAGTAACTGTTCGGTCATGCCCCGGGTCACCTCGGCCCCGGCGCGCTCGGCGGCGTCAGTGGACCGGCGCATGTCGGCGCAGAACACCAGAAAATCCGCGCATTCGGCAATGTAGTCCTGGCCACCGGCCAGCTCAGCGATTCTCCGGCGGTTGTCCGGATCAATCACGTGGATCACGGAGTAAGCCTGCACATGATTGGAGCTGGCGGCGCACTGACCGGCCCGGATCAGTTCTCGCAGCAGCTCCGGGGGAATTTTCTGGTCGGTGAATTTACGGATCGAGCGGTGGGATTTGAGCAGTTCGATGGTTGGATTCATGGGGTTTCGAGTCACCTTCGTGGAATGCGTGATGTCTGTCACAAATATCATACCAAACGCTACAGTTCAGGGGCGCAAGCGGCGGGCCGGGGCTGATAGTCTGCTGGTAATGATAACTCCTGCATGGACTGCCCCACCGCCATGAGCCTGACGATGCACCTGCCAACCTTGCTGGTCACCTCGGTCATGATCAACCTGCTGATCGGTGGCATGCTTTGGGCCATGTATCACCTGCGGCATCGGGAACGCTGTTTCCTGTACTGGGCCGTCGCCTGTCTGACCTTTGTCGCGGGCACCGCAATCGCGGTCGCGGAGCGCCTGACCGATTTGCCGGTCGGTACTACGTTTGTCACCCATCTCCTGCTGGGCCTCTCTCCGATGCTGCTGTTAGCGGGTATCCACCTGCTTATGGATCTGCCCCCGGCGGGAACACGTGGTTCGGCCCGGATCCTGTACGTAGCCTCTGTGATCTACCTTTTGGGCCTGGCGGCGGGCGCTGGCTTTGACCCTCACGTTCCGCGGTTTCTGACTGCCTTGTATTCAGCGCTCCTGTTCAGCTTGGCGATATACCGTCTGGGCGCCATTGAACGCAAGCCCCGCCTGCCCCTCGCAATCCTGCAAACGCTTTTTGCCATTCACGGTACCCTGATGATGGCCCAGGTGCTGGTGATCGGGTTAGCCCCGGTACTTGGCGGACAACTGGACGTGGAAACCCTGCTCAAGCTCATCCTCGTCAACCACCTGCTGCTGGTGAGTGCAACGGCCATGGCACTGCCGTTACTGGCGTTTACCCGTGCCGAGCAGATTCTGGTGGCGCTGGCAGAGCAGGACGGACTGACCCAGCTTCTGAACCGCCGCGCCTTTTACCGGGAGGGAGAGCTGGCCTTCAACAAGGCCCGAAAAGCGGGCAACCTGATCACCGTGTTGATGATCGATCTTGATCATTTCAAACAGATCAATGACCGTTGGGGACACGCGGTCGGCGATGAATCGCTGCGAACCGTGGCCGACCTTCTGACGGCGGAGTTGAGGGATGATGACGTCATCGGACGGGTCGGAGGTGAGGAGTTTGCCGCCGTGCTGCGCAACAACAGCCGCGAGGCGGTCGAGGCCGTGGCCGCTCGCCTGCTGCAGCGGATTGCAGAGACGGGGCGCGAAATCAATAACGTGCCGGTGCATCTGTCGGCCAGCATCGGAGGCGCCACTCTCGGGCCCGAGCACGGTCGCTTCCAGGATGTGCTGGCAAGTGCCGACCGGGCGCTGTACCGTGCCAAGCAAAATGGCCGCAATCGTGCCGAATTCGTTGCCTCACCGATGGGTGCCAGGGCCTGAGATCAAAGCGCTTTCAACCGCACGGCGAGCGCACTCAGAAGCCCGCGTCCTCTTCCAGCCGGTTGCGCTCCAGATACTGGGTCAGCCCTGCATTGAGCAGCGCCAGAACCAGGAACAGCAGGATACCCTTGGGAACCAGGGCATGAATCTCGGGATTGGGAGCGGTGGAAGCCGTCACCAGGATCAGCCCGAGGATATTGCGGGCCAGGCGCAAGGTCAGGATGGCGCACAGGCAGCCGGAGCGGAAGGCAGAGTCTGCCCCCTTCAGAAGCCGATTGAACGCCGGCATCAGGTGCACGGAGTTCAGTAGCAGTATGGAAAAGATCAGTAGCTGTAAAACGCTGTAAATGGTCATAAGCAGAGACTTGTACGTAACACTGCGGCGATAAAAGTGGCGAAATTATCTCCGATCTGACCCGCTTTTTCCAGATTGACGCTTGACGCGCCCGGGCGTGCGAACCGCAGACATCGTGCTAACCTTCTGAAGACTCAGGTTAAAGGGAGGGTGAGTGGATGGAATACGTCGCTCCGATCAGCAGCGCGGTCATGGCCCTGGTCTGGATTGTTTACTTCCAGCTGTTTTTTCTGCAGTACAAACGAAACAACCGGCCCTACCTGGTGATTCACCACGCCCAGAATGAGAATCCCGACGCCCTGTGTCTGCTGGTGAACATGGGCAAGGAAACCGTGCATGTCCAGTGTGTGCAGGCCGTGCTTCATACCCGGGCCGGTGAAGAAAAGACCATGACCGTCACCGAGTACCGGCGGGTAAGCGCCGACGACGTCAACGTGCATCAGGTGTTACGTCAGGGCCCTTTGCAGCCGGGCGGCTATCTGGTGCTGGGATCGTTTCGCAACATCATCCTGGGGCGCCGGAGCGAAGACAGCGACAGCGATTACCTGTTCGAGGATATCACCGATGTGGAACTGGGGGCGGCGGTGATTCATGGCCCCAGCAAGTATCCGGTGGGTGTGCGTCGAAGCTTCACGCTGCGCCATGAAGGCGGCCCGGAAATCTTCCCCCACAACATTCACAGCGAACAGTTGATCCGTCGGCGGGACCGCCACCAAGTACGGCACTGGATCGAACAGGAGCTTCAGCCAGAGCGGCGCGGACGCTCGGAATCGGACAGTTCTGATCAATCGCAATAATGGACTTTCCCACTCGGGCCTGCGGATTCAGGAAGTCGACAAAACTGGAGAGCCGAGTTTCCACTATCTTCCCCAGTCTCTGTGCGCAGCGAAAGTGTGGGAACCAGTCGTGGTTTGCCACGATAAACCGGCCTGAATCCGCTGTGGCCCGTTCGCATGGGTTGTTTTTGTCGTTTGCCCTCCCAAGTATGGAGATGTAGTCAATTCACCGACTCCTTCAGGGAGGGTAGTTATGTCATTGAAAGACGAACTGATCAGAAAAGCCGAAGCGCAGCTGGAAGAGTGGGAAAAGCAGGCCGATTCCCTGAAAGCCAACGCCAAGGCGAAAGAGGCCGAAGCGGAAAATGAAAAGGCCAGCGCGGATATTCAGGAGAGTGCGTCCGACGCCCTGCGCTCGGTCGAGGGAAAAATCTCCGAAGGCCGCAAAAAGCTGGATGAACTCAAGAAAAGCGGTGAAGACAACATAGAGTCGGTCCGCAAGCAGTTGTCTGATCTGATCGGGCCGGATAAAGATCGCTAATCATTCTCTTCAGTGCAGGCCCGCGCAAGCCTGTCGAGTACTGCCAACCACTGGCTCTGCGCGGGTGGAAGCTCGATGACAATCCGGTCGACGTTGGCCCGGTCCATTGCATGCATCGCGGTGTAGAGCATGCGGGCATAGTCTTTCGGATCAGCGCCGAGCCGGATGGCTTCTGACGCACCGTCTCCCGGTGCGGTTTGCCACCAGATCGCACCGGTTCGGCCTCCGAGCGCTGCAAATTCCTGCAGACTGTCAGCAAAACGTTCGGTGGCTACGCCAACGGTAGGCGTCACCGGCTGGTAGTGCCGTTTGACGCTGCCCGGCACGGCCTGGCTGGCGCTCTTGCCCGGCGCGAGCGTGATGCCCAGGCATTGTTCTATATCACTCTGTGAGATCTGTCCGGGCCGGGCAATAACCGGCGTGTCGCCGGTCAGGTCGATGATGGTGGACTCGATACCGACGGAACAGTCGCCGCCATCCAGCACCGCCGCGATCTTTCCGGCCAGACCAGCGAGCACGTGGTCCGCGGAGGTCGGGCTGATCCTGCCATAGGGATTGGCGGAGGGGGCAACGAGATCCCGGCCCAGCCGTTCCATGGTTGCCAGCGTTGCCGGATGGGCCGGCATCCTGACCGCCACACCTGGATTGCCGCCGGTAATGAAGTCGCTGACGCCGCGCCGCTTCGGCAGCAATAAAGTGAGCGGCCCGGGCCAGAAAGCCTCCATCAGCCGAATGGCGTTGTCTGGCAGGTGCTCGACCCATAACCTGATCCGTTCCGGCGCCGGAACATGCACGATCAGTGGGTGCCCGATGGGCCGCTGCTTGGCTTCGAAGACCTTTCGCACCGCCTGTTCGTTGCTGGCATCGGCGGCGAGGCCGTACACCGTTTCGGTCGGCATCGCCACCAGGTGCCCGTCGCGGAGCAGGCTGGCGGCTTGGTCCAGGTCCTCGGGGCGTGCTGCATCCAGCGTGAGGGTGTCAGGCATGAGTTAGCCACTCGTCTCGGTAATAACGTTCAATGGAGGTCTGCTCGTCGTTTATCCGGAACAGGTACAGCCAGTCGTTATCGATCAGTTGCTGCACCACCGGATGCTTCCGGGCGATCTCCGCAATCGCTTCTTTTGGAGCTGCCAGATATACGCTCAGGCGCAGAGGTTCGTGCACCCAGTGCTCGCCATCATGCACCGACTGCAGGGGTAAGCCGATCCGCAGGTCGCCGCCGTTGCCCTCGAACACCCCGATGTGGCCACCCACTACATTATGCAGCACCTTGTTGCCGCTGCCGTAATGCAGGTTATCGGTGACAGACATGAAATACTGCAGGTTGATCCAGTGGGTAACTACCATGGGCGCGGTCATGATCAGCTCAAGGGTTTTGAAGCCTTCATCGTCGCGCCAATGGTAGTCGTGCAGGAAGCTTCGCCCTTCCAGATCCAGGCCCCGGGTCGCTGAGCGGGGAGCGACGATGAAGCTCGCGTTACCGGCCAGGCCCCACTCGGGCCGTACCTCTGACCAGTCCTGGCTGCGCTTGCGGATGGTGCTGTCGACATCCCGCTCGTTGGCGATGCCCAGACGGGTCGCCCGCTCGCGACGTGCCTGGGCCCCGGCACGGGCCAGGAAGTCAGCGATCTCGCTGGGGACCTCACCGGTGCACTCCACTTCGTCCGTGGTGGTGTTGTGCAGTGCCCCTACGAAACGCGTCCCGGAGGGAATGGTCAGCCCGCGCTCGGCCAGGGCCGCGCGTACGTCCCGGTCGTTCAGAATGCCGGCAAGAACCCGGACATTGACCGAGCCTGTCTGGCCACCACAGGCACCGCAGTCAAGGCTGGCGGCGTGGGGGTTGTTACGTGTGCTGCTGCCGTGTCCGACCAGCAGTACGATGGGGGCAAACCGGTCCGTCAGCGTTATGGCGCGGAGAATTCCCTCCGCCAGTTCCGCCTTTTCCTCGGCGCCCAGCAAAGTGCCATCTTTTCGGATTTCGAACTCGGTCTGGTCCCTGTGTAGCTTGTCGACCGGGTTTTCCGAGGCCGTGCCGAAAAAGGTCTTGCGGACCATGCGCGCGAGACCGGCCAGCCCCATGCTTTCGATAAAACTGAAACTCGCCGGCCCGGCGTTGGAGAACTGCGACCAGTGAACGTGGTTGGCCAGCGACTGCTGGCGGAAGCTGGACGACGCCTCGACCTCCGAGACTTCCAGCGCGGGAGCAAGCAGGCCGGGCAATTGGGGCCGGGAGAATCCGGTGCCCTTGGGTCGGTAGGCAATGGGCAGCCCGAAGAAACCGGCAAAGCCGAGAGTCTGGATGGCTTCGTCCTGGGCCTCAAGCCCGCGACGAAAAACTTCCGAGCGTACGTCGATGCAGAAGGCAGCCTGCAGCTTCAGGGGCTGATCATCCGGGAGGTCTTCACGGGCAGGCCCGGACAGCAGCTTTCCCGCCAGTCGTGACTGGTACGCTGCTTCCGCCTCGGTCTGATGGTGCCAGCCGGCAATCTGGGACTGCTCATGGGTATGCAGCATCTCTGGCCACTCTTGCCATTGCCTGAGCCAGTGACGTTTCAGCTCGGCGAAGATCGCGCCGCCGCCATGCTGAACGTGTCGCCAGATCGCCAGCTCCCAGGCGAGGCGGATGGCCAGCAGTCCCGGCATAAGATCTTCCTCGCTGCCTCGGAGCCTGGCCTGCCAGCGCAGATAGGCGGCCCAGGAGGACCAGCCGTTGATGTCCAGCAACAGGGCATGGGCGTAGTCCGGGGCGTGGTCGGGCTGTGCAGCCAGGGCGTTGAAGCCATCGGTGATCAGTTTTTCATACCGATCGGGCAGAACCTGGAACTGGGAGGGCAGAGAGGGCTCTCCCATGACAATGGCAATGCCCCGATCCGCCCGCGTCATCTGCAACCAGCTGTAGTAAAGATCCTGGGCGTCGGCCTGAAAATCACCGGCGTCCAGGCGCTGGAAGTAGTCGCCGCAGAACTGGCTGATCTGGTGCACCACCTCATCCTGCCAGCCGACCTGGTGCGCGGTGTCGCGATTGCGATCCAGCTGGGCACTGAGGTTCTGCCAGTGCTCGGGCATGTGGGCGGTCTCGGCCGACGCTGGAGTATCGCCAAGGCTGTGAAGCGCCGCATGATTCTGGCAGCAGGTGCCATTCAGCGCTGCCATGCGCGAAGCAACCTCGGCAAACGGCCGGTCGCGCATTTCCCAGAGGGGATTGACCGCGATCATCTGATCCAGGGGCCAGGACGGCGCGATGCGGTCGCAGGCTTCAGTAACCGCAGCGTACCAGTCCGGAGTGCTGTCGTGTTGCTCGGAAGACTCGGTCGTTTGCGTGGTAAGCATCAGGCAGACTCCCTGGAACCAGAGGGTGAAGAGACAGTGACAACGGGCCGTGGCCGCACCACATCAGGCAGTTTGGCCGGCCAGATTTTCAGGGTCAGGCGAGTGGACCACTCATCCAGGTAACCGGCCGCGAAGAGGAACCGGTAGAGCCGCGCACCGGCTGGAGAGAAACGGTGATAGCGGATCTGGTAGTAGCCGAGTACGAGAACCCCGAAGAGCACGCCGACGAAGAGAAGCTCAAGCGGGCTTGTGGGGTTTGCCGGTGGCGCCAGCATCAGGTTGAAGAAGGTTTTCTGGAGCCAGTAGAGAGTCCAGAAGGCGGCGCCGATGAAAAGCCCCCTCGCCTTGTTCATAACACCACCGCCGGCGGAGAAAAATTCCGAGAACAGAATGACCAGCGCGATCCCCGGAACAAGCCAGGAGAAATGATGAGCCGCACCCGATCCGGGGGAGAGGAGCATCGTTGGTACAACAAACAGTCCCGCCAGGCAGGTCGCCGCCAGCCACTTTTTGCCATCCGGTTGGTTTACGGCAACCAGGCGCTTTTTCATCGACAGCTCCACGGTATTCCCGGCGTTAAGGAAGGTGTGCGCCTTGTAAGCGGAGTGGGCCACCAGGTGCAGCAGCGCCAGCTCGTACAGGCCCAGTGCGCACTCCACGAGCATCCAGCCCATCTGGGAGCAGGTGGACCAGGCCAGTCGGACCTTGATGGAAATACGCGTCATCATCACCAGGCTGGCGAACACCGCGGTGGGGCCCGCCACCAGAAGGAGCAGCCACTGGGCCGCGCTAACCTGGGAAATCAGCGGTGCCATCAGGATCATCAGGAACCCGCCAAGGTTGACCACGCCCGCGTGGAGCAGAGCAGACACCGGGGTGGGTGATTCCACCACCTGGATAAGCCAGCCATGGAACGGTATCTGGGCACATTTGAGCAAGGCGGCCACCGCCATAAGAATCGCCGCGGTTTGCGTTCCCGGCGGGATGTCCGCATCTGCGGATACCCGTGCCAGAATCTGATCGATCAGCAGCGTATCGTACTGGATGTAGAGCAGTGCGAAGGCGATGCCCAGGCACAGCTCGGCCAATCGCGCGAAGATGAACTTCTTGTGGGCGGCGAGGGCGGCACGGGGGCGATCCGGAAAGAACATCAGCAGCTGGTGCAGGCTCACACTGATGGCGACCCAGCTGACAAGAAACATCACCAGATGGTTGGTGATGGCAATCACAGAGACGCTCGCGAGAATCACCTGAAGCCAGACCATGAAGCGGCGTTGCCCGGGATCTCCCGCCAGGTACCTTTCGGAAAACTGCCCGAGCACCATGCCCAGCAGGGTGATCAGCAGCAACATGATGAAGGCCAGGGGGGCCTGGCTCAGCCAGGTTGCCGATACCGGCCACCAAACGCTGCCAATGGCCGCAACCAGCGCGAAGACAAACGCCAGTCTGAAGATGGCCGACCGTATCAGCACACTCGCCCTCTGGCCTGATCTCGCGGTAGCGAAAGCGCCGACGCCGTACGACAGCGGTACCAGGAGCAAGAGCAAGGGTTCGATGTGCTGGATATCGAACATGAAGGACCCCGTAATCAGCGATAGGTGAGTAGGCGTAGTATCCCGGGCTTTTTAAGTGAATAAAAATATATATATCCGGACGAAACGTTCTAAAATAACGAACAGGTCTGTTGTCATGTCCGGTGTTTCTGTAACCTTTTTGCAGTACCGGTTACCCAATCTGTACAGCCCCTGTATGTACCCGGGGCGAGCCAAAGGCTTATAGTGGTGCGACATGCGACTCGGGCAGCAAGTGATCGTATGAGCCGTCGATAACAAGTAACGGAGCTGAAGTTGATGGGTAGGCTGTTGGCGTTGGCTGCCATGTTGTGCACGCTCCTCCCGGCGCACGGAGAAAACAGAAGCTACCGGGTTGGGGTCGGGCAGGAGTTCAGCAATGTCGTCGCCGTTGGTGAAAATGGCCTCTACGGGCCGATAGCCGGGGCCTACCGCTGTATTCTGGATGGTGCCGGCTACCGATATGATTTCGTGACGCTGCCTCTGGCCAGGCTGGTCCATGAGCTGGAACTGGGGCGCATTGACGTGGGGCTGCCGCTGGTTCAGGACCCCGTCCGTGACCGGTTTGCGGTATTCGGGGATACGGTTGTTAAATCCAGCTATCTGCGAATCTCTCTGTCGGCCAACAAGGTCAGGCCGCATGAGGACAAGGCCCGCTATGTCTATGTTCGCGGATTTGCCGGCAAGGCCCTGTTACGGGATCTTGAGGGGCCGACGTTCGAGGTCAGCGAGTGGCAGCAGGCCATCGCCATGCTCCGGCTGGGACGTGCCGACTATGTGCTTATTACTGAAAAAACCTACGGTACCCTGGCGGAATCGAAGCAGGGCGACCTGACCGCCGAGAAAGTTCGCGATCTGGATGTCGCCTACTATGTCCGCAACACGCTCCCCGAGCTGGCCCGGTCTCTCAACCAGGCCAGTGACCGCTGCCATCAGCTACCGGCAAAGTCCGTCTCTCAGGTTCGATAGGATCCCAGCCGGGTTTTCAGTGTCTCAGCAAGACGCTCGAGGCTTTCCGCTGCTTCATTGGTTGATGTCGCATTTTGCTCGCTGTTTGCGGCCATTTCCCGAATGTGTTCGAGACGTTGGTTGATGTCCTCCGACACTCTGCTTTGTTGTTCGGCGGCTCCGGCCATTTCGATGTTGGAGTCGCGAATGGCCAGCACGCTCTCGCGAAGGGCATCGATTGCGTTGCCGGTTTCACGGATCATTCCGCTGGTTTCGTTGGCCAACCGACTACCCACCTCAATAACATCTGTCACACTGGCCACACCTTCCTGAAGGTGGTTGATCTGGGCCTGAATTTCCTTGATGGACTCCTGGGTGCGGCGGGCGAGGTTTCGTACTTCATCGGAGACCACCGCGAAGCCTCGCCCGTGTTCTCCGGCGCGCGCGGCTTCGATAGCGGCGTTCAGGGCCAGCAGATTGGTCTGTTCTGAAATGTTCTCGATCACGGCGAGTATGCTGCCAATGTTGTCCGAGGCTTCCTTGAGGGAAGCACTGGTTTGGGTGGAGCGCTCATTGTTGTCGAGCTGATTCTGAATTTTCGCCGTGGTCTGCTTGATCAGTGACTGGCCGCTCTCCGCGAGGCCATCGGCTTCCCGGGCAATATTCTCGGCTCTGGAGGCACTCTCTGCCACGTTCTGTGCCGTTGCAGTCATCTCGTTCATGGCCGTGGCAACCTGTGCCGTCTCGCCGGTCTGCCGGTAGACAACTGTCGCCGAGTCGGCTGAAATGCCGCGCAGTCTGGTGGACGCGTCCACCAGGCTTTCTGAGGACTCCTTGGTTTCGGAAATGGTTGCCTGGAGTCGCTCCAGCAGACGATCGAATCCTCGCGCCATAACATCCAGTTCGCTCTTACCTTTCGGGTTGAAACGGACCGTCAGGTCGCCACCGCCGCTGGCAATATCATCAATTGCGGCGATCATCTTCTGCAAAGGCCGTGCGACAACCAGCTGTGCCAGCGCACTCAGCACACCGATCAGAATGAGGCCTCCTACCAGAATGGCGACAATCGCGCTTACCGTCTGGTTGCGCACCATGGCAGAGACCTCCGCCTCGGAGTATCCGGTGACAATCTGATAGCCCCAGGGTTCAAATACGATGCGGTCAAGCTGCCAGTCATCGGAGCCTTGTTCGAGAATGCCCTGCAGTTGCTCGGACGCGATAGTGTCCGAGTGCATCCTGAGCCTGTTTTTGTCGTCGACCAGCGCCACAAAGCCATTTTGAAGGAGGCTTGAGGACGTGATCGCCTGCTCCAGTTCTTTAAGGTCGGCGGAGTAGCCAACGTACCAGATACCGACAACCTGGTTGGCCGCGTTGCGTATCGGACTGTAGGCGGTGAGGTAGGGGTTGCCGAGGATATCCACCTGGCCAAAGTAAGCCTCGCCTTGGCTGATGGCGCGACCTGCGGCACCAGCCATGTTGAGGGTGGTGCCGATCGCCCGAGAGCCGTCGTCCTTTTTCACATTGGTCGACACCCTCACGAAGTCCTGACCGTCACGAACAAACAGTGTCGCGGTGCCGCCCATCACTTTGGTGATGCCATCCACCAGTGCAAAGTTGTTGTTGATCAGAGTGTCGCCCAGATAAAGCGCTGGCCTGGGTTGCCCGGCCACCATTTCCGTGCCCTGAACACGGGCTTCACCCAGCTGGTTCCCACGCTCGATCATGAGGTTCAAGGAGTTCTGCACCCGTTTGGACATCAGCTCATCAGTAATGGTGAACATTCCGGTGATTTCCTCAACCAGATCGTTCTTGCGATCGACTACGTCCGAGGTGATGGTTTGCTGGGTCCGGAATGCAATCAAACCACTGACAATCAGGGCGATTGCCAGCAGTACAACGGATATCCAGACAATAAACAGTTTCCTGATGGACATGTTTTCTTCCCCCGTAACAAGTCCCGGTCGCCACCGATGATGATGCCGTATGTTGTATTAACGGCCTGCTCTGCAAAAGCGTGAGTCGAAAACAGGTGTTGTTCGGACAAAGTGTGGAAATACTGGAACTATGGTACGCCGCAGGAGCCACACCTTGGGGTATAAAGGTGCTACTCGGCAGTCTGGAAGCGCGAAAGCTCCCCCGAGGTTGTCACTAATGGGATCAGGCACTCTCCCGGAGCTCTTTCAGGGCGCCAGGGTCGGATTCTGCGGGCTCCGGGAGGGCAGTCGACAGAGTCATGAGAAGGTCCGTGGTGTGGCTCATCTTTTCACTGAGTCCGGCGTAGTCGATTGACTGAAGGTTCTCAGCCTGGGCTGCGGCAAGCTGATACTGTTTTTCCAGAATCAGGTCCTGCAGCGTGGCAATCTGGTCGGTGGTCAAAAACACCGGTCGTTTTCCGTCCCTCATGATACAGCTCCGTGTCGGAATGATTGAATCGAGAAGAACGAATTACGATCGCTTTTTTGCTATGGATCTTAACTAAAGCGATAGGATTTGATAATCAAGCCAGGCGGATCCGGTAGCGGGTCACCCCGGCGCCCTCTTCCTTGATCCATTCAATCCGGTGGCCGGTGATCTCGCACAGTGCCTGCAGGTCTTTACGACCGCTGGGATCGTCGGCGAGGAAATCGACCTCGGTGCCACTGGGAAGGCCTTGGGTGCGCTTTTTGAAACGCAGGATGGGAAGTGGGCATACCAGACCGACCGCGTCGATCTGGTATACCCCGGTTTGCTCAGTCAAGACTGACACTCTCGGTGCTGGTCTGCTCGGCGGAAGACCAACCGAACTGGTTCAGCATTGGCGGAGCTGCGAACGCTATAACCAGCGCTGCGACAAATGCGGAAATCATGACTTTCATGATGATCCTCCCTTGCCCTGTTTGGCCTCGACCTCAGCCACCCACAGATCGTGGTGCTGGCGAGCCCATTCCAGGTCCACCTGACCGTTGCCCATGGCATCGAAGGCGCCTTCCATACCGACCGAGCCGATGTAGATGTGCGCGATGATGGCCATCATCATGATGAAGGCGACGATCGAGTGCCAGATGTTGGCGTACTGCATCTCTTCATGGGGCGCCAGATCAGTCGGGAAGCTGGTTCCAAGAATGCTGTTGATGACGCCGAAGGTGTCAGCAAACATGGGCATCTGGAAGGGGAAGAGCAGTGACAGTCCGGACAGTGACACGGAGAAGCCGAGAATCATGACGGTCCAGAAGACGATCTTCTGTCCGGCATTGAACTTCTTCGCCGAGGGGTGGTGGCCGCTGCCGATGATACCGCCGCCTGCCTTCAACCACTGCCAGTCCAGCTTGTTGGGAATGTTGTGAGACACCCACATGACGAACGTCAGAACGAGGCCGATCATGAATGCCCAGGCCACGTTATTGTGCAGCCATTTGGAGCCAGCGGCGATGGTCGCGAACGCATCCTTGCCAATCACCGGAATCAGGAAGCTTCGTCCCATCAGGGTCAGAAGCCCGGTCAGTGCAAGCGCAATGAACGAGCCCGCCAGCAGCCAGTGCCCAAACCGTTCGATGGCCTTGAACCGCTCAATGGTTGTGCCCGCAGGCCCACCATCAATCATGATTCGGCCACGAACGAAATAGAACACCACCAACAGAGCAATGATCGCAAGCAGTGCGCTACCACCGTAGGTAATGACCGGCCCCTCACGAAGCTTGTACCAGGGCATACCGCCGTCCTGAATCAGAACGTCAGCGGCAGGGCCACGGACCTGAGTGCTGGGATCGATCTCGTTATAGCGGATAGCCCGCCAGTTTTCCGAATCAGAGACACCGCCCCGGGTACCCAGGGGTGCCGAGATTGGCGGAGCGTTTTCGGGGTTACCGAGGTTCTGGGAGCGGAAACTGTCGTCGACTTCCAGCTGTTTTTGACGTCGCAGGATATCTTCGAGGGTTTGGGCCCCGCCGGTCGCGCTTCGTTCCGGTTCCGGAATGTCCTGCGCCCAGACAGGGTTTAGCATCAGCGTCGCAAGCAACAAGCCGACGACACCTAAGAGTTTTTTGTTCATCTAGAGCACTCCAGCGGAATCAACAAGAAGAAATTGTTGCCGTAACCGACAACGGGGCCCCGAAGGGCCCCGAATCGGTCGGGCCAGTTTATGCGCCCTTCTTCTCGTAGGCTGTGCCCCATCCCCAGGCGCCGGAACCGAAACCGCGGTTCACCACACGCTGGCGATAGATGTCCGCCACCTCGTCGCCGTCACCGGCCAACAGGGCTTTGGTGGAGCACATTTCCGCACAGATCGGCAGTTTGCCTTCGGCAATACGGTTACGCCCGTACTTCTGGAACTCAACCGTGGAGTTGTCTTCTTCCGGGCCGCCTGCACAGAACGTGCACTTGTCCATCTTGCCCCGGCTGCCGAAGTTACCCGCTTGCGGGAACTGCGGCGCACCGAACGGGCATGCGTAGAAGCAATAGCCACAACCGATACACAGATCCTTGGAGTGCAGCACGATGCCGTCTTCGGTCTGGTAGAAGCAGTCCACCGGGCAGACGGCCATACAGGGCGCATCTGAACAGTGCATGCAGGCTACCGAGATCGAACGTTCACCGGGTTTGCCATCCTCGATGGTGACTACCCGGCGGCGGTTGATACCCCAGGGAACTTCGTGCTCATTCTTACAGGCCGTCACGCAGGCATTACATTCGATGCAGCGCTCGGCGTCGCAAAGGAATTTTGCTCTTGCTTGTCCTTCAAGTGCCATGGTCTACACCTCTCTTTATGCCGGCATGATCGAACATAGGGTTGCCTTGGTCTCTTGCATCTGCGTGACCGAGTCGTACCCGTATGTTTGAACGGTGTTGGTGGATTCACCCAGAACGATGGGGTCAGCGCCCTTGGGATACTTGTCCCGCAGATCCTTGCCCTGGTAGTGCCCGCCGAAGTGGAAGGGCATGAAGGCAACGCCTTCACCTACACGTTCCGTGATCATGGCCTTGACCTTGATCTTCGCGCCCTCGGGGCCATGGACCCAGACATCGTGACCGTCACGAATGTTCAGGTTGTTGGCATCACGAGGATTCACTTCAATGAACATCTCCTGCTGAAGTTCTGCCAGCCAGGGGTTCGAACGGGTTTCGTCACCGCCACCCTCGTATTCGACCAGACGGCCGGAGGTGAGGATGATCGGGAAATCCTTGCTGAAGTCCTTCTGCTGGATGGACTCATACAGGGTCGGAACACGCCAGAACGTCTTGTCCTCGTAGGTGGGATAATCCGCTACCAGATCCCTGCGCGGCGTGTACAGCGGCTCGCGGTGCAGCGGGACCGGATCCGGGAAGTTCCAGACGATGGCCCGTGCCTTGGCGTTACCAAACGGTGCGCATTCGTGCTTGATGGCCACACGCTGGATACCACCGGACAGGTCGGTTTTCCAGTTGGTTTCCGCTCCGGCGATGCCGTCGATGACCGCACGCTCTTCCGCCGTCAGGTCGCCATCCCAGCCCAGATCCATCAGCATCTGCATGGTGAACTCGGGGTAACCGTCCTTGATCTCGGAGTTCTTGGAGTACACACCGTCCGCCAGGATATTCTGGCCGTTGTGTTCAACACCGAAACGGGCGCGGAAGGTCAGGCCGCCTTCGGAAACCGGCAGCGACATATCGTACAGGTTGGCGGTGCCCGGGTGGTTCATTTCCGGGGTGCCCCAGCACGGCCATGGCAGTCCGTAGAAATCACCGTCACAGGGGCCGCCGACAGCACGCAGGGTGGTCTTGTCGAAGTGATGCTGGTACTGCATGTGCTTCTTCAGACGCTCCGGCGACTGGCCGGTGTAACCGATGGTCCACATACCCTTGTTGAACTCGCGGGTAATGTCTTCGATCGACGGTTCATCGCCGTTGATGGCGATGTTGCGGAACATGCGATCGGTGAAACCGAACTTGTCCGCGAACAGCTTCATGATCTCATGGTCGACCTTGGAGTCGAACAGTGGTTCTACCACCTTTTCACGCCACTGGAGAGAGCGGTTGGAAGCCGTTACCGAGCCTGAAGTCTCGAACTGGGTGGTGGTTGGCAGCAGATACGCGCCATCCTTCCGGTCATGCAGCACGGCGGACACGGTGGGGAAGGGATCCACAACAACCAGCAGGTCGAGCTTCTCCATCGCTTCCTTCATTTCCGTCATCCGGGTCTGGGAGTTGGGCGCGTGGCCCCACAGCACCATGGCCCGGGTGTTGTCCGGCTGTTCGAGGTTTTCCTTGGCTTCCAGAACGCCGTCGATCCAGCGCGACACCGGAATGCCCTTCTCGTTCATCATGGCGCGGGACTTGCCGTCCTTGTCCCACACGGCAAAGCGGCCTTTCAACCACTCCAGATCCTCTTCCCAGACACGCGCCCAGTGCGCCCAGGAGCCGGCGCTGAGACCGTAGTAGCCGGGCAGGGTGTCGGCGAGTACGCCGAGGTCTGTCGCGCCCTGAACGTTGTCGTGGCCACGGAAAATGTTGGTGCCGCCTCCGGCAACGCCGACGTTACCCAGGGCAAGCTGAAGCACGCAGTAGGCACGGGTGTTGTTATTGCCGTTACTGTGCTGAGTGCCGCCCATACACCAGACAACTGTTCCAGGACGGTTGTTGGCCAGGGTGCGTGCTACACGCTCAAGCTGTGCACCGGGTGTGCCGGTGACGCGCTCGACCTCTTCGGGGGTCCAGCGTTTAACCTCTTGGCGAATATCATCCAGACCGTACACTCGGGTGCGGATGAACTCTTTGTCTTCCCAGCCATTCTCGAAGATATGCCAGAGAATACCCCACACCAGCGCCACATCGGTCCCGGGACGGAATCGCACATACTCGTCCGCGTGAGCAGCGGTACGCGTAAACCGGGGATCGCAAACGATCAGCGGTGCGTTGTTTTCTTCCTTGGCCTTCAGCACGTGCAGCAATGACACGGGGTGCGCTTCTGCGGGGTTGCCCCCGATGATGAAGATGGCCTTGGAATTGTGCATGTCGTTGTACGAGTTGGTCATCGCACCGTAGCCCCAGGTGTTGGCTACGCCGGCAACGGTTGTCGAGTGACAGATCCGGGCCTGGTGGTCGACGTTGTTGGTGCCCCAGTAGGCCGCAAACTTGCGGAAGAGGTAGGAGCCTTCATTGGAGAACTTGGCACTGCCAAGCCAGTAAACCGAATCGGGTCCGCTTTCTTCGCGGATCTGCAACATCTTGTCGCCGATTTCGTTGATCGCCTGATCCCAGGGGATTTTCTGCCACTGACCATTGACCAGTTTCATTGGCGACTTCAGGCGGCGCTCGCCGTGAGCGTGTTCACGCACCGACGCGCCCTTGGCACAGTGGGCGCCGAGGTTGAAGGGGCTGTCCCAGCCGGGTTCCTGGCCGGTCCACACACCGTTCTGGACTTCGGCTTCTACCGTGCAGCCGACCGAGCAGTGTGTACAGACCGATTTCTTGACAACCACTTCACCGCCACCGGTGGTCGGGGCGGCAGCCTCAACACGTCCGGATGTCAGCGACAGTGCTGCCAGGCCACCCACTGCAACACCGGAGGTTGTCAGGAACTGACGACGGTCCAGAGTCTTGGCAGCGAGTGAAGAAAGCAAGGAGCCTGCACGGGGGCCTTTCGCTACCCCGTTGGTCTTCTTCCTTAACATGTCTCATACCTCTCTCTTTTATTATTCTCGTTTTTCCGGAAAGCTCAGTCTCTCAAGGGCCTTTCGCAACCTTGATCAACTCAAACCCCCGTTAAAAGCGAGCCGATTCGAAATACTTACGTGTATGTTCGGTATCACGTAATCCGCGGCTTTTCGGCACGTCTTTCCTGACCACCTCGGCTGCGGCGTTCGGTGCAACCGTCATTGCCACGGCAGCTGGAGCTGCAACGGCGGCCATTTTCAGAAAATGGCGACGGCTGTTTTCACGCTTCGGGTTGTCCATTGGACACCTCCCCCTGGGTTAAGGGATCTGCGATCCCGGTTACTGAATTGCAAAGGCCTCCGCTTCCACCGCCATGAAAGCCCGCCCAAGCGAGCCAACCGGCGCGTAGAAGACAGCGCTTTGCGCTTCTTCCAAGTCGGTAAAAAACAGTTCCGCCCACTTGGCAAGGTGAGCGTCGAAAAAGGCTTTCTGAGAGGCCACATCGCTGTCACAGGGAAAGGCGCCGGTGATGATGCCGGCCATGATTTCACAGAGCGTGCAGATGTGGTCTTCGGGTTCTTTTACGTCGCTGCGAGCCTTGATGCCACGGGACATCAGGTCGGTTCGCAGTTCCGCCAGGGGCTTCTCATTCAGGAAGCCGGTGAGGTAATAGCTGGCATAGGGCAGGAGTTCGCCACGACCGAGGCCAACAAACAGGTTGTTGAACTCCCGCTCGACATCGTGAGGGTTGGTGCGCTCGGCCAGTGCGGCCAGGTTTTTCGAGGCCTGGCCCAGAGGCGTGTCGTCACCCTGGAGCGATGACAGACCCTGCAACAATTCCGCCGTGGGCGGGTTGGCCAGCAGCACGCCCAGCAACTGATAGATTTGAGCCCTGGCGCGATCTTCTTCGGTGATCGAACGAGGGCACTGGATTTCCGCCGTGTCAGTCAAGTCGGTTTCCTTCTAATTATTATGTGCGCACTTTCACACTAGCTTAGTACACATCCGCAAATAGTGGAGCAAGCAACGATACATTTACCAATAGCTGAATCGTATTTCACTAATAGTCAAAACGCATGCGAGGCCGGAACCGGGGTTCCGGCGCCTCTTCCGTCTCTTCAGGTTCCGCCTGTGTGACCTGGAGGTTGCCAGACACTTGCGGCTCCGGGGCTTGGTCGGCCTCGATTGCAGTTTCGGCTTCCGGGCTCTGGTCGCTAACGGGCTCGACCTCTGACGGTTGCGCCAGACTGCTGGTCGGCTCGTCCACAACCTCGGCTGCCTTTTTGGCTTTTTCCACCATGCCCTCACCGACCCGATAAAGCGAACTCACGGTCTGTCCGGCCGTGGAAGCCAGCGTGTAATCCTCGTCATAGTCATTCAGCCCGTCCAATACGGCCAGCACCGGATTGGATTTCCAGAGGCTCCGCAATGCCTTGCGACGAAGAAACTCGGGAATCTCCCGACGCATGAACCCGGTGATGTCCGTGCCGATTTCAATGGACGCCGGATCAGGCAGCCCGTATTTGTCGAGCAGTTCCTGTTCCGACAGCGTCTCATTAATGGCCAGCTCCTGCTGCTCCGGCTCCGGGGCGGGGGCTGACGGTTCCGGTTCCTGTGCCGGCGCGGGGGTAGGCCCAACCTTTCGATTGGCTTCGGCCTTTTTACGGGACCAGCGCTGCCAACGGGATTCAACCATTGCTACACCCTCGTTAATGCACCTTGGGTTTCTTGATGTTGGTGGGCGCCCGGAACACGTCGCTTTCCTGTCGGATGCGAGGGTCGCCCTTGGCGT
Source organism: Marinobacter gudaonensis (assembly GCF_900115175.1). Taxonomy (NCBI): domain Bacteria; kingdom Pseudomonadati; phylum Pseudomonadota; class Gammaproteobacteria; order Pseudomonadales; family Marinobacteraceae; genus Marinobacter; species Marinobacter gudaonensis. Next base: position 2,688,254 of record NZ_FOYV01000001.1, read on the forward strand.
CCTCCACCGCATCGACACGCACCTCGTCCCGGCGCCGCTTCTTGAACGGCTCCTCGATGTAGTGCATGTCGATAAATTCCTTGATCCAGGCTGCCAGGGACTCGGGGATGGGAACAGACTCGACGATACTCTCGCCACTGTCCAGGGAGTCCAGCGCCTCGTGGGCATTGGCGGTGATGGTGCTGAGCATCCAGCCTGAAGGAGACTGACCGGTGACGTCCCGATCGAGAATGACCCAGGCAGACGGCACGCTCATGTTGAGGGATACCAGATAGCCCTCGACATCCGCTCGAAACAGCTCCATGGTGACCGTGCCGGCGTGGTAGTCAACCACCTCGCCGTCGTGGACCAGTTCTTTCCAGAAGGCGTCCGGTGCCCCGGGAATGACAGCAACAGGTTTCCAGATTTCTTTGGCCCAGCGGGTTACTCCGGGAGACCGGCGAACAACGGCGCCAACCTGTAGTGTGCGTTTCCAGTGATCGGTTCTACTGCTCATGATGGATCTCTTCTTGTTATAGCTAGAAACTAGCAGGGCTCCAACAATTATCCAATTGTTCGAAAGTCGATGGCTATGGCATGCTCGAAGTGAGAGAGTGATACGTATACGTATAACAACAACGAACAGAGTAAAGTTCCTGATGAGCCAAAAAAAATCCCTATTATTGTGCACCTGTGACAAGAGCCAGACCTTCAATTCCGAGGTTCTTCAGGCGGTTGCCGGTGCCGAGCAGGTGGTTGCGGTAGACCAGTTGTGCGGCAAGGATATGAAGACCGCAGCCGAGCATCTGGGGGCCCGCAACGACGTGCTCATTGCCTGTGGCCAGCAGGCGGCGCTGTTCGAACGGTTGGCGGAAGATGTCCACGCCGAGATTCAGCATGTGGCGCCGCTGAGCACTATCGATATCCGTGATCGGGCCGGCTGGAGTTCGGCCAACGCCAATCCAAAACGACTGGAGGCCAAGCAGGCGGCGCTGGTGGCAGCGGCCCAGTTGCCCGGACCGTCGGCGCCGGCGAAAACCATCCAGTCTAACGGGGTCTGCTGCATCGTGGGCCCGACCGAACAGGCCGTCCGTATGGCCGGGCTGGTGCAGGATGAGCTTGGTGTGACCTGTGTGGTCAACGACGCCGGGCCCATCCAATTGCCTTCCGCCGCCTACGACGTCGCCAAGGGGCAATTGACCAGCGCCTACGGTGCCCTCGGTAACTTCAAGCTGGAGTTTGCTGGCCTGCAGACGCTGCATCCGGCCGGTCGCGGCGAGCTGGGTTATTCACCCGCCCAGGCCACGGCTCGCAGTGAATGCGATGTATTTATTGACCTGCGCGGCGGTGCACCGGCGTTCCCGAGCCATGAAAAGCGCAACGGCTACTTCTGGGCAGACCCTGCCAAAACCGGCGAACTGGAGCGCATTGCCCTCACGGCAAGGGAGATGGTCGGCGAGTTCGAGAAGACCGTCTACTTCCGGCTCGAGGAGTCCCTGTGTGCTCACTCGCGGGCCAACAAGCCCGGCTGCACCCGCTGTCTGGACGTGTGCCCCACGGAGGCGATTTTTTCCGCCGGGGATCACATCCAGATCGATTCCGATATCTGTGCCGGCTGTGGCTCCTGCGCGGCCGTGTGCCCCACATCCGCCGTCACCATGAATGAAACGCCCTACGAGGCGTTGGTGAAAGTGATGGACGTGATGGCAAAGACCTATCGCGAGCACACTCACGAATCGCCCCGGCTGGTGTTCCATACTCTGAATGCCGGCGCTGAGGCCATCACCTATCTGGCCCGGTACGACGACGGCCTGGCCGATGACCTGATTCCGCTTGGCCTGGAGCATGTGGACCGGATTGGCCACGCCGAGATCATGGCGGCGTTCGGAGCCGGCTACGCGGAGGTTCTGATCCTGGCGGACAATGAGCTGGACAAGCGGGCGCTGGCGGCCGAAGTGGAACTGGCCCAGGCCATGCTCAAGGGTACCCACAACTCGCCCAGCCGGGTGCGGGTCATTGACGCCATCGAGCTTTCCGCGCCGGGAGACAACGCCGGGCGGGTCAGCGAACCGGTGTTGCTGGTTGGCGGTCGTCGCGATATCACCCGGGTGACCGCCACTGCCATGGCGGACAAGGTTGATGAGCCGATTCCTTTGCCCAAGGGCGCGCCCTACGGCGCGGTTGAGATCGACTCCGACAAGTGCACCCTGTGCCTGGCCTGTGTGTCCCTGTGCCCCACCGGCGCCCTGGGTGATCACCCGGACCGGCCGGAGGTGCAGTTCACCGAGAACGCCTGTGTGCAGTGCGGTATCTGCGAAAGCACCTGTCCGGAAACAGCCATTACGCTCAAACCCCAGCTGGATCTGTCCAAGGCGGCACTCAGCGCCCGTGCCCTGCACGCAGAAGAACCGTTCGAATGCATCCAGTGTGGCAAGCCATTCGGGGTGGCCAGCACCATCAACCGGATTGTTGCCAAGCTGGAAAACCAGCACTGGATGTACACCAAATCTGATAATGTCCAGCTCATCAAGATGTGCGATGACTGCCGGGTGAAGGCACAGTTTCATGGCGACTCAGCGCCCATGGCTGGCGCCGCAAGACCCAAGGTTCGCACCAGTGATGACTACCGGGACAATTGATTGATAGACAGGAATTTCCATGGTCCAGTACACCGAAGTAGGAAAAAGTAACCTGATTGGCACCGATGCGCCCCGGCCTCAGGACAAGAACCCGAAGGGCGTTGACCGCATCATCGCCATCGCCTCCGGCAAGGGCGGTGTCGGCAAGTCCACCGTGTCCTCAAACCTGGCTGTGGCGATGGCGTCCAAGGGGTTGAAGGTGGGTCTGCTCGATGCCGACGTCTATGGGCCCAGCCAGCCCAGGATGCTGGGCGTGTCGGGTCGGCCGTCGAGCCCGGATGGCCACACCATCCTGCCGCTGCGAAATCACGGGGTTACCCTGATGTCGCTTGGTTTGATGACCTCGGAAGAGGAAGCCATCGTCTGGCGCGGGCCCATGCTGATGGGCGCCCTGCAACAGATGATGAACCAGGTGGATTGGGGGCGACTCGACGTACTGCTGGTGGATCTCCCGCCCGGTACCGGTGACGTGCAGATGACCCTGAGCCAGAAGTTCTTCGTGGCGGGTGCCGTGGTGGTGTCCACGCCCCAGGACATTGCTCTGATGGATGCGCGCAAAGGCATTGATATGTTCAAGCGCATGGACGTGCCGCTGTTTGGCCTGGTGGAGAACATGGCGTCGTTTATCTGCGATGGCTGCGGCAAGGAGCATCACCCGTTTGGCCATGGCGGGGCTCGGGCCGAGGCGAAAAAGCTGGGAGCGCCGTTCCTCGGTGAGATTCCGCTGGATCTGGACATCCGTATCGGCTCCGATGGTGGCGTGCCCATCGTGGTGTCCAAGCCCGAGAGCCCACAGGCGCAGGCATTCCAGCGTCTGGCCGATGAAATCGTTGGTTCTGAACTCTACGCCCAGGCCATCCGATGATCGAGTCACCCCGTTTCCCCCCGTTACTGACCGGAGAAGTGGTGCCGCCGCACACGGATCCGTTCGACAAGGCTGTCAGCCGCGCCGTTGCCGGCGTGGATTCCGGTACGGTGTTTTACTCCGAGGCGGTGGATACCCTGCGCGCCGCCCTGGTGCTGGCGCCAGAGACCCCTCTGGAAGAGGCCATTCAGGCCGTGTATGTGGCACAGATTGGTTTGGCGGAAAGCCTCGGTGCCCTGGCACCGCCCGAAGTGCCGGTGCAGTTCGAGTGGCCGGATCGCATCAAGGTGAACGGGGCGCTGTGCGGCAGTGTCCGGTTTGCCGCCGACGTGTCCGACCCCAAGGCCATGCCCAACTGGCTGGTGATCGGCATTGCCGTGCCCTTCACCCACCCGGGCGGGGAGCCTGGCGAAACACCCGACCAGACCTGCCTGTACGAGGAGGGCTGCGTCGAGATAACGCCGATGGCGCTGCTGGAGAGCTGGTCCAAGCATACACTTTTGTGGCTCACCTATTTCCTGGACAGCGGGTTTGAGCGGGTGCACAACGAATGGCGCCCGCGTTGTGACGCCATCGGCAAGCGCATCGAACAGCCCAGAACAGGCCTGTTTGTGGGGTTGGATGAGAAGGGACGTATGCTGGTGCGTCAGGATGTGATGACCGAAACCGTGAGTTTGATTGAATTTGCCGAGCACCTGTAACGAACAGCTATTGGCAAAAACACCTTTTGAGAGAAAGCGTATGAAACTGGCCCGAACCCTTCGACTGGATATTTCCGATGAGAACGTCTTCGAGCGGCCGGCCCCCAGCGGCGAGTGGGCCATTTCCGGTGGCTTCGAATTTTCCAACTGGACCGAAGCCGACCTGAAAGGGAAAGCCCGCCAGGCGTTTACCAACGGCTGGTACAGCATTGAATCCGGTGGCCGAGCCAGCTTTGTTGGCGTTTGCGATATCACCGAGCCGGAGCTGGAGCGGCTGCGCCACACCCTGGCGCAGACCTTCGTGGAGATCTACGGCGCCCCGGACATCGAGTCTGCATACCCGGTGGCCTGTGAAGAAATCGACCAGATGCGCAGCATGTGCGAGGACTTCGAGGACAATACCCTGCTCATGGTCAGTCGTACCCTGACCGACCTGGGGGTTGAGGAGACCTATCGCTCAAGGGCGCCGCAGGATGCTTCACTGGAAGCCTTTGCGGTGCACGGCAGCGTGGACTGATTAAAGGCCAAAGCTGCCGTAGGGAATGAAGCGCACGGGAGTGCCTGGCTCGATCTGCCGGGCGCTTTCGTCCAGTTCAACCAGACCTTCAGACCAGGCAAGACCGGTCACCCGACCGGAGCCCTCCGAGCCAAACACCTCCACCTGGCCATCCCGAACCCGGGCTCGCAGCATTTCACTGCGCCCGGGTTTCTTGTTCTTGGAGAAGTTGGCCGGCAGTACGTAGGCCTGGGGTTCAAACCATTCGCCTCCGGCCAACAGCGCCATGGCCGGCGCTGCAAATCGCAGCGCACAGACCCAGGCGGCTACCGGGTTTCCGGGAAGGCCAACCACCGGGGTGCCCCGGAACATCGCCAGTGCCAGCGGCCGCCCCGGCTTGATGGCGATGCGCCAGTTGCTGATCTCGCCATGGGCTTTGAGGGTTTTCGAGACGTGGTCTTCGTCGCCAGCGGAGACACCGCCGCTGGTCAGGATCAGGTCGCATTGCTCGGCGCCACGCTCCAGCGCCGCTCTGACGTCTTCAGCCCGGTCCAGCACGTGGCCCAGGTCGACCAGCTCATAGCCCAGCCGGGTAACGAGGGCGCTCAGCATCGGCCGGTTGGCGTCGTAGATTTGCCAGTCGGTTACCTCAGCGCCGACCGGTTTGACTTCATCACCGGTGGACAGGACGCCCACGCGCAGGCGCTGGAATACATCCACCGAGGCCACGCCAACGCTGGCCAGCACTGAAATCTGTGTGGGTGTCAGCCGGGTGCCGGCAGTCAGGATGTGATCCTCTGCCCGGATATCCTCGCCGGCCTTACGGGCATTGGCCCCCTGTTTCAGGGTGCCGTTCAGGTGCAACTGGCCATCGACCACCTCGCAGTCTTCTTCCAGAACCACGGTATCGGTACCCGCCGGCATTACCGCTCCGGTGAGAATCCGGATGGCATGGCCCTGCGGAACCGTACCCTGGTAGGGCTCGCCGGCAGCACTGCGGCCATCCACCAGCGGCAGTGTGCAGGGTACGTCGGTCAGTGGTCCGGCCAGGGCGTAGCCATCGACGGCGGAGTTGGTGCTGGGGGGGTGAGCCCGAGGCGCCAGCACGTCGCTCGCCAGAATGCGGCCATTCACCTCGGAAAGGGGCACAGCGCGGTCGACATCCACCACCGGATGCAGACGTGAGTGCAAGCGCTCCAGCGCTTCTTCAACCGGTGTCCAGTTCACCCCGGGGGGCAAGGCAAAGCAGTCGTTGCGAAGGGGTTTCATGACTCTCTCGCTGATGGCGGAACGTTCTCAATAATAAAGTCGGCCATGCCGGTGATGTCATTGACATCGAACAACGGTCCCTGGAAATCCGCATCGTAATCTGAGGCCACGGCGATAATGTTGGCATCTTCCCGGTACAGCGGGGCGCGCGCGGTATCCTTTCTGTGTACTTCGATCTTCGGGTGGTCGTGGGTTTTGTAGCCTTCCACCACCACCCAGTCGCAGGGTGAAAGCCTGGCCAGTAGTTCTTCCAGAGCGGGTTCGGCGGCCTCCCGCAACTCGTGCATGATGGCAAAGCGCTGACCACCGGCGAGGATGACCTCGCGGGCGCCGGCTTCCCGGTGCTTGTAGCTGTCGGTGCCGGGCTGGTCGATATCCACCTGATGATGGGCATGTTTGATTGAGCTGACCTTCAGGCCACGGTGGGACAGCTCACGAATGAGTGCGCTGGCCAGGGTCGTCTTGCCGGAATTTTTCCAGCCCACAATACCGATGATGTTCACGTCAGGTTCTGCTCCGCCCAGGCGAGATCGTCCGGGGTGTTGATGTTGAAAAAGTCGTTGTCGTCGAAAATGACCAGGGTTTCGCCCTTTGCCTGAGTCCATTGGCGGATCTTTCGCACGCCGTCATTCAGGGCCGCCCGCAGGTCGTGGCGTAGCGCCACCGGCCAGCGGCCAAACGTAGGCTGGGGCAAACGGCCACGGTCCGGATCGGGCGTTGCGGCCAGCGCGATGGGTGTATCGGCCTGGCCGAGGCGTTCAACCAGGTCCAGTGGAAACGAGGGTGTATCGGCGGCCACGCTGATCAGCCACTCATAGCCCTGCTCGGCTGCCCAGTCCATGCCGGCCAGCACGCCGGCCAGGGGGCCGGGGAAATCCCCGATCGAGTCAGGCACGACCGGCAATCCCAGGTCACTGAACCGGCTCAAATCGCCGTTTGCGTTCAGCACAACGGCGTCCACCTGGGGCGTGATCCGGTCTATCACCCGTTGGATCAGCGACTGGTCGCCCAGCATCAGACGGCCCTTGTCGCCACCGCCCATGCGGGTCGCCTGCCCGCCGGCCAGAATCACCGCGCATTGCTTCATTGGTTGCCTCCGTCAGTCGTCCCGAGCGCCCTTGCGGCGCATTTTCTTGTCCTCTTCGGGCACCTGTGACAGGTCCTGGTCGTACACCAGCCGATGCTGACCACTGAGGCAGGTGAACTTCCGGCCGCGCATGCGCCCGATCAGGGTCAGCCCCACCTGGCGGGCAATGTCCACGCCCCAGGCGGTGAACCCCGAGCGGCTGATCAAGGTGGGGATGCCCATCAGGGAGGTCTTGATCACCATTTCCGAGGTCAGGCGGCCGGTGGTGTAAAGCACCTTGTCTTCGGGCGAAATGTTGTTCTGGTGCATCCAGCCGGCGATCTTGTCCACCGCATTGTGGCGCCCGACATCCTCCATGTAGGCCAGGATCTTACGGCCCTGGCAGAGTGCGGTGCCGTGGATGGCGCCGGTCTCCATGTACAGGCTGGGGGTGTGGTTGATCTGGAACGACAGATCGTAAAAGGTGCTGGTGTGTACCGGAGTATCCGGCAGTTCCAGCCCCTCCAGGCCCGCCATCATGTCACCAAACACCGTGCCCACGGCACAACCTGAGGTGCGTGTTTTCTTCTCCAGCTTGTCCTCGACATTGGTCATGCCGGCGGTTCTGACTACCGCCACTTCCAATTCTTCGTCGTAGTCGATGCCGGTGACCTCATCCCGAGATGTCAGCATGCCCTGGTTCAGGAGAAACCCCAGCGCCAGGTATTCCGGGTGGTCGCCGATGGTCATGGCGGTCACGATTTCCTGGCTGTTCAGGTAGATGGTCAAGGGGCGTTCTTCGATCACGCTGATCGATTTCGGTTGGCCGGTTTCGTCAACACCCTCTACGGCGCGGGACAGGCGGGGATCTTTCGGGTCTGGGAGTATGGGATCCATCGTCATTTTTGTTGTGGCCGTTCCGGAATGTTTCAGAGTGGGTTATCTACGGAGATTGCCAGAGATTAGCCTATTTGGCGTTTGGGAAAAACAGCGGTTGATCAAGCATAAAAAAACCCGGCCGGGGCCGGGCTCTCGTCGAGACGGGATGGTTACTTCGCGTTCGGGAAGAACAACTGCTGTCCGTTCACCTTGAAGTCGGCAATGGCCTGCTGGCCTGCCTCCGAAATCAGCCAGTTGTGCCATTGTTCCGCGAGGTCATGCTTGGGCCCCGGGTGCTTTTCCTTTGTCAGAAGGAGGCTGCCATACTGGTTGAACATGGCGGGATCGCCGGCATAGAGCAGCTGGAGATTCTGCGGATTCTTGAAGGCCACCCAGGTGGCTCTGTCAGACATCACGTAGGCATCCATGGCAGCGGCCGTGTTAAGGGTGGCGCCCATGCCGCTGCCCAATTCGCGGTGCCAGTCGCCGCTCGGTACCACTCCGGCATTCTCCCACAGACGCAGTTCGGCCCGGTTGGTGCCGCTGTCATCACCGCGGGACGCAAAGGGCGCTTCCGCCTCGGCGATGGCTGCGAAGGCCTCGGCGGCACTCTGTGCGTCGCTGATGCCGGCGGGATCCTCAGACGGTCCAATCAGTACAAAATCGTTGTACATGACATCGGCGCGCTCAGTGGCAAAACCGTTCTCGACAAAGCGTTTCTCGCCGGCGGTGTCGTGGACCAGAAGGCTGTCAGCATCGCCCCGACGCGCGATTTCAAAGGCCTGCCCGGTACCGACGGCAACGACGCGGACATCAATGCCGGTGGCCTCTTTGAACTTCGGAATGATGGCGTCAAACAGTCCGGAATTCTGGGTCGAGGTCGTCGAAGCCAGGGTAATATACTCCTCCACCTGGGCGCTCAGGGGCTGGCCCAGGCTCAGGGTCGCTACGCAGGCCAGTATCAGATTCAATGCTCTCTTCATCCTGTTTTCTCCTGTCGTGGGTTCAAGCTGGACTAGTCAACCAGTTCTCCGGAAAGGTAGGCCCGACCCTCGCGGGACGCGGGCGATTGGAAAAACGTCTGTGCGGGTGTGTGCTCGCGGACCTGCCCGCCGGAGAGGAACAGCACATCGCTGGCCAGTCGTCGTGCCTGGTGAAGGTCGTGGGTGGTCATCACGATGCGGGTGCCCTGGTTGTGGAATTCCAGTACCGAAGCTTCAACGGCCTTAATGGCGGCGGGGTCGAGCGCGGAGGTGGGCTCGTCCAGGAACAGGACTTGCGGGCGGAGTACCCAGGCGCGGGCCAGGGCAAGCCGCTGCTGCTCACCGCCGGACAGTACTCGTGCGGGGGTGTGGGCGCGGGCGGTGAGACCGAACCGTTCGAGCGCCTCCGCCACCAGCTTGGTGCGAGTTCTGCGCGCCGCGTTGTTTACCGCCAGGGCATGGACCAGATTGGCCATGGCCGAACGGCGCAGCAGCACCGGCTGCTGGAACACCATGGCCTGCCTCGGGCGAATGCCGGTAGACCAGGATACCTGGCCCAAGGTGGGGGTGAGCAGGCCGTGAGCCAATCGGAGCAGGAGGCTTTTTCCGGCGCCGTTGGGGCCCATGACCAGGGTGGGGCCGGCGCCGTCGAGCACAAACGAGCAGGGGCCCAGAAGCGTTTTTTCCTGGTGGCTGAAGGTCACCTTGTCAAAGTGCAGGGCGGGCGCAGGGGATAGTAGCGTGGCCGCGGTGAAAAGCCCGTTGAGGGAGGTCATCCTGCGCGCCTCCTCGCTGTCTCGCCCACCAGATAGACGGTGGCGTTAATCAGCATAACCAGTGTCAGCAGGACAATGCCGAGCCCCAGGGCCAGGGGCAGGTTGCCCTTGCCGGTCTCCAGTACGATGGCGGTGGTCATCACCCGGGTAATGCCGTCGATGTTGCCACCGACCATCATGACGGCGCCCACCTCGGCACTGGCGCGCCCGAACCCGGCGAGCAGTATCGTCAGCAAGGCAAAACGGGCGTCCCAGAGCAGCGTTGGCATCATGCGCAGGCGAGACATGCCGAGAGACACCAGTTGCTCCCGATACTCGCCCAGAAGCTCCTCCACTTTCTGCCTGGAGAGAGCGGCCAGAATGGGCAGGACCAGCACGACCTGGGCGATGACCATGGCGCCGGGTGTGAACAGCAGCCCGAACTCGCCCAGTGGCCCGGCCCGGGACAGCAGCAGGTACACCATCAGGCCGGCAACGACTGGCGGCAACCCCATCAGGGCGTTGAGCACCACCACGACGCCGCCGCGCCCCGGAAATCGCCATAGCGCCACGGCCGCGCCGAGGGGAAACCCCAGCACAGCTGCAATCACGACGGCCATCAGCGAGACCTGCAAAGACAGTCCCACAATCTGGAGCAGTGACGAATCTAGATTCAACAGTAGCGAGAGTGCTACATAAAACGCATTATTATTGTCCACAACCGCGTCTCCTCACCGTTGAGCATCCTGGCGCTTTTCACTACGCTTTGCACAGCGTTGTGAAATTAATGCAGTCAAAAACAGTCATACGCCTATCGCAGACCCCAGGAGAAGCCCATGCCCCTTCCCGCCTACCTCACCACGGCCGAAGCCGCCGAGTACCTCCGTCTGAAGGAGCGCAAGGTGTACGATCTGGTCAGCCAGGGCGTGATTCCGTGCGTGCGGGTAACCGGTAAGCTGTTGTTCCCTCGCCAGCGTATAGACCTGTGGCTGATGAACCACCTGGAGGGCGACGACGCCGTGAGCTCGCCAACCCCGCAGGTGCTGGCGGGCAGCCAGGATCCGCTGCTGGAGTGGGCGGTGAAAGAGAGCGGCGCCGAGCTGGCGCTGCTGTGCCAGGGCAGTGGCGACGGTGTCCAGCGGCTGGTGGATGGCCGGGCGATGCTGGCGGGCGTGCATATCTGGCACGCGGACAGCCAGAGCTACAACGATCCTGCCACCCTCGGCCTGAGTGGTATGCGGGACCTGGTGCTGATTCGTTGGGCCAGGCGCCAGCAGGGGCTGTTGCTGGCGGCGGACAACCCCCTCGGGCTGGCCCGGATTGAAGACCTTGCCCGCCCCGGTATCCGGCTGGCTCACCGCCAGCCCGACGCCGGCGTGAGCCATTTGCTGCAGGGGCTGCTTGCGCGCCACCGGATTGATGCCCGGCAACTGGATTGGGCAGTGCATCCATCGCTCAGCGAGGACGACCTTGCCTTGGCCATCCGCCAGGGCGAAGCCGATGTGGGCGTGGGTATTGAAGCGGCGGCCCGGCGCCAGGGATTGGCGTTCATTCCCCTGCAACAGGAGCATTTTGATGTGGCCATGCGCCGGCGCCATTACTTTGAGCCGGCCATGCAACGCCTGCTGGGGTTTGTAGGCAGCGAACGATTTGTTCAGCGCGCCGAGGCGTTAGGGGGGTATGATATAAGTGAGCTTGGCAAAGTTGTGTACAACGCTTGAACGACAACAATAAAAAGACCGTTAAGGCAGGAGCCCTCTGATGGGGTTGACCAAAAAGAATCTGATCACCGAGATCAGCGGCGCGCTGGGGGATATAGGTACGCTGCTGCCGCTGACGCTCGGGGCCATTGGCGTTGCCGGGCTGGCGCCAGTGCCCGTACTGCTGGGTTTTGCCCTGTTCTACATTGCCACAGGGCTGTATTACCGCTTGCCCGTGCCGGTACAGCCCATGAAAGCCGTGGCGGCGCTTCTTCTTACCACCCAGATGAGTGCCGGCAGCCTGATTGCAGGCGGCATGCTCATTGGTGCGATTCTGCTGGTTCTGGGTTCGACCGGCTGGATCAACCGGGCCGCACGGCTGGTGCCCGGCTCGGTCCTCAGCGGGCTGCAACTGGGGCTCGGGCTGCTGCTGGCCTGGATGAGCGTCGGATTGATCGTTACCTCCCCGATGGCGGGTCTGGTGACCCTGGCGGTCCTGATCCTTATGCTCAGGCTCTTGCCAGCCTGGCCCGCAGCGCTTGTAGGGCTCGCCGTGGCCCTGGGAATCGGGGTTTTGATCGGTGCCCCGGGATTGGCGCTGCCTGAGGCGTCTTCGCAGCCCCTCCCGCTGCCCCAACTGCCGTCCGTAGATGAGTGGCAGCAGGGCTTCTCCATGCTCGTACTGCCCCAACTGGCGCTGACCGTCACCAATGCCATTGTGCTGACGGCGCTGGTGGTCGGCGACTACTTTGGTGAGCAGGGCCACCGGGCCACACCGGCACGGCTGTCCGTGACCACCGGCCTGGCCAACCTGTGCCTGGCGCCTTTCGGCGCCTTGCCCATGTGCCACGGCGCCGGCGGGGTCGCGGCCCATTACCGTTTTGGTGCCCGCACCGGTCTGGCACCGGTGGTCCTCGGTTCTTGTCTGTTATTGGTAGCGCTGGTGCCCGGCGGACTGTCGTTCATTGCTGCGGTTCCGGCGGCCGGGCTTGGTGCCCTGCTGCTGGTTGCGGCGGTGGAACTAGGTTTTTCCCGCAGGCTCAGGGTTGCCAAACCGTCCTGCTGGCCGGTCATTGGCGTAACGGCTCTGGTCACTTTCTGGGCGGATCCGTTTTTTGGCTTGATTGCCGGTGTGGCCGCCGAGACGTTCCGCGCGGCGTGGCTGCGGGGGCTTGGTTCAGAGGCCCGGGAATCCGGGGATTCCACGGGCTGAGGCGCATAATCCGTCAATTCCGGACCAGTCAACTACAATGAATTGAGAAGCCGGGAAAACCGATTGCTCCAGCCTTCCCGCCGATGATGCCCGCCCACCGAGGTAATGGACAATGAACGGTGCGAATCGTTTGTTTTCTGCCCGGCTTGCCACCTTTGCCGCTGCCCCTGTGCTGGCGCTTCTGGCCGGTTTGGGCAATATCTTTTCGGTAAGCCTCGCCTTCGGCGTTGATCTCATTTTCGGGCCGATCTTTGTCTTTATTGCCGTTGCTTTCCTGAGCCTGCCCGCGGCACTGGCGGTGGCGGGAGCATGTGGAGCGGCCACCTGGTTTATGTGGGGGCATCCCTACGCAGCCCTGGTCTTTGCTCTGGAAGCGGCGATTGTTTTTGGATTGAGCCGCCGCAGAGGCAAGTCGCTGCTCAGCGCGGATATCCTGTTCTGGATCCTGGCGGGTATGCCCATTACCCTGCTGTACCTAACGCAGATCATTGCCCTGCCGTTCGAGTCTTCCTGGCTGATTACCCTGAAGCAGTTCATCAACGCCGTTTTCAATGTGCTGGTGGCCAGCCTTGCCGTCCTGCTGATCAATATAGGGCTCGGACGCTTTTCCCGGTTTTATCTGGGGCGCCAGCAGATCAAGAACATCCTGTTTCACTCGCTGGTGGCGCTCATCCTCGGTGCGGGCACTGTGCCTATCATCCAGTCGAGCAAGCACGATGAGCGAAACACGGAGAACCTTCTGGTCGCTCGCCTGTCGGGCCTGCTGAACCACCTGGCCACCGATGTGGAGCTGTCCGAGCGACCGGCAGACGAGGTTCTTTCAGATTTTGTGGCCCGGCCAAGAATCGATTCCTCCCTGGCCTTCGCGATACTCGATCCCTTCGGAACGGTCGTCGCAAGCAACGGTGGGCCCTGGACAGACCAGCTTCGGCCAACCTCTGCGCCCATGAAAGACGGCGAGCTGCGCTTTCTGGAACCACCGGGCAATCTCTCGTTCGTTCAGGCGTTACGGCAGGGTCGCTATCAGATGGTTCAGTCGGTAAACAACGGTGAGCCACTCACGGTGGTGGTTCAGGCACCCTCGGGCCCTGTTGCCGCCCAACTGGCGGGTGCAGCCTTCAAACTGGTGGTACTGCTCGGCGTGCTGCTGCTTCTGGGTATCCTCGCCTCCCAGATCCTCAGTCGGGTGCTCACGGCGCCGATCTGGCGGCTCTCGACGGCTTTGAACAGTTCAACCAACGGCATCGTGATAACCGATCTGGAAGGCCGGGTGGAGTGGCTTAACGAGGGGTTTACCCGCATTTCCGGATACGGCATTGAGGATATGAAGGGCCGCAAACTCGCCCCCGTTCTGGCGAACGCGGGTGCGGACGAGGAGGCGGTAACAAGAATTCGCCGGGCGCTGGCAGACAGGCGCAGTTTTGAAGAAGAAGTAACCAATCGCGGAAAGGATGGGTTGCCCTACTGGGTTCGCATCAACTGTGAGCCCTTGCGTGCGGAGAACGGCGGCATCACCGGCTTTATTGCGGTGGAAACCGAGGTGACAGAACAGAGAAGGATGTCCGAGCTCGAGCTGTTTGGGCGAGAGGCACTGGAAAAGCTGGCCAGGCGGGGGGCGCTGGAAGAGGTCTATCGTACGGTCCTGGCCAACCTTGAATCCATGATCCGGGTACGCTGTGTGATTGAACTGGGCGGGCCCGACTGCGAAGCAAACACTTACTTTCCGCCTGCTTCGTACCTTCTGGTGGGTAAAGGGAGTATTGCAGCGCTGGCGAGCAGACCCTGGCAGGTGGTGCCTGTTCGCGATTCCCAGGGGCTTCGACTGGGGAGTCTTCGGATCCTGCGGCTGGTTGGTGGCCCGCAAACGCCGTGGGAGGTGGATGTTATCAATCGTGCCTGCCAGGTGATCTCGATTGCCACCGAGCGCTTCATGTCTGACCGGAAACTTCAGGAGACTGCCAGCGTTTTTCGACACGTGGACGAAGGTATTTTCCTGACCGATTCCGACTTTGTGATCGTGGATGTGAACGCCGCCTTCAGCCAGATAACGGGCTGCCCGATTGACGAGGCGGCGGGCTGCAAAGTTGAGTCGCTGTTTCCCGATCAGGACACGGCCTTTCTGAGCCCGGCGGTGCTCGTTGCGCTGGACCAGTTTGGCCAGTGGCAGGGAGAAACCGCGCTGACCAACAAACGGGGCGATGTCGTCGAACTGGTCCTGAAAATCAGCGCAATCAGGGGCGAGCGTGGCGCGGTTCGCCGATACATTTTTCTGATCAGTGACATCACCGAGCTGAAAACCTACCAGCGCCAGCTAGAGAGCATGGCGAGGTACGACGCGCTGACCGGATTGCCCAACAGGGTGCTCCTCGGCGATCGGCTCGACCAGGCCATGCGTCAGGCCGAACGCAATCGCAAGCGGCTGGCCGTGCTGTTTCTTGATCTGGACGGGTTCAAGCAGGTGAACGACACCCTGGGCCATGAAAGCGGTGACCAGTTGCTCCAGATTGTCACCCACCGGATCTCCGCGGAGTTACGGGACAGCGACACCTTCTCACGCTTCGGTGGCGATGAGTTTGTGATTGTGTTGCCAGAGCTTGAGAAACAGGAAACCGCGGATGATGTGGTCCGGAGGATTCTCTCAGCGGTGTCGAAGGACGTGCTTTTATCCGGGCGGAGGGTAGATATCACAGCAAGCATAGGCCTGACGTTCTATCCCCAGAAAGACGAACTGGATGCTGATCAGCTACTGCGCCAGGCCGATCAGGCTATGTACGCCGCCAAACAGCAGGGTCGTAACGGCTACCAGTATTTCGACACCGAGAACGACAAGGCGGTTCGGGAGTTCCACGAGTCGGTAAGCCAGGTGAGCTTGGCCCTGCAGAACAACGAGTTTGTGCTCTACTACCAGCCCAAGGTCAACATGAGAACCGGCGCTGTGATTGGACTGGAAGCCCTGATCCGCTGGCAGCATCCTGAACTCGGGCTGGTGGCGCCGGGCGAGTTCCTGCCACTGATTGAACATCATGCGCTGAGTGTCAGCGTGGGCGAATGGGTGCTCGATGCAGCAATGCGACAGATGGCTGCGTGGCGGGACCAGGGCCTTGAGGTTCCAGTGAGCGTGAACATCAACTCCTTCCACTTGCGACAGAAACACTTTGCCTGTCGCCTGAAAGACATCCTCGAGCGATACCCCTCGGTGCCGGCCGGCGAGCTGGAACTGGAGATTGTCGAGACGTCTGCACTGGAAGACTTGGAGACGGTTTCTGAACTGATCCACGAATGCCGGGCGCTGGGTGTGGTGTTTTCACTGGATGACTTCGGCACAGGATACTCTTCACTTTCCTACCTCCGGCGGCTGCCCGTAGAGAAACTGAAGATTGACATGAGTTTCGTACGCGACATGCTGCGCGATCCTAACGATTTTGCCATTGTGCAGGGCATACTTGGACTTGCCGACTCGTTCGGCCTTGACGTCATCGCGGAAGGTGTCGAGACGCCGGACCACAGCGCCAGATTGATGGATATTGGGTGTCTCTACGGCCAGGGTTACGGTATTGCCAAACCGATGCCCGGCGACCATGTTCGGCATTGGGCCGAGCAATGGCGGGAGAATTTTCCCGATGGCCTGCAGCAGGCAGGCTCACTTCCAGCTATAGTAGGCGCCAATGCACCGAAATAACGCGGCTTTCCATGCAGTTCCAGTTCGCTGATACCAGTACGTCTTTCGAGTACGCCGTCGTCGGTCAGTATTCGGCGCCGCTGGTAGTAGTTTCTGTTCTGGTAGCTGTGCTTGCTGCCTTTGCCAGTGTCAGCCATGTGGATCTTATCAGGGCCTCTGGTTCGCGTAGTGCAAGGCGTCTTTGGCACTTGATCGGCGCGTTCGCCATGGGGCTGGGGGTGTGGACCATGCACTTTGTCGGCATGGTTGCGTTTCGTCTGCCCATGAACGTTTACTTCGATCCCCTGTTGACGCTGGCTTCCATTGTGCCTGTCGTATTTTCCGGTTACATCGGGTTGAGTGTGTTACAGCGCGCAGAACCGAAGCTGGGTTCCATTCTTCTGGGTGGTGCCCTGATGGGGGCGGGCATTGGTGTGATGCACTACATCGGCATGGGCGGAATGCTTGTTGAAGCCCAGATGGTGTACCGGCCAACGCTATTTTTTGCCTCTGTTCTGGCTGCTGTTGTGATGGCCAGCCTCGCGCTCAGTGTACCCAGGATGATCCGTAAGCTCAGGAAACGGTTGCCGGTCCAGGCGTCCGGCGTCGCTTTCAAAATCGTAACGGCGATTTTTATGGGCTTGGCCATTTCGAGCCTGCATTACGTGGCGATGGCTGCCACCGACTTCATCCCCGCCGATGGCATCGCTTCGGGTATCCCGTCCGGGGACATAATTGACCAAACGTTAATTGCGGTGTTTGCGGTTATCGCCAGTGTTTTTATCCTCGTGGTATCCACCATTACGGTCATTCTGCGTCATCGAATTCTGGCCTCGGAGGCGTTGGCCGCGCGCTCGGAAAGGGAGGCGCAACGTATGGATGACCGGTTCCGGAAGCTGGTTAGCCGATTGCCGGGCATGGTTTACGAGTTCCAGATGGACGCGGACGGCCACGCCCACTTCCCCTACGCCAGCGAAGCCATTGAATCGGTGTTGGGTGTCAGAGCCACCGATGTTCAACTGGATGTGAATGTGGTTTTCAGGCGTGTTCACCCTGATGATATTGAGGGCTTGCGGGCTTCCATTCGCCAGTCTGCAGAGAACCTGACCGTCTGGCGGCACGAGTTCCGGGTTCGACTGCAGGGTGAGGAGCGTTGGCTTCTGGGTAACTCGATCCCCGATCGACAACATGATGGCAGTACCGTATGGAGCGGTTTTATCACCGACATCACGGAGCAGAAGCGATCAGAAGAGCGAATACACCAACTGGCTTTCTACGACGAACTTACCGGTTTACCGAATCGCCGATTATTCGAGGATCGCATCGATCGTGCCATTGCAGCCTCGGCCAGACACGGGCAGTTTGGCGCGTTGCTCTACATTGATCTGGACGACTTCAAAACGCTCAACGACAGTCTCGGTCACTCCTTTGGCGATCGACTGTTGATCAGTCTCGCGCGGCTGTTGACCGAGAACCTCCGGGAATGCGACACGGTCGCCCGACTCGGCGGTGATGAGTTCGTGATCATTGCCAACGAGTTGGGTGCCACCGAAGAAAGTGCGGCCCGGAATGCGGAAAAGCTTTCGGAAACCCTGCTCAGAATCCTCGGCGAGCCGGTCAATCTCGGCGGCTACGATTACCGGTGTGAGGCGAGCATGGGCATCGTCCTGTTCGAGGGCGACGATCTGTCCCGTGAAGAGTTGCTCAAAAGGGCCGACGCCGCCATGTACGAGGCAAAGTCGGTAGGCCGGAGCAGGGTGCGGTTCCACGACCCGGGCGTGCAGTCGATACTGGAATCCCGTTTTCGCCTGGAAATTGAGCTCCGGCGCGCCATTGAACGTCAGGAGCTGACACTTGTTTATCAGACACAGGTGGGGCTGGCAGGGCAGTGTGAGGGGGTGGAAGTGCTGCTGCGTTGGCATCATCCGGAGCTCGGATACATACCGCCGTCCGAATTTATCCCGATTGCCGAAGCAAACGGCCTGATTCTGCCCCTGGGACAGTGGGTGATGGACGCGGCCTGTGCCCAACTTGCCCGTTGGTCTGGGGATCCCGATCTTGGTTCCCTGATCCTCTCGGTGAACGTCAGCTCGAAACAGTTCCACGAACCCGACTTTGTTGTGATGGTCATGGAAACGATCGGACGGCATGGCATCAATCCCGCCCGCCTATGCCTTGAGGTGACCGAATCCATGGTTCTGGACGATCTGGATGATGCCCTGGTGAAAATGACCGCGCTCAGGGAAACCGGCATCCGGATCGCCATGGACGATTTTGGCACCGGCTATTCTTCCATGGCTTATCTGTCCAGCCTGCCGTTCGATGAAGTCAAGATCGACAAGGCCTTCGTACAGAAGGCCGAGCACGACGTTTCCGGGGGCGAATGGGTGATTATAGAAACCATTATCACGCTGTCTCACAAACTGGGCATGAAGGTGGTGGCCGAGGGCGTGGAAACGGCCGAGCAGCACCGGCTGCTGAGCGAACTGGGCTGCGATCGGTTTCAGGGGTTTTATTTCGGCCGGCCGGTGGATATTGATGCTTTTGCGCGGGGGCGGGCTGAGGTCTTCGTGGGGCAGTAGACTCCACCGAGCCGCTGTTGCTTTAATCAACCACGACTGAGTACAGTTTCTGGCGTTCCTTCTCCCAACAACAGGTGTGCCCGAACCCCTCGACAACTTCCAGCTCGGGCCTTGCATACACCGGGAACCTTGATATGTAGGACTCTGCCACTTCCTTTGGAACCGTAACGTCCCTGCCACCAATAAAGTGAAACTGCGGGACTCTCTGCAGGGATCGCCAGTAATCTGCGGGATTGAGTGAGGCATGCAAAGGAGTGACGTTGTGATAATCCGTCCAAACCCTGTGGTCGAGGGTTCCCGCAACTGTGATTAATCTCACCACATCGTCGCGATTTGCCGCAACCAGAGCTGCGATGGCACCGCCACCAGAAAACCCGACCAGCTTGATATCGGTGGCATGGTAGATGCGCTTTAATTCAGTGATCGCCCGATTCATGGAGCGAACAACCTCAGAAGAAAAGCGGGCCTCTGTCCAGACACTCGGATTACAGTTGGTGTTGATATCTTTCATGAATTGGCACGGTCGAGCCAGGTAAGCTGTATTCCCTGAGGTGTGGCCAAGTGCCACTCTTAACCACATCAAGTCCGTGGGGGTCGGATCATCAGAGACTTCAGTTCGGGTTTTCCAGGCGAGTCCATCCCCTTCAATATAAATGGTTAGCGGCTTCTGCCTTTCAGGATTGAGCTCGACAAAAGACCGGACTTTAAACGGCTCTGTATCCAGGATGATTGACTGCCAACCATGATCCGATACCAGGCCCTCTGCACGGGCAATTCTTTCGCCGGGAGTTGGGATGGTGGAGCATCCAGTAAGCAACAAGACGCCCAACAGAACCAGATTTGGCATCGTGAATAAAGAACAGGCCTGGCCTTCGCTTTTAGCTTTCGTCATTTCTGGCGAGCGTCTTTGCGCTGTCTTTCACGAAGAATTCATCGCGATATTTGTTGCCGACCGTTTCCAATAGCTCCATCTTCTGCCGCTCGGACAAGCCGTCGAGCTTGCCGGCGGTTGACAATTTTTCCCAATCGATCCCGGCTTCCGTGTGAAAGTTTTTGAACGTCCACATGATTCTCTTAACCGAATCCAGTGACTCGTCTCCGTCATCAATCAACCACAGAAAAAGGTTCACTGTAGGCGCTTCCGATTCCCGTAGTCGCCAGCCCTGCTCATAAATATCGAGCGTGTAGCGAGTAATGTGCTCGAGATACCACGTGTCGAGGTACTTGTCCTGATTGTTTGTCCATTCCAGGACCACTTCATAGTCTGGATTGTTGAATATGTCCTCGATAACTGGACCATCCACAATATTTTGATCAAGAAGCTCTTCAACGTGGGCGAGCAAAGCATTGCGCTTGATAGGCTTGTGCGGGAAGGGTACAGGCGCATTGGCTTCTCGGTGCACTTCATTGATCAGGCCCAGGCAATAAAATTTACTCTTTCTTCCCGGGACATCACGAAATGAGTAATCAAAAGTCGCGTTCTGATACTGTGGATCATGGGAGATCCGCGCCATTAATCTGCCGATTTTTCTACTGTCAGTGTCGGGGCCTTTGTGTCGAAGCACGACGACCCTGTGAAACAGCGGTATTCGCTCTTCCAACGGTTTGGCCATGACTCTGCCACTGAAGCCCCCCAGCATTTTCCTGCCATCGGGGTCAACGAAAACCACTTCGCCATGGTTATAGGGATTCTCCAACTGATCGGGATTGGAACTGCCCATGAACGACATGAGCCATGAGATGGGCTCGATCGGGTAGGTCAGGACAATATCGCCGGGCTGGAATGCCTCGCTATCGGGAGGTGAAAAGGAGGGCAGCGGTTCGCGAACGGGTATGTAGGTCAGCCTGCTGCAAGAAGACAGCAGGCTGGAGATCACGATAAAGAGTATAAGTCTTATAAGAACAGAACACATTGTGTCAGGTGCCACTCAATGCGCTTTAAAATCTGTAGTTATAGGTGAGCGCGACGGTGTCATTGTCGTAACCTTTTTTGTACTGACCTGAGTAATCAAATTTGACGGAGTGGCTTCCGCTCTCGGAGGTGTAGCCAAGACCAGCGCCGTAATCCACACTGAAACGTTCCGGGGTTCCGCCTTTGCCGGAAATTCTTGCTGTGTTATTCGCCAGGCCACCACTGATGTTCGGGTTGTCCGTGCTCAAGTCATAATTGGCACCGAGGATAAATATGGGAGAAAGAGCGCCTTTTTTCAGTCTGAATTCTCGGGTAAATACGGCACTTTGAGACGCCGTGAAGGTATCAATCCGGCTGCCGCCTATGGATAGATTATCGCTGCCAGCGCCGGTTTCGGTATAGCCGCCGTTATCAACCCGCACCCAGGACAAGGAGGATTTTGGCAGCAACAGCCATCCATAAAAACCCAGTGGCACCGAATAGGAAATGTCGGAAAAAAGCACGTCTGAGCTGTAGTCTGCCATGGCCAGCCGACCGTTGCTGGACAGGCGTTGGCTGCTCGTTTCCGAACGTCCGGCGCCTATGCTCCAGTCAACCAGCTGGTAGATTCTATCGCCAATGTTGTGTGAGCCGGAAAGGGCTGCGAGAAACAGATCTGTTTCACCGTTATCCCCGCTAACAGTATTAAAATCCATGTCTGTGTTGGTGTAGGAGAAAGAAACACCGAGGGACTGCAGGCCTCTTCTCTGATCAATTTGATTGGTATATCCAATCGTAATGTTGTCGATGGTGGCATCGTAACCACTGCCGTTATTGCCGTCTTTGTTGGTGTCACCAAGAGACACTTTGCCCCAGAAAGAGGGAGTCGAAGCTGCGAACAGCGAACTGCCACCGTTCGTGCCTGTACCCTGGTCGCCCTCTGTTGGCTCTGGCTTGGTTTGATCTGTACCTTCTTTGCTTTCCTGGTTCTTTTTAGTTGCTCCCTCGTAAACGTCGTTCATGGTGTCTTGCATCAATTCCCTGTCGTCTGCGGTGTTTTGCTTCCGCGCTTCCCTGGCCTTCATGACGTCTGCGTTTTTTTCTTGCACGCGCTGTGCTGATTCCTGTCTTAGCTTTTCAATCTCTTCACGTGTAGCTTGCGACTCCTTGCCACTCATCGTGTCATAGAGCTCAGTGTCTTCTGTAATGATTCGTTCGTCGTGAATGGTTTCTGACTCTGTTGTTGTATAGAGCTTCGCTGACGTGGTTCCCTCCAGATACTTGGTCGCAGAGGGGCCTTCCAGGCTGATTGCGTCGGAAGAGCTGGTTCTGTAGGTGGTAGTGAAAGAGTAGGAATACAGCTTGTACTTGATGAGTTTTTTAACGCTGGAGACGATGTCCTCGGTACTGGAGCTGGTTTTATTAAAAACCTTTTCAAGCTCCTTAACCAAATCCGTATTGTCAGACCCACCCGATCTGGCGGCGGCGGTCAGTATCACGTCCGAATTTGCATCTACCTGCACGCCGTAATCCACTGACATGGTGTCGGCCACGTTATATTTGGCAATATCGTCGGCTGAACCCGTACCAGCATTGGTGTCAATCAGGGTGAGGCTGCCGCTGGTAAACCCCGGGTTCGGTAGGATCGTTATGGGGTTGGTGGCATCCACCTGACCCATGGCTGCGGCATTAATGACGGTATTGTCCGTGTAGGAGCTGCTTCGCAGGTCGATACCACTAAGCGTGTTACCGCCCAGTTCCGCAGTGCCTCCGCCGGTCAGGGTCAGGGTATCGGCGAGACTGAGAAGACCGTTGTTGGTAAAGCTGTTCTGTGCCTTTGCGGTCAGCGCTCCGGACGTTCTGAACCGGGTCCCAGAGCTCACTGTGAAGCCATAGGCCGCCAGATCGTTGCCAAACGTGGTTTCGCCGGAACTGATCGTGATCGATTGCAACTCATTTCCACCTATGACGCCCAGCGTGCCATTCACCGAATTCGTGCCCGAAAAAGTCAGGTCACCGGTATTGTCAAGATCGGTTTCAAGAGCGCCGCTGAAGGTCGAGCCCGAGAACGCGACGGTTGGGGCGTTGGTCAATGCCATGGTTGTGGTAATGACATCGCCGCCGAACGACGCTGTACCACCGGTATTACCATTGATATTGATGGCATTGGCGAACACGTTGCCGCCGAAAGACGCCGTTGCGGCACTGCCTACGTCAACATTGAGGGCGTTGAGCCGCAATGCATCAGCGCCAATATCGCCGCTGACCAGTTCGGTATCGATCGTGGTTTGATCGAAGTCGAGGGTCCCCTGGCCGTTGGCGGAGGTGGTTACCGAACCGATGATTCTTTGGTCCGCGTTGATATTGGCGGTGGCCGAATCGGTAAAGTTGAGAGTACCGGTCGCATTACCTGAGAACTCTGTCGTACCGGTGCCGCTGAGATTGATAGTGTTGGCCGCAACGGTACCGCCAAACGTACTGGTGAAACCGTTGGTGGTTGCCACATTCACCGTCGAAAGTCCGTTGGTCGCGCCGATGTCGCCGGTAATCAGGGTAAAATCACCGGTGGGTGCGGCGAAATTCAGCGTGCCTTCACCGGCCGTGGCGGCGGTTACAGACCCGGTCAACAATCGATCAGAACCCAGGTTAACGGTAGAGGAGTTGCCATCCGCGAAGATGACGTTGCCCGTTGTTGCACCACTAAAATTGGCAATGCCTGTTCCATCCACATTGATGGTGGTCGCGTCGAGAACATCTGAGAATGTAACGGTGCCCGGCCCGCCAACAATGTTGATGGTTTGGGCATCGACGCGACCGCCGAAGGTGGATACAACTCCGCCGGTAAGGCTGGTCGCGACATTAACGGCCGACAATTCCTGTGTTGAGGAGCCCACGGTGCCGCTGACCAGCGTAGTGTTGGAGAAGGCCGGGTCAAAAAAGACGGTGCCTTCACCGTCCGCAGCCGCAGAAATAGTACCGGTCAAGCCGGCATCGGGACCGAAGAAGGCCTGGGCCGTATTGCCTGTCGCAAAGTTGAGGTTGCCCGTCACATCATTGGCAAAACCCGCAGCAGCCGAACCATTAAAAGTGATGCTGCCGGAGCCAACATTGACCGTGTCATTGAAAGTAACATTGGTGGCATTGCCAAGGCTGATGGAGTCCAGGGCAGCGGAGCTACCGATCGCCTGACCGAAAATAACGCCATTCAACCCGCCATCGGTATTGGTAACTGATAACGAAGTATTGTCGCTGAGTGCTGTGGCATCAATAACGGCATCAATCAGCAGGTTTTCGTTGTTGGCGGTATCCACCGTCATGTTGACGGTTGAGCCGGCTCCGTTGCCCAGATTTATGTCGATAGGAGAGATACCGCCAAAGGAACCGAGCACATTTCCCTGAAAAGTAACGCCGTCATCTATGGCATTGATGATCAGGTTGTCGTTCGGGTCCGCTGAATCGAAAAGAATGTCGTCAGCAAAAATAACCCCATTGGCGGGACCCGAAGTATCAATGTTGAGGGTGAAGCTTCCTATCGGATCAAAGAAGTCTTTAGTAACTGAGGGGGTCGAAATGCTTCCATCCCCCAAAGTCAAACCATCACCCTCTAAACTGCTGTCTATTGTTACGGTGATATCACCCGCCGTTGAGTACTGAAGTCCGCTACTATCATCGGCTGTGACGGTTTCGCCATCCCCGACGGGAGTCGCTTGTGCACCCATGGCCACCATGGCGACCGCGATGGCTTGCGCCAGTTTGCTAACAGGAAAAAAAACGCTAGACGGGAGTTTGTTCAAAGGGATCACCATAATATATATGAAATATTTATTTATAATTTATGGATATATATGGCGACGATATTATCGCAGAAGAATCTGGTTAGTTGACTAAATATCAGGCCGGGCGCGCGTTCACGAGACTGGTGGAAAATGAGGGGGCGCGGGTGGTGAGAAAACAGGGCTTATTGAGGAGCGAAAAATTGGGACGGGCAAGCAGGTCAGATGCACCATTGATAAAATCTGGATCCTGCCAATCAAAAAAGGCCCGCGCTCTCACGCAGGCCTTTCAAATAATGGCGCGCCCGATAGGATTCGAACCTATGACCTTTGCCTCCGGAGGGCAACGCTCTATCCAGCTGAGCTACGGGCGCTTCGAGCACGGCGAGGGCTCGCCGATTTCGAGTGCGCAATCTTACGTGCGAAGCTCGCCGCTGTCCAGCCCCCGCGGGCAAGTCGCCGGCTCAGGTTTCATGCAGTTGTGGTTCGGGTGTGATTGAGGCCAGGCTGGTGTCGTTGCTGAAGGTCACTTCGCCGTCCTGGATGGTCACCTGAAAGGCCATGGAGCGCCCGGCCAGGGCGGTAAGCGCTTCGGTGCCTTCCCCAGGGAGGTGAACAATGCGGAGGTTGTCGAAGCGCTCCAGCTTGCCATGATGTTTGTCCCACCACACCGTAAAGGCGCGGTCGCCGTAGGTGTAGAGGATCACCTGCGCTGCCTTGTTGCAGGCTTTCCGCACCCGGTCTTCCTCGGGTAACCCCAGCTCGATCCAGAGCTCAATCTCGCCGGTCAGGTCCTTCTGCCAGAGTTCCGGTTCGTCATCGGTACTCAGGCCACGGGTGAATTCCAGGGAGTCGCTGGCGTTCAGGGCGAAGGCCAGCAGTCGCAGCATCATTCGCTGGTCGGTCTCCGACGGGTGCTGGGCCAGGGTCAGATGGTGGTCGGCGTAGTAGTGGCGGTCCATGTCGGCGATGTTGAGGGTCGCTTTCAGAACGGTTGCTTTGAGCGCCATGGGCTTCCTGCGATGGTATCGTGGTGGGAGTTTGGCTAGTGTAATGCAATTCTCTCCGTTGGATGTAAGTGCATGCCGCTGTTGCGTGGTTTTCTGGTTCTGGTGCTGTTTTTCATACTCGGCGAATCCGTGCGCCTACTGTTGGCGCTCCCGGTCAGTGGTGGCGTGCTCGGGATGGTGCTGATTACCTTTACTTTGATGGTGAAGGGCAGCGTGAGCGATGCGCTGGCAACGGCCAGCCAGGGGCTGATTTCGGTGCTGGTGCTGCTGATCATGCCGGGCGTGGTCGGGGTGTTTTTTACCGCCAGTCAGTTCTCCGGGCAGTGGCTGGCGGTGGCCGCGGCGCTGTTGCTGGGGACCCTGCTCAGCGTGCTGACCACCCTGTTGCTGATGAAGTGGGTAACGGCTCGGGGAGTGTCAGAACGTGAGTGAACTTCTTGCGCGCGCCCAGGCGCTGCTGGATGTGCTGGCGGCAACCCCGATTCTGGCCATCGGCCTGACGCTTGGTGCGTTCTTTGCCGGGAATTGGCTGTTCAGCCGCTTTGGCAGGCCCGTGTGGCTGCCGCCTGTGGTGCTCGCCGCCTGTCTGCTGGCGGGTGTGATTGCGGTCCTGGCGATTGACTACGAGGAATACCGGCAGGGCGCCCAGTGGCTCACCGTGTTGCTGGGGCCTGCCACCGTGGCCCTGGGCATTCCGCTGTACCAGCAAATGCACCATATCCGTGCCATGTGGCGCCCGATTCTGGTCACTCTGCCGTTCGCCGCTACCATGGCCGCCGTCTACGCCCTGGTCATCGGCTGGGCCCTGGGCGCCACGCCGGAGGTGCTGGCGTCGCTGGCGCCCAAGTCGGTAACGGCACCCATTGCCATTGGCATTACCGAACAGCTGGGTGGTTCGGTGCCCCTGATGATGGGTGGCCTGTTGATCACCGGCGTGGTGGCAACCCTCTTCGTTGACCTGTTCGCCCGACTGTTGCCGGTGAACGACGAACGGATTCTGGGCTTCGCCCTGGGCCTCAATGGCCATGCCATAGGAACTGCGCGCGCGTTTGAAATCAGCCCTGCCGCTGGCGCATTTGCGTCACTGGGTATGGGGCTCACCGGGGTGTTCACCGCTTTGATTCTGCCTCTCGTTTTCAGGTTATAACCCTGCGCTAAATCGGGTCATTCACCTGGCGTATAGCCCCTTGTCGTAATTTCGATTGCCCTACGTGGTTTCCGAGACTAGCGTGTTGGCCAGGCATTCGGCGCCGTTCTGCGCCGATGTTCCGTGAAAATTCTTAAAACAGCGACGGAAAACGCGATGAAAAAACTGATAGCAGCATTTGTCGGTTCCATGGCCCTGGCAACGGCGCCGGTAGCCCTGTCTGCCGAGGCAACCAAGGAACTGAAGATGGCGTACGACGCCGACCCCGTGACCCTCGATATTCATGAGCAGCTGTCTGGCGGCATGCTGCAGCTCAGCCACATGACCTTCGACCCGCTGATTCGCTGGACTTCGGATCTGCAGTTCGAGCCGCGCCTGGCCAAGAGCTGGGAACGCATCGATGAGAACACCATGCGTTTCAAGCTCAGAGAAGGGGTGAAATTCCATTCCGGCAATGAGCTGACCGCCAAGGACGTGAAGTTCACTTTTGAGCGTCTCAAGCAGAGCCCCGATTACAAGGCGATTTTCCAGCCGTTCAGCGAGCTCAAGGTGATCGACGACTACACCTTCGAGCTGGTCACCAAAGAGCCTTACCCGCTGTTGCTGAACACCGCCACTTACATCTTCCCCATGGACAGCGAGTTCTATACCGGTAAAACCGAGGGCGGCAAGGACAAGAGTGCCATCGTCAAGCACGGCAATTCCTACGCCTCTGAGAACCTTTCCGGTACCGGCCCCTACGTCATCACCGATCGTCAGCAGGGCGTGCGCGTGGAGTTCGAGCGGTTTGATGGTTACTGGGATACCGAATCCCCGGGTAACGTAGGCAAGATCACGCTGACACCGATCAAGGAAAACGCCACCCGGGTATCGGCGCTGCTGTCTGGCGGTGTGGACTTTATCGCCCCGGTGCCGCCCAACGATCTGGAGCGGATTCGCAAGGACAAGAACGTCAACCTGGTCACCATGAGCGGTACCCGCATCATTCTGTTCCATATGAACCAGGAGCGTGTGGAAGCCTTCAAGAACCCGAAGGTTCGCCAGGCGATTGCCTACGCCGTCAATCAGGAAGGTATTGCGGCCAAGATCATGAAAGGCTTTGCTACTCCGGCTGCACAGATGTCGCCGGAAGGCTACCAGGGCCACAACCCGTCCCTGACACCACGCTTTGATGTGGCCAAGGCTCAGCAGCTGATGAAAGAAGCCGGCTACGAGGATGGCTTCACCATCACCATGATGGCGCCGAACAACCGCTACGTGAACGACGACAAGATCGCCCAGGCGGTAGCGGCCATGCTGGCGCGCATCAACATCAAGGTGGACCTGAAGACCCTGCCGAAGGCCCAGTACTGGCCGGAGTATGACAACCGCGCTGCGGACATGATGATGATCGGCTGGCACGCCGACACCGAGGACTCCGCCAACTTCTTCGAGTTCCTGACCTTCTGCCCGAATGCCGAAACCGGAGCCGGCCAGTACAACGCCGGTAACTACTGCAACCCGGAGATCGACGCGCTGGTGAACAAGGCCAACGTCGAGACCGATCTGGATAAGCGCGCGGCCATGCTCAAGGAAGTGGAACAGCGCCTGTACGAAGATGCGGCTTTCATTCCGCTGCACTGGCAGGACCTGGCCTGGGCGTCCAAGAAGAACGTGAACATTGAGCCGGTGCTCAACGTCATGAACTTCCCTTACCTGGGTGACCTGGTCATCGAGTAATTGCCTTTGATGGCCGGCCGGCGCTGGAGTGATCCGGCGCCGGCCGTTTGTTTGCAAGCCTTATCCGGACACTTTCCATGCTAGCGTTTTTGGTTCAGCGGATTTCCCAGGCGGTTCTGGTCATGTTTGTGATCAGCGTGATCGCCTTTGCCATTCAGGACGGCCTCGGGGACCCGCTTCAGGAAATGGTGGGTATGTCCGTCTCCGAGGAGGAGCGGGAAGCCATTCGTGAGGAGCTCGGTCTGAACGACCCGATGCTGGTGCAATACCTGCGATTTGCGGGCAATGCGCTGCAGGGCGACCTGGGCAACTCCTATTTCTACAGCAAGCCGACCCTGGAGGTGATCGCCGAACATCTGCCGGCGACCCTGGAGCTGGTGATTGGTGCCAGCCTCATTATCGTGTTTCTGTCCGTGCCTATCGGTGTCTACGCCGCAATCCGGCCCCAGGCATGGCTCTCCAAATTCTTCATGGGTGTCAGCACCGTGGGGATATCCATCCCGGTGTTCCTGACGGCCATTGTGTTGATCCAGCTGTTCTCCATCGGTGTGACGGTGAACTGGTTTCCGTCGGATACCGGCTGGGGGCAATGGCTGAACGACTTCTTTTCCACCGAGGGCGGGCTGCCGTCCTACGGGCGGGGTGATGAGCTCACCCATCTGTTCGGCACCTGGGAATCCGGGTTTTTCTCAAGCGGCGGGCTGATGCACCTGGTTCTGCCGTCGGTCTCCCTGGCCTCAATCATGCTGCCACTGTTCATCCGCCTGATCCGGGCCGAGATGATGGAAGTGCTGCAGAGCGATTACATCCGCTACGCCCGGGCCAAGGGGCTCAGTGCCGGTCGCATCAACTTCCTGCACGCGCTCAAAAACACCATGCTGCCGGTGATCACCGTGGGTGGCGTGCAGATCGGCATCATGGTGGCTTACACCATCCTCACGGAGACCGTGTTCCAGTGGCCGGGCGTGGGATTGATGTTCCTGGAGGCCATCACCCGCAGTGACATTCCGCTGATCGTGGCTTATCTGATGGTGGTGGGCCTGATTTTCGTGATCACCAACACCCTGGTGGATCTGATCTACGGTCTGGTGAACCCCACCGTCAAACTGACAGGAAAGAAAGCATGACAACGGCAACGGTTTCCCGCTGGGGCCGCTTCCGCGAGTCCTTTTTCTGGTACAGCTTCAAGCGCGACAAGGTGGCCGTTGCCAGCTTTGCCGTGTTGCTGCTGATGGTGCTGGCCGCCATTTTTGCGCCGCTGCTGGCTCCCACCGACCCCTACGATCTGGCACAGATCAACATCATGAACTCTGAGCTGCCCCCGGTGGGTATGAGCGGAGCGGATCCTGCCTTTCCTCTGGGCACCGACGCCCAGGGCCGGGACCTGCTCTCGACCATCCTCTACGGCACCCGGGTGTCCCTGATGATCGGCTTTGGTGCGGTGGTCCTGCAGGCGTTTCTGGGCATTCTGTTCGGCCTGATGGCCGGTTACCTGGGTGGTAAGGTGGACGCGGTACTGATGCGCATTGCGGACGTTCAGCTGTCGTTCTCCACGCTGATGGTGGCCATTATCGTGGGCGCCGTGTTCAAGGCCAGCTTCGGTAACCTGATGTTTGGCGAGATTGCCATCTACATGCTGATCTTCATCATCGGCGTTGCTGAATGGCCGCAGATTGCCCGAACCGTTCGGGCTTCGGTGCTGGCGGAAAAAAAGAAAGAATATGTGGATGCCGCCAAGGTGATGGGCTTTGGTACCCGGAGGATCATGTTCCGGCACATCCTGCCCAACACATTGTCGCCGATCTTTGTGATTGCCACCGTCCAGATTGCCAATGCGATTATCTCCGAGGCGGCCCTGTCGTTCCTGGGCCTCGGCATGCCGGAAACCCAGCCGTCGCTTGGGTCGCTGATCAAGTCCGGTTTTGACTACATCCAGAGCGGCTCCTGGTGGATCACCCTGATCCCCGGCCTGGTGCTGGTGGTGCTCGTGCTGGTTATCAATTTGTTGGGTGACTGGTTGCGGGATGTGATGAACCCACGGCTGTACAAGGGGTAACACCATGGCACTGTTGGAAGTAAAAGATCTGGATGTGCGTTTTGCGGTGCGTGGTGGCGACCTGACCGCGCTTCGCGGCATCAGTTTCTCTCTGGACAAGGGCGAACGTCTGGGCCTGGTAGGCGAGTCCGGTGCCGGTAAATCGGTGGCGGCGTTCTCGATCCTGAACCTGATCGCCAAACCGGGCTACATCGCCGGCGGCCAGATCCTGTTCGAAGGCCGGGACCTGGCTGCCATGAGCGAGCGGGAGCTACGTAAAATCCGCGGCAACCGCATTGCCATGATCTTCCAGGACCCGATGATGACCCTGAACCCGGTGCTCACCATCGGCACCCAGATGGTGGAAGCCATTCTTGCCCATCGGAAGATTAGCAAGAAAGAGGCCCGGGCCATTGCCCTGGACCGGCTGCAGAAGGTGCAGATTCCTTCGCCGGAGAAGCGGCTGGATCAGTACCCCCATGAATTGTCCGGGGGTATGCGCCAGCGGGTGATTATTGCCATCGCGCTGTTGCTGGACCCGGAAATCATCATCGCGGACGAGCCCACCACCGCCCTGGATGTGACCATTCAGGCGGAGATCATGGACCTGCTGCTGAACCTGTGCGAGCAGGAGAATGTGGCGCTGATGCTGATCACCCACGATCTGGGCGTGGTCTCCCAGGTTACCCAGCGCATGCTGGTTATGTACTCCGGCCGCATCATCGAGCAGGGGCCGACCCGGGAAATCATCAACGACGCCCAGCACCCTTACACTCAGGGACTGATCAACGCGCTGCCCCAGATGGGTGAGCCCGGTCAGCGGCTGTTCCAGATTCCCGGATCCATGCCATCCCTGAAGAACGTGCCCTCGGGCTGTCCGTTCCATCCCCGCTGCAACTTCGCCACCGAGCAGTGCAAGCAGGCGATGCCGGAGTATGTCCGTTCGGGCAATGTAAATGTGGCCTGTTACGAAGTTGCCAACCTGATTGAGCAGGAGAAACGCATGCAGGAGGCCGAATCATGACCTCCCCCCTGGTAAGTATTCGCGGTCTTGAGAAGCGCTTTGATCTGTCCGGCAGCCTGCTGGAGCAAATCACCTTCGAGGGTGGTCGCTTCCGACGCAAACAGGAGGCGGTTCATGCCATCAACGGCGTGGATCTGGATGTGCAGAAGGGTGAGGCCCTGTGTGTGGTGGGCGAATCCGGCTGTGGCAAGTCCACCGTGGCCCGCACCGTGATGGGCTTGCTGTCGCCCAGCGCTGGCGAGATCCACTACGATGGCCAGCGCATCGACAACCTGGAGCGGAAGGATTCATTGCCCTACCGGCGCAAGATGCAGATGATCTTCCAGAATCCATACGCCTCCCTGAACCCGCGCATGACCATCCAGCAGACCCTGGAGGAGCCGATCCGATTCCACCACCCGGACTGGTCGCCGGCCCAGGTGCGCGACAAGATCCACGAGGTGATGCACTCGGTGGGCATTGATCCGGATTGGGGCAGTCGCTTTGGCCACGAGTTTTCCGGTGGCCAGCGCCAGCGCATCGCCATTGCTCGCGCCCTGGCAGTGGATCCCGAATTCATCGTGGCTGACGAGCCGATCTCGGCTCTGGACGTGTCGATTCAGGCCCAGGTGCTGAACCTGCTGATGGACGCCCAGGAAAGCCGTGGGCTCACGTATCTGTTCATTACCCACGATCTGGCGGTGGTGGAGCATTTTGGCACACGGGTGGCGGTGATGTACCTGGGGCGGGTGTGCGAGCTGGCGGACACGAAAACGCTGTTTTCCGCGCCCCGGCATCCCTACACCCAGGCGCTGCTGTCCGCGATTCCGAAGCTGGAGGATGACCGGCCCAACCACATCCGCCTGAAAGGGGAAGTGCCCACACCGGTGAACCTGCCATCCGGCTGCGTCTTTCATGGGCGTTGCCCCTACGCTAACGAGCGCTGCCGGCAGGAGGTTCCGCAACTGATAACCACCGATGCCGGTACCCAGGTTGCCTGCCATGCGGTGGACGAGGGCAGGTTGTAAAGGCGCTGCTGCGATAGGCTATGATGCCAGCAACTGCTCTGGCATCAATACGACGACACCTCCTCAGGTAAACCCATGGAAGTACGCTGGTTGGAAGATTTTCTGGCGCTGGCCCGCACGCGCCATTTCTCACGTGCCGCCGAATTGCAGCACGTGAGTCAGCCTACGTTCAGTCGCCGGATAAAGCTGCTGGAAGAGTCCATGGGCAGTACGCTGGTCAACCGTCAGACACTGCCGCTCTCGCTGACGCCAGCGGGAGAGATATTCCGTGAGCTGTGCGAGCGGATTACCCGGGATGTTCGCGACACCCACGATCGTATTTCAGCCCTGGAAGCAGAGGTCTCCGCCAGAATCAGCGTTGGCTCTACCCAGGGCCTGTTTTCGCACTTTTACCAGGGCTGGGCGAAAGATGCGGGTATTGCGGAACGGCTGCAACTGAATCTGAACGCCACCAGCTGGGTGGGCGAGCAGTTCCTCGAAGCCCTCGACGGTGGCGAATGCGATCTGGTGCTGTGTTACTGGCACCCGGATCTGCCCTGGGGCGGACGGCTGACCGTAGACACCTACCAATGGCTGGTACTGGCGCGCGAATCACTGGTCCCGGTCAGCGTGGCAGATGATCACGGCCAGCCCCGCTTTGCCTTGCCGGGCCTTCCCGACCAGCCGGTTCCGCTGATTGCGTACCACAGGCGTGGTTTCCTGCAGTCGGCCATTGAGGGCCATCTTGCTCGTCATGGCCTGAGCGCCAATCTGCTGCCCCTGAACGAAAATACCCAGTCCGCCAGTATCAAGGCGCTGGTCAAACAGGGATTCGGAATGGGCTGGTTGCCACGTCGCATGACCGAGAAAAGCGAGCAGTTCGGCAGTCTGGTGCGTGCCGGTGATGAACGCTGGGACGTGCCCCTGGAAATCCGTCTGATCCGTCTGCAGGAACCCCGCTCCGAGGATCTGCGGGCGCTCTGGAAAACACTGGAAGATGTCTATGTCTCATGAAGCGCTGTTGTCACTGCAAAACGATCACCTGCGCGAATTGCAGAGCCGGTACGAGTCGGCATTGGCAGACCACGGCTACGACAGCCTGCTGATTGCTTCCGGTGCCGCGCCCTACCGCTATGGCGATGATCAGGCCTGGCATTTTCAGGGCTTCGGGCCGTTTCTGCACTGGACGGGACTGGCCGGGCGCGAGCACTGCTGGCTTTGGGTTCGGGTCGGTCACAAACCGATACTCTGGCTGTTTGAGCCGGTCGACTTCTGGCACGCAAACCCAACGCTTTCGGAAGAACCCTGGCAGGAGTTCATTGAGGTGCGTAGCAGCGCCTCGCCCGAGGCACCGGTGCTGGATGATCCCGGCAGCCTGGCGGTGATTGGCGACCCGGCCCTGGTCGTCGGTCTGCCCGGCGATGCCAACCCGGAAGGGCTTTTGCGGGAGCTGGACGAAACCCGCGTGCGCAAGACCCGTTACGAAATCGAATGTCTGGCAGAGGCGAACAGGCGGGCGCTCGTGGGTCACGCCGCCACTCGGGAGGCTTTCCTGGCAGGCGAAAGCGAGTTTGGTATCAGTCTGGCTTACCAGCGCGCCACCCTCCAGCGGGAGGTCGACGCACCCTACCACAGTATCATTGGCCTGAATGAACATGCCGGTACCCTGCATTACCAGTACTACGATACCCGGCCACCTGCCCAACCCCGCAGTCTGCTGATCGATGCCGGGGTCCGTTTCCGGGGCTATTGCTCCGACATCACGCGCACCACTGCCGGGCCCGGCGAGCCGCACTTTGCGGCTCTGGTTCAGGGTCTGGAGCGACTGCAGACCCGGCTTTGCGACATGGTGGCCCCCGGGGTCGATTACATCGATATCCATCGCAAGGCCCACCAGGGAATTGCAGCCCTGCTTTCGTCAGCCGGGCTGGTAACCGGGATGGCCGATCAAGACATCGTTGACCGGGGTATCACCCGGGCCTTCTTTCCCCACGGTGTCGGGCATTTGCTGGGTGTTCAGGTACACGATGTGGCCGGCAAGCCAACGCCCGCTCCGGCGGACGCACCGTTTTTACGCCTGACCCGCAGACTGGAGCCGGGGATGGTGGTGACCATAGAACCGGGGCTTTACTTCATTCCCTCACTGCTTGATCCCCTGATGGACGGCGAGCCAGGCCGGTTCCTGAATAAGGAGCTGATCGCGCAGCTCAGGGGCTGTGGCGGTATTCGAATCGAGGATAATGTGGTTGTGACGGAGGCCGGACGACGCAATCTGACGAGGGACGAGACAACGGACTGAAACACTCCGTTGCACAAATTTGATACAAAGGGCTTGCAATTCCAGATGTGAATAACAATAATTCTTACTAACTATTACAGCGTTGGTGAGTCAATTTTATGTACGTCTGCCTTTGCCACGGGGTTACCGACCGGGAAATTCGCGAAGCGGCTGAAAACGGCGTGTCCTCCATGCGCCAGCTGGGTAAGGAGCTGGGTGTGGGCACTCAATGCGGGCGCTGCGCCTGCACCGCGCGGGAGATCCTTCGCGAGAGCCGTTCCACGGATTATCTGGCTCTCGCCAACCTGCTGGCCCAGCCCGCCTGATAGTCATCCCCATTGCCAATTGCGACCTTTTTACAGGCGCGGTTTTTTATCTGCCCGTAACCGTCTATCCTTGTAATTTCAGGTAGCTAACACACAAGGAAAACGGTTATGAAAGGCGATAAAAAAGTCATCCAGTACCTCAATCGGGCTCTTGCCAACGAGCTGACTGCCATCAACCAGTATTTCCTGCATTCCCGAATGTACAAGGACTGGGGTATCACCAAGCTCGCCGACAAAGAGTACGAAGAATCCATTGATGAGATGAAGCACGCCGACGAGCTGATCGAGCGCATCCTGTTCCTCGAGGGTCTGCCCAACCTGCAGGATCTGAACAAGCTGCTGATCGGTGAGAACGTGGAAGAGATGCTCCAGTGCGATCTGAAACTGGAACTGGCCGGCCACGCCGATTACGTGGAAGCGGTGGCCTACTGCGACGAAGTGAAGGACTACGCGTCCCGGGAGCTGTTCCGCCGCATCCTCGAAAGCGAGGAAGAGCACATCGACTGGCTGGAAACCCAGCTCGAAATGATTTCCCAGATGGGTATCCAGAACTACATCCAGCTCCAGTCCGCCGCGGAGTAAGCCCAGACAATGGACCTGTCCTGCTTCAAGGCATACGACCTGCGTGGTCGTGTGCCTGACCAGCTCAACCCCGTTCTTGCCGAGAAAATCGGCCGCGCCTACGTCGAAATCACCGGCGCCAGAAAAGTCATTGTCGGTTACGACATCCGCCTCTCCAGCCCCGACATTGCCGAGGCGCTGAGCTCGGGCCTGATGGCCGCCGGGGCCGATGTCTTTGACATTGGCCTGTGCGGTACCGAGCAGGTGTACTTCGCCACCAGCCACTATCAGATGGACGGTGGCATCATGGTCACGGCCAGCCACAACCCGAAAGACCACAACGGCATGAAAATGGTCGGCCCCCAATCCCGGCCCATCAGTTCCGACAACGGCCTGAACGATATCCGGGATCGGGTATTGGAACCCTTCGCCGATGCACCGGAGCAGGGCCGGTATGAGCCGCTGGAGGTGATGAGCGCCTACGTGGATCATCTCCTGGGCTACATTGATGCTGCCTCTCTCAGCCCCATGACCATCGTCTGCAACGCCGGTAACGGCGGTGCCGGCCTGGTGATCGACGAGCTTGAGCAGCACCTGCCCTTTGAATTCGTGAAAGTGCACCATCAGCCAGACGGTCATTTTCCCAATGGTGTGCCCAATCCCATCCTTTCGGAAAACCGCACCGCCACGGCCGATGCGGTGATCGAACAGGGCGCCGCCATGGGTATCGCCTGGGATGGCGATTACGACCGCTGCTTCTTCTTCGACGAAAACGGTCGCTTCATCGAGGGCTACTACATTGTCGGCCTGCTGGCGGACCAGTTCCTGCGCAAGACCGGTGGTGGCAAGGTTATCCACGACCCCAGGCTGACCTGGAACACGATAGACCTGGTCCGGGCCGCCGGTGGCCAAGCCATCGAAAGCAAAACCGGCCACGCCTTCATCAAGCAGCGCATGCGCGACGAAGACGCCGTTTACGGTGGCGAAATGAGTGCCCACCATTACTTCCGGGATTTCGCCTACTGCGACAGCGGCATGATTCCCTGGCTGCTGGTTGCCGAACGCCTGTGCCAGTCCGGCCAGACCCTGTCGTCACTGATCGACGCAAGAATTGATGCCTACCCGGCCAGCGGTGAAATCAACCGCACCATCGACAATCCGCCCAAGGTTATCGCGGCGATCGAGGCCAAATACAGCGTCGGCGCCAAGAGCGTCAGCCACGTGGACGGCGTGAGCATCGAATTTGACGACTGGCGCTTCAACCTCCGGATGTCCAACACCGAACCGGTTGTGCGGCTGAATGTTGAATCAAGGGCGAATATTCCGTTGATGGAAGAGAAGACGGAAGAACTGTTGGCTGAAATGCAGAGGCTGAACGAAGAGGGCTAGCACTGAAGCCCGGGGCCGGTCGGCGCGGTTCCCCTTCCTGAAACTGTGCGGAGCCATGGATGGCGGAGCCCAAGCGTCACAGGCATGTGCCGTAAGGCGCGTGTTTCAGGAAGGGGAACCGTGCCGAGCGGTCTTGCACCGAGGCGCCATGTCAGAGCCAGTCGTTCAGCATAATCCCGATACCGAACCGCTGAATCCGGTGGTTATAGTCAATCAGACTCTCCCCATAGCCGTTGTAATACTGGAAGTATCCCTTGACGGTATCCCCCATGGGGAAGCTGTACCCGAACTCAACCGACGTCTTGTTGTTGTCGGACCGCAGGTTGTTCATCAGCCGCAGGGAAAAGGTCCGGTCTTCGGTGAGCTTGTAAACCGCGTGGTAGTTGGCGTAGCCCAGGTACCGATCAATATCCGAGTTATCGTCACTGCTGTTTTCCGGAATCCGGTACCAGGGCTGTACCATGAAAAGCCACCGGTCATAGCTATAGGCCGCGGTGCCGACAATCCGGTTCCAGCTGCGCGAGCGAGGTTCGGACTGGCCGTTGGACTGGTGATTGAAACCGATGGTCACCCCGTTAAGCCGCCCGGGGCCCACGTCCCAGTCGGCCTGGTAGCGCAGGAACACTTCCGGCTCGTAGTTGGTTTCCCGGAAAGGCGCCGAATCGTCCTGGTTGTAGACCTGCCAGAACGAGGTCTGGGTATAGCCAAACCAGAGGGTTGTCCGGTCATCCAGCAGGCCGGTCAGCAAAGGCACCTTGAAACTGATCTGGTATTTCGCTTCCTCGCGCTCCAGGTCGTAGTCGTAGGCAGTCGTACCGAGCCGCGGGCTGGACGGCGTGGGGTTGGGCTCCTTCACCCAGGTAGCCGGCAGAATATAAGTGGGCCGGTGCCCCACAAAACTGCCGGAAAACGAGAATACCGCCTTTTCGGCAGCCACGTACTGTTCCATCAGTGCCGCCATTACGCCAGCGTCGGGATCGTCCGATGGCGTCCCGTTCGTGGTGTTTTCAAGGTCGCGCCCGTTGGGTGCCAATTGCTCGGCCCGACGTTCTACGGCCTCACGAACCTGCTCGGGCGCCTCGGCCTGGCGATCCTCTGGCGGGTAAAGGCTGTCGAAACAGGCGAGTCGCTGAATGCCGTCTTCAATCAGGGCGCACTGCTCGGGGGTGTGTATCGCCGTGCCCGGAGTTTCCTGGGCCAGGCCGACTACTGGGGCGGCCATAGCCACTGCCATCGCGAGGAGTCCCACGGATCCGGCCCGCACGGGTGGTCGCTTCATGGTCGGGGTCTCCTAGGCGTCGGTGAGGCTGAACCAGGTATTGGCAACGCCGTAGATCCAGACCCCAATCAGGGTCACGGCCAGAAGAGAAAAAATCAGTTTGTGTTTGAAGCGGTTGGCGCTGTCCGCAGCAGCTACCCAGCGCAGGTACATCAGCCCGATGAAACTGAGAAACACCCCCAGGCTGGCCAGTGCGGGCACCAGCAACCAGGCGGCACTGATGGTCTGGCCGTCGCTTGTCTGGCTCGAGAACCAGCCCATGGAGGCCAGCAGAATTGCCAACGCCGAGAATTCAGCAATCAACAGGGGCTTTCGCAAAGGATGGGGCGACGCGGGGTCCGAATGGTTCATGACACGGTTCCTGAATGGTGTGAAATCGGCAAACCCCATGGTAACCGGATTGCCCTGGAAACACTCCTTCACTTACGAAATCGCAATCAAATCGGCTGAAAACCGACCGATGATTTTGCGGTTTGGTTTTTTTGCCAGGTTTCAATCGCTATAATGCGGCGACCGACGATTATAACGCTCAAATGCGAGGTGCATTGCGATGATGAAGAGAGTCCTGGCTGCTGTGCTGGTCCTGTCGGGCCTGACAGCCGGCGCCGTAATGGCAAGTGTCGAAGACGAAATCCGTGCCCGTATCGCGCCGGTTGGGGAAGTGTGTCTGCAGGGCGAGGAGTGTGGCAGTGCCGCGGCGCCCACCGAAACCGCCAGTGCGGGTCCCCGTTCAGGCAGCGAAGTCTACGATGCGGTCTGCATGGCGTGCCACTCCACGGGAGCGGCCGGTGCGCCCAAGATTGGTGACACCGCCGCCTGGGCTCCGCGCGTCGACAAAGGCCTGGAAACCCTGGTCAGCCATGCCATCAACGGCTTCAACGCCATGCCGGCCAAGGGCGGTTGCGCAAACTGCCCGGATGAAGAAATTCAGGCGGCCGTTGAGTACATGGTCGAAGAAAGCCAGTAACCGGCTGCACTCGCACGTAAAAGCCCCCGATTTTCGGGGGCTTTTTGTTTTCAGGGTTCGAGGAATGGCTTCCGGAAATGTTTCGTCCGGTTTCTGCCTAGGGCAGTGGCCGTCGCGTCAGCTCTCCGGCAATGGTCTCGATGTCTCCGCTGGCCGTTCGCAGGGTGATCGACCAGTTCAGCGGCCCTTCAGTGCTGTTGAAAGACCGGTGCGAAGGGTAGAGGCGCGGGTCGAGCCAGCCAAAACTGCCGGATCGGGACATCGCCACCCAGTCCTTACCGCGGCGATCACCCGCCTCTCTGACTGATTTTAGTGCGGGCCTGTTTGGCAACGATTGCCAGCCGGGACTCTCCGGGTTGGCCATCACCGATGTGCCGGTGAACCGCAGGAAGGGCTCGCCGTCCGTGCCCAGGACTGTCAGAGTCTCGCTGCCCTGGTAATGCATCAGAATTCCGGGTCGCGGACCCTCAAGGATCATCGCCCGGAATCCGGGCAGGTCCGGCTGATGGGTAATGCGCGCCTCGATGATGTCCGGCGGCGCGCCGTCAACGGTGGGCGCGCCGTGGCCCTCTACCAGTCCTGCGACTGACAGAGAGACCAGCCCGAACAGAACCCGTCGCATCCTGCCGGTATGGCCAGGTTGTGGTGTCATGGGTCTGCTCCTGTATCAGAGAATCTCGATGGCGGATTCAATAATGCCGTCTTCGGTGGTGGTATCGCCGGCAACCTGGGTCGGCGCCATGCACTCCAGGTCCTGGTTGACCACCGTTATGGGAGCCGAAACCGACGGCACCCTGCCGTCGGGGGTGTTTTTGCTGACGAACAGCATGTATTCCCCGGCTGGCACTACGTTGTGGTTGTCCGGCATCTGCAGGGTCAAGGTATTACCGGCGTTCTTTTCCAGAACCAGCTCAATGGCACGCTGGTCGCCGTCGATTACATGGGTCATCACGGTTCTGCGGATCAACAGGACCTGGTCGATCTGGTCAGCCTGGTCAACGGTGATGTTGAAACGATCGCCAACGGTCAGGTTGCGCGGTGCACGCTTGATTGCCGGCCGGTCATCGCGCAAGGCGTAGGGCGGCGTGTAGATCTCGAAGCTCGGGTCCCGGCCGTCGTAGGGAGCCAGGCCGAAGTCCTGCAGATCAACAAAGGTCAGGTAGGCTGTGTTGATGGGCGAATGCCCGGCAATCATCACCCGGCCATCCTCCATGAGCACCGCCGTGTTGTGGTAGGTGCGGGGACGATTGGCCATGGCCATTTCCGTCCAGGTACCGGTTTCCGGATCGAAGCGTTCGGCGGTGCGTATCGGGCCTTCCAGACCCGGTGCCACCACGCCATCGCGGTTTCCGCCGCTGAACACCATCACACTGCCGTCCGGCATGAGTACGTTGGTGCCATACCAGCGTGGCTGGTTCAGGGGGCCGGTCAGGCGCGATTCGTAGCCAATCTCGTCACCGTTGGTGGTAATGCGGTCGATCCGGCTCTGGTCGGTGGGCAGGTAACCGCCCGGGTTGGTCAGCAGGGCATAGCTGGGCACGCCTCCGGCGGTCAACAGCTCCACTTCATGGTATTCGCCGTTGGCGTCGGGCTTCAGTGGCAGCATGGTGGACGAGGTGGAGCCCCGCATACCGCCGGCAATGGCTTTTCTCAGCTCGTCCTCCGACACGCCGAGCTCGGCGCCGCTCTGGAGCAGGTCCGTGGGTGATTCCAGAACGTCTCCAAGCAGGGAGCCCAGCTGGTCAAGCGAAAGGTTGGTGAGGTTCAGGGTACTGCTCAGGTGACCGAGGCCGGCTTCATCCAGCCGCAGCGGCAGTCCGGCGTAACCGATGTCTGTCCAGCTCTGGGTGCGGGGGTTGTAACTGGCCACAATATTCCACAGGGCCTGGTCGTAGCCCTGGCCAAACGGGTTGAAGGCCTGACCACCGGCGTTGTAGAGCACGTGGCCGTTCGGCAACAGGTGCATGCGCGGGTAGAGCGGCAGAGACCGGTCGGCGGTGGCCGGGTTCTCCGTCCAGGTGCCAGCACAGGGGTCGTAGGTTTCGGTCTGTACCACATTTCGGCCGCTGTTCACGGGCTCTTCAGGGTAGACCGGTTTCAGCAGTTTGGTAACGCCGCTGGCAACGAAGACATCGCCGTTGCCGAGGGTAACCAGGGAGGGATACCAGCGACCGTAGGTCATGTCGCCACTCTGGCGCCAGGTGTTGGTTGCCTCGTCAAAAATCCGGGAATTCTTGATGCCCTCCAGCTCGGCAACGCCAAGCGGCAGGCCGTCGATCCCCGGCTCGGAATAGTAATCGGTGCCGCCCACCGCCATCACATCGCCGTTGGCGAGACCAACCACGTCGGAGCAGAACAGGGCGCCGTCGTTCTTGCTGGTGTTGTCAGCGGTATCCAGCAGTCCGTCCAGTTCGGTTCCGCCGAGAAGGGTTTCGCTGTCATTGCCGTCCGGGTTGGCGCCGGCATCCAGCGGTGATGGTTTGAGCCAGGACGGGCTGTCGTTGGCATCCAGCGCCAGCACCCGGGTCTGGTCGTTTACCGAGACTTCACCGAACTCGGCGACGATGGAAAGCTCCACGTTTTCGGTGCCTTCGAGGGCGTTCAGGTAGAGCAGCCGGCCGTCCCTGAGCAGGGCCATGGTGCCGGCCGCCGGCTTGCACTCAACCGAGCCGTCTGCGCGGGTAAGGCACTTTTCATCCGTTTCCACGGTCTGTCCGTCAACAATGATGGTGGGTTCGGCGAACGGCTCGCTGAAGAAGCCGAGGGGCCGGTCGCTGGTCTGATCGGCCTGAGTGGTTGCTTCGTCGGTTGAGCTTCCGACAAGCCCTCCCAGAAGATCTGCGCTGGCTGGCGAGACCCCGGCGGAAAGCAGCAGGAGTGAACCGGTGAACTGACAAAATCGATGGGAAAAACTGGACATGGAGTCCTCCTGATCTTGTTGTTGTTGAAGAGGGATGAAGCATCCCTCCAGCAGGAACGGATCAGGGGGCCTGAAAGTTTCAGGCTTTGTGAAAAAAAGTGAAATCAGAGCCCGAGGTCACCCAGCAATGCGCTCAGTGTGGCCTTGCCCTTTTTCTGGTTGGCTTCGGCGTCCAGATCGCCCAGGCCTTCCCACTTCAGGTCTTCTTCCGGCAGTTCGTCCAGAAACCGGCTGGGGATGGTTTCCAGCTTCTCGCCGTACTGTTTGCGGGTGGCGGCATAGGTGAGCGTGAGGGTCTCCCGTGCCCGGGTGATGCCCACGTACATCAGTCGCCGCTCTTCCTCGATGTTGCCTTCCTCGATGCTGCTTCGGTGGGGCAGGATTTCCTCTTCCAGGCCCATGATGAACACATGGGGAAATTCCAGGCCCTTGGAGGCGTGCAGGGTAAGCAACTGCACCTTGTCACTGTCGTCCTCTTCTTCGCGCTGCTCCATCATGTCCCGCAGGATGAGCTTGGTGATGGCATCCTCGATGCCCAGCTCATCGGCGGTGCCTTTGCCGTCATCCAGCATGCGCTGGATCGATTCCACCAGGTACCAGATGTTCTCCATCCGGCGCTCCGCCTGCTTGGGCGTGCCCGAGTGCTGGTGTAGCCACTCCTCGTATTCAATGTC
Source organism: Marinobacter gudaonensis (assembly GCF_900115175.1). Taxonomy (NCBI): domain Bacteria; kingdom Pseudomonadati; phylum Pseudomonadota; class Gammaproteobacteria; order Pseudomonadales; family Marinobacteraceae; genus Marinobacter; species Marinobacter gudaonensis. Next base: position 2,731,018 of record NZ_FOYV01000001.1, read on the forward strand.
GGTGAACAGCTGCTTGATCACCGGTACCGGGTCTTCTGTATGCAGGCGCTCGCAGGTGGCATCCACCCAGTGGGCAAAGCGGCGCAGCCGGTCCAGGCCTTTCTCCGCCACATGGGTTTCCGCCCCCATGTCGCCCAGGGCCTTGAACAGGCTGACATTGCGGGCGCGGGCGTAGTGGCTCAGCTGCTCGAGCGTGCGCGGGCCGATTTCCCGGCGCGGCACATTGACCACCCGCAAGAAGGCGGCGTCGTCGTCCGGGTTGATGAGCAGCCGCAGGTAAGACATCGCATCCTTGATCTCGTTCTTGGAGAAAAACGACTGGCCGCCAGAGATGCGGTAAGGAATCTGGTAGGCCTGCAGCTTCATCTCCAGGAGACGGGCCTGGTGGTTGCCCCGGTACAGCACCGCGAAATCCCGGAAATCCAGGCCCTTCTTCAGCTTCTGGTCGAGGATTTCGGTGGCCACGCGCTCGGTTTCGGCGTCTTCGTTGCGGCAGCGCACAATGCGGATTTCCTCGCCGATGGTGTGGTCACTCCACAGCGCCTTCTCGAACACGTGGGGGTTGTTGGCGATCACGGTGTTGGCACTGCGCAGGATTCTGGCCGTCGACCGGTAGTTCTGCTCCAGCTTCACAATCTTCAGGCTGGGGAAGTCCTCCTTGAGCTGGGCCAGGTTCTCTGGCCTTGCACCGCGCCAGGCGTAGATGGACTGGTCATCATCGCCCACCACGGTAAACGCCGCCCGCTCCGCCACCAGCTGTTTCACCAGCTCGTACTGGCACACGTTCGTGTCCTGGTACTCGTCCACGAGCATGTAGCGGATTTTCCGGCGCCACTTGGTCAGCACGTCCGGGTTCGAGCGGAACAGCATCACCGGCAGCAGGATCAGATCGTCGAAATCCACCGCGTTGTAAGCCTTCAGGTACTCGTTGTACTTCTTGTAGATGATGGCGATGCGCTGTTCGCGCTCATCGGAGGCCTTGCTCAGGGCCTCGGCCGGCCCGCGCATGGCGTTCTTCCAGGAGGAGATGGTCATCTGGATGTCGTTGAGTTCGTCGCCGGCCTCGGCGCTCGCTTCCCGGAGCATCAGGTCCTGCAGCAGGGCCTTGGCGTCTTCGGCGTCAAAGATCGAAAAGCCCGGGTGATAGCCGAGGTGGGCATGTTCCTCCCGGATCATGTTCAGGCCGAGGTTGTGAAAGGTGGAGACAATCAGGCCGCGCGTCAGTTTGCGGTCGACAATCCGGCCCACGCGCTCTTTCATTTCCCGGGCGGCCTTGTTGGTAAAGGTCACCGCGGCAATGTGGCGCCCGGGTATGCCCAACTGCTCGATCAGGTAGGCAATCTTGCGGGTGATCACGCTGGTTTTGCCGCTACCGGCACCGGCCAGCACCAGTAGCGGGCCGTCGGCGTAGCGAACTGCTTCACTTTGTCTGGGGTTGAGCTTGTTCACAAATAGTCGGCCAGGGTGGAACGAAATGAAGATCACGAGCGTCGGCTTATTCTACACGAGCCGGCGTTTCTGTACCTTGCGGAACTATCGACTATGATTGGAGAAACGGACTCGGTTGTTCATGCACAAATGGATCCTGCTTGATGACATTGCCACTGGAAACCATGAGGCCAGGACAGTTGCGCCTTCTGGTTCTGACTCCGGACTACGCTGATTTTCTCTGGCTGAATGCGCTTCTGGCGGGTGACGTCGAAGTCAACGCGGACGCAACCTGGTGTCCCGACCTCGTGGACTGTGACGATCTGATCCGCAACGCCAGCTTTGATGTCATTGTCTGGGATTGTACTTTCCACGGCGGCTCCGAGGCTGCCTTCCTGCAGTACCTTGCCGTGGCCAGCAATGAAAAGCCTGTGCTGGCCATGAGCGCCGAGCTTCCCGGCGGTCGGGCGCCGGAGCTTTTGGCCTCCGGCGCCGCCGACTACCTGAGCCGCCAGACCCTCGACCACTGGACCTACCGTCGAGCCGTAAAATGCCTCTGGTATCGGGAGCAGCTTGCTGAATCGGCCCACGGCCAGTTGGGCCGGGAGGTGGCTACCGGTTTTATCAACCGGGATCTTTTCTTTGACCGGCTCCAGCAGGCGCTGTTACGGGCCGAGCGGGCAGGGCACCGGCTGGCGTTGCTGCACCTGAACATCGACGACTTCCGCAGTATCAACGAATCCTTTGGCTATCAGAAAAGCGACCAGTTGATGATGAAACTGGCCGAGCGGCTCAGGCAGGCGTTGCGCCGCGTGGATTCGCTGATGCGCATCGGCGGTGACGAACTGGCCATCATCGTTGAGAAGGTGGAGGACTCGCTCGACATTACCCAGATCATCCGCAAGGTGGTTTCCGCACTGGATGAACCGATGACCGTCGATGGGCACACGGTGATGGTAAGTGCCAGCCTTGGTGTCGCAACCTACCCCGAGGCGGGCGACAACGCCGAAAACCTCATGCGGCGAGCCAACCGCGCGATGTTTGAGGCCAAGCGGGACCCGGGCACCAGTTACCGCTTCTACGACAGGCAGCTGCACATTTCCGCCGGCTATCAGCTCAGGCTCGAGGCCGATCTGCGAAACGCGCTCCGGGGCAAGGAGCTGGAAGTGTACTATCAGCCGCGGATTGACCTGGCCACCGAGGAGGTCCGGGGCGTGGAGTGTTTGCTGCGCTGGAATCATCCCGAGCGTGGGCTGGTGGGCCCGGATGAATTCATTCCGGTCGCAGAGCGCAGCGGACTGATTGTGCCGATTGGTTACTGGGTTATCGAACAGGCCTGCAAGCGGCTGCAGGAATCCGCCGAGCTTGGCTTTCCCGGCCTGGTGTTTGCGGTCAACCTGTCATTTCGCCAGTTCCATGACCGGAAGATGACCGAGACCATTTTCCGGATCATCTTCAATGCCAACGTCGATACCAGTCTGCTCGAGCTGGAGTTGACCGAAAGCGCCATGATGCACGATCCGGAGTACGCCCAGCGATGCCTCCGGGAACTCAACCAACTGGGCATCAGCTTTGCGCTGGACGACTTCGGCACCGGTTTCTCCTCCCTGAGCAATCTGCAACACCTGCCGATTTCGCTGGTGAAGATCGACAAGTCCTTTGTCCAGGCCCTGGGCCAGACCGCCGACGCCGAACACATCATCCGGGCCATCATCAGCCTGGCTCATAGCCTGCAGATCAGCGTGGTGGCCGAGGGCGTGGAAACCGAGGGCCAGCTCGAGTTTCTCCGGCAGCAGCACTGCGATGAAATTCAGGGCTATTACTACGCCCGCCCCATGCCATGGACCGACCTTGTGCAATTCCTGAACAAGCGGGGCGAGGCCGCTTGCCTGCAACAGTAAGCCGCTGTACCTTTGCTGCTTTATTGGCAAAGCATCAAGAACAGAGGTTTCATGAACAGTATCTCCAGGCGCATCGCCGACGAACTCGGAATTCGCGAACAGCAGGTCAACGCCACTGTCGCGCTGCTGGATGAAGGCGCCACCGTTCCGTTCATCGCCCGGTACCGGAAAGAGATCACCGGCTCACTGGATGACAGCCAGTTGCGGAACCTGGAAGAGCGCCTGCGCTACCTGCGGGAGCTGGACGATCGCCGGGCCACCATCCTCAAGAGCATTGAGGAACAGGGCAAACTGACCGATGAGCTCAAGGCCAGCATCAACGAGGCCGACACCAAGAACCGCCTGGAAGATCTGTACCTGCCCTACAAGCCCAAGCGGCGCACCAAGGCCCAGATTGCCCGGGAAGCCGGCCTGGAGCCCCTGGCGGACGCGCTCTACGACGACCCGACCCTGGATCCCGAAGCCACTGCCGAAGCCTATGTCAACAAGGAGGCCGGCGTGGACGACACCAAGGCCGCCCTCGATGGCGCCCGCTATATCCTGATGGAGCGTTTTGCGGAGGATGCCGAACTGCTGGGCAGCTTGCGGGATTTCATCTGGCAGGACGGACAGCTCAAGGTGACGGTGGTGGAAGGCAAGGAGAACGAGGGCGCCAAGTTCCGGGATTACTTTGACCACATCGAACCCCTGAAAAAAGTGCCTTCGCACCGGGCCCTGGCCATCCTGCGGGGGCGTAATGAGGGCATCCTGGCCTACTCGATTGTGGTCGGCGATGGTGAGGACGACCGCCGTGCGCCACACCCTGCCGAACAGCGTATCGCCGCGCGTTGGAATATCCGGGACAACGGTCGCGCCGCTGACAAATGGCTGTCAGAGGTGGTGCGCTGGACCTGGCGCGTGAAACTCTCCACCCAGATCGAGACCGATTTGATGGCGCAGGTGCGCGAGGCCGCGGAAACCGAGGCCATCAACGTGTTTGCCGCCAACCTCAAAGATCTCCTGCTGCTGGCACCGGCTGGCCCGCGCCCCACCCTGGGCCTGGACCCGGGGTTGCGCACCGGCGTCAAGGTCGCGGTGATAGACGGCACCGGCCAGGTTCAGGGCCACGGCGCCATCTTCCCGCACGCGCCCCAGAATCAGTGGGACCGCTCCATCGAGCAACTGGCGGTCTGGTGCCGGGAATACAAGATCGAACTGGTGGCCATTGGCAACGGCACGGCCTCACGGGAAACCGAAAAGCTGGTGGCCGACCTGTGCAAGCGCTACCCGGAGCTCAAGCTGGCGCGGATCGTGGTCAGCGAATCCGGCGCGTCGGTGTACTCCGCCTCAGAATTTGCCTCCCGGGAACTGCCGGATCTGGATGTGACCATCCGCGGCGCCGTCTCGATTGCCCGGCGTCTGCAGGATCCATTGGCAGAGCTGGTGAAAATCGAGCCCAAGTCCATCGGGGTGGGGCAGTACCAGCACGATGTCTCCCAGGTGCAGTTGTCCCGCAGCCTGGACGCGGTGGTGGAAGACTGTGTAAACGGCGTGGGCGTCGACCTGAACACCGCCTCTGCCCCTCTGCTGGCGCGGGTGTCCGGTCTGAACCAGACCATCGCCCAGAACATCATCGAGTACCGCAACCAGAACGGGCTGTTCCGCAACCGCAAGCAGTTGCTCAAGGTTACCCGCCTGGGCGACCGCACCTTCGAACAGGCGGCGGGCTTTCTGCGCATTGCCGGCGGCGAGAACCCGCTGGACCGCTCCTCCGTGCACCCCGAGGCCTACGGTGTGGTGGAAGCCATCGCCAAGCGCAACAATCGCAAGGTGGACGACATTATTGGTGATTCTGCGTTCCTGCGTGGTCTGAATCCTCAGGATTACGTAACAGAACAGTTCGGTTTGCCAACGATCAAGGACATTATCTCGGAACTGGAGAAACCTGGCAGGGATCCGCGCCCGGAGTTCCGCTTTGCCAGTTTCGAGGAAGGCGTGGAAACCCTGAGCGACCTGAAGCCAGGCATGGTGCTGGAAGGCTCGGTCACGAACGTGACCAACTTCGGTGCCTTTGTGGATATTGGCGTTCACCAGGATGGGCTGGTGCATATCTCGGCTCTGTCCCACACTTTTGTGAAAGATCCGAGGGAAGTGGTCAAGGCGGGGGATATCGTCAAGGTAAAGGTCATGGACGTGGACATTCCCCGCAAGCGGATTGCCCTGAGCATGCGTATGGATGACCAGCCCGGCGAAAAGAACGAAGGCAAGCCGATGTCCGCCAACCGAGCCGGGGCCGGTCGCAAGGGTGGAAGCAGGAACACGGGCACGGCGAGTTCGGGGCAGAAATCGCCCCAGGGCGCCATGGCCGGTGCTCTGGCTCAGGCGCTGGCCTCGGCACGCAAGGACCGCCGTTAACGGGTTTACACTATTTTCACGGGCCGGTGGCTGAACAATCCGCCACCGGCCGCAGCAGGAGTCAACCATGGCTGAATCCCGCCATTCCGTTTTCCGCCAGTTCGCGGCCAGCGACTGGGACGGGTTTCTCAAGGGTGTGGAAAAAGAGGGGCTGCGGGTGGACCGCAATGGCTTTATCGCCCAAACGCCCCACCCGGAGGCGCTGGGTTCGGCACTGACCCACCCACGTATCACCACTGACTACTCGGAAGCCCTGCTCGAGCTGATCACTCCGGTGTTCGACAACACCCAGGCCATGCTGAAATCCCTTAAGGATATCCATGTGTTTGTGCAGCAGAACCTTGGCGACGAGGTGTTCTGGCCTGCGAGCATGCCCTGTGAGCTCAACGGAGACCCAAGCATTCCCATTGCCGAATACGGCAGCTCCAACATCGGTCGGCTCAAGCATGTGTACCGGCAGGGGCTCGCGGTTCGTTACGGGCGCATGATGCAGAGCATTGCCGGCGCCCACTACAATGTCTCCTTCCCTGACAGCTTCTGGCAGAAATGGCAGGCCCTGCTCGGTAACGAGCAGAGTCTCAAGGACTTCAAATCCGACCAGTATTTCTGGCTGATTCGCAACTTCCGCCGGCGCAGCTGGCTGCTGATGCTACTGTTCGGTGCCTCGCCGGCTCTGGACGCCAGTTTTGTGGAAGGCGTCAGCCACGAGCTGGCGCGGTTTGATGAGCGCACCTGGTATGGCGAATACGCCACCTCCCTGCGCATGGGCGATCTGGGCTACCACAACAACGCCCAGGCCTCCCTGAACATTTGCTTCAACGAACTGAGCACCTACACGCAGACCCTGGACCGAGCTATCCACACCACCTGGCCCGCCTATGAGGCCATCGGTACCCGCCGTGGCGATGAGTTCATCCAGATCAACACCAGCGTGCTGCAGATCGAGAACGAGTACTACAGTGCGGTTCGCCCCAAGCGCACCACGCAGCGGGAAGAAAAGCCGATCCAGGCGCTGGAGGCCCGCGGCGTGGAGTACATCGAAGTCCGATGCCTGGATCTGGACCCATTCTCGCCGGTGGGCGTGAACCAGGCCCAGATCGATTTCCTCGACCTGTTCCTGCTCGATTGCCTGCTGTCGGATTCGCCTCGCATTGGCGATGCCGAATGCGAGCGCCTGGATGACAATTACAAGGATGTGGTGGCCAACGGTCGCTATCGGGAGTTGACACTGTGCCGCGGCGGGCAGCGAACCCGGGTTACTGACGCCGCCACCGAGCTCCTCGGGCAGCTGGAGCCGCTGGCGGAGCTGCTCGACAGCTGGCAGGGTGCCAGCACCTACCGCGAGGCCCTGGCCGCTCAGCGCGGGGTGCTTGATGGCGATGCGAACGTGACTTCGGCCCGGGTCCTGGAGACCATGCGTTCATCGGGGCTGGGGCACCGGGACTGGGTCATGGAGATGGCACTCCAGCACCAGAGGCAGCTGAAGCAGGAGGGCCTGGATCCCGAAACCCTGCGGGCTTTCGAGGCGATGACATCGTCGTCCCTGGAGGAGCAGCGCGAGATGGAGCAGTCAGACACCCTGCCGTTTGGTGATTTCCTGGCGAAGTATCTTCGTTCCTGATGCGCTCTCCGTAACCGGGTCTCGGTCCGGTGTGGACCTGCCGCACAGAACAAGAACAAAGATTTGTCACCCCCTGAGCAGACTGTTAATTTCTGTAACACAAGGATCGGGGGAGAGTACCATGGCACGGGATATCAGACTGGGCTGGGACGTGGAGGCACTGAACAAGGCCTACCGGCAGGGATACATGGCCGCCTCCATGGGTATGGACAAAAGCCGTTGCCCCTACCGGGGAGAAGTGGTGATTGCCGCGTGGGAAGCGGGTTGGGACGATGCCGAACAGGCGACCAGGGCCCAGAGCGACCCCGGCGACGATCTGTTCTCCCGGATTGCCTGAGCCGGTTTCCGGTATTGACCTATTTCTGCACCACGAATTCTGTAAACAGAACGCCGACAATCTGCTCTCCGGTCTGCTGTTCTTCCAGAACCGCGTTGATCCGGCGTGTTGCCTCCTCCCGCAGGGCCTGTTGCCCTTCCAGAGAAGTCAGCCGATCAACATCGGTCTGCTCGCCGAAAAGCATCACCAGTTCATGCCGCAGGCGTGGCATGTGGGCCTCAACTGCGGGTCGGGTTGAGGTGCTGCCTGCTCTCAGACTCACGGCTGCTTTCAGGTAGGTAGGCTTATTGCCCGGCGTGCCCACGTGGGTCACGAAGGCCGGTTCCATTCCAATGTAATCGGTGACGCCCCCCTCTTCGACCGCTTCCTCTTCCGCAGCTTCTTCCTCCTGGGAAAAAGCCGGTGAGGACGCCATGGCAAACAGCATGAACAGGATCATCAGAACGGATTTTGGCTGGTGTGTCATAAGCTTGAAGTTGTTCGTGGTTTAGGGTTAAGTGGCAGACCAGATACAAACATCGCCGGTAATCCGGAGCATAACAGGACCGGCGCGGGGTTGCAGTTTCCATTAAAGATCAGGGGTATTCTTTTGACCAGCAGATGGGTTTTCGGTTTCATCTTCCTCCTGTGTGCGGCGTTGCTGGGTGTGGCCTTCTACATGGAGCATGTCATGGGTCTTGAGCCCTGTCCGCTGTGCTGGCTTCAGCGTTTCGGCTTCATGGGAGCCGGATTGGTCAGTTTTCTCGCGTTGCTTCAGGGTCCCACCGGGTTCGGTGTCCGGATCTACGGACTGCTGCTGGCGATCACTGCCGGCGCCGGGCTGGGCGTCGCCGGTCGGCAGCTGTGGCTGCAGAGCCTGCCGGCCGATCAGGTGCCCGCCTGTGGACCTTCTGTGGACTACATGCTGGAGGTTCTGCCCTGGTTTGAAGTGCTCTCGACGGCGCTGCGGGGGACCGGCGACTGCGCGGAAGTGGTCTGGCGTTTCCTGGGGCTGAGCATTCCCGGATGGACGGCAGTGTTCTTCAGCCTGCTGGTAATTACCGGGCTGGTTCTGCTGTTTCGTCGGCAAAAACCCCGGGAATGGATCCGCGGCTGAAACGGTTGCGGTTGACAGCGACCATGGGGTAACTTGATCAAAACCTGAAGCAAATCGAAACCGCGAAAAGCATCGGAACAGTGAGTGGAGAACAGGCGTCATGTTGGAGAATTGCCGGAATGCCAGGGAGCGTTGGGGTGGCGTCAGCGATCTGATTGATCGCTGGCTCAAGGAACGCCAGGAGCTGCTGGTCCAGTATTGTGAACTGTCCGGCGAGAATGACTTCTCACAGACAGAAGCGCTGAAAGAGAAGTTCGTGCGCCTGTGTGAGGTGCTGGTGGATTATGTCTCCACTGGACACTTCGAGATCTACGAACAACTGGTTCGTGAAGCCCGTGAGTTCAACGACGGGGGGCTGGAGCTGGCGGGTAAACTGTACCCACGGATTCAGGAGACCACCGAAGTGGCGCTCAACTTCAATGACCGACTGGACGGTCGGGAACTCACTGAGGCGGAGGTCCGCGAACTGTTCAGCGAGCTGTCGAAGCTGGGTGAGACTCTTGAAAGCCGTTTCGAGATGGAAGATTTCCTGATTGAGCACCTCCACAACGCCCATGCTGGCAAGGTGGCATCCGCCTGACTGGCCGCTGACATAAAAAACCCCGGTACAGCCTGGCTGACCGGGGTTTTTTCATGGCCGGGCGGTTGCCGCCTGGCCCTGAAGGGTGCTTACTCTTCGGCGCCCGGATTGATATCCAGCAGCTCCACGTCGAAGACCAGGGTTTCGTTCGGCCCGATGGAGCGGTTGCCGCCCGGGCCATAGGCCAGCTCTGCGGGAATGTAGAGCTTGTAGCGGGCGCCTTCGCTCATCAGCTGAAGGCCTTCGGTCCAGCCCGGAATCACCTGGTTCAGTGCAAAGGTGACCGGTTCGCCCCGCTCTCGGGAGCTGTCGAAGACTTCTCCAGACAGCAATTCGCCGGTGTAGTGCACCTCAACGGTATCGGTCTCGGAGGGCTTCTCGCCTTCGCCTGCTTCCAGAACCTCGTACTGGAGGCCGGACTCAGTGGTCTTCACGCCTTCGCGCTCTGCGTTCTCCGCCAGGAATGCCTCGCCGGCTTCCTTGTTTTTCTGGGCGAGTTCTTCCATCTGCTTGGCCTGTTCCTGCTGCATCTCCTGCTGGTAGGCCATCAGCGCCTGCTGAATTTCCTCACGGCTCATCCGCCGGACCTTGTCGTCGTCGGAATGGCCATGCTGGATACCCTGGAGGAACTGGTCCATCTGCAGTTCCGGAAGGTCATTGCTCATGCGCTCGCCCAGTACCAGGCCCATGCCGTAACTCACCTTCTGGTCGGTGGTGTCCAGCTTGGGTTGCTCGGGAGCTTCCGGAGGCGTGGAGCAGCCTGCCATCAGGCCGGTCACCGCCACTGCAAGGAGAATCTTCTTCATTGCATCTTCCTTATCTAACGTCGGTATACGGGGCGGCGCCCCGTGAAGTGTTGATCAGAACGGAGAAGGTAACGGGTTCTGTGCCGAGATGCCACTGAACATGTGTTAACCAAACCGACGTGTCGGTCTAGCTGCCGTTACTACCTGCGGATGGTGGTCCCAGCGAGAACGGAGCATTGTAGGGGGACCGCCAGTCAGTCTCGGGCTCGGGAGAGCGACTGGGCGGGAAGACCTTGTCGCGCCTCTCGATTGCCAGGGTGTTCCAGGGACCCTGCGCCGGTGGCTGATCGGCATAGTGCCAGTTGCCGTCCGTATCCTGCCACTTGAACACGATTTCCGGGCCATCGGTCGGGACGGGAGACGGGACCAGCCCCTCGAAGGCGGGGATCTCCGGTTGTTCCTCGCTTGCCACCGGTTCTGACAGTTGCCCGGGATCGCTGAGGCCGAAGAAAATCAGTAACAGCAGTAAACCGAGGGCCGGAAACGAGAGCCGTATGAGCCATCTCATCATCATGGCTTGTGGTCTCCCATGGAAAGTTGGGCCAGAGCACCGGCCAGTGTATGGATCAGCGGAAGCGCGCGTTGTTCAACGTGTGAGGCAGGCGCCGCCGCAGCGAGATTGGTTCGGATCAGTGTGTCGCTTCCCTGCATATCAGCATGGTCCGGGTTGTCGCTCATGAGCGTTTTCCACGCCAGAGCCAGTTCAATCTGTTCAGCTTCCAGCTCCAGCGCGGCAAGGCCGGAGCGAAGCTTATGATACGGCACCAGGTCGTTCGGCAACGTTTTCCGGGCAGAGCGCAGAGCGCCGGTTACACGGCGACGCCACTCTGTTACCGTAGCGTCCTCGGCGCCGGTGAAGGCTCTGCCTCGAACCGACAGCCAGGCGGCGCACAGAAGTCGGGTAACACTCCACCCCTGGGCCTGCAAGGCCAGGCAACTGGCTTCCACCTTTGGTTGCTGCCAGAGCATGAGGGCAAACTGCCAGAGCGGATTGTCGGCCTCCAGGTCAACCGGTACTTCCAGCGGCATAGTCGATGGATCCGGGGCTGTCGCCGAGCTGCTCGACATAAGCGCTGAGCCTTACCTGATTACATACGTTGAAAAAGTTAAACCATGTTAACGATAACCGATCTCAGTTTACAACGTGGTGGCGTCTGGTTGCTAGAATCCGTCAACCTGACCATCCAGCCGGGCCAGCGCGTTGCCATTGTGGGTGCCAATGGTGCCGGAAAATCCAGCCTGTTCCAGCTCTTGTTGGGCCAGCTCAGCGCCGAGCAGGGCAGTGCCTCGCTGCCTGGCGGCTGCCGGATTGCCCACATGGCGCAGGAGGTCGAAGCGTCGGGCCGTAGCGCTCGCGATTTCGTGCTGGATGGGGACATCGACCTGCGCAGGCTGGAGCGGGCGCTGGCTGCGGCCGAGTCCGCCGGTGACGACCATGCCATTGCTCGAATCCATGGCGAGCTCGATGTCCACGAAGCCTGGTCGGCAGGCCGGCGTGCCGAGGCCTTGTTGCGCGGTCTGGGATTCTCGGATACTGACGCTGATCGACCGGTATCGGCGTTTTCCGGTGGTTGGCGGATTCGGCTGAATCTGGCGCAGGCGCTGATGCGTCCTTCGGATCTGTTGCTGCTGGATGAGCCGACCAACCATCTGGACCTGGATGCCTGTCTCTGGCTGGAGAACTGGCTGCGTCGCTACACGGGAACACTGCTGTTCATATCCCACGACCGGGATTTCATGGACCGGGTGGCAACTCATGTGGTGCATTTCGATCGCCGAAAACTCGAGCTGTACACCGGTAACTACTCCGCGTTTGAAGGGCAGCGAAGTGAACGGCTGGCCCAGCAACAGGCGGGCTACGAGCGCCAGCAGGCCCGGATTGCGGAAATCCAGCGTTTTATCGACCGGTTCAAGGCCAAGGCCACCAAGGCCCGCCAGGCCCAGAGCCGGGTCAAGGCACTCGAGCGAATGGAGCGGATTGCGCCGGCCCATATCGATTCGCCGTTCAGTTTCGAGTTTCCGGTGGCCGAAAAGGTCTCCAATCCGTTGCTGTCGATTCGTAACGGCCGGGCCGGTCATGGTCAGACCACCGTGCTTGATGGCATCAACCTGACGCTGTTGCCCGGCAGTCGCATTGGTCTGCTCGGACCCAATGGCGCCGGCAAGTCCACCCTGATGGACGCCCTTCGGGGGCAGGCTACCCTGCTGGCTGGAGAGCGGACCTGTGGTGAGCACCTCGCCATCGGCTATTTCGCCCAGCACCAGCTGGAATCCCTGGATCTGGACGCCAGTCCTTTCTTGCACCTGCAGCGTCTGACCCCAAAAGCCTCGGAACAGAGCATCCGCAACTTCCTGGGCGGGTTTGATTTCCACGGCGATGAAGCCCTGAGCCCGATCCGGTCGTTTTCCGGTGGCGAGAAGGCCCGGGTGGCCCTGGCGACCATTGCCTGGCAGCGTCCCAACCTGTTGCTGCTGGACGAGCCTACCAACCATCTCGACCTGGAAATGCGCCAGGCCCTGACCATGGCGTTGCAGAATTTCGAAGGTGCCATTGTTGTGGTCTCCCACGACCGCCACCTGTTGCGCAATACTGTCGACGAATTCTGGCTGGTGAACGAGGGCCGGGTGACAGAATACCAGGGCGACCTCGAAGACTATGAGCGCTGGCTGGCCGACCGGCGAAAGGATGAGACCGAGGCGCCCAGACGGACGCCTGCGGATGGTACCGGCTCCAATGCCGTGGCGAGTTCCGGCCAGGCCGCCGGCGAAAATACGGCTGAGAGCGCCGAAGACCGCAAGGCCAGAAAGCGTGCCGAGGCGGCCCTGCGCCAGAAGCTGAGCCCTTATCGCAAGCAGCAGACCGCCCTGGAGGCGGAAATGGACAAGCTGCAGAAAACCCTCGCCGGACTGGAGGAAGCCCTGGCCGACACGTCTCTTTATGAAGACAGCGGCAAAGGGCGCCTGAAGGAGTTGCTGGCAGAGCAGGCGGCCGCCAATACCCGCCTGGAAGAAGTGGAAATGCAGTGGCTTGAGGTCAGTGAAACGGTGGAATCCATGGAGGCCGAGCTGGCCAGCTGAGGCTGGCCGGGAGAGGGGGCTGGGTCAGCCCCCGTTCAGCTCCAGGGTAAAGTCCTGTTTGGCGAGGTAGTCGCGTTCGTTTTCCAGATCGGCCAGGGTCAGGGGGCGGTCGTCCAGCCAGCCATCGGGGAAGGTCAGGGCCAGGGCGTCCTGCTTGGCCGTCAGCGTGAATTCCGGCGGTGCCTCCAGGTTCCGGGGGTGCTGCAACAGCACCGCCAGGCGCACCAGAACGCACAGGTAGCGGAGTCTGGGAATGTCCTCGGGTTCGACACCCTCGAAAATGGCCGGGCTGAATTTGCGCCGGTGGCCGCGTACCAGGGTCGCCAGATCTTTCTGGAACTGCTGGGTAAAGCCGGGCAGGTCCGAGTAACGCAGCAGGTAGGCGCCGTGTTTGTGGTACTGGCTATGGGAAATGGTCAGCCCGATCTCGTGCAGCCGGCAGGCCCAGCGCAGCACTTCCTCGTCCGCCGGGGTGTTCAATCCCCAGTCGCGGGCCACCTGCCTCCAGGCCGCGATGGCGGTCTGTTCCACCGCGGCACCGTGTTCCTGATCCACATGGTAGCGCTCCTGCAAGGCCGAGATCGTGCGCTCCCGAACGTCCTCGTGCTGAATCCGCCCGGCAATGTCGTACAGCAGGCCTTCTCGCAGTGCGCCGTCAGCAAAGGCCATCTCGGAGATGCCCAGGGACTGGAAGGCGCCCATCAGGATGGCGAAACCGGCGGGGAAAATGCTCTGGCGATCAGCTCGCACGCCCAGATCCCCCAGACGCTCGGTCTTGCCCATGTCCACCAGCCGTTTGCGAAGTTCCTGCATGGCGGTGAGGGTGATGGTTCCGTCGGTAATCTTGAGATTGGCCAGCACGTTGGCAATGGCCTTGATGGAGCCGGAGGAGCCCACGGTGCTTTGCCAGCCAACGTTCCGGTAGTGCTGCCGGATGTTGAGCATTTCCTGCTCGGCGTGGGTCACGGCACGGTCCATCTGCCGGCGGGTAATCTTGCCATCGGCAAAATAGCGGTTGCGGAACGACACGCAGCCCATGTGGAGGCTTTCCAGCTCCAGGGGTTCAAAGCGCTGGCCGATAATGAATTCCGTGCTCCCGCCACCAATATCGATGACCAGCCGGCGACCGGAGTCGTCCGAGAGGGTGTGAGCCACGCCCAGGTAAATCAGTCGAGCCTCTTCGCGACCGGCAATGATCTCCACCGGGTAACCCAGTACTTCTTCCGCGCGGTTCATGAACTGGTGGGCGTTACGGGCCACTCTCAGGGCATTGGTGCCGACGATCTGCACCGCCTCCGGCGGCATGCCTTTGAGCCGCTGGGCGAACCGGCCGAGGCAGGCCAGTGCCCGCTCCTGGGCGTCTTCAGTCAGGCGGTTGTTCGGGTCGAGACCGGCGCCGAGCTGGACCTTCTCCCCCATTTTCTCGAGCGTGCGGATTTCACCATGCACCAGCCGGGCAACCACCATGTGGAAGCTGTTCGAGCCCATATCGATGGCCGCGAGCACCTCCGGCGGGGAAACGGCATTGTCGGCGGTGGATGCGGCCGTCACGTGGTCGAAATCCTTTTGAGGTGAACTTGCCCGGTACTATAAGCGAAATCCCTCAGGCCTGTCAGCAACCGGTGGTTGAGCGATTTGGCTACTCCGGGACGGTGTTACCCCGACTGAGAAAGATCTACTGCTTCACATCCGGCTGATCAATCGCGTAAAGTAATGGCTACCGTGATTTGGGTGAAAGCCGCCCGGACGTCCGGAACGGTTTTCAGCGACAGTCAACAGCACCTGCGCCGGTTTCAGCTCCATTGGAGCGGTCCGGTGAATTCCCAGGGGTGCACGAATCAGGAAAAGGTAATGAGCGGAAATATCGTAAATGTAACCGATGCGTCTTTTGAGCAGGACGTACTCCAGTCTGATGTTCCGGTACTGGTGGACTATTGGGCCGAGTGGTGTGGCCCCTGCAAAATGATTGCGCCGGTGCTTGAAGAGATTGCCGATGAATACGACGGCAAGCTGAAGGTGTGCAAGCTCAACATTGACGAAAACGAGCAGACTCCGCCGAAGTTCAACATCCGTGGCATTCCGACCCTGATGCTGTTCAAGAACGGCAATGTGGACGCCACCAAGGTCGGCGCGCTCTCCAAGTCCCAGCTGGCAGCCTTCCTCGACAGCAACCTCTGAATTGTCGTCAGGCTGAAAAAACCGTCCCTGAACCGAGTTCACGGACGGTTTTTTTGTGCCTGTTTCCGGCCTGCTGGCGGGTTTGCGGGGCGGTGGGGTTACTGCCAGCCCCGGGACCGGTCGAGATCGGACTCCTTCTGCTCGACCCAGTGCTCGGAATCGCCGGTGATTTCCTTCTTCCAGAAGGGCGCGGAGGTCTTCAGGGCGTCCATGATGAATTCGCAGGCGGCAAAGGCATCGCCCCGGTGCGCGCTGCACACACCAACGAAGACGATCTGATCGGCCAGGGCCAGGCGGCCCACCCGATGGATCACCCGGGCCTTGCGTACATCCCAGCGTTCGGAGGCCTGGTCAATCAGGCCCTGAATCACCTGCTCGGTCATGCCCGGGTAGTGCTCGAGAAACAGTCCCGTTACGCCTTGCAGGTCGCCGCTGTCCCGAACCAGGCCGGTGAACGTGGCAATGGCTCCGGTACCGGCGCCGCTGTCGCGAAGGGCACGGTATTCCGCGGCCGGGTCGAAGTCCTCACGCTGTACCGAAATCATCTCAACCTCCGGTGACCGGTGGAAAGAAGGCCAGCTCATCGCCGGCCTGGACCGCGGAACCCCGCTTCGCCATGGCCTGATTGATCGCAATCATCACCGGCTGATCGCCCTTCAGCTGAGCCCAGGGGCCGCCTTTGGCAGACAGTCTGGAGAGTATGTCGCCGGCGGTCAGCCCGGGCTCGGCTTCTACAGTCAGGGTGTCCGTGTTCAGCTCCTCCCGCAGGCGGGCAAAAAAGCGAACGTGAATTGTGTTGTCACTCATACTCAGCTCGTTAACTGGTCAGTTCAAAAGTTCCGAGAACGAATAATAGGTTAACAGATCACCCGGCGATACCGTGGTGTCTTCCGGTACCACAGCCAGCCCATCTGCCCAGCAGGCCGAACTCATCACGCCGGAACTCTGGTTACCGAACGCTGCGACTGACAAGCCGGCAACCCCGGCCTCTTTCCTGGCTCTCACGAACTCCCGCCGGAAGGACGGTGTATCTACGGAGAAGCCAGCGGCCACTTGCTCTCCGACCGGATGGGTCTGTTGTCGGCCCTGGCATTTACGAATATAGGGCATGCCCACCATCAGGAAGGTGACCAGCACGGAAACGGGATTACCGGGAAGACCCAGTACCGGCGTGCCGCCAATGCTGCCAAAAGCCAGGGGTTTGCCCGGCTTGATCACCATCCGCCAGAGCGACAGCGTGCCGGACTCTTCCAGCACGGCCCTCACATGATCTTCTTCGCCCACGGACACCCCGCCGCTGGTGATGACCAGATCAGACGACCGGGCTGCCCGCAGCAAGGTCTCCCGGGTGGTCTCTCGCTGGTCACGGAGTGTCTCTGTGAGCACAACCTGGCAGCCGGCCTGGGTCAGCATTCCGATCAGGGTGTAGCGGTTGCTGTTGTAGATCTGCCCCGGAGCCAGCGCGGTGCCGGGATCGACCAGCTCATCTCCTGTGGACAGCACGGCAACCTTCAGGCGCTCGAACACCGGAACCCGGGCAATGCCCATGGAGGCGAGCAGGCCCATTTCCTGGGGCCGGATCCGGGTGCCCGCTGCCAGGGCGCGATCGCCAACGGCAAGGTCCTGGCCGCGCCGACGAATGTTCTGGCCTTCAGTGACCTCGGCGTGAACGACGATTCCCGACTCTGTTACCTCAACCCGCTCCTGCATGACCACAGAATCGGCTCCGGCGGGGATTTCGGAGCCGGTGAAAATGCGGGCAGCGGTCCCCGGCGCCAGAGGCCGGGTTGCTTCACCCGCCGGATACCGGGCCGATACCGGAATAGGCTGCTCTCCGCGCACGTCTGCCTGTCGCACCGCGTAGCCGTCGACTGCGCTGTTATCCGAGGGAGGGACATCGCACGGTACGGTCTGGTCTTCGGCCAGTACCCGGCCAAGGGTGTCGGCGAGGGCAACCGTTTCCACGCGAGTTGGTGCCCTGGCCTGCGCCAATATCTGCGTGAGAGCGTCGTCCAGCGAGGCTAACTGAGGGTTCGACATCAATTCTGCGCTCCGTCCTGTTTGCCTGGAATCAGCGTTCGGCACGCTGGCCAATAACCTCGTCAAGCCGGTGCATCGGCTTGTCGGGCTTGCGCAACACCAACCCGGCAAAGTTACAGGGGGTGTGGCGGCTGTCCAGCTGGCTGCTGAGAATGCCGTTCCAGCCGGTGCGGCAGGCGCCGGTAGAGCCGGGCAGGCAGAAAATCACGGTGTTATTGGCCATGCCCGCGAATGCCCGGGACTGGACCGTGGAGGAGCCGATTTCCTGGGCTGAGAGCCGGCGAAACTCCTCGCCAAAGCCCTCGACAGCTTTATCAAACAGGGGCATAAGGGCTTCGGGGGTACTGTCCCGTTCCATCAGGCCGGTACCGCCGGTGATCACCACCACCTGCACCCCGGGGTCCGCAATCCAGCCGGCGATCAGCGCTCGCATCAGGTAGACGTCGTCTGGCAGGATACGACGCGCCACCAGCCGATGGCCCGCCTCGATCACGCTGTTCTCGAGAAACTGGCCGGAGGTATCCTGCTCCGGGCCACGGGTGTCGGACACGGTCAACAGGGCAATATTAAGAGGGGTCAGCTGGTTGCTCGGTTCACTGCTCATGAATGGCACTCCTGAATGGCACTCTGGTTTGTTCAGAACAAGGGTCTGTAAGAAACACGGTTATACGCCAGTATCGCCATCCCGGGCTTTCAATGGAAGGGAGTAACCCATCAGGGGGAGGCCGGGGCCGCCGCGCGCAGGTCGGGACAAAATTGGCGTTAATTTGGACAGTGCACTTGACATTCGCCAGTCAGGTGGTCGATGATCCGTCATGCCCGGCGAACGGTTGTTCCCACTCTCTGGCTCCAGTACCCTAAATCCGGACTCCATCTTCACCGGTTGCTCCCACTGGCCAGCATCAAGTTCAGCGTTTATTTGATCAATTCGTTCAGGGGCGCCCCTGTCATTCCAATATTCGTTTACTTCCATTCCTGAAAATCCAACAAACTATGAATCTTACTGAACTCAAGCAGAAATCCGTGCCCGAATTGCTCGATATTGCGCAAGAAATGGGCCTCGATAACCTGGCTCGTTCGCGCAAGCAGGATGTGATCTTCACCATTCTGAAGAAGCATGCGAAAAGCGGCGAAGACATCTACGGTGACGGCGTACTGGAAATTCTGCAGGATGGTTTCGGCTTCCTCCGTTCCGCCGATGCCTCCTACCTGGCCGGTCCGGACGACATTTACGTTTCGCCCAGCCAGATCCGGCGATTCAACCTGCGTACCGGTGACACGGTCGCCGGCAAGATCCGTCCGCCGAAAGACGGCGAACGCTACTTCGCGCTGCTGAAAGTCAATGAAATCAATTTTGACAAGCCGGACAATGCGAAAAGCAAGATCCTCTTTGAGAACCTGACGCCGCTGTTCCCTCAGGAGCGGCTCTCCCTGGAAGCCGGTAACGGCAGCACCGAGGATCTCTCATCCCGCGTGCTGGATCTGGTGGCTCCCATCGGCAAGGGTCAGCGTGGCCTGATCGTATCCCCGCCCAAGGCCGGTAAAACGTTGTTGATGCAGGGCATTGCCCAGTCCATCACCCGCAACAATCCGGAGTGCCATGTGATGGTGCTGCTGATTGACGAGCGGCCGGAGGAAGTGACCGAGATGCAGCGCACGGTGCGCGGCGAAGTCATCGCCTCCACCTTCGACGAGCCGCCGGCCCGTCACGTCCAGGTGGCGGAAATGGTGATCGAGAAGGCCAAGCGCTTGGTGGAGCACAAGAAGGACGTTGTCATTCTGCTGGACTCCATCACCCGTCTGGCCCGGGCCTACAATACGGTGATACCGTCCTCTGGTAAGGTGCTCACTGGCGGTGTCGATGCCCACGCCCTGGAAAAGCCCAAGCGCTTCTTCGGTGCGGCCCGTAACGTGGAAGAGGGCGGTAGCCTGACCATTCTGGCCACGGCTCTGGTGAACACTGGCTCTAAGATGGACGAGGTGATTTACGAGGAGTTCAAGGGTACCGGTAACATGGAAGTGCACCTGGACCGCAAGATTGCGGAAAAGCGGGTGTACCCGGCCATCAACATTCGCAGCTCCGGCACCCGCCGTGAGGACCTGCTGATGTCCGAGGCGGATATCCAGCGCGTCTGGATCCTGCGCAAGCTTCTGCACTCCATGGAAGACGACACCGCGGCGCTGGAGTTCCTGCTCGACAAGCTCAAGGACACCAAGACCAACGACGAGTTCTTCCAGTCGATGAAGCGTCGTTGATGCTGCTTTAGCAACAGCGCCTCCGGGTTTGGGGGTGGGCAGAACCGGGGGTCGCCTCCCCGGACACGCCGTAAACCCATCCCCGGGGGCTCGGCATTGCCATCCCTGGCAATGCACGGTCCGGGGAGGCGACCTCCGGCTCTGCCTTCATACCCTGTGCGTGCACCTTGTTCTGAGCGACTGAAAGCGGTCCAGCGAACAGCGATCTCCGTAGTACTGGCATATCTGAACGGAGTAACCGATGAAATACAACGACCTGCGGGACTTCATCAACCAGCTGGAAAAGCTTGGTGAGCTCAAACGCATCCGCGTTGAAGTCGACCCCCATCTGGAAATGACCGAAATCTGCGACCGCACCCTGCGCGCAGGCGGCCCCGCGTTGTTGTTTGAGAATCCCAAGGGCTACGACATGCCGGTGTTGGCCAACCTGTTTGGTACGCCCAAGCGAGTGGCGCTGGGCATGGGGCAGGAGAATGTCACGGCGCTGCGGGACATTGGCAAGTTGCTGGCCTTTCTGAAGGAGCCGGATCCGCCCAAGGGGTTCCGCGATGCCATCGAGAAGCTGCCTCTGTTCCGGCAGGTGATGCGCATGAGCCCGAAGGTACTGCGTTCCGCGCCCTGCCAGGACGTGGTGATCGAAAAAGACCAGGTAGATCTGTACCAGATTCCCGTCCAGCACTGCTGGCCGGGGGATGCCGGGCCATTGGTGACCTGGCCGCTGGTGATTACCCGGGGGCCGAACAAGGAGCGTCAGAACCTGGGCATCTACCGGCAACAGGTAATCGGGCGCAATCGCCTGATCATGCGCTGGCTCAGTCACCGGGGTGGGGCGCTGGATTTCCAGGAATTCCAGAAGGCCAATCCCGGCAAGCCGTACCCGGTGGCGGTGGCCCTGGGGGCCGATCCGGCTACGATCCTGGGGGCGGTGACACCGGTACCGGACACCCTGTCGGAGTATGCGTTCGCCGGTTTGCTGCGGGGTGGCCGTACCGAGCTGGTGCAGTGTGGCCTCAGTGATCTGCAGGTGCCGGCCAGCGCCGAGATTGTCCTGGAGGGCTTTATCTACCCGGACGACGTCGCGCCCGAGGGGCCCTTTGGGGATCACACCGGTTATTACAACGAGGTGGATCATTTCCCGGTGTTTACCGTGGAGCGGATTACCCACCGCAAGGACCCCATTTACCACAGCACCTACACAGGTCGACCACCCGATGAGCCGGCGATTCTCGGGGTGGCCCTGAACGAGGTGTTCATTCCCATCCTGCAGAAGCAGTTCCCGGAAATTGTCGACTTCTACCTGCCGCCGGAAGGCTGTTCCTATCGCCTTGCAGTGGTGACCATGAAGAAACAGTACCCGGGCCATGCCAAGCGGGTGATGATGGGGGTATGGTCTTTCCTGCGGCAGTTCATGTACACCAAGTTCGTGATTGTTACCGATGACGACGTGAATGCCCGCAACTGGGAAGACGTGATCTGGGCGATCACCACCCGCATGGACCCGGTGCGCGACACCACGATGGTGGAGAATACGCCCATCGATTACCTGGATTTTGCCTCGCCGGTGTCCGGCCTTGGCTCCAAGATGGGTATGGACGCCACCAACAAATGGCCGGGGGAGACCAGCCGGGAATGGGGCGAGCCGATTACCATGACCGAGGAGGTCAAACAGCGGGTGGACAGCCTCTGGGATTCGCTGGGTATTGAAACTCCGCCTCGCCGCCCCGAGTGATATGACCAGAACAAGCCGGCGCGTCCGTCTCCTGCCATCAGGGCTGTGCTTTACGGCCGATGCAGAGATTGATCTGCTCAGCGCCGCCGCCAGGGCCGGCATCAAGGTGCCTGCGGCCTGTCGAAACGGGGTGTGTGAAATTTGTGAGGCCCGCCTGCTGGCCGGCCGGGCGCACAATACCCGAAACCAAAAGACCCTTGCGATTGGTGAGCGTTTGATGATGTGCCGAACCGTCGCGCTCACGGATCTGGAACTGGAGATATCCGCCGTTATGGCAGCTGGAAACAACAAGCCTGGCAAGTATCAGGCAAAGGTGGTGGATGTACGGTCCATCAGTCACGATGTTTATCGGGTTGAGCTGCAGCTTCCGCGACGCCGGGAGTTGTCGTTTCATGCCGGGCAGTACCTCTCAGTGAACCTGCCGGATGCTGACCCCTGCTATTTTTCCATCGCCAGCAGCCCGTCGGCCCAGAACATTGAACTGCACATTCAGGCCACGCCGGAGTGGATCTCGGCCCAGAAAGTCATCGATGCCCTCACCTCCGGTGGCGAAGTGACGGTGGAGCTGCCCCACGGCAAGGCCTGTCTGGCGTCGGTGCCGGCCAAGCCCCTGCTGTTGGTGGCCGCGGGGACGGGCTTTGCCCAGATGAAGAGTCTGGTGGACTACCTGCGGGAGACCTCGTTCAACCAGCCGGTCAAGCTTTACTGGGGTGTGCGCCGGCATGAGGACATGTATCTGCGCGCGCTGGCCCAGCAGTGGCAGGACGAGTGGCCTCCATTCAGCTTCCTGCCGGTGGTAGGCGACGACGAGGACAACGACTGGGGCGGACACCACGACCAGCTGGTGCGTGCCGTACTGGCCTCAGGAATGGACTGGAACAACGTTGAGGTGCACGCCAGCGGTTCCCCCACCATGGTCTACACCCTGCTGGATGCGCTGGTGGAGGCCGGCCTGCCCGAGCAGGCCTTCTTCTCGGACGTTCTGGAATACGCGCCCCGGGTCTGAGTCCGGCCCGGGCTAAACGCCCCGGGGATCAGGCCCGGGGCATCGGCAGTTCGGGCAGGCCATTGTCCCTGGCAAGGCCCTGCATCATCAGCTTGATGCTGGTTTCCTCTTCGCCCATGTGGGCGTTCAGCCGACTCAGCTCGGCCAATGCCTCCCGGCTGCGCTTCAGCCGGAGGCTGGTTTCGAAGTATTCCTTCGCCTTGCCCCAGAGCTCATTACGCAGGCTCAGGCGGCCAAGCGCCAGCAACAGTTCCGGATTGTTGGGACGGTCCTTCAGCCACTGCTCGGCCAGCAGCAGCTGTTCATCAGGCTTCTGGCCCTGGACCCGTCCGTAGAGGTTGATCAGCTCGTCGCTCCAGTGATTACGCAGCACTTTGCGCAGCAGGGTTTCGGTTTGCACTTCATCCCCCAGGCTGGCCAGCAGGCGAGCGTAATCCCGGATGGTGTATTCGTCACGGCGCAGGAAACCCGGGAGCTCGTCCCACAGGCGGGTCAGGGGCTCCAGGGAGGCGTCGGGATCCTGCTGCTGTCTGCGCCGGCAATCTTCGGCGGCCCACTCCAGCAGGTTGTGCCACACCTGCCGCTCCAGAGTGTTCAGTTCGGCTTCCGGCAGGACGTTGCGCTTGCGCAGTTCCGGCAGCAGCTTCGACAGTTCCCGCCAGTCCTCAAGGCGCAGATAGGTGTTTTTCAGCAGCTTCAGCACGAACGGGTGATGGGGGGACTGTTTGCGCAGGCGAACCAGCGTGGCCAGGGCCTGTTCCAGGCGGTTGCCGGCCAACTGAAGCTGGGCCTGGGTGATACCCACGGCAAGATCGGAGCCGGGTGTGCTGTCGAATGCCTTGCGCAGCAACTCATCCACCGCGTCGTGATCGCCGGACTCGAACGCCGCCTGGGCGGCGGCCAGGTAATTGATCAGCGGCGTATCGGCGTGACTCGCGGAGGATGTCAGCAGCTTTCGTGCCCGTGGCCAGTTGCCCTCGGCCAGCGCCAGCAGGCCCTGGGTGGTGCGGCGGCGCGCCCGGCGTTCATTGCTCCGGGCGATCCAGCCCGCCACCAGCCCGGTGCTGGCCCTTAGCCGTCGAATCAGGTTGATCAGTAGAACGGACAGCACCACCAGGGCGATCAGCAGTCCCAGGCCGATCCAGAAATTGGTTTCGATGAGGTAGTGGCCCAGGCTGATGCGGATGTAGCCAAGATCGTACTGCAGACCGAGCGAGAGGCCGGTGCCGATCAGCAGTGCCAGCAGGACGATCAGCAGAAGGCGGATCATGACTCATCGCCCCCCTGGCCACTGGCGTTGCTGGTGCTGCCATCGGACGTGGCATTCAGGCGTCCGGCCAGTCGTTCCTTGAGCAAGTCCAGGGACTGGCTGATGTCCGGCAGCTCCGGGTCGACGTTCTTGGCAGCCAGTTCGGCCAGGGAGTCGGAGAGTGCCGATACCCGCGGATGACTGACATCGTACCATTCGTCGATCGCCGAGCGTGCCTTCGCCAGAGCCCGTTCATAAAGCGCCTGGTTGCCGCGAAGTACCGCCAGTTCGGCTTCCTCCAGCATCAGTTGGAGGTTGAGGCGGGCGTAGGCGCTCTGGTCGGGCGACAGCAGTGGCTTGACCTTCTCATCCAGCCTGCGGACCACCACCACCTGCTTGAGCGTGGATTTTACCTCGCTCCAGGCTTCGGTCAGTGCGTTACCGGCACCGGTGTTGCCGGCGTCACTGCTCTGGTCGCCGGCCATGAACCCTGGGGCGTTCTCACTGATCAGGGCCTGGTCAGTCAGTTGGTGAATGCTGTCGATAGCGGCTTCCAATTGCAGGTACAGGCCGGTCCGGTCAACACCGGCAATACCCTTGAGCGCAAGAATTTCCTTTGCCAGCTGCTGACGTACCGGGTACACACCGATATCGTCAGACTCTGCCAGTACCTCGTCGGCAGCTTGCAGGGCCGACAGCGCGCCGCGGATATCCTTTTCGATCATCAGGCGCTGGTTGGCAATGCGCAGCAAATACTCGGCCTCGGCCAGCAGCCAGTCGGTGCGGGTGCGGTTACCGGCCTCCAGCAGTTCGCGGGCGTTGTGATCGATCTGGCGCTGCTGGGTAGCAATCAGTTCGCGCTGGCTGGCCAGCTTCTCTTCCAGCGCCTGCAGGCGCTGGTTCTGCTGGCTGCCACGATCACCGTACAGATCCTCCAGCTGGGCCGTGTCCTGCCGCAGGTCCTGCAGCGTCTGCATCACCGCCTGGTGATTGTTCCACTGCTGCCAGCTCCACAATGCCAGGGCGACAGCGATGATCAGGGAGAGTAGGGCGACCAGCCATAGGGGCCAGAGTTTCTGACGGGCCGGCGTTTCCTTGGAAACGGGTACGGGCAGTTGATTCGTTGTCTCTGTCACGGGCGTCCTTACTTGGCTTTTCCGGAGCCACCGTCCCGGCCGGCAAGTTGCGCTGCAACTGTGGCCACGATGTCGTTATCGGCAAGGCTTCCTGGTATACACGGATTTTCGAATCCCGCCGTGCGAGCCTGTTCGGCGACCCGATCTGCGGGAACAATCAATAACCTATCGTATAGATTATGGCCGTAATTCGCACACAGTGCGATGAGATTGTTCAAGGTTTCGCCCGACAGGGCGACGATGGCCTCCGGGGCAAAGTCGTTCAGGGTTGCGCGCAGAAGCTCGGGCGAGTGCCCCGCCGGCAGGCGTCGATACAGCGGAAGCGCGGTCACCCGGGCGCCTCGCGCCTCCAGTGTCTCGCGGATCAGTTCGCGGCCGGTGTCGCCCCGGGCCAGCAGGACCTTTTCGCCTTCCAGGTGGTTCAGGGAGGGCAGGGCAAGCAGGGCCTCGCTGGTCCAGCCTTTGAGAGGCCGGCGCGGGCTCAGGCCGTGCTCGGCAAGCACCGCGGCGGTTCCTGCACCCACACCGTACCAGCGGATGCCAACGGGAATCTGGGGCCACCAGGTGTCGATGGCGTCCAGCAACAGGCGAGCGGCATACGGGCTGACGGCGATGACGTGGGAGAACTCATCAAGACTCAGGATGAGAGTGCGGCGCTCGGGTGTTTCCGGCAGCGGCTGCCGGTCGATCATCGGCAGTACCCGAACCTCGGCGCCGACATTGCGGAACCGGCGCGCCAGACGTGACGCCTCCGGTTCGGGCCGGCAAACCAGGATTCGCCGGCCGCTCAGGTCCGGCTCAGGTGGGCGTGTGGCCATAGATTTCTGCCAGCACCCTGTCGGCGCCCAGTGCCAGCAGGTCCTCTGCCAGCTCCCGGCCCAGGCGCTCGCCCTCGGCTCGCGGTGCGCGGCCTTCAACCCGGAAAATCTGGCTTCCGTCCACGGCCCCGACCAGCCCCCGCAGCCAGATTGTGTCGTTATCCTCAAGCAAGGCATAGGCGGCAATGGGCACCTGGCAGCCGCCTTCCAGTCGCCGGTTCAGGGCCCGTTCAGCCCTGACCCGATCGGAGGTGTCCTTGTGGTTCAACGGCTCGAGCATGGCCAGCAGCTCGTGGTCGCTCACCCGGCATTCAATGCCCAGGGCGCCCTGGCCCACGGCCGGTAGAGATACGGTATCCGGCAGGCAGTAGCGGATGCGGTCGTGAAAGCCCAGGCGTTTCAGGCCCGAACTGGCCAGTACGATGGCGTCGTATTCGCCGGCGTCCAGCTTGGCGAGGCGGGTATTGACGTTGCCACGCAGCACGCGAATCTGAAGGTCTGGTCGATAGGCCCGTAGCTGTGCCTCCCGGCGCAGGCTGGCGGTGCCAACCACGGCACCCTCGGGCAGGGCATCGACGTTATCGAACCGGTTGCTGACAAACGCGTCGGTGGGATCCTCGCGCTCGCAGATGGCGACCAGGCCGAGCCCCTCCGGAAACTCCATGGGCACATCCTTCATCGAGTGCACCGCCAGGTCGGCCCGACCATCGAGCATGGCTTCTTCCAGCTCTTTCACGAACAGGCCCTTGCCGCCGATCTTGGCCAGGGGAACGTCCAGGATCTTGTCGCCCTGGGTCTTGATCTTGACCAGCTCCACGCTGACGTTGTCGTGCAGTCTTTCCAGTTCTGCCTTGATGAACTCCGCCTGCCACAGCGCCAGCGCGCTGCTGCGGGTTGCAATGCGTAGGGTACGTTTGGACATCACACTCACAGTCGGTTCGGAAAATGTCCGCCAAGGTTACCTTGTGGCGGTCCAAATGTCCCGTGGTGAAGCCATGCCCGGCGGCTAACCGGCCCACTCCATGGAATCAGCCGGGCTGGTGTTCCTGAAGCCACTGGCGCACGCTGCTGGCGTGCCTGCGGCTGACCGGCAGTTCGCCCCGGTTTTCCTTGAGGTGGATCAGGTTGTGGCCGTCTGGCGTCCGTCGCAGTCCCTCGATAAAGCGCACGCCCACCAGGGTGTGCCTGTGGGTCCGCAGCAGGAATTCGGGGTAACTGTTTTCCAGTTCCTTCAGCGTGTAATCACACACAGTGTCGCCACGGGTGTGGTGGATGGTGACGTACTTCTGGTCGGCCTCGCAGTAGAGAATTTCCGACAGGTCGATCAGAACAGTGCCACGATGGGTTCGCACGGCCAGTTGCTCCACCTGGTGGCCCGACTGGCCATTCAGCATCTGCAACTGGACCCGGTTGACCCTGCCGGCCCGTGCCAGGGCGTCGGCCAGGGCCTCCCGGCGAACCGGCTTCAGCAGGTAGGCGATGGCCTGCACATCGAACGCCTGGATGGCGTAATGGTCGTAGGCGGTGCAGAAGATCAGGGCCGGGGGGTTGGGCAGTTGGCTCAGACGGCTGGCCGCTTCCATGCCGTCCATGCCGGGCATGCGGATGTCCAGCAACAGGATGTCGGGCTCCAGCTCGGCGACCTGCCGGAGGGTGCTATCGCCATCGACGGCCTCGCCGCACACACGGTACCCGGGGATGGCGTCCACCAGCCGGCGGATCCGCTCCCGGGCGAGGGGTTCGTCATCGGCGATCAGGACGCTGCGGGTCTCAGTCATCGCAGGGCTCGCTCTTCGTTGTATCGGTGCTGCGCTGGGTGCGCCAGTCCGCCCTTGCTGGCGGCGGTGCGCTGACCTTCTGGCGCGGCAGCCGCAGGGTAACGGTGTAAATGCCGTCATGGTGGCTGTGTTTCAGCACCGCGGGTTCACCGAACAGGGCCTGGAGACGGGCCTGAATGTTGGTCAGAGCCATTCGGTTGCCCTGGTGCTGTCGGTAGCCGTGGTCCGGCTTGGGGTTCTGTACCAGAAGGTAGATAAACTTGCCCTTGCTCTGGACCTCAATGCGGACGGTACCGCCTTCCGGCCGCGGCTGGATGCCATGGTAGATGGCGTTTTCCACCAGCGGCTGCAGGGTCAGGGGCGGAATGGCCTGCTGCTCCAGGCCAGCTTCGATCTGCCATTCCAGCCGGAGCCGGTCACCCAGTCGCAGGCTTTCGATGTCCAGGTAACGATGGCAAAGTTCCAGCTCCCGTGACAGGGGGATCAGTTGATCAACGCTTTGGAGGCTGGCGCGGAACAGTTCCGAGAGGTCCAGAACGGCGTCTTCCGCCCGTTCCGGGTTGACGGCGATCAGGCTGGCGATGGTGTTCATGCTGTTGAACAGGAAGTGCGGCTGTATCCGGGCCTGGAGGGCGGCCAGGTTGGCCTGCATCTCGGCCTCACGCTGTTGTTGCCACTGGTGCTGCAGGTAGAAGTAACGCAACACCATCAGCACGATCAGCAGCGCCAGCAGGAGTTTCTTGGCCACACCCTGCCAGGCGGCCACACCGCCCACCGGATGCAGCACGCTGTCGGCAAACAGGCTGAAGGCCAGCACATCCAGCAGCACGATCGCCACGATGGTAAAGGTGGCCCAGGACACCCGCATACGCGCCAGGCGTGCCCGGAGCAGGCAGATCAGCGCGGCGCTGGTCAGCGTGGTCCATTGCACGAACAGGGACAGTAGCCCGAAGTAGTTCCAGTCGATCCAGCCGCGCTCGGCCTGCACGATCGACAGCACCAGCACCAGCAGTTCGCTGGTGACCAGCAACAGGAAGACGGCCCGCACCCGGCACAGATCCGGTACGAAGAAGTCGTTCGTGGTCACGCTGTTGTCCCTGTTACGGGATGTCTCCTTAACCGGGGTCAGAATGGTATACTCCCGCCACGTTCAATGTACCCAGTTCCCGCCAGATGATGCCGGGCTGTCAGCAGGAAAGATAGACCATGACGGATCAGAAAAAGTCTGACCAGACCACAAGCTCTGAAAAACCCTGGGGCGGACGCTTCAGCGAGCCCACCGATGCGTTTGTTGAGAAATTTACCGCATCGGTCGGTTTTGATCAGCGTCTGTACCACCACGACATCACCGGATCCATCGCCCACGCCACCATGCTGGCCGAGGTCGGGGTACTCACCAACGGGGAGCGGGACCAGATTATTGAGGGCCTGAAGGGCGTCAAGGCGGACATCGAGTCAGGTAACTTCCAGTGGTCGGTGAGCCTGGAAGACGTGCACATGAACATCGAGGCGCGCCTCACGGACCGTATCGGCATCACCGGCAAGAAGCTGCACACCGGCCGCAGCCGCAACGACCAGGTGGCCACCGACATCCGCCTGTACCTGCGCGACGAGATCGACGTGATTGCCGAGGAGCTCCGCCGTCTCAAGGCCGGTCTGCTGGATCTGGCCGAGCGCGAAGCGGACACCATCATGCCCGGTTTTACCCACCTTCAGACCGCCCAGCCGGTGACCTTCGGGCACCACCTGCTGGCCTGGTACGAAATGCTGGTGCGCGACGCCGAGCGCCTGCAGGACTGCCGCAAGCGGGTCAATGTGATGCCCCTGGGCGCCGCTGCCCTGGCCGGCACCACCTATCCGATCGATCGCGAAATGACCGCGAAACTGCTGGGTTTTGATCGGCCGACCGAAAACAGCCTGGATTCGGTCAGTGATCGGGACTTCGCCATCGAATTCTGCAGCTTTGCCGCGCTGCTGATGACACACCTCTCCCGGTTCAGTGAGGAGCTGGTGCTCTGGACTTCCGCCCAGTTTGATTTCATCGATCTGCCGGACCGCTTCTGCACCGGCTCGTCGATCATGCCCCAGAAAAAGAACCCGGACGTGCCGGAGCTGGTGCGCGGCAAGACCGGCCGCGTGAACGGTCACCTGATCAGCCTGCTGACCCTGATGAAGAGCCAGCCGCTGGCTTATAACAAGGACAACCAGGAAGACAAGGAACCGCTGTTCGATACTGTGGATACCGTCAAGGGCTGCCTCAAGGCCTACGCCGACATGATCCCGGCCATCCGTTCCAAGGCTGACAACATGCGGGTGGCCGCGAAGAGGGGCTTCTCCACCGCCACCGACCTGGCGGATTACCTGGTCAAGAAAGGCGTGCCGTTCCGGGATGCCCACGAAATTGTTGGCAAGTCCGTAGCGTTCGGCGTGGCCGAGGGCCGGGATCTGTCCGACATGACCCTGGAAGAGCTGCAGCAGTTCTCCGATCATATCGGCGAAGACGTCTTCGATGTGCTGACCCTTGAAGGGTCGGTCCAGGCCCGGAACCACCTTGGCGGCACGGCACCGGAACAGGTGAGGGCTGCCGTTGCCCGGGCGCGCAGCCTACTGGGCTGACCAGCCCGGAATCTACCCGCCGATCCGCCCGGTGGCGAGGTCTACCGCCGCCGGGGTCAGTTCTGCCAGGGGCTGCGGGCGACACAGCCGGTACCCCTGGCCGTAGTGGATGCCCAGGGTCCGTACCTTGCGCAGGGCGTCGTCGCTCTCGATAAAGGTGGCCACCGTCACCTTGCCGGCGGCCTCGGCAATCCGGTGCAGGGCTTCGAGCATCACCTGCTGCACCGGGTCGTCCTCCAGGTGCTGAACCATGCGCCGGTCCAGTTTGATGATGTCCACAGGCAACCGGGCGGCCAGGCTATAGCTCTCGACCGACGCACCCGCGCCGTCCAGGGCTACCCGGAATCCCGCCTTGTGCAAGGCATCGCACAGTACCGCCACGTCATCGGGATACTGGGTGGCGTGGGCCTCGCGGATTTCCAGGCAGAAACAGTCGGGTGCGAACGGCGACCCGCTCAGGGCACTGGCCATGAACTCTGCAAAGGTGTCATCCAGTACGCTGGCCAGCGACAGGTTGAAGCCACAGTATTTGAGCCTCGGCTCCAGCAGCGGCTGGCGGCCAAGCCACTCCAGGGTCTGGCGGATGACCTGCCGGTCGAGGCGTTTGGCGAGATCGAAACGCTCGGCAATAGGTAGGAAATCCTGGGGCATGAGTACCTCATCGGTGTCGCTGGTGGCCGGTATCCGGCACAGGATCTCGATGTGGTCACCCCAGGTCGGGCTGGCCACGGGGCGCATGGCCTGGTATTCCAGAATCAGGTTGTGGCTGTCCAGAGCCTCTCGCATCTGCGCCACCCGCTCATTGGCAACGGCGTCGTTGGTATGGCGGGCCAGGGCCCTGGCGGTGTGCACCCGGTTTCGGCCAGAGGTCTTGGCGGTATGGCACAGATCTGCCGCCTGGGCGAGCAGCTGTTCCGGGTCCGTGGGTACATCCTGATCCATGATCAGCAGGCCCCCCGAGGCAGTCGTGCTGAGCTTGTGGCCCTGCCAGTCGAAAACGAAGTCGCCAATCAGCTCGAGGGTCTCCTCGGCGATCGCCCGCGCCCGGGGTTCGGGGCAGTTCTCGATCAGCAACGCAAAGGTGTCGCCGGCGAGGCGCGCCAGGGCATCACGTTGCCGGACCCGAATACCCAGGTTGCCCGCCAACTCACGCAGATACCGGTCACAGGTGCCGCTTCCGGCCTGCTCGTTGAAACGCTCAAAATTATCGAGATCCAGGTACAGAAGGCTGTCACACGATGCCCGGTGCGCTTTCTGTTCGAGGGTTCTGAGCAACCGCGCCACCAGTTCCCGCCGGTTCATCAGACCGGTTACCGGATCATGACGGAGTCGATAGTCGTCGCTGGCCCCCTGGTTGGCGCGCGGCTCCACCGGCCGGGCCACGTGAACCGCGCCGGTGATCTCCCCGAGGTCACCAAGCAGTCGCTGGTAGTGAAATTCGTACACCGGCAATGGCCTGGCTTGCTGGGCCATGGGCATCTCCAGCACAAAGCTGTCCCGTTCGAAGGCCCGATGCCAGAGCCGCTCCATCATTCTGCGTTCGTTCGGAAAAGACGCCAGCAGACGGCTGAGATTGGCGCCGAGGGCGGGCTCCACGCCAAAGGTTTCCTGGAACTGCGTGGCCCAGGCGGAATTGAAATGAGTCAGGTTGAACGCCGCATCCACCGCAACCACCAGGTCCCGGCTTGCGCTGCTGATGGCCGACAGTATCCGGTCTGCCTGCCGGCGGACGCGGTCCAGCTGCATCCGGGCGGTCTTGTCCACCAGAGTGCCCCCCAACCGGGTCGTGCGGCCGCTGGCTTTGAGGGCTCGGCAGCTCAGACTGACACGGCGCGGGTTCTGGCGGGATGTCAGAATGTCGAGATCGAGGGAAAATCCCTGGCCGGTCCGGATGCATCGACGAAACAGGGCGCGCACTCTTGCCTGTCCGGTCTGGCAGTAGAACAACGCCTGCTCCGGAGTGATTCCAGTGCCCGGGCGCAGTTCCAGAAGATGGAACATCCCTTCGGACCAGGTCATCTGATTGGTCTCGGTGTCGAGCTCCCAGAGCCCGAAACCGGCGGCGGATTCCGCCGACCGGAGCAAGCGCGCGTCCCGGCCGGGGGTGTCACTGAGGGCGATCGTCGCGCTGGCCGCGTTGTCGGCATCACGCATTTCCAGTCGGAGATTGAGGCTGGCGGTGTAGAAAAAACCCTCTTTGTGACGGAAGGTGACCAGTACGGTCTGGCCACGCTCGATCCGGTGGCGATTGGCGGGCGCGAACGGGTCATCCTCGCGGGACGCCAGGATCCGGTGCACTGACTGGCCTTCCAGGTCGCCGCTGTCGTAACCGAGGATCGCCTCGGCGTGGTGGTCTGCGAACAGGATCCTGCCTTCGTCGTCAATGCGAAGAACGGTGCTGCGTTCAACAGTCGGAGAAGTATCCGGCCGATACCGGCGAATGATGAACTCTTTCACGAGCGGCGAGCCTCGGGGGTTCAGTAACTTTTATTTTTCTTCGGGTTTTGCAACGATGCCCACATCATACGCATACTGATTGCGAAAGGAACCTCTCGCCGGAGCCATCTTGACCGCCCACGCCGCCCCGATTTCCCTCGACTTTGAGGAGGGAATAGATCGCAAGACCCTGCGTCGTCTGAGGGACCGGTTCCTTCTGGTCAATCAGCAGCGCTGGAATCGCGCCCATTCGGCGCTGTCCTATCGCCAGCAGAGTGTCCTGGAAATCCTGCCTCTGGTGTTTCACCTCAATCACCCGGCGCTGCCTGGCTACCTGGACGGCGATTGCCCCTACGGTCTGGTGAACTACACGCCGACGGCGGCCACACTCCATGCCGCACGCCGGCTGGCCCGGACGTTCAGTCTGAAAGATGAGGGCAAGCGTCGCCCCGACCTCGACGCCATGTTCCTGATGGGGAGCCCCGGCACCCTCGGCCACTCGGTGGCCAGTGACCTCGATGTGTGGCTGTGTCACCGCAGCGATCTGCCGGAGCGGGGCATCCGTTGTCTTGAGCGTAAGGCCGAACGGCTGTCCCGATGGGCGGAGTCGCTGGGTGTGGAGCTGCACGTGTTCGTCTTCTGCGCCGCCGACTGGCGGGCCGGTCGGGAGCGGGTGGAAGTGACGGGCGAAAATTGCGGAAGCGCCCAGCACTACCTCTTGCTGGACGAGTTCTATCGTACCGGCATTCACCTGGCCGGTGCCTGGCCCATGTGGTGGCTGGTGCCGGCGGAGCAGGAGGCCAACTACCAGCAGTGTCTGCGCACCCTGGTGGATTACCGGTTTGTGAAGGCCTCCGAGTACATCGATTTCGGGCCTGTACCGTCGATCCCTGAAGCCGAGTTCCTCGGCGCCGGGGTCTGGCAGCTGTACAAGGGCATCGATGCGCCCTGGAAGTCGATTCTGAAGCTGCTGCTGATCGAGTGCTATGCCCGCACCGTTGATCAGCCGCTGTTGTCGGCTGAATTCAAGCGGGCCATTTACCGGGGGGAAACCCATGCCGACCGCCTGGATCCCTACGTCATGCTCTACGAAAGGCTGGCGGGCTGGCTGTCGGGCCCGGAATCAGGCGCGCGCATCGATCTGGTTCGCCGGAGCCTGTACCTGAAAGCCGGTCTGCCACTGACCCGGGCGGAGGGATCGCCGGACCAGTGGCGGGCCGGCCTGCTGAGGCGCCTGGTGGCCGAGTGGGGCTGGGCCGAAGATCAGCTGCTGGAGCTGGACGAGCGTCAGCGCTGGCGTGCCGAGCAGGTCACCGCCCTTCGCCGCACTGTGGTTGCCGAATTGACCCACAGCTACCGGTTGTTGTCGAAGATGGCCCGAAACCACGGTCAGCGTGCCGCGATCAGTGACAGTGATATCAATCTGTTGGGTCGCAAGCTGTATGCCGCCTTCCAGCGCAAGGCCGGCAAGATCGAGCAGATCAATCCCGGGCTGGCGCCTTCCCTGGCGGAAGAGAATCTGGCCTTTCATCACCAGTCGGAGCAGGGTGGCGCCGGCGAGGGTTGGCTGCTCTACCGGGATCTGGAGGATCCGGCCGATGCCTTCTGGAAACCGGTGATTCGCCGCTCCGGCAACCTGGCCGAACTGATGGTGTGGTGCTACTGCAATGGTTTGCTGAACCGGGCAACCCGGCTGAACGTTCGCGCCGGCCCTACCGTGGCTTCGGTGAGTGAGCTGCGGGAAATGCTGGACGCCCTTGCCAGCTTCCTGTCGTTTCCCATTGCTCCGGCCGATCGGGACGCTCTGTCGCGGGGTGTGCGTCCGATCCGTCACCTGTTGCTGGTTAATGTCGGCATCGATCCGCAGGCGCACCTTACTGAAAAAGGCTTGCACAAGCTCAGCGCTCGCCACGATTCCCTGGGTTTTAGCGGCGGCCGTGAAAACCTGGTGGTCAGCATCGACCAGATTACCTTCAACAGCTGGCATGAGGTGAGTCTGCAACACTATGCAGCGGGCGATACTCTGATCCAGTGCCTGAAGAATGTACTGGCGTCAGCGGCTGCAAACCCGGCCGAGCTACCGGAGGTTCAGGTGCACTGTCACAACCGGGGCCACGGCCCGGCCATTGCCCGGCGGGTTCAGGAACTGTTTGCCGACGTGCTCCGGCCGTTTTTTGCCGGTGGCGCCGGTCCGCACTCTCTGCGTTACGTGATTGAAATGGACCGACGCTTTTTTGTGTTGCAGTTCAACGGGCTGGAGCCGGGGTTCATTGTATTGGACAGCCTCGCCGCTTTAATGACGCACCTCGCGCTGCCCCAGGAGCGATACCTGCCCGTGGTGTTTGATCGCCATGCCCTGCTTGAGGAGCCGGCCTTGCGGGCAGTGTGCCAGGCCAGCGAGCCGGACAGCATCCAGGTCTTTTTCCGTGTGTCCGGTGAACGGACCCGGTTCTGGGTGGTGGATGAACTGGGCTCGGTGTTCAGCTGGGAACAGCCGATGAACAGCCGACGCCACCTGCTGGTGCCGGTGCTCAGGTTCCTGGACAACCTGATCGAGCGTCGGATGCTGCGGCAAACCGATTCCACCGGCGTGATTGCCGGCGTCCAGTGCTATGAGGTGGTGCGGCGCGAGGACGGCTGGCGCGCGGAGCGCCGCAATGAGTCCGATTCCGGTGCGCCCCTGCCGGGCCTGGAGGTTCAGGCGGTGGGCATCCAGGAAGGTGACAGCCGGCTCAGATTCGACATCTTCTGTGGTGCCCAGGAGTTTACGGTACAGGAATACGGTGACCAGCTGATTCCCGCCGTCGCCCATTACATCCGATCGCTGCGGCGAAGCGACGAGCACTACCCGGTGTATCTCACCGATGTGCACCTGCCCCACGATCTGGACCCTCGGGTGTACCAACAGGACATCCAGACCAGCCAGTATCTGTATTACCGGTCGTTTCTCGAGGACGCCCTCAACCGTCACCTGGAGCGCCTCTGACCTCGCCGGGCAGGGTCGGTGTCAGGTATACTGCCGCCATAACGAACTCAGGGGTAGCAGGAATGCGTATGTCGACTCTGCCGATCGCACTGCTGGTGCTGGCGGTTTTGCTCAGCGGGTGTGGCCAGAAGGGGCCGCTGTACCGGGAATCCCCCGGTGTTGAGGCGCCAACCCGGGCCGAAACCGTTGATGATCGGCAGCAAGACGACGGCGCGAATGCCCGCGATTAGTGGTACCGATCTGCTACTCCGCAAGACCAACCAGGAAACCCATGGATCATTTCAATTACCGTGACGGTGAGCTGTTCGCCGAAGACGTCCCTGTCGCCGACATTGCCCGACAGTTTGGCACGCCGGCCTATGTCTATTCCCGTGCCACCCTCGAGCGCCACTATCGGGCCTACGACGAGGCTCTGAAGGATCGTCCCCATCTGGTGTGTTATGCGGTCAAGGCCAACAGCAACCTGGCGGTGCTCAACGTGCTGGCCCGGCTGGGATCCGGGTTCGATATTGTCTCGGCCGGCGAGCTGGAGCGGGTCCTCCGGGCGGGTGGCGACCCCGGCAAGGTGGTGTTCTCCGGCGTTGGCAAGCAGGAATGGGAAATGCGGCGGGCCCTTGAGGTCGGGGTGCGTTGCTTCAACGTGGAATCCGACACCGAACTGGATCGTCTGAATGCCGTGGCCGGCGAGCTTGGCGTGAAGGCCCCTGTGTCCTTGCGGGTGAATCCGGACGTGGACGCGGGCACCCACCCCTATATTTCCACCGGTTTGAAAGAGAACAAGTTCGGCATCGACATCGCGGAGGCGCCGGAGGTGTATGCCCGAGCAGCCGGCTTGCCCAACCTGGAGGTCAAGGGTGTGGATTGTCATATCGGTTCCCAGCTCACCAGTGTGTCCCCGTTCCTGGATGCCCTGGACCGGGTGCTGGCCCTGATTGACGATCTTGCCGACCGGGGCATCCAGATCCGCCACCTGGACATGGGGGGCGGGCTCGGCGTTACCTACAACCAGGAGCAGCCACCGCAACCCTCCGATTATGTCCGGGCACTGTCCGAGCGCCTGGGTGAACGGTCGCTTGAGCTGATTCTCGAGCCTGGTCGCTCCATTGCCGCCAATGCCGGCATCCTGGTGACCCGGGTCGAGTTCCTCAAGTGTACTGACCACCGTAACTTCGCCATCATTGATGCCGCCATGAACGACCTGATCCGCCCGGCCCTTTACAGCGCCTGGCAGGCGATCATTCCCGTCCGGCCGCACCAGGACGGTGACGAGAGAGCCTGGGACCTGGTGGGCCCTGTCTGCGAAACGGGCGACTTTCTGGGCAAGGACCGGCGTCTGCGCCTGAAGGCCGGGGATCTTCTTGCGGTGCGGTCGGCCGGCGCCTATGGCTTTGTGATGAGTTCCAACTACAACACCCGGAACCGGCCCCCGGAACTGATGGTGGATGGTGATCAGGTGCACGTGGTGCGTCGGCGTGAAACCCTCGAGGATCAGCTCGGCCCCGAGAGCTGTCTGCCGGAATGAGCGGGAACCAGGACATGAGTCAGCAGCGCCGCAGCCAGGGCCCGACACTGCGTTTCACCAAGATGCACGGTCTGGGCAATGATTTCATGGTGGTGGATGCCATCAGCCAGCCGTTCCGTCTGCGCCCGGAGATGATTCGCGAACTGGCCAACCGGAATTTCGGCATTGGTTTCGACCAGTTGCTGGTGGTAGAGCCTCCGGGTCTGCCCGATGTGGATTTCCGCTACCGGATCTTCAACGCTGACGGCTCGGAAGTGGAACAGTGCGGCAACGGGGCCCGCTGTTTCGCCCGCTTTGTCCGCGACCAGCGCCTGACCAACAAGAAGGTTATCCGGGTCCAGACCGCCAAGGGCGTGATCGAACTGCGGGCGGGCCGGGAAGGCATGGTCACCGTGAACATGGGGATCCCCGAGTTCAATCCGCCGGCCATTCCGTTTGCCGCCGATCGCCGCAAGGACGTCTACACGGTGGATGTGGATGGCCAGACCGTGGAGCTCAGCGCTGTGTCCATGGGCAATCCCCACGGCGTTCTGCTGGTTGATAACGTGGATACCGCTCCGGTGGAAACCCTGGGGCCTCTCCTGGAAAGGCACCCGCGCTTTCCGGCCCGTGCGAACATCGGCTTTCTGCAGATCCTGGATCGCTCCCATGCCCGGCTCCGGGTGTTTGAGCGCGGTTCCGGCGAGACCCTGGCCTGTGGCAGTGGCGCCTGTGCGGCGGTCGTTGTCGGCTGCGTAAGGGGGTTGCTGGATGCCCGCGTAGAGGTGGAGCTGCGTGGCGGCAAGCTGGTGATCGAATGGCAGGGCGAGGGGTCCCCTGTTATGATGGAAGGGCCTGCAACCAGCGTCTTTGAAGGGCAGTTAAGGCTGCCGGGCGACTCTGGTGGTCGCCGCCGGAAGAGCGGCCGCCCCCATAAACAACGGTCCTGACAGCCAGGAGTACACGATGACAGAACAAACGGCCCGCAAGAAGGCCGGTGAGCTCAGCCGGGAAGAAGTGGCTGACTACCTGCGCGCCAACCCCGATTTCTTTGTTGACCAGGACGAGCTTCTGCGCAGCCTGACCCTGCCCCATGACAGCGGGCGCGCGATTTCACTGGTGGAGCGGCAGGTGCACCTGTTCCGGGAACAGCGGGATACCCTGCGGAGGGAGCTGGTGGAGCTGGTCTCTATCGCCCGCCACAACGACCGGTTGTTCGAAAAGAGCAAGCGCCTGCTGATGCAGGTGATCGAGGCCCGAACCCTGAATGACATGGCCGCGGCCATTGATGACAGCATTCGCGGGGATTTCGGCCTGGACGCAGCCTCGGTACTGCTGTTCACCGACAACGAGCTGCCGGAAGCCTCCCAGGGGGCGCTGCACGTGGTCAGCCCGGCGGTTGCCCGGGAGCGCCTGGGCAGCCTGCTGGACGGCGAGCGTGCAGTATGTGGCCAGTTCCGGGAAAGCGAGCGACAGTTCCTGTTTCCGGATCGTGAGGAGCCAATCGCGTCCGTTGCCCTGGTGCCTCTGCGTCACGACAGCCTGGTGGGCGTGTTTGCCGTTGGCAGTTGCCAGCAGGGTTATTTCGACCAGAGCATGGGGTCTCTGTTCCTGAGTTACATCAGCGATACCCTCAGTCGACTGCTGCCGCCGATGGTCCAGCGCCACACCGCGGCGGTTCCGGTCACCGAGATGGTGACGGAGTCTCGCTGAGGTGTCCGACAGCCCGGCAGCCCCTCTGCCCGATGCGCTGTCACAACCGATTGCCGCGTTTATCCGGCATCTGGCGTCGGAAAAGCGTCATTCTCCGAGAACCTGCGACAGTTACCAGCGGGACCTGCTGCGCCTGGCCGGTTGGATGTTTGAGCGGAATCTCGGCCGTTGGCAGGGCCTGACCAACCACGAGCTCCGTCGCTATGTGGCCACCCTGAGCCGGGACGGGCTCGCCGGTCGAAGCATCGCACGGCACCTGTCCGCCACGCGCCGCTTCTACCAGTTTCTGCTACGCGAGAAGCTCGCCTCTGACAATCCGGCTCTGGATATCCGTGCGCCCAAAAGTGGCCGCCCCCTGCCAAAGGTGGCCGACGTGGATCAGCTCAACCATCTGCTTGATAGCCAACCGGATGATCCCCTCGAAATCCGTGATCTGTGCATGTTTGAGCTGATGTACTCTTCGGGGCTGCGACTGGCGGAACTGGCCGGACTTGATCTGCATCGTATCGATCTCAAGGGCGGTGAAGTCCGGGTGCTGGGTAAGGGCAGCAAAGAGCGGCTGTTGCCCGTGGGCTCCAAAGCGCTGGCCGCTTTGCGCGCCTGGCTGCCGCACCGGGCATCGTTGGCCAGTGATGGCGAGCCGGCACTGTTTGTCAGTCAGCGCGGCCAGAGACTCAGCCACCGCAGTATTCAGGCGCGGTTGAACCGCTGGGGCATCATTCACGGTGCAGATCAGAGACTGCACCCACACCTGCTTCGACATTCTTTTGCCAGCCACATGTTGGAATCCAGTGGTGACCTTCGAGCCGTACAAGAGTTGTTGGGTCATGCCGATATCGCCACGACCCAGGTGTATACCCACCTGGATTTTCAGCATTTGGCACGGGTTTATGACCAGAGTCACCCCAGGGCCCGGCGAGGCGGGTATCATGGCAACACCACCGAAGATGACAGCCCGAGCCGCTAGCCGGTCGCTGTGAGGCTTCAATACAGAGATTTGAACTACAGGGATTGACGGGAGCGCTCCATGACAACGGATCCGTCCTGGAAGGAAAAATACCTCCAGGAACTCGACGCGGCAGACCATCGGGAAAAACAATGGAAAGCGGAGCGCAATACCCTGGAGCGCATGCTGGTCAGAACCAGCCTGGCCTCCGAAGGCCAGACGCCGGAGCTGGACAAATTGCTGGCCCGGGTGCGCCAGGATCTCCGGAAAGGGCGGGTGGATGTGGACGCCTGGAAGGAACTGCAGGACCAGATTGACCGGCAGGTGGCTCTGCTGGATGAGCGACAGTCGGCCGGTCAGGAACGACGTTCGTTGTTTTCACGCCGGTCACCGGCTCCAGAACCGGCGGCTCCGACATTACAGGAAGCACCGCCAGCCACAGCGCCCGGCGACAGCCAGGACATCGAGGACAACATCCAGCGCTTGCGCATTGCCCGGCGAGTGGGTCAGCTGCTCGGTCAGATGCTGACGCAGGTGGCTCTGGAGCCGGCGGCTGAGGCCCGGGCGCGGTCATTGCAGCAGTCCCTTCTGGTCAGTAACGACTGGGACGAGTTGCGGGAGGGACTGAACCATGTCGCCGAGCTGGTGATCGCCGCTGTCACCCGGAGCAAGCGTGAGTTCGAGGCCTTCCTCAAGCGACTGGATGAGCGGCTCAATGTGCTGCGGGAGCATTTCGCCACCCAGTCCTCGGCCCAGACCGGCAGACTCCAGGCCTCTGAACATCTCGACAGAGAGATCCGCGAAGAGATCGAGAGAGTGGGCCAGAAACTGTCTGAAAGCGATGATCTGGCCGATCTCAAGCACTCCGTTACCCGTCATCTGGAATCCATTGGCGAGGCCGTCAGTCGTTTCCGTAGCCAGGAAACGGAGCGTGAGCGCATGCTTTCGGAACAGCTGGAGACCATGCAGCAGCGGGTTGCCGCCATGGAAGCTAATTCCGAGCAGATGCAGGAAGAGGTTCGCCGGGAACGTCTGCGGGCGATGACCGATCTGCTCACCGAACTGCCCAACCGGGAGGCCTGGCAAGAGCGGCTGGCGTTCGAATACAATCGCTGGCAGCGCTACGGCCACCCGCTGACGGTGGGGGTGCTGGATATCGATCTGTTCAAGCGGGTGAACGACAGCTATGGCCACAAGGCGGGCGACCGGGTATTACAGCTGGTCGCCCGGGAATTCCGGGAGCGCCTGCGTAACACCGATTTTGTCGCCCGTTTCGGGGGAGAGGAGTTTGTGCTGTTGTTCCCTGAGACCGGGCCCGACGACGCCCGGCAGGTATTGGATGAACTCAGGGAGCACGTAGGCCGCCTGCCGTTCCATTTCCGGGGTGAGCCGGTTACTGTAACGTTCTCCGCCGGTCTGGCCGGGCTGGTGTCGGGAGACACCGAGGAGTCGGTGTTCGACCGCGCCGACCGCGCCCTTTACCAGGCCA
This sequence comes from Marinobacter gudaonensis, assembly GCF_900115175.1. Taxonomy (NCBI): domain Bacteria; kingdom Pseudomonadati; phylum Pseudomonadota; class Gammaproteobacteria; order Pseudomonadales; family Marinobacteraceae; genus Marinobacter; species Marinobacter gudaonensis. Next base: position 2,772,136 of record NZ_FOYV01000001.1, read on the forward strand.
AGGACGACGGTCGAAACCGGGTAGCCGTCAGCAGTGACGAGGGTACGGGCGCCGGGGACTAGTGGCGCATCAGGGCATCCAGCTCGTCAATGACCTCGGCCCAGTCGCTATCGTCCTCCAGTCCCTCCTCAAGGAAATGGGACTGGGCTTCTGACCAGAAAGGCGCATCCTGCAGCGCTATGTCGGGTGGCAGCGGTGAATGGCGTGCCACAAAGGTCTCAATGCTTTTCGCGTCGGAAGCCAGGCCCAACTGTTCAAACAGCGTGCTGAGGTTGTGTTTGCTGGTGTCCATGAGCGTTCATCTCCGGTTAGCTGTTCGCCTGAATGAAATCAACGACGTTTGCAGGTATTGTTCCCTGAAATGTAGTGGAACCCCCGAGGATATCCAGTGAAGGTTACCCTTACCGTCTTACTGTGCTGCCTGCTTGTGCTGTTTCAAGCCCCCCTGCGGGCAGAGCCCCCGCAACTGTCGCCGGCGCCGGTTCTGGGTAAGGAAGAGCTGGTATGGCTGGCGGGGCAGGAGCAGTTCCGCGTGGGTATCCGGGGCGATCAGGTGCCGCTGGTATTCGACACCGGCAGCGGCGTCCTGGCAGGCACCTACATCGACTATCTGGCCCGTCTCTCAGAGAAGCTGGGTGTCGCCATCGAGCCTGTTCTTCTGGGGCAGGACGCGGGACCGGTACCGACTGAGCCAGCCACAGATGCGGTGCTCACAACGCGCATGCCGGGAATGCCGGTGGTGCCGGGCAAGCGATTCACCGATCCACTGATGTCGCTCACCTACGGGCTGTTCGTCAGCTCCGGAGACGCCGCAATCCGCTCCATCGCCGATCTGGAGGGGGCTCGCATCGCGGTGAACACCGGGGATCCAAACCAGTATCCGTTGCTTGACCCGGTTGAGGAATTCACCCCCGTGCCGGTTGCCGGGGTGAGCGAAGCGGTTGGGCGGGTGCTCTCGGGGAAGGCAGATGCCTTTCTGGCGCCCGTGCCGGTGGTTTCGGATTACCTGCAATCCGCCATGGTCAACGGTATCGGCCTTGCTGTGCTGCTCGATACCCGGCCGGTGGATGTGGTGTTGCAGGTGGACACCGATAATGAACGCCTGTACCAGGTGCTCAACAAAGCAGTGGCAGCCATCAGTCACAGCGAGCATCGTGTAATCCGTCAGTCCTGGTTGCAGTCGGACCAGCCGGTCGTCCAGCGAAACGGGGTTGAACTGTCAGCATCGGATATCGACTGGCTTGAGCGCCATCCGAATCTGAAGGTGGCCTTCCGCTCGGACTGGCCGCCCTTCGAATTTGCCCAGGATAACCGGCCAACCGGTCTGGTGCCGGATCTGATCGGTCGGCTGGAAAGCCAGCTCAACGTGAGTTTTACCCGTACCCTGGCGGGAGGGCGCATGGCGGTGGAGGAGCAGCTCCGCTCAGGTGAGGTGGATATTCTGCCGGGCCTGTCCAGGACACCGCGCACCGAGGGTGAGTTTCTGTTTACCCGGGCTTACCTGACGGTGCCTATTGCCCTCGCCATCCGGGACGACGGACGATTCATCGGCGACCTCCGCGAACTGCGCAGCGAGCGGGTTGGGGTGGTGAACCGGCAGGCCGCCCACGACTATCTTCTGATCAATCACCCCAATCTGGATCTTTACCCGGTGAAAACCGTGGAGGACGGCTTGTTGGCCCTGTCCAATGGCGACCTGGATGTCATGGTCACCCACATACCCGCGGTGAGTTACACGGTGGCGCGTCTGGGACTCTCGAATCTGCGCATCACCAGCATTACGCCTTACCAGTACGACCTGCGGCTGGCGGTGCGCAAGGACGATGTCGAGCTGCATCGTATCCTGAACAAGGCACTGGGCAGTCTCGAGGCCAGTGAAACCGAGGCCATCTACAACCGCTGGATTCACCTGGATATCGAGCAGGAGGCGGACTATACCGTGGTCCGGCGGGTGGTGATGATCGCCATTCTGGTGGTGCTGATTTTCCTGTACTGGAACCGCAAGCTGTCGCGGGAAGTGGATGAGCGCATCCGTTCCGAGAACGCCCTGCGCCGGAGTGAAGATGAGCTGCGGGCGGCCAAGCTGGAAGCCGAGCGGCTTGCCCGTGAGGCGGAGGCGGCGAGCCTGGCGAAAAGCGAGTTCCTGGCCAACATGTCCCACGAGATCCGTACGCCCATGAACGCTGTCATCGGGTACAGCGATCTGTTGAGCAACAGCGTGACGGATCCCCAGCAGCGCAACTATCTGGACTCGATTCGGGCCGGCAGCCGGAGCCTGCTGATGCTGATCAACGACATTCTGGATCTCTCACGTATTGAGGCTGGCAAGATGCGCCTGGACTATTCGGCGGTCTCTGTGCGTCGGTTGCTGGACGACGTGCGTCATATCTTCGACCTGCGGGCCCGGGAGCAGGGCATTACCCTGGAAGTGAGCGTCGACTCCGGCATGCCGGCCGCGATGATGCTCGACGAGACCCGTCTGCGGCAGGTGTTGTTCAACCTGGTGGGCAACGCCATCAAGTTTACCCATGACGGTGGCGTGACGGTACGTGCCACCGCCAGGCCCCTGAAGCCCCGCAAGACCGAGGCGGATCCCGAGCCTGTCGAGCGCCAGTATTACAAGCTGGTGGTGACCGTCAGTGACACCGGAATCGGCATTCCCCGTGACCAGGTGGAACGTATCTTCGATGCCTTCGAACAACAGGAAGGGCAGAATACCCGCCGCTATGGCGGCACCGGTCTGGGCCTGGCCATCAGCCGAAAGCTCGCCCGCATGATGGGCGGGGAGCTCGATGTGGAGAGTGAGCCGGGTGCAGGGTCGGTGTTCACCGTGACCCTGCCCCGGGTCGAAGCCACGGTGCAGCAGGTGGAAGATGAAGGCGCGCCGAAGGAATCCGACCGTCTCCTCGCCCAGACGCTCAGCATGCAGGAACGAGGCTGGCTGCGGGAGCAACTGGCGGCAGACTTCGGGGACGAATGGCAAACGGTCCGGGAAAGTGGCGACCCTGAACAGATGAAGGATTTTGCCCGTCGCCTGCTGGCCTGGGGACACCGATTCCGGTCCCGGTCGGTGACCCGGTACGGCGAAAAACTGCTGGCAGACGTGGAAGCGTTCAACCTGGATGCGGTAAACGCTGCCCTGGAGGCGTTTCCGAAATTGCTTGGCCGGGAAGAGTGAGGGCCAGTCGGTGCTTTAGCCGGAATTACAGACAGTCGAACTGGGACTGGCGGTCGAAGGCCACCGAGACCATGTCGTAACCGGAATCGGACAGCTGGCGTATCAAGTCGCGGTCTTTCAGCAGCGCCATACAGACTTTATGTACGCTCGCCTGGAGCTGTTCGGACGCCATCTGGCCGGAGGCAAGCCGGAAGTCGACAATCAGATATTTGCGTTCCACAGCCGCGGAGACGGGGATATCCTGGCGTTCAACGCTTTCATAACCGATGTAGGTGGCCTGGCCGGCGGGGAAGACCTGACTCATCAGAACGTCGATGTTTTCGGCCTGGGCCTGTGAGGCAGACAGCAGCAGCGCGGCAGTAGCGATCCGGAGTGTGGATGTAATGGTCATTGGAGGCCACTCCCTGGTGACAATCCGATTGCTCTGTAACCAAATGTTACAGTTGGTTACGATGCATTATTGCAGAGTCTGTCGCATTTTGCGTGATATGCGACATTAATTTTTCAATGTTTTGCACTCTGGTTTTGCACTCGGGCAATCTTGAGGTTGTTGGTGGACGGCCAAAGCGCCGGTCAGACCTCCCGGTGGGCTGCCGTATCAACTATGATGGAATTCAGACGAACGCCAGGAGGAAGACCCCATGTTTCAGCTTGTTTTCAAAGGCGAATGCGTTCCCGGAACGGACCTGGACACCGCCCGGAGTAACGCCCGAAACCTGTTCAAGGCTTCGCTTGAACAGGTGGATCGCATGTTCAGCGGGCAGCCCGTGGTTATCCGCAACAAGCTGGAAGAGGTGCAGGCGGAAAAGTACCGGGCGGTGTTGAGAAAGCACGGCATGGTGGCCTACGTGCAGCCCATGGCCGAGGCGCCATCGCCCGCTGCCGCTGGCTCGCGGCCGTCACCGGAACCATCTCAACCATCTCAACCATCTCAACCGGCGCCCGCGGCCAGGCCTGAGCCGACGCCGGCGGCGACCCGCCAGGTACCGGAACGTGAACCGGGGGATCGACTCCCGGTTGCCGGCGAGAAAGTGGATGACATCCTTTCGGGGTCGGGGCTCAGTCTTGATCCGGTGGGCGTCACCCTGGCTGAGCAGACCGAGGTGGAAGCGCCCATGTTCCAGCACCTGGACGAGTGGAGTCTGGCGCCGGCAGGCAGCGATCTTGGCGTCAAGCGCGATGCGCCTCCGCCCATGGTGCCCGACGTGTCCCATCTGTCACTGGCGGACGACGACGCTTTGGACCGGAAATGAGGCGGTTGTGATCCGATACCGATGTCGGCGTTGGTTCGCGCTGTTGTTGCTATTGCCGGGCCTGTGGCACTCGCTGTTGCTGGCCCAGGAATCCGTGCAGGCACCGGAACGTCCGAAGGTTGGCCTTGTTCTCAGCGGTGGTGGCGCCAAGGGTATGGCCCATGTCGGCGTACTCCGGGTACTGGAGGAGATGCGCATTCCGGTGGACCTGATTGTTGGTACCAGTGCCGGGTCAGCCGTCGGGGCTCTGTATGCCAGTGGTATGCCGATCAGCGACATCGAAAACCGGTTGATCGAGCTCGACTGGCTGTCGAGCTTCCGCGACGATCCCGGACGGGTCTACAAGCCGGTCCGTCGCAAGCAGGATGACTGGCGCTTCCCGGTGGTCCCGGGCATTGGTGTGCGGGCCGACGGTTTGCACGTGGGCGGGGGGCTGATTGCCGGCCAGAACCTCGGTTTTATCCTCAATGAACTGACCCGCAGCGCCGCCCTGGTTGAGGATTTTGATCGCCTGCCCATTCCCTTCCGGGCCGTTGCCACGGACCTCGAGACCGGCGAGCAGGTGGTCATTGGCGACGGCAATCTGTCCGAGGCCATCCGTGCCAGCATGAGTATTCCCGGAGTCTACGCCCCGGCACAGCGAAACGGCAGGTTGCTGGTTGACGGGGGCGTTGCCAATAACCTGCCGGTCAGTGTGGCCCGTGAGCTGGGTGCAGACGTGATCATCGCCGTCGATATCACTGACAGCCTGATGGAGACCGAGCAGCTGCGGGAGGCGTTCTCGGTGGTGGGCCAACTGACCACCATCATGACCCGCCGAAACACCGAACAGCAGTTGGCATTGCTCTCAGAACGGGACGTGCTGATCCGCCCGGATCTGGAGGGGTATACTTCCGCCGATTTCTACGATGCACCGATCCTGTTCGAGCTGGGCGCCTCCGCAGCGCGCGAGCACGGCGTCGAGCTGCGTCCGCTGGCGGTATCCAGGTCGCGCTGGCAAGCCTGGCGTGCAGCCATTCGAGGCGCCGACCCGGTGGCCGAACCCATCGCGCGTATCGATATAGAGGGCAGTAGCCGCCTGGCCCGGGATTTCCTGCGTGAACGCATTCGCCAGAAGACCGGAGAGCCGCTGGACCGTTCCCAGCTGGAGGCCGACCTGAAGCGAATCTACGGGCTGGGCTACTACGAGATCGTGTCCTACTCCGTGGCGTGCTCCACGGCATCGGAGGGAGCTGTACTGGTCATCCGCGTACAGGAGAAAAGCTGGGGTCCCAACTACCTCTCGTTCGGGCTCAATTACGAAGACAACTTCGATGGTGAGACGCGCTTCAATATTGCCTCTGCCCTGCGAATGACCGAGTTGAACCGGCTGGGGGGCGAATGGCAGACCGGTGTGCAACTGGGCACCGATCCCTGGGTTCGCAGTCAGTGGTACCAGCCCCTGGACTACGGGTATGAACGCTTCATGGTTGTGGGCGGCACCTATTCCCGGGACACCTTCAGCCAGTTCGATGCCGCCGGCGTACGGGTGGCCGAGGTAGATGTGACCTTCCGCCAGGCGGATCTGGCCCTGGGCATGGAGCTTGGCGGTAACGCCGAGGTTCGCCTGTCCTACGCCCGCGGTTACGCGACGGTGGATGAGCAGATCGGCCAGGCGGTGGCACCGGAGGGCGCCATTCACCAGGGCGGTGTTTCATTGCAGCTGGTGCACGACTCCCTTGATGATACCTTCTACCCCCGCGCCGGGGCCTTTGCCGGCATCCGTGGCCATCTGGAGCGCGAAGGGCTGGGATCCGAGCGGGAGTTTGATTCGCTGACAAGTCTTTTGCTGGGCACCCACAGCTGGCGGGGCCTGACCCTCACCGGGTTGGCCTATGGCCGGGCAATAACCCGTGGTACGCCGGGTATCGAGAATGCAGTGCGCCTGGGTGGATTCCGGCGACTGTCCGCCTATGCACCGGGGGAAATCACGGGCGATCATGCCCTGATGGCGGCGGTTTACGCCAGTCAGTCCTTTGGCGGTCCACTGGTGCCCTGGTTCGTCGGTGTCGGCCTGGAGGCGGGTAACGCCTGGCCTTCGCTGGGCGACGCCAGTTGGGACAGCTCGGTGAAATCCACCAGCGTGTACACCGGCGTCGATACGTTTCTGGGGCCGGTCCAGCTGGCCGCTGCCTACAACAACAAGGACAACTGGACGGCCTACCTCAATATCGGCTTTTCCTTTACCCAGCTCTTTTATTGATGGCGTCCAGCACCTGCTGGCATTGCTGCAGGGCAAACCGGTGAAGGATCCCGGCGAGGCGCTCCTCGTCCCGGTCGCGGATGGCACTGATGGACTGGCTCATGTGCAGCAGGTTGTCCTCCAGCACACGGTTGCCGCCTTCCTGAAAGGCAACAAACGCACAGCGCTTGGCGGATGGCCAGAGGTCATCAATGGCCGCGACGATGAAGTAGTTGTCGGCGTAGGCCAGTGACGCCTGGGTGTATTCGATGCCCAGTTCCAGAAATGCCATCAGGTCGTTTCTCTGGAAGCAGGCCTGCATCCGGTCGTACAGGCTCTCCAGGCGCTCAATGTCCTCGGGCTGCTGGTTACGCACCAGCTTGCGGCCGGTGTGGGTAAGGTAGAGTTCGAGTGTTTCGTACAGGCTGCGAACGAAGAACTCATCCAGCGGCGTTACGAATGCGCCCTTGCGGGGCACGTTCCGCACGAGGTGCCGTTTCTCAAGCAACAGCAAACCTTCCCGTATGGAGCCGTGGCTGACGTCCATCTGCTTGGCCATGGCACCTTCATAGATCCGTTCACCGGATCTGAGCTGGCCAAAGGCGATGAGGTTCTCGATATGACGGGCGACCTGTTCGGTCAGGGTTTCTCTGGGCTTGAACGCGTTCATGTAATGATCTGTCGCTACCGGATACTGACAATTCGGAGAGGGCATAGTCGCACATCGGCCATGCCGGGGCCAGTCAGAGCAATGGTGCCAGCAGTCGAACGGCCCGGATGCCCAGGCGGAACAGGATCGAGCGCTCGCGGTAGTCACTCTCAGTCATTCGTCGCGAGCTTTCCAGGTCCAGTTCGAGCATGGACTCCACGCTGTCGATAAAGTGCCGGGCGGTGGTGATGGCGCTGATCTCGAAATTCAGCCGCATGGACCGGTTATCCAGATTCGCGGTGCCTACCGCCGCGTACCGGTCGTCCACCAGAATGACCTTCTGATGCATGAATCCTGGCTGGTAGCGGTAGATGCCGATGCCGGTCTGGCAGGCCTGGACCAGATAGGAATAGGCGGCCAGGCCGATCAGGCGACTGTCGGACTTTTCCGGGATCAGTATGCGCACATCCACACCCCGGAGAGCCGCCAGCTGCAGCGCGTTCATGATCTGGAAATCGGGCACAAAATAGGGCGAGGCAATCCACAGTCGCTGGCGGGCGTTATTGATGCAGTTCAGGAAGAACAGGGTGCAGGTTTCCCAGGTGTCCGCCGGCCCCGTCGGCAAAATCAGCACCTCGTCGTTCCCGGGCTGGTTGTCCCGCGGTGCCCAGTCGAGCCTGGGGAATTCGTTGCTGGCCCAGTTCCAGTCCTCCAGCCAGGCCAGTTGCAGCCCCGTGACCGCCGGCCCTTCAATCCGGCAGTGGGTGTCGCGCCAGGGTTCCTGGTCCATGGCGGTGCCCAGGTATTCGTCCCCAAGGTTGATGCCACCCACAAAGCCGATCTGGCCGTCACACACCAGCAGCTTCCGGTGGTTGCGAAAGTTGATCTGGAAGCGCCGCCGGCGCACATTGCCATCGCCGAACGACGCCACCCGTGCGCCGGCCGCCGCCAGCTGTTTCAGGTACTTTCTCGGAAGGAAGACGCTCCCGATGTCGTCGTACAGAAACCAGACCTCCACGCCCTGGGCAAGCTTGCGCTCAAGGATCGACTTGATCCGGCGCCCAACCCGGTCCGAGCGCACGATGTAAAACTCCAGCAGGATGTAGCGGGTGGCGTCCTCCATGGCCTCGAACAGAGCTTCAAAGGTGGCCTCGCCATCGCGCAACAGGGTGCAGCGATTGCCATCGGTAAAGGGCTGGCGGCCCAGCCGGCAGAGAACCTGGAGCTCATCGGTGAAACGGTCGGCAGCCGGCGGAGCAATTGATGTGGTTTGCTGCTCGAACCGGTTCAGCAGGCTGGTGAGCGACTCGTCGCCCAGCCGCCGGGCGCGGACATAACCGCCAAAGCGGTGGCGCCCGAATAGCACGAACATGGGGACCGCCACATAGGGAAGGCCCACCAGGGCGATGATCCAGGCGATGGCACCCTGGGTGGTCCGGTAGCTCAGCAGGATGCGATAAATGCAGGCCAATGCCCCCAGGTAGATCAGACCAACGGCAACGGCGAGCAGGAACGAATCGGGCATCAGCGGTCCCCGACGACGGTCTGCGGCTCGTTACCGGTATTGCCCAGGCTGCGAGCCCGGTATTCGGCAGGAGCGACCCCCGTCCATCGTTTGAAGGCGCGGCTGAAGGCACTCAGTTCCGAAAAGCCGAGCAGGAAGGCAATCTCACCGAGGGAATAGTGGTCGGCGGCTACATAGCGGAGTGCCTTGTCCTGACGCACCTGCTCTACCAGCCCCTGGAAACTCAGGCCCTCCTTTTTCAGTTTCCGGTACAGGGTCTGGCGGCTCATGTGGCACTGCCGGGCGAGGCTGTCGGCATCGATGCGTTCGGTGGCCATTTGCCGTGAAATCAGTCGTCGGATCTTGCGCCCGAAGGAACGTCGGGTCTGCAGCCGTGCCAGCAGCGAATTGACCTGTTTGAGCACGGCGGAATAGACGTAGGGGTTGCGTCGTGGAATCGGGTGTCCCAGGTGCCGACTGCTGAAGGCAAGCCGGGTAAGGCCGTTGTTGAAGGTTACCGGCCCGCCCAGGAGTTTTTCGTATTCGGCGGCGTAGGATGGTCTGGCATGGGCAATTTCCACCCATTCGGCACGGATGCCGGGATGAATAAAGTGCCGGGTGCGCGTGATGGCGGCCGCCAGCGTGCGGTCCATGTCCTGACGGCAGTAGTGGTTCGGGGAATCCGGCTGCCAGCACAGGATGGCCTGGTCTGCAGTCTGTTCGAAACTCAGGAACACCGACTCGTTAATCAGTCGATGCAGGCGGACGTACTGGGTAACCGCTTCGCCCAGGGTATCGCAGTTGAAAAATACGTGCCCCACCAGCCCCATCCTCTCCGGGTCCACCACCTGCCCGGCATGAAGACCGACACCCGGATCGCCGGTCACCTGCTCGGCATGGGTCCAGAGTCGGTAATGGGCTTCGGCCGGAACCCGGCGATCGGGATCTGAAAGATCGGAGAGGCCGAGGCCGGTGACCTGTTCTACCCTGGATGGATGTAACACACCCTGCTGTTCCAGATAGTGCACCAGCGCGAGCGTGCTGGAGGCCGCCACCATGGGAGAGTCAGGAGTGTCCACTTGTGCTGTTATCACCTTGTCGGGTCCTATGATTAACGACCTGTCATGGAGGCTGATACAAAATGTCAAGCCGCTGCAACGGTCTGTCAACGGTCTCCACCTGCTCTAACGATAGCATTAGGGTAACAGGTTGAAGCAATGGACAGGCATTCAGGAGGTGTTTGTTTTATGGAAATGGAACAGGAAATCTTTGTACCGCATACCGAGCTTGAGCGCAGAAACGTGCTTGAACTTGCAGAGTATCTGAACAGCATCTTCTACTGCTGATCCTCAGACGAAACGTCTATGACCTTCATGCCGGGCTATGCCCGGCTTTTTTGTCTCAAGCGGTCTTATCTTCACCCCCGTTCCGTTCCCCACCGATCTTGCCCGCAAGCACAGAGGTGGTAATGTATCCAGTCTCTTATTCCAGACCAATACCGGAGACTCTCCCCCATGAGCGTTGCTCTCAATCATCGCATCACCGGCGAAGGCCCACCCCTGATCCTGCTGCACGGTCTGTTCGGGTCGTTGGACAACCTCGGAGGTATTGCCCGCCGTCTTGAAGACCAGTGGCAGATCCATGCCCTGGATGAGCGGAATCACGGCGCATCACCCCACACCGACACCATGGATTACCCGGCCATGGCAGACGATGTGATTGCCTATATGGATGCGCAGGGGCTTCAAAAGGCCAGTTTTCTTGGCCACTCCATGGGCGGAAAGGTGGCTATGCAAGTGGCCCTGATGGCGCCACAGAGAGTGGAAAAACTGATTGTCGCGGACATTGCCCCGGTGGACTACCACGCTCGGCACGACGCCATCATCGAGGGGTTGACCGGGATTCACCTGGCGGATGTCCGTTCCCGCCAGGACGCCGACCGCCTGCTCTCTGACTTCGTGGAGACGCCCGGCGTGCGGCAGTTTCTCCTGAAAAATCTGGAGCGCATCCCGGCGGATGAGCAGAAAGCGGGCGGTCCGGTTTTCCGTTGGCGCCTGAACCTGTCAGTGATTGATGCCTGCTATGGCAAGCTGACCCGGGCGCCGGAAGGAGAGGGCTCGTTCGAGGGGCCAGTCCTGTTTCTCAAAGGGGCCGATTCCGCCTACATCCAGGAGAAACATCGGGAGCGTATTGAGCAGCTGTTTCCCGCCGCCACACTCAGAATCATTCAGGATACCGGCCACTGGCTGCACGCCGAGAAAGCCGATACCTTTGCCGCGCTGTGCCGCCGTTTTCTGAGTTCCGGGCAGTGACCGGTTTCGCCGACCGGTTTCCCTGTCGCACAGACTGTCTGTTAAGGTTGTTTTGTCGCGAATAACCAGAAAAACGGGCAAAAGAGGGCGGAAATAGCGTATGAAATGGCTGATGCTGGGAGTGCTGGTCATTTTCCTGCTGTTGGGTGGGTTTCTCCTGACGCCGTCACCGGTCGACAGTAAGGCCTGGAACCCACCGCCGCCTCCCGGGCTTGACGGGGCCCTGGCGCCCAACACTCTCCTGCAACAGGCCGACCTGCTGGCGCTCGGCAAGGTCTATGGGCCGGAAGATACCACTGTCAGTGAAGACGGAGTGCTTTACACCGGCACCCAGGACGGCTACATCGTGCGCGTGTTTCCCGACGGCCGGGTGGAGAAGTGGATAGACACCGGCGGTCGACCACTGGGGATGGTGTTCGATCGTGCCGGCAATCTGATTGTTGCTGATGCCTGGCTGGGCTTGCTGTCGGTGAGTCCCCAGGGAAACGTCACCATCCTGAGCCGTGAGGCGGAGGGAACGCCCTTCCGGTTTACCGATGACGTCGACATCGCGGACGACGGCACCATCTATTTCACCGATGCCAGTTCCAGGTTCCGGCAACCGGACTACCGGCTTGATCTATTGGAAACGCGACCCCACGGGCGCCTGCTGCGCTACTCGCCGAAAACCGGCAAGACCGAAGTGGTACTGCGCAATCTTTACTTTGCCAACGGTGTGGCGCTGTCACCGGATTCCGACGCCGTATTGGTTAACGAGACCTGGAAATATCGTATTCTGAGGCACTGGATCAAAGGGCCCAGGGCGGGGCAGACGGAAGTGTTTGCCGACAACCTGCCGGGCTTTCCAGACAACCTGGCCCTGGACGCGCGCGGCCGTTACTGGGTGGCTTTCCCGACTCTCCGCAACGCCACCATTGATACACTACACCCTCTGCCATGGCTGAAAGAACTGGTGGCCAAGCTCCCCGACAGCCTCAAGCCCGTACCCCAGGAATACGGACTGGTGCTGGCGTTTGACCGGGACGGGCAGGTGCTGACGAGTCTCCATGACCCCAGTGGCCAACATCTTCAGGAGATCACCTCGGTTAACCCTCACGGTGACTACCTATACTTTGGTTCACTTCACAACGACCGGATTGGCCGGATACCTTTTTCAGCCATCAGTGGCCTTGGAGACCAACCGTAATGCCTGCATCCGACATTGCCTGGGACCTGCCGGGTCCTTTCACCATGGACATTACCGTACGGGCGGAGGACACCGATCGTCTGGGCCATGCCAACAACGTGGTGTACGTGCGTTGGCTGGAGGAGGTCAGCTGGGCTCATATCGAGAGTCTGGGCATGACCTGGGCGCTGCACGAGGAAACCGGCAAGGCCATGGCGATTACCCGTACCGAGATTGATTATCTGTCGGCGGCCAACGCCGGCGACGAACTGGTGCTGGGTACCTGGCTGACCGACTTTGACGGCCGGTTCCGCTCCTCCCGCCAGTTCCAGCTGGTGCGGCCGGCCGATGGCCGGGTGCTGGTGCGGGCCGTTTCCACGCACGCTTGCGTCGACCTGAAGACACAGAGACCGTCCCGCGCGCCGGCAGAGTTTGCCGCCATTCTGGGTGGCGCCGTGGTGCCCGGTGGGCATGGGCTTTAGGCTTTCGTGCCCGTTTGTGCTTTACTTCAACTAGCTTTCCGCTGACCAATCCCGTAAACCCGCTGTCCGGAGATCCCGATGCCAACGACTGCTGACCAGAATAGCGAATCCAGCATGCGCCACGTGATTTACGATCGCTTTGGCGAGCGTGATGTCCTGCAGGTGGTCCGGTCGGACGTACTGACACCCGCCGAGGGGCAGGTGCTGGTGCGGGTACACGGCGCAGGATTGAATCCCATCGACTGGAAAACCCGAAAGGGGCTGGGATTCGCGGCCCGGCAGATCGAAAATTCGCTGCCCTGGACACCGGGTTATGACATCGCCGGTGAAGTGGTGGCGGTTGGCGAACAGGTCACAACCCTGACCCCCGGTGATCGTGTCATGGGCATGGTCGGCTTTCCCGCCACGGGTGGCGGCTATTCGGAATACGCGGTGGCAGAGGCTGATGAGCTTGCCATTGTGCCGGAGGAGCTGGACCTGGTAACCGCGGGCGGGTTACCGCTGGCGGCCCTGACTGCCTGGCAGGGCCTGTTTGAGGTGGCCAAACTGGAAGCGGGCCAGAAGATCCTGATCCACGCCGGCGCCGGTGGTGTCGGCCATTTTGCCGTGCAGTTTGCCCGGGAGCGCGGCGCCCACGTGATTGCCACAGCCTCAGCCGGTAATCGCGATTTCCTGGCCGAGCTGGGCGTGCATGAGGTGATTGACTACCGCACTACCGATATTGTCGAGGAGTGCTACGGTCTGGATGTGGTGCTGGACCTGATCGGTGGCGACACCGGCAAGCGCTCCCTGCACACCCTGGGCGAGCAGGGCGTGCTGGTGACCATACCCACCGTTACCGCCGACGAGATCATCAGCGAGGCGGAAGCCATGGGGTTGCGCGCCCATGGTATGACCGTGCGCCCCGACGTTTTCCATCTGGACGAGATCGCCGAGCTGATCGAGGACGGCGATGTCCGGGTCCACATCGAGAAAGCCTTCCCCCTCGAGGACGTGGCCCAGGCCCACGAGATGCTTGAGGGCGGGCACGTGCGCGGCAAGCTGGTGCTAGACTGCCGCTGAGGGGTCTGTGCCGGCTGAGGGCTCTTTACTCGCTGAAGGCTCCTTGCTGGCTGAAGGCTCTTTACCCGCTGAAGGCTCCTTACTGGCTGAAGGCTCCTCCCCGCCGTCCTTGTCCTTGCGTTCCTTTCGGGCCTGGGGCGGCACCAGGCTGATCAGCACCCAGTCGTCCTCGGGTTTAAGTTCGTCCATGCTCCTTACCGGGGCCACACGTTCCTTGCTGTCGAAGGTGAACAGGACCAGAGCCTGGTTCTGGTATTTTTTCCGGAAGTCCTCGTACCCGAACTCTTCGCTGAGCTGGGTGGTTTTCACCGTGTAGCCCTGACTCACCAGGCTGGCGAGCTTGGCATAGCTTACGCCATCGAACAGTCCCCGGGTCATCTGGATTTTCTCGGCGGTCTGGTGCCGGGCCTTCTGGTCCTGGTCACCCTCGGCCAGGCTGAACACGCACTTGTTCCCGAACCAGTCCAGGAAGTGGTAGGTGGCCAGGGAGTTCATGTGTTTGTAGGGTGAGATCACCAGCAGGTTGCCGATGCCGGTCAGGTCCAGGTGCGTGGAGGCGTGCTCCGACACCGGGTTACCGAAATACACCTGCAGATTATCCATGCGCGCCTGGCGCACATTCTCCCAGTTGGTGTCCGCAAGGGTGACCGGCACCTCGTACTTCTTCAGGGCCTTTCCGATCATCCGCGCCACGGGGTTGGCGCCCAGAATCAGGAAGCCGTACTCCGCAGGCTCGGCGACTTTCAGCAGTCTCGCCACCGGTCGGGCTGTCAGGCTCTGTATGGTGACCGTGGCGATGATCAGCATGAATACCAGGGGCACCAGGGCGGCGGCACTCTCATAGCCGAGCTTCTGAAGCTGGAATGCGAACAACGCTGACACCGCCGCGGCCACAATGCCCCGGGGCGCTATCCAGCTGAGGAACAGTTTCTCCCGCCAGTTCAGGCTGGTGCCAATGGCGGACAGGAAGATACTCAGAGGACGAGCCACCAGTATCAGGAGTGCCAGCACCGCCACCAGGCCCCAGCCGAGCTCGGCAATGGCAGAGAATTCCACCCGCGCTGCCAGAATAATGAACAGGGCGGAGATCAGCAGTACGCTCAGGGATTCCTTGAACTCCAGGATGCTTTCGATCGGTACCTGCTTCATGTTGGCCATCCAGATGCCCATGACCGTTACGGTCAACAGGCCGGACTCATGGGCCAGTTCATTGGAAATGGCGTAGACACCGAGCATGAAGGTCAGGGTGCCTGCGTTGTGCAGGTACTGGGGAATCCAGTGCTTGCGAAGCACAATGCCGTTCAGGTAACCGGCAATGGCGCCGATGGCGAAACCCACGAGCAGGGTTTTGCCAAAGATGTAGAGAGAGTGGCCGAACACGTTGCCCTGGCCCCAGGACACGATGCCCTCGAACACCAGAACGGCCAGCAGGGCACCCACCGGATCAATGATGATGCCTTCCCAGCGTAGTATGTTGGCCAGTTTGGCATCTGGACGCACCGACCGCAGCAGTGGTGCAATCACCGTCGGGCCGGTAACAATGGAAATGGCGCCGAACAGCAGGGCCACCGCCCAGGACACATCGAGAATCCAGCGGGCGGCCAGGGTGCCTATGATGCAGGTAACAATGGACCCCACCGGAATCAGATTGCGGACCATCTTGCCGTGGCCGCGGATTTCCTCATAGCGCAGGGTCAGGCTGCCCTCGAACAGGATAATGGCAACCGCCAGGGAAATGACCGGGAATAGCAGGTCTCCGAACACTACCTCCGGTGCCAGGAAGCCCAGAACCGGGCCTGCCGCGATGCCCCCCGCCAACAGGAACAGGATGGCCGGCATCCGGACCCGCCAGGCAAGCCACTGGCAGAACAGGGATAGGACGCCAATGCTGGCAAGAAGCAGGACAGTACTGACAGGCATAATGAATTCAGGTCCCTTGATCGGTGAATGATGGAGTTACGAGCTGGCGCGTCGGGCAATCCGGTTCAGAATCCGGGACGCCGCGAAAAAACCGAAACTGGCGGTCACCGGGCTGGCGGCGCCAAAGCCGGAGGCGCAGTCGAGGCGAACCGGGCCATCGGTGGCCGGCTTCTGCAGGCAGACTTCGCCGTCTCCGGCAGGATACGTCAGCTGCTCGAGGGAGTATACGGCCTCGATGCCGAAGCGGCGCTTGGGGTTGCGGGAAAAACCGTATTCCCGTCTGAGCAGGTTACGGACCTTGGCCAGCAGTGGGTCCTGGGTGGTCTTGCTGAGATCCGCCACCTGGATCTGGGTCGGGTCCATCTGTCCGCCGGCACCACCGGCGCACACCAGCGGGATCTTGCGGCGCTGGCAGTGGGCAATGAGGGCCGCCTTGGCCTTGACGCTGTCGATGGCATCCACCACGCCGGTCATCTGTTCGGTAATCAGGTCGGCCACATTTTTGGTGGTCAGGAATCCGAAGTGCACGCGGATATCGGCGACCGGGTTGATCGCCCTGAGCCGGTCTGCCATGGCGTCGGTCTTGGTGCGCCCGTACTGGCCCTCAAGGGCATGGAGCTGGCGGTTGGTGTTGGACACGCAAACGTCGTCCATATCGATCAGGGTCAGGGTGCCAATGCCGCTGCGTGCCAGGGATTCGGCGGCCCAGGAGCCAACACCGCCCAGGCCGACGATGGCTATGTGGGCGTCCCGGAACGCAGTCAGGGCCCTGCGACCGTAGAGTCGTTCAATGCCGCCAAAGCGGAACGCGTAGTCGTTGGCTTTCATGGTGTCCTCGTGAGCGAGGCGAAATATCCGCCAGAACCAAAGGGCGCCATTGTAACCCAGCGATTGCATCGACAAAAAATGCCCATAAAAAAAGCCACGCGGGGCGTGGCTTTAAAATTGCCCAGTCCGACGGAGAACTGGGCAGGACTAGTTCAGAGACACTAATCAACGTGCCTATTATCGGTTGGAGTACTGGCGCGCTGAAGGTCAGAAGCTGCCAGATGCCGGTCATTTCCGGCCAGGGCAGTCGCGCCCTGGCCGATGACCGCTTACGCCGCCCAGTGATCGTCCTCAAACGCCATCAGGCTATCCTTGCCGCTCTGGATGTCCTCCAGCAGCCAGTGCACCTCGGGCAGCAGCTTCTGGAAGTAGAAGCGGGCCGAAACCACTTTGCTCTCCAGCAACGGCTTGTTGCCCTCGCCAGCGGCCAGTTGCCGGTTGGCCACGTTGGCCATCCGGGACCACAGGTAGCCGATCACGGTCAGGGCCATCAGGCGTAGATAAGGCGTGGCCGCCGCGCCGGCCTGCTCCGGATCTTTGGGCGCGTTGGAGGCGAGCCACAGGGTGGCGCTTTCCAGAGCCTTGATGGCGCCCTTCAGCTCCTCGCCGTGCGGCGCATCGGGGTTGTCCTTGAGATAGCCACCAAGCACACCGAACAGTCCACGGACCAGTTGCCCGCCTTTCAGGCTCAGCTTTCGGCCCACCAGATCCATTGCCTGGATGCCGTTGGTGCCCTCGTAGATCCGGGCAATCCGGCCGTCCCGGACCAGTTGCTCCAGCGGCCAGTCGGTGGTGAAGCCGGAACCGCCCAGAACCTGCAAACCGGTGTTGGCGTTGTTGAAGCCTTCGTCGGTGAGGAAGGCTTTCACCACCGGAGTCAGCAGCTGCACCAGATCGTCAGCCGATTCACGCACGGCTTCGTCCGGGTGGGCAGCAGACAGATCCAGCTGGTGGCCGGTAAACAGGGCCAGGGCCCGCATCCCCTCGTTCAGCACTTTCTGGCGCATCAGCATGCGGCGCACATCCGGGTGCACGATGATCGGGTCTGCGGGGCCGTCGGGGTTCTTGGGGCCGCTCAGTGAACGGCTCTGCAGGCGCTCGCGGGCGAAGCCCAGGCTTTCCTGATAGGCCATTTCGGCCAGCCCCAGGCCCTGCATGCCCACCATCAGGCGGGCCTCGTTCATCATGGTGAACATGGCGCGCATGCCGTCGTTGGGCTCGCCCACCAGCCAGCCTTTGGCGCCCTCAAAGTTCATCACACAGGTGGCAGAGCCCTTGATGCCCATCTTGTGCTCAAGGCCGCCACAGAACGCCGGGTTGCGTTCCCCGGAGTCCGGCAGGAACTTGGGCACTACGAACAATGAGATACCCTTGGTGGTGTCCGGTGCGCCCGGTAGCTTGGCCAGGACCAGGTGCACGATGTTGTCCACCAGGTCGTGTTCGCCGCCGGTAATCCAGATCTTGGTGCCCTCGATGGCGTAGCTGCCATCGTCGTTGGGAGTGGCCCGGGTTCGGATCATGCCCAGGTCGGTACCGCACTGGGGCTCGGTCAGGCACATGGTTCCGGTCCATTCGCCCGAGATCAGCTTTTCCAGGTAGGTCTGCTTGAGTTCGTCCGAACCGTGCGTATAAAGGGCGCTGATGGCGCCGTGGGTCAGGCCGGGGTACATGCCCAGTGACAGATTGGTGGAGCAGACCATCTCGTCCACTACAAACTTCAGGGTGTGGGGCAGGCCCTGGCCTCCGAACTCCAGCGGTGCGTCCAGCGCGGTCCAGCCACCCTCGACAAACTTCCGGTAGGCCTCCTTGAAGCCCTCGGGTGTTGTCACCGACCGGGATTCCGGATCGTAGTGGCAACCCTCACGATCGCCGGCAGTGTTCGTAGGCTGAATCACCTCGGCCGCCAGCTTGCCTGCCTCGTCGATCACCGCCGAAATCAGATCCGGTGTCGCATCGGCGTATTTTTCCAGCTCGTGCAGCCGGTCTACACCCAGAACATCGAACAATAGAAAGCGAAGGTCATTCGCCGGAGCCTGGTATTGCATGGATTCTCTCCCAGTTGCGCTGTGTAATCATGGGTTTGCATCGTTTCTGAAGAAACCCGTCCAGGAACCATAAACAGGAATTGGAACACCGGTTTCATACGATCGTTTTAATTTGCTGGTTCACTGCCACCAGGGTCCAGACGCCAGATTCTGCGTATGTACTGGTTCAGCCAGGAGGAATGCCATGAAACGAGTTGTCATTGCCGGCGTCTCCGGCGCCATTGGTGGGGCGCTGGCCCAGCGGTTGCTGCAGCGGGAGCCGGATACCCGGGTGATTGGCCTTTGCCGGAACCCGGACGCCGCGCCCGAGCCTTTGCGCACGGAAGAACGCTGTACCCTGTTGCCCTGGGACGCCGAGGACCCAGCGTCGCCCCGGGCGGTTGCCGAGGCCCTGGAACCAGTCCTGGGACGGGATGACGGCATTGACACCTTCATCTACGCGGCCGGTCTGCTGCACGGCCAGGGCATGTTTCCGGAGAAGCGGCTGGAGGATCTGGAACCGGCCAATCTGGCGCGGGCGTTTGCTGTTAACGCCACCGGATTTGGTCTGCTTGCCCGGGCGTTGCTGCCCTGGCTGCGACATCGGGAGTTCAAGCGGATAGCGGCCATCTCGGCCAAGGTCGGGTCAATTACCGACAACGGGTTTGGCGGCTGGTATGCCTATCGCAGCTCGAAGGCGGCGCTGAATATGCTGGTGCGCAATCTGTCCATCGAGCTGCCGCGTCGATGCAAACCGATTGCCTGCGTGGCCCTGCATCCGGGCACAACGGAATCGGCCCTCAGTGAGCCGTTCAGCCAGTCGCTGGCCAAACTGAAGGTGCACACACCGGCACAAACCGCGGATAACCTGGTCAGGGTGCTGGAGGGGCTGGGGGACGAAAGCAACGGCCGGTTCTTCAGTTGGGATGGCTCGGAACTGCCGTGGTAGGGGACACTAGACCGGTACCGCCCAGCTGAGCAGGTTGTAGTAGAGGCCGATCCCGACCAGCACGTTGAACGGGAAGGTCACGCCCAGAGAGGCCAGCATGGCCAGGCCAATGTCGGCGTCGGGCACGGCATGGCGCACGGCTACCGGAGCGGCGATGTAGGACGCGCTGGCGGTCAGGGTGGCGAGAATCACGGTGGAGCCGGTGCCAAGCCCCAGCAGGGTGCCCACCGTAAGGCCCGCGACCGAAAGCACCGGCGGCATGGCCAGCCCGAACAGCACCACCCGCCAATGTCGCAACTTCAGATTACGCAGGGTTTCGGCCGCCACCAGCCCCATTTCCAGCAGGAACAACGACAGGATCACGGAAAAGGCGCTGGTAAGCGGCGCAGTCACACCGGTGCCCTGGCCCGGGCCATAAAGGGCGCCAATCACCACCCCACCGACCAGCAGGATAACGCTCCGATTGGTCAGGGTTTCCTGCCAAAGCGGCGCTCCCTGGGCGTTGCCGGTGCGTTGGCCGAAACGGCGGTAGAACCAGAGCCCGACCATGATGGCGGGCAGCTCCAGCAACACGAGATAAAGCGTGACCTGTCCACCGGCGCTGAGGCCGCGGGTTTCAACCCAGGCCAGCGCCACGGCAAAGGTGCCGGCGCTGACAGACCCGTAGTGGGCGGCGAAACTGGCGGTGTCGGCGATCGACAGGCCGACGCCATAACGCAGGATCGGAATCATCAGCAGGGGCAGGGTAAAGCCCAGACCGGCAACCGCCACCATTTCCAGCAGCAAGTCCGGCGACAGGTTGCCGTAGAGTGCCATGCCGCCTTTCAGGCCGATCGTCAGCATCAGCAGCAGGCTGAGGATGTCGTAGGCTTCGCGGGGAATCGACAGGTCGGATTTAACGGTTCCCGCCACGAGGCCCAGCAGGAAGAACATCACGATAATGTCGGGCATGGGTCGGTCGGCACGCTTTTTTGATGGTCAGGAATAAGCCGGTGTTGTTTTCAAGTGTAGGGGCGCAGGCACAGAGGTCAATTCAACCATCAAGGCATTGCCGGGGCCGGGTGTTTCGGTTAGCCAAAAAAAACCGGGGGCCATTGACCCCCGGTTTCCCGACTACCTGATCACTGAATTTACCGGATGAACGGGTTGAGCATCCTGGTGAAGGTACCGGTCAGCTTGACCGGCGCGCTCAGCACCGACAGCGTGATGCAATCCTCGCACCCCACTGCTACCGGCTTGTGCTCATCCTCGTCGTTCAGGACCACGAAATCCCACTGGTTGAACACGCCTTTCTGGTCGGCGAACGCGCCCTGCAACACAATCGTAGTCTCTTCACCCCGGTGGGTGTGTGCCGGCGCCTTGCCTCCGGCCGCCAGTTTCTGCAGCACCACCTGCTCTTTCTGGCCGGGGAAGCGGTCCGTGATATCGAGAACGCTCACGTCTCCCAGTTGACGTTTCCAGGGCAGGCTGTTCAGATCGTCACCCAGCAGTTTCTGAAGTGCGCCCACCCGGGGAGCACGGTATTCAGGTGCCGTATCGTTATCCGAAGCGCTGCCAACCTCAATCTGGGCCATGATGCTGTCGAACATGTTTTCCGAGACACTCACCTTGGGCTGCTGTTCCATCATGACAGCGCCCAGACTGTCCAGGGTATCCACACGGCTACGGCAGTGCGGACACTTGTCCAGGTGGAGCCGGATGCACAGGGCATGGGGCTCACTCAGGTTGCCTGCGCTGTATTCCATCAAGCTCAGGCTGTCGGGATGGTGCCGTGTCATACGTTCTGGTCCTGCAAGATCACTTTCAGTTTGTTCAATGCCAGGCGAACCCGACTCTTCACGGTTCCAAGGGGAATATCGAGTTCATCTGCCACCATCTGGTGGGACTTATTCTCCATGTAAACCTTCGCGATGACCGTGATCTGCTCCTCTGGAAGATGACTCAGGGAATCGCGAATCCTTCTTTCTGACATGAGACGATGCAGTGACGTCACCGGCTCGTTTTCATTCTCGCCCGGAATCTGCCAGAGATCCTCGGTTTCAACCGGCATCTCGGCGCTGGTGCGCTGCATTTTCCGCAGCATATCGATGCGCTGATTCCGGGCAATGGTGAAGATCCAGGTGGAAGCGGCCGCTTTCCGCCAATCGTACAAACAGGAGCGACGCCAGATGGAGACAAACACTTCCTGAACCAGCTCCTCTGCATGGCTGGCCAGGCCGTTCGCCATGGCGTAATACTTGATCTGTGGGCCAAAATGCTCGAACAGCGCGCGATACGCTTCGCGATCCTGATTTTTGCCCACTTTCTGCAGCATCTGGCTCCAGGGGTCTTTCCGGCCCTCGGAACTTGCTGGCTTCTGATCCAGTGTGGTCACCGGACG
The DNA here is from genome assembly GCF_900115175.1 of Marinobacter gudaonensis. NCBI lineage: Bacteria > Pseudomonadati > Pseudomonadota > Gammaproteobacteria > Pseudomonadales > Marinobacteraceae > Marinobacter > Marinobacter gudaonensis. The sequence continues at coordinate 2,794,063 of NZ_FOYV01000001.1, forward strand.
CTCCTTGACAGTCGCATGATTTGAGCTTGTTCTGGTCATCATTCTATGCACTCGTCCCGGGTTTGTCAGTGTTATGGTTTACGGTTTGCCCGGATGGGCGGATCAGTCTCTCGGGAAAAAATTCTGGTCTGGCAGCAGAGCCGCCCGCAACGCGGCCCCAGGGTAATTGCCGGAAGCCTCACGGCGGTCTAGTCTGAGCGTAATAACAAGACCGGAAGACCAACCAGACCGGAAGAACGCCTGACCCATGAATGCTCCCGGCTTTACCGGACACCTGCCCGTTATCCGGGCGCATTATGCGGATATTCTCTGCCAGCTGGCCGAGGATCGCGGGCTGCCGCGCCCGGGGCTGCTGGCGGCGGCGGGCATTCGTCCCTCCATGCTCGGCCACCCGGACAACTTCATTACCGTGGATCAGTTCAGCCAGCTCTGTCTTGAGGTGCTTCAACGCAGTGACGATCCCGCGCTGGGGCTGGAATACGGCAAACGCCTGAAATTCACCACCCACGGCTCCCTGGCCCAGGCCGCCATCAGCTGCGACACACTGGAGCAGGCGCTGTCAGTGCTGATCAAGTATTTCCAGATCCGGTTCGTCTACATGCGTCTGTCGTTCTTTGTGGAAGACGCCGAGGCGGTGATCCAGTTGGATCTCAATCACTCGGTGGAGGCGCTTTACCGCTTCAATGTGGATGTGGTGATGGCGTCGCTGATGGACGTCAACCTGCTGCTGTTTGGCCGCCGCCTGTTTGAGGGTGGCCACTGCCGGCTCGATCTGCCCGAACCCGAGGATGTCGCACCCTACCGCCAGCTGTTCGGCGATCAGATCCGGTTCGGCGGAGGTGCCAACCAGCTGCGGTTCCGGCGGGATTTCCTCACGTCGCCCATGTCGCTGTCCAATCCGGTAACGCGCCGCATTGCCGAAGCCCAGTGTCGGGAGGAGATGCGTTTCATTGAGGGGGCCACATCGGTGGCGGATCGGGTGACCCGCTTGCTTGAGGCCGGGCGCAGCCCGCAATTGCCTACCCTGGAAGAGGTCGCCGGGCGTCTGCAGGTATCGGCTCGAACCCTGCGCAGGCAACTGGCGGCTGAGGGGGTGCGCTTTCAGCAGCTCCAGGAGGCACTGCGTCACCGGCGGGCAATGGAGCTGCTACGTCGCCCGGAGCTGTCCATCGACGAGATCGCCGACCTGCTCGGCTACAGTGATCCCTCCAATTTCGGACGGGCGTTCCGCAAGTGGGAGCGGGTTGCGCCCAGCGCCTGGCGCCGGACGCACGGCAAGCCCTGAGGCTGGCTACTCTTCCAGGTAGGTGTAGCCATCCAGCCCTGCCGCCAGTTCCCCGAGCAGCGCCGACTGGGTGTCGGCCGGCAGTCCGGAAGCCGAAAACTTGCGACGGTAAGCCTCCAGAAGGGTCTGGGGTTCAAAGTTCACGTACCGGAGTACCTTGGCCACAGTGTCGCCGGTTATCGGCTCGCTGATCTGATAGCCGCCGTCCGTGGTCAGGCGGACATCAACCGAATGGGTGTCGCCGAACAGGTTATGCATGTCGCCCAGGATTTCCTGGTAGGCGCCGGTCATGAAAAAGCCCATGAGCAGCGGTTCGCCGGCTTTCTCCTCGGGCAGGGGCAGCGTGGTTTCTGTGCCCTGGCCATCCACATACCGGTCAATCCGGCCATCGGAGTCGCAGGTGATGTCCTGAATCACCGCGCGGCGGTTGAGGGGTCGGTCCAGGCCGTTGACGGGCATGACCGGGAAGATCTGGTCAATGCCCCAGACGTCGGGGAGCGACTGAAACAGCGAGAAGTTCACGAACAGCTTCTCCGCCAGCTTTTCATTGAGCTCGTCGATGATTTCCCGATGGGCGCGATTGCTGCCGTTCAACTGCTCGCGCAGCAGCCGGCAGCAACCGGTATACAGGATTTCGGCGTCGGCCCGCTCCCGAAGGCTCAGAACCCCGTGGGCAAACTGGGCGTGGACATCGGCCATGGCGTGCAGGACGTCGTGGTAGATCTCCGCCAGGGAGCGTGGTGTGTGAGCGTCCTGCAGGCTTTCCAGGTCGCGCCAAAGATCATGCAGGGGTGCCGGCGCGTTATCATTGGGCTGCAGCGCTTGGCGGTTCTCGGGCGCTTCGCGGTCGATGACATTGGTCACCAGTACGGAATGGTGGGCGGTGAGGGCCCGGCCGGATTCGCTGATCAGGTCCGGATGCGGGATACCCTGCCGGTCGCATTCGGCCTGCAGAACGTGGATCACATTGTAGGCGTATTCATAGACGCTGTAATTCATGGAGCAACTGCTGCGGGAGCGGGTGCCCTCGTAATCGACACCAAGCCCCCCACCAATGTCGACCGTGCCGATGGGCGCGCCCATCTGGCGAAGCTCGCTGTAGAACCGGGCGCATTCGCGCAGGCCGGTCTGGATATCGCGGATATTGGCAATCTGGGAGCCCAGGTGGAAATGCAGCAGTTGCAGCGTGTCCAGGGCTCCGGCCTCTTTGAGGGTATCCACTACGTCCAGCACCTGGCTGGCCGAGAGACCGAACTTGGATTTTTCGCCGCCGGTGTTCTGCCAGTTGCCCTTGCCAATGGTTGCCAGGCGCGCGCGCACGCCAATCAGTGGTGTTACGCCCAGGGCCCGGGATTCCTCCAGGATCAGCGGCAGCTCGGATTTCTTTTCGACCACAATGAACACCTGGTGGCCCAGGGCCTGGCCGATCAGCGCCAGGCGAACGTACTCCCGGTCCTTGTAACCGTTGCAGACAATCACCGAGCCCTTTTGCTGCGACATCGCCAGTACCGCCATCAACTCCGGCTTGCTGCCGGCCTCAAGGCCGATCTGGCCATTGGATGCCGCCGGCTCGGTTGCCAGCAGTTCCTCCACGACCCGTCGCTGTTGGTTGACCTTGATGGGGTAAACCGCGGTATATCGGCCCTGGTAGGCCTGTTCACTGGCAACGCGGTTGAAGGCGTTGCAGAGCTTGTTGACCCGGTCGTGCAGGATATCGACAAAGCGCACCAGTACCGGTAACTGGACGCCGGAGCCTGTGAGTGTGCGGGTCAGCTCTGGAAGGTTGATGCCCGCGGGGGTCTGGCCCCGGTCGGGGCGGATCAGGACTTCCCCACGGGCGTTGACGTCGATGTAGCCGTCGCTCCAGTGGGCAATGTTGTAGACCTGGTGGGCCGGGGTAGCGCTGGCTTTGCTCATGCTTGCTATCCTGTCTGGAAACACTGGCCGGCGGGGCGTTGCAGCCGGCGGCCTTTGGCGGTCATTGTATGGATTCCGGCCCCGGGCTAAAAGAACCGGGCCCGGAAAATATCCGGACGCTCCGACGATTTGCGCTTTAGCTCAGCTCGGGCCGGCCCTACAATACGCCCTTTTGACTCAGCCCAAGGCCGACAGCGGGAGGCAAAACATGGCAGCATTGAACGATGGCTGGTTTACCGAGGTATTCCAGGACCAGGGCACGGCATTTTCCCTGCAGGTGAAACGGAAACTGCACGAGGAGCAGACCCCGTTCCAGAAACTGGAGATCTACGAAACCGAGACGTTTGGCAACCTGATGGTGCTCGACGGCTGTGTGATGCTCACCACCCGTGACAATTTCCTCTACCACGAGATGATGACCCATCCGGCGCTGTTCACCCATCGGAACCCGAAAAAGGTGGTGATTGTCGGCGGCGGTGATTGCGGCACCCTGAAAGAGGTACTCAAACATCCCGGTGTTGAGGAAGCCTGGCAGGTGGAAATCGACGAAAGGGTCACCCGCATGTCGGAGAAGTACTTTCCCGAGCTTTGCGAGGCCAACGGCGATCCCCGGGCCAATTTCTTCTTCGGTGACGGCATCCAGTGGATGCGGGATATCGAGCCGAACAGTGTCGACCTGATCATCATCGACAGCACCGATCCGGTAGGGCCGGCCGAAGGCCTGTTCGCCCTGGATTTCTATCGGGATGCCATGCTGGCCCTGCGCGAGGGCGGCATTATTGTGCAGCAGAGCGAATCGCCGCTGCTGCACACCGACAGCATCATCAGGGATATCCACAAGGACATGCGCAAGGCCGGGTTCGAACACGTACAGACCCTGCCGTTCCCGCAGCCGGTCTATCCCACCGGCTGGTGGAGCTGCACCATGGCCAGCAAGGAGAATCCGCTGCGCTATTTCCGGGAGGAGGACGCCAACAACCGACCTTTCGTGACCCGTTACTACAACGCAGGTGTACATCGGGGCGCACTGGCCATGCCGCAGTTCATGGTGGATGCACTGGAAGACGAGGTTCGCCCGGAAGAGGGCTGATCAAACGCGCAGAGAATGACCAACCGGAACTGGCCAGCCAGTTCCGTGAAGGCAAAAAAAGGGGCGCCGGATGGCGCCCCTTCTTCGTTATGGAGTCAGCGCTTACTGCTTGCCGCTGACAAACTCCGGATAGGCTTCCATACCACACTCGGACAGATCCACACCTTCGTACTCGTCTTCTTCGCTGACCCGCAGGCCCATGACAGCCTTCAGGATGCCCCAGACCACGAGGCTGGCAACGAACACCCAGACGAAGATGGTAATGGCGCCAACAATCTGGCCGGTGAAGGTGACGTCGCCGTTGGTGAGCGGCACCAGCAGCAGGCCCAGCAGACCACAGACACCGTGTACCGAGATGGCACCGACCGGGTCGTCGATCCGCAGCTTGTCCATGGTCACGATGCTCAGGACTACGAGTACGCCGCCGATGGCGCCGAACAGAGTGGCAGTCAGCGCGCTCGGGGTGGACGGCTCGGCGGTGATGGTCACCAGACCGGCCAGGGCACCGTTCAGCAGCATGGTCAGGTCGGCCTTACCGAACATCAGGCGAGCGGTGATCAGGGCCGCGACGGCGCCACCGGCAGCTGCCGTGTTGGTGTTCAGGAACACCATGGCCACGGAGTTGGCGCTGGCGATGTCGCCCAGTTTCAGGACGGAACCGCCGTTGAAGCCAAACCAGCCCATCCACAGGATGAAGGTACCCAGGGTAGCCAGCGGCAGGTTGGCGCCCGGGAAGGCGCGGATTTCGCCGTTGGGGCCGTACTTGCCCTTACGGGCGCCGAGCAGGAGTACACCGGCAAGAGCGGCAGCCGCACCGGCCATGTGCACGATACCGGAACCGGCAAAGTCACTGAAGCCAAGGTCGCCCAGGGTGTACATGCCAAACACGGAGGCACCGCCCCAGGTCCAGGCACCTTCCAGCGGGTAGATAAAGCCGGTCATGAACACGGCGAATACCAGGAAGGCCCACAGCTTCATACGCTCGGCCACGGCACCGGACACGATGGACATGGCGGTGGCAACGAACACGACCTGGAAGAAGAAGTCAGAAGCGCCGGAGTAGATGGAACCACCCTCGAAGCCGTCTTCACGGCCGGCAAAATCGCCGAGCACCGCAGCGGTATCTACGTCGGCAATGCCGGACAGGAAGATGTTGCCGCCGTACATGATGGCGTAGCCGCACACCAGGTACATGATGCAGGAAATGGCAAACAGGGCCACGTTCTTGGTCAGGATTTCCGTGGTGTTCTTGGCACGCACCAGGCCGGATTCGAGCATGGCAAAGCCAGCTGCCATCCACATGACTAATGCGCCGCACACCAGAAAATAAAAGGTATCTATAGCGTACTGCAGGTGAAAGATGTTGCTTTCCATTTGAAGCCCTCCGCACGAGGCTTTTCAGGTTTAGAATTTTTTGCGTTGGCTGTTCTGCGTCAGAACTGGTTCACACCGCTTCTTCGCCGGTTTCGCCCGTCCGGATCCGGATGGCCTGTTCCAGTTCGGTTACAAAGATCTTGCCGTCACCGATCTTGCCGGTGTTGGCTGCCTTGGTAATGGATTCGATGACCTGGTCGAGCAGGTTGTCGCCGATGGCAACCTCCACCTTGACCTTGGGCAGGAAGTCCACCACGTATTCCGCGCCACGATAGAGTTCTGTGTGGCCTTTCTGCCGACCGAAGCCTTTGACTTCAGTGACGGTTACGCCTTGCACGCCAATCTCGGATAGTGCCTCACGGACATCATCCAATTTGAAAGGCTTGATGATCGCTGTCACAAGTTTCATTGCTTTCTCCTTGGTAAAGCCGTCCCAACATTGAGGGCCCGTCGGCCGTTTGTTGAGTTCGGGATGCTGCCACCTCGCACACCAATTGTGCGGATTGCGTACGAGAGCTTTAGCATCGGGTATGCCAACGCAAAAAAATTCATTAAAAACAACAATATGGTTTGCGGCCGTCCCAGAATGGAGCAAAGATGTGCACCAAAATGAAGCGCGCCTCCCGAGTGTGAGCCAAATTAGAGCAGGGCTCGCCCGGTCGGTGCGCAGTATACCGCTGACCGGCTACAGTATGGCAGTAGCTGCGGTGTGATACACTCCCACCGTTCGGTCAATAGTCGTCCCGTCTGGTGATATCCGGGCTTTATTGGAACGGCACTACGGGAATCAAGGGAGGTGACAAGTGAAAGGTCCACAAGATATTTTTGCCCAGCTGCAGGGCCAGTTCGGCCAGTTTGTTCCCGACATGGCCCGCGCCGCCCGGGAAGATTTTGAAACCCAGGCCCGGGCGGCGGTTATGGCCGTGCTTTCCCGTCTGGAGCTGGTAACCCGCGAAGAATTCGATGCCCAGCAGGCGGTGCTGATGAAAACCCGCGAAAAGGTCGAAGCTCTTGAGAAGCGGGTGGCGGAGCTGGAGAAGTCCCGGGCCGCGAACTGAGTTACAGGGCCCGGCAGGACGCCGGGTCAGTTATTGAATTACCGACCAGGGAAGGTTGTCATGCTAGCGATTGTCCATGCGCGCGCCATCATCGGCGTGTCCGCGCCTGCGGTTACCGTAGAAGTCCACCTCTCCGGAGGACTTCCTGCACTGTCTATAGTCGGACTGCCGGAAACCGGCGTCCGGGAAAGCAAGGAGCGGGTGCGAAGCGCCCTGCTCAACGCCGGCTTTGAGTTTCCGGCGCGACGCATCACCATCAACCTGGCTCCCGCTGATCTGCCCAAGGAGGGCGGCCGTTTCGACCTGCCTATCGCCCTGGGCATTCTGGCGGCCTCCGGCCAGATACCGGCCGACAGCCTGACCGGCTGCGAGTTTCTTGGTGAACTGTCCCTGGATGGTGCCCTGCGACCGGTCAAGGGGGTGCTGCCTGCGGTGTTGGCGGCACGGGATGATGAGCGGGCGCTGCTGGTGCCGAAAGCCAACGCCGGTGAAGCGTCCCTTGCAAGCCGGGATGATGTGCTGGCCGCCGGACATCTGCTGGCGGTGTGTGAACATCTCAGTAGTCGGGCCCGGCTGGTGCCGGTGGCTCGTTGCTCGCTGGCCCGGGACGCGCCGTCGGACGGTCCGGACCTGTCGGAAGTCCGGGGCCAGCGGGTACCCCGGCGTGCACTGGAAGTGGCGGCAGCCGGAGGCCACAACCTGCTGTTTTTCGGGCCACCGGGCACCGGTAAGAGCATGCTTGCCAGTCGACTGCCGGGCATACTGCCGGCGCTGGAAGACGCCGCGGCCATGGAAGTGGCCAGCGTTCACTCTGTAGCCGGCTTGCCGGTGCGTGAGGGACGTTGGCGCGAGCCACCCTTCCGGGCGCCCCATCACACCGCGTCTGCCGTTGCCCTGGTGGGAGGTGGCAGCAGCCCGCGACCGGGAGAAATCTCACTGGCCCATCAGGGCGTATTGTTCCTCGACGAGCTGCCTGAGTTTGAGCGCCGGGTGCTGGAGGTGCTTCGGGAGCCGATGGAGACCGGCGAGATTGCCATCAGTCGCGCGGCGCGGCAGGTCCGGTTCCCCGCCCGGTTCCAGGTGGTGGGCGCCATGAATCCCTGCCCCTGTGGCTACAGCGGCCACCCCAGCATCGAGTGTCAGTGTACGCCTCAGCAGGTGATGCGCTATCGCTCGAAGATTTCCGGCCCGCTCCTGGATCGCTTCGACCTGCATATCGAAGTACCAGTGCAGGGTGGCAGTGTGCTGATGGCGGAGGGATGCGACGGAGAGAGCAGTGCCTCCGTGCGCGAGCGCGTGATTGCGGCGCGACAGCGCCAGGGGCAGCGGCGTTGCCTGAACGCAAATCTCGCAGGCCGCGATCTCCAGGCAGCCTGTCGGCTTGATACCAGAGGGGAGCAGCTGTTGTCAGGTGCCATGGAGCGGTTGGGGCTCTCGGCCAGGGCCCTGCACCGCATCCTCCGGGTAGCCAGAACGCTCGCCGATCTGGAGGGCTGTGACCAGTTGGCGCACAGCCACCTGGTCGAGGCCCTTGGCTATCGCAATCTGGATCGGCAACAGGGCGGGCAGTCCTTGGTCTCCGCCTGACGCGCACCACTCTGGTAAACTGGTGGCAAATCTCGATGAACAACTCCCGCTGCCTGCGGTTAAGGATTGCAGATGACTGACCAGAACAACCCGCAAGATCCGAAAGACACGGCCGCGGAATCGCCGGTTACCACGCGTCGCGGTGTGCGCAGCTTTGTGTTGCGCCAGGGCCGGATGACTGAAGGTCAGAAAAAGGCTTTTGAGCGTAGCTGGCCCAAATATGGCCTGACCCGTGAGCACGGCATGATCGACCCTCGCGAGGTATTCGGCCGCGATAACATGCTGAACCTCGAAATCGGGTTTGGCATGGGGAAATCACTGGCGGACATGGCCGAAGCCTCCCCCGAGCAGGACTTTATCGGCGTTGAGGTACACCAGCCCGGCGTCGGGGCACTGCTCAAGGAGATCGAGGACCGGGGCCTGGAGAATGTCCGGATCTACAGCATCGACGCCAACGACGTTATTGACCTGTGCCTGCCCGACGCCTGCCTCGACAGGGTGATGGTGTTCTTCCCGGACCCCTGGCACAAGAAGCGTCATCACAAGCGCCGGCTGATCCAGCATGAGTTCGTACAGCGCGTCCGTCACAAGCTTCGGGTTGGGGGCATACTGCACCTGGCAACGGACTGGGAGAACTATGCCGAACACATGATGGAGGTGATGAACGAGTCGGAGGGATTCGCCAACACCCAGGAATCTGGTGGCTATTCACCTCGCCCGGACGACCGCCCCATGACCAAGTTCGAGAAGCGTGGTGAAAACCTGGGCCACGGGGTCTGGGATCTGCTGTTCTATCGCACCAACTGATTCTTGTTTTGGCAGCACGCCCTGGCGGGAGTACGCCCCATTGGTGTGCTGGTCCCCATTGGTGTGCTGGTCAGTGGTGGGCGAGGGGGTGTCGCCGGGACGCCCGGATGATCACCAGGCCGGCGATACCCAGGGTCAGGGCGGTAAACTTGATCAGGGCGCAGAGCGTCGCCGACAGGGTCATGGCATCCGTGGGCGGGTTCAGGTTGTTCAGAAGCAGGATGTTTTCCGTTACATCACTCAGGCCAGCGGTGGTGAACAGCGCCCGCACCCAACGGGCACTCATCCGCTCGCGAATACCCGGGCGGTCCCGGGTAAAGTGCCGGGTGAGGTGAATCAGCGCCAGCATGTAGACGGGAATAAAGAGGAAATCCACCCACAGGGAGATCCTCGCCCAGCCGATCCCGTCGGTTTGCCAACTGGTAAGAATGGCCTCGGCGTGATCGGCACTGCCAGCGAGCTGAAAGCTGACGATGCCCTGGGGTGCTGAAGGCGTTTGCAGGGGCTGGTTGATCAGCAGCAGTGCCAGCAGGAGTACAGCGGAAACGCACAGGCTGGCTTTCAGGCCTGTAGGCAGGGCTGGCGCGGCGTGTGCGGGGTCCATTACAGAAAACGCTCCAACAGGCTGTTCAGATATCTCTGGCCAAGGTCGGTGGCCTGCAGCCGACCTTTTTCCAGCAATCCTTCCTTTCTCAATTGATCAAGTTTTACCCCAACTGTTGCCAGGGGTAAACCCGTGCGCTGTAAAAAAAGCGTCTCATCCACACCTTCACTCAGCCGCAGGGCGTTCATCAGAAACTCCAGCGGTCGCTCGTCGGGCTCAATCTCGGCAGTGCCAGCGGTGCGGCTGCCAATGCGGTTCAGGTAAGCCTCGGGTTGCCGGGTTTTCCAGTAGCGCTGGATGCGACCGTCCGCAAAACTGACCTTGCCGTGGGCGCCGGCACCGAGCGCCAGGTAGTCGCCGAAGGTCCAGTAATTAAGATTGTGACGTGAGGCGCGATTGTTACGGCACCAGGCGGAAACTTCGTAGTCGCGATAGCCATGCGCCCGGAGGAAACGGGCACCCTGCTGGTAGATATCCCAAAGGCGATCGTCGTCGGGCAGACTTGGAGGTCGGCTGTAGAACTCGGTGTTCGGCTCGAGCGTCAGCTGGTACCAGGACAGATGAGGCGGCTCGTAGGCCAGGGCGGCCTCAAGATCGCGGACCGCCTGCTCCGGCGTCTGGCCTGGCAAACCGTGCATCAGGTCAATGTTGAAGTTATCGAATCCGGCCTGCCGGGCGGTCTGGATCGCCCGATGGGCGGAGTCGCTGTCATGGATTCGCCCCAGCACGGTCAGGTGGTCCGGGTCGAAGCTCTGGACGCCAATCGAGAGCCGGTTGATGCCGGCCTTGCGAAAGGCCTCGAAACGCCCTGCCTCCAGCGTGCCGGGGTTGGCTTCCAGGGTAATTTCGGCGTCCACGGCCAGAGCCAGTTTCTCGCGCAGGCGGCCAAACAGCGCCTGGTAAAAGGCGCCACTCAACAGCGACGGCGTGCCGCCGCCGATAAACACCGTGGAGATCTTCCGTCCGGAAACCAGCGCCAGGTCCTGGTCCAGGTCTTCCAGCAGCGCGTCGAGGTAGGCAGATTCCGGAAGCTCCCCCTGCAGGGCGTGAGAATTGAAGTCGCAGTAGGGACACTTGCGAACGCACCAGGGAACGTGGATGTAAAGACTCAAAGGTGGCCGCACGGCCTGCACCGGCATGTCAGCCACCGGCAGGGAATCCCGCACGGAGCTGTTCCAGCAGCAAGCTCAGGGCACGACCACGATGGCTGATACGTCCTTTTTCCGCCCGGGACAGTTCGGCAGCGCTGCAATTATGTTCCGGCGCCAGGAACACCGGATCGTAGCCAAACCCACCGTCGCCCCGGGGCGCCCGGAGAATGGTGCCGGGCCAGCGGCCGTGACAGATGATCGGGGTCGGGTCGTCGGCGTGGCGCAGGTACACCAGGACACAGTGGAACTGTGCGCCCCGGCGTGCGTCCTCCACGTCGGCCAGGGCCTCGAGCAGGGCCTGCACGTTGTCCTCGTCGGAGGCATCATCCCCGGCGAAACGGGCCGAGCGGACGCCCGGCCGCCCGCCGAGGGCATCCACCGCCAGACCGCTGTCGTCGGCCAGGGCTGGCAGACCGGTAGCGCGTGCCGCATGCCGCGCTTTCAGGATGGCGTTCTCGACAAAGGTCACCGCGGGCTCATCGGCCTCGTCGACGCCCAGCTCGCCCTGAGCCACCGGGGTCATGCCCAGGGGTGCCAGTAACTCTGAAAGCTCCGCAATCTTGCCCTTGTTGTTGCTGGCAATGACCAGTTTTTCCGTCATATTGGCTCAGTCGCTGAACAGGGTGTGGGCAAAGCGAACGGCCAGGTCTTCCTGATAGCCGGTCGGTCGCGCGGTGATGTTGAAGGTCATCAGCTCGCCCGAGCTGTACTGGTACTCGGCAATGAAGTACACCGATTCGCCCTCCTGGATGCGGCGGAATGCCAGGAAATTCACCTGCTGTACATCGTTGGAAACCCGGCCTTCAACCTGGCCGGTCACCGGTGTCATGCCGCCGTTGCCGTTCTCCTTCATAATGGAGATATTGACGATGCCGATGCCCTTGCTGCGCTGCAGATTGTTGGCCCTGGCCACTTCGGGAGCCAGAAAGGTGCTTGGCAGCACGCTCCAGAGCACGGTGTAGTCGCCAAAATCCTTGGAGCCTGCCCGGGCATGAAGGCTCACAGACGCCAGAATCAGGGTCGCCAGAAGCGTGCATACGGTTGTAAAGCGTTTTGCCGTCATTGCTTGTTCTCCCGTGTTATGCGGTAAATGGCAATCTCACCCAGCAGGTTTGGCCAGAGTCGCGCCAGCCAACTGTTCTGGTGCTGGCCGTCTACTACCCGCCGGCTCTTGATCCGGATGCCTTTCTGGCGGCACAGCGCCTCGAAGTCCTTGAAGGTACACAGCCGGATGTTGGGTGTGTTGTACCATTTATACGGCAGTGCCTCGGATTCGGGCATGCGACCGCTCAGGGTCAACCCCCAGCGTAGACGCCAGTGGGCAAAGTTGGGGAAAGTGACAATGCCCTCGCGGCCCACCCGCAGCATTTCGTCCAGGACCTTGTCGGGCCGCCGGACCGCCTGGAGCGCCTGGGTCATCAGGACAATATCGAAGCTGCCATCGTCAAAGTTGCCAAGGCCCTGTGTGTCCAGGTTCTGTTCGATCACGGCAACGCCCCGGCCCATGCAGGTGGTGATGTGGTCCGGATTGATTTCAAGGCCAAAGCCACTGGCGCCCCTTTCCCGCTGCAGGAAGTCGAGCAGGGTGCCATCGCCGCACCCGAGGTCGAGCACGTGCTCGCCGGGCTGCACCCACTGCTGGATTATTTCAAGGTCGGGTCTCATGCGCCCACCTCCCTGGCCACCCGATCCATGTAGGCGGTAAAGATATCGGTGTACCGTGGAGTCGGAATCAAGAAGGCATCATGGCCCCAGGGGGCATCGACTTCGGCATAGCTGACTTTTCTGCGGGCCGCAATCATGGCGTTGACCATTTCCTCCGAGCGGGCGGGGGTGAAGCGCCAGTCGGTGCTGAACGACAGCACCAGGTATTCGCATCGGGCTGATGCCAGCGCCTTTGAAAGGTCGCCGCCAAATTCGTAGGCGGGGTCGAAATAGTCCAGTGCCCGGGTCATCAACAGATAGGTGTTGGCATCGAAGGATTCCGAGAATCGCTCGCCCTGATACCTGAGATAGCTCTCAACCTGAAATTCCGCGTCATAGCCGAACTTGTAGGCCTGGTCCCGAAGCTCCCGGCCGAATTTCTCGCCCATCGAAGCGTCGGACAGGTATGTGATGTGCCCGACCATCCGTGCCAGCATCAGGCCCCGACGGGGCACGGTGTCGTGGTCGTAGTAGCGCCCGTCATGGAACTCCCGGTCGGTGGTGATGGCCTGGCGGGCCACTTCGTTGAAGGCAATGTTCTGGGCGGTCAGCCTCGGGGTGGAGGCAATGACGACGGCGTGCCGCAGCCGGTCGGGGTAATCAAGGCTCCATTGCAGCGCCTGCATGCCGCCCAGAGATCCGCCGACAATGGCGGCCCAGCACTCAATGCCAAGCCGGTCGGCCAGCAGCGCCTGGCTTTTCACCCAGTCGCCCACAGTGATAACGGGGAACTCCGGGCCGTAGGGTTTACCGGTGGCGGGGTTGGTGCTGTTGGGGCCGGTGCTGCCGTGGCAGCCGCCCAGATTGTTCAGGCTGACTACAAAAAAGCGGTTGGTATCGATGGGCTTGCCAGGGCCGATGCAGCTGTCCCACCAGCCCGGTTTGCGGTCGTCGGGTGTGTGGTAGCCGGCGGCATGATGGTGCCCGCTCAGGGCATGGCATATGAGCACGGCGTTGCTGGCATCGGCGTTCAGTGTGCCGTAGGTTTCCACCACAAGGTCATAGCTTTCCAGGGTCTGACCGCAGGCCAGATCGATGGGAACGTCGAAATGATGGGTCTGCGGGGTGACAATCCCAACAGAGTCCGCAGGCAGGGAATCGGGCATCGGCGCGCGTGGTTCCTGGTTCGATCCGTAAGTGTCTGGAAAAGCAATGACAAAGCCATCGCCAGCCCAGCAGTTTAAAGCCGGGGCGGGATGGCTGCAACCGCCTGCAAGGTTGCTCTGACGGGGCTCAGACCGCCCCGGAGATATTCACCACTTTTTGCTGGATCAGGGTGGGGGCCGGCTTGCGGATCTGGCGTTGCATGGCATCGGCCAGCTCAAGCTGTCGGCGCAGATCGGCGATGGTGTTGTTGAGTCGCTGGCGTTCTGCCCGGCTGTCCCTGTCGTTGCGAACCATATCCCTCAGACGGCGAATCTGGTGTTCCAGCAGCTGCTTCTGTTCCATGGAGTACTGCATGATGGGAAGCAGGGCCTCTGAGGGCCAGCGCTCCACGTCCTGGCGTACCCGGGCGTGGAGGGTGCGGGTCTCGCTCACCATCACGTTGAAGAAGCGTCGCACCAGCACCGACTGCTCGGTGAGCAGGTTTTTCGGGCTGATCCGAAAGCGACGGGCCTTCTTGCGCAGTTCCCGTATGGCGATCACATGCCGGCCGGCGCGCAGGGGAATGGGCTCCAGGTGCCGGGCGCGACTGTCCTCGTTGTAGCGTCGGTAAATGGCGCCCACCATTTTCTCCGCCAGGTGGCCTTCACTGAGCAGGTTGGTCAGATCGCTTTCCAGCAGCTCGAAGAACTGGTCCATGGCGCGGTTCATGCCCGCGGTGGTCCAGCTCTTGGACATGCTGGCCCGCACCCGCTCGGCGTGATTTTCGAAACGCTCCTCGCTGACCAGTTTTTTCAGCATGTCGCCCTGGGAGTCCATCAGGCGACGGCTGGAGCGCAGGGTGATCAGCTTCTTGTAGTAAAAGTCGTAATCCTTCTGTGCCCGCTCGGCAAGGCGGCTCAGAGCAGCCTTGTCCATGGTCACTCCGGAGCAGGCCTGGAGTTCCTCCTCGAGGGATTCCAGTCGATATTGCATGGCCGCCTGACTGTTCTGCAGCATGCCCAGCAGATCGTTGATCAGGCTCTGGGTGATCAACTGTTCCTTGTGCATCAGGATGCGCTGAATGATCAACTGCTCAAGCTGGCCGACATTGGATTTGTCGAACAGCGTCTCGTCCTTGCGCACGCGGGCCAGCAGCCCCTGCTTGGCAGAGACCGGAATGACATCATGCTGGCGCATGCCCAGGTGATCGGCGGTGTAGCTGCGAACCCGGTCGATGGCTTCCTGGGTATGGCGTTCGCCCTGGAGGTCGTCCCAGAGCACGTCGATCTTGTTCAGCACGGCAAAACGGCCAGCCCGATGATCCGCGTGCTGGGTGTCGATGTGCTCTTTCCAGATGGTCATGTCGCTGGCGGTCACGCCGGTGTCGGCGCTGAGCACAAAGATCACGGCATGGGCCCGGGGCAGCATGCTGATGGTCAGCTCGGGCTCCGAACCGAGGGCGTTCAGACCCGGGGTATCGAGAATACGCAGTCCACGCTCGAACAGCGGGTGTCGGATGCTGATCTGGGCGTTGCGCCAGGCCGGTACCAGAACGTTGCCCGGATTGTTGCGGTCGTGCTCGAGCATGCCTTCGTCGAAGCCGAGTCCCCGCGCTTCCTCCGGCGACACGCTCTTTACCCGGGCCACTTCCGCAAGCACCTCGCGCATGATTTCCGGATCGCGTTCGTCGAGCTCGTGCTTCACCCAGCGTTCCGGCTGCTTGCGCAATTGCTGCAGCGAGAGTTCGCCGGTGCGGGTCTCAATGGGCAGCAATAGCAGGTAGTTTTCGTTGGCGCTGCGATCGAAGAAGAGCTCGGTGGGGCACATGGTGGTACGCCCCGCCTGGGAGGGCAGCATGCGCTGGCCGTATTCCGAGAAAAACAAAGCGTTGATCAGCTCGGTCTTGCCGCGGGAGTATTCCCCCACGAAGGCGATGGTCAACTCGTCCTCAATCAGCAGTTCCAGCCCGTGGCGGATACGGGTGCTGACATCGTCGGAGAACAGATCGTTATCCTGCAGCCACAACCGGTAGCGGCCAATCTGCCGGATCAGCTCTTTCTTCCAGTTGTGATAAGCCTCTACCTGCTGCGACAGAGTTCCCTGTTGATTCATCGGATTTTCCTTCTGCGCGACTTCCGGGTATTCCGGGGGCAGGAAGGGCTGCGCCCGGGTGACGGATTAATTACCGGTAATACTATCCTGTTCTTTCAATGTTTGCGGCGAGGCCTGCGACGGCAGAGCCGTTTCTTGGGCAGGAAAAAAATAAAAAGGGCTTTGAAATCATTGATATAGATTCAAAGCCCTGGATTGCAGTGTTTCGTGGATAAGTGTTACAGAGTGTATATTTGAGACACTGTTTACAGTCCCAGACCGATGGAGCCGAGACCCGCGGCCAGTTTCATGTGGTCAATAACCACGGAAATGACGTTCAGGATCAGGAATACAATGATCGGCGACAGGTCCAGGCCACCCATGGAGGGCATGATGTTGCGGACCGGGCGCATGACCGGCTCGGTAATCTGCGCCACCAGCTGAATCGCCGGGTGCCCGCTCTGGGGCGCAATCCAGCTCACCACCACGATGGCGATTACCGACCAGAAATAGATCTTCACAATCAGATCCAGCACGTTGAGCACGGCCCACACCAGCAGCGTGACGGGATTAACCGAAGGAATGCCGCCGTTCAGCGCCACCAGGATCAGGAAGAAGGTGATGGCCTGTATGACCACAGCCAGTACCAGTGAGGCGCCGTCGATGCCGCCCCAGCCGGGTATGAAACGGCGCAGAGGGCGCAGCGGCGGGTTGGTGGCCTTTACCACGAACTGGGAGATCGGGTTGTAGAAGTCAGCCCGGGCCAACTGCAGCAGGAAGCGCAACAGCACGATGGTCATGTAGAAGGTGGATGCGATCAGCAGGATCGTAATCAGAATGTCTGCCAGCATGAAGCCGTGTCTCCGTTATCGGTTACTGTTTGCCGGCCAGTTCTTTGGCCATTTCTTCCGAGCGCTTGAAGGCGGCTTTGTACGCCTTGCGCACCAGATCGCGCATGCCGCCGTCTTCAAACGTGTTGATGGCCTGTTCGGTGGTGCCGCCGGGAGACATCACGTTGCGCTTGAGCTGGCCCGGATCGTGTTCGCTGCGAGCCGCCATTTCGGCGGCGCCGGCCATGGTCTGGATGGCCAGTTCCCGGGCGGTATCGGCGGCGATGCCAGCGTCGGTCGCGGCCTCTTCGAGTGCTTCGAGCATCAGGAAGAAATAGGCCGGTCCACTGCCGGACAGGGCGGTGACGCCATGCAGCAGATTCTCGTCCTCGACCCACAGGGCGGAGCCAATGCTTTCGAAGACCGACTCCACCATCTTCTTCTGCTTGTCCTTTACGTCTTTGTTGGCGAAGAGTCCTGCTGCGCCTTTGCCTACCAGCGAGGGGGTGTTCGGCATGACGCGAACCAACGGCAAGCCGCCGCCGAGCCAGCCGTCGAGCGTATCGGCAGTCAGGCCGGCAGCAATGGAGACCATCAGCGGACGCGTGTTCTGCACCACCGGCGCGATGTCGCGACAGACATCCGCCATCACCTGGGGCTTAACCGCGAGCACCACCATGTCGGCCTGTTGGGCGCAGTAGCGGTTGTCGGTGGTAACACTCACCCCGAAGCGCTTGCGAATGGTCTGCAGGTGCGCGTCGTCCGGTGCGCTGACCCAGATGTTGCCGGCTTTGTAGCCGTTATCCAGCATACCGCCAATGATGGCGCTGGCCATGTTGCCGGCACCAATGAACGAAATGGTTGGTGATGTGCTCAAGATTCACTCCCGGGTTGATCGGTTAAACGTCCGGCCCTGATGATAGCAGGAACCGGCCGGTTCAGCTCTTCGCCGGGCGTTCGCCGAACAGTGCGGTGCCCACGCGCACCCAGGTTGCTCCCTCGGCGATCGCCAGCTCCAGATCCCCCGACATGCCCATGGACAAGGTGTCCAGTGGCCCGGCGTCGGGGTGGTCGCCTTTCAATGCTTTCAGGGTGTTGGCCAGCTTGCGGAAGCTCGCCCTCAATTCGGCCTCCGGTTGCGACGGGTCCGGGATGGCCATCAGACCACGGAGCCTGAGGTTGGGCAGTTCGCCGACGGCTTCGACCAGTCCGGGCAGTTGGTCAACCCGACACCCGGACTTGCTCTCTTCTTCATTAATATTGACCTGCAGGCAGATATTCAACGGGGGTAGGGTGTCACCCCGCTGGTCATTGAGCCTGCGGGCGATTTTCAGGCGATCGACACTGTGGACCCAATCGAACGATGACGCAATCTGGCGGGTCTTGTTGGACTGGATGGGGCCGATGAAGTGCCATTCCATGTCGGGTAGGTCGGCGAGGGCCTCCTGTTTTTCGAGGGCCTCCTGAACATAGTTTTCCCCGAACGCTACCTGCCCGGCGGCGAATGCCTCACGCAGGTCTTCGGCGGGCCGGGTCTTGCTGACCGCGAGCAGCCGCACCGAGCCCGGCGAGCGGCCCGCCTGCAATGTTGCTTTTTGTATGCGTCGGGTTACGCTCCCGATGTTGTCTGCTATGCTGCTCATAGTGTGAAATCGCCACGCCCGGTCTGTCACTTGTACGGTGACACGTTACCCGCAGGTCACTGAAATGCCAAGTGAACCCCGCCGGGTCCCCGCCGGGCGGAAGCAACCGGAATAAAAGAAAAACGCCTTCCGAGGACTCCTATGGATATTACTGAACTGCTTGCCTTCTCGGCGAAACAGGGCGCGTCTGACTTGCACCTGTCCGCCGGCCTGCCCCCGATGATTCGTGTGGATGGTGATGTGCGCCGCATCAACCTCCCGCCCATGGAGCATAAAGAAGTCCACGGGCTGATCTACGACATCATGAATGACAAGCAGCGGAAGGATTACGAGGAGTTTCTGGAGACCGACTTCTCGTTCGAAGTGCCCGGCGTTGCCCGTTTCCGTGTGAATGCATTTAACCAGAACCGGGGCGCGGGCGCCGTGTTCCGGACCATCCCCTCCAAGGTTCTGACCATGGAAGACCTCGGTATGGGGCAGGTGTTCAAGGACATCTCCTCGGTGCCCCGGGGCCTGGTGCTGGTAACGGGCCCCACCGGTTCCGGTAAGTCCACCACCCTGGCGGCGATGATGGACTACATCAACGACACCCGGTACGAGCACATCCTCACCATTGAGGACCCCATCGAATTCGTTCACGACTCCAAGAAGTGCCTGGTCAACCAGCGGGAAGTGCACCGGGACACTCTGGGCTTTAATGAAGCCCTGCGTTCCGCTCTGCGGGAAGACCCGGACATCATTCTGGTGGGCGAGCTCCGGGACCTGGAAACCATTCGCCTGGCGCTGACCGCCGCCGAAACCGGCCACCTGGTTTTTGGCACCCTGCACACCACCTCTGCGGCCAAGACCATCGACCGGGTGGTGGATGTGTTCCCGGCCGAGGAAAAATCCATGGTGCGTTCGATGCTGTCTGAATCCCTTCAGGCGGTTATTTCCCAGACCCTGATGAAGAAAATGGGCGGCGGGCGGATTGCGGCCCACGAGATCATGATCGGCACCTCTGCGATCCGGAACCTGATCCGGGAAGACAAGATTGCGCAGATGTACTCGTCGATCCAGACCGGTGGTTCCCTGGGCATGCAGACCCTCGACCAGTGCCTGGAGCGGCTGCTGCAGAAGGGGCTGATTTCTCGGGAAGCGGCGCGGGCCAAGGCCAAGATGCCTGATAACTTTTAATTGGATTGCTCCCGGCCGTGTCGTTGGTGCCAGGAGCAGGCGGGGAATTCAAAAGACTCCCCGAATACAGTTTGACGGGTGGGGCGGGTTCCGCCTCCCGGGACTGTCTGCAGCATGGATGCTGCAGTCAAGCGTACACGGACGTATTCACAGCGTGTCCCGGGAGGCGGAACCCGCCCCACCCAAGCACCAGACGATGAAGATTGGGTACAAAAAATGGAATTCGAAAAACTGTTACGGCTGATGGTGGAAAAGGGCGGTTCAGACCTGTTTATTACCGCAGGTGTGCCACCGAGCATGAAAGTGAACGGGAAGGTTCTGCCGGTCACCAAGAACGCGCTGACGCCGGAGCAGACGAGGGAGTTTGTCTACGGCGCCATGAATGACAAACAGCGCGCCGAGTTCGAGGAAACCCACGAGTGTAACTTTGCCATCAGCGCCCGCGGCATTGGCCGATTCCGGGTATCCGCGTTTTTCCAGCGCAACCTGTGCGGCATGGTGCTGCGCCGGATCGAGGTAAAGATTCCGCAGATTGATGACCTGGCGCTGCCAGAGGTTATCAAGGACCTGGCCATGACCAAGCGCGGTCTGATCATGTTCGTGGGCGCTACCGGCACCGGTAAGTCCACCTCACTGGCGGCCATGCTGGGGCACCGGAACCGCAACAGTCGCGGTCACATTATCTCCATCGAGGATCCGATCGAATTCGTGCACCAGCACCAGGGTTGTATTGTCACCCAGCGCGAGGTGGGGATCGATACCGAGAGCTTCGAGGTGGCCCTGAAGAACACCCTGCGGCAGGCGCCGGACGTTATCCTGATCGGTGAGGTACGGACCCGCCAGACCATGGAGTACTCGGTGCAGTTTGCCGAGACCGGCCACCTGTGTCTGGCTACCCTGCACGCCAACAACGCCAACCAGGCGTTGGACCGGATCATCCAGTTTTTCCCGCCGGAGCAGCATAACCAGATCTGGATGGACTTGTCCCTGAACCTCAAGGCCATTGTAGCCCAGCAGCTGGTGCCCACCCCCGACGGTAAGGGCCGCAAAGCGGTCATCGAGGTGCTGATCAACACCCCGCTGGTGGCGGATCTGATCCGCAAGGGTGAGGTGCACCGGCTCAAGGAGCTGATGGCCAAATCCAACGAATCCGGCATGCAGACCTTTGACCAGGCACTTTATCGGCTGTACGCCGAGGGCTCGATTACTTATGAGGATGCACTGGCACACGCGGATTCCGCGAACGATCTGCGCTTGATGATCAAGCTGGGTGCTGATGCCCAGGGAGCCGACAAGTTGTCTTCCACCGTGGACAAGCTGTCGATTCAGGATGACTGAGGGTTGTTGCCGGGTTCGACTTTAGTGGTAGAAAGTTAGTGCCCTGAACGGTTAGTGATGGCATTTGAGGCCAATTGGTCGTGGTGCGTATACTCCGCGCAAATCAACAAGGAGATACCATGCGCCAGATATCGCCAATGCTTGCACGTGCCATACGCTTCGCCACTCTGGCTGCCGTTGCAGTCCCCGCCACCGCACTGGCAGGCGGTTTTTCCCTGAATGAACAGAGTGCCAGCGCCATGGGCACCGCCAACGCGGGTGCCGCTGCCAACCCCGAGAATGCCACCACGGTGCTGTTCAATCCCGCCGGCATGAGTCAGCTGTCTGGCACCAACATTTCGTTTGGTGCAGCGGTTCTGGATATTGATGCCGAGGCCCGGGAAAACACCATCTCTGCCACGCGGCAAAACCCGGCGGTTCCTGTGCAGCCAGCGACAACCGGGGGCGACATTGCCGACCCGGCCGTGCTCCCCAATTTCTACCTCACCCACGAAGTCAGCGACACTATTGATGTCGGCTTTGGTATTCACGCGCCTTACGGTCTGGCTGCAGACTACGACGACGGTTTTGCCGGCCGGTTCTTTGCAGACAAGACCGAATTGACGGCCATTGCCTTCACGCCTTCAATCTCCGTCAGCAACGGTAACGGACTGTCGATGGGCGCAGGGATCAACCTGATCTATGCCGAAGGTCGACTCACCCGATACCAGGACCTGAGTGGCATTGCGGGCCCCGCCGCGCTCGCGTTGGACGAGCCGTATGCCGATATCGAAGGCGATGACATTGGCGCGACCTTCCGGGTGGGTTTTCTGTACGAGATCTCAGAGATGACCCAGATTGGTCTGAGTGCGCAGACCGGCACCGAACTGGATCTCAAAGGCGACGCTACCATCTCCGATTTTCCCGTGCTGAGTTCTCCGGGCCAGACCACCACGCTCACAGAAAAGGTCCGAGTGCCCCTGGCGATTCCCGAGAGCGCAACCCTGGGTCTGCGCCACCGCTTCAACGATGAGTTTACCGTTCTGGCTGGCGCCACTTACGCAAAATGGAGCCGCTTTGAAGAGCTGGATATCATCAGCCGTCGGGAGTCGCCGGGTGAAGTGTCTTCGGTTTCCGGGTATCCCTATATCAACCACGTCACCGAGAAGTGGCAGAACACCTGGCAGTTCAACTTAGGCGGCATCTGGCAGGCAACCCCGGAGTGGGCGCTGAAAGCCGGTTATGCCTGGGATGAATCGCCGGTGAACGAGCAGTACGTGACGGCGCGGATTCCCTCAGAGGACCGCCACTGGCTGACCCTCGGCGCTCAGTGGAAAGATGTCAGCACCGGCTGGACCGTTGATGCGGCCGTCGGCACCCTGCTGTTTTCCGGAGATGCCGACGTTGATGACCGGGAATACACCCACCAGAACCCCACACAGCCAGCCACGCCCGCCCGTTACCAGGGCAGCTACGACCTGAGCGCCCTGAGTGCGGCGGTTGAAGTCAGCAAGGCATTTTGATCCTTCAATATCGTCTGTCAGCCTACCACCTGGCCACGGTAGATCACTTTGGTCTTTCGCGGCGGGTGGAATGCCTCGTTTGCCTCGGGGGTCGATGACGCCGCCGGCGCATCGGCGATCACCTGGCCGCGGTACGTCCGTTTCAGGCCGTCGTCCTCGGTTTCGGGCTCAATGTTCAGCTGCGGAACCTGCTGCTTGAGCGTTTCCCAGGTGCGGATCAGGTGGCTGGAGCGGGTTTTGCCCGCATACTCCGCAAGCTGCTGTTCCAAGTGCTCATCCGTGAGATGCAGTTTGACGCCAAATTCCGTGTGAATCAGGCGTCGGCACTGGTGAACCAGTTTCAGCACGCTGGGTTCCAGCAGCCAGCTACGTTCAGATACCAGAGAAGTCATGGTGTGAGCCTCGGAGAAAGTGTCACCGCATGGCGCCGCCCGCGATGGTAAAGCGGAACGGACGCCGACTGGGTAACAGAAGCGAATATCGTGCCGCACTCTTCTCTATCCGCTTCCCCGTGCCCGCCTCCGCCCTTAGCGGCGCGCCCGGGATCCCGTGGCAACGCGCGTGGGCGATCCCGGCGACGACCGGGAGGCTCGATGAATGGCGGCGGGATTGGCCTGTTTCGGTGCGCTCCGGTGCTTTCTTGCCCCAAGTTGGTGTGCTAATGGGCTTCGTCCCAGTTGTCGCCGGCACCGGCTTCCACAAGCAGGGGGACATGCAGATCGGCGGCTGCCGACATGCGTTGCACCAGGCCGTCACGAATCTTGTCGAGGGCTGATTCCCGGACCTCGAGGATCAGTTCGTCGTGCACCTGCATGGTCATGCGGGCGTCGTCCGCGTGCTCGCGCAGGAGCCAGTTTTCCACCTCTACCATGGCGCGTTTGATGATGTCAGCCGCCGTACCCTGCATGGGCGCGTTGATGGCGGTGCGCTCCGCCGCCTGCTGCATCTGCTTGTTGCGGGCGTTGATCTCGGGCAGGTACAGGCGCCGGCCAAAGAGGGTTTCCACGAAGCCGTCGTCGTGGGCCTGTTTGCGGATGTTGTCCATGTATTTGAGCACGCCGGGGTAGCGTTCGAAATAACGGTCGATGTATTGCTGGGCCAGCTTACGCTCCACATCCAGCTGGCGGGACAGGCCAAAGGCCGACATTCCGTAGATCAGGCCGAAGTTGATGGCCTTGGCACTGCGCCGCTGATCGGCGGAGACCTCGTCCAGGCTCACGCCAAAGACTTCGGCGGCCGTGGCCTTGTGAATGTCCTCGCCTTTCTCGAACGCCTTCAACAGTCCTTTGTCGCCGGACAGGTGGGCCATGATCCGCAGCTCGATCTGGGAGTAATCCGCCGCCACCAGTTTGAAGCCCTCCGGCGCGATGAACGCCTGGCGGATGCGCCGCCCCTGTTCACTGCGGATGGGAATGTTCTGCAGGTTGGGTTCCGACGAGGACAGCCGGCCGGTGGCCGTGACCGCCTGATGATACGAGGTGTGCACGCGGCCGGTTCGATGGTGAATCAGCTCCGGCAGGGTGTCGGTGTAGGTCGACTTGAGCTTGCTCAGGCTCCGGTGTTCCAGAATCAGGCGTGGCAGCTCATGTTCGTGGGCCAGTTCCTGCAGCACCGGCTCGGCCGTGGACGGGGCCCCTTTCGGGGTTTTCTTGATCACCGGCAGGCCAAGCTTGTCGTAGAAAAGCGCCTGTAATTGCTTGGTGGAGCCCAGGTTGAACGTCTCACCAGCCACTTCGTGAGCCTCTTTCTCCAGTTCCGCCATGCGCTCGGCCAGTTCCTGGCTGTGTTGGCGCAGGGTGCTGGCGTTGATCAGGGTGCCGCGTTGCTCCATACGAGAAAGCACCGGCACCAGTGGCAGGTCGATCTCGCGGTACACCGAGGCCAGTTTGCCGGTCTCTTCGAGCCTGGGCTTCAGGGTCTCGTGCAGCCGCAGGGTGATGTCGGCGTCTTCTGCGGCGTAGGGCGCGGCCTGTTCCAGCTCGATCTGGTTGAAGGTCAGTTGCTTGGCGCCCTTGCCCGCGATCGACTCGTAGCTGATGGTTTTCTCGTTCAGGTAATACATTGCCAGGCTGTCCATGTCGTGGCGGGTGGCCACGGAGTTCAGCACGTAGGACTCGAGCATGGTGTCCTCGGCAATGCCTTCCAGGTTGATGCCGTGGTTGGCGAGCACGTTCTTGTCGTATTTGAGGTTTTGTCCCACCTTGGCGAGTTTCGGGTTTTCCAGCAACGGCTTGAGCTGTTTGAGGACCTCATCCCGGTCCAGCTGTTCGGGAGCGCCCATGTAATCGTGAGCCAGAGGCACATAGGCTGCTTCGCCCGGCTCGATGGCAAAGGACACACCCACGATCTCGGCATCAATGTAGCGCAGGCTGGTGGTCTCGGTGTCGAAGGCAAACAGGTCGGCGTCCTTCAGCCTCTTGAGCCAGCTATCCAGGGTTTTCTGATCGGTCACCACGCTGTAGTTGCGGGAGCCGGATGAGTTACCGCTGTTCTGCCCGGAGCTGGAACCCGCTTTCTGGCTGGACTCCTGCCTGTTTTCGGGATGACTGGCGTTGCCCGGATTGCCCTCGCCGTTTTCCAGTTCCGCTATCCAGGTCTTGAACTCGTATTCCCGGAACAGCTCAAGCAACTGGTCATCGTCCTGTTCCCGAAGCTTGAGATCCTCCAGGCCAAAATCCAGCTCGACATCGGTGCGGATGGTGGCCAGCTCCCGGCTCAGGGGCAGGGAATCGGTGGCCTCCCGGAGGTATTCCCCGATCTTGCCCTTGATCTCATCGGCATGCTCGATCAGGTTGTCCAGGTTGTCGTAGGTCTGCAGCCACTTTACAGCGGTTTTCGGGCCGCATTTGTTGACCCCCGGAATGTTGTCCACCTTGTCGCCCACCAGGGCCAGGTAATCGATGATCTGCTCGGGGGTGACGCCGAACTTTTCCACCACCCCGTCCCGGTCCATACGGGTTTCGGTCATGGTATTGATCAGGGTGACGTGATCGCTGACCAGCTGTGCCATGTCCTTGTCGCCGGTAGACACCACGACGTCGATACCCTTGCTGGTGGCCTCGTTGGCCAGGGTGCCGATCACGTCGTCGGCTTCAACGCCACTGACGGTCAGTAGCGGGAGTCCCATGGCCTTTACGATCTCGTGGATTGGTTCGATCTGACAGGCCAGATCCTCCGGCATCGGCGGACGGTTGGCCTTGTACTCCTCGTACATCTCATGACGGAAGGTTTTGCCCTTGGCGTCGAACACCACCACCATCTTGGAGCCGGGAAAATCCTGCTCCAGGCGGCGGATCATGCTGATTACCCCCTTGATGGCGCCGGTGGGGTGGTCCTTGCTTGTGGTCAGCGGTGGCAGTGCGTGATAAGCGCGGAAAAGATAGGACGATCCGTCCACAAGAACCACAGGGGGAGTGTTTTTGCTGGTCATGTCAAAACAGGTCCGGAATCTGATTGAAGCGTGGAATGGCTTGTGCAACTCTGTCATCAAATGAATGGACAAGAGGGTATCACGAAAATGAAACGAATCGCCTGCCCGGCTCTGTTGCTCGCCAGCCTGCCTCTGGCCGCGCTCGCCCAGGACTCCGGCGCGCTGGATGAGACGCCTGTGGCAACGCCGAAGGAACCGGTGGTGATTTCGGACTACCAGCCGGCCAGTGAGGGCCCGCAGATCGTGATTCGGCCCGGGGAGAATGAAGTCTTCTATGAATACCGGGTCAACGGCCAGCTCATGGAAATCAAGGTGGTGCCCGAAGTAGGGGCGGAATACTATCTGGTGCCGGCGGACGGCGGCGGCTGGATCCGGGAAACCGAGTCCGACATGCTGGTGCCGAGCTGGGTCATTTTCCGCTGGTAGCCCGATCTCAGATGAGATCGACGGCCACGGGCTCTGAGCGCCGGCTCTCCAGTCCTTCGTTGTCCACCGTGGTAATGGTGAATTCGTAGGCCCCGGCCGGGAGCCCGTCCAGGGCGTACCGGGTAACGGAAGGGCTGTCGATGCGAATGACCTGGTAACTGGCCTGGTGCCTCAGCCGGAAGTAAATCCGGAAGCCGGCAATCTGTCCCGGCGCCAACGCTGAGCCGTCTTCCCTGGTCAGTGGTGCATTCCAACGTAATTCTCTGGTAGCAATGGCCGCGCCGCCTGCATGGGTGCGGGCCTGTCCTAGTGTGTTCAGCAGGCCATCGGTCGCCTGGTCCAGCCGTGAATCAGCCAGTTCTGAGGCTCGCTGGGGACTGGTTTTCGTGGCTCTCGAATCTTCCTGGCACCCGGACAGAGCCAGGCAGGCAAGCAGCGTCAGCGCAGACACTACGGTACGGCGATAAATGGTTGCAGCGTAAAGCATCGACTACTCACATACGGGCGGCAACGGGGCCGGCGAACGGATTGACAACGTATGGAGCCTGAATAAAACGGGGAGACGGGCCTCGAACCAGTGCGCAATTATGCCAGCCGCGATCAGCGGTTCAAGTGAATAATCCGTAAAACCGCGTATAACGACGATTTCGGGTTTTAGTATGAACATTCTAATTTTTACCCGTAACTTTGATTCTGAAATTGAAGAAAGGTCGGTGCGGATCAACCCATACGGCCTTGGAATTTTCAGGTAATCAAGGAGAACCAACATGGGTAAGCTCAAGAGCTATCAGGAACAACTGCAGGACATCGTAGAGAAGGGCATCAACGCCGCTGAAGAACAGCAGAAGAAGCTGGCCGCCAAGCCGTTTGACTACGCCGAAAAGCTTGAGTCTGAAGCGCGCGAATACAGCGTGAAGACCCTGCGCAAGCGTTACAACGGCTACAGCGACAGCCTCTTCGATCAGCTGCGCAGCCTGAACAGCCGCTTCGGCAACTTTGCCGCAGACCTGGTGGCCAAGCTGGAAAAAGAAGCCGCTGAAGGCGCGGACGCTGTTTCTGAAGCAGCAGAAGACGTGTCTGAAGCCGCCCAGGACGCCAAGAAGTCTGTGGAAGCCAAAAAGCCGGCGGCTCGCAAGTCCACCGCCCGCAAATCCACCTCTACAGCCAAGAAGAGCACTGCTTCTGCCTGAGTGAGGTGAGGCGGCTGTCGAAGACAGTTTGCCAGGCTAAAAAAGGGGCTCCGTTTTGCGGAGCCCCTTTTTTGTGTTTCATCTTTCCAGGATTCATTTCTTGGCGGGCGCACTGCCCTGGCAGGCCCTTTGCTCTTATTCGGTGGCCTCTTCCGGATCGAGTGGAAGGGTGCGAGCCTGTTCAGTGATTTCCTCAAGACGTTCGATGTCGGCTTCAAACGCGTCCCGTAGCGCTTCGATTTCCTGGGTTTGAACAGCAATTTCGCGCTCGATGTCCCGAATCTGAGCCTCCAGACGCCGGATCTTTTCCAGGGTTGCCTCGGGAATATCCCGTCCGGCCCTTTCCAGGTCCGCGGCCCGGCTCTGTTCGGCGTCCAGTTGGCTGGAGATGACCGAGATATTGCCTCGTTTCAGCTGGATAAGCCCCTCAAGTTCGCGGATCTTGCGGTGCATGGCCTTCACCGCCTGATCGGGGTGGCTAAACCGTTTGAGGAGCAGGCGGTCTTGCTCCCTCTGCTCGGCCAGGGCTTTCTGACGTTGCTTTTCCGCCTCCCGGGCGGCGATTTCTTCTTCGGTGGGCGCTGGCGGAATGGTCTCAATCACCCGGCCATTGTTGCCAAGGATGTCGTACCCGCGTTTGGTGGCTTCCTGGGGAATGGTATTGCTGATCACCACCTGGCCGTTCTCATCCGTGTAGCGGTACATGTTGGCCGCAGCCTGGGAGGACATTCCCAGGGCCAGCGCCAACACCGTTGCTTTCAGTGAGCGTTCAGTCAGGCGTTTGGTCATCAGTCAGACTCCGTAACGGTCTCGGTAACTGGCTACCCTGCTTGCGTGCTCTGTAAACCCGGTGTTGGACTGCAGGTAGTCCAGAACCTGGTCCAGGCGGATGATGCTGACCACCGGAATCCCGAATTCCTTTTCCACTTCCTGGATGGCGGACAATTCACCGTTGCCGCGCTCCTGCCGGTCCAGGGCAATCAGTACGCCGGCAGGTTCGGCACCGGCCTCACGAATCAGGTCGATGGATTCCCGAATAGCCGTTCCGGCGGTAATCACATCGTCAACAATCAGTATTCTGCCCTGCAAAGGTGCACCCACGATGTTGCCGCCCTCACCATGATCTTTCTTTTCCTTGCGGTTAAAGGCAAAGGGTTTGCTGTTACCGTCTGTAGCAAGGGCCATGGCGGTGACGGTGGCCAACGGAATGCCCTTATAGGCAGGGCCGAAAATGATGTCATAATCCAGCCCGCTGCGTTCTATGGCAGCGGCATAGGCCTTGCTTAGCTGAAGCAGGTCGTCCCCGGTGTTGAACAGGCCTGCGTTGAAAAAGTACGGGCTGGTACGGCCAGACTTGAGCGTGAACTCGCCGAATCGCAAAACGTTCCGGCGGATGGCGAATTCGATAAATGTCTGCTGATAGTCGTGCATGGCAAGGCTTCTGGCGGGTGTTCGTCTTTAATTAGCGCGTAAAAACGGTATCATACACACAAACCGAATCAGGGAACACGTATGCGGGTAGTATCAATCAGCGTCAATGGCCTCGCCCAGGCCGTTGAAAAAGGCTTTTTCGACTGGCTGGCGCGGCAGGATGCTGATGTCGTCTGCGTGCAGGATCACCGCATGCGGGCGTACGAGATTGAGGACTACAATCTGATTCCCGAGGGCTACGAGGCCTATTTCATTGATGGCGAGAAGAACGAGGACGGTGGGGTAGGCATCTACACCCGGCATTTCCCGAAGGCCATCATGTACGGCTTTGCCAACGAGCAGGCAGACCGTGAGGGGCGGTTCATTCAGGCCGATTTCGACAAGGTCTCGGTGGCTTGCGTGCTGGCCCCTTGCGCCCTGGGGCGCGAGGAAGAGCCCATCGGTGAAGACGACCTCACGGTGCTGGACCACAAGGACGAGTTCATGGAGTCCTTCGGCCTGCACATGCAGAAGACCCTGCGCAAGCGCCGCCAGTTCATCTTCTGCGCCAACCTGCAGACCGCCCATCACGTGACCGACGCGAGCCCCCTGTATCACAAGCTGGACTTCTCGGGCTTCCTGCCCCACGAACGTGCGTGGCTGGATCGTTTGTTCGATGAAATGGGCTGCGTGGATGGCTTCCGCGAGATCAACAAGCAGAGCAACCAGTTCACCTGGTGGCCCGAGCAGGCCGAAGGTTCCCGCAAGAACGCCGGCATTCGTGTCGACTACCAGCTGCTGACACCAGGCATCCGCAAGACCATTCGCGACGGCTGGATCGACGACGCCACCCGCTTCTCCGATCACGCCCCCGTGATCATGGACTACGACATAGAAATCGGCTTTTAAGCTTTGGGGAAGGCGCGTGCGCGGCAACGCTTTCCCAGACACGCTACGAGCACATCCATGTGCGCTTGCATCGGGCCATCCTTGGCCCTCAACAGTCTGGAAAAGCGTCGCCGCGCACGCGCCCCGAGCCTACGGGGGTCCCGAACAGCAGCGGGTCCGGAGGAGGAGGTTTATCCGGGACCGTCTCCGGCCAGGGAAGGCCGGAGCCGAGCGCACATGGATGTGCTTGTAGCGTGTCCCGGATAAACCTCCTCCTCCGGGCACGCGGGCGACCTGCTCTGCAGTAATCAGCCCTCCAGAGCCGCCTTCTGAATCCCGAACAACTCCTCAATACCCTGCTTCGCCAGAGTCAGCATGCTGTCCAGCTCCGACTGGTCGAACGGCGCGCCTTCCGCAGTTCCCTGGATCTCGATGAAGCCACCCCGGTCGGTCATGATCACGTTCATGTCGGTTTCCGCCTCGGAGTCTTCCGGGTAATCCAGGTCTACCACCGGTGTGCCCTGATACATGCCAACGGACAGAGCCGCGACCATCTGCTTGAGCGGGGATTTCTTCAGCCGCTTCTCGGCCACCAGATAGTTGAGGGCGTCCACCAGTGCCACACAGCCGCCGGTGATGGCCGCGGTGCGGGTGCCGCCGTCAGCCTGGATGACGTCGCAGTCAACGGTGATGGTGTGCTCACCCAGGGCCTCGAGATCCACCGCAGCGCGCAGGGAGCGGCCAATCAGTCGCTGGATTTCAACGGTGCGCCCGCCCTGTTTACCGCGAGCGGCTTCCCGGCCCATGCGGCTGCCGGTGGAGCGTGGCAGCATGCCGTATTCCGCGGTGATCCAGCCCTTGCCTTCGCCCCGCAGAAACGGGGGAACCTTGTTTTCGACGGATGCGGTGCAGATAACCTTGGTGTCGCCGAATTCCACCAGTACGGAACCCTCGGCGTGCCGGGTGTAGTTGCGGGTGATTCGAACATCTCTCGGTTGCTCGGGCGTTCTGCCGCTTGGACGCATAGTATTTCCTGAAAGTCTGAATTGAATGTCCGGGCCGCGGCCCGGTTGGTGGTTTGTCGAAAAGGCCCGTGAGTATAACACGTTGGTCCGGGCCGTTTGTCCGGTTCGCGGAAGACGTTAAGAGCCTGTTAAACTCGAGTGCATGTTGCAAACAGGAGCGGAACTGAAATGATCCGAAGTATGACAGCGTTTGCCCGAAAGGATGTCCAGGGGGAGTGGGGTACGCTCACCTGCGAAATCCGGACGGTTAACCACCGCTACCTGGAGCCTTCCTTCCGGTTGCCGGACGCGTTCCGGGAGCTTGAAAACCGGTTTCGGGAGGCCCTGCGCAATCATCTGAAGCGCGGCAAGGTGGACGTGTCCATGCGCCTGCAGTCCGCTGAAAAAGGCGTCCAGAGTTTCGAGGTCAGTGAGGATATGGCCCAGGCGGTCAACGAAGCCGCGAATCACATCAACAAGATGCTCGATAACCCCGCCCACATCAACGCGCTGGATATTCTCCGATGGCCGGGCGTGCTCTCGGTGCCGGAGCAGGACTATGGTCCTGCCAAAGAGGCCGCCGTTGGTCTGTTTGAGCAAACCGTGGCCGAGCTTGCTTCGGTGCGCGAGCGCGAGGGTGAGCGGCTGAGGCCATTGTTCGAGGAACGTCTGAACACCATGGCAGAGCTGGTGGCGGACGTGCGCCAGCGAATGCCGGGGCTACTGGAAGCGCAGGAAAAGAATCTGCGGGAGCGTTTCGAGAAAGCCCGCGTTGAGCTGGACGCCGAGCGGGTGGCCCAGGAGATGGTGATGCTGGCCCAGAAGAGCGACGTTGCCGAGGAGCTGGATCGCCTGGATGCCCATATTGGTGAGGTAACTGACACTCTCAAAAGCGACGAGGCCATTGGTCGCCGGCTGGATTTCCTGATGCAGGAGCTGAACCGGGAAGCCAATACCCTCAGCAGCAAGAGCATTGATGCCGGCGTGACACGAGTCGCGGTTGATCTGAAGGTCTTGATCGAGCAAATGCGTGAGCAGGTGCAGAACCTGGAGTGAAGCAGGCTCGCCCGGGCCTCAGTTATGTTCGAGCGTGTCCAGCTCCGCTGGCAGTTCGATCTCGCGTTTCTGCCGGGTCAACGGGCAGTCGAAGGCAAGATAAACGGCCAGCAGCTGTAGCGGCTGTTTGGCGGGGCGCCCATAGAGGCGATCGCCTATGATGGGGTGCCCCAGGCCCGCCAGGTGGCGGCGAATCTGGTGCTTTCGCCCGGTTTCAATGGTGACCGACAGCAGGGATGTCTGGTTGTTCTGATGGGTTTCCAGGGTGGAGACGCGGCTGAGTGCGGGCTTACCTTCGACCGGCGCATCAACAGACTGGTCCTGTATGTCCAGTAATCCGCTCACCCTGGCACGATACCGCTTGGTCATGGCTCGTTCGCTAAACCGCTTTGAGAGCGCGCCCGCCGCCTTCGGGTCGTGGGCTATCAGCATCAGCCCGGCAGCGTCGGCGTCCAGCCGGTGGATCAGAAAACAGGGTTTGTTCAGCCGGATTTCGGCCATCCGCAGGAGGCTGCAATGGTCACCCCACTGTGAGCCCTGGGCCAGCACGCCGTGGGGCTTGAACCACGCGGTGTAGCGGCCGAAGTCCGCGATCAGCACCGGTTCGGCCGGTTTCCGGCCCAGGACTGACTCATCGTAGAACAGCTCCAGTCGAACGCCAGGCTTAAGCTCTTTGGTCGCTCGTCGCAGTCTCAACCGTTTGCCCTTGTGGGTCCACCAGCAGGCCCCTTTGGTCATCGCATCCTTGAGTTTCTGTTTCGAAAGCTCCTTAGGGAGTTTCGGAGCCTGGCTCAGGGCATCAATCGCTTTGCCGGGTTCGGTGAGAGTAATGTCAATGGTGATGCGCATGGCGTGGTTTCTGGATCCGGTGTCAGTGGTGGCAATAGTATCAGCTGACGGCGGCCCGGGGTGCGGTGATTTGCCAAAGTCCGTATAATTCCGTGTTTTAGCGGTTGGCGCAGGGGCGGCCGCTGGAGCCAGTTTTGGAGTTCTCGCCTTATGAGTCAGGCAGTTGAGCAGGCAGTTGAGCAGGCAGTTGAGAAGGGTACCCTCTATGTGATTTCGGCGCCGTCCGGCGCCGGCAAAACCAGCCTGGTGGCGGAGATGCTTCGCAATGATGGCCAACTGGGTGTCTCGATTTCTCACACCACCCGGGCGATGCGCGCGGGTGAGCAGAACGGGGTGAATTATCACTTCGTCGATCGCACCGAGTTCGAGGCCATGATCGCCCGGGGCGATTTCCTGGAGCACGCCGACGTGTTTGGCAACTACTACGGCACTTCCCACATCTGGGTCCGGGAGACTCTGGCCAGAGGTCAGGATGTCATCCTGGAGATCGACTGGCAGGGCGCGGCCCAGGTGCGCCGGTTGATGCCCGAATGCGTCTGTATTTTTATCGTACCGCCATCGCCGGAAGTTCTGCGTGAGCGACTTGTCGGACGCGGAACTGACGCGCCGGACGTGGTGGAGCGCCGGCTGGCCGAGGCCAGGGAAGAATGTCGCCACGCGGTCGAGTTTGATTTCCTGGTGGTCAACGACGATTTTGCCACCGCCCTGGCCGATTTACTGGCCATTGTACGGGCCCAGCGTCTTCGGATGACAGTGCAGCAAACAAGACACCGGGAACTGCTGGCGGGACTCTCAGGCCCGGCGCTGTAGGGGGTTTTCCTGTATACAAATTGCACCGGCCACAGTAAACTGTGCGGTCTGCTGAATCAGTCATTTTATTTGTCGGGGAAGTTATGGCACGAGTTACCGTAGAAGATTGCCTGGAAAACGTTGATAACCGCTTCCAGCTGGTCATGCTGGCTACCAAGCGTGCCCGTCAGCTCGCGACCAAGGGCGCCGAGCCGATGGTGGCCGAAGAGAACGACAAGCCAACGGTGATTGCCCTGCGCGAAATCGCCGAAGGCAAGATTACTCGGGATCTGCTCAAGGAAGAAGACGACGAGTAAGCGATCTGCGCAAAACAGGTCTATAAGTACCTGTGCGCAAGTGAGACCCGTTGAAATCTGTCCCCGCGGTTTTATAGTGTAGCTATAGAGCGTTGCTGGAAGGACTATGGAAGGACCCGGATGCGTGCATTCGGGTTTTTTTGTCCCTGAATTTTATGAGCTTGTGGAGGCGCGGTGTCGGCAGAGGCGACGGTTGAAGGGCTTGCCAGGGAGCTGAGCTCCTATCTGGATACCAATCGCATCAATCAGGTGCGACGGGCCTATTATTACGCCGAACAGGCCCACGAGGGCCAGATGCGCAAAAGCGGCGACCGCTACATCACCCACCCCCTGGCCGTTGCCCATATTCTTGCCGACCTGCGGCTGGACCATCAGAGCCTGATGGCTGCCATGCTTCACGACGTGATTGAAGACACCGGCATTCCCAAGGATGCCCTGGCCGAGCAGTTTGGCGAGGATGTCGCGGAACTGGTGGATGGGGTCAGCAAGCTGACCCAGATCGAGTTTCGATCCCGGGCGGAAGCCCAGGCTGAAAATTTCCAGAAAATGACCCTGGCCATGGCCCGGGACATCCGCGTGATCCTGGTAAAGCTGGCGGATCGTCTTCACAACATGCGCACTCTCGGGCCCATGCCCTACGAGAAGCGCCAGCGTATTGCCAACGAGACCCTGGACATCTATGCCCCCATCGCCAACCGGCTCGGCATGCATTCCATCTGCACCGAACTGGAGGATCTGGGCTTTTCCTCGCTGTACCCCATGCGCTCCAAATACATCTCCAAGGCGGTGGAGAAACTGCGGGGCAGCCATCGGGAGATCATTGAGGATATCCGCGGCAAGCTGCAGGAAAAGCTTGAAGAGAGGGGGCTTCCTGGCCGGATCCTGGGCCGGGAAAAGCATCTGAACAGCATCTACAACAAGATGAAGTTCAAGCAGAAATCCTTCCACGAGATCATGGATGTGTATGCCTTCCGGATCATCACCGACACCGAGGACGACTGCTACCGCATCCTGGGCGCGGTGCATAGCCTGTACAAGCCGCTGCCGGGCCGCTTCAAGGATTACATCGCCATGCCGAAGGCCAACGGCTACCAGTCCTTGCACACCACGCTGTTCGGCATGCATGTGAACATTGAAATCCAGATCCGCACCGAGGAAATGGAGCACATTGCCAACAATGGTATTGCCGCCCACTGGATGTACAAGAACGAGCCAAGCAGCGTCACCAGCGTGAATCAGGCGCGGGTGGACCGTTGGGTGAAAGGACTGATGGAAATGCGCGAGCGGGCGGATGACTCCATGGAGTTCATCGAGCACGTAAAAGTGGATCTGTTTCCCGACGAAATCTACGTGTTCACGCCCAAGGGCCGCATCATGGAGCTGCCCAGCGGCGCGACGCCGGTGGATTTCGCCTACGCCATCCATACCGACATCGGCAACGCCACGGTGGCCTGCCGGATCAACCGTAATCTGGGCTCCTTGAGTCAGCCGCTGCAAAGTGGACAGACCGTCGAGATCATCACCGCTCCGGGTGCCCGCCCGAACCCGGCCTGGCTGAGCTTCGTGGTCACCGGCAAGGCCCGAAGCAGCATCCGCCATGTCCTCAAGAGCCAGAAGCGGGCGGAATCCCTGGAACTTGGCCGCACACTACTGAAGCGCTCCCTGAAGGGTTTTGGCACCCGGCTTTCCGAGATCAGTGATGCCCAGAAGCAGGCGGTGGTCAATCACAACCAGGTGAACAGCTTTGACGACCTGATCAGCGATATCGGGCTTGGCAACCGCATGGCGTATCTGGTGGCGCGGCAACTGGTGACCGGTTCCGAGGCCCCTGAAACCAGCGGAGAAGCCCGGGATATCGAGGGTGGCAACCACAGTCCGGTCACTATTCGGGGCACGGAAGGGCTGCTGGTGCGCTTTGCCAGCTGTTGCAAGCCCATCCCGGGCGACCCAGTGGTGGGGGTGATGGATTCTGGTCGAGGTATGGTCATTCACTCAGACACCTGTTCCCGGTTGCCGGAGGACGATGAGGGGCGGGCCCGTTTGACCAACCTCAAGTGGGCCAAGGACATTACCGACGAGTTTTCCGTGGAGCTCCGCGTTGAGCTTGAGCGCCAGCGTGGGGTGATCGCCGAGATGGCCAATGCGGTGGCCATGGCGGACGGCAACATCGAGCGCATCAATGTGGAGGAGCAAAACGCTCGCTTCGGGGTTGTCAGCCTGGTGGTTCACGTGAACGGGCGCAAACACCTGGCCCGGGTGATGCGGCGGATTCGTAACATCCGAGCCATCACTCACATCAGTCGGGTGCGGCACTGACCGCGACCAAAGCCCGGTTGACAGTCGCACAGCCCAGGGGCGACGATTGGCGTTTTGCAAACGAGGAATACTAGGGTCATGACCAACAAATCCGTAATCCAGACCGAGAATGCCCCCCAGGCGATTGGTACCTACTCCCAGGCAGTAAAAGCCGGTGACACGGTGTACCTGTCTGGCCAGATTCCTCTGGTGCCCGAAACCATGGAGGTGGTGCCCGGTGATTTCTCCGCCAAGACCCGCCAGGTGTTCGACAACCTCAAGGCGGTCTGTGAGGCGGCAGGTGGTGAGCTCAAGGATATTGTAAAGCTCAATATCTACATGACCGACCTGGCGAACTTTGCCACGGTGAATGAAATTATGGCGACTTACTTCCAGGAGCCATACCCGGCCCGCGCGGCAGTGGGTGTTGCCGCACTGCCCAAAGGCGTTCCCATTGAAATGGAAGCAGTAATGGTGCTCAGCTGATACCAGATTCCGGTGCCAGCAGACAAAAAAGGCGGCTTTGGCCGCCTTTTTTCGTTCTCAGCCGGTGAGCTTGTCGATCATCGGCCGGTAACCTGCCCGGAAATCCGGAAATTGGAAGGTGAAGCCGGTGGCCAGGAGGCGGGCATTGGAGCAGCGTTTGCTGCCCGCCCTGCCGCCTTTGCGGGCATCGGGCGTGGGCTCCGCGCATGGCGTTTGTTGCTGCACCCAGCGGACCACTTCGTCGAGCCGCACGGGCTCACAGTCGCTGGCGATATATCGGGGTTCAAGCTGTCTGCCAGCAAGCGCCTGCCGGATCAGGTAGGCGGCGGCCTCGGCCGCGTCTTCCTCATGAATGCGGTTGCTGAACGGCGCCGGTGACTGCGGGTCCATTCGCCCGGCAATTACCTCTTCCAGGAAGCGCTGCCGCGTGGGGCCGTAGATACCGCTGAAACGAATCACCGTGGCCGGATGGCCGCTTTCAAGGGCCACCTGTTCGCCGGCCAGTACCAGTTGGCCGCTGAAGCGCGCTGGCTCTGTGACACTGGATTCATCCACCCAGCTGTCGTCATCCTGGGCGTATACGCTGGTGCTGCTGATAAAGAACAGGTGTCGCAACGACTGGCCGTTCAGGGCGTCGAGCAGGTTTTTCAGGCCGGTCACATAGGCATTGCGATAACCTTCTTCGTCATAGCTCGACGGTGTCAGGCAGTACAGGACGATATCCAGGCGTCCGGGCAGCCTTCCGACGAGGGTTTCCGGTCGGGTCAGGTCGGCACCAATACCGGTCACCCCGGCGGGCACCTGTGCGGGATTCCGGCGCAGGCCGAATACGTCGGCGTTGCCCACCAGCCGGGAGGCGATGGCCCCGCCGAGCTTGCCGCAACCTGCAATCAGGATTCGGGGTCGCTCGCTGTGTTCAGTGATTGCCATAGACAATTTCAATCCTTATGCTTTAGCTCATAAATAAGTGAAACTTCGACCCGCATCGATCTGACCGGAGCTCACCATGACTCTCACCGAGTTACGATACGTCGTTACGCTGGCCCGTGAAAGGCATTTTGGCCGGGCCGCGGAGCGCTGTCATGTCAGCCAGCCAACCCTCAGTGTTGCCGTGAAAAAGCTCGAGGATGAACTGGGCATCCCCTTGTTTGAGCGCAGCAAGAGCAGCATCCGGGTCACCGAGACCGGGCAGCGGATCATCGAGCAGGCACAGCGGGTACTCGACCAGGTTGGTCTGATCCGGGACATGGCTCAGGATGGCAAGAACCAGCTCAACTCGCCTTTGAAAGTGGGTGCTATCTACACCATCGGTCCCTACCTGTTTCCGCACTTGCTGCCAGAGTTGAGGCGG
Source organism: Marinobacter gudaonensis (assembly GCF_900115175.1). NCBI lineage: Bacteria > Pseudomonadati > Pseudomonadota > Gammaproteobacteria > Pseudomonadales > Marinobacteraceae > Marinobacter > Marinobacter gudaonensis. The sequence continues at coordinate 2,831,797 of NZ_FOYV01000001.1, forward strand.
GCGGCGCCGGAGATGCCGCTGTACATCGAGGAAAACTACACGGCCAACCTGCGGCAGAAGCTTCGCCAGTCGGATTTGGATGCCATAATCATTGCGCTGCCCTTTGAAGAGCCCGAGGTAGTGACCCTGCCGCTGTATGACGAGCCTTTTGTGGTGCTGTTGCCAGCGGGCCATCCGTTGGCCGAGAAAAGCCAGTTAACCGCCGATGAGCTCGCCCGCGAACAGCTCTTGTTGCTTGGCCCCGGTCATTGTTTCCGTGACCAGGTGCTGGAATCCTGTCCACCGCTGGTGGAAGCGGTGACCCATCGCGTGGATACCGGCTCGCCAGCTCTTGTGACCGAGGGTAGCTCCCTGGAAACTATTCGCCACATGGTGGCGTCCGGTCTCGGTATAACCGTGTTGCCGTTGTCGGCGGCCACCGCCATGCAGTACCACGAGGATATCCTGGCGGTGCGGCCATTTGCCCCGCCGGTGCCGTTCCGTACGGTAGCCCTGGCGTGGCGGGTAACCTTCCCCCGGCCCAAGGCGATTGACGTGCTCTCACTGGCAGCGAGCCAGTGCCGGGTTATCGAAAAAGCCAAGACCGACACGGCTTCTGTGGCCGAAAGCGCCTGAGTCTCTCCATGACGTCACTGGATGACATCCCGGTCACCCAGCTCAAGGGCGTAGGAAGCGCCCTGGCAGACAAGCTTGCCAAGCTGGGCATAGTTTCCCTTCAGGATCTGTTGTTCCATCTTCCGCACCGCTACGAGGATCGGACCCGGATTGTGCCGATGGGCAGCTTGCGCATCGGCGATGTGGCTGTGGTGGAGGGCGAGGTGATGAAGTCGGACCTGGTGATGGGGCGACGCCGCAGCCTGCAGGTAACGCTCAGAGACAATTCCGGGTTCCTGGTCATGCGGTTCTTTCACTTCAATGCCGCACAGAAGAATCAGCTGATCGAGGGCGCAAGGGTGCGCTGTTTCGGCGAGGTTCGGCCAGGCCGGGCCGGTTACGAATTCTATCACCCGGAGTACCAGGTTAACCCGCCGCCCATGTCGCCGGAAGGTCAGGCCACCCTGACACCGGTCTATCCCCTGACCGAGGGCATTCAGCAGCCCCGTGTGCGGTCCCTGTGCCAGCAGGCCCTGGGCTATCTACAGCGCTATCCGATCAGGGACTGGCTACCCGAAAATTTTTTGGCCGAGTACCAGTTGCCAGCCATTACAGAAGCCGTGCAACTGGTGCATGCCCCGCCAGCAAACGCACCGGTGCACCTGCTGATGCAAGGTCGCCATCCGGCCCAGCAGCGGTTGGTCATGGAGGAACTGCTGGCGCACCAGTTGAGCCTACTGCAGGTACGTGAACAGATCCAGGCCCGTGAGGCCCTGCCGCTACTGCCCACCGGCGACCTGCCGGAACGCTTTCTCGACGCCCTGCCGTTTTCGCTCACCGGCGCCCAGCGCCACGTGCTGGCCGATATCCGGCAGGACCTTAGCCAGCCGCTGCCCATGCTACGGCTGGTGCAGGGCGACGTCGGTTCCGGTAAAACCGTGGTCGCCGCCCTGGCGGCCCTGCAGGCCATTGGCGCTGGCGCCCAGGTGGCTCTGATGGCGCCGACGGAAATTCTCGCCGAACAGCACTTCCAGAATTTCAGCGCCTGGCTGGAGCCGCTGGGCATACGGCTGGCGTGGCTGTCAGGCAAGGTCAAGGGCAGGGCAAGGACTGAGGCCCTGTCGTCTGTCAGTTCCGGCGAGGCGGCGGTGGTGATCGGTACCCATGCACTGTTCCAGGATGAGGTAGCATTCCAGCGTCTGGCGTTGGTCATTGTCGACGAGCAGCACCGGTTTGGGGTTCATCAAAGGCTGGCCCTTCGGGAGAAGGGTGTGGGAGGAGCACTGGCGCCGCACCAACTGATCATGACAGCAACGCCGATTCCCCGTACGCTGGCCATGAGCGCCTATGCCGACCTCGACACATCGGTGATCGATGAATTGCCACCTGGCCGTAAGCCTATAGAAACCATTGTAATACCCGACAGCCGCCGGGACGATGTCATTGATCGGGTTCGTAACGCCTGCCGCGACGGACGACAGGCCTACTGGGTGTGTACCCTGATTGAAGAATCCGAAGCGCTGCAGTGCCAGGCGGCAGAGGTGACCGCCGGCGAGCTGGCGGAGCGGCTTCCGGAACTGAAAGTCGGCCTTGTGCATGGCCGTCTCAAGGCTCAGGAAAAGGCGGCCGTGATGGACGAGTTCAAGGCCGGGGTCCTGGACCTTCTGGTGGCGACGACCGTGATTGAAGTGGGCGTGGATGTGCCTAATGCCTCACTGATTATCATCGAGAACCCGGAGCGTCTCGGCCTGGCCCAGCTGCATCAGCTGCGCGGCCGGGTGGGCCGTGGCGAGCAGGCGAGTTTTTGCGTGCTGATGTACCATCCGCCGCTCTCTGAGAATGGCCGGGCGCGGCTGCAGGCGCTCAGAGATAGTCAGGATGGCTTTTTCATCGCTGAGAAGGATCTTGAGATACGGGGGCCGGGCGAGGTTCTGGGCACCCGGCAAACCGGTATGATGCAGTTCAGGCTGGCGGATTTCGAGCGCGACAAGGGCTGGATTGAGCCGGTCCGGAAGATGGCACCGGAGCTCATGGCGCAGCCGGAGGTGGTACGTGCCCTGGTGCGGCGCTGGTTGGGCGAGAAAACCCGTTACGGTGATGTCTGAGGTCGTCTGTTTCTGTTTCCGGCGCGTAATTTGGGTTTGGAAATGGAGTTCGATCAATACCCGGGTCGTGAGTTTGCCCTATACTGAGCATTAAGAAACCGATCAGGAACGGAATTTCCGACAGAAAACAGCAACATTCTGGAGACAACTATGGATTTACCTGTTGCGGTTCAGCAGGCACTGGGTGATTCCGCGGCCGGAGTATCACTGCGGGATGCGGGCCAGGCCACTCACAGCGAACTGCTTCGAATGGTTCTGCTGAGCGATGGGCAGGGCAACCTCCAGGTCATTTGCCGAAAGGACGACATGATTGACCTGGAGCAGTTGAACAAAAGACTTGGGCGGGATTTGCGCCTGATGAAGCGACGGGAGCAGGTACGCGTGCGGGAACGGGCGGGGCTCAAGGCCTTGCCGGCATTGCCCTCGCTGACCGGCTGGCCCACCGTGGTAGACACGCGTGTGGACGAGTTGCTGGCGGTGGCCCTGGAGCTCGGCGAACAGAATCTGGCCATGGTAATGCCGGCGGAGGATTTTCGACTGCTGACTGCCAAGGCGGATCGTTTCAGCTTTGTGGTGCCGCCCGAGTCCATCGCCGTGAACCTCACCGACCACGGTCGTGACCGGGACCAGCTCCATTCAGCCATCAAGAAATTCACCGGCATGAGAATCCAGCAGAGGCTGGAGGATACACTCGAACTGCCCCCACTGCCTGAAACCGCACAGCGAATCATTCATCTTCGGGTGAACCCGAACGCGGTCATGGGAGACCTGGTGGATATCGTCGAAAGCGACCCCAGCCTGGCGGCGCAGGTGGTCAGTTGGGCTTCGTCTTCGTTTTATGCCGCGGCCGGTCAGGTCCGGTCAGTGCATGATGCGGTTTCCCGTGTGCTTGGTTTTGATCTGGTGATGAACCTGGCCATGGGGCTTTCCCTTGGCCGAGCACTGAAACAGCCTCAGGATCACCCGGATGGCTACGTGGACTACTGGCAGCAGGCCATTTGGCAGGCCCAGTCTGCGGGTATCCTGGCCAGCATGATGCCTCGGGGAGCGCGCCCGGTGTTTGGTCTCGCGTATCTGGCGGGGCTGTTGCACAATTTTGGGCACCTGGTACTGGCGCAGGTGTTTCCGCCTCATTTCAAGCTTGTGTGTCGGTCCCTGGAAGTCAATCCCGACATTGATTCGTCGGTGATCGAGCATTACCTGCTGGGGATAACCCGAGAGCAGATCGCGGCCCAGTTGATGGAAAACTGGGGCATGCCCGATGAAGTGACCCTGGCCATCCGGTATCAGAAAAATCCCGATTACAGCGGCGTTCAGAATGTCTACGCCCGACTGTTGTGGCTCGGACGCCAGCTGCTGACAGCCAGGGGCGTGGCGCTGGGTGCCGGAGAAGAGGTGAGTCAGGCCTTCTATGACGAGCTTGGCCTCGATCGTGAGCAGGTGGAGGAGCAATTCGACGAACTGGTCCTGAGCAAGGACAGTGTCATGGCCATGGCCGGCATGATGAACCAGTAACCCCTGATCGCTACCGCTAACCCGAGCCGAAATCCCCGCAATCAGAACCTAAAAAAGCCGGCCAAATGGCCGGCAAGCTCACCCGCTTATCGCAGAGTCGTCCAAACGTATCAGGAGAAAACAACGTAGGGCTGCGTCCGCCGCAGAGATCTGGATGCTGCCCTACTTTTTAAGTTAGACCCTGCGGGAGAAAAGAAAAGTCAACAGTTGCTGGCAACGCACCATGAGCCTGGTGTCATTTTTTGCGCGTGCCCCAGTGATTTGTTTTTAAAGAAATAAATGTCGGTTCCCGAGGCTTTGGGATTACAAAAAGTTACAAAATTCCGGTATGACCAGTGGATGTTGGCCCGGTTACGGTTCGGCGGGGAACCGGTGCAGGCGAAGAGCCGTGGCCGCCCTTCGAATCTCATCGGCGTGCTGCTTTTCCACCGCGAAGCGCTCGCGGTCCATCTTCTCCACAAACCGGGTGTCAGTGGCCTGTCGCGCCCGGTGGGTTGGCATGTGCTGGAGTTGGTCATGAACTTGCTGGAACACATGAAACGGTGAACGGTCGAGCAGCTCGGGCTCTAGGTGGTCCAGAAGCCCCTTGAGCCTGAGGCACGCCTCCGAGTACTCGACCTGATCCGCCTCAATGGCCATCGCAATCACCTGAACGCTCTCGATCATCTCCTGGCGGCGCCTGGCCTGGAATGCCCGGGCCTTGTTGTCACGCTTGCGCCCCTCGGAAATAAGCGACGCATGGCGGCGGATAAACACCAGCAGCAGAACGATGGCCACCAGGCCGGCGATGATCAGACTCCATTGCAGCCACTGGGGCATGCTACTCCTCCCGGTTCAGGCGCGTTTGCGTTGACGTTCCGGCCGCCAGACCTTCACGTTCACCGTTTGCCCGTTGAGTACGGACGTACCGGACAGTGGATCAACATTATCGTCACTGAGTACGTCGTTGATGCTGGCACCGGCGTGATCGGCAGCAATCCGCTGGCCGGTGCCGTCGCGGTCGTGCCCCCAGCCGTGGGGTATCGATACCACCCCGGGCATGATGTCCTCGGTGATTTCCACAGGCAAGGTGATTGTCCGCGACTCCGCGCTTATCTGCGCCGAGTCGGATGCCTGCAGGCCAAGCCGGCTGGCGTCTTTCGGGTGGATCATCAGGGTGCAGCGGTCCTTGCCTTTCACCAGGCGATGGCTGTTGTGCATCCAGGAGTTGTTGCTGCGAACGTGGCGCCGCCCGATCAACTGCAGCGCCTCGGGGAACGGGGCGGTCAATGCCTCGTGCAGGCGACCCAGATCCTCCAGATAGCGTCGTGGCGCCAGGTTGATCTTGCCGTCGCGGGTGTACAGGCGGTCCGGAAGTGACGGTTGCAGGGGGCCCAGGTCAACGCCGTTGGGATTGTCCTTCAGCGCTTTCAGCGACAGGCCTTTTGGCAGTTCCTGCCAGCGACGGTTCAGCGGGCTGAGCTGGGCCAGTCCACGCAGGGGGTGCCGTTTGGGCAAAATATCCATGGCCAGGTCGATCGCCGGTTGCAAGGCCCCACGGACCCGGCCGACGTCTGCACCGTAGGGGCCCGCCCTGAGCAACATGTCCAGGATCGGGTCTGGACCAATCTGTTTGAACGCGCGCCAGCCCAACTCGGAGCGCAGGGGCAGTTGGCCGCCCTTGCGACGTTTCTCCAGGCGATGCGCCAGCTCCAGTAAAATCTGCCAGTCGTGACGGCTGTCGGGGCCGGCATCGAAGAGCGCCTCGCTGTACTTGGCAAAATTGCGCACCGCAAACATGCTGAAAATCAGGTCGTAATGGCTGCGTTCCAGCGCCGCCGTAGGGGGCAATATCACGTCGGCGTGGCACGTGGTCTCGTTCAGGTAGTAGTCCACAGAGACCATGAAATCCAGACCGCCAAGGGCCTCTTCCAGTCGGCGGCCGTTCGGGCTCGACAGCACCGGATTGCCGGCCACGGTCACGAAAGCGCGGATCTGGCCGTCGCCGGGGGCCAGCATTTCATCGGCCATGGTGCTGGCCGGGTATTCGCCGGCGAACTCCGGCAGGCTCCGCACCCGGCTATGACGCTTGGCAAAATGGCCGTTCTGGCCAGACATCGCCCCCAGTTCGACGAGGTCGATGGCCGGTTGGGTGAACAGCACGCCGCCCGGGGTGTCCAGCTTGCCGGTAAGAATGTTCAGGCAGTAGGCCAGCCAGGTGGCTACGCCGCCAAAGCGCTGCGTGCTGGTGCCCATGCGGGTGTAGAGGGCCGCCTTGCGGGTTGTGGCCAGGTCCCGGGCCAGGGTGCGGATATCCTCTGCGCCCAGCCCCGTATGCTCGCTGACCGCCTCCGGCGTATAGGGCAGGCTGGCCAGGCGGAGCAGGTCAACATCCTTTACCAGCCGTTCTGCGGGCCCGAGGTCCACCAGGTCCTCCTCGAACAGCGTGTGAACCATGGCCATCAACATCAGGGCATCGGAGCCCGGGCGGATGAAGTGGAACTGGTCTGCCAGTTTGGCGGTTTCGGTGCGCCTCGGATCCACCACCACCATGCGACCGCCCCGCTGCTGCAACGCCTTCAGCCGGCCCCGGAAATCCGGCACGGTCATCAAGCTGCCATTCGAGGCCATGGGGTTGGCGCCGATGCAAATGAACAGATCGGTGTGGTCGATATCGGGAATGGGGAACAGGATCTGGTGGCCGAACATCTCCAGGCTCGCCAGCATGTGTGGCAGTTGATCGTTGGAGGTGGCCGAGAACCGGTTCTGGCTGCCGATGGCACGCAGGAACGGCATGGTGCTTACCAGAGAGCCGTGGTTGTGAACGTTGGGGTTGCCGAGGTATACGCCGATGCTGTTCCGGCCGTGGTCTTTCCGGGTCTGGTGGAGCTTGTCAGCCACCAGGTCGAAGGCCTCGTCCCACTCCATTTCCTGCCAGCCGGCCGTGGTTTTGCGGACCGGTTTGCGCAGGCGGTCCGGATCCTCGTGCAGATCCTGCAGGGCAACGGCCTTGGGGCAGATGTGGCCACGACTGAAGGGATCCTTGTCATCACCCTTGATTGAGGCAATACGGCCGTCTTTCACGTCGATCGCAACTCCGCACATGGCTTCGCAAAGGTGACAGGTACGGTAGTGGGTGCCGTTTTCCATGACGGGGCTCTCCAGATGGCTTGTTGTTGTGGTTTGCGGTTTCGTTGTGCAACCAGATTAACAGGTTTGATGATTCAGGTGAAAAGGCTGGCTCCCATTCTGAAGAAAAAAGGCCAGTCCGTAGACTGGCCCTCGATGTGGAGCTAAATAGTTATTGCTCTGCAGGAATCTCCTTTATGGGATTGGAGATGAAATTGAGGTAAACGCCCTGTTGCGGAATTTCTAAGGGAATATTGATGTCTCCGCTATCAGTACCGGATCCGCTGAGGCATTCAGTAAAAGAGTTCCCATTATCGATGCACTGGAAAAAGTCGATGAAACCACCCAACAGAGGGACTTCGACTTCAACGTTTACATCAATTGGCGATGCTATGCTGTTGCGTTGCTCGATCTGCATCCGTCCGTCGTCAAAGAAGACAATCGGTCCAGCGAGATTCAATTCAAACTCTTTGCTGTACAAATCATGCGACAGTGCAGAAGCCAGGGGTAAAGACAGGTTGGGGGCATCGAGTGTCAGTTTTGCGGTAGTTTTGAAGGTTGGTCTGCCGTCCTCGCCTTCAATGATGATCCCCTCCACAAGGCCCAGAGAATTGTCTTCAGTGGATTCCCCATAAGTCATTCGAAGGATCTGCGGGCCTGTGGATTGTTCGCCAAACCCGTCAAGGAAGACGCTGGCAGACGTTGTCGCTAGCAATGTGGGATAGAGCAGAACTCTAACGCCTTTCTTGCCGGTTTCCTCATCAATCTCCGGACCGATGATTTCAGTGTTCAAGGCGTAAGTCTGATAGATGAATTTGTTTTTCGGACAGTCCTCGGAGGCAGAGCACCCAACACTGGCTCCGACAGGAACTCCAAGTGCCGTCGCCTGTTTGCCGGCAACGCCCAGTTTTGCTGCGTTGGCCGACGGCGAGAAGCCATTTGCTCCGTCAGAGAGGTGATCGAATGGCTCGAGGCAATTTTTCTGATCTGATGTGGCGCAATCGACCACAAAGTTGGCGTTCACGTCCCGAATCGGCAGATTCCTTAGCGGCGTGAACACAGTTCCGGTCGATTCTGTGCCCTTGAAGTAGATCTCCATATTGGGACCACCAATGTCCTCAGGATCAACCAGCAAGTCCGTCTGCAGCGGATAGCCTTTGGTGGAGCAAATAGCGCTGGCGCAATCAAGACTACCCACTGAGGCCATGGTGTAGCGGTAATGGGTGCCAACCTGCCATGGCTCATCTGGATAGAAGCGAATTCGCTGGTTATTTTTCTCAAGGCGCCCGGCGATTTCGGAGAAAGTACCGTCGCTGTTTACTTTTTCCACCTTGAAGGTTTCACCTTTCCGGATTGTTCCCAGATCCATCGATTGGGAGAACACGACGACGATAGGACGATCTTCTGGCAGAGTTGTTACAGGCAATACTTGGCCTCGAGGGCCGCCAGGTGCGGCATCAACACACTGTCCGTGGGTACCCGCGTCCAGATCGACACCTGTGGTTACGCAGGGGAAACCAGGATAGGTCGTCAGTGCCAGAGGAGACGCAATGGGCAAGCCGGATGCACCGTTGTCAATTGCAGGCAGTGCAAAGTCGAGGGACTGGCTCATGGCGGAGTTACCCGCCAGATCCGTTAAACTCCCGCTGATATTTAATGAGTAGGCAATGTCATGTTCGAGACCGCCGGTCGGGTTAATAACCACGGCCGTTCCATCCACGTAGGCTTTGAGCGTACCTTCGGAGATGGTCAGCGGCGTGCCTCCCTCATCCAGGGTCAAGCCATCCGTCAGGGAATCCTCATCAATCGGCTCGTCAAAGTTCAGCACAATCGGATCGCCCGGGCGCTGCATCTGGTCGCGATCACCGGGCGCTGCGCTGTCCGGGCCGGGCATCCAGCTCACCAGCTGTGGGCCGGTGGTGTCCAGGGTACGCAGCTCTTCGGCGTCCAGCACGGAATCGGCGTCGGTGGCCGCTTCAATCCGGAAGGCAATGGTGGAGTCGGTGTATTCCTGGCCAAGCAGTTCCGGCTCTACGATGCCAATGGCGTCGATCGTCAGCATGCCGTTTTCGACGATGGCGATACCGCTCAGTTCAACGCCGAGCAGATCCTGGGTCAGCGACGCGTTGGGCTGTGCATTCTCGGTGTTCATGGACACATCCATGAACAGCTTCACGTGGCGCGGGGCGCTGAGATCGTCTGTGTAGGGGTTCGGCAGCAAGTACCCGGTGGCGTCGGAGATCATGGTGACCTTGATGTCGCCCGTGGTTTGCAGTTGGCCCGACTCGGCGTTCAGTACCGGCACGGTGCCGTTAATTTTCACATCAAGGCTGCTGCTCGACAGCACGCTACCCCTGGGAATCCGCAGCGGCAGAGGCTCGCTGGCTTCAAACGATGGTGCGTAGGCCAGTTCGGCGTACAGGCCGCCGGTCTGCTGGGAGGGGCCGGCGTTACCCTGGAGCACCGAGTTGAGGGTTACGCCATTGATGATCTGGCCGTTTAGCTTGGAGGTTCGTGGTTCCTGGCCTGATAGCAGGCCAGAGTCGACCACTTCCTGGAACAGCACAACCGTGGGGCCGGTTTCCCGGGCGGTGAAGCTCTTCTCGAAGTTGAGCGTGGTGCCGGGGCTGGTCAGGCTTGGCAGGTCCTTCACCTTCAGGGTGTAGGTTGCGCCGGCAGTCAGCTCGTCAGCCTTCGAACCGCAATCGACCGGCTCTTCCGTCAGGCATGGATCGAGGGTAATCCGGCGCTGATCAACAATGACTTCGGCCGGTACCGCGTTGCCGCTGCTGTCTTCCAGCACGATTTGTCCGCCCATGGCCCGCCAGTCCGGGTGCACTGGCTGGGTGAGTTGAAGTCGGAAGGTGGAGAAATCGGTGGGGCGCAGCTCGCCGTCCGGTGCCGGAATCATCCGGGCCACGGCGAAGTCCGTGGCCAGGTTGTCGAGCCCTGCGATGCCGCTGAAACCGCCCCGTGTGGTGAACTGGATCCCGTCAGGCCCCTGGGCATTGGGCGTGCCGACCGGGTTGGATCCTGAGGTGACCAGGGGGGTGGAGAAAGTAACGGAGTAGCCGGAGCTCACGTTGAGATTGGCTGTAGGTGACAGCTTGAGACTGCGACCGTTATCCACCTTGGTCACGGTGTAATCGACGGCGCCGGCATCGCCAGACAGCACAATCTTGTCGCGGATGGTCGCTTCGTCATCGGTAATGGCGTGAGAGAAACGGAGTACGACATCGGCGGTCGGGCTGATGCCCTCCTGCCCATCTGAGGGGTAGGAGTACACGACGGAGCCGGGCCCCAGATTCTGTTTCATGGCCTGCTCTTCACCGCCACAGGCGGCAAGCAGAAGTGCGGGAATCAGTGCCAGTGTCTTGTTATATTTCATGGCGAACCCTCCTCAGAACTTCAGCGTAATGGAACCGCTGATGACATGAACATCGCCGTCGGCGGTAACCGGCGTCTCGTTGCCTTCGAAATCAACCAGGGTGAAATCCCGCTCCTGCAGCTGCTGGTACTGGTAGCCAACATCGAGGCGTACCGGGTACGCCAGCAGACGCGTGCGGTTATAGGTGGCGCTGATACCCAGGCCAACCACAATCTTGTCAGTATCCAGATAGTTGATTTCAGGATTGCGCGTGGTTTTCAGCGGGGATTCCTCATAGGCAATGCCGCCGCGAACCGCAAAGTGCTCGTTCAGCGTATATTCGGCGCCAATGCGCGGAATGAGAATGTCATCAAACCCGATGCGGTTGGCCGGGGCTGCGGACTGCTGATCCTTGATGGTGTCAGCGGCGAACTCCTTCTCCAGCTCAGACCAGTTCTGCTGTTCGATGCTGCCGCCCACGCGCCAGTTCTCGCCCTTGTACTGGGCGCCGATGCCAATGGTCTCGGGCTGGAAGGAGTCAATGGTGGTTACCGCCAGGCTGAGGCCGGGCTCCGGAATGGTCTGGGTAACGATGATGTTGGAGTTGACCGAGGTAGAAGCCGAAGACTTGGTTCGATAGGTCAGTGCGGTTTCCCAGCCGTTCAGGAAACAGTCGCTGTCCGGGCAGAAGGTGCTGCCGAGATCGATGTTGGTGCCCAGGATGGTTTTCAGCGAGGGCTCTGCGTTGACCGCCAGTCGCTCACGGCTGGTTTCGCCGCCCAGGGTGGAGACCGCATCCAGCTGGGCTTGTGCGTCCAGGGTGACCCGGACAGACGCCCCGGCGGAAATGCCTCGCCAGATCTGGGTGGCGCCGCCCACGTTCAGGAACAGCGGTTCCTTGCCGTATTGCAGGAACTGTCCACTCTCGGTAGTGCGCGAGTCGAAAGCCAGCATTTCCTTGCCGTACTTTTCAACGCCGGCAATGAAGCCCAGGTACAGGGGATGCTTGAAACGGGTCAGTGAGCCCAGGTTAGTCTTCATGCCGATCAGCACGTGCTGGCTCGGAGAATTCGAAAGTACATCGCCGTTGGCGTTGGGGTTGGCGGAACGGAGCTCCTGCTCGGCGTGAAGAATGCCGGTGGTCAGCTCGCCGCGGGTGTCTTTGGTCAGGTAGGCCGGATTGTAATAGGTGGCAGACACCTGATCGTTAAACATGGACAGGGATTGGGCGGTCGCGACATCGACAGGCATGACGCCGTAGGTGGTGCCGAGGTTGCCCATGCTGGCGGTGGCTGTAAACGGAATACCTGCTGCAACTGAAACGATGGCAACGGACAGGGCCCGTACTGAGAACCGGGAAGGCATAGCCATTGATACACTCCTGTACTTCTTTGTTGTTGTACTGACGTCATGCGATGGGTGATTGGCGCATGGCGGTTATTGTGGTTCAGGGCTAGTGTATTCGGCTTGTCTTTTTAGGACGTTGGCTTTTTTGACATGAAATGGCGTCTGTAAAACCAGCGAGGAGGGGGCCAGAACTGGTTCGGGGCGGGAGCGATATTCCTAAGTTGTTACCGATGTTGACATTATTGGCATAAAAAAAGGTCCCGAGAGCGGGACCTTTGAGAATGTTAAAAATGTGTCAACTTTTTCGACATCACTTGGACGATGAGCGTCTCCGGATTGCTACGAGGCTCATCAGCCCGATGCCGAACAGCGCAATTGTTGATGGCTCTGCGACTTCTACGGGGTCGCATTCCAGACTGGTACAGTAGGCCGCGTCTTTCGAGAACGGTGCGAATTCGGTAATCGCAGTACGGCGGCCATTGGTCTCGCCATAGGTGTAAAGGTCGAAGTGCAGACCGTAACCAAACGCCAGCGATGAAGCATCGATCTGGAATATCTTTTTATAGAGCTCCTCGCCCACGGGACCGGCGGTGCCGTCCTGGACGTTGTACGAAGCAATCGTCGGCGAGCCGGCGAAGCTGAACATGAGCTCATAGTAGAACGTGTCGTAGACGCCGTGAGAACCCAGCTCACCGCCATTCGACACTGTCTCAACGGGCGGTGTGCCGTACTCTGACAGCCCGAGTGACGACAGGGTAACTCCATTTACGGTGATGTTGCCCAGGCCTGCAGGATCCCCGACATTTTCGGTCTGTGGCAGCAGAGCGATCGACAGGTAGTAGTCGACAGAGGTGTCGACACCGCCCACGACACCGAATGCCCACAGGTCAAAGGTCGGCGAGTTTGTCACGGTGCTTTCTTCTGAGCCCCCGACGTAAGTCCCGCCATCAATATCCAGTTGCAGGGTTGGCACCGCCAAGGCAGAGCCGGCCCCCAACATTCCAATTGTCAAAGCCGCCAAAGTTTTCATATTCATAGCGACGTCCCTCGCAGATCTTCATACCAAGCCTGAACGAAATTGTCAGGTACCGGTGGAACCAAAGCAAAAGCGCGGCCAGAATCCGATTTTCTCCGCTTTTCATGGGTATGGAATCACGACAGGAGAGGGGGGATTGGCGGGGGTGTAAAATAAATCGACGGGTACGTAATGGCGATATGGTGGGCCCAGCTGGACTCGAACCAGCGACCAAGGGATTATGAGAGCCTTGTAGCGGGTTTTCAGAGCACCACAGAAAACCACAATAATTCTAAAAAACAGAAAGTTACCTACATTCAGAACCACAGCTCACCACATAAAACCGCGCGCCTGTTGTCACTTCGTTGACACGTCGACGCCGTTGAATAGTGATCTGGCGGCGTATATACTTTGTATATACAAAAGGCTTGAGGGATACGATGGCGCTGAAATGTTCATCTGCAGTGAAGCAGAAACTGGCTGAAAAGCACGGTGTCAGCCTGGAAGAGGTTCAGCAGTGTTTTGCCAACCGTGAGGGTGGGCTACTGGAAGATACCAGGGAGGACCACAAGACAGATCCTCCGACCCAATGGTTCATCGCAGAAACGGACTACGGTCGCCGCCTGAAGGTTGTTTTCATTCTCAAGAATGGCGACATACTGCTGAAAACCTCCTATGGCCCGAACCCGATAGAAGAAGCCATCTACGCCAAGCACGCATTTTAATTAAGACAAGTCGCAGAGAAAGAAACAGAAGAACGACAGCGGCGGGGAGCATATATCATGGCAAAGAAAATTGAAGGTACCCCGGAAGCTTGGGAAGACGGTTCCCTCGGCCGGGAAGAGGAGTTCGTTCGCGTTTCAAAAAACGTAGATGACGCTGCATTGAACGAAGCAGCCGGTTTGCAGCCCATTTCCATTCGGCTGCAGAAGTCATTGATCGAAGACTTCAAGATGATCGCGGAGATCAACGGCATCGGTTATCAGCCCCTGATTCGCCAGGTGCTCAAGCGGTTTGCCGATTCAGAAAAGCGACGGATCTTGCGTGAGAAATCGGCTGACATGCGGTCCCTGGATGACGACGAGCATCACGATCCTGATAATGGCGAAGGGAAAAGGGCTTACGGTTAATTTACCCGAACTTCGAGATAGAATTTACGTCTGCACCTTTGCGGTAATCCCCTTAGGTGTCGATGTGCGTTTGATTTAAAGTGGATCTGTTCCGGATTCCTAACAGATTATTCAAAGGATTGAATCATGCCTGTCGCTCGAAGTCCTGTGCTTTATGCCCTGGTTATTCTCTTGTTCCCTGTCTTGGCTGATGCCCAAACCCTTTATCGCTGGGTGGACGAGAACGGTATTACTCACTTCTCCGACAAAGAACCTGAATCCGGTGCTCAGCGTGTTTCTCCATCCGGTATGAGCGTCATAGCTATGGGAGAGAACATTCGCACTCAGAAGAGGCTCGAAAATATCCGGCGCCCGAAACCGGCTGAACCTCCCAAACCACCAACAGCTCAGCCGACTTCCTCCAGACCCTACTGGGAGGAATACCACAAGAAGCGCCAGGCAGAGTTACTTCAATGGAAGTGCGACAACTACGTGGCCAGGATCGATTGGATCGATAGCCGTCTGAGGGCCGGAGGGTATTCGGTTTCTCAGGGTAATCGGTGGAGAGGAGAGCGCAGGGAATTATCCAGCAAAAGGGCCTGGGAATGCTTACGCAACAATTAGAGTCGTAAGCGATCTCTCATGCTTGATAAAGATTTATCTTCTGTTACCACTCACTCATTTCGCCAAACTAGCGATCGAGCCATCCGGTCAGGACTACCATGACTCACCGCCGGCAAGGATGCCTGGCAAGCGCGACACCTGCATAGTGGTGTGCTTTCAGGGAGAGCACTGACTTTCCCATACAAAGGTTTCGCGCTTGTCGTAAAAGTAGTCAGTTAATAGCCTACCTCCTATGCCCCTTCTTGTAGAGGCGGTTGGCTGATGCTACTGCTCTTTCAATGTTTTGATTGAGACTATGTTCAAGTTCCTTAAACGGATTAGACAGCCATTCTGAGGGTAAGCTTCGCTTGTGAGCTTCCCTTGAAACATTTTCGAACAGAGTCCTTACATAAGAATAGAATTCTCCTACCATTTCCATTCTTATATGGAGTCGTGACAGTTTATTTCGCTCGCTGTCTAGCCTCTGTTGTTTGTTTTTAAGACTTTTCCATGTTTCAAAATTATCAATAAATGTATCCATCATCATGCATTCAAGGAAAGTCAAATCAGACAGCAAGTCTTTTACAATGTAACCGCCGAGAATTGTTGGGAAGAAATTGCTTGAGAGAGTTGGCTTGCCGTGAGATGAGGTGCTAACGAACCTTTTGTCACATAGATCCTCAAGTACAGACAACGCTATCTCATCGCTATAACCAATATCGAGTAAATTCAATTTGATTTCTTCGCCGTCCATCTTCTTTGCAGCGTCCTGAGAGTTCAACTTTACCAACGCACTTAAGACAAACATTCGTAATATTTGTGCACTGTTTATAGAAAGTCGAGCATCAAATGGATTGCCTATCACGGAACGTTGCTCGACATAGACTGGACTGTTGCCAAGAATAATTGATCGGAACGCCTCGTGCTTGGGTAAGGTATATTGATCAGTAGCCTGCATGGCTTTTCCTGGATCTGTGTACCCTCTTTCTAAGAATGAGCGAGTCATTCTTAGGGCCAGCCGAATGTCACGGTTTGCTAGGACTTCAATGCGTGTGCCAACCTCTGTTCCTAATACCGATCGTTGAACTATATCGATGAAGTCAGCAAGACTTTTGGTTTTTACAATAGCACCGTTAGCTGCTCTAAATTCACCCTCTTTATTTTCTAAGAGTTTGCTAGCAAGCGTAAATCTTTTCGATAAAACTGCGTGAATATCTGGCGGGTCAATTTGAAGCGTATCGAAATCAAAGGCGTCGAAGGTGGGAGAGTTTCTGTGCTGCACATAAGTAGACTCTCTCATGCTTAGTAATAGGTTTATGCCCAGTTTGCTTGCCAGAGCAATTGCATCTGCGAATATGGTTGATTGCAATTCTTCATTTGGCATTTGATCTACGTTGTCTACAACCAGGAAAACTGGTGATTTTGTTGCGCTCCACTCCAATATCTTTTCAACATAAGGAATAATCTTTTCCTGTTCGTTGAGTATTTTTCTTGCAATTTCCCTGTTTAGCTCAGTTTCATCCTCGAGCAGCCTTTTTAAAGGGCCTCTCTTCATCGATTCAATATCTTTTTCGTAAGCATGTTTTTGGCAAAGATCATAATCGGAGAGGAATTCATCTGACTCAATGTATTTATAAATGGACTCATAAATGAAATCTAAAACATTTCCGGACGGAGAGAATTCCAGAAAGTTGATGTCAATCCAGTGTGGATACGCCTCGCTCCGTTTCTTTGCAAAAAAACTGGCGGCTGATACCTCTCTGGTATATTTCAAAAAAGTAGATTTCCCAGAGCCTACTGTTCCTAGAATTAACATCGCCAGAGGTTTTGCTGATTTTGTGGTTTTATTTAATGCTGAATCCAGAGCTCCTCTTTGTTTTCTTTTCATTGGGTTTTTGGGAGCTACACGAAAAAGTGAGTCCCTTTTGTTTATGTGGAATTGTATTTTGGTGTCGAATCTTTTTCTGTCAGGCGTTTGTACGTAGCAGTTAATCAAGGTTTCTCGATCTGCTGTTGAAGTGTCAGAAAAAGCTTGTGTTATTTCTTCTTCAATAAGTGGGTATATCGGGTTTTCTGGTCTCTGTATGTCGGTTAACTTAAAAGAATTTAATCGCCTAGTTTCTATTTGATCCTCTTTCCTACCCAGGAGCTCCTCTCGAAGGTACCCGTTTATCACTCCCTCTCTAGATAAAAGGCTTGTGAAATAATTGAGGTCCTCTCCAAGAGTTTGCTGTAAAGAATCAAATATTATTGCGTTGGAATCCTTGAACGATATTTCGTCGTCTCTGAATGCTGGAAAAATTATCCATTGTCCTCCATTCGTAACAACTGCAAATTGTATATTTTTATCTATACAATATTGTCGGGCCTGCCTAATTGCATCTCCGGTATTGCCCTCAAGCCATGCCCCTCTTAACCTTTGCTTTCTTTTTTGAGGGACTGTATCAAAAGCGACGCCTACTTTTTTTGCTTCCACAATAATTGCGGTGTTCGCAGTCCTGATAATATAGTCACAATATCTCGCAGTCCCATTTTCGTCGTGGTGGGTTTCTTCTACTTCTATATCATCCTTGTTCCATTCAAGAATTTCATTGAGTATAACGTCAATAATTTGAAACCTTGTCGTTGCCTCATTTGCATTAGCAAGTTTTCTGTCTTGATATTTTGTGACTAGTTCTTCTGCTAGCTTGTAGATGTGATCTGGATTTTTCATGTATTAAAGATCCTTCCCTACCCAAACAACCTTCCCGATGACTTCTAGATTTTCCAGATCAGCACTGGAAATTTCCTGAGGTGGATATTCTTTATTATCACTTAGTAGTTGCACTCCGTCATTCCAGAGCGTCTGAACCCTCTTTACGAGTAAATGGTCGCCATTCCGGATCACGTAAATATGACCATCTCGTAGTTTCTTTTCACTTGTATCTACCATCACGGTTTCATTATCGGAGATAGTAGGCTCCATCGAGTCGCCTTTGGCGAATACCAGTGCAAGATTCCCCTCATTGAATCCCCGAAACCTCAGCCATTTCCTCCGGAATGCTAGCTCTCTAGTTGGCGACTCGTCTCCAGCAAAGGAGCCATGCCCTGCGGCCACCTGTACGTTGTAACCAGGAATGAGTGCAAACTCCTCTTCAAACTGTGAATCGGACTTTGTTGGTTCCTTTCCGGTTGCGAGCCACTCGACTGAAGCACCGGCAGCGTTTGCGATGCGCAGTAAACTGTCCAATCGAGGGAGGGCGCCATTCAGAATATTTCTAAAGGTGCTGTCCCCCATGCCCGCCTTGTGTGCGAAGGATCTCGCCGATCCGTTGCCCACTAATTCTCTCAAGCGTTCAGTGAAGCCTGTGTCATCAACAGTTTGCTGCTCTTCTGACTTTTTCTCTTCACGCATTCTAAGTCGTCACCAGTTAAAGGCTTAAAAAGTTAGCAGTATACTGTTGACTGCGAGCGTTTTAAGGCCTGTATTCTGTTTAATGATAGTTAACTGCTCGGATGTGAGCAGCTAAATGTGAAAATAAGTGTAGCAGAGTGCAAAACAGTGGACGAGCAAAAGCAAATCATTCTGATCGCAACGCCTGTCATGACCCAGGACCGCTACGCCCAGCTTACGGGCCTGACGGAAGGGCAGGTCAGGGGCCAGATCGAAAAAGGACATCTGCCTTCACTCAAGATCGGTCGGGGGGCATGGTCAACATCGCCGCGTCCTATTTGCCTCCCCGAACCAAGAGGCCTGGTAGAAGGTGAGGAGTCTTGACAACCACTTCATTGCCTGAGCGCGACGCTGCTTTGCAAGCAGGAGTTCGAGAGGTGTGACAGCAGGCACTCTCGACTTCGGCAAGGGCCACCAATGGATTGTCACTTCCTTGTGAATGGTGGAGCACATTCGGACTCTTCCGGAAGTGCCGGATCACTCAGATCTCAAGCTGACCATGCGGTATGATCATCTTGCTCCTGAGTGTCTTAATGAAGCTATTGATAAGGGGGAGCATATTTTGATTATTGGTGTTTCAAAGTAAGGGAAGGATGGGATGGCAATAGCAAGGAGAGGAGACCTAATAGAAATAGAAACGCCTAACGGCATCGGCTACGGACTGTTTACTCATAAGCATTCGAAGTACGGTGAGTTACTGAGAGTCTTTAATGTGCTCGTCGACGAGCGGCCCAGGTCTCCGGTGGAAATCCTTGATACTGCGGTTCGATTCAATTGCTTTTTCCCTGTTTCTATCGCCATTCGTCGGAAATCAGTTTCCGTTGCATTTCACTGTAATGTTCCGGAAGGTCTCTCTGTATTTCCATTATTCAGGACTGGAGTTCCTTCACCACTAACCAAAAGAATTGAGAGGTGGAGCCTTTGGGATGGTGAAAAGAGCTGGCAAATCGGGGTTCCCAACAAGGATGAAGCGAAGATCTCTCCCTTGGCCGGTTGGAATCATGCGCTGCTGGTGCACCGAATCTCTAATGGGTGGCGGCCGGAAATGTGGATTTAGGGGTAGAGGTGTTTACCTTCATTTAACCGGTAACGGTAAGGTTGAGGATATCGTGAGTTATTAAAATATGGTGGGCCCAGCTGGACTCGAACCAGCGACCAAGGGATTATGAGTCCCCTGCTCTAACCAACTGAGCTATAGGCCCGTTCAGCGAACGCTGTCTTGAGAGGTGTTTCCGGTAGGAAACAAAGCGGGCGCCATTATACCGGTGAGGTGTGGCGCCCGCTACTGTTGTGGGTATTATCCGTTGCCCTGGTCGTCAATGAAGCCGCGCAGGTGGTCGGAGCGTGACGGGTGGCGCAGTTTGCGCAGGGCCTTGGCTTCGATCTGACGGATCCGTTCCCGGGTGACGTCGAACTGCTTGCCGACTTCTTCCAGGGTGTGGTCGGTGTTCATCTCGATGCCAAAACGCATCCGCAGCACCTTGGATTCCCGGGCGGTCAGGCCGGCCAGAACCGAGCGGGTGGCTTCGCGCAGGCCTTCGGCGGTGGCGGAATCCACCGGGGAAAGGGCCTGGATGTCCTCGATGAAGTCGCCCAGATGGCTGTCTTCGTCGTCGCCGATCGGGGTTTCCATGGAGATCGGTTCTTTCGCGATCTTCAGCACCTTGCGGATCTTGTCCTCCGGCATTTCCATGCGCTCACCGAGCTCTTCCGGTGTCGGCTCGCGGCCCATCTCCTGCAGCATCTGCCGGGAAATCCGGTTGAGCTTGTTGATGGTCTCGATCATGTGCACCGGAATACGGATGGTGCGCGCCTGGTCCGCGATGGAGCGGGTGATGGCCTGCCGGATCCACCAGGTGGCGTAGGTGGAGAACTTGTACCCGCGACGGTACTCGAACTTGTCCACCGCTTTCATCAGGCCGATGTTGCCTTCCTGGATCAGGTCCAGGAACTGCAGGCCGCGGTTGGTGTACTTTTTGGCGATGGAAATGACCAGACGCAGGTTGGCTTCGACCATTTCCTTCTTGGCGCGACGAGCCTTGGCTTCGCCGATGGAGACCCGGCGGTTGATCTCCTTGATGTCGGCGACGTCGAGATCAACTTCGGTCTGCACGTTCAGGATGCGCTTCTGCAGGCGCACAATCTCGTCAACGCGCTCGGCCATGGGGGCGGCGTAGGGTTTCTTGCCCTTGGCAATCTTGTCGGCCCAGTCCAGGTTAACTTCGTTGCCCGGGAACGACTTGATGAAGTCCTTGCGCGGCATTTTGCAGTCACGAACGCAGATCTGCATGATTGCGCGCTCGTTCTCCCGGACCAGGTCGTTGGTGGAACGCACCACGTTGACCAGTTCGTCGAAGGCTTTGTTGGCGAGCTTGAACGGAGCGAATACCTGCCCCAGTTCGTTCAGCGCGTCCTGGGTCTTCTTGTCGGCGCGGCCGTGCTTTGCCAGAGCCTTGTCGGCGGCATCCAGTTTTTCCCGCAGCAGCTCGAAACGCAGGCGGGTCTCTTCCGGATCCGGACCGTTGTCGGTCTCTTCCTCGCTGGAGGAGGAGTCGTCGTCATCGTCAGAGGACGAGTCGGTGTCATCGGAGCTGTCGCTGGTGTCTTCACCCATGAAGGGTTCGGCGTCGTCCGGGTCGAGGAAGCCGGTGACGATGTCGCTGATCCGGCCTTCGTTCTCAATAATGCGCTCGTAAGCCTGGATGACCGTGCCGGCAGTACCGGGGAAGTGGGCAACGGCAGCCATGACATCGCGGATGCCTTCCTCGATGCGCTTGGCAATGACGATCTCGCCTTCGCGGGTGAGCAGTTCAACGGTACCCATCTCGCGCATGTACATGCGCACCGGGTCGGTTGTGCGGCCAGCGTCGGTTTCCACCGCGGCCAGGGCAGCAGCGGCTTCGGCGGCAGCAGCTTCGTCGGCGGTAGAGTCGCCCTCGGTCATCAGCAGGGTATCGGCGTCCGGCGTTTCTTCGCACACCTGGATACCCATGTCATTGATCATTCGGATGATGTCTTCGACCTGATCCGGGTCGGCAATGTCTTCCGGCAGGTGATCGTTTACCTCGGCGTAAGTCAGGTAACCTTGTTCCTTGCCTCGGGCAATGAGGTCTTTCAAACGTGATTTTTGCGAATTGCCTGACATAGACACCCTGTGAACTCGCTTTTATGAGGAAAAAAGTTAAACAGCCATTATAGCTGTCGCGTGGACGCGCTGCCACCGAATGGTTAGATGGTGATCAGCCCGCCAAGTTTCAAGTGGCATCCTCTGCCCGGTTAAGGGTAAGTTGCCGTTTCAGCGCCTGTCGCTCGTCATCGGACAGGCTCTTCAAATCAATCTCGCCGCTGCGAACCATGGCCAGCTTTCGCTGGATCAGCTTGGTTTCGTTTTCCGGGGCCAGGATTTCCCGGGCGTTTGCCAGGGTCTTGTCCCGCGCCGGAATGTGTTCAATCCCGTCGAACAGGTGGAAAAACCGCTGGCGAGCGGCGGCGTCAAGCGCCAGTGCCCGGGTCAGAACCTTGCGGTCCGTAATGCTGTTGGCGAGCACCCAATCGGCAAAGGCCCTGGACTGCTCAAACTGCCGCGAGCTGCGGGCCAGTTCAATAACTTCTGTCGCCAGCTCCGGGGCCTCCAGCAGGGCAAGGCAGAGAATGCTGTCCTTGCTGAGCTTTACATCAATGCGTTCTTCACTAACCCGGTCCCGGCGCTGATCCCGCCAACGCCCAGGCTGCTGTTCCCTCTGTTGCCACTGGTTGCGGCCTCCGCACAGGCGGAGCATCTCGTGCCACATGGCGTCCCGAAGCGTGCTTCGGGGCATCTTGTTGAGCAGCGGCTCCACCCTGGCCCTCAGTTCGCCACGATTCTCCGGCAGCTGGAGGTCGAGGCCCTCGCTCTGGCGGTCGAACAGGAACCGGGACAGCGGCGTGGCGCTGTCTATACGCTGCTGGAATGCCTCCGGGCCCTCCTTGCGCACCAGTGTGTCCGGGTCCTCGCCCTCGGGCAGCATCAGGAACTGCAGGTGCAGCCCATCGGCCATCAACTCCAGTGCGTTTTCCATCGCCTTGTCAGCCGCCCGGAAACCGGCCTGGTCGCCGTCGAAGCAGAACACAATATGTCGTACCTGCTTGAGCAGCGCCTGCAGGCTGTCCTGGTTGGTGGCCGTGCCCAGGGTTGCCACCGCATAGTGAATGCCGTGTTGGGCCAGGGCGATCACATCCATGTAGCCTTCCACCACCAGCAGCTTGTCGAGCTGCCGGATAGCCTGTTTGGCCTCGAACAGGCCATAGATCTCCCGGCTCTTGTGAAACACATCCGACTCCGGAGAGTTGATGTATTTCGCCTTGTCGTCCCCAAGGGTCCGGCCGCCGAACGCGACCGTCCGTCCCCGGCTGTTCCTGATCGGGAACATGACCCGATTGCGGAACAGGTCCCGGGGCCGTCCGTAGCGGTCTGATACGGTGCCGGTTTCTATCAGCGGGCCTTTGAGGTCCTTGCTGGCAGCATCGAACAGCGCGGTGCCGGTACCGGGCGCAAATCCCACCTGGTATCGTTCGATGATGGCGCTGTCCAGGCCCCGCCCCTTCAGGTAGTCCTGCGCAAAACGGCCCTGCTGACCGTTGAGGGCTGACTGATAGAAGCGGCTTGCGAAATCCAGGGCGTCGGTCAGTGTCCGCGCCTGCTGGATTTCCTGTTTTGCCGCCCGGTCGTAGGGCACTTCCAGGCCGACTCGCTTGGCCAGCTCCTCCACGGCTTCGGTGAAGCCCAGGCCGTCGAACTCGCGCACGAAGCTGATGGCATCGCCATGGGCGCCGCAACCGAAGCAGTGATAGAAACCCTTGTCGGGCCGGACATTGAACGAGGGTGTTTTCTCGTCGTGGAACGGGCAACAGGCCTTGTAGTTGGCGCCGGCCTTTTTGAGGGTGATCCGCGAACCGATCAGCTCTGCCAGGTCGATTCGATCCAGCAGGTTTTCAACAAACGGTTGGGGAATCAGTCCGCTCATGGTGGCTCCACATCAGGCCGTCATCGGGGTTGGCCAATAGCCAAAAATGCCGCCGAAGCCAGGCCTCGGCGGCATTTTTGAGTCGCTCTGTGCAGCCTGCGGCTGAACAGGCAATCAGTGCTTTGCAGTCAAGCGGCGTCTGCTGGAACTCAGTACAGACGCTCGAACTTGCGCTGTTCCCGCTGAAGCTTCTTGAGATGACGCTTGACGGCAGCGGCTGCTTTGCGCTTGCGAACAGCGGTGGGCTTTTCGTAGTGCTCACGACGACGTACTTCAGAAAGTACGCCCGCTTTTTCGCAGGAACGCTTGAAGCGACGCAGTGCTACGTCAAACGGTTCATTCTCTTTCACTTTAACAGCTGGCATTCGGAAATCACCTACCTGATAGATTCGGTTTCAATGTTGTCCGCCTGGCCGCGCCAGGACGGTTCTCGATCCCTGGTCAGATTGGCTAAAACTCGACCAGTGCATATTTAGGGCGGCAATAATAGCGCCTGGCAGATGGCGAGGTCAATGTTTGTTCGATGATTCTGCCTGCCGGTTTCGGGTTTCTGCTAAACTACGCGCCGTTTTCATTTCTGACGACCGATGTGGCCCGGACTATGCTGATTCTTGGTATTGAAACCTCCTGTGACGAAACCGGCGTGGCGCTGTTTGACACCGAACAGGGGCTGCTGGGCCATGCGCTGTTCAGCCAGATTGACATGCACTCCGACTACGGTGGCGTGGTCCCCGAGTTGGCCTCCCGGGACCACGTACGCAAACTGCTGCCCCTGTGCGATCAGGTGCTCGCCGATGCCGGCCGGCGCCGCTCCGACATTGAGGGGATTGCCTACACCGCGGGCCCGGGCCTGGTTGGCGCGCTGATGGTGGGCGGTTCTGTGGCCCACGCTCTCGGCTTTGCCCTGGGCGTGCCCGTCCTCGGGGTGCATCACATGGAAGGACATTTGCTGGCGCCCATGCTTGAGGACAACCCGCCAGCGTTTCCTTTCGTAGCTTTGCTGGTGTCGGGCGGCCACACTCAACTGGTGCGGGTGGACGGCATCGGCGAGTATGAAATGCTGGGTGAGTCGGTGGATGATGCCGCCGGCGAGGCGTTTGACAAAACCGCCAAGATGCTCGGCCTGGATTACCCGGGCGGCCCCCGTGTTGCGGCCCTGGCGGAAAAGGGCACAGAGGGCCGCTACCGCTTCCCGAGGCCCATGACCGACAGGCCGGGTCTGGATTTCAGCTTTAGCGGCCTCAAGACGTTCACTCTGAACACCGTTAATGCCGCACGGGACTCGGGCGAGCTCGACGAGCAGACTCGGGCCGACATCGCGCTGGCGTTCGAGGCGGCGGTGGTGGACACCCTGGTGATCAAATGTCGCCGCGCACTGGAGCAAACCGGCTGCAAGCGTCTGGTGATTGCCGGTGGTGTAAGTGCCAATAAACGCCTGCGGGCGTCGCTGGAAGCCATGACTGGTAAGCTGAGGGCACGCGTATTCTACGCCCGCCCAGAATTCTGCACAGATAATGGTGCCATGATTGCCTATGCGGGCGCCCAGCGGATGCTGGCGGGCCAGAAGGACGGAGAGCGCATCGTGGCTGTACCTCGCTGGCCAATGAACACCTTGCCACCGTTGAGCCAGCCCCGGTCATCCGGCCTGGTCGATTGACTTTGCGTTGCTCACAGTCCGGCTTCGCGGCCCTGGGCCAGCCGAATCAGGTTGTTCCGGTGGCGAACCACAATCAGGAGCGCAAGCAGGCCGAATAGCGGCAGTGTTTCCGGCTCCATCAGGGCGCTGATGAGGGGGCCGCTGACCACTGCAATGATTGACGCCAGCGCAGAGATTCGCCAACGCCAGATCACCAGCGCCCAGATGGCCGCCATTAACAGGGTGGTGAAGGGTGCCAGGGCGAGACCGGCCCCCAATGCCGTCGCCACGCCTTTTCCCCCCTTGAAACGGAAGAACACCGGGATCATATGGCCGGTCACCGCGCACAGGGCAACCACCGCCTGCACCATCACCGACAGCCCCAGTTCGTGGGCCAGCCAGACCGGTAGCCAGCCTTTGGCAGCATCCAGCGCCAGGGTAAGCAATGCAGGCGCCCAGCCTCCCGTGCGGTATACGTTGGTGGCGCCTGGATTTCCTGAGCCCTGGGCACGCGGGTCTGGCAGGTGCCAGGCTCGACACACAGGCAGGGCGAACAGCACCGAGCCGGCCAGGTAGGCGGCAGCGCAGAGCAGTACGGTCAATACCGGGTCACTCGGAATCATGTGGCAGGCTCGGAAGCAAAGACGTCCCTGGTTAAAATGTGCGAAAATGCCGGCCCTGAAATCGCCGGCCAGCAAAGTCACAGTATCCGCAGGTTGTGCGTTATTCAATCACCAATCAGTGGAAGAACCCGGGAGTCCCCGTGGCAGATACCGTTTTTATTGAAGGCCTGGTGGTGGAGACCGTGGTTGGCGTCTACGACTGGGAACGGGAAGTCGCCCAGAGTCTCGTTATTGACCTGGAGATGGCCTGGGATAACCGGGTCCCGGGCTGCTCGGATGACGTCGCCGACGCCCTGGATTATGGCGCCGTCAGTGAATGCGTGGATGCCTGCCTGAAGCGGCTCCAGCCGCAATTGCTTGAGCGTGCTGCCGAAGAGCTTGCCGCGGTTTTGCAGGCCGAGTTTGGTGTGGGCTGGTTACGGCTTGCCATTCGCAAGCCAGGCGCCGTTCCCGATGCTGCGGCGGTGGGTGTGCGTATTGAGCGGGGAGTGCGGTAGTGTCGAACCCAGTTCGTGTTTACCTGAGCATTGGCAGCAATGTGGACCGCGAACATTATGTAACGGCTGCCCTTGAGGCGCTGGACAGCTGGTTCGACGAGCTCGTGATATCGCCGGTGTACGACAGCGAGGCGGTGGGTTTCAACGGCTCGCCCTTCCTCAACCTGGTAGTGGGCGTGGATACCGAGCTGTCCGTCGCAGAGCTGTCGCGGCGCTTCAAGCAGTTGGAGGCGGAGAACGGCCGGCGTCGTGATGTGCCTAAATTCAGCGCCCGAACCCTGGATCTGGATATTCTGACCTACGGCGACGCGGCCGGGCCGATCGATGGCGTGGAGCTGCCGCGGGGCGAGATCCTCAAGAATGCTTTTGTCTTGCGGCCGCTTGCCGACATTGCACCGAACGACGCACACCCGGTGTGCGGCAAGACCTACGGTGAGCTCTGGCGTGAGTACCGCACGGGCCAGAAGCTCTGGCCGGTGGACTTCCACTGGCGCGGTCGTCGAATATCAAGCGCCGCCGGCTGAGCGGAACAGCGCTATCAACTGATCCGTGGAGCTGTCGCTGGCCTGTTGGCCAGTGTCCTCGCCCAGAAGTCGCGGCAGGATTCCCTTGCCAAGCTGCTTGCCGAGTTCCACACCCCACTGGTCGAAGGAATCGACATCCCAGATAACCCCCTGCACGAAGGTCCGGTGCTCATAGAGCGCAATCAGGGCGCCCACCGAATGGGGCGTAACCTTCGCCATGGTCAGGGTGTTGCTGGGCTTGTTGCCCGGGATGACCTTGTGCGGGGCCAGCCGCGCCACCTCGGCTTCCGGCATTCCTTCCGCCCGTAATTCCGCCGTCGCCTCGTCCAGCGACTTGCCGGCCATCATGGCCCGGGACTGACTCAGGCAGTTGGCGAACAGGTCCGCGTGGTGGTTGGCCACCGGGTTGTGCGTCGTCAGAGGGATGATGAAATCGGCCGGAATCAGTCGGGTGCCCTGATGAATCAGCTGATGGTAGGCGTGCTGGCCGTTGGCGCCAACACCACCCCAGATCACCGGACCGCTTTGCCAGCCCAGCGCTTCACCGCTCTGGGTCACGCTCTTGCCATTGCTTTCCATGTCCAGTTGCTGGAGGTGGTCCGGCAGGCTGCGCAAGTAGTGATCATACGGGAGGATGGCGTGGGTCTCCGCGCCCCAGAAATTGTTGTACCAGATGCCCAGCATGGCCATGATCACCGGCAGGTTTTCGCGCGCCGGCGCATCCTGGAAGTGCTGATCCATGGCGTGGGCACCGGCCAGCAGTTCCCGGAAGTTGTCCATGCCAACGGTCAGGGCAATGGGCAGCCCGATGGCAGACCAGAGCGAATAGCGGCCACCGACCCAATCCCACATGGGAAACACATTGTCCGGGTCGATGCCGAAATCCTGGGCCGCCGGCACATTCGCGGTCACTGCCATGAAGTGGCGTGAAATGGCTTCGGAATCCTGAGCCTGTTTCAGGAACCATGACCTGGCGACCTTGCTGTTTTCCAGCGTTTCCTGGGTCCGGAAGGACTTGGACTGGATCAGGAACAGGGTGGTTTCCGGGTTAGCCTGGCGAAGCGTCTCACAGATTTCCGTGCCGTCGATGTTGGCCACGTAATGGCATCGTAGGCCGCCCTGGGCGTATGGTTGCAGCGCCTCACCCACCAGCTTGGGACCGAGGTACGAGCCGCCGATACCAATGCTGACCACATCGGTGAATGGTTTGCCGGTATAGCCGGTGCGGCTTTGGTCCAGCACCCCCGACACCAGTGTTTCCATTCGTGCCAGCGTACGCTGGACTTCCGCCACCACATCCTGGCCATTCACCAGGATGGAATCGTTGCCGGGATTGCGCAGGGCCGTGTGCAGGGCGGGGCGATCCTCGGTTACATTGACATGGTCGCCCCGCAGCAGGGCGTCGCGACGGTCTGCAAGGCTGCAGCGGTCCGCCAGGGCCAGTAAGGCGTCCAGTACCCCGTCGGTGATCCGGTTCTTGGAAAAATCCAGGGACAGACCGGCCCCCTGGATGAAATAGCGCTTTGCCCGCCCGGGATCGTCCCTGAAAAGGTCTTTCATGACAACGGTTTCGAGGCGTTCCCGAAGCTCCCCCAGTGTCTGCCATTCGGGTGTCGAGGTCAGGACGTGAGGCTGTGCGGGCATCAGAGTTTCCTTTTCTGCTGGTCTATCGCGATAGGGACAGGTTGTCGATCAGTCGGGTGGTACCGAGGAAGGCCGCCACCAGAAGCGTGAGGTCACTGTCTTCGGGGGTTGCCGGCTTGAGCGTCTGGCTGTTCACGATGTTGAAGTAGTCCGGACGAAGGCCGGCTTCGGCGAGCCGAGCTTCAGCTTCGCTTTCCAGCGCCGGGAAGTCTGTACGACCATTGGCGATCTCCTTGCAGACCGCCTGCAGCGTCTGGAAGACGGCAGGCGCTATTTTCCTTTCCTCCGGGCTGAGGAAGCCGTTACGGGAGCTTTTGGCCAGGCCGTCGTCTTCGCGCACGGTGGGCGAGCCAATCACGTCAACGGGTACCATCAGATCACGCACCATCTTGCGAATCACAGCCAGTTGCTGGAAGTCCTTCTCGCCAAACACTGCAACGTCGGGTTGCACCATGTTGAACAGCATGGTGACTACTGTCGCAACGCCTTCGAAGTGCCCTGGACGGCTGGCGCCACAGTGGCCATCGCTGACATCCGGGACAACCACCTGGGTCTGCTTGGCCAGGCCCTCCGGGTAGATTTCGGCCACGGTTGGGGCGAACACCAGGGTGTTGCCGGCAGCGGCCAACTGGTCCTGGTCCTCGGCGAGCGTTCGGGGGTAGCGGTCGAGGTCTTCGCCGGCCCCGAATTGCATGGGATTCACGAAGATGCTGGTGACCACCACGTCGGCCATCTCGGCGGCCTTGCGTACCAGGGAAATGTGTCCGTCGTGGAGGTTGCCCATGGTGGGCACCAGGCCGATGGTCTTGCCCTGCTGGCGATAGCCGCGGAGTATGGTTCGCAGTTCTTTGAGGGAATGTACGGTTCTCATGCCTTGAAGGTGTGCTCCTCAGCGGGGAATGTGCGCTCTGCCACGGCCTTTACGTAGGCCTCGATGGCTTCCTGAACTGAGTCTGTTTCTGCCAGGAAGTTCTTCACGAAGCGGGGCTTGCGACCGGTGCTGATACCGAGCATGTCGTGCAGCACCAGAATCTGGCCGTCGGTGTCCGAGCCTGCGCCGATTCCGATCACCGGCGCCTTGACCGCCTGAGCGATCCGGGCGGCCAAGGGAGCGGGCACGCACTCGAGCAGGATAACGTCGGCGCCGGCGGCCTCCAGCTCGCAGGCGTGCTCAATCATCATTTCCGCGGCTTTCTCGTCCCGGCCCTGCACTTTGTAGCCACCGAACTTGTTCACGAACTGAGGCGTCAGGCCCAGGTGTGCGCACACAGGCACTGCACGTTCGGTGAGCGCAGTGATGGTTTCTTTCATCCAGTCCGTGCCCTCGAGTTTTACCATGTGGGCGCCAGCGCGCATCAGTTCCGCCGCGTTCTCCAGGGCAGATTCCACGGTGCCGTAGCTCATGAACGGCATGTCCGCCATGATCAGCGAGCCCCGGTTGCCCTTGGCCACGCAGCTTACGTGATAGACCATCTGGTCCATGGTGACTGGCAGGGTACTGTCGTGGCCCTGCAGCACCATGCCCAGGGAATCGCCGATGAGGATCACGGGGACCCCGGCTTCACTGACCACCTGCGCGAAGGTGGCATCGTAGGAGGTGAGGGCGGCAAAGGCTTCGCCCTTTTGCTTGTATTCACGCAGGGTATTGATGGTAACAGCCATAGAATCCTTGCCTTTTGGGTGGATGGGCCAAGACCGGGCCGGGGTTGCCGGCATTGAAGTGTTAAGGGTAATCCGCTGGCGGAAGCTTGCGCAAGCGGTTGTCGGGGCATTGCCGCCGCAGTTCGGCGATGGCTTTGCCATCGGGCATATGCAGGTCTGGCTTCAGATCCAGCAGCGGCTGCAGGGCAAAGTCCCGGTTGGCCAGCTCCCGGTGAGGCACGGTCAGTCGTTCGTCGTTGAGGGTCAGGTTGCCGAAGAGCAGGATGTCCAGATCCAGGGTGCGCGGCCCCCAGTGTTGCAGACGCTCCCGACCATGGGCCTGTTCGATGGCTTGTAACTGATCCAGAAGCTGGTGGGGGCTGAGCGCAGTCTTGAGCCAGACCGCCCCGTTGATAAAGTCCGGCTGGTCCTGGGGGCCGACCGGACGACTGGCATAGAAAGGCGACTGTGCCACAAGGGTACAGTCAGGCAGGGATGCCAGTTCGGCGACCGCCCGGGCCAGTTGTGCTGCAGGCTCCTTGAGATTGCTGCCCAGCCCGATAAAGACGTCGGTCATCATTGCTGGGCGGGGCGCTTGACCGGCTTGCGGCGGCGACGGCGTTTCTTGGGCGCATCGCTGCTCAGTTGTGACAGCATCCGCTCCTGGCCACGCTCATCCTGTTGCTGGAAGTCGGTCCACCACTGGCCCAGGCCCGGCTCGATTTCACCGGCGGCTTCACGCACCAGCAGGAAGTCATAGGCGGCGCGGAAGCGGGGCTGGCTCATGGTGGCAAAGGCCCTCTTGCCCTGACGGCGGGGCAGGCGCATCTGCAGCTCCCAGATCTCTTTCATGGGACCGGAGAAGCGTTTGGGGATGGAGGTGGCCTGCACCTGCCGCCCGATCACCTTGCCAATAGCACCGTGCAGTGCGGGTTGTACCGGCTCGCCATTATCCTGCCGACGGTGCCACTCCGCCTGAAGTGCCGGCCAGAGCATGGCGGCAAACAGGAAGTAGGGGGTTACCGATTTGCCCTGGGCAATCCTGGCGTCGGTGTTGCGAAGCGCCTGGCGGATCAGTTCGTCGGGTTCGCCGGCCTCCAGCGCTCGGGCCGTTTCCGGAAACAGCGGCGCCAGCAAGTCATAATGCTTCAGGAGATCGTAGGTGGCCTCGCCATGGCCGGCAGAGAACAGTTTGAGAACTTCATCGAACAGTCGCGCAGGCGGAATATGATTGAGCAGGGACGCCAGCTCGCGAATGGGGGCCTCGGTTTCCGGCTCAATCTCGAAGCCGAGCTTGGCGGCGAACCGGATGGCACGAAGCATTCGCACCGGGTCCTCGCGATACCGGGTTTCCGGATCGCCGATCAGGCGCAGCTGACGGTTGCGCAAATCCTCGATGCCGTTGGCAAAGTCGATAACCGTGAAGTCTCGGATGCAGTAGTAAAGGGCGTTTACGGTGAAATCCCGACGCAGGGCATCCTCTTCCTGGGTACCGTAAACGTTATCGCGCAACAGCAGGCCGTGCTCGCTGGTCCTGCGGTCGTCATCCACCGAGTCGTTGTCGGCTTCGCTGGCGTTGCCCCGAAAGGTGGTGACCTCAATGACTTCACGGCCAAACACCACGTGCACGATACGGAATCTGCGGCCAATCAGGCGTGAGTTCCGAAACAGATCGTGGACCTCCTCGGGCGTGGCGTTGGTGGCAATATCGAAATCCTTGGGCTGGCCGCCCAGGAGGATATCGCGAACGCCACCGCCAACCAGGTAGGCTTCGAAACCCGACTTGTTCAGTCGGTGCAGAACCTTTTTGGCCGGCTCGCTGATGACAGAGCGAGAGACGGTGTGCTGGTCACGTGGGATTTCCCGACGCTCGTAGGTATGGGCTTTCTTCTTTCCGTTGCCGGGCATGATGGAACGGAGCTTCTCGACCGATTGCTCGACGAACGTGAAAATTGATTTAGGCATTGAAATCCGTGGTTGCGATGAGCAAAAACCGAGAGTTTAACGGTTTGAACAGGATTTGCACACGCTTGCCTTCAATTCGGGGTTCCCGGGCGAGTGATTTGACGATTTTCCAGTGGCCAGAAAATCAAAAGGCGGATCCGTTCTCACGAATCCGCCCTGAAAGCGTTGACGATCTGCATTGTTGTTGTTTTTGCCGGGATTTTTCTTCGTTTTTGTACCCCACTGCATGTCCCCAATTTCGGGGCAATGAGCAGCGCAAACGGAAAGCTTTGAATACACAGAGCGGTCAGAGACATCGGGCGGGTCTGTAGTAGCTGCAGTGTCACCTGGAAGGTGATTCTTCTCTACATCTACAACTCGCACGTGCCGTGGGACCACTAAAAAGCAAAGTACCCAAAACACTCAGTTCGCTCACGTTCTGTTGTTGTTTTTGTTACCGAACGTTTTCCTGCAGCTTTTTGTTTTTGTTTGGGCGCTGCGTTGTCACTCTTGTTTTTGTTGTTGTGCGCCAAATAGATTGCAGACCGTGTGCCAGTTTTGGAATTTCTATTATTAACAGCGCCTTACAATTTTTTAGCCCATAAGTGTTACCCCGTATTCTACCTAAGTGTTACTGAGATCACGTTCTCGCTGTGAAGAGTGTTACCGTGAGGAACATGGGGTAACAACTGAGTGCGGGTTCACATTATGGCTTTCTAGTTGCCTGATGACTTTTTGCGCGGAATACCCAGACGCTGCCGGCGCTCCCACAGCGATTTGCGGCTGATGCCCAGCTTCTGGGCCAGTTCTGTCTCGCTCATGCGGTCCTGGTTCTCGAGCACAAAATGCTGGAAGTAATCCTCCAGGGAGAGGTCGTTGGAAGCGTCAACTTCCCGGGTACGGGCCTGTTCGTTGTTACCCTCTACCAGGGTTTCGGGGATGTGTTCTTCGCCGCCCTCACTGTCCAGGTCCAGCAGGGAAGGGGTGATCACATCGCCGTCGCACAGAATGGTGGACCGTTCAATAGCGTTCTCCAGTTCCCGGACGTTTCCGGGCCAGCGGTGCCGTTCCAGCGCTCGCATGGCTTCCGGGCTCAGGTTAAGGCCGGGCTTGCCCATTCGCTCTCCTTGCCGCTTGAGGAAGCGCCGGGCCAGGCCGAGTATGTCACTCTGGCGCTCCCGAAGCGGCGGAATCCGGATCTGCATGACGTTCAGACGGTAGTAGAGGTCTTCGCGGAATTCGCCGGTTCGGGTCATCGCCTTCAGGTTACGGTGGGTGGCGGCAATCATCCGTACGTCCACCTTGCGACTCTGCGTTGAGCCGACTTTGCGAATTTCGTTCTCCTGCAGTACCCGCAGCAGCCGAGCCTGTGCTTCGGCGGGTAGTTCGCCGATTTCGTCGAGGAACAGACTGCCACCGTCGGCGGCTTCGATCAGACCGGTGCGTGCCGATACGGCGCCGGTAAATGCGCCTTTTTCGTGGCCAAACAGCTCGGATTCAATCAGGCTTTCCGGGATAGCCGCGCAGTTCACCGAGATCAGGGGTTTGGCTGCCCTGGGGCTGAGCAGGTGCAGCGCCCGGGCAGCCAGCTCTTTGCCAGTACCGGATTCACCCTGGATCAGTACCGTGGTCTCGGTGGGGGCGACCTTGCGAATCAGAGTGAATACCCGCTGCATGGGCTCGCACTGACCGAACATAATGCTTGCCGGATCACCGCTCTCGGCGCTCTCGGGCGTGTGCCCGGTGGTTTCGCCGCCTTCGCCTGGCGCCGATTTGCGGTCCAGGATGTTGGCCACGGCGGCCAGCATTTCATCGTGATCGAACGGCTTGGCGATGTACTCGACAGCGCCCATTTTCATGGAATCCACGGCCGACCGCAGGCTGGCGTAACTGGTCATGATCAGCACCGGGGTATTCGGGGCCCGGTTGATCAGCTCCGTGCCGGGGGCACCGGGCAGTCGGAGGTCCGAAATGATCAGGTCGAACTGTTCGGGGTCATGGTTCTGTTCCGCTTCCTCTACAGAGGACGCATCGGCCACGTCGTAACCGGCATGTTGCAGCAGTTTGCGCACCGCCGAGCGAATAATGTCTTCGTCTTCCACAATCAGAATGCGAGGCATAGGAGTCTCAAGACCTTTGGTTCTGGCTGATGGTGGCGATTTCTTGTTCCGGCTCGAAGGCTGGCAGTCTCAGCCTTACGCAGGTGCCCTGGCCGGTTTCCGGATTGGCGGGGCTTTCCACCTGAATGTTGCCATAGTGCTCTTCAATAATGCTGTACACCAGCGACAAGCCAAGACCGGTTCCCTTGTTCGGGGCTTTGGTGGTGTAAAACGGCTCAAAGATGTGGTCAAGCTGCTCGCGAGGAATGCCCGAGCCTTCATCAACCACCTCGATAATAGCGGAGTAGCCGTCGCCCTTTCCACTGACCCGGATGGTGCCGCCGTCCGGAGAGGCGTCACGAGCGTTGGCCAAGAGGTTGATGAACACCTGCACCAGACGCTGTTCGTCGCCCAGGATCTGCAGCGACTCCGGACAGTCGTTAACATAGTGAATGCCCAGCCCTTTGTCGCTGAGCGACAGCAGGTTGATGGATTCGTCGACGCAGCGGCGGATGGGTACCGGCTCGTACCGGTTTGCCTGGGCATGGTTGCCGGTGCGGGCGAAGTTCATCAGCGACTGCAGGATGGTTGAAATGCGCCGGGTCTGCTGCTGGATCTGCTCTGCCGTATCGAGAATGTCCGGATTGTCGGTTTCCAGCTTCAGGTTCTGGGCCAGCGATGAAATGCCGGTCACCGGGTTGCCGATTTCATGGGCAACGCCCGCCGCCAGTCGGCCTACGGACGCCAGCCGCTCACTGTGCATCAGCTCATCCTCAAGCAGCCTCGTCTCGGTCTGGTCTTCCACCAGGATGATGCTGCCGCCTTCGGGGTGGTCTGGCCCACTCAGGGCGGCTTTATGCAGGTTCAGCCAGTGGGGCTTGCCGCGCAGATCCAGGCGGTGCTTGTACCGGTGCAGCTCCTCGCCGCTGTTGAAATCTTCCAGGAGGGTGTGCCAATGCTCCGGCAGGGCCATCAATCGGGCGCCGACCACGTCGTCGGCGGTAATGCCGGTGAGTGCTTCCATGGTTGTGTTCCACATCAGGATCTCACCGTCCTCGCCCACCGAGCAGGCCGGAATGGGCAGGTTCTGCAGGGTCTGGCGGTAATGTCGGCGGAGATTGTCGAGCTCACCGGCGAGGCCGGTCAGCCGGTTCTGATAATCGCCCAGGGCCCGTTCCACATAGCGGATGTCCTGGGCGGTGCCGCCCTGGGCCATGGGTTTGAAACCCAGGTGACGCTTGACCATGTCGCGGGCCACCGAAGGACCCAACAGTCCTGACAGGTTGATCTCCACCTGGTCACGGAGACGCCGCAACTGGTAGGGGCGGTATTCCACATTGGGAAGTTTCAACTGGGCCAGCGCCCGTTCCACTTCCCGGCGGGCCACTCCGTAGCCTAGGGGCTTGGCCAGCTGGCGCACGAAATCGGCGGAGGAGGTGGCCAGGAGTTCGCGGCGCTGGGGTCGCGAAAGGGCGCCCAGCGAGCAGGCCTGCGCGGCACTGTTTTCCTCGCTGGTGCTGGTGCTGAGAATGGATACCAGGGCAAACACCGAAATGTTGGCGGTCAGGCTTACAAAGGTGAAGATGTGCCAGTTGCTGTAGTCCGGTATCAGCGGGGCGTCCATCCATGCCAGCAGGTTGGCGGTGTGGGAAAACGGCAGTACCAGGGTGACCGCCCAGATGGCCAGCCCCACGATCAGCCCCGCAATCAGCCCGCGACGATTGCCCTCCGGCCAGTAGATCACGCCCAGAGCCCCGGGCAGGAGCTGCAAGGTGCCCGACAGTGATATGGCGCCGAGGATCGACAGGTCCAGGTTCCGGCCCACGGTCTCATGGAACAGCAGTGCCAGAAAGATGATCACGGCGATGAGCGCCCGCTTGACCCACTGGAGCCAGCGGTAGATGTCGCCCTGGTCCTTCGGAGTCCTCAGGGGCAAGACCACGTGGTTCAGGGCCATGCCGGCCAGCGCCAGGGTGCTGACAATCATCAGGCCACTGGCGGCGGACAACCCGGCAATGTACATGAACAGTGTCAGCACCGGGTTCTCCAGCGCCTGGGCGACACCGATGGCGAAGAATGCCGGGCCGGTGGTCACCTCCAATTGCTGGCCGCCCCACAGAATCAGGGGTACCGGGAGGCCGAGCAACAAAAGGTATAGGGGCAGGCCCCAGCTGGCTTTGGCCAGCCCCTTGGGAGACGGGCTCTCGCTGAACGTCATGTGGTACATGTGAGGCAAAACCAGTGCCGCTGCGAAAGACATCAGCATGAGGGCCCGCCAGCTGCCATCATCGATGCTCAGGCTCATTGTGGTGGCAGGCGAGGTACGGGCGGCCAGCCACTGTTCAAGCCCGGTCATGCCATCAAATACGCCAAAAAGTATTACGCCGCCCAACACCAGCAGTGCCACCAGCTTGATCACCGAATCAAACGCGATGGCCAGTACCAGGCCCTGATGGTTGCCCGAGTTCTGGCTTCGGCGAGCACCGAACAGCATGGCGAATAACACCACAATCAGGCTGAACATTACGCCAATCACGTTGGGCGAGGTGTCGGGTGCCAGGATGCTTGCCGATGTGACAACCGCCTGTATCTGCATGCTCAGCAGCGCCAGAATAGCGCCTCCCGAGCAGAGGGTTACCAGGGTGCCGGCCCACTGGCTGCGATAGCGATAGGCGAACAGATCCGCCAGCGAGGTAAGCTGATACGCCCGACCAATTCGCATGACCGGGTTGAGCAGTACCGGTGCCAGCAGGAAAGCACCGCTGATGCCCAGATAATAGGCAAGAAAGCCATAGCCGGACTCGGCGGCCATGCCGATGGCCCCGTAGACTGCCCAGATGCCGGCGTAGACGCCCAGGCTCAGGATATAGACCACCGGGTGGCGCACCCAGCGCCCGGGCACCAGCCCGCGTTCGGTGACCCAGGCAATCCCGAACAACAGCATGAGATACAGCAGGCTGGCAAGCAGCAGTCCGGAGGCACTAAAACTCATTGGGGTCCCGCCGCCATTCCAGCCAGAAGCCAATGGCAATCAGTCCCGCCCAGATCAGGTAAGGGCTGTACCAGGCGTTTTCCGGAGAGGTCCACCAATCGAGGATGTTTGGCGAAAAAATATAGATGGCCAGTACCAACAGGAAGACCAGACGGTAGATATACATCAGGCAAGCTATCCGTGCTGAGGTGTTAGACGGGAGTTATACCATGTCCCTCAGCGGGATGTCAGGTGAATGGCGCTGCGCCGCCAGTAGGCGCAACCCCACTCCAGTACGGAGTCCACGGATGCATCGGCCAGGGTGGACGGTGGCTGCTGCCCCAGCGCCTCCAGGGCCTTAATCAGGTTGCGGGCGGCACTCGAGTCATCCAGGGCAGGGGCGTGGGTCTGTTTGCTGAGCTTCTGACCCTGCTCGTTGAGGATGACCGGAATGTGCAGCCAGCGTGGTGGCGTCCGGCCCATGGCACGGTAGATCTGCTGCTGTTGTGCCGTCATGTCGAGCAGGTCGGAGCCGCGAACCACATCGGTTATGCCCTGATCGATGTCGTCCACCACCACCGCCAGCTGATAGGCAAAGAACCCTTCCTTGCGCAGGATCACTGGATCGTCGAGCTCTGCCTGCACCGTCTGGCGTTGCGGCCCCAGCAAAAGGTCCTGCCAGAGACACTCTTCGTCTTCCAGGGCAAAGCGTACCGCGTATGGGCGATCACCGACGGCAACGCCACCGCGTCGGCAACCGTGGGGATGGCGTCCGTTGCTGGCTTGCAGCTCCTTGCGGGAACAGGGGCAGCGGTAGGCGCGCTGCGATTCCAGCAACTGCGCAATGGCGGCCTGATAGGCGTGGTGCTGTTTAGACTGGAAACGCACGGGCTGGTCGGGAAAGAGGCCGTGGGCCTCCAGGCTCGCCAGGATCTGGCCGGTTGCCTCTGGGGGCTCACGCAGAGGATCCAGGTCTTCAATACGGATCAGCCACTGGCCGTTGTGGCTGCGGGCTTCCAGATAGCTGGCAAGGGCGGTTACCAGGGAGCCGAAGTGTAGGGGGCCGGTTGGCGATGGAGCGAAGCGCCCCCGATACTGAGGAGTGTTCATGGTGGTCAGTCAGCCGGCCCGCTCCATCGAGGTGCGGGGCCGGCAGCTGTTCAGCGCGTGGCCGGCTCAGATACCGGTCTGGCGTTCGCGGATCTCGGCCAGGGTCTTGCAGTCGATGCAAAGGGTCGCCGTCGGGCGCGCTTCCAGGCGCCGAATACCGATTTCCACACCGCACTGGTCGCAGAAGCCGTAGTCGTCCTTGTCGATGCGATCGATGGTCTGATCGATCTTCTTGATCAGCTTGCGCTCGCGATCACGGGTGCGCAGTTCCAGGCTGAACTCTTCCTCCTGGGTTGCGCGATCGCTCGGATCGGCGTAGTTTGCGGCGTCTTCCTGCATGTGGTGCATGGTACGGTCGACCTCTTCCATCAGCTCCTGCTTCCACTGGAGGAGAAGGTCTTTGAAGTGCTGGAGCATCTCCGCACTCATGTATTCTTCACCCTTCTTCATTTCATAGGGGGTGAAGTTGGTAAAACGTTCGCGTGGTTGTTCTGCAGTGTTTGCCATTGAACCCGGCCTCTCGATTGTACTTCACAAGAACGCTTTTGCTTCCCGCCGCGTGAGCCCCCGTGGCTGAGCGGATTTACCCTGGATGAAGCAGTCGTCCTGAAAACGGGAATTTGCGGAAAATAGCAGATTAGTTACGGGGGTGCCAGCCTTGTGGCACCGACTTTTGAACGGAGAGCCCATGAAGTTTCCTGAACCGTTGGTTGAAGGCCGTCTTATTCGTCGCTACAAGCGCTTTCTGGCGGATGTGCGACTGCCGGATGGCTCGGAAGTGACCGCCCATTGCCCCAACACCGGCTCCATGCTGGGCTGCCAGCCTGAGAATGCCCGGGTGTGGCTGAGCCGCAGCGACAATCCCAAACGCAAGCTGCAATACACCTGGGAGCTGGTAGAGGCCGTGCCCGGGCAACTGGCCTGCATCAATACCGCCAGGCCCAACGGCCAGGCCAGGGAAGCAGTCGAGGCCGGGCGGGTTGCCGAGCTGGCCGGTTACAGCCAGTGCCGGGCCGAAGTGCAATACGGCGCGGAAAAAAGCCGGATTGACCTGTTGTTGTCAGGGCATCTGTCAGAGCCAGACGCCTGGGTGGAAGTCAAGAACGTGACCCTGGCGGACGACGGCCAGGGGTTCTTCCCCGATGCGGTCACCGAACGGGGCCAGAAGCACCTGCGCGAACTGATGGCTCAGGTAGAGCAGGGCGAGCGGGGGGTGTTGTTCTTCGTGGTCAATCACACCGGGATAGAAACCGTTCGGCCCGCGGATCATATTGATGCCCGCTATGGTCAGTTACTCAGGGAAGCCTGCGATGCCGGGGTGGAGGTGCTGGCTTACCGGGCCAATCTGGCCTGCACAGATGGCGATCCTACCGGTCTTCTGTCTTTGACTGAGTCGGTGCCGGTCATTCTGGAAGTCTGACCTCCAGCTGCCCCTCGTGTTCGCGCACCTCCAGCTGGGTGAGGGCGTCGCCCTGACAGGGGCCGGCAATGCATTCGCCATCTCCGGGCTTGAACAGTGCGCCGTGGGTGGAGCATTGGATGAAAAGGTTGTCACTGTCCATGAATCGGCCCGGCATCCAGTTCAGTTCAATGCCCAGGTGGGGACAGACGTTGAGGTAGGCCCGGGGCTCGCCCCCGTCGAGGAATAGAAAACCGGTGAGCGGCATACCTTCCGGTTGTCGTGCCTTTTCCCGGAGCCGGAATTCCACAAAGCGCCCTGGTACCAGCTCCGGGGCGCGGCAAACGGGTTGCCATTGGCTGATGTTTGCCGTCATTTGGGCAGTATGGCGTAGCGCATCCGGGTGCCATGGTTCAGGGACATGACAATTTCATCCGCGTGCAGCCGGTGCGGAAAGTAGCAGCCGGAAATCTTGGCACTGGCGATGCTGGAGCCTTCCATTCGCGATTTGGAGAAATCCACGCCGCGCAGATCCGCGCCGCGGAAGTAGGCATGACGGAAGTCCAGCCCCTGGGCATCCATACCTCGCAGGTCCAGGCCACGGAAGTCGCCATGAGCAAAGCTCGGCAACTCCGAGAGCTTGGCTTTCTGGCTGTTGAACGCCTTGATGTCCTCGCTCCTAAGCAGATCGTAGAGCGGATGACTGATCTGTTGTACGTCGTGCTCGCTTTTGTCGTCCATCGTGTGCCTCGCAGTAGCCGGTGGAAACCCTGTTGTTATTCTAGCCGGGATTGATGCCCAGGTGCTGCCGGATCCGGTCTGCCACGGCTTCAGCCACATGTTCCTGATCCGTATGCAGGTGGACGGTGTGGGTCTTTTCTTCGGCGGTCAGTGGCTCGAACCAGCTTTGCTGGGCGTCCAGCAACTCCTCGGTGGCTTCCGAGGCATCGTCCTGGCGCTTGCGGATCCACTCCCGGCGCAGGGCCTCCGGCGCCTCGCAGTGGATCAGGGTAAACGGCAGGCCCTGGGCCTCCGCCACGCTGGCCAGCAGGGCCCGCTCCTTCTGCTTCAGACTGGCGGCGTCGACAATCACCGGAAAGCCGGCCGCCAGAACCTGTCCGGCCAGATCGGCCAGGCGCTGATAGGTTTTTTCGTTGGCTTCCTCGGTGTAGAGGTTGCCGCCGGTTGGCGACCGGGAGCTATCCAGCGGGGCAAGCCCGTGCAGGCGCTTGCGTTCGACATCGGAACGCAGGCGAATCAGACCCAGCTCGCCGGCCATGGCCGCGCTGACGCAGGTCTTGCCACTGGCAGAGAGGCCGGTGGTTGCCAACAGATAGTGATTGGGAATGCTGCCGTAGTCTTCTGCCAGCTGGGCGTAGGCGCGGTAGCGCTGCATCAGCGCTTCTTTCTCGGAATCGCTCAGTTCCGGGTTGCCCATGGTGAACAGCGCGATCTTGGCTCGAACCATGGCCCGATAGGCCTTGTACAGGGGTAGCAACGGCAGCGCCTCGAAGTCGTCCCGGTACTCGAGGTAAGTATTCAGAACCAGATTGGCCAGCGCGTTCTCACCCCGGAATTCCAGATCCATGAGCAGGAACGCCAGGTCGTTGATCACATCAATCCACCGGAACGGTTCGTTGAACTCGATGCAGTCGAAGACGGTTACCTGGCCTTCAAAGCGGGTAATGTTCGCCAGGTGCAGGTCGCCGTGGCATTCCCGCACCAGGCCATTGGCCCGGCGCTTGGCAATCAGATCCCGGTGGCGCTCGAAGGTGGATTCGGTCCAGGCCTGCAGGTTGTCGAGCTGCGCAAGCAGATCGGTGTCGCTGATTAGCGGCCGGATCTGGTCGAAGTTCTCCTGCATGGCCGCAAACACCGCTTCCGGTGTGCCCAGCGGCTTGTCTTCGGCAACCGGCGGCAACTGCTGGTGGAAGGCCGCTACCTGGCGCGCCAGACTGGTGAGCAGCTCGGGAGCGAGATCGCCGTTTTCCTGCAGCCGGTCGAACAGCTGGTTCTGGTCAAACTGGCGCATCCGGATGGCGTACTCGAACGCCTCGCCGTTGCCGCCGAGCACCGGGCTTTCCGGGGTGCCGGTAATGGGCAGAACTTCCAGATAGAGTTTCTCGGCGAGCCTGCGATTCAATCGCAGCTCTTCCTCACAAAAATGTTTGCGGCGCTCGAGCGTGGAAAAATTCAGAAAGCCGAAATTCATGGGCTTCTTGATCTTGTAGGCGTAGTCGCCGGTGAGGATCACCTGGGAGATGTGAGTTTCGATGACCCGGAATCCGGACACCGGGTGGTCGTACAGATCCGGATTCTGCAGTGCCCGAACCAGATTGCCTGGGGATGTCTCACTCACGTTGTGCTCCTCGTGTTCCCTGAACCCATTGATTTTTCTTGCCCTATCATAACGGGCAGATTACAGAAATAACACACAGTTGGCCTGCCTTCCCGCCCGCTCCCTTCGTTATAATCCCTGCCATGAAAAAATCGCGCTCAACACCAACCCCCCGAAAGAAATCGTCCCGCAGGTCCTCCGGCAATGGTCGCCGCCCGTGGATCTGGCGGTTGCTGCTCCGGCTGGGCGCCATAGGCCTGGTGCTGCTGGCCGGCTGGATGGTCTACCTGGATGCCGTGGTGACCGACCGTTTTGAAGGGCGTCGCTTTGAAGTACCGTCCCGCGTGTATGCCCGGCCCCTTGAACTGTTTGACGGCGCCAGCGTCAGCGCCAGCGGCCTGGAGCGTGAACTGGAATTGTCCGGTTACCGCAAGGCGGGCGGTTCCGAAGCGGGCAGTTATCAGCGTAGCGGCGGTCGGTTTGTGATCAACACGCGGGGTTTCGTGTTTCCTGATGGCGAAGAGCCGAAGCGCAGGCTGTCGCTGACCATTGCCGGCGACCGGGTGCAGCAGTTTTCCGTGGTTCAGGGCGAACCTTCCCCCATCGTGCGTCTGGAGCCGGCGCAGATTGGCGGCATCTACCCGGCCCACCGGGAAGATCGCATACTAGTGCAGCTCGACGAGGTGCCGGCCCTGCTGCCGGCAACCCTGATGGCCATCGAGGACCGGAATTTCTACGACCATCACGGCATCGCCCCCCTGTCTATCGGTCGGGCCATGCTGGCCAACATCCGCGCCGGCCGGATCGTCCAGGGCGGCAGCACCCTGACCCAGCAGTTGGTGAAGAACCTGTTTCTGAGTCGCGAGCAGACTCTGCTGCGCAAGGGCAACGAGGCCCTCATGTCGCTGCTTCTGGAGCTGCATTACGAGAAAGACGACATCCTCGAAACCTACCTGAACGAAGTGTATCTGGGACAGGCCGGCACCCGCAGCATCCACGGTTTTGGCCTGGCCAGTCAGTTTTTCTTCGGAGAGTCGCTCAGAGATCTGGAGGTGCATCAGATTGCACTCCTCGTGGGCATGGTGAAGGGGCCCAGCTACTACAATCCGCGCCGGCACCCCGAGCGGGCTACCGAGCGTCGCAACCTGGTGATTTCGGAAATGGAACAGGCCGGGCTGATCGAGCCGGGGCGAGCGGCTCGGGCCCGGGGGCTGCCATTGGGGGTTAGCGAGCGGCCATCCTATTCCGAGAACCGCTATCCTGCCTATATCGACCTGGTACGTCGGCACCTGGCCCGGGATTACCGTCAGGAAGACCTGCAGAGTGAGGGGCTGAGAATCTTTACCACGCTCAACCCGGCCATCCAGTATGCCGCCGAATTTGCCGTATCCCAGACTGTGCCGCGCCTCGGTGCAGGAGAGGCGGGCAAGTCGCTGGAAGCCGCGCTGGTGGTGACCGCAAAGGATTCCGGCGAGGTGCTGGCATTGGTGGGTGGCAAGGAACCGCAATACGCGGGCTTCAACCGGGCCCTGGATGCGCAGAGACCCATTGGTTCTCTGATCAAGCCCTTTATCTACCTCTCGGCCCTGCAGCAGCCGGACCGTTATACCCTGATAACACCGGTGCAGGACAAGAGCTTTACCCTGGAATTCGATGACGGTCGCCGCTGGCAGCCGAAGAACTACGATGGGGAGGAACGCGGTGATGTGCCTTTGCACGAGGCGCTTTCACACTCCTACAACCTCCCGGCGGTGCGCGTTGGGCTCGATATCGGCGTTGATGTGGTGCGCGATACCCTGACGGCGTTCGGTGTCGATTCGCCCATCTCGCAATACCCGTCAATGCTGCTCGGGTCGGTATCCATGAGCCCGGTTACCGTTGCCCAGATCTACCAGGGACTGGCGACTTCGGGCTTCAACACGCCGCTTCGCACCATTCGTGAAGTCACCGACGCCCGGGGGCAGGCGCTTTCCCGGTACAGCCTGGAAGTCGAGCAGGTCGCCGATCCGTCGGCCGTGCATCTGGTCCAGTACGCCATGCAGGAGACCATGCAGGAAGGAACCGGGCGTTCGGCATACTACACGGT
Organism: Marinobacter gudaonensis; assembly: GCF_900115175.1. Classification (NCBI taxonomy): domain Bacteria; kingdom Pseudomonadati; phylum Pseudomonadota; class Gammaproteobacteria; order Pseudomonadales; family Marinobacteraceae; genus Marinobacter; species Marinobacter gudaonensis. The sequence goes on from NZ_FOYV01000001.1 coordinate 2,875,508, forward strand.
GCCCGAGGAACTGACGCTTGCAGGGAAGACCGGCACCACCGACGATGGCCGGGATTCCTGGTTCGCCGGTTTCAGCGGCGATCTGCTTGCGGTTGCCTGGGTGGGGCGTGATGATAATGGGCCAACGTCGCTGACTGGCGCCAGTGGCGCCCTGCCGGTGTGGTCGCGCTTCATGGCGCAGGTGCCCCAGCACGGCTTCTCACCGGTGGTGCCGGATGGCGTGAACTACCACTGGGTGAATTCCCGGCGCCAGGCGCTGACCGACGAATACTGCGATAATGCCCGGCTGCTGCCTTTCATTGCGGGCAGCGAGCCCACACAGACAATCTCATGCTCCGGAACCCTTGAGCGCAGAATCCGGGGCTGGTTTGAAGGACTGTTCCAATGATTGAAAGACCTGCATCGCGCATTCCCCTCATTGCCGCGGCACTGGCAGCGGCGCTGGGCCTTGCCGGCTGTGCCAGCGGGCCCGGTGGCGGTATCTACGTACCGGTGGGCGGAGAACCCGCCAAGGCGCCTGAGCCGCCCAGAACGTCCGACGACGGCGCCCGAGACGAGGCTCCGGTCTGGCGCAAGAGCGAACAGCCGGAGGCGGAACCGGTACCCGAACCCAGAGAGTCGGCCGGTGCTTCCGGACCGAGTTACCGGGAGAGCGGGGACAGCCTTTCTCCCGCAGCCCTGAGCCTGGTTCGCGAAGCGGAGCGGTTGCTGGCCCAGGGCGATACCCCGGCTGCCATCGCCCGTCTGGAGCGGGCCCAGCGCATTGCCCCGCGCTCGGCGGAGGTGTATTTCAAGCTCTCCGAGGCCTATGTCGCGGACAATCAGCTTGGCACGGCCGAGCAGTTCACCCTGAAGGGCCTGTCTCTGGCGGGGAATGACGTGCGCCTGCAACGGGCGGGATGGTTGTTGTTGGCGGATATTCGCAGGGCCCGTGGCAACGTGGCCGGGGCGGATCAGGCTGAGGCGAGGGCGGCTGCGCTTTAAGACAGAGCCGGTCGCCAGGCGCCCCCTCCCGCATCGGAGGGGGCAGGCTGGAGGCGATCACTGAAGAGGAATGGTTTCCGCTTCGGTTGTCTCGTTGGCAACAACGGTTACGTTCTGCTCGCCGTCGAACTCAATGTCGTCATCCTGTTCGTTGTTGTCGTCCTGACAGCTGTAGGCGATGGTGTAGTCGCCTGCCGGGAGGAACGCTGCGGTGTAGTTGTAGAACACGGAATCCGGGTCCGCCTCCACTGGGACGACCATCAGCGGATTGCCTTCCTCATTGTTTACGTTCAGATCTGATGGTGTGACGTCTGCACCGTCGTATACGTACACGGAGCCATCATATTCGCAATTGGCGAGAGCTTCGTTTGCACTGCGCGTGGAGTTGATCTGGGCGACATCTACCTGCCCGCTGATGGAGCCCACCTCGAGGTTGTTCACCAGACGGAGAGACGGCTTCAACATGAAGTCGGCGAGCGCATTGCCCTGTGGGTCTACGATGGACTTGCGAACATCGAAGTCGATGGTGAAGTTTGTGGTGGTGTCAGCCGCAACCAGGAAGTCACCTTTCAACTTGAGGCCGCTCTGCTCCCCGGAAGGAACCGCCAGGGTGTACTGCGCATCCGCAGTGGACTCTTTTTTCACAAATGAATTCTCAGTGTCGATAATCAGCCGCAACTCGGTATAGTTGCCTGCCGGCACCTCTTCATCCGTGATCAGTGGCTCGGTCAGGCCACCCTGAAGGTCCAGCAGGTTAATCTGCTCAAACCCATCCACCGAAAATTCAATCCAGTTGCCGTTCTCGGGTTTCAATCGCAATTCGGTGAAGGCAATGGTGACATTACTGAGATCCGTGGCCGGTGCATCGGTGACTCCGAATGAGACCGTTCCGGTAGATCCCGAGCCTGAACCTGAACCGCCCCCACCACAAGCCGCAACGCCTGCAGCCAGGGCCGAAATCGTGAACAATCGGATCGAACGTTTCATACAAACCTCCATGGCTTTCTCTGGGTGTGCCAGCGCTAAAAGATGAAAATGGCTGGCTTACTCCCCCACAACGCTTGCGGTGGGGGCAGCGTTCCGGAAATTTTGTTAACGTTTGCTCATCTGCCGGTAACGGCAGGGAACGCCGCAATCGGGTGTGCGCCTTCGTGCCGCATGCATCCACCCGTTGGTCTGGTATAAACTCGGCCGTTTGATTCAAACCACGCAGGTAGACCACGGCTTTGGCAATATTTCCTTTCAAATCCTCCAGAGCGCGACGATTCGACGTGTTGGTCCAGCCCCATCTGGACGCCCTGTACCGTTTTGCCTTCCGGCTGGCGGGGCAGCAGCAGGACGCGGAAGATCTGGTCCAGGATGTGGTGATCAAGCTCTACCCCCGGCTGGAGGAGTTGGAGGGTGTTGAGCAGTTGCGACCCTGGCTCAATCGGGTTCTCTACCGGCAATTCATCGATCAGGTGCGCCGCAAGGGACGGCAGCTGGATCGGCCGCTCACCGAGTTTGTCGGGCCGGAAGACCAGTCGGACTGGTTCGACAGCCTGGAAAGCGATCAGGCCGGGCCTGACCTGCATCTGGAGCAGGCGCGTCTTGGCCCGATGCTTGATGCCGTTCTGGCCGGGTTGCCGCCGGACCATCGAACCATGCTGCTGCTTCATGACGTCGATGGTTGGCGGGTTGAGGACATTGCAGAGGTGTTGGATGTGCCGGAGGGTACGATCAAATCCCGGTTACACCGCTGTCGTTCGGCACTTCGGAATAAACTTCGTCATGAGGTGGAACCGCCCCCCCTTGACGGGCGTGTAGGTCTGGGAGATTGAGGTAAACGCGATGACCTGTACTGATATTCAAACCAGCCTGCATGGCTATCTGCACCGGGAACTGCCTCCCACTGACGCGCGCAGGGTCGAGCAGCATCTGGCCGGTTGTGCTGAGTGCCGCGCAGCCCTGGCCTCCGAGCGCACCCTTGATGCCGCGTTACAGGAGCGGTATGCGGTGCCGGCGGCTTCTGAAGGCTTTCAGGCCAGAGTCCTGGCGGCGGCCCACGGTAGTACCCATGGGCGCGCGGTCGGTTGGCATTCCACGGCGGTCGGCGGCGCTATTGCCGCGGCTCTGGTGTTCGGTCTCGGCCTGGGCCTGTTTTTCGGTTCGGGCCTCAACCAAAGCTCAAGCCCTGTTGCCACCACGGCACCGAAACAGGTGGAAGCCGTAGCCGCGCCCGTTGAGAAAACCGTGCGTCTAGCCTTCCGATCCGCCGAAGCGCTTGAGAATGTCACCTTGACCCTGGAGTTGCCGCCCAATGTTGAAGTGGCCGCATGGCCAGGTCGTCGGGAGCTGAGCTGGCAGGTCAGCCTGGATAAGGGCGAAAACGTTCTGGCATTGCCCCTTAAGCTGCTGTTCCCCGGTAATGGCGAGCTGGTTGCCCGCCTGGATGCAGGGGACCGACAGAAAACATTCCGGGCACCGATACCTCGTTACCCGGAGCCTTACCCTGAGGATTCAGGATCATGAAACACTGTCGTTATGGCCGCGCCCTGACCTTGGTCGGGACTTTGACGCTAGCCACAATTCCGGCAACGGTGCTCGCCAGCGAGGATCTTGATGTTACCATGCGCATGGTGACTGACGACGCGGAACTGAGCGAGTCGGTGGTGCGTGAACTTGAATTGCCCCGACTTGACAGCAGCCCCGGGGTGCGCGGTAATGCAGACGGAGACTCTCGTGGTCTTGATGCTGCAGAGCAAGCCCGCGAGCGAGGGCGAGCCTTCGGCAAGGAGATGTCGGAGCGGGCCCGAGAGTCGAGGGATCTGAGCCAGGGCGTGCCCGGCAGGCCCGAAGCGCCCGACCGACCGCAAAAACCGGAGCTGCCCGAGACCCCGGGAAGGGATCGCTAAGCCCCGGCCAGCGCGTCAGTCGTATTCCCTGATGTTCAATCCGGAGAGTGACGTTGCTGGTGCGTTGGAGAGCCCTGCCGCTTTGGTTTTGCCTGTCGATTCCTCAGGTCCTCTTCGGAGCCGGGCACGAAGTCGGCAAGGATCTCTTTCTTGAGGGTATCCAGCAGTACCAGAAGGGCAACCCGTCCGCTGCCCGCCAGCTGTTTGAACAAGCGGCGGCAGCCGGTCTTTCCTCTCCTTCCCTGTTCTACAACCTGGGCGTAGCCTGCTACCAGCTGGGCGATCTTGACGCCGCAGATTATGCGTTCCGGCAGCTGCTGTCGGGCCCCGATGATGCGCTTGCCCGCTATAACCTTGGCCTGATTGAGTTGGCCCGCGACAACCCCGAATCTGCGAGGCGATGGTTCGAGCAGTCGGCTGCTGCGGACAATGCCCCGGAGAAACTCAGGGTGTTGTCACAGACGCAGCTCACCCGGCTGGCTGAACCTCAGGCCGCACCCGCACCCACGCCGGACAGCCGTGGCTATCTCGCCGTTTCAGGCGGTTACGACTCCAATATTGCCGGTTTGCCGGATGCCAGCGCCTCCAGCGAGGGCGGGTTTTTCACGGAGGCTCTCGCGGCGGGGAGTCTGGCATTCCAGGCCGGTGCAGATTCTCTGCTGACGCTCGACGCGGCGGCCTTCGCCCGCAGGCATCCTTCCCAGGACAATTACGATTCCCGGGTTCTGCAGGGGCGATTCGGGTGGTCGGAAAAGCTGGATACTGGCGAGCTCGGCGCCAGGTTCGCGCTGGCCCAGTCCTGGTTCGATGGCGAACGCTTCGAGCGGCGAGTGGGCCTTGAGGGCTTTCGGGACTGGGATTTTTGTTCGGTGGCGCGGACCATAGACCGGTGCAGACTCTTTGTTAGCGCCGCCCAGGTGACTGGCGGGCCTGACTTCGAGGCCTACGACGGCCAGGTCTATCGCCTGCATCTGGACGCCCTGCGCTACGTTCAGCAGTGGCGAATCGAGGGTGACTATCAACTGGAGATCAATCGTCGTCGTGACATGCAGACCACGAACGGCTTTGTCAGTGTCTCGCCCACCCGCCATGGCCTGGAAATGACGGTACTCTACGCGGTAGATCGCGGCGTCAATATTGGGGGGCTGGGGGCTTTCCGCCACAGTCGCTACGTGGATCCTCACAGAGTTCCGGAATCGGTGGGCGAGAGTGGGACGAGACGGGACAACCGGTTCGAGGCCGGCGTTGTGCTGGAGCGTTCGCTGGATGCCCGGTGGCTGGTGCGGGCGGAGTGGCGGATCCTTGAGAACCAGAGCAGTCTGGCGCAGTACGATTATCAGCGCCAGACGCTCATGCTCTCTGTTGAAGGCTCACTCTAGCGCCGAGCCTAGAGTCCGGCATTCCTCAACCGGTTGGCGTGCTGTTTGAACACGGCTTTGGGATCGGTTTCGAACAGGCTGTGCAGGCCCAGTGCCTGGTTCACCTCATCCAGGTGGTTCATGAAGTAATTGTCCCGGATAACGTCGCCGAAGTGGTTGCTGCAGCGGCCAACCAGCCCGTCGTTCTGGCTGAAGCCAAAGGCGAGGCTGGTGGTGCCGAGCAGGGCGTCTGAGGGATCCAGCACGTTGGTAAGAACTCCGGTGCCACCCCAGGAATAGAAGCGGACCCCGTTGGCGGCGTAAGCGCCCTCACCACAGGCTGTTTGGGGAACGCCAGCGGGCGCAAAGCGGTTGAATTCGGCGCTGCCCTCGGTCGTCAGCGAGTACAGGCTGGAGCGAAGGTCCTGGTCGTAACCACCACCGGACAGAAGATCAATCAGTCCGCCCAGCGCGTCGCCGAGGCTCGCGGCCAGGCTCTCGGCCGGGGAGCCGTAGATCAGATCCGCCACCGGAGAGCCCTTGTGCGGGGAGCCCACCGAAGTGACCGAGGCCACCAGATCAGGCCGCACACGAGCAATGTAGCGCGCGGTTGGTCCGCCGTGGCTGTGGCCAACCAGATTCACCTTGCCATGTACGGCAGCGATGGTCTGGATCTGAGGCAGCAGAGCTTCGCCGCGGGCGATGGTGCTGTCCAGGGCGGGCACCTGTGTGGTGTAGACATCGGCGCCGTATTTGCGCAGGTCGCTGGCAATGCCATACCAGTAGTCGACGCCGGCAATGGAGTCGAAACCGAACATGCCGTGTACGAGCACAATCGGGTATCGGGTGTCGGTGTAGTTTGAGGGCGTAGAGTCCCACCACCAGGCGGCGGAGGGCGCGGACCAGGCCACAGTCAGGGCCAGGGCCATTGCTTGGATCCAGAGTTTCATTGTCGTTCCTACAGTTTGATCTTGTGTTTGTTATTCAAACTGCGGCTCAACCTAACGGGTTGCTCCAGAGACTTCGTTCTCATACTGCGCAGGCCCTAAGGCCGGCTGAGTGCTTCCGTGCGCTGACTTGGTTCTTGTGTTTGTTAGATTGCGGCCGTCAGAGCATCTCGCAAGAGATGTGTCTAACATTTGTCCAGGTGCCTCGCCAAGTCAACGGCATTCGAGGGAACAGGGGGTGTTTCCCTGCCAAAGTGTGACCGCGTTCACTTAGATGGCCCCGCAAGACAGGTGGTGCCCCGCGGGGCCTGCGAACAAAGCCGCAGGCCCCGAGTGGTCAGAGGGTTGCCATGACGTTCTTCGCAGCCGCGATGGTGTGAGCGATGTCGTCATCGGACAGCGCCGCGGTGGTGAATCCGGCCTCGAACGCCGATGGGGCGAGGTACACGCCTTCCTTCAGCATGCCCTGGAAGAATTTCTTGAACCGTTCGATATCGCAGGCCATCACCTGATCGAATCGCGTCACGGAGGGCTCTTCCGTGAAGAAAAAGCCGAACATGGCACCGGCACCCTGGACGGTCAGCGGAATACCGGTGGCGTCTGCCGCTTCTTTCAGGCCCTGGGCCACAGCGTTGGTTTTCTCGGTCAACCGGTCATGGAAGCCCGGCTCGGAAATGGCGTTCAGTGTGGTCAGCCCGGCGCACATAGCCAGCGGGTTACCACTCAGGGTGCCGGCCTGGTACACGGGGCCCAGTGGCGCGATGTGTTCCATGATCGACCGTTTGCCGCCGAAGGCACCCACAGGCAGGCCGCCACCAATGACCTTGCCCAGCGCCGTGAGGTCGGGTGTTACACCATACAGGCCCTGAGCGCCGCCAAGGGATACCCGGAAGCCGGTCATTACTTCGTCGAAAATCAGCACGGTGCCGTGTTCATCGCACACTTCCCGCAGGCCTTCGAGGAAGCCCGGCACCGGCGGGATGCAGTTCATGTTCCCGGCCACTGGTTCGACAATGATGGCTGCAATCTGGTCGCCCATGGTTTTGAAGGTTTCCCGCACACTGTCGATGTCGTTATAGGTCAGTGTGATGGTGTGCTCGGCGAGGCTGGCAGGAATGCCGGGAGAGTTCGGTACGCCCAGGGTCAGCGCACCCGAACCGGCTTTGACCAGCAGCGAATCCACGTGTCCGTGATAGCAGCCTTCGAATTTCACGATCTTGTCGCGGCCGGTGTAGCCACGGGCCAGGCGGATGGTGCTCATGGTGGCTTCGGTGCCGGAATTCACCATGCGCACGAGCTCAATGGACGGGACCAGTTCGCACACCTTTTTGGCCATTTCGGTTTCGATAGCCGTGGGCGCGCCGTAGCCAACGCCAAGATCCACCTGGGCATGCAGGGCATCCTTGATGCGCTGGTCGCCATGGCCAAGGATCATGGGCCCCCAGGAGCCGATGTAATCGATGTAGCGCTTGTCGTCTTCGTCGTACAGGTAGGCACCCTGGGCGTGCTTGAAGAAAATGGGCGTGCCACCGACACCACGAAAGGCCCGAACCGGCGAGTTCACACCGCCGGGAATGTATTTCTGGGCCTGTTCGAACAGGGTTTCGGAGTGCGTCATGAGTCTGGGCTCCTGTTAGTGCGGGAGTGAAAAAAGTGGATGGTGATCCTGGAATATTCGCGCAAATCTGCGTGCTCGACGCTCTATGTCTTCGTCGCTGCCGCCAAACAGACCGCCCACCACCGCCAGCATATCGGCCCCGGCAAGGATAAGGTCTTCGCCGTTGTCTGTTGTTACCCCGCCAATGGCGGTCAACGGCAGCTCGAAATGTCGGGCTTCGGTGAGCACCGAGAGTGAGGCCGCCGGTGCCCCGGGTTTGGTGGACGAGTTAAAAAACCGGCCAAAGGCCAGGTAGTCGGCGCCCTGATCCACGCCGGAGCGGGCCAGGGCCAGATCGGCGTGGCAGGTGATGCCGATAATCGCCTGTTCACCCAGTATCCGGCGAGCTTCGTTGACCGACGTATCGCCCTGTCCGACATGGACGCCGGCTGCCCCGACCCGCTTTGCCAGTTCCGGGTCGTCGTTGATCAGCAGCGGCACGCCAACAGTGTTGCAGAGGCTCTGAAGGCTGCGGGCCTGTGCCAGTTTCTCGGCCAGCGGCGCCTGCTTTTCCCGGTATTGTATCATGACAGCGCCGCCACGCAGGGCAGCTTCCACCGAGCCAAGCAGGCGATCCGGGGGGGTCAGCGTGCTGTCGGTGATGCCATAGAGTCCCGGGCGCAGCCCCTTGGTCATCGCTCCCATGGGATGCCCCGGTCCGGCACCGGTTGCCCCTTGCCCACTTCGAGCGCGTGCAGGATGGCCCGGTGAACGTAATTCTGGGCCTGGGATATGGCGGCTCTCCGGGACAGGCCGCAGGCCCTTCCGGCAGCAATGGCGGCGGCTAATGTGCAGCCGGTACCGTGGTACTCTCCGCCAATCCGCTCGATTTCCCAGCGCATGGGTTCTGGGCCGTGGTTGTAGAGTGTGTTGATAATGTGAATGCCCTCACCGTGGCCGCCGGTAGCCAGCACCGAATCGCAGCCGCTGGTCATGAGGTTTGCCGCCGCCTGGTCGGGATTGTCGCTGCCACCGAGCATCGCAAGCTCGATGCCGTTCGGGGTGATCATCTCGGCCAGAGGGAACAGCCGCTCTTTCATGGCGGCAATCAGTTCGTCGTCGGCCAGGTCGCCACCGCCCGCCGCCTTGATGACCGGATCGGTGATCAATGGTAGGTCGCGGCGTTCCGCCATGAATTCCACCAGCACGTCGACCACCGCCGCGTTGCCCAGTGCCCCGGTTTTCACCGCATGAATGGGGGTGTCCTCGGCAAGGCACTGTAGCTGCTGGCGAATGAGCTCTGCCGAGACCGCTTCGGCGCCATACACGTTGCGGGTGTCCTGTACCGTCAGGCAGGTCAGTACCGGCAGTGGGTGACAACCAAGGGACGTGACTGCCTGGATGTCTGCCTGTATACCGGCGCCTCCGGAAGGGTCAAGGCCGGAAAGGATCAGTACCTGGGGTCGGGTGTAACGTTTGATAGCTCAGCTCCTCAGAAAGGTTTGACAACGGCAAGGATGACCACCGCCAGAAGCACGAGGACCGGAAGTTCATTGAACCACCGGTAGAAAATGTGGCTGCGGGTGTTCCGGTCGTCCCGGAAAACCTTGACCAGGTGACCACAATAAAAGTGGTAGATAACCAGCAGGACCACCAGGGCCAGTTTGGCGTGCAGCCAGCCCTGGCTGAAATAGCCGGACACATTGTAGCCGATCAGCCAGGCGCCGAAGACCACGGTGGCCACCATGGAAGGGGTGGTGATGCCCCGGTAAAGCTTGCGTTCCATGATTTTGAAGCGTTCCCGTCCGGGTTGATCTTCGCAGGCCGCGTGGTAAACGAACAGTCGCGGCAGGTAGAACAGGCCGGCGAACCAGCACACCATCGAAATAATGTGAAAGGCTTTCACCCAAAGCATTCATCAACTCCGTCGGTATTGGTAGTAGCTTTCAATGTCGGACTTCAACACCACGCCATAGACCCGCTGGATCATGGGGGCAACAGCCCTTTGTACGTAAAGGGCCTCGGCATTGGTTGCATCGAATTCGTTGAGCGCTTCCTCGAGGGTGGCCTGGTATTGCACCGGCGCCACATCGCGACGGTTGGCGGGGATGTCCATTAGGTCGATGTCGGTCGGCGCCTCCATCTCCTTTTCGGTGACCAGTTTTTCGGTGTCTTCGAGGTAGCGCGCAAGATCTACCGCAGGCAGGAGTGCCGTCGGTCCGTTGCTGCCTTCGACCACCAGCCATTTGGGTTCGGATTTCAGCACCTTTCGGGCCTCCTCAACGCTGAGGTGGCGCTCGGTGCGCAGGATGCTTCGGTCCATGATGGCACCCACCGAGACCCGGCGCAGGGCCTGAATCACCGGGGAGTTCTGGTAGCTGAGCCCCTGGTTCTTGAGGATTGTCAGGAACAATGAGCGCTTGCCGAAGGCCTCGCTCGTCACCAGGCTGGAAATGGTGATGATCAGCATGCCCGGCAGGATGATGTTCGGGTTGCGGGTCAATTCCATCAGCGCCATCAAAGCCGCCAGGGGAGCCTGTAACACCGCGCCCATCATCGCGCCCATCCCGAGCATGGCATAGAAGCCTACCGACGACGCATGTTCCGGGGCAATCTGGGCGCCGATCAGCCCCATGGCGCCGCCCAGTGTGGCGCCCATGAACAGGGTGGGGCCGATTACCCCGCTTGGCATGCCCAGCCCGATTGTCAGGGACGTAATCAGCAACTTTGCGACGCCCGCGCCGAGCAGTAGCCAGAAACCAAGCTGGCCGTTGATGGTTTCATTGACCGTGTCGTACCCGATGCCCATGGTTTCCGGAATCAGAATGGCAAAAGGCACCATCAGCAAGCCGGCAACCGCGATCCGCAGCAGTACCGGGCGGTGGTGGTGTTTGCCCATGCTGTCCACCAGATGGATAAACAGGGCGGCGGCGATCCCGACAATAACGGCGATAGCCAGGATCCAGGGAATCTCGAGCAGCGAGTTCATGGTCAGGGCAGGCACACTGAAGGCCGGCTCCGCGCCATAGACCGCCTGGGTGACGATCGCGGCGCTGACAGCAGCGAGGATAATAGGGGTGAAGCCGGCAATGGTGTATTCCATCATCACCACCTCCATCGCAAAGATCACGCCCGATATCGGCGTGTTGAACGAGGCGGAAATGGCGGCGGCACAGCCACAGGCCACCAGGGTGCGTATGCTGTTGTTCGGCAGCCGCATCCATTGCCCCATCAGGCTTGAGAAAGCCGCTCCAAGATGCACGGCGGGCCCTTCCCGCCCCGCCGACTGGCCGCTTGTGACCGTGGCTACACCGGAGACGAATTGCACCATGGCACTGCGGAACGAGATGTAGCCCTGGTGATAGTTCAGCCGCTCCATGACATGCACAATGCCCACCTTGCGATTGTGGGGTGCCAGCCTGTGCAACAGCAGCCCTAATCCCAGGGCGCCGGCCAGCGGCAGGAGTCCCCGGGTAAGCATATCCAGACTTTCAAAGGATTCCGATCCCTCGCCAGGCAGGAAATGTTCCAGCGGCCACTCGATGGCCAGACGAAAAACAAGGATCACGGCGCCGGTGATCAGGCCGGAGAGGAGACCAAGCACCGCCAGTTGCGGCAGGGCGTCGACACCGGACAGTCTGCGGCGAAAGACTGGGATCAGTTGCTCGGTTATCTGGTGCCAGATTTTGCGCATGAGGCCGGCGTTCCGGTGACGTTTGTAAACGGCGAATGAGTGACAGACAGAGCGTTTCTGTCAACATTGTAACGGTCGCCGGGAGGGCTGCAATAAGTCGTTGGTTTATCATGATAGACTACGCCCAGAAAGCTTAAATATCCGATATCACGTCGCTGGAGAGTAAGGTGGTAAAAGTAGGCATCGTTGGCGGCACCGGCTACACCGGTGTGGAGCTGCTCAGAATTCTGGCGGTTCACCCTGAAGTGACAGTCAGTTGCATAACCTCGCGGTCGGAAGCCGGCTTGCCGGTGGCCGACATGTATCCGAACCTGCGCGGGCATTATGACCTGGCGTTTTCCGAGCCGGACAGTGCGGTACTGAGCGCCTGCGATCTGGTATTTTTCGCTACACCCCACGGTGTTGCCATGCGAATGGTGCCGGAACTGATGGCGGCCGGTGTGCGTGTTGTGGATCTGTCTGCGGATTTCCGCCTGAAGGATCTGGATGTCTGGGCACACTGGTATGGCATGGCCCATGAAAGTCCCGAGTGGGCAGAAAAAGCCGTGTATGGCCTGCCGGAGGTCGCCCGTGAGGCCATCCGCAGTGCGCAGCTTGTGGCCAACCCTGGATGTTACCCCACAGCCGTGCAGCTTGGTTTGCTGCCTCTGCTTGAGAAGGGTCTGGTGGATCCCGCCCGGCTGATTGCCGATGCAAAATCCGGAGCCAGCGGTGCCGGTCGTCAGGGCAAGATCGGCATGCTGCACGGCGAGATCGGTGAGAGCTTCAAGGCCTACGGAGCGTCCGGTCATCGTCACTTGCCCGAAATTCGGCAGGGCCTCGTTGGGGCTGCTGGCGGCGACGTTGGTGTTACCTTCGTGCCGCACCTGATCCCGATGATCCGGGGCATTGAAGCTACGCTGTACGCGGAGCTCAAAGAATCGGCGGATTTTGCGCAGCTGCAGTCCATCTTCGAGGAGCGCTTCCGGGATGAGCCGTTTGTGGATGTGATGCCGTTCGGCAGTCATCCGGAAACCCGAAGTGTTCGGGGTGCCAACATGTGTCGTATGGCGCTGCACAGGCAGGAGCAGAGCAATATTGTTATTGTTTCGTCGGTTATTGATAACCTGGTGAAGGGCGCTGCGGGCCAGGCGGTTCAGAACATGAACATCATGTTCGGGCTGGGTGAAACTCTGGGGCTTGATGCCCCGGCGCTGTTGCCGTAAGGCTTGAAGGCACCACTGTGAGTGAGCAGCGAAAGCCGGCCGAAGAATATGTGGTGGTTCGCCACCGCCCCGGGCACCGGATTCGCCGGACGGCGATTCTGCTGATTTTTACCCTCGTTGCCGCGGCGGCAGGTTACGCCACGGGTCTTGCCCAGGGCGGGTTCCGGTTCTCCAGTACGCAGGAATCGAATCGGGCGCTGGAGGACGAAGTGGAAAACCTGCGCGAGGAATTCCGCGAGGCCCGGCAGCAACTGATCAATCTGGAGCGGGGTAAGGCCATTGATGAGCAGGCGCTGAATCAGGCGCGCCGAACCATCGTGGAGCTGGAAACCCGGATCGTTTCCCTGCAGTCAGACCTTACCTTTTACCGGAACATCATGGCGCCCTCGGAGACCAGCAAGGGGCTACAGGTGGACAGCCTCACACTGGCGTTCGATCGGGCCCAGGATGCCTACGACTTCAAACTGGTGCTGACCCAGGTTGGTAATAACAAGAGCTACATCTCCGGTGTGGTGGCGGTAAACGTCATCGGACTGAGAGATGAGGAAAAAGAGGTCATCGCGTTGAGAGACCTTTCCGAAGACATTGAGGATCTTGGTGTGAAGTTCCGGTTCCGGTACTTCCAGGACGTTGAGGGTTCCCTGGTTTTGCCGGAAGACTTCGAGCCGATCGAAATACAGGTGGTAGCCCAGGCGGAGGGGCAAAAATCCTCACAGGCCGAGCGGACCTTTCGCTGGGATCAATTAACGGAGAACTGACATGCTTGGCAAAAAGAAACAGAAGCCGCGCCGCCCAGCCGGCCACTTTGACACCCTGATCTCCTCCCGGACCACGGTCGAGGGCGATGTCCACTTTTCCGGCGGCCTGCATGTAGACGGTCGAATTCGTGGCAAGGTGATTGCCGATGAAGGCGCGGATGCGGTACTGAGAGTGTCAGAAGTTGGTGAGGTCACCGGAGACATTAACGCGCCCCACGTGATCATCAACGGCACTGTGCACGGGGATGTCTACGCCTCGGCTCATCTTGAGCTGGCGGAAAAGGCGTCCATAAATGGCAGTGTCTACTACAACCTGATTGAAATGGCTATGGGTGCCTCTGTCAATGGCAACCTGGTTCATCAGCGGGAGCCGGTAGGCCTGATCGGCCAGGATCGTTCCCGGGCCGAGCGTGCGGAGCAATCAACGACCGATCATTCCGAGCCGGTGGGTTCCGATGCGTCGCTGGATGGTGGAAAGTCCGAATAGTTGATTGTTTTGGTCAGGAATAACATAATCGGTCAGACAGTTGGCGAATTTCCGGAGGCAGACTTGAGTGCAGTCCAGCAACAGATAGCGACACCGCTGTTCTTCAGTGACAGCGCCGTTGCCAAGGTCCGTGAGCTGATCGAGGAGGAAGAGAACGCCAATCTCAAGCTCCGGGTGTTCGTGACCGGCGGTGGTTGTTCCGGATTCCAGTATGGCTTTTCGTTTGATGAGGCCCAGGATGAGGAAGACACAGTCGTTGAGCGTGATGGAGTGTCTCTTCTGGTTGATCCGATGAGTTACCAGTATCTGGTTGGAGCAACCATCGACTATCAGGAAGGTCTCCAGGGCTCACAGTTTGTGGTCCAGAATCCCAACGCCAGCTCCACATGTGGCTGCGGCAGTTCCTTCTCCATCTGATCCCCCCTCGGGTGGCGAGGCCACCCGCCCTGTTTCAACCTATTCTTTTGCAATCACGCCGGGTAGATCGCTCCAAGAATCCTGGGGCCGGCAGCTCCGGTAACGTCTGGCAGGTTCCCGGGCTGTCCTTCCAGGGCCCGCTTTGCTAACCAGGCAAAGGCCACCGGCTCAACCAGTTGTGGGTCCAGCCCCAGTTCTGACGTAAGAGTCAAACGGGTATCAGGCAGCGCTTTGCCAAGCTCTTCCATAAGCACCGGGTTCCGGGCTCCACCTCCGCAGACATATAGGCGAAAGCCGCTTTGTTTGGGCAACTGATTGGCGACGCTTGCGACGGTGAGCTGTAGCAGGGTTCGCTGGATGTCTTCGGCCCGAGTGTCGGGGTGTCTGTTGGCGAGGGTTTTCACCCAATCCAGATTGAAGCGCTCTTTGCCTGTGCTTTTCGGAGGCTTTCGCAGGAAGTAAGCGTCCGACAACATGTCATTCAGCAGGTCATTGTCCACGTTTCCCTCTTTTGCCCAATGCCCTTCCGAATCGAATGGCAGGCCGGTCTGGTCGAGGCACCAGGCATCCATCAGAGCGTTGGCGGGGCCGGTATCGAAACCGACCACCGGCAATTCAGGGTCTGCCGGTAACCAGGTAATGTTGGCGATACCGCCCAGGTTCAGAAGGCAGCGATCCTCGGAGTCCGAGCGGAAAAAGGCCTTGTGGAACGCGGGTACCAGGGGGGCGCCCTGTCCGCCGGACGCCATATCCCGTCTACGGAAGTCCGCCACCGTGGTAATGCCGGTGGCCTCCGAAATGAGGGCCGGATTGCCGATCTGGATGGTGAAGGGCGAGGCGCCTGAGGGCTGGTGCCGTATGGTCTGGCCGTGGCTGCCAATGGCTCTGACCGACGAGGGTGAGATCTCACCTTTACGGATGACCTCAGCAGCCGCCTGTGCGAAAAGGCTTCCTGTCAGGGTGTCCAGTTCGCCCAGTTCATCGGGAGCGGCCTGGTTCTGGCTGGCCGAAAGCAGTCGGTGCCTGACCGAGTCCGGATAGGGCTCGGTGTGTGAGCTGATGATCCGGCTGTGCTGGCCATTGAAGGACACCAGCACGGCATCAATGCCATCCATGCTGGTGCCGGACATGAGCCCGATCCAGGCTTCCATGATCGTCAGTCGTCTGTCGCCAGGGCCAGCTGCTGGTAGCTCTCCCGGAACACGTCGAACTGGGCCAGTCGCTGCTCTGTGAACTTCTTGAAGCGGGCCATCTCCGCGGAGGGAATCGGCTTGGCGTCTGGCAGTTTTACGGTTCTGGAATTGCGCGGCGCTCCGTTCAGTCTGAACTCGTAGTGCAGGTGGGGGCCGGTGACCATTCCGGATGAGCCCACGTGGCCGATAGTCTGGCCCTGCTTTACCCGTGTGCCGTTCTTGATGCCTTTGCCCAATCGGCTCATATGGGCATAAAGGGTGGTGATGTTGTCGCCATGCTGGAGAATAACGGTGCGACCGTAACCGCCTTTCCACCCGGCAAACTTCACCCGACCTGAACCAGCGGCCTTGATTGGGGTTCCGGGAGGCGCTGCGTAGTCAGTGCCTTCGTGAGGGCGAACGACATCCAGTACCGGGTGGCGGCGCTGAAGGTTGAAGGGAGAGGAAACCCGGGCGTTGATGGGAGTGCGTAGAAACGCTTTGCGCATGCTCTTGCCGTTCGGCGCGTAGTAATCGCTGTCGCCATTGCTGTCGGTGTAAAGAAGGGCAATGTTCTCTTCGCCGCGATTAACGAAGCGGGCCGACAGGATGCGTCCGGTGTCGAACTTTTCGCCGTCCAGGTAGAGCTCTTCGTATACAACTTCAAACTGGTCGCCTTTGCGCACGTCGTATACAAAGTCGATATCCCAACCGAAAATGCCGGCCAGTTCCATTGTGAGGCGATCGTTCAGGCCTGCTTCCCGGGCGGCCAGATAAAGTGAGCCATCGATGGTGCCGGACGCAAACGCGGGTCTGGATTCGGGCTTCCGTACCTCTGTCTCACCAGCGTAGGTGTCACCCTCTTTCCGGATTTTCAGGGTTTCAAGCAGGTTTCGCTGCAGATCCACGCCAGCCAGATTGCCGTCTTCGGTGGTGGCGAAGCGAATGGTTTCACCGGCATACAGGCGCTGCAGCTTTTCTGCTTCGCCCTTGCCGTGAATGACCGAGAGCATGATGCCATCGTTGAATCCGGCCTTCTTGAACAGGGAAGAGAGCGTATCCCCGGATTTGATGGCGTAGGTTTGCCACTCAAGTCTGGGCGCTGCCGGTACGTCGGGTTCAACGTTTTGTTGCACGGGGGAGGCAACCGCCACTTCGTTTGTCGCGTTTTCGGCAGAGGATGGTTCTGCTTTGGCCTTCTCGGGCAGCGGAGCTGCGGTGGTGTCCTGCTGAACTGGCTCCGGCTGTGTTGAAGAAACGGTGCCCTGTTCAAGGTCCAGCGCGTAAGACATTCGCTTGGCTTCGACGTTGCTGCTGGGGCTCATCAAAATAGCGGCGGTGACAACAACCGTTACTCCGGCAGCAATGGTGATGTGGGTTTTCGGAAACATTTTCAGCACGTGTCGCACCCGTTTTAATCGGCATTCCGGTAGGTTGTACTACCTAATTAAAGCTGTTGTTCAAGTATAGTCCAACAGATTACCGTATAAAAAGCGCGCGGGACAGCGCCGAACATTACCGTTGCTGCCCCGGCTTCCGGATTTCTGGCGACGGCATTGGTATACTACGTCGCCCTGTCGGATCCGCGTTGATCAAATTCTGGTCATTTTACTGTAACAGGGCGGCAGGTAACTCACAGATTTCTTTTGTTGATCTCTGTAACCAACCGAATCTTTGCAGAACCAAAACGGGGACGTGTTGTTCATGGCATCCATTGAGGAAGCGTTGGCGATAATCAAGCGCGGCATAGACGAGCTCATCCCGGAAGAAGAGCTCATCAAGAAGTTGAAGGAAGGTCGTCCACTGCGGATCAAGGCGGGGTTCGATCCGACGGCTCCGGATTTGCACCTTGGCCACACCGTCCTGATCAACAAGCTTCGCCAGTTTCAGGATCTGGGGCATGAGGTTATGTTCCTGATTGGTGATTTCACCGGCATGATTGGTGATCCTACCGGTAAAAGCGCTACGCGCCCTCCCTTGACAGAGCAGCAGGTCGCAGAGAACGCGGTCAGTTATAAAGAGCAGGTGTTCAAGATCCTTGATCCCGAGAAAACGCGCGTGATGTTCAACTCCGACTGGATGAGCAAGATGAGCGCCGCCGATATGATCAAGCTGGCAGGTCAGTATACGGTTGCCCGAATGCTTGAACGGGATGACTTCACCAAGCGCTACCGGGCTGAGCAGGCGATTGCCATTCACGAATTCCTTTACCCCCTGGTCCAGGGGTATGACTCCGTCGCCATGGAAGCGGATGTTGAGCTGGGCGGCACCGACCAGAAGTTCAATCTCCTGATGGGGCGCATACTTCAGAAACACTATGGTCAGTCGCCTCAGGTAATACTGACGATGCCGATTCTGGAAGGGCTGGATGGTGTCCAGAAGATGTCCAAGTCCCTGGGCAACTATGTAGGCGTAAACGATTCGCCTGGCGAAATGTACACCAAGTTACTGTCCATGCCGGATGATCTCCTGTGGCGCTACTTTGAGCTGCTGAGCTTCCGGCCGCTTGCAGAAGTAGACGAATTCCGCAAGGCCGTGGCTGGCGGCGCCAATCCTCAGGACTACAAAAAACTGCTCGCGGAGGAAATCATTACCCGCTTCCATGATGAGGAGGCGGCCAGGACTGCTCACAAGTCAGCCGGTAATCGGGTGGCTCTCGGCGAGATCCCCGAAAACGTGCCGACGGTCGAAGTGTCCCTTGAGGGGCAGTCCGAGATTCCGATGGCAGCGGTGCTTCGCCTGGCCGGCTTGGTAAAGAATGGCGCGGCGGCCAGGGACGTTCTGGGTCGCGGTGCCGTCTTTGTCGATGGTCAGAAATTCGAAGGCGATCGGGTGTTTGTGGAAGGTGATGAGTGCGTTATCCAGGCGGGCAAGAAGAAGATCGCCCGGGTTCTGATCACTGTTTGATCGATTAGGGGCGATTTTGAGATTTTTTCAGAATCGCCGTTGACACCCTCGGGCAGCTCTGTAGAATGCGCATCTCTTTCGAGGGGAGCACCGCTGAGGTGGCGCAAAAATCGAGAGATAACTGTTTGAATGTCTTGAAGAAAATGAGTTTTTAATTTCTTCAGGAAGCAGTTGACAGGCAAGCGATTCACTGTAGAATGCGCGCCTCGAAACAAGCAGTAAGCCGGGTGATTTTCCGGCGCTTTCCGGAGACGGGAGGCAGCGGGAAATAAACGGTTGACAAGGCGGCGTAACGATGTAGAATACGCGGCCTTGATTGAGCAGAGGCTCAACGCTCTTTAAAAAGTTAACCAAGTAATTCGTGTGGGCGCTGGCCGAGGTATTTCGGATATGAAATATCAGGACAGTGACTCGTCGAAATTGAGTTTTGTCTTGAGCAAGAATAGAGAATCTTCGGATTCTTGTATGATTTAAACTGAAGAGTTTGATCATGGCTCAGATTGAACGCTGGCGGCAGGCTTAACACATGCAAGTCGAGCGGTAACAGGGGGAGCTTGCTCCCTGCTGACGAGCGGCGGACGGGTGAGTAATGCATAGGAATCTGCCC